>NZ_VDMS01000001.1:0-1288430 GCF_006346395.1 Nocardioides plantarum
TCCCGACAATAAACGATTACTAGCTATCGCCAGAATCATTGCCGAAAAAAACTAACCCATCAAAATCAATTGACGAGCAACAAACTAATTCGTCGACTATGACACACTGTTGAGTTCTCAAACATCAGATGCATACGCCCTCAAGATCCTTGCAGACCCGATCTGGCGCAACCTCGTAAACATTACCGATCCGTGTCGTCCGCGTCAACTCGAGGAGCTGGGCGGCTACTGGAGCCGGTGCCGGGCATGCAGACTCCCGTTGAGCTTGGGCCCGAGGGCCCCGAGTGGGAGTCGCTTACCGCGACAACCAGAACGTTAGAGCACGACATCCTGTGTTCACAAACCGGGGGTCTCCCGGACCGCTGCCGGGTGCCTGCGATGCCCGGAAACACTGGGATCCCCGGTGATCCAGAAGCGCCACACCCGATCGGGGGCCAGGCGCAGACCGGTCCTCGGACCGCGGCTGATCTCCACCGCCTCGTTGGGGAGGTCCAAGGTGACCGGCCCGCTGCCGTGGTCCGCGACGTCGGACCCGTCGTCGTCGAGCGAGATCGCGAGAGCACGGCAGAGCAGCCCGGGCCCGCGGGCCAGCTGTCGGTCGGCCACGCCGGGCCGCCGTTTGCGCGCCACGTCGACGCCGTCGACGACCTCCCCAGCGCGCAGTAGCACCGCCGCGGCGGTCCCCGCCTCCCCCACGACGACGTTGGCGCACACGTGCATCCCGTAGGACAGGTAGCAGTAGAGCCGTCCGGGCGGGCCGAACATCACCTCGGTCCGAGGGGTCCGGCCGCGGTAGGCGTGCGAGCCCGGGTCGGTGTCGCCGGCGTACGCCTCGACCTCGGTGATCCGGACCGCGACGCCGTCCTTGCGCAGGACCCCGCCGAGGAGCCGTGGCGCGACCTCCTCGGCGGGGCCGAGGAGCTCAGGCCAGCCGGGCACGGTACGACGCCACGCGTGTCCGCAGCTCGTCGAGCTGCTCGCGCACCCGCACCGGGGCGGTACCGCCACGCCCATCCCGGGCGGCGACCGAGCCCGCCACCGTGAGGACCTCGCGGACGGCAGGTCGCAGGTGCGGAGAGATGGCGGCGTACTGCTCGTCGGTGAGCTCGTCGAGCTCGACGCCGAGCTCCTCGCACCGCTGGACGCACGCGCCGGCGACCTCGTGGGCGATGCGGAACGGCACCCCCTCGCGCACGAGCCACTCGGCGACGTCGGTGGCCAGCGAGAAGCCCTGCGGCGCGAGCTCGGCCATCCGGTCGGTGTCGAAGGTCAGGGTCGCAACCATGCCGGCGAAGGCCGGCAGCAGCACCTCGAGGGTGTCGACGGAGTCGAAGACCGGCTCCTTGTCCTCCTGCAGGTCGCGGTTGTAGGCCAGCGGCAGTGCCTTGAGGGTCGCCAGGAGCCCGGTCAGGTTGCCGATGAGGCGACCGGACTTGCCCCGCGCCAGCTCGGCGATGTCAGGGTTCTTCTTCTGCGGCATGATGCTCGACCCGGTCGACCAGGAGTCGTGCAGGCGGACGAAGCCGAACTCCCGGGTGGACCAGAGGATCACCTCCTCCGCCAACCGGCTCACGTCGACCCCGACCTGGGCACACACGTAGGCGAACTCCGCGACGAAGTCGCGGGCCGACGTACCGTCGATGGAGTTGGCCGACGAGCCGGTGAACCCGAGCTCGACGGCCACCAGGGTCGGGTCGAGCCCGAGGGTCTGGCCGGCGAGCGCACCGGCGCCGTAGGGCGAGTCGGACGCCACCCGCGCGTCCCAGTCGAGCAGCCGGTCGACATCGCGCAGCAGGGGCTGGGCGTGGGCGAGCAGGTGGTGGGCCAGGAGCACCGGCTGCGCGTGCTGGAGGTGGGTGCGGCCCGGCATCACGGCATCGCCGTGGGCCGCTGCCTGCGTCGCGAGGACGTCGACGAGGTCGAGGACCCCGCCCGCGACCGGCCGCAGGTGGTCGCGCAGGTACATCCGGAACAACGTCGCGACCTGGTCGTTGCGGCTGCGGCCGGCCCGGAGCCTGCCCCCGACGTCGGACCCGACCTCGTCGAGCAGCAGGCGCTCGAGCGCGCCGTGCACGTCCTCGTCGCTGGGGTCGGGCAGCAGGACGCCGGCGGCGTAGCGCTCCCCCAGGACGTCGAGACCGCGCAGCAACTCGGTGTGGTCGTCGTCGGTGAGCAGACCGGCACGGCGCAGGGCGTTGGCGTGGGCGCGGGACCCCGCGAGGTCGTAGGGCGTCAGCCGCCAGTCGAAGTGGGTCGACCGGGACAGGGCGTCGAGCTCGGGTGAGGGTCCAGAGGCGAACCGGCCGCCCCAGAGCTTGCCCTCGTTGGTGGTGCTCACGGTGCTCCTTCTGCTGCGGCGATCCCGGCGACGGCGGCTCGCATGGCGTGGGTCAGCTCGGGCGCGACAGCGGTGCCGTCGCGCCCGAGGTCGTCGGGTGTCCACCAGCCGGCGGCGAGGACGTGGTCGACCTCGACGGCCCCACCGACGCTCCCCCAGCGCAGGATGCCCGGGTGGGCCGGGTCCTGGTCCTGCAGGAGCAGGACGGCGCCGCCGGGACTCACGGGGAGCACCCGCGCGGTGGGGCGGCGTACGGCGGGTGACACGAGAACCATCGTGTCAGGAGACCCGCTCGGGCGGGGGCCGGGCATCAGTCGGTGCCGAACTCCATGGCCGCGGCGTCGAGGGCCTCGTCGCTGCGGTCGCCGTCGGCGAGCGGGTTGCGGGAGATGCGGTCGTAGCCCCCCTGCTCGATCTCGCCAAACAGGGTGCCGTTCTCGACCAGCACCTGGCCCTGCTCGATCGGCTGCTGGGCGTAGAGCTCGAGCTTGGCGCGCGAGTCGGCGATGTCGAGGTTGCGCATCGTGAGCTGGCCGATCCGGTCGGTGGGACCGAACGCGGCGCTCTCGGTGCGCTCCATCGAGAGCTTGTCGGGGTGGTAGCTGAACGCCGGACCGTCGGTACGCAGCACCGAGTAGTCCTCGCCGCGGCGCAGCCGCAGGGTGACCTCGCCGGTCACGAGGGAGGCGATCCAGCGCTGGATGGACTCGCGGAGCATCAGGGCCTG
The DNA here is from genome assembly GCF_006346395.1 of Nocardioides plantarum. NCBI lineage: Bacteria > Bacillati > Actinomycetota > Actinomycetes > Propionibacteriales > Nocardioidaceae > Nocardioides > Nocardioides plantarum. The sequence continues at coordinate 3,066 of NZ_VDMS01000001.1, forward strand.
CGGGTCGAGCCAGCGGCCCTCGTAGAGCAGGCGGCCCAGGCGCCGGCCCTCGGAGTGGTAGAGCGCGATGGTGTCCTCGTTGTGGACGGCGTTGAGCAGCCGCTCGTAGGCGATCCAGAGCAGCGCCATGCCGGGCGCCTCGTAGATGCCGCGGGACTTGGCCTCGATGATGCGGTTCTCGATCTGGTCGCTCATGCCGAGCCCGTGGCGACCACCGATCGCGTTGGCCTGGTGGACCAGCTCGACGACGTCCTCGAAGGGCTTGCCGTCGATGGAGACCGGACGCCCCGCCCGGAAGGCGATCGTGACGTCCTCGGTGTCGATGGCGACCGCGGGGTCCCAGAACTTCACGCCCATGATCGGCTCGACGGTCTCGAGCGAGACGTCGAGGTGCTCGAGGGTCTTGGCCTCGTGGGTCGCGCCCCAGATGTTGGCGTCGGTGGAGTAGGCCTTCTCCTGGCTGTCGCGGTAGGGCAGGCCCCGCGCGACGAGCCACTGGCTCATCTCGGTGCGCCCGCCGAGCTCGGCGACGAAGTCGGCGTCGAGCCACGGCTTGTAGATGCGCAGCTCGGGGTTGGCGAGCAGGCCGTAGCGGTAGAAGCGCTCGATGTCGTTGCCCTTGAACGTCGAGCCGTCGCCCCAGATGTCGACGCCGTCCTCGTGCATCGCCCGGACCAGCAGCGTGCCGGTCACCGCCCGGCCCAGCGGCGTGGTGTTGAAGTAGGTGCGTCCACCGCTGCGGATGTGGAAGGCGCCGCACGCCATCGCGGCGAGGCCCTCCTCGACGAGCTGGGTCTTGCAGTCGACGTGGCGGGCGAGCTCGGCGCCGTACTCGAGGGCCCGGACGGGGACGCTCTCGATGTCGGGCTCGTCGTACTGGCCGATGTCGGCGGTGTAGGTGCACGGGACGGCGCCCTTGGCGCGCATCCAGGCCACGGCGACAGAGGTGTCGAGACCACCGGAGAAGGCGATGCCGACGCGTTCGCCGACTGGGAGGGAGGTGAGGACCTTGGACATCAGAGTTCCTTGTCGGAATGAGGGGCGGAGTGGGGATCGGGTGCCGGGGCGCTGCCGGCGAGGGCGAGGAAGCGGCGAGCCAGGGCGTCGCCGCCACCGGGGTCGCGGCCGATGACCAGCACGGTGTCGTCGCCGGCGATGGTGCCGAGGATGTCGGGCACCTCAGCCTTGTCGAACGCCGAGGCGAGGTATTGCGCCGCCCCGGGCGGGGTGCGCAGCACGACGAGGTTGGCGCTGGCCTCCGCGCTGACGAGGAGCTCACCGCACAGCTTGGTGAGTCGCTGGGCGCCGGCCGCGGTCTCGCCCGACTTCAGGCGGCGGTCGCCGCCCTCGCCCGGTACGGCGTAGACGAGAGCACCGCTCGCAGAACGCACCTTGAGTGCGTCGAGCTCGACGAGGTCGCGGGACAGGGTGGCCTGGGTGACCCTCAGGCCCTCGCCCGCCAGCAGGTCGGCCAGCTCACCTTGAGAGTGGACCTCGTGGTGCGCGACCAGCTCGACGATGAGCTGGTGGCGTGCGTTCTTGGTGACCGGGACCCGGGCACCGGCCGTCGAGCCGCTCGAGGTCATCGTGACTCCTCGAGCAGGAACGCCAGGACCGCCTTCTGGGCGTGGCGACGGTTCTCGGCCTCGTCCCAGACCACGCTCTGCGGCCCGTCGATGACCTCGGCGGCGATCTCCTTGCCGCGGTAGGCCGGCAGGCAGTGCAGGGCGATCGCGTCGGGACGCGCCAGCGCCAGGAGCTCGGGGGTCAGCGAGTAGGGCGCGAACACCGCGGTCCGGGCGGACTCCTCGGCCTCCTTGCCCATCGAGATCCACGTGTCGGTGACGACGACGTCGGCGCCGGCCACGGCGCTCTCGGGCTCGTCGTACGCCGTGGCGGATCCGCCGGTCCCGGTGCCGATCTCGGTGGCCCGCGCGAACATCTCCGCTGACGGCTGGAACCCCGCCGGGGCGGCGATCCGGACGTGCATGCCGGCGGTGGCGCCGGCGAGCAGCCACGAGTTGCCCATGTTGCAGGCACCGTCGCCGACGAAGGCCACGGTCAGCCCGGCCAGCGCGCCCTTGTGCTCGCGGACCGTGAGCAGGTCGGCGACCAGCTGGCACGGGTGGAAGTCGTCGGTGAGCGCGTTGACGACCGGGACGCCGGCGTGCGCGGCCATGGTGTCGAGATCGGCCTGGAAGAACGTGCGCCAGACGACGACGGAGACCTGGCGGGCCAGCACGCGGGCGACGTCCTCGACCGACTCGCGCACGCCGATGCCGGCCAGGCGTCCCTCGACGAGCATGGGGTTGCCGCCCAGCTCGGCGATGCCCGCCCCGAACGACACCTGGGTGCGCAGGGTGGGCTTGTCGAAGATCATCGCCACCGAGCGCGGGCCCTCGAGCGGGCGCCGCGAGTAGGGAGCGGCCTTGAGCTCGGCGGCCAGGTCGAGCAGGCGGCTCTGCTCGGCGGGGGTGAGGTCGTCGTCGCGCAGGAAGTGACGCAGGGTCATCAGGACTCCCCCATCGCGTCGTCGAGGATCGCGGGCCAGGCCTCGAGGAACGCCGCGGCATCGGCCTCGGACAGCACCAGCGGCGGGGCGAGCCGGATGCGGTGCGGGGTCGGGTTGTTGACGATGAAGCCGGCCCGCAGGGCGGCGGCGGCGACGTCGGCGGACACGTCGGACGCCAGGTCGAGCCCGATCAGCAGCCCCTCGCCACGCACCTCGGTGACCCGCGGATCGGCCAGGAGGCCGTCACGCAGCTTCTGGCCCAGCACGGTCACGTGGTCGAGCAGGCCCTCGGCCTCGATCGTGTCGAGGACCGCGAGCGCCGCAGCGCACGCCACGGGGTTGCCGCCGAAGGTGGTGCCGTGGTTGCCGGGCTGGAGCAGGTCGCCGGCCGCACCCAACGCGATGCAGGCGCCGATCGGGAAGCCGCCGGCCAGCCCCTTGGCGAGCGTGACGACATCGGGCACGACGCCGCTGCGGTGGTGCTCGAGCCAGAGCCCGGTGCGGCCGACTCCCGTCTGGATCTCGTCGAACCAGAGCAGTGCTCCGTGTCGGTCGGCGACGGCACGGGCCGCGGCGAGGTAGCCCTCGGGCGGGACGACGACGCCGGCCTCGCCCTGGATCGGCTCGAGCAGGACGGCGGCGGTCTCGTCGGTCACGGCGGCGGCGAGCGCGTCGGCGTCGCCGTACGGGACGAAGGTGACGTCGCCGGGCAGCGGCTCGAACGGCGTGCGGTAGGCCTCCTTGGACGTCAGCGCGAGCGCGCCCATCGTACGGCCGTGGAACCCGCCTGCGGCGGCGACGACGTGGGGGCGTCCGGTACGGCGGGTGAGCTTGAACGCCGCCTCGACGGCCTCGGTCCCGGAGTTGGTGAAGAAGACCTTGCCGGGTGACGGGGTCTCGAGGCTCGCTTCGCTCGCACCTCGACCGCCGTCAGCGGTGACCAGCGCGAGGAGACGCTCGGCGAGGGTGATCTGCGGCTCGGAGGCGAAGAAGTTGGAGATGTGGCCCAGCGTCGACAGCTGCTCGGTCACGGCTGCGACGAGCGCCGGGTGGGCGTGCCCGAGGGCGTTGACGGCGATGCCGCCGAGCAGGTCGACGTACTCCTTGCCGTCGGTGTCCCAGACGTGGGCGCCCTCGCCGCGCGCGAGCGTGAGCCTGGGCGGACCGAAGGTGTTCATGAGGGAGGCTGCGTAGCGCTCCTGGTGCGGGTCAGCCATGGCCGGTGTCCCTCGCCTTGCGGGTCAGGGTCTCGACGCCGGGCAGGACCTGGGTGCCGACGCCCTCCTTGGTGAACAGCTCGAGGAGCACGGCGTGCGGCTCGCGCCCGTCGACGACGGTCGCGCGGGGCACGCCGCCCTCGACGGCCTGCAGGCAGGCCTTCATCTTGGGCACCATGCCGCTGGCGAGCCCGGGCAGCAGCTCGGCCAGCGACTCGGGGCTGATCTCACCGATGACGTCGTCGGAGCTCGGCCAGTCGAGGAACAGGCCCTCGACGTCGGTGAGCACCAGGAGCTTCTCGGCGCCGAGCGCGATGGCCAGCGAGGCCGCCGCGGAGTCGGCGTTGACGTTGTGGATCACGCCGTCGGCGTCGGGGGCGACGCTGGAGACGACGGGGATGCGGCCGGCCTCGATGATGTCGAGCACCGCCTCGGGCCGCACGTGGGTGACCTCGCCGACCAGGCCGAGGTCGACCTCCTCGCCGTCGACGACGGTGTTGGTCTGGGTAGCGGTGAACAGCCCGGCGTCCTCGCCGGACAGGCCGACCGCGAGCGGTCCGTGGTCGTTGATCAGGCCGACCAGCTCGCGCTGGACCTTGCCGACCAGCACCATCCGGACCACCTCCATCGCCTCGGGCGTGGTGACGCGCAGGCCGCCGCGGAACTCGGACTCGATGCCGAGCTGGTCGAGCATCGCGGAGATCTGGGGGCCGCCGCCGTGGACGACGACGGGCTTGAACCCGGCGAGCCGCAGGAAGACGACGTCCTCGGCGAAGTCGCGCTTGAGCGCGTCGTCGGTCATGGCGTTGCCGCCGTACTTCACCACCACGATCTTGCCGTGGTAGCGCTTGAGCCACGGCAGGGCACCCGCGAGGGTGCGGGCCTTGGCCTGGTCGGGCTTGCTGGAGTCGAACGCGCCGGTGGCGCTGTCGTTGTTCATGAGGAATAGGCGCTGTTCTCGTGGACGTAGGCGTGGGTGAGGTCGTTGGTCCAGACCGTGGCGCGCTCGGAGCCGGACTTGAGGTCGATGGTCACCGAGACCTCGCGAGCCTCGAGGTCGACGAGGGTGGGGTCCTCGTCGGGCGTCGAGCGACGGCAGACCCAGACGCCGTTGATCGCGACGTCGAGGTCGGCGGGGTCGAACGCGGCGGAGGTGGTGCCGATGGAGGCCAGCACGCGGCCCCAGTTGGGGTCCTTGCCGAAGACGGCGGCCTTGAAGAGGTTGCTGCGTGCCACGCTGCGGCCGACCTCGACGGCGTCGTCCTCGCTGGCCGCGTTGAGCGTGGTGATGGCGATGTCGTGGTCGGAGCCCTCGGCGTCGCGGAGCAGCTGCATGGCCAGGTCGGTGCAGAGCTGGGTCAGCGCCTCGGTGAAGTCGGGCAGGGCCGGCGTGATGCCGCTGGCCCCGCTCGCCATCACGGTCACGGTGTCGTTGGTCGACATGCAGCCGTCGGAGTCGAGCCGGTCGAAGCTGACCCGGGTCGCGGCGCGCAGGGCCTGGTCGAGGTCGGCGGCGGGGACGACGGCGTCGGTGGTGATGACGACGAGCATCGTGGCGAGGGCCGGTGCGAGCATGCCGGCGCCCTTGGCCATGCCGCCGATGCTCCACCCGGCGCCCTCGACGACGGCCTGCTTGCTGACCGAGTCGGTGGTCATGATCGCGTGGGCCGCCGCGTCGCCGCCGTCGGCGGCGAGGGCGGCGGCAGCGGCGTCCACACCGGCGAGCACCTTGTCGCGCGGGTTGGTCAAGCCGATCAGGCCGGTCGAGCACACGACGACGTCGACGGCGCCGATGCCGAGGTGCTCCCCCACGCGCTCGGCGACGGCGTGGGTCGTCTGGAACCCCTCGGGCCCCGTGTAGCAGTTGGCACCGCCGGAGTTGAGGACGACGGCGCGCACGACGCCGTCCTTGACGACCTCCTTGCTCCACAGGACCGGATTGGCCTGGCAGCGGTTGGCGGTGAAGACCGAGGCCGAGTCGAAGGTCGGGCCCTGGTTGACGACCAGGGCGACGTCGTCGCCGCCGCTGGACTTGAGGCCTGCGGCGACGCCGGACGCGGTGAAGCCGGCGGGGGTGGTGACGGACATGGGGTGCTCCTGGGCTGGGCTGGGATCGCGACTAGGCGAGGGGGGCGGGCTCGACGGTGTGGCCCCGTCGTCGCCAGGCCTCGGTCGCGCGCTCGACCTCGGGGGCCGGCACCAGCACCCACACGGTCGTGAAGGTGGTGATCACGTGCACCGTCACGTCGTCCTCGGCCAGGGGCGTCAGGAGGTCGACCAGGACGCCGGTGGTGGTCGACGTACCGGCGTCGGCGAGCGTGAAGCCGGTCAGGCCGCGGTCGCCGGGCACCTTGGTGGGCACCGATCGGCCGGCGCAGACCAGGGACGTCTCGGTCGCCGAGGCGGTGATGGAGAAGAGCGAGGACGACTCGGCCCACTCGGGCACGTCGGCGCCGGACGCGAGCTTGAGGACGGCGAGCTTCTCGGGGAACTGGTGGATGGTGCTCATGGGGCAAGTCCTACGGTGGAAAGGCCGAGGGTCTCGTCGAGACCCAGGGCGAGGTTGAGGCACTGCACGGCGGCGCCGGCGGTGCCCTTGGCGAGGTTGTCGACGGCACCGACTGCGACGAGGCGCCCGGCGGTCTCGTCGACGGTGACCTGGAGGTGCACGGCGTTGGAGCCGAGCACGGACTTGGTCTGCGGCCACTGCCCGGGGGGCAGGACTCGCACGAACGGCTCGTCGGCGTAGGCCTCGGCGTAGGCGGTGTAGGCGTCGTCGGCCGACACGCCATCGCGCACCGGGGCGCTGCAGGTCGCGAGGATGCCCCGTGACATGGGCACGAGCAGCGGGGTGAAGCTGACCCGCAGCTCGGCGCCGGCAGCGGCGAGGGGGGCGAGGTTCTGGGTGATCTCGGGCGTGTGCCGGTGCCCGCCGCCCACGCCGTAGGCGCTGGCGTTGCCCATGATCTCGCTGCCGAGCAGGTGGGTCTTGGCGGCCTTGCCGGCCCCACTGGTGCCGGAGGCGGCCACGACGACGACGTCGGGCTCGACGAGTCCGGCCGCCAGCGCGGGCGCGAGGGTCAGGGTGCTGACCGTCGGGTAGCACCCGGGTACGGCGATCCGCCGCGCCCCGCGCAGGACGTCGCGCTGGCGGGTGCCGTCGGGGTGCAGCAGCTCGGGCAGTCCGTAGGGCCACTGCCCGGCGTGCTCGCCGCCGTAGAACCTCTCCCAGACGCCCGGGTCGGCGAGCCGGAAGTCGGCACCGCAGTCGATGACGAGCACGTCGTCGCCCAGCTCGCGGGCCAGCGCGGCGGACTGCCCGTGCGGCAGGGCCAGCACGACGACGTCGTGGCCGCCCAGCGTGTCGGCGTCCGTGCGCTCCAGGACGCGATCGGCCAGTGGGACCAGATGGGGTTGCAGGGAGCCGAGCGCCTCGCCGGCGTTGGAGCCAGCGGTGAGCGTGCCGATCTCGACCGCGGGATGGCCGAGGAGGAGGCGCAGGGCCTCGCCGCCGGCGTACCCGCTGGCTCCGGCGACCGCGACACGGGGTCGGGAGGGGGACGTCGTCGTCATGTGCATCACCATACATGCGCCGGAATTATCATGCACAACGGGTTGCGGCCGGGTGGATATCAGGACGCGGAGAGTCCCGGTGGCCGCCTACGGTGCCGGCATGACTGGCACCCGTCTGAGCCCCGCGTCCTACCTCGACCACATCCAGGCCGAGTCCGCCCGCTTCGCCGCGGTCTTGAGCGACTGCGATCCCACCGCCCGGGTGCCGGCGTGCCCGGACTGGGACGCCGCCGAGCTGGTGTGGCACCTCGCCGGGGTGCAGTGGTTCTGGAGCGAGGCGATGACCCACCGTCCCGACGGGCCACCCGACGAGGAGCGCCGCCCCGCGCGCGCCGACTCCTACCCCGGTCTGATGGAGCAGTACGCCGACCTCTCGGCCGGCCTGGTCGACGCGCTCACCGGGCTAGACCCGGACGAGCCGGCCTGGTCGTGGGCCGACCACGTCCCCGACGGGCGGACCGTGGCCTTCACCCTGCGCCGCCAGGCCCACGAGGCGCTCATCCACCGCCTCGACGCCGAGCAGACCGCCGGTGCCGTCACCCCGCTCGACCCGGCCCTGGCCGCCGACGGCGTCGCCGAGCTGCTCGAGGTGATGTACGGCGGGGCGGCGCCTGCGTGGGGTCGCATCGAGCCGGGGGCGTACCTCGTCCGGGTCGACCTGACCGACGTCGCGACGTCGCTGTGGGTCCGCCCCTGCACCTTCCTGGGCACGCACCCGGAGTCCGGCAAGCGCTACGACGGCCCGCACCTGCTCGTGGTCGACGACCCGGGCACCGCGCCGTCGGCCGTCGTCAGCGGCAGCGGGGCCGACCTCGACGCGGCGTGGTGGAAGCGGCGCGGCCCCGAGGGGATCCAGGTCGGTGGCGACCGGGCGGCGTACGACGAGCTGGCCGCCGCCCTCAGCCCGCCGCTCGACTGATGCGCAGGACGCACGACGCGGCCATTCCTCCGGTTTCGAGGACAGGCACCGGTCCCGCCGCCTAGCGTCACGGGACCCGTCCCACAGAACCGGAGATCCCGTGCCCGCCGTGCCCCTTCGCCCTCCCACTGCCCGCGGCCTGCGAGCCGCCCTCGTGCTCGTGCCGGTGGCACCGCTGCTGGCGCTGGCCGGACTGGGCGGCAACCCGGCCCAGGCCGACCCGGCGCCGTACGTCCCGGCCGACGGCCCCCACTACGTCACGGCCGACTTCGGCTACACCGGCGCACCGGACAGCTTCATCGTTCCCGCGGGCGTCACGTCGCTCGAGGTGAGCGCCTACGGCGCCTCCGGCGGCAGTGCCACCCCCAACGACGGCTCCGGCCTCACCGCGCTGGGCGGACGCGGCTCGGTGGTGTCGACGGTCCTCGACGTCGTGCCCGGCACCGTCTACAGCGTCAACGTCGGCGGGCGCGGCGGCGACAACGGCGACGGCGGCGGTGCTGCGGGCTGGAACGGCGGCGGTGCCGGCGGCGGGGCCAGCCGGGTCGGCGCGGGCGGCGGCGGCGCGACCGACCTGCGCAGCTGCGCACCGGAGGATTCCGGGTGCGACTCCCTCGCCTCGCGAATCCTCGTCGCGGCCGGCGGAGGCGGGGCGGGATTCGGCTACGACAACGTCATCCCGGGCGCCGACGCGGACGCGGCCGGCGGCGGCTACGCGGGCAGCCGCGGCGCGGTGGACGGCGGCCAGCCCGGTACGGCGACCGCCGGCGGCGCCGGTGGGGCAGCCAGCGACGGCTTCGACCGGATCTCCCGGGGTGGCGACGGCATGCTCGGCAGCGGCGGGGTCGGTGGCGGGCGCACCGGACCGGACTACGTGCCTACTGTTCAGGAGAACGCCGGTGCCGGCGGCGGGGGCGGTGGCCTGTACGGCGGGGGCGGTGGCGGGGACAACCGCTACTACGGCGCCGCGGGCGGCGGCGGCTCGACGCTCGCACCCCCCGGTGGCGGCCAGGGCCTGGCCGAACCCGACACGGACGGCTTCCTCCAGCTCACCTACGACCTCGGCCCGATCACCTCCGTCGGCGTCACGCTCGGCTCCGTCGAGCTGCCGGCCAGCGGCACCGCCACCACGGTGGTGACGGTGTCCCCGCGCACCAGCGGTAGCACGGGGCTCCCCGGGCTGCACGTGACCCTGTCGAGCACGGACCCCGGCCAGAGCCTCGGCCCGGTGACCGACCTCGGCGACGGCGACTACACGGCCGTGCTCCACGGCTCGACCACGGTCGGCACAGCGTCCCTCCTCGCCACGGTCGACGGCGACGACATCAGCCCCAGCGGGGCCACCACCGTCGAGACGGTCTCCTACACGGCCCCGGCGATCAGGGCGACGCTCACCAGCGCGAAGCCGCGCTCGGGCGGCTGGTACCGCACCCCGGTGCGGGCGTCGTTCACGTGCAGCGGGAGCCGCCCGGTCACCTGCCCGGCACCCACGACCCTGTCCGCCAACGGCCGGAGCCAGGTCGTCACCCGCACGATCACCGATGATCAGGGGCGCTCGGCCACCGCGCGCGTCACGGTCAGCATCGACCGGACCAAGCCGGTCGTCAGGGTGACCGGTGCCCGCAACGGGGCGACGTACACCGCGAAGCGGAAGCTGACCTGCAAGGCCACCGACACGCTGTCCGGCGTGGCGTCCTGCAAGGTCACGACGCGGTCGCGCAAGGCCGGTCGGTCGACCGTGGTGACCTGGACGGGGACCGCCTACGACCGAGCCGGCAACAAGGCGACCACGACCGGGCGCTACACGATCAGGGCCCGCTGACACCAGCACGTGAGACCGCGCCGTGAAACCGGCGTGAAGGCGGTCTGAAACCGCCCGGGGCGAGAGTCGTGGCATGACCACACTCCACGTCCCGGGCGGCGACCTCGCCGTCCACGCCACCGGGCTCGTCAAGACCTTCGGCAGCTCCCGCGCTGTCGACGGCGTCGATCTCGACGTACGCCGCGGCGAGGTGTTCGGCGTGCTCGGCCCCAACGGGGCCGGCAAGACCACGATGATCCGGATGCTCGCGACGTTGCTGCCGATCGACGGCGGCCACGCCGAGATCTTCGGGGTCGACGTCGCGAGCCGCGCCCACGAGGTGCGCCAGCTGGTCGGGGTCACCGGGCAGTACGCCTCGGTGGACGAGAACCTCACCGCCCGCGAGAACCTCTGGCTCTTCGGTCGGCTCCAGGGCCTCACCTCGCGCCGGGCCAAGGCCACCGCCGCGGAGCTGCTCGGCAGCTTCGGGCTCGAGGAGGCCGCGAACCGGCCCATCTCGCGGTTCTCCGGCGGCATGCGCCGTCGTCTCGACCTGGCGGCCAGCCTGATCACCCGTCCGCCGCTGATCTTCCTCGACGAGCCCACCACCGGCCTGGACCCCCGCACCCGCGGCCAGATGTGGGACACGATCCGCTCCCTCGTCGCCGACGGCTGCACGGTCCTGCTCACGACCCAGTACCTCGACGAGGCCGACCAGCTCGCCGACCGGATCGCGGTGATCGACCGCGGCCGGACCGTCGCCGAGGGCACCCCCGACGAGCTGAAGTCGTCGGTCGGCACCTCGACGCTGCAGCTGCGGCTCACCGACCGGAGCCGGATCGCCGAGGCCGCCGACGTCGTACGACGCCTGCTCGGCGAGGAACCGGTCCTCACCCCCGAGTCGGGCGGGCTCAACGTCGCCCTCACCGACGCCGACCGGGCGGCCGACGTCCTCATCGCCCTGCGCCAGGCCGAGGTCTCGATCGCCTCGGTCAGCGTCGCCAAGCCCACCCTCGACGAGGTGTTCCTGGCCCTGACCGGGCACGGCACCGACGCCGACACCGACGCCGACACCGACACCGACACCGTCAAGGAAGCCTCCTGATGAGCACCCTCCTCACCCCGGCCGTCGACGTCGACCGGGCCACCCACCCGGCCCGCGACCTCGCCCCGCACGTCTCGCTCCAGGACACCGTCGGCCAGACGCTGTCGATGGCCTGGCGCGCGACCAAGAAGATGCGCCGCAACCCCGAGCAGTTCTTCGACGTCACGATCCAGCCGCTGCTCTTCACCGCGATGTTCGCCTACATCTTCGGCGGCGCGATCTCCGGTGACGTCGCGAGCTACCTGCCGATCATCATCCCCGGCATCCTGGCCCAGACCGCGCTCACGGCGTGCATGGCCACCGGGATCCAGCTGCGCGAGGACATGGACAAGGGCGTCTTCGACCGGTTCAAGTCCCTCCCGATCGCGCGGATCGCCCCGCTCGCCGGCCCGATGGTCGCCGACCTGCTGCGCTACGCCACAGCGGCCGTCCTGACCGTCGCCACCGGCCTGGCCATGGGCTTCCGCCCCGGCGGCGGGGTCCTCGGGACCCTGGCCGGCATCCTGCTCACCATCGCCGCCGGCTGGTCGCTCGCCTGGATCTTCACCTGGCTCGGCACCGTCGCTCGCACCGCGCAGAGCGTGCAGGGGATCTCGATGATGGTCATGTTCCCGCTGACGTTCCTGTCGAACGCGTTCGTCCCGTCGAGCACCCTGCCCGGCTGGCTCGCGGCGTTCGTGAAGGTCAACCCGGTCAGCCACGTCGTCTCGGCCGTGCGTGACCTGATGAACGACGGCCAGGTCACCGCCGAGGTCGGGTGGGCGCTGCTGGGCTGCGCGGTGGTCGTCGCGGTGTTCGCGCCGCTCGCCGTGAGGTCCTACTCGCGCAAGATGTAGCTGCCCCGGCGCCGACCTCCTGGCCGGGCGTGGGGTGGGTGCGTCGGCTGCGGCGGTCTCGAGGCTCAGGCCTGGCGGCCTTCGCACCTCGACCGGCGTGGGGGCGGCCTTCGCACCTGGCCGGGCGTGGGGTGGGTGCGTCGGCTGCGGTGGTCTCGAGGCTCAGGCCTGGCGGCCTTCGCACCTAGACCGACGTGGGGGCGGCCTTCGCACCTCGACCGACGGTGGGGGCGGTCGGGTCAGGCCTGGTGGTAGGCGTGCTCCTTCTTGTCCCCGCCGTAGTCGAAGCAGGTCTGGCTGCCCAGCAGGAGGTCACTGGGCACGCGGTACTGCTTCAGCACTGCGCAGTCCCAGGTGTCCTGGGTGCCCTCGATCTCGCGCCAGGCACCGTCGACCTTCGCCCACATCGCGGCGTAGCCCCCGCACTCGTTGACCGCACCGACCGCGTAGCCGTCGGTGCGCAGCGCGTCGACCGTGATGCCGACGGCGGCCCCGTCGCAGTCGGCGCGCTGGTTGACCTTCTCCGCGGCGCGCCCGATGAAGTCCTGGAAGTCCTTCGGCGCCCCCGTGAGCCGACGCGCGTCGGCCCGGTTCTCGATGAGGGGCGGCTGGGCCTCGCCGCCGGCGTACGCGATCAGCTCGGGCTGCGGGTCCGGGTCCGTGGTCGCCGACGAGGTCGGCTCGCTGGGCTCGCTCGGCGACTTGGACGGGCTGGAGGTGGACGTCGGCTCGCTCGGGCTCGGGTCGGTCGGCGGGTCGACCGTGGCCGGGGTGTCCGAGGCCGAGTCGGTGACCGCGGCCGGGTATCCCGGTCGGGTGCCGCCGTCGGGCTGGTCGGCCGTCTCGGGGGCGTCGTCGCCGCAGGCCCCGAGGACCAGCAGCGCTGCGGCTGCGACGGTCAGGCGGGCGGTCAGACGGACGGGCAGGAAGGGAAGGGTCGGGCGCTCCGAGTAGCTCATGTCCTCTTCGACGCACCGAGCCGGGCGGAAGTTGCAGACCCGAGCTCGGAGATCGCCGCATGGGCCTCGTCGAGCACGCTGGCGCCGCGCCGGCCGTCGTACGACGCGACGCGGCGCTCGAGCTCCCCCGGAGCCAAGGCATCGGCCGCCGCGACCATGGACTCCCACGCCATCGACGGGGAGTAGCGGCTGTAGGCGAACCGCTCCGCGAGCGCCAGGAGGGTCAGCCCTCGGTCGACGGACCCCTCCCGCAGCAACGCCCACGCGCCGAGCCCGAACAGGACGCAGCCGACCACGGGGTAGTCGAGTCGCCCGCGCGTCGGGTCGAGGACGCCGGCGGCCTTGGCGCTCAGCACGCGGTGGAGGTCGTCACCGCCGGGCGCGCTGCCGTGGCGGGCTTGGGCGCTGACCGCGGCGCTCTCGGCGAACAGGGTCCACGGCTCGTAGCCGGCCGACAACGCGAAGCCCGGGAACCTCAGGACCCGCACGTGGGCGACCGCCTCGTCGAAGAGCGCCAGCCCACCGGGCACGTCTCCGCGGGCCAGCTGGAGCTCGGCGCGGGTGGCGGGGACGATGATGGTGCCTCCCCACATACCGGTGCTGCGGCGTGCGCTCATCTCGTCCAGCAGTCGCGCGGCGTCGCCGAGCCGGCCGTCGGTCATGGCCGCGAAGGCCAGGATGGCGCGCAGCTGGATCGCGTCGTCGTCGGCTGCGAGCGCGTCGAGGACCTCGAGGGCGGCGACGGCGTGCGGGGTGGCGAGCTCGATGCGGCCGAGCTGGGAGTAGATGCCGGCAAGCTGGGTGTGCTGCAGGGCCCGGGTCCAGACGCCGTCCTCCTCACGCCACAGGTCGATGGCCCGCAGCGAGGCGGCTGCCGCGCCCTCGGGGTCGCCGTTGTTCTCCAGCCCGTGGCTGGCCCACTGCAGCGCGAGCATCGCGACGTGCCGGTCGGGGTCGTCGGCGTAGGCCATCAGCTCGGGCGCCGCAACGGTGTCGGTCGAGGTCATCACCCGGGACAGCGCGCGGGTGCCGGGATCGCTCGACCGGGGACCGAGCTGGTCGAGCAGGGCACGCGCCCGGGCGGGCTGCACCATCTCGGCGACGGCGGTGTTCATGACCAGCGCCGCGGCGGCCCGGCTGGTGGCGTCGGCGAGAGCCGGCGGCGGCTCCCAGGTCGCGACGAGCTCCTCGAAGGCCCCGAGCAGGGCGATGACGCGGGCGTGCTCGCCGCGGATCGTCCAACAGGCACCCAGGGCGGCGAGCAGGACCACCACCGTCTCGGGGTCGTCGTGGACGAGCGCCTCGCGCAGCACGTCGGCCAGGTTGTTGTCCTCGATCGCGAGGTGGCGCACCACGGCGATCTGGTCGAGGCCGTGGAGGCCGTCGAGCGACCTGGCTGCCAGGTCGGTCGCCCACGCCCGCAGCGTGGCCCGGGCGTCGTCCTCCTCGCCGCCCTCGACGAGGCGGGACCGCCCGAACTCACGGACGGTCTCGAGCATCCGGTAGCGCAGGGCGTCGGCACCGTCGGCTGCGTCGCGGACCGTGAGCAGGCTCTGGCCGGCCAGCGACTCGAGCGCACCGAGCGCGTCGTGGCCCAGCACGGCGTCGGCGCCGTCGAGCGCGAACCCGTCGTGGAAGACGGACAGCCGGCGCAGGGCGCGCCGGTCGGCCTCGCCGAGCAGGTTCCAGGACCAGTCGATGACGGCCAGCAGCGTCTGGTGCCGGTCGGGGGCGCCCCGGTCGCTCCCCCGCAGCAGCGCGAAACGGTCGTCGAGACGGCGGTCGATGTCGGCCACCGACATGGCCCGGACCTTGGCGGCCGCCAGCTCGATGGCCAGTGGCAGCCCGTCGAGCCGGGCGACCACGCGGCGTACGGCGTCGTCGTCGAGGCGTACGCCGGGGCGCGCGGCCTCGGCCCGTTGGCCGAAGAGCTCGACGCCGGCGTCGTCGGTGAGCTGGCCCAGGGCGAAGACCCGCTCGGCGGCGATGCCGAGCGGGGCACGGGTGGTCGTGACGACGCGCAGGTCCCGGGTGGCGGCCACGAGCGGGGCGACGAGGTCGGCGACAGCGTCGACGACGTGCTCGCAGTTGTCGAGGATGAGCAGGGTGGGCACCTGGTCGAGCTGCTGGGCGATCCGGCCGCGTACGTCGGCGCGCTGCTCGGCGGTGAGCACCCGGCGTCCGCTGACGGAGTCGCGCACGCCGAGCGCCGAGCCGACCTCACCGACCACGTCGTCGGGCGAGGCGACGCCGGCGAGCTCGACGAAGTGGACGACCGACTGGTCGGCCTCGCGACCGAGCAGGTGGGCCAGCCGGGTCTTGCCGAGCCCGCCCGGACCCAGGATCGAGGTCACCCGCGACTGGCGGACCAGCGCGCGCAGCCGGCGTACGTCGTCGTCGCGACCCACGAGCGGGGTCGCGTCGTAGTGGACGCCGCTGCGCACGGGGTTGTCGGCGGCCAGCAGCGCAGCGTGCACCGCCTGGAGGGCCGGACCGGTGTCGACGCCCAACCGGTCGCGCACCTCCCCGCGGTGCTGCTCGTAGCGGGCCAGGGCGACGGGAGCGCCATGGACCGCGGACTCGCTGCGCAGCAGCTCGGCGAGGGTCGCCTCGTCGGGGTCGGCGAGCGTCTCGAGGTGGGCGAGGGCCTCGTCGTGCTGGCCGAGCGCGGCCAGGGACCGTCCGAGCACGGCCGTGGCGGTGACCAGGTCGCGGCGGGCGTCGTCGCGCAGGTCGGCGAGCGGGGCCACCTCGGCGCCCCGGGCGACCGTCACGGCCAGCGCGGTCCGGGCGCGGTCGCGGGCCCCGGTGGCGTCGCCGGACGCCTCGGCCCGCACCGCGTCGCGCACGCGCTGGGCGAGGACCGCCACGTCGAGATCGTCGCCGGTGACGCCGAGGCGGTAGCCACCGTCGACGCGTACGACGACCTCGGCCGCGGTCTGCGACCGGGTGCGACTGACCACGACCTGGAGGGCCTTGGCCGGGTTGGCCGGCACGTCGTCGGCCCACACCGCCTCGACCAGGTCGGACTCGACGACGGCACGCCCGCGGGCTGCCGCGAGGGCGGCGAGCAGCGCCTGGCTGCGCTCGCCGGTGACGGCGTGTCCGCCGTAGGAGACCTCGTCGAGCAGCCGCAGCACCGGGGTCAGGCCTCGGGCGTCATCGCTGGGTGGCCCCGGTGCGCTCGGTCGCCGCCGCCACCGCGGCATCGCGCGCCGCTGCGGTCTCGTCGTCGGTGAGCGTGCGGTCGGGAGCCCGGAAGCGCAGGGCGAAGGCCAGCGACCGGCGTCCCTCGCCGACCTGCTCACCGGTGTAGACGTCGAACAGTCGGATCGACTCGAGCAGGTCTCCGGCACCCTCGCGCAGCGCGCTCTCGACCTCGGCGACCGTCACCGAGGAGTCGACGAGCAGGGCGACGTCCTCCTTGGCCAGCGGGTACGACGAGAAGTCAGGCCCCACGACGGCCTCGGGGACCGCGGCCAGCAGGACGTCGAGGTCGATCTCGAGCGCGGCGCTGCGCGGCGGGAGGCCGGTGGCGCGGCAGGCGTTGGGGTGCAGCTCGCCGGCGTGACCCAGGCTCACCCCGTCGACGAGCAGCTCGGCGCAGCGACCGGGGTGCCACGGGGCGAGGGACCCGGCCCGGACCTCCAGCGTGACCCCCAGCTCGTCGGCCAGCCGACGTACGACGGCGATCGCGTCGGACCAGCCCACGTCGCGGCCCGCACCCCACCAGCCGGCGCGCTCGCGCTCACCGGCCAGCACGACGGCGAGGTGCAGCGGCTGACGCGGCAGGCTCTCGACGAGCTTGGCGAGCTCGGCCTCGGAGGGGCGCCAGTCGACGCCGTAGATCGGCGCCGGTCCACGGTCGACCGGGAAGGCGACGGTGCCGGTCTCGAAGAGCGCCACGCCCGGGGCGCCGCGGCCGAGGTTGCGCGCCGCGGCCTTGAGCAGGCCCGGCAGCAGCGTGGTGGTGTAGCCGGGCTCCTCGCTGCTGAGCGGGTTGGCCAGACGGACGGTGTGACGGCGCGGGTCGTCGGCGGGCAGGCCGAGCTGGTCGAGCGCGGCGTCGCCGACGAACGGGAAGCTGATCACCTCGACGCACCCGGCACCGGCGAGCGTGCGGCCCACCCGTCGGCGCAGGCGCTGGTCACGGGTCAGACCTCGACCGGCACCGGGGGTCGGCAGCACCGACGGCACCTCGTCGTAGCCGACGATGCGGGCGACCTCCTCGACCAGGTCGTAGGGGTCGGTGATGTCGGGGCGCCAGGGCGGCGGGGTGACGGTCAGGAGCCCGTCGCCCCCGCCGTCGCCCTCGACCCGGCACCCGACGGCGCGCAGGTGGGCGACGGTGGTCCCGGCGCTGATGGGCATGCCGCTGATGCGCGCCGGGAGGTCGGCGTGGAGGCAGATCGGGCCGGGCTGCGGAGCGGCTCCGACGACGGTGACGCCGGGTGCGGCCGTCGCGCCGCCGTGGGCCACCAGCAGCTCCACGACGCGGTCGGCCGCGGCCTCGGTGACCGTCGGGTCGGCCCCGCGCTCGTTGCGCTTGCCGGCCTCCGAGGAGATCTTGTGGCGCTTGCCGGTGCGGAACATCGACGTGGCGTCCCAGTGGGCCGCCTCGACCAGCACCCGCGTCGTCGTCGCCGAGATCTCGGTGGCCTGGCCACCCATCACGCCGCCGAGGCCGATCAGCCCCGAGTCGTCGGTGACGACGAGGTCCTGGCCCGACAGGACCCGGTCGGTCCCGTCGAGGGTCGTCAGCCGCTCGCCCTCGCGCGCCCGGCGTACGACGATCGGCCCGGTGAGCCGGTCGGCGTCGTAGCCGTGGATCGGGCGCCCGATCTCGAGCATCACGTAGTTGGTGACGTCGACGGCCAGCGAGATGGGCCGCATGCCGGCCTGGGTGAGCCGTCGGGCCATCCAGTCGGGGGTGGGCGCCATGGGGTCGAAGCCCTCGACGAGGCGGGCGACGAACAGCGGGCAGCCCTCGGGGTCGTCGAGGACGACCGGGTAGCCGTCGCCGTCGGCAGCGGGGACCTCGCGGGCGGCGGGGTCGGTGAAGGCGACGTCGTAGGCGAGCGCGGCCTCGCGGGCGATGCCGCGCAGGCTCAGCGCGTAGGCGCGGTCGGGGTTGATCTCGAACTCGATCACGTCGTCGTGCAGCCCGAGCACCTCGAACGCGTCGTCGCCCGGTGCGCCGGCGTCGGCGGGCAGCACGATGATGCCGTCGCCGTCGCTGCTGAGGCCGAGCTCGGCGGCCGAGCAGATCATCCCGGCCGACATGTGGCCGTAGGTCTTGCGCGCACCGATGGCGAACCCGCCGGGCAGCACGGCACCCGGCAGGACCACGACGACGAGGTCGCCGACGTCGAAGTTGTGCGCGCCGCAGACGATGCCCTGGGGCTCACCGGTGCCGTTGGCGGCCCCGACGTCGACGGTGCACCAGTTGATGGTCTTGCCGTTCTTCTGCGGCTCGGGCTCGCGGGTGAGCACCCGGCCGAGCACCAGCGGCCCGGTGATCTGGTCACCGGGGCTCTCGATGGCCTCGAGCTTGAGCCCGAGCGCGGTCAGCCGCGCGGCGAGCTGCTCGGTGGTGACGTCGGCCGGCAGGTCGACGTAGTCCTTGATCCAGGAGACGGGGGCCTTCATCAGAGATCCGATCCGAAAGCGGTGGTGAAGCGGACGTCGCCCTCGAAGAGGTCGCGCAAGTCGGCGATGGCGTGGCGGAACATCAGGGTGCGGTCGATGCCCATGCCGAAGGCGAAGCCGGAGTAGCGGTCGCTGTCGATGCCGCAGGCGCGCAGCACCCGCGGGTTGACGATCCCGCAGCCGCCCCACTCGATCCAGCCCTCGCCGCGACACGTGCGGCACGTCTGCGGGCCGGTGTCGCCGCTGACCTGGCCCGCACCACGGCACACGAAGCAGACCAGGTCGACCTCGGCGCTGGGCTCGGTGAAGGGGAAGTACGACGGCCGGAAGCGGGTGATGATGCCCTCGCCGAACATCGCGGTGGCGAAGTGGTCGAGCGTGCCCTTGAGGTGGGCCATCGAGATGCCCTCGTCGATCGCCAGGCCCTCGACCTGGTGGAAGACGGGGCTGTGGGTGGCGTCGTACTCGTCGGTGCGGAAGACCCGCCCGGGGCACACGACGTAGATGGGGGGCGTGCGCGTCAGCATGGTGCGGGCCTGCACCGGTGAGGTGTGGGTGCGCAGGACGACGCCGCTGCCGGTATCGCTGGCGGTGTCGCTGGCGGTGTCGCCGCCGTCGCCCAGCTCGGTCCAGAAGGTGTCCTGCATGGTGCGTGCGGGGTGGTCGGGGCCGAGGTTGAGCGCGTCGAAGTTGAGCCACTCGGCCTCGATGACCGGGCCCTCGGCGACCTCCCAGCCCATCGCCACGAAGATGTCGGCGATCAGCTCGGACCCGGTCGTCAGCGGGTGCCGGGCACCTGCGGGGAACCGGTCGGTGGGCAGGGTGACGTCGACGGTCTCCTCGACGAGCATCCGCTCCTCGTGCTCGGCTTCGAGCACCGTCTGGCGGGCCGCGAGGGCCTTCGACACGGCACCGCGGGCCTGGCCGACCCGCTGCCCGGCCTCCTTGCGGGCCTGCGGCGGAAGGGCGCCGATCTCGCGGTTGGCCAGCGCCAGCGGCGAGCGGTCGCCGGTGTGGTCGATGCGCACCTGCTTGAGGGCGTCGAGGTCGGGAGCCGCGTCGATCGCGGCGAGCGCGGCGTCGCGCGCGGCGTCGACCTCGTCGGGCTTCAAGGCGTCGACCTCCACAGGGTCGTAGTCGGTGTTGGGTCCGGACACGACGCTGAGTCTAGGAACGTCCGGCGGGTCGCGGCGACGGGGTTGCCGCCGGGACACCGCCGGAACACCGTCGGGACGCCGTCGACCAGTCGACACGGCACCGAAATCCGGCGGGAACCCGCTCTCCCTAGGTTGCGACCATGGAGATCGTGTCGGTGGGCTGGAGCACGGAGCTGGCCCTCCTCCAGGCACGGGGCAGCGTCGCCGAGCACCATCGGACCCACGTCGTCGTCTCGACCCCGGACCGGCCCGCGGACCGCACGGCCAACTTCGTGCTGCTGCGCCGTGCGCCGCGGGGTGCCGACGTGGCGATCGCCCTGCAGCGCTTCACCACGGCCTTCGGGCCCGCCGCACCGGTGTCGTTGGCGGTCGACGACCCGGAGGGCGCCCGGAGCGACCTGGAGCCCCTGGCCGCGCAGGGGCTGACCACGCAGGCGCCGCTGGTCCTGGTCGCCACCGAGGTCGTGCGTCCGGCCGCCGGGGACGTGGAGGTCCGCACCGTCGGGGACGCCGAGGCCGGGGTCGACGTGCGCTTCCAGGCCACCGTCGGTGGGCGCCCCGCCGGCACGGCCGGCGTCAGCGCCGCGGGACCCGGCTGGTGACGGCTGCTCGCACCGCGCACCAGCGGCGCCGACCGGGTCGCCGGGATCACCCAGCTCCTGGTGTTCGCGGCGTACGACCACGCCGTGCGCGGGGGCGATGTCCGCGGTCTGGTCGTCGTCGCCGACGAGGGGCACACCGCGATCCCGCTCTACCTCTCGATCGGGTTCCGCGTCCTGGAGCGTCAGCTGCGCGCGTTCGCGCCGGAGGCCGCCGACACCGGGCGCGACGTACCGTGACCGCGTGCGCGTCCTGACCCAGCTGCTGCGCTTCGCGTGGCTCGAGGCGCAGTCGTGCGTGTTCGCCGCGGCACTGTTCGCCGGGCTGCTCGTCGCCTACGTGGTGCCGCTGCCGGTCGCCCGCTACGACGCCCTGCTGGTCTGGTGCGTCGTGGTGACGCTGGGGTTCTGGGCGCTCGGCCTGGAGTCCTGGCGTGAGGTGCTGGTCATCGTCGCCTTCCACCTGCTGGGGCTCGGGCTCGAGGTGTTCAAGGTGCACGTCGGGTCGTGGTCCTACCCGGAGGACGCGGCCACCAAGGTCTGGGACGTCCCGCTGTTCTCGGGGTTCATGTACGCCGCGGTCGGCTCCTACGTGTGCCAGGCCTGGCGCCGACTGTCGTTGCGGGTGTCCGGCTTCGACGTCGGCCCCACCGCGGTGGTGGCCGTCCTGGTGTACGCCAACTTCTTCACCCACCACTGGATCGTCGACCTGCGACTGCCGATCGCCGCGGTCGGGCTCGTCGTGCTGCGCCGCGCGTGGGTCCACTTCACGGTCGGTGGGACCGGGTACCGGATGCCGCTGGCCCTGTCGTTCCTGCTGATCGGGTTGTTCCTGTGGGTCGCCGAGAACGCCGCGACCTTCCTCGGCGCGTGGCGCTACCCCGGTCAGCTCGAGGTCTGGGAGGCCGTGCACGCCGCCAAGATCGGGTCGTGGGCGCTGCTGGTGACGATGAGCTTCGTGCTGGTCGCCGCGGTCAAGCGCTGGGAGGGCGTGCTGTACGCCGTGCCGTCGGGTCGGTCAGGCCCCGTGGCGGGCCAGGGCGAGGCGCCCGACCTCGACGAGCTCGGCTCGCAGGTCGAGCGGTGAGAGCAGCTCGACCTCGCCGCCGAAGGTGAGGACCAGCCCGAGCGCCTGACGCCGGGCCCGCACCACCAGGCGCAGTCGGACGCGGACGTCGCCCGGCACCGGTGGCAGCTCCTGCGGCGTCGTACCGGCGACGAGCTGGAAGGACGCCACCCGGCGAAGCCGGTCGAGAGCGCCGGGGTCCACCGCCACGTCGAGCTCCACCGACTCCCCCACCTCGAGCGCGCGCCGCGACTCGGCCCACTCGTGCGCCAGGTCGAGGTCGGCCGGGCGCCGCGCGGGCTCGTCGAGGACGACGGCGTCGACGATGCGCGAGACGCGGTAGGTGCGACGGTGCCCGCGGTGGGCGGCGAGGAGGTACCAGCGGCCGGCGTTCTCGACCAGTCCGTAGGGGTCGACGGTGCGGGTGGTCGGGGGCTCGCCGCCGGCGGTGCCGTAGCGCAGCCGGACCCGTCGAGCCGCGGACGCGGCCTCCCGGAGCACCGGCAGGACGGGGACCTCCTCGACCGCGGCGAACCACCGCCGCCGGTCGACGACGAGCACCGAGGCGAGCGCGTCGGCCTCCTCCATCGCCCCGCTGGTGACGGTCGCGGCGAGCTTGGCCAGGGCGTTGCCGAGCTCGGGCCCCAGCCCGAGCTCGCGCGTGGCGTCGCGGCTGCCCCAGAGGAACAGCGCCTGTGCCTCACCGACGGTCAGGCCGCTGACGTCGGTGCGGTAGCCCTCGACGAGCCCGCAGCCACCGTGCCGACCGCGCACGGCGAAGACCGGGACGCCGGCCGCGGACAGGGCGTCCATGTCGCGCAGCACCGTCCGCTCGCTGACCTCGAGCTGCTCGGCGAGGCGGGCGGCGGGCTGGGTGCCGTGGCGCTGGAGCAGGTGCAGGAGGCGGAGGAGCCGGTCGGCGCGCATGTCTCAGATCGTCGCAGCAATACCTGACACAAGATGTCTGGTTCAGCTTGCAGGATGGAGGCATGACCACGAACCAGGCCGTCCAGGCCGACCCCCGCCCCCTGCTCCTCGCCGCCGCCGCCCAGGTGACGACGTACGTCGACCGCGTGAGGCTCGACGACCTCGACCGGCCGACGCCCTGTGCCGGGTGGACCGTGCGCGACCTCCTGTCGCACCTGGTCGCCGTGTCGGTCCGGGTGCCGCACGTGCTGCGAGGTGGGCACCCGTTCGAGGTTCCGTCCCAGGTCGAGGGGGTCGCCGACCGCGACTGGGCCGGTGCCTGGGCCGAGCGCCAGCCGGAGCTCGTGGCCGCCCTCGGGGAGGACGCGGTGCTCGAGCGGACCGTCCACCACCCGGCCGGGGACATGCCGGCGGCGGCGGCCATCGTCACCTACGTCAGCGAGCTGGTCACCCATGGCTGGGACCTCGCCGCCGCGCTGGGCGACACGTCCGGGCTCGACGACGCCCTCGCCGCCACGTGCCTGGCTCCGCTGCAGGGCGCGCTGCCGGCCGGGATCCGTGACGAGGACCGGGTGCCGTTCGGTGCCGTGGTCCCCGTCCCCGACGACGCGCCCGCCCTCGACCGGCTGCTGGGCTGGGTCGGGCGCGACCCGCGCTGGACCCCCTGAGTCCGGCGGGCTGAGTCCGGCGGGCCCCTGGACGTCAGCCGAAGATGTCGTCGGGGAGCCCGGGCCAGGTGCAGGACAGCACCGCTCCCCCGTCGGGCCCGTTGTCGACCGACACGGTGCCGCCGTGGGCACGCACGAGGCCGTTGACGATGTAGAGACCGAGGCCTGAGCCGCCCGTGGTGCCGCCGGTCCAGAACTTGGTGAAGATCCGGCGCCGCAGCTCGGGTGGGATCCCGCCGCCCTCGTCGCTGACGGTCAGGCGCACCCCGTCAGGCGCGTCGGGATGGGGCTCGCGCTCGACGCGGACGGTGACCAGACCGTCGCCGTGGCGCACGGCGTTCTCGACGAGGTTGGTGGCGACCTGGGTGAACTTGTCGGGGTCGACGTGCACCTGAGGCAGGTCGGCGTCGGTGACGAGATCGATCTCGCGGGCCGTGCCGGCGCCGACGGACTCGACGATCCGGCCGACGAGCACGCCGGCGTCGGAGGGACGCGGATAGAGCTGCAGGCGCCCGGTGTCGATGCGGGCGACGTCGAGGAGCTCGGCGATCAGCCGGCTCAGTCGGTCGGAGTCGGCGGCGACGGTGGTGAGCATCAGCTTCTTCTGCTCGTCGTTGAGCTTGTCCCAGCGGTTGAGCAGCGCCTGCACGAAGCCCTTGACCCCCGTCAGCGGCGAGCGCAGCTCGTGGGCCACGGTCGCGACGAGGTCGGAGCGCTCGCGGTCGAGGCGTGCCCGGCCCCGTCCGGAGCGCAGCGTGATCGCCACCCGGGTCACCGGGCCCAGCCGCTCGGCGCGGTGCAGCCGCGCGGCCACGAGGACCTCGGTGCCGTCGGGCAGCAGCCACGGTTGCTCGGGCACCGCGGTGCGCGTGCGCAGCCCGGCGTACGGCGTGTTGGCGGCGGTCCAGGCCTGGGCGTCCTGGTCCTGGAGCCGCAGGACCTCGGCGAGAGGACGTCCCGGCTCGGCGCTCGGACCGAGCATCCGGCGGGCCAACGCCGACACGAGGGTGACCACGCCCTGCGCGTCGGCGAGCACGACGCCGTCGGGCAGCTCGTCGGCGAGCTCCTGCGCGGTCGCGTGCGGCATCCGGTCAGCCTACGGCGGCCGGCGAGCCGGGCTCAGCCGCGTCGGACGCGCGCCGACTCGTAGAGGCAGAGCGCCGCAGCGGTCGCGAGGTTGAGGCTCTCCGCACGACCGTGGATCGGGATCGACACGCGGTGGTCGGCGAGGGCGGCGAGGTCGTCGGGCAGGCCGTGGGCCTCGTTGCCGAACAGCCACGCCGTCGGCGCCCGGAGCAGGTCTCCGGCGTCGTGGAGCGCGACCTCGCCGTCGGCGGCGGTGGCCAGGACCGTCACGCCGGCCGCCTGGAGACGGCGTACGACGTCGGCCGGGTCGGGCTCGACCGCGACGGGCAGGTGGAACGCGCTGCCGACGGCGGCGCGCAGCGTCTTGGGGTTGTAGAGGTCGACCGACGTACCGGCCAGGACGACCGCGTCGGCCCCGGCGGCGTCGGCGGTGCGGATGACCGTGCCGGCGTTGCCGGGGTCGCGTACATCGGCGCACACCGCGACCAGTCGGGGCGCGGACTGCAGCAGGTGGGTGAGCGGCCGGTCGACGAACCGGCACAGCGCGACGACACCGGCCGGGGTGACCGAGTCGCTCAACGAGGCGAGCGCGCGGTCGTCGACGAGCGTGACGTCGACGCCGGACGGCACGAGGTCGGCGCCGGAGGCGGTCGCGAAGACCTCGACGACGCACCCGGGCACACCGAGCGCGCCCTCGACGGCCTTGGGGCCGTCGGCAAGGAAGAGCCGCCGCTCCGAGCGTTCGGAGCGGCGGCTCAACTTGCGGATCTGCTTGAGCCGGTCGTTGCCGGCTGCCAGCGGGACGACGCTCAGGCCGAGACCTCGGCCTCGCGCGGGGCGTTGACGTCGGCGGGCAGGGCGGCCTTGGCGGCGGCGACCAGCGCGCTGAACGCGGTCGGGTCGCTGACGGCGAGCTCGGCGAGGATCTTGCGGTCGACCTCGATGCCGGCCAGGTTGAGGCCCTGGATGAAGCGGTTGTAGGTCAGGCCCTCCGCGCGCGCGGCGGCGTTGATGCGCTGGATCCAGAGGCGACGGAAGTTGCCCTTGTTCTTCTTGCGGTCGTTGTAGCTGTAGACCAGGGAGTGGGTGACCTGCTCCTTGGCCTTGCGGTAGAGGCGCGAGCGCTGGCCGCGGTAACCGGCGGCGCGCTCCAGGGTGACCTTGCGCTTCTTGTGTGCGTTTACTGCCCGCTTGACGCGTGCCATGACTGACTCCTGACGACTGTGTTGCTCAGCAACTGAGAGTGGAACGGGGTGTGGGGCCAGGGCCCCGGGTGGTGCTGGCTCAGATGCCGAGCATCTTCTTGGCGCGCTTGACGTCGGCCTTCTCGAGCTCGACGGCGCCGGCGTTGCGGCGCATCTTCTTGCGGCTGCCGGTGGTGGGCTGCGAGGCGAACGCAGCGCCCGACTTGCGGCCGGCCTGCAGGCGCATGATCTTGCCGGAGCCGGTCACCTTGAACCGCTTCTTGGCACCGGAGTGCGTCTTGTTCTTGGGCATCGTGTTGTCTCCTCGGGGTGGTACGACGGGCAGCCCGGTGGGGCTGTCGTGTGGGTCGGTTCGACCCGGGTCGGGCTGACCTGGTGGGGTCAGGCCTCGATCTCGGGGTCGAGGTTCTCGGAGCGGCCGCGCTCCTTCTTGGCGGCGACGGGGCCGGCGGCGTGCGCGGCGTCGCGCTCGGCCTGCTCCTCGGCCACGTGGGCGGCCCGCTCGGCCTCCTTCTCGGCCCGGACCACCAGGTGGTCGGCCTTGGCCTCGGCCTTCTTCTTGTGCGGGCCCAGGACCATGATCATGTTGCGGCCGTCCTGCTTGGGCGACGACTCGATGAAGCCCAGCTCGGTGACGTCCTCGGCGAGCTTCTGCAGCAGCCGGAAGCCCAGCTCGGGCCGGTGCTGCTCACGACCGCGGAACATGATCGTGATCTTGACCTTGTCGCCGGCCTTGAGGAACCGGATGACGTGGCCCTTCTTGGTCTCGTAGTCGTGGGCGTCGATCTTGGGACGAAGCTTCATCTCCTTGATGATCACGTTCGTCTGGTTGCGGCGAGCCTCACGGGCCTTCTGGGCGTTCTCGTACTTGAACTTCCCGTAGTCCATGAGCTTGCAGACCGGCGGGCGCGCCATCGGGGCGATCTCGACGAGGTCGAGATCGGCTTCCTGGGCAAGCCGCAGGGCATCGGCGGTGGGCACGATGCCGACGGTCTCGCCACTGGGGCCAACGAGCCGGACTTCCGATACGCGGATCCGGTCGTTGATGCGGTACTCGGTGCTGATGTGTCCTCCAGGGGGTCAGACGCTAGGTCGATCACCTGCGGAGGCCTGGAAAAACAACGAGGGCTTCCGCAGAGGTGCGCAAGCGGAAGCCAGTCAACGACCATCTCACCCTGCCTCCGCGCATGGTGTGCACGGGAGGCGAGGCCGGAGCCTTGGACTAGACCCGACGACCTGTGTCCCGATGGTGCGGTGCTGCTGTGGTGCGGTGCTGCCTGGGACGGCGGCCGGTGCGGGTGGGAGACGATGGAGCTGGTCCCCGCTTGTCGATCGGTGCGGGCACGGGTGTGCCTGTACAGATCAGTCAACCACGGACTCTAGGCCAGGATTCCCGACCTGACCAATCCGGGGCGCCCGGCGTCGCAGCGTCAGACGGACGTCGGGTCGAGCCACCCGAGGTCGTCGCCGACGCGGACCAGGCGCCACCCGGCGGCCAGCGCCCGCAGGTGGTCGCCCTCGACGGCCAGGGGCGCCGTACCGAGGTCGAGCAGCAGCGCCTCGGCGCCGTCCTGGAGAGCGGCGAGCGCCGCCTGCCTCGCCGGGACCGGCACGGGCCGGGCGGCGGGGTCCCAGGCGGCGAGGCTGTCGGTGCCGGAGAACGCCAGCAGCGCCCGCCGTCCGTCCTGCCCCTGGACCAGCACCGCGGCCATGTCGCTGGTCTTGTCGTGGGCGAGCCCCCGCTCGTCGAGCTCGACGTCACCGGCGACCGCGACCACCGGCACCAGCACCCGGACCGTCTGCAGCGCGGCCAGGGCCGCGGGCAGGCCGGCGGGGTCGGTCGGGTCCGCGGCGTACGCCGTCAGCGCCGCGGCGAGGGCCGGGTCGGCCGCGCCGGTGTCGTCGGGGTAGGCCGGCGCCAGCAGCTCACGTTCGGGCATGCGCCCAGTCTCCCACCCACGCGCTGACCGCTGACGTGGGACGCTGGACCCATGGACGACGTCAGCTACGGCGCACTGGCCCTGGCCCTCAGCCTCGTCGCGGGCGTCTACACGTGGTTCGCCTACCAACGACGGGGCCTCGGGGCCGGGCTCAAGGGCGCCGGCCTGACGCTGTTGCCGATCGCGGCCTACCTGACCCGCACGCTGCGCATGCTGGCCGAGATCGGCGACGCGATCGGCGACTGGGCGGTCCGGCTCGTCTTCAGCCCGGTGGTGTGGTCGGGCATCGTCCTGGCCGGCATCGCCGTCGTGCTCTACGGCGCCGGTCGCGTCGTCGAGGCCCGCGGTGGTGGAGCGCCGGCGAAGGCTCCCGAGCGGCCCCGGCAGCGCGGGCCCGAGCAGCTGCCCCCGTCGACATCCACCGCGGCGCCCACCTCGCCGCGGCGGGCCGGCCGCTCCCCCGCGCCGGTCGACGACGAGTTCGCCGACATCGAGGCACTGCTCAAGAACCGGGGCATCACCTGAGCATCGCCGCGCCCGACCGGACCCTGGCGCTGCTCGCCGAGCGAGCGCCCACGCTCGGGGAGGCCCGGCTGCTGTGCGTCGACGGCCCGGGCGGGTCCGGCAAGACGACGCTGGCGCGGGCCGTCGCCGCCCGCACCGGCGCGCGCGTCGTGCACCTCGACGACCTCTACGACGGGTGGTCGGGCCTGGCGACGGTTGCCGACCAGCTCGGCCCCCTGCTGCGCCCGCTGAGCGAGGGCCGGCCCGGGAGCTACCGGCGCTACGACTGGCACGCGGGCGCGTTCGCCGAGACCGTCGAGGTCGACCCGCCCGGACCCGGCGGGCTGCTGGTGCTCGAGGGCGTCGGCGCCGGCACCGCGGCGTACGCCGACCTCGCGACGGTCCTGGTGTGGGTCGAGGTGTCGCGCGAGCTGCGGCTGGCCCGAGGGCTCGCCCGCGACGGCGAGCACCTGCGCGCGCAGTGGCTGGCCTGGCAGGAGTCCGAGGACGCCTCCTTCGCCTCCGACCGGACCCGCGATCGCGCCGACCTGGTGGTCGACGGGCAGGGAAACCTCCACTAGCGGTGGCGCGTGCCCCGGACGAGGATCGACGGACGACCGTCCATCTCGGGAGACGACCTTGATCAAGCACGCCCTGCTCGCCCCGCTCGCGCTGGCCCTGCTCGCCCCGGCGCTGGTCGCCGTCCCGGCGGACGCCCACGGCTCCCGCCACGGGCCGCCCGCGACCACTGACGGCTTCGACGTCACGCTGACCCGCTGGGACAGCTCCCGCGACTTCCGCGCCGGCCGCCTCGAGGGCCTGCGCGTGCGGGACGGGGCACTGGTGCTCGACCGCCGGGGGCTGGCGCGGACGTCGTACACCGATCCGTTCGGCGACGGCACAGCGCGCGACTACGAGGTCGGCACGTGGACCTCGCCCGTCGTGCGGCTCGGCTACGCCGACGACGAGGCGATCTCGTCGTGGAACGCGACGACGCCGACCGGCACCTGGGTCGAGACGCTGTTCCGCGGCCGGCACCGCGACGGGACCTGGACCAGGTGGTACGTGCTGGGCCGCTGGACCTCGGGCATGGACTTCGCCGCCGGCGACATCCACCGCACGTCGCTCGACGGGCAGCGCGACGACGACGGGACGGTCTACACCGACACCTTCAGCGCCAAGACCGGACGCGAGCCGGTGGCCTTCCAGACGCGGGTGCGGCTGCTGCGGCCGGTCGGTGGGCGGTCCCGGCCCTCGCTCGACGCGGTCACGACGATGACCAGCGAGCTGGTGCCCGACGCCGCGCCCCCGACCAGCGCGTCGACCCTGGGCGGGCGGGCCGTCGAGCTGGCCGTGCCCCGCTACTCGCAGAACATCCACCGCGGCGAGTACCCCGAGTTCGGCGGCGGCGGGCAGGTCTGGTGCTCCCCCACGTCGACCTCGATGGCGATGCGGTGGTGGGGTCGTCGGCACGCCCCGACGGCCGCTGACGTCAGCGGCGTCGAGGCGCCGAACGGCGACCCCCAGGTGCCGTACGCCGCGATGCACACCTGGGACTACACCTACGACGGGGCGGGCAACTGGCCGTTCAACGCGGCGTACGCGCACACCTACGGTCTCGACGCGACCGTCACCCGGCTGCGGTCGCTGGCCGAGGTCGAGCGGTTCGTCGCCGCCGGCATCCCCGTGGTCACCTCGCTCTCGTGGGACCTCGAGGACATGCCCGAGGCCGGCTACGCGACCGACGGGCACCTGATGGTGGTCGTCGGCTTCACCGCCGACGGCGACCCGGTCCTCAACGACCCGGCGTCCAGCAGCGACGAGGCGGTGCGCCACGTCTACACGCGCGCGAACTTCGAGAGGGTCTGGCAGCAGTCGACCGGCGGCGTCGTCTACCTCTACACCGCGCCCGGCACGCGGCTGCCGCGGAACGTGTCGGGATCGACGCCCAACTGGTGACAAGGTGTGCGCATGTCTGCGATCGCACCCAGTGGTGACCAGTTCCAGATCTCGGCCGGCGGGTACGACGCCGTCATCACCGAGAGCGGGGCGGCACTGCGGTCCCTGACCCACGCCGGTCGCCCGCTCCTGGACGGGTTCGCCGAGGACGAGATGTCGTCCGGCGGGCGCGGGCAGCTGCTCATGCCGTGGCCCAACCGGATCCGCGACGGGCGGTACTCGTTCGGCGGACGCGACCTGCAGCTGCCGCTCACCGAGCCCGAGCGCCACCACGCCTCGCACGGCCTGGCCCGGTGGGCGGCCTGGATGCCCGAGGAGCACTCGTCGGCGTCGGTGTCGCTGCAGTACCGGCTGATGGCGCAGTCCGGCTACCCGTGGATCGTCGACCTGCACGTGCTCTACGACCTGTCCGCCGACGGCCTCACCGTCACCCAGACCGCGACCAACCTGTCGCCGACGCCGGCTCCCTACGCCTGTGGGGCCCACCCCTACCTGTCGGTCGGCGCCGGCCCGATCGACACGTGGGAGCTGACGCTGCCGGCCGCGACCCGCTCGGTGACCGACGACGCGTTGATCCCGGTCGGGCGCGAGGCCGTTGACGGGACGGCGTACGACTTCCGGGTGGCGCGCCCGATGCGCGACACCGCCCTCAACACCGGGTTCACCGACCTCGAGCGCGACGAGCGGGGCGTGGCGACCACGGTGCTGCGCGACCCGGCGTCGGGTCGCGCGGTCTCGATCTGGGTCGACGAGCACCACCGCTGGCTGCTGCTCTACACCGCCGACGACCGGCCCACGACGGCACGCCGGTCGTTGGCGATCGAGCCGATGACGGCCAACGCCGACGCGTTCCGCAGCGGTGAGGACCTGCTCACCCTGGCGCCGGCCGGCGAGCCGGGCGACGAGGTGTCAGTCTCCTGGGGCGTGCGCGCGGTCGACGAGGGCGCGTAGCTGCCGCACGGCCTGCTTGGCGCGCGGCCCGTCGGAGGACTGGACCGCCATCACCGAGGCGGTCGTGCCGTCGGCGAGGTCGAGGGTCACCCAGGGCGCGCCGGGGTTGAGGCGCACCGCGACGATCTCGGCCCACACGTAGTCGTGGCGCCGGTAGCCGTTGACGACCTGGAGCCCGTCGGGGTGGGCGACGACGCGCGAGCGGGCCAGGGCGTAGAGGCACGAGAAGCCCAGCAGGAACATCGCGATCACGGTGCCGCGCTGGAACGGTGTCACGGAGTCGCGGACGTCCTGGTCGAGACCGACCCACAGCAGCGCGGTGACGCCGAGCAGGGCACCGCCGGCCACCCCGCCGGCGATGCGGGGCCCGAGCGGACGCCAGGTGCGCGGCAGCGCCGGGAGGTCAGAGTCGGCAGGCATGGATGTCGGTCTGCAGGATGCCGCGGGCGCCGAGGTCCCACAGCTGGTCCATCAGCCGCTGGGACCCGGCGCGGGGCACCATCGCGCGGACGGCGACCCAGCCCTCACGGTTGAGCGGCGCGATGGTGGGGCTCTCGATGCCGGGGGTGAGCTCGACGGCGCGCTCGAGGTGGGCCTCGGCGATGTCGTAGTCCATCATCACGTAGCCGCGGGCCACCAGGACGCCCTCGACGCGACGCCGGAAGACCTCGAAGCCGGCCGGGTGGTCGGCGCCGGCCCGCGTGATGAGCACGGCCTCGGACTGCAGCAGCGGCTCGCCGAAGGTCTCGAGCCCGGCCTGGCGCAGGGTGGCGCCGGTCTCGACGACGTCGGCGATCACGTCGGCGACGCCGAGCTGGATGCTGGTCTCGACCGCACCGTCGAGGCGGGTCACCGTGGCGTCGAGGCCGCGCTCCTCGAGGAACGCGCGCACGATGCCGACGTAGGACGTGGCGATGCGGGTGCCGGCCACGTCGGCAGCCTCGGCGTAGCGACCGACCGGGCCGGCGAAGCGGAAGGTGCTGCGGCCGAACCCGAGGGTCAGCGCCTCGTCGGCCTTGGCGCCGGAGTCGCGCAGCAGGTCGCGGCCGGTGATGCCGGCGTCGAGGGTGCCCTCGCCGACGTAGAGCGCGATGTCGCGCGGGCGCAGGTAGAAGAACTCGACGTCGTTGTCGGTGTCGATGAGGGTGAGCTGCTTGGGGTCGTCGCGCTGGCGGTAGCCCGACTCGCGCAGGATCTCGCTGGCCGCGATGGCCAGCGAGCCCTTGTTGGGGATCGCGATCTTGAGGGTCATCAGGTCTCCGGTCAGAGGTGCGAGTAGACATCGGCGGGCTCGAGGTCGAGGGCGAGCATCATCACCTGGAGGTGGTAGATCAGCTGGCTGATCTCCTCGGCGGCGCGCTCCTTGCCCTCGTGCTCGGCCGCCATCCACGACTCGGCGGCCTCCTCGACCAGCTTCTTGCCGATCGCATGGACGCCGGCGTCGAGGGCCGCGACGGTGCCCGAGCCCTCGGGTCGGGTGCGTGCCTTCTCGGACAGCTCGGCCCACAGACCGTCGAACGTCTTCACGGCGGCCAGCCTACGGGCGCTCGTTCTCGACGCCTCACCCCCGGGACCGTCCTGAGACCACGTCGCCAGGCGCGGGGTTTCGGGGCACCGCCGTCGACGGTGGTCGCGACGCGCGGATACTGGCCGGTATGGCACTGCTCGAGGTTCGTGGACTGGCCCGGCGCTTCGGCGAGGCCACGGTGCTCGAGGGCTTCTCGCTCGACGTGAAGGCCGGGCGGGCGGTGGCGCTGGTCGGGGCCAACGGCGCGGGGAAGTCGACGGTCCTGCGCTGCGTGACCGGGGCCGACGTGGCGACGGAGGGCACCATCACGCTGGACGGTGCTCCACTCGACGAACGGTCCGCCCGGTGCCGGGCGATGCTGGCCTCGGTGCTCGACGACCTCGACTTCTTCCCCGACCTCAGCGTCGTGGAGCACCTCGACCTGGTGGCCCGGGCCCACGCGGTGCCCGACGCCGACGAGCTCGTCGACGACGTGCTGCACGAGCTGCGTCTCATCGGCCACTCCGGCCAGCTCCCCCACACCCTCTCCTCGGGCCAGCGGCGCCGCCTGGCCCTGGCGACCGCGTTCGTGCGGCCCCGCCGGCTGCTCGTGCTCGACGAGCCGGAGCAGCGCCTCGACACCGAGGGCCTGACCTGGCTCACCGCGCGACTGCGGGCCGAGAAGCGCGACGGCCTGGCGATCCTGTTCGCCAGCCACGACCAGGACCTCGTGGCGGCGGTCGCCGACCAGGTCGTGGAGGTCGGCGGAGCCGAGCCGGGCCGGCCGACCCCGACGACCCCGCCGAAGCCGCCGAAGCCGCCCGCGGGCAAGTCGAAGCCGAGACCGAAGCCGAGGCGCAGGTGACGCGCTCCGAGGCGCGCGAGCTGCGGCTGCAGGTCCGGTCGTGGCGCCGCGGCCGCGCCGACGCCCGGCTCGTGGACGTGCTCGGTGACGCCTACGTCGCGCTGTTCGCCACGGTGATGCTCGGCTCGATCGCCGTCAACGTCGTGCTCGGCATCGGACGGCTGAGCGACGAGCGGTGCGCCGCCGGGGCGTGCGCCGGGTCACGGGCCCTGCTGCCGGTGCTGGTCGCCGTGGCGTTCGTGGCCGGCGTCGTCCTGGTCGCCCGGATGCTCGGGCCGGTCTTCGTCTCGCCGGCGGTCGGCAGCTGGCTGATGCCGACACCGGTGGACCGCCGTGACCTGCTCCGCCCGCGGCTGCTGGTCGGCCTGGTGGTCGCCGCGCTCCTGGGGGCGGTGGTCACCGCCGCCGGCGCGGTGCTCGGCGGCTGGTCGCCCGCCGGTGCGACCGCCCTGACCGGGGCGGTGGCGCTGGGCTCGGCGGGACTCGTCGCGGTCGGCGTACGCGCCCAGTCGCTGCCGGCCTCGAGCCGGGGCGCGCGGTGGGTCGGTGTCGCTGCCTGGCTTCCCGGGGTCCTGGTGTGGGGTGGCCTGCTCGCCGTCGCGCTCGACCTCACCACCGGGGTCCACCCTCCCGAGCCCGACGCGCACGTGGTGTGGCTGGTGCTCGGTGTCGCGGCGGCGGGGGCCTTCGCCGCGACGGCGTACGGCCTGCGCTCGCTGCCACGGCTGGCCCGCCGCGACGTCTCACGCGGCGGTGCGCTCGCTCCCGGCCTGTCGGGCGCGCTGTCGTCGCTCGACCTGGCACTCGCCTACGACGTGGTGCTGGAGCACCGCTGGCGCGGCCACCTGCCGGTCCGCTCACGACGCGCCCGGCGCGGTCCTCGCACCGGGGCCGCGGCGCTCGTGCGTGCCGACCTGACCAGGGTGCGACGCAGTCCTCGGCTGCTGGTGCTGCCGGTCGCCGCCGCCGTCGTGCCGTACGCCGCCGAGGCCGCGGGCGCCGGCCTCGTGGTCCTGCTGCTCGCGCCGCTGGCGGGGTTCCTGGCCGGGCTGCCCCTGCTCATCGGCCTACGGGTCGTCGAGCGGACCCCGAGCCTGTCGCGCCTGCTGCCCTTCCCGTCCGCCTACGCCAAGGGCGCCGCGACGGTCGTGCCCGGCGCCGTCCTCCTGCTGCTCGGGCTCCTGTGCGCGCCCGTGCTCGACACGGCGACCGGTGCGCCCCCGGGCGCGGCGGTGCTGCTCGGACTGGCCGTCGGCGCGTCCTCGACGGCGTCGGCGGTCCGTTGGGTGACCGGGCGTCCGCCCGACTACGGCCGGCCGATGGTCTCGACGCCGGCAGGTGGCGTGCCGACGAACCTCTACGGCAGCGTCGTGCGCGGCTTTGACGTCCTGGTGCTCACGACCGCACCGCTGCTGCTGCTGGACGACCCGGTCCTGGCCGCGGAGATCTCGCTGCTGATCTCGGCGGTCGTGGTCGCCGCGTTGCTCGGGCGGCCCGACAAGTCTCAGGCGTCGTAGCCGCGCTTGATCCGCTTGATGGTCTGGGCGGTGACCAGGGCGGCGGAGGTGGCCTCGTAGCCCTTGTCCTCGCTGGAGCCCTCGAGACCGGCACGGTCCAGGGCCTGCTGCTCGGTGTCGCAGGTCAGGACGCCGAACCCGACGGCGGTCTGGTGGTCGAGGGCGACCCGGCCCAGGCCGTCGGTGGCGGCGGTGCACACGTAGTCGAAGTGGGGCGTCCCGCCGCGGATGACGACGCCGAGCGCGACGACCGCGTCGTAGCCCTGGGCGGCCAGGGCGCCCGCGACGACGGGCAGCTCGAAGGTGCCGGGCACCCGGACGATCACGGGCGCCTCGACCCGGTAGGTGTCCAGCGCCCGCTGGGCGCCGGCGAGCAGGCCGTCCATGACGACGGTGTGCCAGCTGGCGGCGACCACCGCGACCCGCAGGTCGTGGCAGTCGACGGGCTCGGCGCTGGGGGCTCCGTGGCCGCTCATGAGAGGTCCTCCGTGCTGGGGTCGGTGCTGGGGTCGTGCAGGTCGGGGAAGTCGTGGCCCATCCGGTCACGCTTGGTCAGCAGGTAGGCGATGTTGTGGTCGTTGGGGTGGGGCGTGAGGCCCACCCGCTCGGCCACGGGCACGCCGTACAGCTCGAGGTTGTGGACCTTGTCGGGGTTGTTGGTCAGCAGTCGCACGGACTCGACCTTGAGGTCCTTGAGGACCTGGGTGGCGGTGCCGTAGTGGCGCGCGTCGGCGGGCAGGCCCAGGTCGAGGTTGGCGTCGACGGTGTCGCGTCCGCCGTCCTGCAGCTGGTAGGCCTGCAGCTTGGCGACCAGGCCGATGCCGCGTCCCTCGTGGCCCCGGAGGTAGACGACGACGCCGCGGCCCTCGGCGACGATGCGCTCGAGCGCCTCGTCGAGCTGGGGACCGCAGTCGCAGCGGGCGCTGCCGAACACGTCTCCGGTCAGGCACTCGGAGTGCACGCGGGTCAGCACCGGCTCGGGGCCGCTGACGTCGCCGTAGACCAGGGCGATGTGCTCGGAGTCGTCGACGGTGACCTTGTAGCCGAAGGCGGTGAAGTCGCCGTGGCGGGTGGGCAGCCGGGTCTCGGCGACGCGCTCGATGAGGTTCTCGGTGCGGCGGCGGTGGCGGACCAGGTCCTCGATGGAGATCATCGCCAGGTCGTGCTCGTCGGCGAACGCGCGCAGCTCGGCGGCGCGCTTCATCGTGCCGTCGTCGTTGACGACCTCGACCAGGACGCCGGCCGGCGTGAGACCGGCGAGCGTCGCCAGGTCGACCGCGGCCTCGGTGTGACCGCGGCGGGCCAGCACTCCCCCGTCGGTGTAGCGCAGCGGGAAGACGTGCCCGGGGCGGGTGAGCTCCCACGGCTCGGTCGCGCTGTCGGCCAGCACCCGGGCGGTGTGGGCCCGGTCGGCGGCGCTGATGCCCGTGGAGACGCCGTCGCGGGCGTCGACCGAGATCGTGTACGCCGTACGCAGCTTGTCCTTGTTGTGCGGGGTCATCAGCGGGATCTCGAGCCGGTCGAGCATGTAGCCCGGCATCGGCACGCAGATCACGCCGCTGGAGTGGCGGATCGTGAACGCCATCAGCTCCGGCGTCGCCTTGCTGGCCGCGAAGATGATGTCGCCCTCGTTCTCCCGTCCCTCGTCGTCGACCACGACGACGGCCTTGCCGGCCGCGATGTCGGCGATCGCGCGCTCGACGCTGTCGAGGCGCACGCCGCCGTGCTGCTCGTCGATGCCGGGGTAGGTCATGGCGTGACTCCTTCTGGTGCTGCGCTGTTCGTGGAGGGTGCGACGGCGTCGAGGCGGGCGGCCAGGAGCTTCTCGACGTGCTTGGCCAGCACGTCGACCTCGAGGTTGACCCGGTCGCCGGGCTGGCGCAGGCCGAGGGTGGTGCGGGCGAGGGTCTCGGGGATCAGGCTGATCGTGAACGACTCGGGCCCGGCCTCGACGACCGTCAGGCTCACGCCGTCGACGGTGACGGATCCCTTGTCGACGAGGTACTTGCCGAGGGCGGGCGGCATCGAGACCTCGACGAGCTCCCAGTGCTCGCTCGGCTGGCGGCGTACGACGTGACCGACGGCGTCGACGTGGCCCTGCACGATGTGGCCGCCGAGGCGCTTGTCGGCGGTGACGGCCCTTTCGAGGTTGACGCGGTCGCCGGGCGCGACGCCCTGCAGGCTGGTCTTGTCGAGCGTCTCCTGCATGACGTCGGCGGTCCAGAGCTCGCCGTCGTGGGTGGTCACGGTCAGGCAGCAGCCGTTGACGCTGATCGAGTCGCCGAGGCCGGCGTCCTCGAGCACGGTCGCGGCGCGGACGGTGAGGCGGATCGCGTCGCCCTGGTCCTCGACCGCCTCGACGGTGCCGAGCTCCTCGACGATTCCGGTGAACATCAGGTCTCCTTCGGGTGGTGCGGGGTCTCGACAGGCTCGACCGCCGACATCGTGAAGCGGACGTTGGGCTCCTCGCCGTCGACGCCGGCCAGCACGGTCACGTCGGTGACCGTGGGGCGCAACGCCGCGGCGATGGTGGTGATTCCGAGGTCGGCCACCGAGGAGAGCCCGGACCCCAGGAACATCGGGGCGACATAGGCCACGACGCGGTCGACGAGACCGGCGCGCAGGAACGCGGCGGCCAGGGTCGGCCCTCCCTCGAGGAAGACGTGCTGGCGGCCGTCGTCCCACAGCGTGGCGAGAGCGGCGTACGGGTCCCGGGTGCGCAGGTGGACCGTCTCGGCGTCGTCGTTGAGGACCCGACGGTCGGGCGGGAGGTCGCGCTCGCCCATCACGGCCCGCAACGGCTGGACGGCGGCCGGGCGCCCCTGGTCGTCGCGGACGGTCAGCAGCGGGTCGTCGACGGCGATCGTGCCGGTGCCGACGAGCATCGTGTCGCTCAGCGCGCGCAGCCGGTGGGTGTCGCGGCGCGCGGCGGTCGAGGACACCCAGCGCGAGGTGCCGTCGGCGGCGGCGCTGCGCCCGTCGAGGGTCGTCGCGAGCTTCCAGGTGACGAAGGGCCGCTGCTCGCGCAGCGCGACCCGGTAGACCTCCGCCAGCGACGCGGCCTCGTCGGCCAGCAGGCCGGCCTCGACCTCGATGCCCGCGGCCTCCAGGACGGCCCGTCCACCGGCGGCCACCGGGTTGGCGTCGACCTCGGCGTAGACCACCCGGCGTACGCCGGCCGCGACCAGGGCCTCGGTGCACGGTCCGGTGCGCCCGGTGTGGTTGCAGGGCTCGAGCGTGACCACCGCGGTGGTGCCCCGGGCGGCAGCCCCGGCGCGGGCCAGGGCGTCGGCCTCCGCGTGGGGGGTGCCGGGACCGCGGTGGTGGCCCTCCGCGACCGTGCGTCCGTCGTCGTCCAGCAGCACGCAGCCGACCCGGCGGGTGTCGGCGACCATGGGGACGCCCGGGGTCGCGGCCAGCGTCAGCGCACGGCGCATCGCGTCGTGCTCGGCTGCCGTGGTCGGCATCGGGCCCCTCCGGTCCGGTCGGGCTCACGGACTCCGGGGTCGACGGAGGTCTCGACAGGCTCGACCGAGAGGGCCGGGCACTGACGTCGACCGCCACCTGCGTGCGCTTACCATCCGGACTTTCACCGTCGGTCCAGGATTTTCACCTGGTCAACCGCTCACTGGCTGTGAGCGGGTCGCGGACTGTCACCGCCGGCTCGGAATTGCACCGACCCCAGAGCACGCGAGCAAGGTTCGCTCGTCTCCTCGATCGTGCCACACGCGTCGGTCGGGCTCGCCATGAGACGTGTCACGTGGCGAGACGGCCGCAGGCACGCGGCCGTCTCTGGGGGCAAGGCCCCGTCGGCACCGTCACGATCCGAATCGTCGTCGCTGGCCGCGGCGATACCCAGTGCGGGAGCCGTCCCACGACACGTGTGGGCTGGTCGCACTCATGTCCCGGCCCTCTGCGACACGTCCCTTCGCCTCGATCGTTCCTCGACCGACGGGGCGCGTCACTCAGGGAGGTCTCGGGGCGCCGACGTCCGAGACGCGCGCAACTTCCTGGTCACAGCCGCGGCTCAACGCTTGTCAGGGGCAGAGCTCGTCGAGCTTGACCACGTAGAACGTGATCGTCGAGTCGATGTCGACCTGGGTCCCACCGGCTGGCTCCTGCGAGCAGACCTGCCAGTTGCTGTCGAGCACCTGGAACCGCGCCGCACCGGTGGCGTCCTCCGATGCGGTGAAGAACAACGGGTTGCCGCTGACGGCTTGGACGTCATCCTGAGCTGCTTGGAGCACCTTCCCCGTCTCGTCAGGCAAGCTGAAGGTGTCCGCCGCGACAGGCCCCTCGGTGCCGACGACTCCGGTGCCCGGGGCTTCCTTCTTCTTGGCGGGCTTCTTGGCAGGCTTCTTCGATGGCGTCTTGGCCGGTGCTGAGGTGGCCGCCCCCGAGGGCTCCTCGGCGACGACGTCCTGCTCGTCGGCCACGGTGTCGCGCGTGTCAGCGGCCGCCGAGCTCGGGTCGGCCGACTGGTCGTCGGACCCCGACCCGCCGTTGCCGATAGCCGACCCGATCGCCAGCAGGGCAACCACAGCGCCTACCGCCAGGACCGGCTTCCGCTGGTACCAGGCAATGGTGGACCGGGCTTCGACGGGCAGGCGCTGGGTGGGAGGCGGCGGGTCGAGGCGCGCGGCCGAGTAGGCCGGTGCAGGAGCGACAGCGTGCTCGGGAGCCCGCGCGTCTGTCCATCCTTGTCCGTCCCAGTAGCGTTGCTGACCGGTGGCCTCGGGGTCTGGGTACCACCCGGCGGGAGTCGTCGACATGCCCGGACCTTAGGCGGGTCTTGACCGCGGCGAGGGCAAACCGCCAGATGGGGGTGATCGGCGCAGTCCCCGCGACTCGGCGGCAGCTCTGGCTTCTACTGATCAATCAGCGGGCGTCGCGGCCGTAGAGCGCGAGCACGCTCGCCTGACGGCCCACGTCGGTCGAGACCAGCATCAGCTCGAACTCGCCGTCGACGTAGAGCTGCTCCCCCGCGTCGACCGCGAAGGCCAGCAGGAAGTCGAGGGTGACGTCGTCGAGGTCGGCGCGCATGCCGCGGGCGCGGGCGACGTCCCACGCGTGCACGGTCAGCTCGACGGCCTCCAGGATGGCGCGCGGCTGCCGGGTGAGGTGCTCGTCGTAGGCCGCGAGCAGGTCGGCGGACTCGTGGTCGACCCCGTGTGCAGCCAGCACCGCGGCGTGGTTGTCGGCGACGTGGGTGACCACGTCGGAGATCGTCCAGCCGGGGCACGACGGCACCGGCAGGTCGAGCTCGGCGGCGGTCAGGTCGGCCGTGGCGGCGCGGAAGAGCTCCACACCGCGGGAGTACGCCGTCATGCCCGGTCCCCGCGGGCCGCCTCCGCGGCGGCGCGCAGCTCGGCCACCATCCGGTCGGGGTCGTCGGCCGAGTAGACCGCGCTGCCCGCGACGAAGACGTCGGCGCCGGCCTCGGCGCAGCGACCGATGGTCTCGAGGGAGACCCCGCCGTCGACCTGGATCCACGTCTCGACGCCGTGCTTGGCGACCAGCTCGCGAGCCCGGCGGATCTTGGGGAGCACCAGGTCGAGGAACCGCTGGCCGCCGAACCCCGGTTCGACGGTCATCAGCAGGAGCATGTCGAGCTCGGGCAGCAGCGCCTCGTAGGGATCGATGGGCGTCGCCGGGCGCAGCGCCATGCTCGCCCGCGCCCCGGCGGCCCGGATCTCGCGGGCCAGCCGCACCGGCGCCGCGGTCGCCTCGACGTGGAAGGTCACCGAGGCGCACCCGGCCTCGACGTACGCCGGGGCGTGGCGGTCGGCGTCGGCGATCATCAGGTGGGCGTCGAGGGGGATGTCGGTGCTGCGCGCGAGCGCCTCGACCATGGTCGGGCCGAAGGTCAGGTTGGGCACGAAGTGGTTGTCCATCACGTCGACGTGCACCCAGTCGGCGCTGCCGATGCGGGCGACCTCGGCGCCGAGGGCGGCGAAGTCGGCGTTGAGGATGCTCGGGGTGATCTGGACGTGTCCCACGGCGGTCGAGCCTGCCACACGTCGTCAGGCGACGACGTCGGGGTCGAGCAGGTCGACGAGGTCGCGGTAGGCGGCGTCGGGGTCGCCGTGCCGGGTGACGACGCGGTGGACGTCGGGACGCCGCTCGAGCACGTCGGCCAGGCCGTGGGCGTAGTCGACGAGGTGCTCGACGGCCTCGTCGGGGACCCGCGCCTCGACCACCCCGCCGTGGAGCACCACGTGGACGAGCTCGGCGCCCGCGTCGGCGGCGACGCGCTCGAATCGCTCGAGCTGGTCGACGCGGGCCACGAGCTGGGGCACGACGACGTCGTACCCGGCCTCGAGGTGGGCCCGGGCCAGGGCGAGCGAGAGGTGGCGCGACGCCTCGGCGTGGTCGGCCGGGTCGCCCCCGATCCAGCGCCGCAACGCGTCGGCCTCCACGACCAGGACGCCGTGGTGGTCGGTGCGGTAGCGCTCGGCCAGGGTCGACTTGCCGGAGCCCGGCATGCCGTTGACGAGCACCAGACGCGCGTCGCTCATTCCGGCTCCGCCTCGGGCTCGTCGGGGGTCTCGGCGCCGGCGGCCTCGTCGCGGTCGGCCCACTCGAGCAGCGGCGCGAGGTCGAAGGTGGTCGCCGGGTCGTCGATGTCGGCGTGCAGGTCGCCGATCTCGGCGAACCGCGCCGGCATGGTGAAGATGGTGAAGTCGTGCGGGTCGGCGTCGTCGACCTCGTCCCAGCTCACGGGGGCGGAGACCCGGGCGTCGGGGAGGCCGCGCACGGAGTAGGCCGCCGCGATGGTGTGGTCGCGGGCGTTCTGGTTGTAGTCGACGAACAGGTGGTGGGGGTCGCGGTCCTTGCGCCACCAGGTGGTCGTCACGTCGTCGGGCGCGCGCCGCTCGACCTCGCGGGCGAACGCCAGGGCGGCCCGGCGGACCGCCCGGTGGCCGTGGTCGGGCCGGATGCGCACGTAGACGTGGAGCCCGGAGCCCCCACTGGTCTTGGGGAACCCGACGGCCCCGAGCTCGTCGAGCACCTCGTGGGCGACCGCAGCCACCCGGCGTACCTGGGCGTAGTCGGAGAGCGGGCCGGGGTCGAGGTCGATGCGCCACTCGTCGGGCTTCTCGGGATCGGCGCGCCGGCTGTTCCACGGGTGGAACTCGACCGTCGACATCTGCACCGCCCAGATGACCGCCCCGAGCTCGGTGACGCAGAGCTCGTCGGCGGTCCGGTTCCAGCGGGGGAAGGTCAGCCGCACGGTCTCGACCCAGCCCGGGGCGCCGGGCGGGATCCGCTTCTGGTGGACCTTGTCTCCGGCCAGGCCCGTGGGGAAGCGGTGCAGCATCGTGGGCCGCTCGAAGAGGGCGTTGACGATGCCGGGACCGACAGCGAGGTAGTAGTCGACCAGGTCGTGCTTGGTCGCGCCGGACTCCGGGAAGTAGACGCGGTCGGGGTTGCTCACCCGGATCACGCGGTCGTCGACCTCGATCTCGACCGAGGGGGACTTCGACGCCACGAGCCCAACCTAGTCTGACTCCCGTGGACTTCGACCAGCCTCCCGTCGTCCGTGTCGAGGTCGGGGTCTCCGAGGACGTCCTGCCCGGCGAGTGGCCGATGACGATCCCGGCGGTGGGGCAGCTCGAGCGGGACGGGTTGGACCTGCCGAAGGGCGTGACGTTCCTGGTCGGCGAGAACGGCTCGGGCAAGTCGACGCTCGTCGAGGCGGTCGCGATCGCGTTCGGGCTCTCGCCCGAGGGCGGGTCGACCCACAGCGACCACGCCACGCGCGGCACCGAGTCGGGGCTGTCCTCGGCCCTCCGGCTGCAGCGGGGCATCGGTGCCTCGCGCTGGGGCTTCTTCTTGCGCGCCGAGACGATGCACGGCTGGTACACCTACATGGACTCCCACAGCGGGCCGCGAGACCCGGAGTACCACGCGATGAGCCACGGCGAGTCGTTCCTGGCGGTGCTCGAGGCCAAGTTCGACGGGCCTGCGTTCTACTGCCTCGACGAGCCCGAGGCCGCCTTGTCGTTCTCCTCCACGCTGGCCCTGCTGGGCCGCCTGCACGACCTGGCCCGCGAGGGCGCGCAGGTGCTCTGCGCCACCCACTCCCCCGTCCTCGCGTCGCTGCCGGGCGCCACGATCCTCGAGGTCGGCGAGTGGGGCTACCGGCGTACGACGTGGGCCGAGCTCGAGCTGGTGCAGCACTGGCGGGCCTACCTCGACGAGCCGGGGCGCTACCTGCGGCACGTGCTGGAGGACTGACCTCAGTCGGTCCGCCGCAGGAGCGCCATGAACATGGCGTCGGTGCCGTGCCGGTGTGGCCACAGCTGCACCGTGCCGGGCAGCGGGCCCGCGCAGTCGGGGACGTCGGGCAGCAGCGCGACGGCGTCGTCGAGGACGACGTCGGTGCGCGTGTCGAGCACGCTGCTCACGACCCCGGAGGTCTCGGCGAGGACCGGGGAGCAGGTCGCGTAGAGCACGACCCCGCCGGGACGCACGAGGTCGATGGCGCCGGCCAGGAGCGAGCGCTGCAGCAGCACCAGCTCGAGCAGGTCGTCGGGCTTGCGCCGCCAGCGCGCCTCGGGGCGCCGTCGCAGGGCACCGAGGCCGGTGCAGGGGGCATCGACCAGGACGCGGTCGACGGACCCCGGTCGCAGTGGTGGGCGACGCCCGTCGGCGACCACGACGCCGGACACCCCGGGAGCACCGCGCAGCGCCTGGGCGACCAGGCGGGCGCGGTGGGGGGCGCGCTCGGTGGCGACCAGGGTGGCTCCGCGCTCGGCGCCCAGCGCGGCGAGCAGCGCGGACTTGCCGCCCGGGCCCGCGCACAGGTCGAGCCAGAGCCGGTCGGGTCCGGGTCCGAGTTCGGCGCGGGCCAGAGCGACCGCGACCAGCTGCGAGCCCTCGTCCTGCACCCCGGCGCGGCCCTCGGCCACGGCCTTCACGGCCTGCGGACGACCGCTCTCGAGCACGGCGCCGTAGGGCGAGTAGCGGGTCGGCTCGCCAGGCAGCTCGTCGCGGCTC
This sequence comes from Nocardioides plantarum, assembly GCF_006346395.1. NCBI lineage: Bacteria > Bacillati > Actinomycetota > Actinomycetes > Propionibacteriales > Nocardioidaceae > Nocardioides > Nocardioides plantarum. The sequence goes on from NZ_VDMS01000001.1 coordinate 46,591, forward strand.
GCCCGGCCGGGGCGCGCGACGAGCGTCACGCGGGGCGGCTCGTTGTCGGCGGTGAGCAGCGCGGCGAGCTCGGCCTCGGTGTCGGAGGGGGACGACTGCGCGGCCGGGCCGAGCGCGCGACGCAGCTCGGCCACGATCCAGGCGGGGTGGCTGTAGGCGATCTCGGCGTGCCGGGCTCCGGGCGGCGCCACCTGGACGACCCACGCGTCGCGGTCCTGGGCGGCGACCTTGCGCAGCACCGCGTTGGCGAACCCGGCGGCGCCGTCGTTGTTGGCGACCGCGCGCACCAGGTCGACGGTCGTGCTGATCGCCGCGTGGGTCGGCACCCGCATGGCCAGGAGCTGGTGGGTGCCGAGGCGCAGCGCGTCGAGGACCTTGGCCTCGACCCGGGCGAGCGAGCGGTCGATGCAGGCGGCGAGCACGGCGTCGTACAGGCCCTGCCAGCGCAGGGTGCCCGAGGCGAGCTCGGTCGTGAACGCGGCGTCGCGCACCTCGAGCTCGAAGTGGGAGACGACGGCCGGGAGCACGAGGTTGGCGTAGGCGTCGTCGACCCGGACCGCCTTGAGCACCTCCCACGCCGCACGTCGCGGTGCGTCGACGGGTGCCGCCCGGCGACGCTCAGCCACGGTCGGACCTGCCCTCGAGGTGCTCGCGCACGAGTCGCTTGGGTGCCGCCTTGGCCCAGGCGTCGGTGATGATCTCGGCCAGCTCGTCGCGGCTGATCTCGCCCAGCCGGGACTGCTGCACCAGCACGGCGCTGTAGTTGTTGAAGTGGTCGACGGTGAAGAACGGGGTGTCGGGGTCCTCGACGAGCGCCGCCTTCTCGACCTCGGTCGGCGTGGTGATCACGAGCAGGTCGTCGTAGGGCTCACCGGTGTCGGGGTCGAGCGCCGTGGGGCTGGGCTTGCGGTAGAGCACGAACCCCTTGCCCTTCGGGCCGGCCGGCACCTTCCAGGTCGGCACGTCGCCCCACGAGGTGCCGAGCTCGGTCTCGGGCAGCGCGGCACAGATCTTGTCGACGTCGTCGGCGTGGGCGGGACGACTGCTCACGCGGGGTCCCCGAGGCGGACGCCGGACTCGAGGCGCACGCCGCGGGCCCAGTCGGCCGCGACCATCTGCTTCTTGCCGAACGGCTTGACCTCACCCAGGCGTACGGCGGTCGTGGCGGTGCCGACGAGGAGCTCGTGCTTGCGGACCTCGAGGACGCCCACCGGGACGGTCTCGTCGGTGAGGGTGACCGGGCCGAGCTTGAGCCGCTCGCCCTCGTGCAGGGTCCAGGGGCCCGGTGCGGGCGTGCAGGCGCGGATGCGGCGGTCGACCGCGACGGCCGGCTCGCTCCAGTCGACCTCGGCGTCCTCGACGGTGATCTTGGGGGCCAGGCTGACGCCGTCGTCGGGCTGCTCTCGCGCCTCGATGGTGCCGGCCCCGAGGTGGTCGAGTGTCTGCACCAGCAGGCCGGCGCCGCCCTCGGCGAGCCGGCCGAGCAGGTCTCCGGCGGTGTCGGTCGGGCGGATCCGCTCGGTCATCACCCCGAACGTCGGACCGGCGTCCATCGCCTTGACGATGCGGAACGTCGTGGCCCCGGTGAACTCGTCGCCGGCCCACACCGCGTGCTGCACCGGCGCGGCCCCGCGCCAGGCGGGCAGGATCGAGAAGTGCAGGTTGACCCACCCGTGGGGCACCAGGTCGAGGGCCGACTGGGGCAGCAGGGCGCCGTAGGCCACGACGGGGCAGCAGTCGGGACGCAGCGCGGCCAGCGCGGCCTGGAACTCCGGGTCGCGGGGGTGGTCGGGCTTGAGCACGGGTACGCCGAGCGCCTCGGCACGCTGGGCGACCGGGCTCGCGACGAGCTTGCGTCCGCGGCCCGAGGGCGCGTCGGGCCGGGTGACGACCCCGACGAGCTCGTGGTCCGAGGCCGCGATGGCGTCCAGTGACGGGACCGCCACCTCGGGGGTGCCGGCGAAGACGAGGCGCATCAGGTGTTCCTCCCCAGGGTCGGGTGTGGGCTGATCCGCACCGTCGGTCGCTCGAGGCCGAACCACTCGGACTCGCGGATCTCCTTCATCGCCGCCTTGCGGGCGTCGCTGTCGAGCCGGTCGAGGAACAGCACGCCGTCGAGATGGTCGGTCTCGTGCTGGATGGCGCGGGCGAGCAGCTCGGAGCCCTCGACGACCAGCGGCTCGCCGTGCATGTCCCAGCCCCGCGCGACCACCGACCGGGCACGGCGGCAGTCGTAGCGCAGACCGGGGAGCGACAGGCAGCCCTCGGGACCGTCCTGGACCTCGTCGGAGAGCGTCAGGTCGGGGTTGACGAGGTGACCGACCTCGCCGTCGACGTACCAGGTGAAGACGCGCAGGCCGACGCCGATCTGCGGGGCGGCGAGGCCGGCACCGGGTGCCTCGAGCATGGTGTCGGTCAGGTCGGCGACCAGGGTGCGCAGCTCCTTGTCGAAGTCGACCACCTCGAGCGCGGTCCGGCGCAGCACCGGGTCGCCGAAGAGCCGGATCGGCTGGATGGCCACAGAGCTCCTCGGACGTCGGCGATGAAGGTGTCAGTCTAGGGAACCGGGCGGTCGCGCCTCCGGGTGGTCACAGCACCACGGGGTCGACCTGCACACGGACGGCGTCGAGCTTGCGGCTGGACCGGATCCGTTGCAGCTCGCCGAGGGCGTGGGAGAGGTCGGCGCCGCGGGCCCGCGGGGTGCGTAGGACCAGGCGCTCCTCGTCGGGTCCGGCCGGGACGGGGCCGAGCACCTCGACGTGCGGTGGCGGCGCGAGCAGGGTGAGGGCGTCGTCGACGGCTCCGGGCTCGCCGGTCACGGTGGCCAGCCGGGTGGTCGGCGGCAGCCGGGCCTCGCGACGCTCGTCGGCCTCGCGCCGGGCGAACCCGGACTGGTCCCAGCGCACGAGCGCCTGGACGGCGGGGTGGGTGGGGTCGCCCACGACGAGGACCCGGCCGCCGGGACGCACCAGGCCGACCGCGTTGCTCCAGCGGCGCAGGGCCTCCTCGGCGGCGCGCAGGTCGTCGCGCCCCAGCAGCAGCCAGGTGTCGAGCAGCACGACCGCGGCGTAGCCGCCCTCGGCGACCGGCTCGGCCCCGGGGGTGGCGACGACGATGGCCGGGGCGTCGGGCACCTCGCTCAGCACGTGCTCCCCCGCCGACTGACGCACGCGGGTGCTCGGGAACGCCCGGCCCAGCTCCTCGGCCGTGCGCGCCTCGCCCAGCACGGGAGCGCGCATCCCGGCGGCCCCGCACTCGGGACAGGCCCAGCCGACCGCCGCAGTCGCGCACCAGCGGCACGCCGGGGGCGTGGTGGGCGAGGTGAGTGCGAGCGGCCCGGCGCACGCGGCGCAGCGGGCCGGCTCGCGGCAGCGCTCGCAGGCCAGGGCCAGGGCGTAGCCCGCACGCGGGGTCTGCACCAGGACGGGGCCCTCGGCGAGGGCGCGCTTGATGAGGGCGTGGACCTGGGAGGGCATGCGCGTGCCGAAGCCGCTGGGGTCGCGGGCACGGTCGTGGTCGGTGGCACCGGCGACCGCGATGGAGACCGCCGCACGCAGGCGCTCACGGGGGGCGGCGAGCTCGTGGGCCCAGCCGCCGCGGGTGAGGTGGCCCGCCTCGACGCTGCGGGAGAAGCCGCCGATCAGCGCCGCGGCGCCTTCGCGCTCTGAGCGCAGCAGCAGCACCTCGCGGGTGTGGGGGTAGGGCGCGCGCGGCTCGGCATGCAGGTCGTCGCCGTCGTCCCAGCACACGACCAGGCCGAGGTCGCGCACCGGGGCGAACGCCGCCGCCCGGGTGCCGACCGCGATGCGACGGCTGCCGCGCAGGACCGCGAGGAAGTCGCGGTAGCGCGCGGCCGGACCGGCATCGGCGGTGAGGGTCACGTGGTGCCCCGGGCCGAGCGCCGCGGTGAGGGCGGCGTCGACGCGGGCGACGTCCTTGCCGTCGGGAACGCAGACCACGGTGCCCCGCCCCGCGCGCAGCGCGGCCCCCGCCGCCTCGGCCACCAGGGCCGGCCAGTCGTCGCCCGGGGCGACCGCCCACACCGCACGCGGGCTCCCCCCGTCGGCGAGGTGGGCCAGGAACGCCTCGCCGGGTGCGTAGCCGTCCCAGCCGGCCGCCTGCGGCACGGTCGGCGGCTCGGCCGGGGCCGCGGCGGGCGGCTTCTTCTCGGTCGTGGCGTGCCGGGGCGGTATGGCGAGCCGCAGCACGTCGGACCGCACCCCGGCGTAGCGCTGCGCGACGTCGCCGACCAGCCCGGCCACCTGGGGGGTCAGCACCGGCTCGGCGCTCACCACCCGCCGCAGCGGCGCCAACCGGCCACCGTGGTCAGTGTGGTCGGTGCGCTCGAGGACGTAGCCGTCGACGTCCTGACCTGCGAACCGCACCTTGACCCGCACCCCTGCCACGGCCTCGGCCGCCATCGACTCGGGCACCGCGTAGTCGAAGGGACGGTCGAGGTGGGCCAGGGGTACGTCGACCAGCACCCGCGCGACCGGGTCGACCTCGGTGATCGTCGCCTCGGCCGCCTTGCGCGACCGCGTCGCACGCGCCTTGGCCTGCGACTCCTTGAGCGTCGCGCGCACCAACCCCGGCAGCAGCTCGGGCTGCTCGTCGGGCGGGCGTGGGCTCATGGGTCGTTGTCTACCAGCGACCACCGACCCCCACGTCGGTCGAGGTGCGAAGGCCGCCAGGCCTGAGCCTCGAGACCCCTGCAGCCGACGTACCCCACCCGACCCGACCCCCACGCCGGTCGAGGTGCGAAGGCCGCCAGGCCTGAGCCTCGAGACCCCCGCAGCCGACGTACCCCACCCGACCCGACCCCCACGCCGGTCGAGGTGCGAAGGCCGCCAGGCCTGAGCCTCGAGACCCCCGCAGCCGACGTACCCCACCCGACCCGAGTCCTGCCGCGATCGGGGTCCTCGGCCCGGGGGCGCATGACGGGTGGGCGGTGACACAGCGACCGAACCCCGTCACGGACACGTCGGCCAGCCACCGCCCCCTCGCCCGGGCGGTGGTACGGCGACCGAACGCCGGCCCGAGAAGGTCGCCAACTCACCCCTCGATCCGCGAGCGGTGACTCAGCGACCCGACCCCGACATCTACGACGACAGAAGACGTCGCTCGAGACCGCAGGACCCTGCGGCGGTCTCGAGGCTCGGCGCTAGCGCGCCTCGCACCTCGACCGACGTGGCGCCTCGCACCTCGACCGACGTGTGGTGACCGACCCGGCCGGCGTACGACGAGAGGTCAGACGCCCGCAGCAGCCTTCAGCGCGTCGGCGCGGTCGGTCCTCTCCCAGGTGAACTCGGGCAGCTCGCGACCGAAGTGGCCGTAGGCCGAGGTCTTGGCGTAGATCGGGCGGAGCAGGTCGAGGTCGCGCAGGATGGCGGCGGGGCGCAGGTCGAAGACCGACAGCACGGCGGCCTGGATCTTCTCGTCGCTGACGACACCGGTACCGAAGGTCTGCACGAAGACGCCGACCGGCTGGGCCTTGCCGATGGCGTAGGCGACCTGGACCTCGCACCGGCGGGCCAGGCCCGCGGCGACGACGTTCTTGGCGACCCAGCGCATGGCGTAGGCGGCCGAGCGGTCGACCTTCGAGGGGTCCTTGCCGGAGAAGGCGCCGCCACCGTGGCGGGCCATGCCGCCATAGGTGTCGACGATGATCTTGCGGCCGGTGAGGCCGGCGTCGCCCATCGGTCCGCCGACGACGAAGCGCCCGGTCGGGTTGACGAGCAGCCGGTAGCCCTCGGAGGGCAGGTCGAAGGTGCTGAGCACCGGGTCGATCACGTTCTGCTGGATCTCGGCCTGGAGCTTGTCGAGGTCGGTGTCCTCGGAGTGCTGGGTCGACAGCACGACGGTGTCGATGCGGACGGGGCGGTCGGCATCGTCGTACTCGATGGTGACCTGGGTCTTGCCGTCGGGGCGCAGGTTGGGCATGGTGCCGTTCTTGCGGACCTCGGTGAGCTTCTCGGCCAGGCGCTGGGCGATCACGATGGGGAGCGGCATCAGCACGTCGGTGTCGTCACAGGCGTAGCCGAACATCAGGCCCTGGTCGCCGGCACCGCGGGCGTCGAGCTCGTCCTCGGAGGAGCCGACGCGCTGCTCGATGCCGGAGTCGACGCCCTGGGCGATGTCGCTGGACTGGGCACCGATGGCGACCTGGACGCCGCAGGTGAGGCCGTCGAAGCCCTTGTCGGAGGAGTCGTAGCCGATGTCGAGGATGGCGCCGCGCACCAGGTCGGCGACCGGGGCGTACGCCGTGGTGCGGACCTCGCCGGCCACGACGACCAGGCCGGTGGTGATCAGGGTCTCGACCGCGACGCGGAGCTTGTCGGTGTCGGGGTCGTTGGCCATCAGGTAGTCGAGCACCGTGTCGCTGATGCGGTCGGCGATCTTGTCGGGGTGACCCTCGGTCACGGACTCAGAGGTGAACAGGCGTCCGGCCACGGTGGAACTCGCTCTCGATCGGGGTGAAACTACAGGGGAATCCTAGACAACGACCAGGATGCAAGACGCGTGTCTCACGGTGCGAATCCTGGCGATCGACGCTCACAGACGCCGCGCGACCTCGTCCCAGATGACGTGCGCCAGCGCGGTCTTGGTGCCGTGGGGCACCTCCCGGGCCGACCCGTCGGCGGCCAGGACCACGGCCTCGTTGTCGGAGCTGCCGAAGACGGCTCCGCCGCTGACGTCGTTGACGACCAGGAGGTCGCAGCCCTTGCGGGCCAGCTTGGCGCGGGCCAGCTCGAGGACCGAGCCGGTCGCGTCGCCGGTCTCGGCCGCGAACCCCACCACCACGGTGCCGGGTCGGGCCCGCTGGGTCGAGATCTCGAGCAGGATGTCGGCGTTCTGGACCAGCTCGATGGCCGGCGCCGAGCCGTCGGCGGACTTCTTGATCTTGTCGCCGCTGACGGCGGACGGACGGAAGTCGGCAGGCGCGGCCGCCATGACGACCGCGTCGGCCGTGGCGGCCAGGGCCACCACGGCGTCGTGGAGCTCGGCGGTCGTCTCGACCCGCACGACCGTGACGCCGGCGGGGTCAGCGAGCTCGACGTTGGCCGCGACGAGGGTCACCTCGGCGCCGCGGGCGGCGGCGGCCCGGGCCAGGGCGTGACCCTGGCGTCCCGAGGAGCGGTTGCCGAGGTAGCGCACGGGGTCGAGGGGCTCACGGGTGCCGCCGGCGGAGACCACGACGTGTCGGCCCGCCAGGTCGAGGGACGCCGCGGCCCCGCGAGCGAGGACGTCGACGCACACCTCGAACAGCTCGGCCGGGTCGGGGAGCCGGCCCTTGCCGGTGTCGGCACCGGTCAAGCGACCCTCGGCGGGCTCGACCACCAGCACCCCGCGTGAGCGCAGGGTCGCCACGTTGGCGCGGGTGGCCGCGTGCTCCCACATCTCGGTGTGCATCGCCGGAGCGAGCACGACGGGACAGCGCGCGGTGAGGAGGGTGTTGGTGAGCAGGTCGTCGGCCAGGCCGTGGGCCGCCTTGGCGAGCAGGTCGGCGGTGGCCGGCGCGACCACGACGAGGTCGGCGGTCTGGCCGATGCGCACGTGCGGGACCTGGTGGACGTCGCTCCACACGTCGGTGTGGACCGGCTTGCCCGACAGCGCCGCCCAGGTGGGCGCGCCGACGAACTCCAGTGCGGAGGCCGTCGGGACCACGGTGACGTCGTGGCCGGACTCGGTGAGCCGGCGCAGCAGCTCGCACGCCTTGTAGGCGGCGATGCCACCGGCCACGCCCAGCACGACGCGGGGCCGGTCGGCGGGTGCCGTGGCAGGGAGGGCGGGTGCGGAAGACGCATCGGGCCGTGACCCCGTCGGGGTCACGGCCTCGGTGGCGTCGCTGGTGGTCAGCGGGTCAGTCGCAGATCACTCGGTGTAGCCGGCGTCGGCGGCCGCGGCCTTGGCAGCGGCCTCCTCGGCCGCGAGCTCGGCCGGGTCGACGTCGGTGCAGGTGAGCTTGTCCTCGGCGATCTCGCGCAGCGAGATCGACAGGGGCTTCTCCTGCACGTGGGTGTCGACCAGCGGGCCGACGTACTCGAGCAGGCCCTCGCCCAGCTGGGAGTAGTAGGCGTTGATCTGACGAGCGCGCTTGGCGCTGTAGAGGACCAGCTTGTACTTGCTGTCGGTCTTGGTCAGCAGGTCGTCGATCGACGGGTTGGTGACGCCGACGGCATCGATGTTGGGCGCAGACACGCGTGAGCCTCACTCAAGGTGGTGGATGTGCTCGGAACGGATGGAGCCGCGCTCACCGCGCCTGAAGGGTCAGGCGTCGTGGCGCTCGGGACCGAGCATCATCAAGGCTACCAACTCGTCGGCCGCAGCGTGAACTTCGTGGTTGACGATGGTCACGTCGAACTCACTCTCGGCGGCCAGCTCGTCGCGTGCGGTGTCGAGCCGACGGGCCCGCTCCTCGTCGTCCTCGGTGCCCCGACCGACCAGTCGGCGGACCAGCTCGTCCCACGACGGCGGCTTGAGGAACACGAAGACCGCGTCGGGCATCGTACGGCGCACCTGCCGTGCGCCCTGCAGGTCGATCTCGAGCATCGAGGGCCGGCCGGCCGCGAGCGAGACGTCGACGGGGCCTCGCGGCGTCCCGTAGCGCGCACGCTGGTGGACGACGGCCCACTCGAGGAGCTCGTCGTCGGCGACGAGCCGGTCGAACGTCGCGTCGTCGACGAAGTGGTAGTGCACGCCGTCGATCTCACCGGGACGCGGCGCCCGGGTCGTCGCCGACACCGAGATCCACACGTCGGGGTGTCGCTCGCGCACCGCGGCCGCGACGGTCCCCTTGCCGACGGCGGTGGGGCCGGCCAGCACGACGAGCCGCGTGGGGGTGATCGGTCCGCTCACGGAGCGTCGGGCGCGAACTCGCGCTCCAGCGACGCGATCTGCTTGGTGCCCAGGCCGCGGACCCGACGCGACTCGGCGATGCCGAGGCGCTCCATCACCTGGCGGGCCCGGACCTTGCCGAGGCCCGGCATCGACTGCAGCAGGTCGACGACCCGCATCTTGCCGATGACCTCGTTGGTCTGGCCCTCGGTGACCACGTCGATGATCGAGGCACCGGAGTTCTTGAGCCGGTTCTTGACCTCGGCCCGCTCGCGGCGGGAGGCGGCGGCCTTGTCGAGCGCCGCCTGGCGCTGTTCGGGGGTCAACGGGGGCAGGGCCACGTGCGGGGACTTCCTGGTGGGGTGGGCGGCGGGAGCAGAGAAGCCGCTAGCGGGTCACACTAGCCAGGTGACTCCGCGAGGGGCAATGCACCCGTTGATGATGCGCTGAGGGGGTGGCGCTACGGGACCAGCGAGGTCCCGCAGACGTCCCTGGCCTGCTGCTGGACGTTGTCGAAGGCCTCCACCACGCCCTCGGTGGCCAGGCTGCCGGCCGCGAGCGAGATGGCCTCGCGCTCCTTGGCGGTGACGCCGTCGGGCGGGTCGACGGGGTCGTACGACGCCGGGTCGGCCCCGGCGTCCTCGAGGGCCTGGGACAGGCCCCGCAGGCGCTGCACGACGACCGACCAGTCGTCGGCGATGTCGCGGGGTGCGGCGTCCTCGAGACGCTCGAACACCGGCAGGGCGGGAAGCAGCCCGGAGGACCCGCTGCCCTCGTCGAGGAGCTTGCCCAGCCCGGGCCGCTCCTTCTTCACCACCGCGCAGTAGGAGTCGACCGGGTCGTCGTCGCCGCAGCCGACGGTCACCAGCGGCAGCAGCAGGACGACGGACGCCAGCGCGCCGGCCCTGGCCCCCCGGGTGGTCACCGCAGGCCGCGCAGGTCGTCGTTGGCCCGTCGTACGGCGTCCTGCATCGCGCCGTGGTCGGGCCCGGCCCGCAGCACCTCGCGCGACGAGCTCGCCGCGACCTGGCCCGCCGAGGCACCGAAGATGCGACGGATGTCGTCGACGGTGCCGCCCTGCGCGCCGAAGCCCGGCGCGAGGATCGGTCCGTTGAAGGCCAGGTCGGCCCCGGTCTCACCGATGGTGGCGCCCACCACCGCACCGAAGGAGCCCAGCGGGCTGGCGTCGGCGTTGAGCGCGCGGAGGTGGTCGAGCATCCGGTCGGCGACGGTCTCGCCGGTGTCGGTGCGGGCGTGCTGCACCTCGGGACCCTCCTTGTTGGAGGTGAGCGCGAGCACGAACAGACCGCCGTCGTGCTTGCGTGCGGTGTCGACGAACGGGTCGAGCGAGCCGAAGCCGAGGAACGGGCTGACCGTGACCGCGTCGGAGCCGAGCGGGCTCGCCGGGTCGAGGTAGGCGTCGGCGTAGGCCTGGGACGTGGTGCCGATGTCGCCGCGCTTGACGTCCATCAGGACCAGCGCGCCGGCCGCACGGGACTCCGCGACGACGCGCTCGAGCACGGCGACGCCGCGCGAGCCGAACCGCTCGTAGAAGGCCGACTGCGGCTTGACCATCGAGCACAGCGGCGCCACGGCCTCGACCACCGAGAGCGCGAAGGTCTCCAGGCCCGCGACGTCGTCGTCGAGGCCCCACTCGTGGAGCAGCGCGGCGTGGGGGTCGATGCCGACGCAGAAGGGCCCCCGCTCGGCGAGGGCGGCGACGAACCGGGCTCCGAAGGTCACCGCGCCACCTCCGAGCCTGCGAGGAGGTGGACCACGCGGGGAGGTCGAGGAGTCGCGCGAGCGACGCAGGACCTCGCGACCGGCGTCTCGCGACCCATCACGAGGACCTCCGGTGCTGGTCGACCAGCGCGTCACGGGTCAGGTCGGACAGCGTCGGGTAGCCGTCGACGCCCATGATCAGGTCGGCCTCGGCCTGCAGGGAGCGGATGACGTGGACGCCACCGGGGACCCCGCCGAGCGCGAGGCCGTAGACGTAGGGGCGCCCGACCGCCACCGCGGTGGCGCCCAGCGCGATCGCCTTGACGACGTCGGCGCCGGTGCGCACGCCGGAGTCGAAGACGACCGGGGCGCGTCCGTCGACCGCGTCGACGACGCCGGGCAGCCAGTCGAGGGCTGCTCCCCCGCCGTCGGCCTGGCGGCCGCCGTGGTTGGAGCAGTAGATGCCGTCGACGCCCTCGTCGATCGCGCGGCGTGCGTCGTCGGGATGGCAGATGCCCTTGAGCAGGATCGGCAACGAGGTCAGCGAGCGCAGCCACGGCAGGTCGTCCCAGGTGAGGGGGTTGCCGAAGGTGCCGGCCCACGTGAAGACGACCGTCGAGGGGTCGGGGTCGGGCCCGGTCATCTCCTGGAACACGGGGTCGGAGGTGTAGTTGGCCAGGGCCTTGCCGCGCAGCTGGGGGAAGTTGCCGCTGGCCAGGTCGCGCGGGCGCCAGCCGGGGACCCACGTGTCGAGGGTGATCACGATGGCGTCGTAGCCGGCGGCCTCGGCACGCGAGACCAGGCTGGCGGCGAGCTCGCGGTTCTTGGGCGTGTAGAGCTGGAACCACGCCGGGGTGTCGCCGGTGGCGACCACCACGTCCTCGAGCGGGTCGCTCATCAGCGTCGACCCGATGAGGGGTACGCCGGTCGCCGCGGACACCTCCGCGGCGTGGATGTCGCCGTGCTGGTCGGGGGTGCAGAGCCCGACGACCCCGACCGGCGCCATCAGCAGCGGGCTGGTCAGGGCCTTGCCGAACAGCTCGATCGACAGGTCGCGCTCGGCGTGGGCGTTGAGCATCCGCGGCACCAGGGCCCACCGCTCGAACGCCGAGACGTTGGCCCGCTGGGTGCCCTCGGTGCCGCTGCCGCCGGCGACGTAGGTGCGCAGCTCGGGTGGCAGGGCCGCCAGCGCGTTGGCCTCGAGCTCGGCGTGGTCGAAGGGGTGCGGCGGGAGGGTGCCGCTCAGCGCCCCGAGGTAGAGCTCGAGCTGGTAGTCACCGAAGGCCATCGTCCAGTCCCTTCACGATGCGGCGGGGCCACGTCGGGCCCCCGTAGACGAACGCCGTGTAGGCCTGCAGGAGGTCGGCGCCGGCCTCCACCCTCTCTCGTGCGTCGTCGGCGGTCGAGATCCCCCCGACCCCGACCAGGGTGAGGTCGGGACCGACACGCCCGCGCAGCAGTCGGAGCACCTGGAGCGAGCGCGCGCGCAGCGGCCGGCCGGACAGCCCGCCGGCTCCGACGCCGGCGACCTGGTCGGCGTGGCTGCGCAGCCCCTCGCGACTGATCGTGGTATTGGTCGCGACGATGCCGTCGAGCCCGACCTCGAGGGCCAGGTCGGCGACCGCGAGCACGTCGTCGTCGGCGAGGTCGGGAGCGATCTTGACCAGCAGCGGGACCCGCGCGGTGCTGACCGCGTCGGCCACCCGGCGTACGTGGGCGAGGAGCGGGCCCAGCCGCTCGACGGCCTGCAGGCTGCGCAGACCGGGCGTGTTGGGGCTGCTGACGTTGACCACGAGGTAGTCGGCGTGGGGCGCGAGAAGGCGCGTCGAGAGCCCGTAGTCGGCCAGGACCGCTGCCTCGTCGTCCTCGGGCACGACCTTGGTCTTGCCGATGTTGATGCCGAGGACGGGTCCGGGTCTCGACGAGCCCGACCTCCGATGCCCGCGTCGGGCGAGCCGGTCGGCGACCGCCGGCGCCCCCTCGTTGTTGAAGCCCATCCGGTTGACGACCGCCCGGTCGGCGACGAGCCGGAACAGCCGCGGTGTCGGGTTGCCGGGCTGGGGCCGGGCGGTGACGGTGCCGACCTCGACGTGGCCGAAGCCCAGCGCTCCGAGGGCGTCGATGCCGACGGCGTTCTTGTCGAAGCCCGCGGCCAGGCCCAGCGGGTGGGCGAACCTCAGGCCCATGGCGGTGACCGGCGTCGAGCGCAGCGGGAACCGGGCCACGAGCGGCGCCCCGGCCCGGATCGCGCGGAACCCGAGGTGGTGCGCCCGCTCGGCGTCGAGCCGGCTCAGGCCGTGCTCGAAGGCCCGCTCGTAGAGCGTCACCCGGTGACGCCCTGGCGCAGGAGCGCCCAGTCCTGGAGCGAGCGGACGCCGATGTCGCCGTGCCGCATCGCCTCGATGCCCTGCACGGCCGCGCCCAACCCCTGCACGGTGGTGATGCACGGGACGTTGGCCATCACCGCCGCGGTGCGGATCTCGTAGCCGTCGAGGCGCACGTTGCCACCGCTGCCCGCACCGTAGGGCGTGTTGACGATGAGGTCGATCTCGCCGTCGTGGATCAGCTGGACGGTCGTCCGCTCGCCCTGCGGCCCGACCCCCTCGTGCTGCTTGCGTACGACGGTGCACGCGACGCCGTTGCGGCGCAGCACCTCGGCGGTGCCCTGGGTCGCGAGGATCTCGAAGCCCATGTCGGCGAGCACCTTGACCGGGAAGATCATCGAGCGCTTGTCGCGGTTGGCCATCGACACGAACACCCGGCCCGCCGTCGGCAGCGGGCCGAACGCCGCCGCCTGCGACTTGCTGAAGGCGGTGCCGAAGTCGCGGTCGAGACCCATCACCTCGCCCGTCGACTTCATCTCCGGGCCCAGCACGGTGTCGACCTGCTGGCCGTCGGGGGTGCGGAACCGGTTGAACGGCATCACCGCCTCCTTGACCGCGATCGGCTGGTCGGGCGGCAGCGCTCCCCCGTCACCGGTCGCCGGCAGCAGCCCCGCGGCGCGCAGGTCGGCGATCGACTCGCCGAGCATGACGCGCGCCGCGGCCTTGGCCAGCGGCGTCGCCGTCGCCTTCGACACGAACGGCACCGTGCGCGAGGCCCGGGGGTTGGCCTCGAGGACGTAGAGGATGTCGGAGCCGAGGGCGAACTGGATGTTGATCAGCCCACGTACGCCGACCCCGCGGGCGATCGCCGCGGTGGCGACCCGGATGCGGTCGACCTCGCGCGCGCCGAGCGTGATCGGCGGCAGCGCGCAGGAGGAGTCGCCGGAGTGGATCCCGGCCTCCTCGATGTGCTCCATGACGCCCCCGAGGAACAGCTGGTCGCCGTCGTAGAGCGCGTCGACGTCGACCTCGACGGCGTCGTCGACGAACCGATCGATGAGCACCGGCGCCTGGCGGCTGATCAGGCCGGCGGCGACGTACTTGTCGAGATAGGTGCGCAGGGTGTCGTCGCCGTAGACGATCACCATGCCGCGCCCGCCGAGCACGTAGGACGGGCGCACGAGCACCGGGTAGCCGATCTCGGTGGCGATCTTCTGCGCCTCGTCGTAGGACGTGGCGGTGCCGTGCTGCGGTGCGACGAGCCCGGCCTCGGCCAGCACCCGGCCGAAGGCGCCGCGGTCCTCGGCCAGGTCGATCGCGTCGGGCGAGGTGCCGACGATCGTGACCCCGTTGGCGGCCAGGCCCTGGGCCAGCCCGAGCGGCGTCTGGCCGCCGAGCTGGCAGATGACGCCGGCGATCGGACCGGCCTGCTGCTCGGCGTGGACGATCTCGAGGACGTCCTCGAGAGTGAGCGGCTCGAAGTAGAGCCGGTCGGAGGTGTCGTAGTCGGTCGAGACGGTCTCGGGGTTGCAGTTGACCATGATCGTCTCGTAGCCGCCGCCCGGGATCGACGGGTCGCTCAGCGCGAGCGAGGCGTGCACGCACGAGTAGTCGAACTCGATGCCCTGCCCGATCCGGTTGGGTCCCGAGCCGAGGATGATCACCGCCGGCTTCTCGCGCGGCGTCACCTCGGTCTCCTCGTCGTAGGAGCTGTAGTGGTAGGGCGTCTTGGCGGCGAACTCGGCCGCGCAGGTGTCGACGGTCTTGTAGACCGGGCGGATGCCCAGGGCGTGGCGTACGCCGCGGACCACGTCGGGCGTCATCCCGCGGATCTTGCCCAGCTGGACGTCGGAGAAGCCGTGACGCTTGGCCAGGCGCAGCAGCCCGGGGGTGAGCTCGGGCGCGGCGGTCACCTCGGCGGCGACCTCGTTGATCAGCGCGAGCTGGTCGAGGAACCACGGGTCGATCTTGGTGGCGTCGAAGACCTCGTCGGGTGTCGCGCCGGCGCGGATCGCGTCCATCACCTTCTTGAGCCGACCGTCGTGGGGCACCGCGATCTCGGCGAGCAGCGCGTCCTTGTCGAGGTCGACCCACTCCTTGCTCCAGTCGAACGGCGCGTCGGCCGACTCCAGCGAGCGCAGCGCCTTCTGCAGCGCCTCGGTGAAGTTGCGGCCGATGGCCATCGCCTCGCCGACGCTCTTCATGTGGGTGGTGAGCACCGGGTCGGCGCCCGGGAACTTCTCGAACGCGAACCGCGGCACCTTGACGACCACGTAGTCGAGCGTCGGCTCGAACGCCGCGGGCGTCTCCTGGGTGATGTCGTTGGCGATCTCGTCGAGGGTGTATCCGATCGCCACCTTGGCGGCGATCTTGGCGATCGGGAACCCGGTGGCCTTGGAGGCGAGCGCGCTCGACCGGCTCACCCGCGGGTTCATCTCGATGACGATGACCCGACCGTCGGCCGGGTTGACGGCGTACTGGATGTTGCAGCCGCCGGTGTCGACGCCGACCTCGCGGATGATGCCGATGGCCAGGTCGCGCAGGTGCTGGTACTCGCGGTCGGTCAGGGTCATCGCGGGCGCGACGGTGATGGAGTCGCCGGTGTGGACGCCCATCGGGTCGACGTTCTCGATGGAGCAGACGATGACGACGTTGTCGGCCTTGTCGCGCATCACCTCGAGCTCGTACTCCTTCCACCCGATGATCGACTCCTCGATCAGCACCTCGGTGGTCGGGCTCGCGGCCAGGCCGGCACCGGCGATCCGGGCCAGGTCGTGCTCGCTGTAGGCGATGCCCGAGCCGGTGCCGCCCATGGTGAACGACGGGCGTACGACGGCCGGGTAGCCGAGCTCGGCGACGGCCGCCTCGCAGTCGGCGAGGGTGTGGCAGACGCGGCTGCGCGCGGTCTCGCCGCCGACCTTGGCGACGATCGCGTTGAAGAGCTCGCGGTTCTCGCCGCGGTGGATGGCCTCGAAGCTGGCGCCGATCATCTCGACGTCGTACTTCTCGAGCACGCCGTTGGTGTGCAGCGCGATGGCCGCGTTGAGGGCCGTCTGGCCGCCGAGGGTGGGCAGCAGGGCGTCGGGGCGCTCCTTGGCGATGACCTTCTCGACGTACTCGGGGGTGATCGGCTCGACGTAGGTCGCGTCGGCGAACTCGGGGTCGGTCATGATCGTCGCCGGGTTGGAGTTGACCAGGATGACCCGGATGCCCTCCTCCTTGAGGACCCGGCAGGCCTGGGTGCCGGAGTAGTCGAACTCGCAGGCCTGGCCGATGACGATCGGCCCGGAGCCGATGACCATCACGGACTTGAGGTCGGTGCGCTTGGGCATCAGAGAGCCTTCCCGTCCACGTCGGTCGAGGGGATCTCGACAGGCTCGATCACCGAGCCCGTCGTCGGTCGAGCCTGTCGGGACCCCATCAGGTCGACGAACCGGTCGAAGAGGTAGGCCGCGTCGTGCGGACCGGCAGCCGCCTCGGGGTGGTATTGCACGGAGAAGCTCTTGAGAGCACCGCTCTCGTCACGCAGCTCGAGGCCCTCGACGACGTCGTCGTTGAGGCAGACGTGGCTGACGGTCGCCACGCCGTAGGGCGTGGTCGTCGGGCCGTCGAGCGGCGCGTCGACGGCGAAGCCGTGGTTGTGGGCGGTCACCTCGACCTTGCCGGTGGTGCGGTCCATGACGGGCTGGTTGATGCCGCGGTGGCCGTACTTGAGCTTGAAGGTGTCGAAGCCGAGGGCACGACCGAAGAGCTGGTTGCCGAAGCAGATGCCGAAGTAGGGCAGGCCCCGGGCCAGGGCGCCCTGGAGCACCTCGACCTGGTGGGTCGTCGCGGCCGGGTCGCCGGGCCCGTTGGAGTAGAACAGCCCGTCGGGCTGGAGAGCGGTGATCTCGTCGAGGGTCGCCGTGGCGGGCACGACGTGGACCTCGATCCCACGCTCGGCCATCCGGTGGGGCGTCATCGTCTTGATGCCGAGGTCGAGGGCGACGACGGTGAACCGCTTGTCGCCGAGCGCCGGCACGACGTAGGTCGACGGCGTCGAGACCTCGCTGGCCAGCTCGCTGCCGGCCATCTCGCCTGCGGAGAGGACGCGCTCGAGGAGCGCGGCCGGGTCGGTCTCGGTCGAGGAGATGCCGACGCGCATCGCGCCCCGCTCACGCAGGTGGCGGGTGAGCGCACGGGTGTCGACGCCGGAGATGCCGACGACGCCCTGGGCGCGCAGCTCGTCGTCGAGGGTGCGGACCGACCGCCAGCTCGAGGGGACCCGGGCGGGGTCGCGCACGACGTAGCCCGCCACCCAGACGCGGGAGGACTCAGGGTCCTCGTCGTTGACGCCGGTGTTGCCGACGTGGGGAGCCGTCATCACCACCACCTGGCGGTGGTAGGACGGATCGGTGAGCGTCTCCTGGTAGCCGGTCATGCCGGTGTTGAAGACCGCCTCGCCGAAGGTCTCGCCCTCGGCGCCGTAGCTGTCGCCACGAAAGGTGCGACCGTCCTCGAGGACCAGGATCGCGGGTGCATGCACGGGCACGCCGTACCTCCTTCTCCGCCTCACAGGACGGATCGTTAAAGGATGTTCGAGCAGTCGGGATGTTATCAGCGCGGACGCCTCGCGGGGCCCCGGGACGGCGCCGCGGACAGCGGGTCCTCGGGCCAGGCGTGCTTGGGGTAGCGCCCGCGCAGGTCGGCCCGCACGGCGGCGTAGCCGGTGGCCCAGAACGACGCCAGGTCGGCGGTGACGGCGGCCGGTCGCCGGGCCGGTGACAGCAGGTGGAGCAGGACCGGGACCCGGCCGTCGGCGAGGCGGGGCGTGGCGGTCCAGCCGAAGACCTCCTGCAGGCGTACGGCGAGCACGGGCTGGTCGGCGCCGTAGTCGAGGGCGACCGTCGACCCGCTCGGGACGGTGAGCCGCTCGGGCGCGAGCTCGTCGAGGCGCGCCGCCTCCGGCCAGGGCAGCAGCCGGCGGATGGCCTGGGTGAGGTCGAGGCGTCGGGGGTCGCTGCCGTCGAGCCAGTCGGCGGCCCGGTCGAGCAGCGCGTCGTCGGAGACGTCGGGCCAGGGGGCACCGATCGCGCGGTGCAGGAAGGCCAGGCGCGCGCGCAGCGCGGTCGCCGAGGGGGTCCAGCGCAGGACGCCGAGCCCGTCGCGGCGCAGCGCGTCGGCGACGGCCGTGGCGACGTCGGCCGGGTCGGGGTGGGCCAGCGGGGCCGAGGACAGCTCGATGCTGCCGAGCCGGGTGACCCGCCGTGCGCTGATGCGGCCGTTGCTCCAGGTGACGACGTCGGCCTCGTGCCACAGCGCAGCCGCGGCCTCCAGCGCCGTGGCCTCGTCGACCGGGGCGGCGGCTCGGATCGTGGCGTCCCGCTGCCCGGGGCGCCGGTCGGCGTCGGCGACCGCCAGCCACGGCGTACCGGCGAGCGGGGAGCCGGGGGCCAGGACCGCGCCGGTCCCGCCCACGGTCGCGTACGACGCCCCGCCGGGTCGCAGCCGGGCCAGGCGTCCGGGGAACGCCAGGGCCACGACGAGCCCCACGGCGAGGTCGTCGCCCGCGCCGGGCTCGCCGGCGCCGGCCGGCACGTGCCCCTCGAGGCGGCGGGCGGCGGCCCGCCAGGGGCGGTTGTTGCGGCGGGCCTCGCGCAGCGCGGCGGCGAGGTCGGCGCCGGGGGCGCGGACGTCCTCGCCGATGAGGGCGACGACCTCGGCGGCCCGCCGGCTGCCGACGGCGACCGCGCCGTCGAGCAGGGCGCGGGCCAGGCGCGGGTCGGCCGGCACCCGGGCGATGGCGCGACCGCGGCCGGTCACGGCGCCGTCGTCGTCGACGGCGCCGAGGGTGCGGAGGGTCTCGCGGGCCGCGGTCATGGCGGGGCCCGGCGGCTGGTCGAGCAGCGCGAGCCCGGCACCGTCGGGACTCCCCCAGGCCGCCAGCTCCAGGGCGAACGACGTGAGGTCGGCCGTGACGACCTCGGGCTCGGGGTGGTCGGCCAGGTGGGCGTGGTCGGTCTCGGACCAGCAACGGTAGACCGCGCCGGGGGCCTCGCGGCCCGCGCGACCGGCGCGCTGGTCGGCACCGGCCTTGCTCACGCGCACGGTGACCAGGCCCGCGAGTCCGCGGGCGTGGTCGGTCTGGGGCCGGCGCGCGAGCCCGGCGTCGACGACCGAGCGGACGCCGGGGACCGTGAGGGACGACTCGGCGACGGCCGTCGAGACGACGACGCGCCGTCGTGCGCCGGGCGTCAGCGCGCGGTCCTGGTCGCGGGCGTCCAGGCGCCCGTGCAGCTCGAGGACGTCGAGGTCGGCGGCTCCCGGGCCGCCGAGGCGTCGTACGACGCCGCCCACCTCGCCGACGCCGGGCAGGAACACCAGCACGTCGCCGGGCTGCTCGGCCAGCGCCCGGCGGGTCGTCGCCGCGACGTGGTCGAGGAACGCCGGCGTCACCCCGCGCTCGTCACGTGGGAGCACGCCGGGTGGCGGCGGGCTCCAGTGGCGGGCGACCGGGTGCAGCGAGCCCGGCACGTCGACGACCGGGGCCGGTCGGTCGGCGTCGAGGACGCCGGCGGTGCGCTCGGCCTCGACGGTCGCCGACATCGCGACGACGACGAGGTCGTCGCGCAGGTGGCGCCGTACGTCGACGAGCAGCGCGAGCACCAGGTCGGCCTCGACCTGCCGCTCGTGCACCTCGTCGAGCACCACCGCGGCGGTGCCGGCGAGCTCGGGGTCGCGCTGCAGCCGCCGGAGCAGGACGCCCGTGGTCACCATCTCGACCCGCGTCGCGTCGCTGGTGCGGCTCTCGCCGCGCACCGTGAACCCGACCGTCTGCCCGACCGGCTCGCTCAGCAGCGAGGCCAGCCGGTACGCCGCCGCGCGCGCCGCGATCCGGCGCGGCTGGGTGACCACGACACGACCACCCGTCGCCATGGCGACGGCGGGCGGGACCAGCGTGGTCTTGCCCGAGCCCGGCGGTGCCTGGACGACCACCACCCCACGCGCGCGGACGGCGTCCGCCACCTCGCCGAGACCGGCCGCGACGGGCAGGTCGGGCGGGTGGGCCAGGAGCCGCTGGAGGGGGGTCACGTGGGCCCTGGCCCGGGCGGCGGTGAGCTGGCGACCGATGTCACGACGTGATCGGTCGCTGGGGCACCGCCGGCCGGCCGCGCCCCGGAGGAGCGGTGCCGTGGCGACCAGCCTCGTCGGAATCCGGGTCGCTGACTCACCGCTCCTCGGCGACGAGCCCGGTCACGGCTCGGTGAGCTCGCCACCGAGCACCGTGGGTCTTCCGCGCAGGAACGTCGCGACGACGCTCGCGCCGAGGGTGCGGCCGTGCCAGGGGTTGTTGCGCGACAGGGAGACCGAGCGCTCGCGGTCGACGACGAGCGTGGCGGCCGGGTCGACCAGCACCAGGTTGGCCGGTTGGCCGACCTCGAGCGGACGGCCCTGCGACCCGAGACCCGCGATCGCGGCGGGCGTCGACGACATCACCCGGGCCACCTCGGCCCAGGTCATCAGTCCCGAGGACACCATCACCGAGGCGACCACCGGCAGCGCGGTCTCGAGGCCGAGCATCCCGAACGCCGCGTCGACGAACGCGTGTTCCTTGTCGTGGCGCGCGTGCGGGGCGTGGTCGGTGGCGACGGCGTCGATGGTGCCGTCGGCGAGCGCGGCGCGCAGGGCGTCGACGTCCTCCTGGGGGCGCAGCGGCGGGTTGACCTTGTAGGTCGGGTCGTAGCCGGCGAGCAGGTCGGTGGTCAGCAGCAGGTGGTGGGGGGTGACCTCGGCGGTCACCTCGATGCCGAGGGACTTGGCCCAGCGCAGCACCTCGACGGTGCCGGCGGTCGAGGCGTGCGCGACGTGCACCCGCGATCCCGTGTGGCGCGCGAGCATGACGTCGCGCGCGACGACGACCTCCTCGGCGATCCCGGGCCAGCCGGGCAGCCCGAGGCGCCCGGACAGCTCGCCCTCGTGGCAGCACGAGGTCGGCCCGGCCAGCGACGGGTCCTGCGCGTGCTGGCTGACGACCCCGCCGAACGCCTTGACGTACTCGAGCGCGCGACGCATCACCCGGGCGTCGGCGACGCACCTGCCGTCGTCGGAGAAGACCGACACCCGGGCACGCGAGCGGTGCATCAGCCCGAGCTCGGCGAGCTCCTCGCCGCCGAGCCCGCCGGTGACGGCGCCGACGGGGTGGACGTCGACCAGCCCGGCCGCACGCCCCAGGTCGTGGACGCGTTCGGCGGCCTCGGCGGTGTCGGTGACCGGCGAGGTGTTGGCCATGGCCAGGACGGCGGTGTAGCCGCCCACGGCCGCGGCCCGTGATCCGGTCAGGATCGTCTCGGCGTCCTCGCGGCCGGGCTCGCGCAGGTGGGTGTGGAGGTCGACGAGGCCGGGCAGCGCGATTAGCCCGTCGGCGTCGACGATCCGCGCACCGTCGGGTGTGGAGATCGAGCCGATCTCGGCGATCACGCCGTCGCGCAGCAACAGGTCGGCCGTGCGGTCGCCGTACAGGCTTGCGCCCTTGACCAGGGTCGTCTCGCTCATGCTTCGTCTCCCGCCAGGAGGTGGTAGAGGATCGCCATCCGGATCGCGACCCCGGCCGAGACCTGCTCGAGCACGGCCGACTGGGCGGCGTCGGCGGCGTCTGCGGCGATCTCGAGGCCGCGGTTCATGGGTCCGGGGTGGCAGATCGGGACGTCGGGCCCGAGCAGCCGCAGCCGGTCGCGGGTCAGGCCGTAGCCGACGGTGTACTCGCGGGCGCTCGGGAAGTAGCCGCCGGTCATCCGCTCGCGCTGGACGCGCAGCATCATCACGGCGTCGGCCGTGGGCAGCACCTCGTCGAGGTCGTACGACGTCGCGAACCCGGCCTCCCGCGACCACGACCCGACGCCGCTCGGCATCAGGGTCGGCGGGGCCACGACCGTGACCGACGCCCCCAGCTTGGTCAGCAGCAGCACGTTGCTGCGGAAGACCCGGCTGTGGGTGAGGTCGCCGACGATCGCGATGCGCTTGCCCTCGAGGGAGCCGGGCCCGCCGAGGCGGCGCTGCAGCGTGTAGGCGTCGAGGAGTGCCTGCGTGGGGTGCTCGTGGGTGCCGTCGCCGGCGTTGATGACCGCGGCGTCGATCCACTGGCTGACCTGGAGCGCCGCGCCGCTCGCGGGGTGGCGCATCACCAGGGCGTCGACACCCATGGCGGCGATGGTCAGCACGGTGTCGCGCAGGCTCTCGCCCTTGCTGGCCGAGCTGCCCTTGGCGGCGATGTTGATCGTGTCGGCACTGAGCCACTTGCCGGCGATCTCGAAGCTCGACCGGGTGCGGGTGGAGTCCTCGAAGAACAGGTTGATGATCGTGCGACCGCGCAGGGCCGGCAGCTTCTTGACCTGACGGCTCTGGACGTCGTGCATCTCGGCCGCGGTCGCGAACAGGGTGACCGCGTCGTCGGCGCTGACGTCGTCGATGGAGAGCAGGTGCTTGCGCATTACGAGATCCACACCCCTTCGACGCCGTCCTCGTCCGCGAGGCGGACCATCACGCGCTCGGTGTGGGCGCTGGGGAGGTTCTTGCCGACGTGGTCGGCGCGGATCGGCAGCTCGCGGTGGCCGCGGTCGACGAGCACCGCGAGGCGGACCACGCCGGGGCGGCCCAGGTCGTTGAGCGCGTCGAGCGCCGAGCGCACCGTGCGCCCGGAGTAGAGGACGTCGTCGACCAGGACGACGGTGCGTCCGTCGACGCCGCCGGGGGGTACGTCGGTGGGGTGCGGGCTGCGGGCCGGCTGCCGACGCAGGTCGTCGCGGTACATCGTCACGTCGAGCGCGCCAACCGGCACGTCCACGCCCTCGACGTCCTTGATCCGCGCCGCGATCCGTCGCGCGAGCGGGACACCGCGACTCGGGATGCCGAGCAGCACCAGGTCGCTCGCACCTTTGTTGCGCTCGAGGAGCTCGTGCGCGATGCGGGTCAGCGCCCGGGCGATGTCACGGGCGTCGAGGACGACGCGGCCCTCGGGCTCGTGCTGGGGCTCCGAAACTGAGGCTGCAGCGGAGGCTGCGGGGGGCTCGGGGGGTGGCGCGGACACGTGGCCCAGGACCTCCTTCTCCGCCTCTCGGGACGGCTCGTTAAAGGATGTCGATCGCCGCCGACCCTAGCAGCGCCGCCCCGGCCCCGACATGGCCCGACATACGCCGACCTACGCCGGACCTACGCCGGGTCGGGCGGGGGCTGCGTAGGGTCGGGGCATGCCCTCGCTCCCGTTCCGCGACGACGTCCGCGCCCTGCTGCTGAAGCCCAACCCGGCGGTCATCGCGACGCTGCGCTCCGACGGTGCGCCGGTGACGGTGGCGACGTGGTACCTGCTCGAGGACGACGACCGGGTGCTGGTCAACATGGACGACACCCGGGTCCGGCTGCAGCACCTGCGTCGCGACCCCCGGGTCTCGCTGACGGTGACCGACGCCGACGACTGGTACACCCACGTCTCGATCGTGGGTCGCATAGAGGGGCTGGTCGCCGACGAGGGCCTCGTCGACATCGACCGGCTCAGCACCCACTACGCGGACCGGCCCTACCCCGACCGCGAGAGCCCGCGCACCAGCGCCCGGATCGTCGTCGAGCGCTGGCACGGCTGGGGCGCGACCAAGTAGCGCGAGCAAGTGACGAGTGGGTGGCGCAGGGTTACGCGAGGTCGATGAGGACCTTGCCGACGGCCCCGCCCTCGACCGCGTCGTGGGCCGCCGCGGTCTCCTCGAGCGCGAAGTGGTGCAGCGGCACGCCGCGCTCCTCCCCCACGCCGAGCGCCCCGTCGGTGACGGCTGCGGTGACGTCCTCGGCCCCGATCCGCAGGGCCTCCTCCCCGACGGTGTAGAGCAGGATCCCCTGCAGCCGCACGTTCTTGGAGAAGCTCGGCCGCAGCGGCATCGTGACCTCGTCGCCGCCGTTGTTGGCGTAGAACGCGATCGTGCCGAGGTTGGCGACGACCTCGAGGTCGAGAGCGAGGTTCTGGGCCGGCGCCACCTCGACGACCAGGTCGACGCCGTCCGGGGCGATCTCGCGCACCCGCGCCGCAACGTCCGCGCTGGTGTAGTCGATCACGTGATGGGCCCCGGCGGCCCGCGCCAGGTCGCCCTTGGCGTCGCTGCTGACGGTCGTGACGACGGTGGCCCCGGCCCAGACCGCGAGCTGGATCGCGGCGTTGCCGACAGCCCCGGCACCGCCCGCGACGAGGACGGTGCGGCTGGCCAGCGACCCGGGGGCGACCCGCCCGTCGGCTGTGGCGAACGACAGCGCCCGGTGCGCGGTGAGGGCCGGCACCCCCAGGCTCGCGCCGACGTCGTACGACGCCGCGTCGGGCAGCGGGGAGACGTGGGCGGCGGGCTGCACGGTGAGCTCGGCGGCGGTGCCGATCGGTCGGCCGTGCTGGGCCATCGCCACCCACACCCGGTCGCCGACCGCGAGGGTGTCCACGCCTGCGCCGACGGCCTCGACCGTGCCGGCGCCGTCCTGACCGGGCGAGACCTGCTCGTGGACCTTGGGCATCATCCCGGCCCGGAACTTCCAGTCGGTCGGGTTCACCCCCGCGCGCACCAGGCGGACGACGACCTCGCCGGGACCCGGGGTCGGGTCGGGCAGGTCGACGAGGTGCAGGACGGAGGAGGGACCGTTGTCGGTGTAGACGACTGCGCGCATGTGAGCCGTAACCGGTGCGGGCGCCGAGGGATTCCGTGACGACCGCACCGGAGCGTCGACGACGAGCCGGGGCGGTGCGTCGTTCAGCCCAGCGCCTGCCGGGTCAGCTCGTGCAGGCTCCGGTCGGGCTCGTGCTCCAGCCAGTGCTCGTAGGCGTGCTCGGCCGCCGCGAGGCGGCCGGCCACCAGCGCCCCGGGCCGTACGTCGACCGCCGGGTCGACCCCGAGCCGCTCCCCCACCAGCGCCACCAGCTCGGCCCGCTCGGCGGCGTCGAGCAGTGAGGCCCGACGCACGCGGGCCGGGGCCGACGCCATCGCGCGGCGCCACAGGTCGATCACGGTCGTCTCGTCGGCGAACTGCTCGGTGCGGTGCAGGATCGCCGCGACGAGCCCGTCGCCGACGGGCTCGTCGGCCGGGCGCTCCGCGAAGGCCCGGACGATGGCGGCGCGCCCGGTGCGGACGACCCCCACCAGGAGGTCCTCCTTGCTCGCCACGTGCCGGAACAGGGTGCTGAGCGACACCCCGACCTCGGCCGCGATCGCCTCGACCGTCACCGCCTCGTAGCCGTCGCGGGCGAAGAGCTCGAGCGCGACCCGGTCGATCCGCTCGCGCAGCTCGACCCGGCGCCTCTCCCGCAGCCCGCTCATCGAGACCTCATCCGGCCGACGGCTCCAGCGGCGGCACGGGCACGTCGATCGCCGGCCGCTCGCAGCCCCCGTCGACGTGCAGCAGCTTGCCCGTGACCCACGACGACGCCGGCGATGCCAGGTAGAGCGCGGCGCACGCGACGTCGTCCGGCCGTCCCGGGCGGCCCATCGGCGTGTTGGCCTCGAACTGGGCCCGCAGCGCGTCGTCGGTCAGCACCACCTCGAGGCCCCGGGTGGCCACGCCCCCGACGCCGATGGCGTTGACGCGGACCCGCGGCGCGAGCTCGACGGCGAGGTTGCGGGTCATCTGGTTGAGCGCGGCCTTGCCTGCGCCGTAGGCGACGAAGGAGCTCAGCACCATGTCGGAGGAGCGCGAGGACACGTTGACGATCGCGCCGGTGCCCGCGGTGTCGACCATCGCGCGGGCGGCGAGCTGGCTCATCAGGAACGGCTGGGTGACGTTGAACTTCATCGCCATGTCGAAGAACCGCTCCGAGGTCGCCATCGCGGGCCGTGGTCGGCTGCCACCCGCGTTGTTGACCAGCACGTCCAGCCGGCCGTACGTCGCCACGGCCGCCTCGATCAGGCGCTCGCGGTCGCCGGCGACCAGCACGTCGGTCACCACCGCGAGCCCGCGGCGGCCGGTCTCCTCGATCCGCGACACGACCTCGTCGAGGTCGGTCCGCGTGCGGGCCCCGACGACGACGTCGGCGCCGGCCTCGGCGAGCCCGATCGCGATGCCGCGACCGATGCCCTGCCCGGCGCCGGTGACCACGGCGACCATGCCGTCGAGCCGGAAGCTGTCGAGGATCACCGCGCGCGCCCGAGGTGCGGCGCCGCGCGGCCGGCGAGCAGCGGCAGGTCGAGGTAGGTGGCGATGCCCGGCTGGGCCGCGACGACGTACGGGATGGCGCTGACGCAGTGGTTGGCGGTGACCACGACCCCGGGGTTGCGGACCAGCCCCTCCTCGATGCTGGCTGGTTGCAGGCCCTTGAAGGTGACCTTGACGTCGGGGTCGCCGGTGACCTCGACCTCGAACCGCTCGCCCTCGGGGCCGAACTCCCACGCCGGGTCGAGGTGCTCCTCCCCCATCAGCCAGTTGACGGTGGCGGTGACGACCGGGACGCCGTCGACGGTGGCGCGCCAGTGGAAGCGGCGCGCAGCCACCTGTCCCGGCTCGACGACACCGATCGGCGCCTCGATCGGGGCGGTGGCGACCGCGATCTCCTGCACCGTCTCGATCTCGGGATCCACCGCGAAGCCCAGCTCGGCCACGATCATCCGGACCGAGGCCTTGAAGCCAGCGCCGAGCAGGCCGACGATCGGCCCGGACATCGCCTGCTCGGGGCTGACACCGAAGCCCATGATGTGACGCACGACGTCGGGGGCGTCGTAGGTACGGATGTCGCTGAACTCCTCCGAGCGCACGTGCGTGATGCTCGCGGTCAGCGCCGAGACCGTCAGCGGGAAGCGCTCGGTGATGCCGCCAGGGTGGATGCCCGTGCCGTGCAGCGTCGTACCGCCCTCGCGGCAGGCGTCCAGGATCGCGCCGCTGCGCTCCAGGTCGGGATAGATCCACCCGACCGGCGTCACGACGTTCTTGCCGCTGCGCAGCAGGGCGACGACCTGGGTCTCGTCGGGCACGAGCGGGCTGTAGACGACGACGTCGGCGTCGGTCGCCAGCACCTCCTCGACGCTGGTGGTCGCCAGCACGCCGACCGGGTCGAGGCCGGCGAGCGTGCCGACGTCCTGGCCGTGCTTGTCGGCGCTGTGGACCCACGCGCCCACCAGCTCCAGGTCGGGGTGGGCGACCACGCCCTGGATCGCGGCCTTGCCCACCCCGCCGGTCGCCCACTGGATGACCTTGATCCGCTGCGTCGTCATGACGAGCGATTCAGCCAGTGACGTAAGTCACTGTCAAGATCGAAGTCACTGTCATGTTCGGCGGCGCGTCGGTCAGAGGCCCTCGGCCATGCCGGCACACGCCTTGAGCCATGACATCCGGGTCTCCTCGGACAGCTGGGCGTAGGGCACCACGCCTCCGGCCACCAGGACCGGGTCGTAGGGCACCCGGTAGACCGCACGGGTCCGCTGCTCGTAGACCTGCACCAGGTCGTGCGCCAGCTTGTTGTCGACCTGCGGCGACGGGTCGGACAGCACCGTGACGCACTTGCGCTTCAGGTCGGTCAGGCCGGCGTCCTGCAGGGCGTCGAGCATCCAGAGCCCGCTGTAGCCGGTGTCCTCGCGCACGGTGCTGGTCACCACGAGCAGGTCGGCGGCCTCGGCGGCCGCGAGCCAGTTCTCGGCCCGCATGTTGTTGCCGGTGTCGACCAGGATGATCCGGTAGAACCGCTCGAGGAGGGCGTGGACCTCCTTGAAGTCGTCGGCGTGGATCATCCCGGTGACGTCGGGGCGCTCGTCGGAGGCCAGCACGTCGAAGTGGGCGTCGCCCTGCGAGCGCACGAACGCGCCCAGGTCACCGATCCGCGACTGGTAGACGTCCTTGAACCGGCCGAGGTCCTCGAGGAGCTCACGCGTGGTGTTGCGGTGCGAGCTGCGGGTGCCCCGGATGCCGAGGGTCCCGCGGGTCTCGTTGTTGTCCCACGCGACCACGCCGCCACCTCGGACGGTGCCGAAGGTGTAGCCGGTCGCCAGCACGCCGGTCGTCTTCGCGGCGCCGCCCTTGGGGTTGATGAACACGATCGTCCGCGGGCCGTCGAAGTCGCGCTGGATCGCCGCGCGGTCGGTCTCGTAGGCGACCTCCTTGGGGCCCATGGACGGCTTGATCGTGCCGCCGGACCAACGGCGGACGCGCCCGCGCCAGCCCCACGTCGCCGGGCCGAGCTCCTGCTCGCTGTCACGGCGGTCGAGGAAGTCGGTCGCGGTCATGAACCGCCGCGGCTCGGCCTGCGGCTCGCTCGCCGGTGCCGAGGCCGGCGGGGGCCCGACCGGCGGAGCACCGGACGGGGCACTGGGCGGGGCACTGGGCGGCACCGGCCCGGCCGCGGGCGGCGTGACCGGCGCTGCGACGGGGGGTGCAGCAGTCGGCGGTGCGGCAGCCGGGGGCACGGCGACGGGCGGCGGCGCGAACGCGGCCACGGGAGGCGCGCTCGGCGGTACGGCGGCAGCCGGCGGCGCAGACGGCGCTAGAGACGGGGCTGCGGACGGCGGGGGGCCGCTCGGGGGCGGACCCGCGGGGGCGCTCGGGGCCTGGCCGACCACGGGAGGAGCAGCCGGTCCAGCCGGTCCAGCCGGGGGGACGACCTGGGTCGGCCACGGGTCACCCAGCGGGTCGTGGAGCTGCTGGGCGAGCGCGTCCGAGGGGTTGACCGCGGGCGGGGTCGACGCGGGCGGCCCAGCCGGGGCAGCGGGGGCCGGCGCCACCTGCTGGCGCGCGTAGGCCTCGAGCTCCTCGGGGGTGTAGAGCCGGTCGCTGGTGGCGGTCGCCTCGGTCTCGCCCGGGTCGTCGGTGGGCGGGTGGGTCATGAGGCCTCCTCGAGAACGGTGTCACGACGCGGTGACTCTATGACCAGCGCGCCGTCGGGAGACACGTGCCCACGTGCCGACGACGGAAACTCCGGTCCGGAGCTCCCGGTCCGGGCAGCCCGCCCGTTCAGCGGTCGAGGTGACGGGCCCAGGCGAAGCAGAACAGCCCGTAGGCCGCGAACCCGAGGCCCATCAACGTCAGCAGCACCGGCCCGTAGGGCTGCTCGAGCACGGTGCGCAGTGCCTCGTCGAGCCCGCCGGACTTGTCGGCCTCGTGGGTGACGGCGGCGTAGACGAACAGGCCGCCGACCACCCCCAGGGCGATGCCCTTGGCGACGTGCCCGACCCGGCCGAGCACCCGGTAGGCGGTGCCCGTGTCGCCGCTGCGGCCCTCGCCGTCGAGCTTCTTCAGGTAGGACTCCTTCCAGGCGATCACCAGCAGGGCGATCCCGACGCCGATGACCGCCAGCCCGGCCGCACCCACGAGGATCTGCCCCCCGGGCAGGTCCATCACCTTCGCGGTGGTCGAGTCGGTGCCGTCCTTGGAACCGCCACCCGAGCCGGAGCCCGACGCGACGCGGAAGGCGCTGACCGCGATCACGGCGTACAGGACGGCCTTGCCGGCCGCGACGACGCGCTTGCGCAGCCGCTTCTTGTCGTCGGTCTCCTCGCGGTAGCCGACGGCGGCGTCCAGGCCCTTCCAGACGACCAGCAGCACCATGCCGATGCCGACGGCCCAGACCAGGGCGGTGCCGAGCGGCTGCTCCTGCAGCTGCTGGAGCGCCCCCTCGCTGTCGGCCGAGGACTCCCGGTCGCCGAGGGCGAGCTGGACGGCGAGCCACCCGATGATCAGGTGGACGACACCGAACGCGACCAGCCCCGCCGAGGCGGCCCGGTCGAGCCAGTCGCTGTCGTCGACCTGGCGCGCGGCGTTGTCGGCCGTGTTGCCGGGGGTGCTCACGACAGGTCCCCGATCGCGGTCTCGATCGCCCGGTGGAAGGTCGGGTAGGCGTAGATCATGGTGCGCATCATGGCGACCGGTACGGCGGCGTGCACGGCCAGGGCCAGCAGCCCGAGGATCTCGCCGCCGGCCGGCCCGACGACGGTCGCGCCGACGAGCACCCCACGATCGGCGTCCTCGACGACCTTGACCAGGCCCCGGGCGCCGGGACCATGGGTGAAGCCGCGCGAGGACTGCTCGAGCGGGGTGCTGCCCACCCGGACGCTCAGCCCGGCGTCGCGGGCCTGCTGCTCGGTCAGGCCGACGCCGGCGACCTCGGGATCGGTGAAGGTGACGTGGGGCAGTGCGTGGTAGTCGGCGGGCGACCCGTCCTGGCCGAGCAGGTCGCGCTGGGCGATGCCCGACTGGTACATCGACACGTGGGTGAACGCGCCCCGGCCCGTCACGTCACCGATCGCCCACAGGCCGTCGACGCCCTCGACCCGCAAGCGGTCGTCGACGTCGAGCCGGCGCGCGGACGGGTCGAGCCCGACGGTCTCGAGGCCGAGGTCGTCGAGGTTGGGGGTGCGGCCCGCAGCCACCAGCAGCTTGTCGGTGACGACGTCCTCGCCGTCGATCGTCAGCGTGAACGCGCCGTCGGCGTAGGTCACCCGGCTCGTCTCGGCCGAGGTCAGGACGCGGATGCCCTCGGCGACCAGGACGTCCTGCAGGATCGCCGACGCCTCGGGCTCGCTGGCCGGCACGAGCCGGTCGCCGTGCTGCACGATCGTGACCCGCACCCCGAACCGCGCGAACACCTGGGCCAGCTCGCAGCCGATCGGGCCGCCGCCGAGCACGACGATCGAGCCCGGCAGGGTGTCGGCGCGCAGGGCGTCGCGGTTGGTCCAGTACGGCGTCCCGTCGAGCCCCTCGACCGGCGGAGCGGCGGGCCGCGTGCCCGGGTTGAGCACGACGCCGCGCTCCGCGACGACGGTGCGCGTCGAGCCGTCGGGCAGCTCGACGGTGACCCGACCGGGTCCGTCGAGCCGGGCGACGCCGTGCTGGACCTCGGCGCCGGCGTCCTCGAGGCGGCGTACGGCGATGGTGTCGTCCCACCCGGAGGTGGCCTCCTCGCTGACCCGGCGCGCGACCGGCGCCCAGCTCGCGGTGACGCTCACGTCGCCCGCGAGGACGGCGGCGCGGCCGGCCTCGGCGAGGGTGTCGGCCGCGCGCACCATCATCTTCGACGGGATGCAGCCGTAGTAGGGGCACTCGCCGCCGACGAGGTGCTTGTCGACGGCGAGGACCTTCAGGCCCGCCTGGGCGGCGCCGGTGGCGAGGGCCTCCCCGCCGGGTCCGAGTCCGATGACGACGACGTCGTAGGTGTCAGGCATGGGTCCAGCATGTCGGACCGACGAGCCGGAGGTCAGTCGTCGGCGGGGTGAGCCCGCTGGATGGCGCCCAGGACGCCGTTGACGAAGGTCGGGGACTCGTCGGTCGACAGGTCCTGGACCAGCGCCATCGCCTCGGTCACCGCCACGGTGCCCGGGACGTCGTCGGCGTAGAGCATCTCCCAGACCCCCAGGCGCAGCACGTTGCGGTCGACGGCCGGCATCCGGTCGAGGCTCCAGCCGGTGGAGTACTGGTCGAGCAGGCCGTCGATGCGCACGACCTCGGCCGCGACGCCACGCACCAGGGTCAGGGTGTAGTCGTTGGGCGGGCCGTCACCGGCGTCGATGACGCGCTCGAGCGCCTCGGTCGGCGACTCGCCGCGCAGGTCGGCGGAGTAGAGCACGTCGAGGGCGCGCTTGCGGGCCTTGGAGCGGGCCCCCATCAGGCGGGGCCCACGGACGGGCTCGAGAACGGGGTCACGACTTGACGCGACCCATGTAGGACGAGTCGCGGGTGTCGACCTTGACCTTCTCGCCCTGGTTGATGAACAGCGGCACCTGGATCTCGTGACCGGTCTCGAGCGTCGCGGGCTTGGTGCGACCGGTGGCGCTGTCGCCGGCGAGGCCGGGCTCGGTGAAGGTCACCAGGAGCTCGACGGAGGCGGGCAGCTCGATGAAGAGCACGCGGCCCTCGTTGGTGGCGACCACGGCCTCCTGGTTCTCGAGCAGGAAGTTGGCGTTGCCGCCGACGATCTCGGGGGCGATCTCGAGCTGCTCGTAGTTGCCGGTGTCCATGAAGACGAAGGACGAGCCGTCGTTGTAGAGGTACTGCATCGTCGAGCGGTCGACCGTCGCGGTCTCGACCTTGGTGCCGGCGTTGAACGTCTTGTCGACGGTCTTGTTGGACTCGACGTTCTTGAGCTTGGTCCGCACGAAGGCGGGGCCCTTGCCCGGCTTGACGTGCTGGAACTCGATGACGGCCCAGAGCTGGCCCTCGATGTTGAGGACCATGCCGTTCTTGAGGTCGTTGGTGGTAGCCATGCGCGCAGGTCAGCCTTCGTCGTCGGGAGATGTCACGGGAGTTCTGTCGGTCGCCGGCACCGACATCTCAGGCGCCCGGGCAACAGCGCAGGAGTCTATCCGCCCGGACCGGATCTCAGCGATTGCCAGCGGCGGCGGTGCGTCTGGCCACACACTGGGGGTCGTTCCAAGGGAGGGACCCCACATGAAGAACGTCAAGACCGCGCGCCCCATGGCCGCCCTGGTGACCACCGTCGCCGCCGCCCTGCTCGTCGTCGCCCCGATCGCGGCCGGGCCGGCCGAGGCCGCCGCCAAGACCTACAAGAACTGCGACGCGATGCACCGCGACTACCCGCACGGTGTCGGCAAGCCGGGCGCCCGGGACAAGACGTCCGGCAAGCCGGTCACCAACTTCAAGGTCAGCACCGCGCTCTACAACGCCAACACCAAGAGCGACCGCGACAAGGACAAGATCGCCTGCGAGAAGCGCTGACCCCAGCCCTCAGCCCAGGCGCCACACGACCTTCACCGTGACGGACAGGTCCGAGCGTCCGGCCCGGATCGGCACGCTGCTCAGCGCGTCGGCGGCGTAGGTCAGCCGGTAGCCGGACGACCTCTGGACCTGGCTCTCGTAGGCCTCCGGTCCGACCTCGACCAGGGTCTCCACGTCGCCCAGCTCCTGGCCGGTCGCCTCGGCGTACTGCCGAGCCTTGGCGGTCGCGACCTCCACCGCCTTGGCCCGGGCCTTGGCCATCGCCGCCTCGGGGTCGCCGACCCGCAGCTGGATGTCGCCGACGCGCACGGCGTTGCCGCCGGCCGCGACCGTCGTCGTGATCGCCTGGCCGGTCCGGCCCAGGCGCTTGACCAGCACGGCGACCGACTGGTCGACCCGGTAGCCCCGGAGCACCGGGGGCTGACCCTTCACGCGGTCGTAGACCGGCGTCATCTGCAGGCCGGTCGTCTCGACGTCGCTGCGTGCGATGTCGAGTCCCTCAAGGCGCTCGAAGATGCGGTCGAGCACCGCGCTGGAGTCGTCGAGCGCGGTCTGCAGGTCGTCGCGCTCGACCTTCACCGACACGTCGAACGATGCCTGGTCGGGCACGACCGAGGCCTCGCCCTCGCCGCGCATGGTCAGGGTCCGTGGCTCGTCCGTGCCCGTGTCGTCGGTCGTGTCGTCGGCCGCCGCGACCGTGTCGCCGGGTGCGGCCTGGGCGCTGGCCGTCGTACCGTCGCGGCCGACGAGGAAGGCCGCCGCCAGCGCGAGCAGCACCACCCCTGCCACCAGGATCCCCTTGACGCTGACCGTCACCTGCTGTTCCATCGCTGCCTCCGTCGTCCACCGGTCGTCCGTGCGGCCACGTCTGTGGCTGTCCGGACGACGAGGTGGCGGCGGCTGGGGTTCCGTGCCGGGCTCGGTGCCCGCGCTCAGAGGCCGAGGCGCGCCAGCACCCGGTCGGTGGCGTGCCCGTCCTCGAGCGAGGTGAAGGTCGAGCGGAACCGTGCGTACTGGTCGGCGTGGCGCGCCACCTCGGCGTCGAGCCGGCCGAGCACCTCGACGAGCTCCTCGCTGGTGCGCACCAGTGGGCCCGGCGCCTGCGAGACGAGGTCGAAGTAGAAGCCGCGCACGGTGCCCTCGAAGCGCTCGAGGTCGTGGGCCAGGAGCACGATCGGCCGACCGGTCACGGCGAAGTCGAACATGGTGGAGGAGTAGTCGGTGACGAGCACGTCGGCGGCGGCGTACAGCTCGCTGACGTCGGGCCACCACGAGACGTCGTGCACCCCGTCGTGCGCGGCGATCTCGGCTCGCGCGGTCACCATGTAGTGCGCCCGGACCAGGAGGTCGTGGCTCTCCCCCAGCGTCTCGGCGAACAGCCCGAGGTCGAGGGGCAGCGCGATGGCGGGTGCACCGTCGGCGAAGGTCTCGTCGTCCCGCCAGGTCGGTGTGTAGAGGACCACGCGCGAGGCCTCGTCGAGCCCGAGGGCGTCGCGGACCCGGGTACGCACGGCGGCGGCGTCGGGGCTGCTGAGCAGGTCGTTGCGTGGGTAGCCGTGCTCGAGGACCTCGCCGTCGTAGCCGAAGGCCTGCCGGAAGCGGGGGGTGCTGGCGGGGTTGGGCGACAGCAGCAGGTCCCACCGGGCGACGTCGTGGTCGAGCCGGTCGAGCCGGCCCGGCGGTGCCCAGAGGACGTCGCGGTGGATGCGCTTGAGGGGCGTGCCGTGCCAGGTCTGCAGGTAGGTCGTCGTGGACGGCTTGTCCCAGTCGACCTCGGTGTGGGTGTTGGCGATCAGCAGGTCGGCGGACTCCAGCGTCGCGCGGGCGTCGGGTCCGGCGATGTCGACCACCTCGACGTCGTCGGGGAACCCGGCCCGGTGGCCCTGGTCGCCCAGCCACACGTGCTCGATGTCGGGGCGGTCGCGCAAGGCCTCGAACAGCACCCGGGGGTTGTCGCTGTAGCGGCCGCCGAAGCTCTGGTAGACGATCCTCATCGCGGGTCTCCCGGGGTCGTGAGCGAGGTGGTGACGAGGTCGTGGACACCGGCCCAGTCGTCCACCACGGCGTGGGCGCCGGCGTCGAGCAGCTGGGCGCGCCGGGTGGCCCGCTCGTCGGCGGGCACGAACACGAGGTTGCCGATCACCGGGATGCCGGCGCCGACGGCGGACAGCACGCCAGCCGTGGCGTCCTCGACCGCGAGCGCGTCGGCCGGCTCGACCCCCAGCACCCGGGCGGCCAGGACGTAGACCGCGGGGTCGGGCTTGCTCGTGGGGACCTCGAGGGAGTCCTGGGCACTGAAGCGGTCGGCCTCGGGGAAGAGGTCGGCCAGGGCGGTGGCCTGCAGGCAGGCGTCGAGGCGGGCCAGGGCGCTGGAGCTCACCAGGGCGAGCCGCACCCGGTCGGCGAGCCCGCGCAGGACGTCGCCCACCGCGGCGTCGGGGCGCAGCACCGAGGCGAGGTGGGCGGTGACCACCCGTGCCTCCTCGTCGACCTGCTCGTCGAGCTCGGTGGGGTCCAGGTGCCGTCCGTGCTCGCGGGCCAGGTCGCCGGCGAGCGCGCGGAAGTTGCGGCCCAGGGCCTCGCGGCGCAACGTCGCGGCGTCGTACTGCAGGTCGACGCCGAGCCGCGTGAGGAACCGGTTGGTCACCGCGACCGAGGCGTCGAAGGCGGGGTCCTCGGACGGGAACAGGTTGCCGTCGGCGTCGCACAGCAGCGCCCGGACCGGGGTGGGCAGGGGCTTAGGAGGCAGCGGCACGGGCCTGATCCTCCCCGGTGGTCAGTCGCCGCTGCACGGAGGCCACGAAGGCCGGCACCGCCGCGAGGTCCCCGAGGCCGGCCGCCACCAGGAACGGTCGTACGTCGTGGGCCGCGCCCCGCGCCAGGGGCACCAGCGTCGAGGCCGCCGGGTCGGTGGCCACCTCGGGAGCCTCCGCGTCGCGGTCGAGCTGGTCGATCCAGGCGGCGAGCGTGTCGGTCAGCACCGCGCGGGGTGCGCCGGCGTGCACGGCGCGGCGCAGCGGAGGGGCGAGGTAGTTGAGGACCCGGACCGACCCCCGGCCGCGCAACCGCTCCAGCGGGTCGGCCAGCGCCTGGTTGGCGAAACGACCGAGGAGGTCGGCGACGTAGGCGTCGAGGTCGACGCCGGGCACGTGGGCGAGCAGCGGCGTGACCTCGAGCCGCATCATCCGCGACACCGTCGCGGCGAGGACCTGGTCGCGCATCGCGTCGGCCGTCGTGCCGTGGCCGGCGCGGCCACCGAGGAAGCCCAGGGCGACGTGGCTGGCGTTGAGGAGGCTGGTCTTCATCGCGACGAACGGGCGGGCATCGGCGACCATCTGCACCCCGACGGCGTCCAGCGGCGGCCGCTCGGCGCAGAAGGAGTCCTCCACAACCCACTGGCGGAACGACTCGCAGACCACCGGAGCCGCGTCGATCAGGCCGTGGCGGCGCCGCAGCCACGCCCCGTGCTCGGCGTCGGAGGGCGGGGTGATCCGGTCGACCATGGTGCTGGGGAAGGTGACGTGCCGCTCGACCCAGGCGGCCAGCCGGGGGTCGCGGGCCTCGGCGACGGCGAGCACACAGGCCCGGGCGGCGCGGCCGTTGTCGGGCAGGTTGTCGCACGACATCACGGTGAACGGCCCGCGCCCGGCCCGACGACGGCGAGCGAGCGCGTCGACGACCAGGTCGAAGGCGTCGACCGGCGAGGGCGCGGGGATGCCCGGCGGCGTCGGGACGGCGGCGGCGTAGGCGGGTGCGGTGATGGTGAGCGTCACGACCTGGGTCTGCGGGTCGGCCATCCGGCGCACGAGGGCCGCCGGGTCCGCGACCGCGTCGACCTGGTCGCGCAGCACGCCGACCACCCGCACCGAGCGGGACTCGCGCCCCACCTCGGTGACCGAGTAGAGGCCGTCCTGGCGGGCCAGGCGGCGTACGGTCGTGTGGGACCGCAGGCTGCTGCCGACCACGCCCCACCGGTCGGACACGCCGCTCTGGGCGAGGTCGTGCAGGTAGACCGCCTGGTGGGCCCGGTGGAAGGCACCGGTGCCCAGGTGCACGATGCCGGGACGCAACGACGCCACGTCGTAGGACGGCACCTCGACGTCGGGACCGAGCCCGGACATCGGCTGGGTCCCGAGGCGGACGGCCCCACGGGCCGGTCCGGCGACCGGCGCACCGGGCCGGACGGCCGCCGTCACAGACGCTCGGACGGGCTGTCGCCGGGCGGTCCGGCAGAGCCGGGACGGGCCGAGAAGCCCGGGATTTCGGGGAGTGAGAATCGCGGGAACATGCCCCAAGGTACCCGGCGGACTCCGGTCCGGTTCACGCGGGAGTCGCCGGGGCGTCACCCGGCAGCCGTCTCGACGTCAGGGTCGGGTGAGCCGGGCGAGCGACTCGAGGGCCAGCCGGTAGCCGTCGATGCCGTGTCCGGCGACCACCTCGGCGGCGTGGGCGGTGACCACGGAGGTGTGCCGGAAGACCTCGGGGCGCTGGGTGGGGTCGCTGATGTGGACCTCGACCAGCGGCGCGCTGAGCTGCGCGCAGGCGTCGAGGAGGGCGTAGGAGTAGTGGGTCCAGGCCGCGGCGTTGAGCACCACCGGAGTGGCCTCGTCGGCGGCCTCGTTGAGCCAGTCGAGCAGGACGCCCTCGTGGTTGGTCTGGCGTACGTCGACCGCGAGCCCGAGCGGCTCGCCCCAGCCCACGCAGAGCGCGGCGAGCTCGGCGTGGGTCGTCGTGCCGTAGATCTCGGGCTGCCGTCGCCCGAGGCGCCCCAGGTTGGGGCCGTTGAGCACGAGCACCCTCACGACGCCGCCCCCGAGATCGCCGCGAACGCCTCGCGCAGGTGCTCCTCGGACGGGCCGGACAGCACCGTGGGGCGCCCGACGTCGTCGAGCACGACGAAGCGCAGCACGGCGCCGCGCGACTTCTTGTCCACGCGCATGGTGGCGAGCAGCTCGTCGAACCCGGCCCCCGCGTAGGTCGTCGGCAGCCCGACCCGCGCGAACGTCGCCCGGTGCCGGTCGACCACCTCGCGGGGCAGCCCGGCGGCCCGGTGGGCGAGCTCGGCGACGAAGACGCAGCCGATGGCCACGGCCTCGCCGTGGCGGATGCCGTAGTCCTCGGCCCGCTCGATCGCGTGAGCCAGGGTGTGGCCGTAGTTGAGGGCCTCGCGGCCGGGGTGGCCGTCGGCGCCGCCGGTCTCGCGCAGGTCGGCGACGACCACGTCGACCTTGACCCGGATGGCCCGCTCGACCAGCTCGCGCAGCACCGGGGACGACGCCACCAGCTCGTCGGGGTCGGTCGTCTCGACGAGCCGCAGGATCTCGGGGTCGGCGATGAAGCCGCACTTGACCACCTCGCCCAGCCCCGCGACGAGCTCGTCACGCGGCAGCGTCTCGAGCAGAGAGAGGTCGCAGATGACCCCGGCGGGCTCGTGGAAGGCGCCGACGAGGTTCTTGCCGGCCTCGGTGTTGATGCCGGTCTTGCCGCCGACCGCCGCGTCGACCATCGCCAGCAGCGTGGTCGGCACGTGCACCACGCGGACCCCGCGCAGCCACGACGCGGCGACGAACCCGCCGAGGTCGGTCGTCGCTCCCCCGCCGAGGGTGACGACGACGTCGGAGCGGGTGAACCCCTCCTCGCCCAGCGCCTCCCAGCAGGAGTTGGCGACCTCGGCCGTCTTGGCCTCCTCGCCGTCGGGCACGACGAGCACGGTGACGTCGCGGTCGGGGTGGCTCTCGACGAGGGCGTCGGCCACCTCGCCGACCAGCTCCTCGAGAGCCTCGGGGCAGATCACCGCGACCCGCAGCGCGTCGCCGACCATCTCGGGCAGGTGGTCGGCCAGGTGGTGGCCGACCACGACGTCGTACGGCGACGCGCCGCCGACGTGCAGGACCGTCTCGGGTGCGTGCTCGAGGTCGACGTCGTCGGGCGAGTCGTTCACAACGCCTCCAGGATGCGGGTGGCGACCTCGTCGGGCGAGGTCTCGTCGGTGTCGATCACGAGGGTGGCGACCGACTCGTAGATCGGCGCCCGGGTCTCCAGGGTGGTCTTGATCTGCGCGCGGACGTTGCCGAACAGCAGCGGGCGTCCGGCCCCGAGCCCGACTCGCTTGACCGCCTCGGCCAGGCCGACGCGCAGGAAGACCACGCGGTGCCCGGCGAGCAGGGCCTGGGTCGACTCGTCGAGCACGGCTCCCCCGCCGAGCGAGAGCACGCCGTCGTGCCCGGCCAGTGCCTCGGCGACGGCCGCACGCTCGAGCGCGCGGAAGTGCGCCTCGCCCGAGTCGACGAAGATGTCGGAGATCGTGCGCTGCTCGGCCGCCTCGACGTCGGCGTCGGTGTCGCGCGCCCGGACGCCGAGCCGCTCGGCCAGCAGCGCCGCCACCGTCGACTTGCCGGCGCCCATCGGGCCGACGAGCACGACCACCGGACCGTCGGTCACCTGTACCTCAGCGCCTCGACGTACGTCGACCAGTTGCGTCGGGTCTCGCCCAGCGAGTCGCCCCCGAACTTCTCGACCACGGCGTCGGCGAGCACGAGGGCGACCATCGCCTCGGCGACGATGCCGGCCGCGGGCACGGCGCACACATCGGAACGCTGGTGGTGGGCCGCGGTCTGCTCACCGGTGGCGACGTCGACGGTGCGCAGGGCGCGCGGCACCGTGGCGATGGGCTTCATCGCCGCGCGGACCCGCAGCACCTCACCGGTGGTCATGCCGCCCTCGGTGCCGCCGGAGCGGTCGGTGACGCGGCGCAGGGCCCCGTCCTGGGTGACGATCTCGTCGTGGGCCAGGGAGCCCGGGGTCGCGGCGAGCTCGAACCCGTCGCCGACCTCGACGCCCTTGATCGCCTGGATGCCCATCAGCGCGCCGGCCAGGCGCGAGTCGAGGCGTCGGTCCCAGTGGACGTGGGAGCCCAGGCCGGGCGGGAGCCCGTGCACGACGACCTCGACCACACCACCGAGGGTGTCGCCGTCCTTGTGGGCCTGGTCGATGCGGGCGACCATCGCGGCAGAGGCCTCGGGGTCCAGGCAGCGCACCGGGTCGTCGTCGAGCCTGGCGACATCGTCGGCCTCGGGCCACAGACCCGCAGGCGCGCGCACGCCGCCGAGCTCGATGACGTGGGAGACGATCCGCGCGCCGACGGCCTGCTCCAGGAAGTTGGAGGCGACCCGGCCCAGCGCGACCCGGGCGGCGGTCTCGCGCGCCGAGGCCCGCTCGAGCACCGGCCGGGCCTCCTCGAAGTCGTACTTCTGCATGCCGGCCAGGTCGGCGTGGCCGGGGCGCGGTCGCGTGAGCGGGGCGTTGCGACCGGTCTCCTTCAGCAGGCCCGGGTCGACCGGGTCGGCCGACATCACGGTCTCCCACTTGGGCCACTCGGTGTTGCCGATGGTGATCGCGACGGGTCCGCCCTGGGTGCGCCCGTGGCGCACGCCGCCGTTGATGGTGACCTGGTCCTGCTCGAACTTCATCCGCGCGCCGCGGCCGTAGCCGAGGCGTCGGCGCGCGAGCGAGTCGTCGATGTCGGCGGTCGTCACCTCGACGTGGGCCGGGAGCCCCTCGAGGATCGCGACCAGGGACGGGCCGTGGGACTCACCCGCGGTCAACCAGCGCAGCATGGCGCCAGTCTCGCACCGGCGTCGTCACCGACGGTGCGCGGTCACCCCGTCGCGAGACGGTCGGCGACCGGGCCGCCGGCGAGAAGGCCCACCACGATCCCGGCCAGCAGGAACGGACCGAACGGGAAGTGGTGCTTCAGCAGCCCCGCGTCGCGGCGTACGACGGCGAGCAGGACCCCCGGGACACCGAACAGCAGGAACGCCGAGTAGAGCCCGACCGCCCACTCCGCCCACCCCTGGTGGGCCAGGGCGAGGCCACAGAGCCCGGCGAGGCGGACGTCGCCGTAGCCCATCCCGGGCGGGTAGACGAACCAGATCACGAAGAACAGCCCGAACCCGAGGGCGAGTCCGACGACCCCCCGCACGAGCTGGTCGGGCTCGCCGGACAGCGGCCACAGCACGAGCGCCGCGGTCAGGGCCAGCACGACCGCACCCGAGACCACCGACCGCGGCAGCAGCCGGGTGTGCAGGTCGACGACCGCGAGCAGCACGCCGATCGGGACCAGCGGCAACAGCACCGCGAGGTCGCGGTCGACCCCGACCGCCACCACGACCAGCACGGCCACCACGGCCGCCACGACGCTGGAGACCGGCCCGAGGTACGGCGCGGCGGCGACGTCGACGTAGAGCGGCTTGGGACCCTCCTGGAGCCGACGCTGCTGGCGCTCGGTGAGCGTGCCCCCGAGGGCGAGGGCCTCGAGCTCGGCGCGCTCCGGGTCGGGCCCGGGCTCGGGCAGGTGAGCGATCGCCACCGGCACGAGCAGCCCGAGCAGCCCGCACGCCACCGCGGCCAGGGCCGCGACCAGCACCACCTGGTCCGTCAGCTGGGCCATCAGCCAGCCGCCGCACGCGCCTCGAGGGCGCGCTGCCCCGCCGTCCGCATCGCCTCGAGGGGGCCCGGATGGCCGGTGAACAGCTCGACCTGCAGCACCGCCTGGTGCACCAGGAGGTCGAGCCCGGCGACCAGCGCCCGGTCCGACGCCACGGCGGCGGTCGCCAGCGGCGTGGGCCAGGGGTCGTAGAGCACCTCGAAGACCACGTCCACGTCGTCGCAGCGGCGCACCAGGTCGGGGGTCTGCGCTGCCGCCGGGACCGTCGACACCAGCACGTCGGCGACGACGGGGGCCTCGTCGAGGGCGCCCACGCTCACCGCCGGACCGCCAGGGTGCGCCGCGATCGCCGCGACCGTGTCGGCCGCCCGCTCCGGCGAGCGGACGAGCAGGCGTACGGCGCGTGCGCCCAGGTCGCACATCGCCAGGGCGGCCGAGGCGGCCGTGGCCCCGCCGCCCAGCACCAGCACCGTCGACACGTCGTCGGACCAGCGCTCGCGCACCGCGGCCGCCGCACCCGGCAGGTCGGTGTTGTCGAGGCGCAGCCGCCCGTCGTCGACCACCACCGTGTTGGCGCCCCCGGCCAGGTCGACGGCCGGGGTCCGGTCGGCGACCAGCGCCAGCACCTCGCGCTTGAGGGGCATCGTCAACGACAGCCCGCGCCACGTCCCGTCGGCGACCCCCTCGAGGAACCCCGCGAGCCCGCCCGACGGCACCCGCACCGCGTCGTAGGTCCAGTCGAGCCCGAGCACGTCGTACGCCGCCCGGTGCAGCGTCGGCGACAGCGAGTGGGCGATGGGGTCGCCGAGGACGGCGCAGCGCATCAGCAGCGGTCGGATTCGTTGTCGCAGTAGTCGCGCAGCTCCTGCTTGAGGCCCAGGAACTCGTCGTAGGTCTCGGCGAACTTGGTCTCGCCGGTGCCTAGGTTGACCGTGACGTAGTAGAGCCAGTCGCCCTTGGCCGGCTTCGTCGCCGCCTCGAGGGCCGCACGGCTCGGGGTGGCGATCGCCCCGGGAGGCAGACCGACGTTGGTGTAGGTGTTGTAGGGGCTGTCGGCGACCTCGTCGATCTGGGCCTGCGTGAGCACCGCGACCCGCTCCTTGCGCGCGAAGTTGACCGTCGCGTCGAGCTGGAGCTTGCCGATCGTCTCGGCGGTCGGGTTCTCGAGCCGGTTGTAGATGACGCGGGCGATCTTGGCCTTGCCCTTCTCGTCGAGCAGGCTGCCCTCGGCCTCGATGAGGCTGGCGATGGTGACCAGGTCGTGGGCGCTGTAGTCGAGCCGCTTGGCGGCCGAAGCGACGCCGAGCCTGCCGAGGGTCTGCTTGGTGCGCGAGACCATGGCCGACAGGATCGCCGTGGCGTCGTCGTCGGGGAAGAACGTGTAGCTGCCCGGAGAGAGGTAGCCCTCGACGTCGCCCTCGGCCTGCGCGGGCAGCCCGAGCGACTCGGGGTCCTCGAGTGCGGCCTGGTACTGCCCACGGCTCACCCCGGTGTCCTTCGCGAGCAGCGAGACCACCTCGGAGACCCACTTGCCGGAGGTGAACGTGAACGACGTCCCCTCGGTCCTGCCGCTGACCAGGAGGTCGACCACGTCGGCGGCCTTCATCTCCTTCTTGAGCTGGTAGACGCCCTCGCCGATGCCGCGCGAGGCCGTGTCGGCCTCGGCGGCCTCCACGTAGGCCTTGCTCGAGGCGACCACGCCGAGCTCCTCGAGGTTGCGCCCCATCGCCGAGATCGAGTCGCCGGTGGACACCGTGAAGACCACCTCGCCGGTGCCCGGCCCGGAGTAGTCCTTGGCCTCGTCGGAGGCGAAGGGGTTCTTCAGGTCGATGCTGCGGACGAGGAAGAAGCCTCCGGCCGCGACCAGGGCCAGCACGATCAGGACCGGGAGGCACCCCGAGCGGCGCTTGCGCCCGCGGCGTCGTCCGCCGGCGGCGGAGCCACGGGGGGCCGCCGCCGCGGAGCCGCCGAGCAGGCCGTCGTCGTCATGGCTCCCGTGGTCGACCCCGTAGGGCTCGTGGTCAGACATCGGGCTCCTCGGGCGGTGGGGACGTCGGCTGAATCGTCACGAGCTCCCCTGGGGGGAGCCCGGTGGCCCGCTCGGTGTCGAGCGCGTGCTGCAGGATCAGGACGGCCGCGGCCTGGTCGACCACCGCGCGTCGCTGGGCGCCCTTCGTGCCACGGTCGCGCAGCATAGCCTCCGCCGAGACGGTGGTCAGCCGCTCGTCGACCAGGCGCACCGGGAGCGGGGCCACCGAGGTGGCGAGCTTGAGGGCCCACTCCCGCGTCTTGAGCGCCGCCGGTCCCTCCCTGCCGGACAGCGAGCGCGGCAGCCCGACGACCACCTCGAGGACGCCAGGGCCGGCCGAGTCGTCGGCGATCGCGCGCAGGATCTGACGGATCCGCTTCAGGTCGCCCTGGCCGCGTCGTACGGTCTCGACGGGGGTGGCCAGGAACCCCGACGGGTCACTGCGCGCGACGCCGATCCGGGCGTCACCCGGGTCGATGCCGAGCCGCGGGCCCGGCCTCATCGGGTCGGCCTCAAGAGCCGCTCGAGGCGACGGCGGCGCGCACCGCGGCGAGCGCCTCGTCGAGGCGCGAGGTGTCGGTGCCGCCGCCCTGCGCGACGTCGGCCTTGCCGCCACCCTTGCCGCCGACGAACGGGCCGACCGCGCGCACGAGGTCGTTGGCGCTGAGCCCCCTGGCCTGCGCGGACTCGTTGAGCGCCGCCACCACCGACACCTTGCCGTCGGCGGCGCCGATCACGACGACCGCCGCCGGCTGGTCGCCGGCGAGCCGGCCGCGCACGTCGAGGGCCAGGGTGCGTACGTCGCCCCCGCCGGCCCCGTCGACGCGGTGCGCCACGACCCGGACGCCGCCGACGTCGACCGCGGAGGCCGCGAGCTCGGCGCCGCCCGACAGCAGCTGCTGCAGGCGCGCCCTCTCGATCTCCTTCTCGGCCGACCGGA
This sequence comes from Nocardioides plantarum, assembly GCF_006346395.1. NCBI lineage: Bacteria > Bacillati > Actinomycetota > Actinomycetes > Propionibacteriales > Nocardioidaceae > Nocardioides > Nocardioides plantarum. Next base: position 90,534 of record NZ_VDMS01000001.1, read on the forward strand.
GCCGGTCGACGAGGTCGGCGACCCGCGGGACGAGGTCCTGCGGCTGGATCTTGAGCAGGCTGGTGAGCTGGCCGACGACGTCGCGCTCGCGCGCGAGGTAGTTGAAGCCCTCGACGCCGGTGAACGCCTCGATGCGGCGGTTGCCCGAGCCGACCGACGCCTCGCCGGTGACCACGAGGGTGCCGATCTGCGAGGCGTGGTCGACGTGGGTGCCGCCGCAGAGCTCGCGCGACCAGGGACCGCCGATCTCGACGACCCGGACCTTGGTGTTGTCGTAGGTCTCGCCGAACAGCGCGACCGCGCCCCAGTCCTTGGCCTGCTCGAGCGTCATGTACTGCCAGCCGACGGGCAGGTCGGCGCGCAGCGCCTCGTTGGAGACCCGCTCGATGTCCTTGACCTGCTCGGGGCTCAGCCCGGTGGTCCAGCCGAAGTCGAGGCGCAGGTAGCCGGGCCGGTTGTAGGACCCGGACTGCAGGGCGCTGGGCCCGAGCACCTGGCGCAGTGCGGCGTGGACGACGTGGGTGCCGGAGTGGGCCTGGCGCGCACCGGTGCGCCAGTCGGGGTCGACCTGCGCGTGCAGGAGCGCGGCGTCGGCGGGCAGCTCGCCGTCGACGACGCGCACCTGGTGCACGACCAGACCCTTGATCGGCCGCTGGACGTCGACGACCTCGAGGCGTCCGCCGTCGAACTCGATGATGCCGGCATCGGCCGCCTGGCCGCCGGACTCGGCGTAGAAGGGCGTGCGGTCGAGCACGATCTCGCCGACCTCGCCGTTGCCGAGGGATGTCACCGCGACGCCCTCGCGCAACAGCGCCAGCGGGCGCGACTCGGTCTCGAGCGTCTCGTAGGCCAGCCACTCGGTGGGTCCGTGCGCGTCGAGGACGGCCCGGTAGGCAGCAGTGTCGGCGTGCTGGCCGCGCTTGCTGCGTGCGTCGGCCTTGGCCCGCTCCCGCTGCTCGGCCATCAGGCTCCGGAACCCGTCCTCGTCGACCGACAGACCGGCCTCGGCGGCCATCTCCAGCGTCAGGTCGATCGGGAAGCCGAAGGTGTCGTGCAGCTGGAACGCCTCGGGCCCCGCGATCGCCGCGCCCCCGGACTGCTTCACGCGGCTGGCGGCCTGGTCGAACATCGTGGTGCCGGCCTGCAGCGTCTTGCGGAAGGTCTCCTCCTCGGCGTACGCGACCCGCGAGATGCGCTCCCAGTCGGTGTGCAGGTCGGTGTAGGTCTCGCCCATCTTGTCGCGGCTGATCGGGAGCAGCTCGGGCAGCGACGGCTCGTCGTAGCCCAGCAGGCGCATCGACCGGACCGCGCGGCGCAGCAGGCGGCGCAGCACGTAGCCGCGCGCCTCGTTGCCCGGGGTCACTCCGTCGCTGATGAGCATCATCGAGCTGCGCACGTGGTCGGCGACGACCCGGAACCGGACGTCGTCGACGGGGTCGGCGCCGTAGGCCCGGCCGGTGAGCTCCATGGCGCGCTCGATGACCGGGAACATCACGTCGATCTCGTACATGTTCTGCTTGCCCTGCAGCAGCAGCGCGATCCGCTCCAGGCCCATGCCCGTGTCGATGTTCTTCTTGGGCAGCGACCCCGCGATGTCGAAGTCCTCCTTGGAGCGCACCGCGCTGAGCTCGTCCTGCATGAAGACGAGGTTCCAGATCTCCAGCAGCCGGTCCTCCAGCGCGAACGGCATGTCGGGACCGAGCGACGCGGGGTCGAAGTCGGGGCCGAAGTCGGGGCCGCGGTCGTAGAGGATCTCCGAGCACGGACCACCGGGACCCGGCACGCCCATCGACCAGTAGTTCTCCTTGCGTCCGAGCTTGAGGATGCGGTGCTCGGGCAGGCCGGTCACCTTGGTCCACAGGGCCAGCGCCTCGTCGTCGCCGTCGAGGATGGAGGGGTAGAGCCTGGACTCCTCCAGGCCCCAGCCGCCGTCGGCCTGCGACTTCGTGACCAGGTCCCAGGCGAGCTCGATGGCCCGCTCCTTGAAGTAGTCGCCGAAGGAGAAGTTGCCGCACATCTCGAAGAACGTGCCGTGCCGCGTGGTCTTGCCGACGTCCTCGATGTCGGGGGTGCGGATGCACTTCTGCACGCTCGTCGCGGTGTCGTACGGCGGCGTCTCCTGGCCCAGGAAGTAGGGCTTGAACGGCACCATGCCCGCGTTGACGAACAGCAGGTTGGGGTCGTCGAGCAACAGCGAGGCCGAGGGGACGGGGGTGTGCCCGGCGGCCTGGAAGTGCGCCACGAACCTCCGTCGGATCTCCGCGGTGTCCATCAGCTGCTGCCTGCTTCCTTCTCGATGCTTCTCGGTGTGGGGGTGTCCAGCTCGCGGTGCTCATGGAGCGCCAGGCCCATCCGCTCGCGCAACTGGGATTCGGTGTCGGCCTTGCCCTGGGCGACCTCGTCGCGGAACATCCGCAGGCCCACCACGGCGGCGCCCACGCGGTCCTGCAGGCCGTCGACGGTGAGCACCTCGGCGGCGCGACGGGCGCGGACGGCGGCGTAGAGCCCGGCCCCGGCCCCCGCGGCGAACCACAGGGTCCGGCTCATGCCGCGTTCTCCACGGCACCACGCTGGCGTGCGTCGTACTCGCGCTTGGCCTGACGCAGGTCGGCCCGCCGCTGCTTGCGCGCCCGCTTGACCTCGCGCTTCATCTCGAACCGGATCCGGTGCCGCGCCTCGGGCGCGAGCGCGCGCCGCAGGCCGGCGGCCAGCGAGGCCGCCTGGACGACACCCTCGCGCAGCACCAGGTCGGCGAACAGCGGAGCCGGTACGACGGGGGCCGGCTCGTCGGACTCCCCCGGCCCGGTCTCGCGGCCGAGCATGGTGACGACGTACTCGGTCTCGTCGGCGCGGACCGCGGGTGCGGGCTCGGCGAGCCGCTGCTCGATCGCCTCGACCTGCAGGGCCAGCGCGGCCGCGTCGGCGCGCGCCCCCTCGAGCGCCGCGGTGTGGCGCGACCGGGTCCGCACCAGCGCGAGCACGAGCACGACGACGAGGACGGCCAGCACCGCAAGGGCCGCGAGCACGACCCAACCGGGCACGCTCCACTCGTCGGTCATGGAACAGAACCCTACCGACCCTTCGAGGCTCGCTCCGCTCGCACCTCAGGGACCGCCCTCCGAGGCCCGGACCGCGAGCCAGGGACCGCCCTCCGAGGCTCGGACCGCGAGCCAGGGACCGCCCTCCGAGGCTCGGACCGCCAGTCAGGGACTTCCCCGGATGATCCGCCGGACCCGCTCCCAGCGCTCCTTGATCGCGGACTCGGCCCCGATCTCCTTGGGGCGGTAGTAGGCCGCCTCGGCGATGACGTCGGGGGCGTACTGCTGCTCGGCGATGCCGTAGGGCTCGTCGTGGCTGTAGGTGTAGCTGGTGCCGTGACCCAGGTCCTTGGAGCCCGCGTAGTGCGCGTCGCGCAGGTGGGGCGGGACGGTCCCGACCTTGCCGGCGCGGACGTCGGCGCGCGAGGCCGCCAGGGCCAGCGTGACCGCGTTGGACTTGGGCGCCACCGCGAGCGCGATCACCGCGTGGGCGAGGTTGAAGGCTGCCTCGGGCATGCCGATCAGCTGGACGGCCTGGGCGGCGGCGACCGCGGTCTGCAGGGCGGTCGGGTCGGCCAGCCCGATGTCCTCCGAGGCCAGGATGACCAGGCGCCGGGCGATGAAGCGCGGGTCCTCCCCCGCCTCGATCATCCGGGCCAGGTAGTGCATCGCGGCGTCGGCGTCGGACCCGCGGATCGACTTGATGAAGGCGCTGGTGATGTCGTAGTGCTGGTCGCCCTGCCGGTCGTAGCGCACCGCGGCCCGGTCCACGGCGGTCTCGGCGGTCTCCAGGTCGATCTGCGCCGAGCCGCGGGCCGTCGCGGCGCCGGCCGCCGCCTCGAGGTAGGTCAGGGACCGCCGGGCGTCACCGCCGGCCAGGCGCACCAGGTGGTCGAGGGCCTCGTCGTCGATCTCGAAGGCCCCGCCCAGCCCCCGCTCGGCGTCGGCCAGGGCGGAGTGCATGACCGAGCGGACGTCGTCGTCGGTCAACGACTCCAGGCGCAGCAGCAGGCTGCGCGACAGCAGCGGCGAGATCACCGAGAAGAACGGGTTCTCGGTCGTGGCGGCGACCAGGGTCACCCACCGGTTCTCGACGCCGGGGAGCAGCGCGTCCTGCTGGGCCTTGCTGAAGCGGTGCACCTCGTCGACGAACAGCACCGTCTCGGCCCCGGTGCGGACCAGGGCGTTGCGGGCGGTGTCGATCGCGGCCCGCACGTCCTTGACCCCGGCGGACACCGCCGAGACCTCGACGAACCGGCGCCCGGTCTGGCGCGACAGGATCGAGGCGATCGTCGTCTTGCCGGTGCCGGGCGGACCCCAGAGCAGCAGCGACATCGACTGGTCGCCCTCGATCAGCTGGTGCAGCGGCGAGCCCGGGGCGCGCAACTGGGCCTGGCCGGCGAGCTCGTCGAGGGTGCGCGGACGCATCCGTACGGCGAGCGGCGCCGACGCGTGGCCGGCCGAGGAGAGCGACCCCCCGCCCCCTGCTGCCGGCGGCAGGTCCCGAGCGGGCAGGCTGCCGGTCGACCCGGCCCCCGGAGCGGGGTCCGGGAACAGGGCCTCAGGCTCGTCCAAACGTCCTCGTGTCCAGGTCGAACCACGTGTCGGCGTAGCCGGGGATGGTGGTGATCTCCTCCGACGGGGTCGAGCCCGGGTCGGGGCTGCCCTGGTGGTCGACGCCCAGCATCCGCGCGGTGATCGGCGTGTCCGGCGGCTGGTTGATCCGCCCCGGGAAGTGGCAGGCGACCTTCTGGCGCGGCCCGATCTGCAGCAGCGGCGGCTCGTGCTTGGCGCAGATCTCCTGCGCGATCGGGCAGCGGGTGCGGAACCGGCAGCCCGACGGCGGGTTGATCGGGCTGGGCACGTCGCCGGTCAGCCGGATCCGCTCGCGGCGCCCACCGGTGGCGGCCTGCTTGATGTCGGGCACCGCCGACAGCAGCGCCTGCGTGTAGGGGTGGTGGGCGTTGTCGTAGATGCTGTTGCGGTCGCCGATCTCGACGATCTTGCCGAGGTACATCACCGCCACCTCGGGGCAGAAGTGGCGTACGACGGCGAGGTCGTGGGCGATGAACAGGAACGCCACCCCGAAGTCGCGCTGGATGTCCTGCAGGAGGTTGATCACCTGCGCCTGGATCGACACGTCGAGCGCGGACACCGGCTCGTCGGCCACCATCAGCTTCGGCTGCAGGGCCAGGGCACGCGCGATGCCGATGCGCTGGCGCTGACCGCCGGAGAACTCGTTGGGGTAGCGGTTGTAGTGCTCGGGGTTGAGACCCACGACCTGGAGCAGCTCCTGCACCCGCCCGAGGACCTTGTTCTTGGGCACCACCTTGTGCACGCGCAGCGGGGTGCCGACGATCTGCCCGACGGTATGACGCGGGTTGAGCGAGCTGTAGGGGTCCTGGAAGATCATCTGCACCTCGCGGCGCAGCGGCTTCATCTCCTTCTCCGACAGCTGCGCGAGGTCGACGTCGCCGAAGCGCATCGAGCCGGTGGTCGGCTTGTAGAGCCGCGAGACGAGCCGACCGGTGGTCGACTTGCCGCAGCCGGACTCGCCGACCAGACCGAGCGAGCCGCCGGCCGGGACCTCGAAGGACAGGCCGTCGACGGCCTGGACGTCACCGATCTTGCGGCGGACCAGCCCGCCGGACATCACCGGGAAGTACATCCGCAGGTTGTCGACGGACAGCACCGGCTCGGCCGACGGGTCGAGCTGCGCGGCGGTGTGCGCGTTCTCGGCGACCGCAGTGAACGGGTCGTCCGGCACGCCCTTGTGCAGTCCTCCGGTGGACGGGGACTCGGTCATGACAGCTCCTCGGCGAGGGACGGCGCGATCTCCGGCAGCACCTCGGTGATGTAGATCGCCTCCGGGTCGGCCAGGTGGCAGCGCTTGAGGTGTGCGGGGTTCCTCGAGCCGGGCGACATCGGCGGCAGGGTCGTGGCGCACAGGTCGCCGGGCACCTTGTCCTTGTGGACACAGCGCGGCTCGAAGGCGCAGCCCTTCGGCGGGTTGAGCAGGCTCGGCGGGGTGCCGGGGATCGGGATCATCCGCGCGTCGGGGTCGGAGCTGATCTCGGGCACGCTCGACAGCAGGCCCCAGGTGTAGGGCATCTCGGGCCGGACCAGGATGTCCTTGGTCGAGCCCTGCTCGACCGCGCGGCCGCCGTACATCACCAGCACGTCGTCGGCGATCTCGGCGATCACGCCGAGGTCGTGGGTGATCAGCACGACGGCGGAGTTGTACTCGGCCTGCAGGTCCTGCAGCAGGTCGAGGATCTGGGCCTGGACGGTCACGTCGAGCGCGGTCGTCGGCTCGTCGGCGATCAGGAGCTTGGGGTTGTTGATCAGGCCCATCGCGATCATCACGCGCTGACGCATGCCGCCGGAGAACTGGTGCGGGAAGTTGTCCACGCGCCCGGCCGGCTCGGGGATACCGACCCGGTCGAGCATCTCGATGGCGCGCTTGCGCGTCTCGCGCCGGGTCGCGGAGGGGTGGTGGACCTTGTAGGCCTCCCCCAGCTGCGCGCCGACCCGGTAGAACGGGTGCAGCGCCGCGAGGGCGTCCTGGAAGATCATCGCCATGGCGTTGCCGCGCAGCTGACGCAGCTTGCCCTCGGAGATGCCGACGATCTCGGTGCCGCCGACCTTGATCGACCCGGTGATCTGGGCGGTCCGGGAGTCGTGCAGGCCGAGCACGGCCATGCTCGAGACCGACTTGCCCGAGCCCGACTCACCGACGATGCCGAGGGTCTTGCCGAGCTCGACGGAGTAGCTCAGGTCGCTGACGGCCTGGACCAGCCCGTCGGCGGTGGGGAACCGCACCGTGAGGTCACTGACCTGGAGGTAGGGCTCACCGAGCTCGCCCTTGGCGAGGTGGGGAGACGAGGAGGAGCTGGACAGGAGTTCGCTCATGACACGGTCACCCGGGGGTCGAGGAAGCTGTAGAGGATGTCGACGATCAGGTTGGCGAGCACCACGAGCGTGGCGCTCACCAGGACCGCGGCACTGATGACGCTGAAGTCGAGCGGGTTGCGCAGCGCCTGGATGCTCCAGTTGCCGATGCCGTCGATGCCGAAGATCCGCTCGGTGAACACGGTGCCGGCCAGCAGCGTGGCGAAGTCGAGCCCGAAGATCGTGATGACCGGGACGATCGCGGCACGCAGGCCGTGCTTGAACACGACGCGGTTGGATCGCAGGCCCTTGGCCGAGGCGGTGCGGATGTAGTCCTCGCTCAGCACGTCGACCATCTGTCCACGAGAGAAGCGCGCGTACTGGGTGGCGTTGGTGAGGCCGATGACCAGCCAGGGCAGCAGGAGTCCTGCCGCCGTCTTGGCCGGGTTGTCGGTGATCGGGAAGTAGCCCGTCTGCGGGAAGACCTGGGCCTGCTGGGTGAGGTAGATCCAGCTCAGCAGGGCGACCAGGTAGAACGGGATCGAGGAGATCACCAGGGTGCTGGCCATCATCCCGCGGTCGAGGGCGCTGCCTCGTCGTCTGGCCGCGACCGAGCCGAGGACCACGCCCAGCACGAGGTAGATGGCGGCCCCGCCGACCGCGAGCGTCAGCGTGGCGGGGTACTTGTCCTTGAGCTCGTCGGTGACCAGGGCGTTGCCGTTGCCGATCGAGATGCCGAGGCACGGCGCGGGGCAGGCGTACTTCTGGGGCGAGGCGCCGAGGCTGATCTCGCGGCCCTTGAAGATGCCGACCACGAAGTTCTTGTAGTTCTCGGTGAGCGGCTTGCGCAGGTCCATCCGCTCGGCGAACACCTCGCGGGCCTCCGAGGTGCAGCGGTCCTTGAGCGCGCGCTCGCAGGCCTGGTTGGCAGGAGCGTCGCCGAGCCCCTTGAAGAAGAGGACGAAGACGAAGATGGAGGTCAGCACCACCACGAGAAAGGCCGTCAGGAGGCGCCTGACGATGAATCCTGCCATGAGGAACGGGTCCGATCTGCGCGAGCGAAGGGACGGTGTGGGGCACGACCTCGCGGCCGTGCCCCACACCGGGGTGAACTGTCAGTCAGACATGCAGGTCGGCATCAGCCGACGTGGATGTCCTTCCAGGTCGGCATACCGAACACCGAGTCGTTCTCCATGCCCTGGATCTTGGATCCGTGGGCCATCACGACACCGCCGTACCAGCGGGTGATGATCGGGAAGTACTTCTCCGCGATCTCCTTGTCGAGGTCGTTCCACAGGCCGGGCTGGTCCTCGATCGGCTGGGTCTGGATGTCAGCGATCTTGGCGTCCACGTCGGGCTCGGAGAACGCGGCGTAGTTGGCCTGCAGCGACTTGCTGTTCTCGACGTCGGTCGAGCCGAGGAGCGGCGGGATCCAGCTGGCGCCGGAGGGCCAGTCGGAGCACCAGCCACCGGAGCGGATGTTGATGTCCTTGTCCGGGTTGGCGCGGTCGGCGGCGTTGTCGGCCAGGGTCGTGGAGACGGGGGTGGCCTTGAAGCCACCGGCCTCGAGGCCCTTGACGACGGCGTCCTTGACCTTGACACCGATCGGGTCGTCGCTGGTGAAGAGGAACTTCAGCTCGTAGCCCTCGGCGCCGGCCTCCTTGAGGAGCGCCTTCGACTTGGCGGCGTCGGTCGCGAAGTCGCCGTGGTCGAGCACGTTGTACTCGGTGCGGCCGGGCAGGCCCGGGGGCATCAGGTTGGTGGCCGGGATGGCCGTGACGCCCGGGATGTCACCGCTGGCGAGGATGACGTCCTTGTAGGGGTAGGCCCAGGCGTAGGCCTGGCGGATCAGCTTGTCGGTGATCTTGCGGTTGTCGGGGGCCGTGTAGTTGGTGCACGGCTGACCACCGGCGACGATCCGGTCGGGGTCGTCCTGGCTCATCTTGTTGTAGTCCGACGACAGCAGGTTGTCGTAGGTGAGGGTCGTCTGACCGTCACCGGAGTCGCCGAGCAGGATCTGGTCGACCTTGGCCGACTCGACCTGCGAGGAGAAGTTGTAGCCGTCGGGGTACTGGGTGCGAGCCGGGTCCGTGGTGGCGTCCCACTGGTCGTTGCGCTCGAGCACGAGGCTCTTGGCGACCGTGTAGGACTTGATCTTGTAGGGACCGTTGGACAGCGGGCGGGTGGCGTACTTGGCGGGCTCGGAGTCCGCGCCCTCCTTGACCGCACCCATGGCCGGGAACGCGCCCCAGTAGGGCATGTCGGGGAAGGGCTTGCTCATCTTGAAGGTGAGGGTGCTCCCGTCGACGGTGACGCCGTCGAACTCGCCCTTGGGGTCGGTGTAGGGGCCCTTGTACTTGTCGCCACCGAGGAAGTAGTCGTTGGAGTAGGTCGCGCCGGTCGGGAACGCGTCGCGGTCCATCGAGCGCTTGACGCCGAAGAGGACCTCGTCGGCGGTGACGGGGGTGCCGTCCTCCCACTTGACGCCGTCACGGATGGTGAACTTCCACTCCGTGAAGTCGTCGTTGGGGGTGCCCAGGTCGGTGGCCAGGTCGGGGACCAGGATCATCTGCTTGGACTCGGCGTCGTACTTGTACTGGGTGAGCGACCGGGTGATGAGTCCCCTGAGGATCGACGACGTGTCGATGTAGTAGGCCTCGGAGGGGTCGATCGTCGTGGTGAACCCGACGTTGGTCGGGACGTTGACGATCCCACCCTCGGTGGCGCCGTCGATGGTGACCGGACCCTTGGCCTCGGGGTCGGTGCCGTCACCGGTGTTGGCGAGGTTGTCGTTCTGGGACGATTCGCCGTTGCCGGGGTTGTCGTTCTTGTCGTCGCCACTGCCACCGCAGGCGGCGAGGGCCGCCATCGAGACAGCGGTGATGGCGATCAGCGGAGCTTTCAGCCGCATGGGTCACCCTTTCCTTTGTTGGGGGGTACATCTCCCGGAGAACGGGTCACCGGCGAGTCTTGGGGTCGAACGCATCCCGGATGGCGTCACCCAGGAGATTGAGGGCCAGCACCAGGATGGTGATGGTGACGACGGGCGCCCACAGGTAGAGCGGGTAGACCTCGAAGTAGTTCTGCGCGTCGAAGATGGTCTGTCCCAGCGAGGGCTGACCGGTCAGGCCGATACCGAGGTAGGACAGGCCCGCCTCGGCGGTCACGAAGGCCGGCAGCGACAGCGAGATCGACACGATGATCGGGGCCACCATGTTGGGCAGCAGCTCCTTGAACAGGATCTGTCGCGTCGGCACGCCGATCACCTGCGCGGCCTGGATGAACTCGCGCTCGCGCAGGGAGAGCACCTGACCGCGGATCAGCCGGGCCAGGCCCATCCAGCCGAAGAACACCAGGATCACGATCAGCGCGATCAGCTGGGCGCGGCCCAGGCCGTCGATGTCCTCGTCGTTGAATCGCGCCCGCAGGATCGGGGCCATCGCCATCGCGCCGAGGATGAAGGGGAACGACAGGAACAGGTCGGTGGTGAACATCAGCAACCGGTCGAGCCAGCCGCGGGAGAACCCCGCCACGAGGCCGATGACGACGCCGACGATCGTGCTGATCACCGTGGCCAGGGTCGCGATGAGCAGCGAGGTGCGCAGCCCGAGCAGGAGCCGCGCCAGGTTGTCGAGCCCCTGACCGGGCGACAGACCCAGGGGGTGGTCGGCGGTGAAGCCGTTGACCGGCGGGCCGACGTTGGGCAGGCCGTTGTTGGGTCCGCCGAAGTAGAGGACGTCGGTCGGCGAGTAGGGCAGCGAGCTGGCCTCGCCGTAGATGTTGAGCATCTTGTTGATCAGCGGGGCGAACGCCGCGGCGATGACCAGCAGGATGACGACGATCGTGCAGACGACGGCGACCTTGTCCTTGCGGAGCCGGTCGAACGCGATCCGGGTCGGAGACTTGCCGGCGACCTTCTTCTCGCCGGGCGGGGGCTCCACGACCGCGGTGGGATCGTCGCCCTCGTGAGCGCCGAGCTCAGCCTCCGTTACCGACACAGTCACCTCTCAGGCATCACGCTTCGTCGTCGTGCAGGTCACTGCTGGGGTCCAGGACCGAGACCGGACTTTACGTGACGCGACTCGTCACGGCGGTCCACGAGCGGTAACGATCTGGTCTCGACTACACCGGAGGACGTCTTGCCGTTCAGGCCTGCTGAGGGACGTCCTTCGCCGGGGCGCCGTCGACGCCCGCCTCCTTGCGCTGCTGCGGTGTGATCGGGGCCGGCGCGGCCGTGAGCGGGTCGTATCCCCCACCGGACTTGGGGAACGCGATCACGTCGCGGATCGAGTCGGTGCCGGCGAGCAGGGCACAGATGCGGTCCATGCCGACCGCGATGCCGCCGTGCGGCGGCGCGCCGTAGGCGAAGGCGTCCAGGAGGAAACCGAACTTCTCCTGCGCCTCGGCCTCGTCGAGACCCATGACCGCGAACACGCGCTTCTGGATGTCGCCGCGGTGGATCCGGATCGAGCCGCCGCCGAGCTCGTTGCCGTTGCACACGATGTCGTAGGCGTAGGCGAGCGCCGGGCCGGGGTCGGTGTCGAAGGTGTCGAGGAACTCCGCCTTGGGGCTGGTGAAGGCGTGGTGCACCGCGGTCCAGGCGCCGGCGCCGACGGCGACGTCACCGCTGGCGACCGCGTCCGAGCTCGGCTCGAACAGCGGCGCGTCGACGACCCAGGTGAAGGCGAAGACGGAGTCGTCGAGCAGGTCGGCGCGACGGCCGATCTCGAGCCGGGCAGCGCCCAGCAGGGAACGGCTGGGCTTGGGGGCACCGGCGGCGAAGAACACGCAGTCGCCCGGTGCGGCACCGACGTGGGCGGCCAGGCCGGCCTTCTCGTCGTCGCTGAGGTTCTTGGCCACGGGACCGCCGAGCTCGCCGTCCTCCTGAACCAGCACGTAGGCCAGGCCCCGGGCGCCGCGCTGCTTGGCCCAGTCCTGCCAGGCGTCGAGCTTCTTGCGGGGCTGGCTGGCACCTCCCGGCATCACCACGGCGCCCACGTAGGGCGCCTGGAAGACCCGGAACGGGGTGTCCTTGAAGTAGTCGGTGCAGTCGACCAGCTCCAGGCCCATCCGCAGGTCGGGCTTGTCGGAGCCGAACCGCGCCATCGCGTCGGCGTAGGTCATCCGCGGGATCGGCCGGGGGATCTCGTGGCCCACGAGCGCCCACATGGCGGCCAGGACCTCCTCCATCAGCTCGATCACGTCGTCCTGCTCGACGAAGCTCATCTCGATGTCGAGCTGGGTGAACTCCGGCTGCCGGTCGGCGCGGAAGTCCTCGTCGCGATAGCAGCGCGCGATCTGGTAGTAGCGCTCGAGGCCGCCGACCATCAGCAGCTGCTTGAAGAGCTGGGGGCTCTGCGGCAGGGCGTACCAGCTGCCTGGGGCCAGCCGGGCGGGCACCAGAAAGTCGCGGGCCCCCTCGGGCGTGCTGCGGGTCAGGGTGGGCGTCTCGACCTCGACGAACGCGCGCTGGTCCAGCACGTCGCGCGCGGCCTTGTTGACCTTGCTGCGCAGGCGGATCGCGGCGTTGGGACCGCTGCGACGCAGGTCGAGGTAGCGGTGCTTGAGCCGCGCCTCCTCCCCCACGTCGACGTGGTCGCTGATGGGGAACGGCAGCGGCGCCGAGGCGCTGAGCACCTCGACGTCGGTGGCGACGACCTCGATGCCACCGGTGGCCAGGTTGGGGTTCTCGTTGCCCTGCTTGCGCGCGATCACCTCGCCGGTGACCTTGAGGCAGAACTCGGCGCGCAGCTGGTGGGCGACGGCCTCGTCGCGGATGACGACCTGGACGACGCCGCTGGCCTCGCGCAGGTCGATGAAGGCGACGCCGCCGTGGTCGCGACGGGTCGCCACCCAGCCGGCGAGGGTGACGGTCTGGCCGACGTGCTCGGCGCGCAGGGCGCCGGCGTCGTGGGTGCGGATCACTGTGGTTGCTCCTTGATGAGGACCTGCGGTCGCAGGTCCGCTGCGGGTGGGGTCCAGGTGTCCGGGTCGGCGTCGTGCTGCTCGCCGGAGCGGATGTCCTTGACCTGGTGGGTGGTCGTGCCCTCGTCGTCGTGCTCGAACCAGACGTACGGGATGCCGCGGCGCTCGGCGTACCGGATCTGCTTGCCGAACTTGGCTGCGGTGGCGGCCACCTCGCACGGCACGCCCCGGGCGCGCAGCGAGGCGGCCACGAGATCGCTGCGCCCACGCGACTCCTCGTCGGTGACCGCGACCAGCACGGCGCTGGGGACCTTGCGGTCGGCCACCAGGTCGCCACGGTTGAGCAGCGGCACCAGGACCCGGCTGACGCCCAGGGAGATGCCGACGCCGGGGTAGGTGGTGCGGCCGTCGGTCGCCAGGGCGTCGTAGCGCCCGCCGGAGCAGATCGAGCCGAGGGCCTCGTGCCCGCGCATCCGGGTCTCGAAGACGGTGCCGGTGTAGTAGTCGAGGCCGCGGGCGATCTTGAGGTCGGCGACCACGTCGACGGTGGGGCCGACCAGCGACGCGCACCCGTCGACGACGGCGGCCAGCTCGACCAGGCCCTCGTCGAGCAGCGGGTGCTCCACGCCGAGGGCACGCACGCGCTCGACGAAGGAGCTGTCGGGGGTGCAGATCTCGGCGATGGCCAGGCAGCGGTGGGCCAGCTCGGTGTCGAGGCCGGCCTCGACGAGCATCGCGGCGACCGCCTCGACCGGCTGCTTGTCGAGCCGGTCGACGGCCGTCATGGCCAGGGTCGTCGTCGCGTCGTCGAGGCCCAGGCCGCGGAAGTAGCCCTCGAGCACCTTGCGGTTGTTGACCTGCAGCCGGAAGCCGGGCAGGAACTCGATGCGGCGCAGCGCGTCGAGCATCACCCGCGCGACCTCGACGTCGTGGTGGACCGGCAGCACGTCGCGCCCGACGACGTCGATGTCGGCCTGGGTGAACTCGCGGTAGCGGCCGTCCTGGGGCCGCTCGCCGCGCCATACCTTCTGGATCTGGAAGCGGCGGAACGGGAAGTCGAGCTTGCCGGCGTTCTCGACCACGTAGCGCGCGAAGGGCACGGTGAGGTCGAAGTGGAGGCCCAGGCCGGCGTCCTTGCCGGACTCCTGCTCCTGCAGACGACGCAGCACGTAGACCTCCTTGGAGGTCTCGCCCTTGGTCAGCAGCTGCTCGAGCGGCTCGACGGCGCGGGTCTCGATGCCGGCGAAGCCGTGCAGCTCGAAGGTGCTGCGCAGGAGGTCGACGACGTCCTGCTCGACGACGCGCTGCTCGGGCAACAGCTCGGGGAACCCGCTCAGCGGGGTGATCTTGGTGCTCATCACAGGTCCTGGAGGAAGGGGTTGGTGGCGCGCTCACGACCGATGGACGTCTGCTCGCCGTGACCGGGCAGCACCACGATGTCGTCGGCGAGCGGCAGCACCTTGTCGCGCAGCGAGCGCAGCATGGAGGGGTGGTCGCCCCCGGGCAGGTCGGTGCGCCCGATCGAGCCCGCGAAGAGCAGGTCACCGGAGAACAGCACCTCGGACACGTCGGCGTGACCCTGCTCGACGCCGTAGGGCGTGCGGAAGGTGACCGAGCCCTCCGTGTGGCCGGGGGTGTGGTCGACGACGAAGCTCAGCCCGGCGAGCTCGAGCGACTGCAGGTCGGTGAGCTCGCGGACGTCGTCGGGCTCGGCGAACTCGTAGCTGCCGCCGAGCATCATCGCGGTCGTCTCGGGCGACATGCCCTGCATCGGGTCGGCCAGCAGGTGCCGGTCCTTGGGGTGGATCCAGGCGGTGGCGTCGTAGGTGCCGGCGACGGGCGCGACGCTCCACATGTGGTCGACGTGACCGTGGGTGACCAGCACCGCGACGGGCTTGAGCCGGTGCTCGCGCACGACCCGGTCGACGTCGGGGCCGGCGTCCTTGCCGGGGTCGATGACCACGCACTCGGCGCCGGGTCCGGTGGCCGCCACGTAGCAGTTGGTGCCCCACGGTCCTGCGGGGAAGGCGGCGATCAGCACCGGCTCAGGGTAGCGAGGCCGGCGTGCTCGGGGCTCCCCGGTATTGGCCTCGCAGGTGAGCCGCAGGTCGGCCGGTACCGCCGAGGCTGGTAGCGGCGCTCGCCACACCGACGTCTTCCCTTAGGGTGGGGCAGCGCCACGACCGACGAAGAGGGAACGCAGTGACGAGCAGCGAATGGGGTCGCGTCGATGACGACGGCACCGTGTATGTCAGGACCACCGACGGCGAGCGGTCGGTCGGGTCCTACCCGGCCGGGACGCCCGAGGAGGCCCTGGCCTTCTTCACCGAGCGTTTCGACGCGCTCTCCTTCGAGGTGCAGCTCCTCGAGCAGCGGGTCAACTCGGCCAAGCTGACTCCCGAGGAGGCGGCCGAGTCGATCAAGACCGTGCGCGCCCAGGTCACCGACGCCAACGCGGTCGGCGACCTCGCCTCGCTCAGCGGTCGGCTCGACGCCCTGGCCCCCGTGCTCGCCGTACAGCGGGAGGCACGTCGCGCCGAGAAGGCCGAGAAGGCTGCGGAGTCCAAGGCCGCCAAGGAGTCGATCGTCGAGGAGGCCGAGAAGATCGGCGCCGGCACCGACTGGCGCAACGGCGCCAACCGGCTGCGCGACCTGCTCGACCAGTGGAAGGTGCTCCCCCGCATCGACCGCGCCTCCGACGACGCGCTGTGGAAGCGCTTCTCCAGCGCCCGCACGGCCTACACCAAGGCCCGCAAGATCCACTTCGCCGAGCAGGACGAGAAGCGCGAGGGCGCTCGCGTCGTCAAGGAGCGGCTCTGCAAGGAGGCCGAGGCGCTGGCGACCTCGACCGAGTGGGGCCCCACCGCCGGGCGCTACCGCGACCTGATGCGCGACTGGAAGGCCGCCGGCCCCGCCCCCAAGGACGTCGACGACGTCCTCTGGGCCAGGTTCCGGGGAGCCCAGGACGCCTTCTTCGGTGCCCGCGACGCCGCCAACGCAGCGCTCGACGCCGAGTTCGCCGCCAACGCCGAGGTCAAGGACGCGCTGATCGTCGAGATCGAGGCGCTGCTGCCGATCGGCAACCTCGAGGCCACCAAGAAGAAGTTCCGCGACCTCGCCGACCAGTGGGAGGCCGCCGGCAAGGTCCCCCGCGACCGCATCAAGGACCTCGAGGCCCGGATGCGGACGGTCGAGACGGCCCTGCGCAACGCCGAGGACGACCAGTGGAAGCGCTCGGACCCCGAGAAGTCCGCCCGCGCCAACGACATGGTCACCAAGCTCGAGGACGCCATCGCCAAGGTCGAGGCCGACCTCGAGAAGGCCCGCACGGCCGGCAACGACAAGAAGGTCAAGGAGCTCGAGGACAACCTCGAGTCCCGCCGGTCCTTCCTCGACATGGCCCGTCGCGCGTCGGCTGACTTTTCTGGTTAGAGGCCGTCACTGGCGGTCGTCGAGCCGGGCGAGCGCCAGCGAGCCCGAGTCGAGACGCTCGCGACCGATCTCGACGCTCGACCAGGGGTCGGGTCACGAGACCGGCTGCGGTGATTTCGACGCGCTTCGCGGCTTCGTTCCTCAGCCGCTGCGCTTGCTCGATCTGCGCCCGCCACGCGAGCGCGCTCGTTCCTCGCGCCCTCGCTGCGGACTTAGGCCGTGACGCGGTAGGCGTCGAAGACGCCCGGCACGCTGCGCACGGCCTTGAGGACCGTGTCGAGGTGCTTGGCCTCGGCCATCTCGAAGGTGAAGCGCGACTTGGCGACCCGGTCGCGGGTGGTCGACAGGTTGGCCGACAGGATGTTGACGTGGGCGTCGGACAGCACCATGGTGATGTCGGAGAGCAGCCGGGCCCGGTCGAGGGCCTCGACCTGGATGTTGACCAGGAACATCGACTGCGCGGTCGGTGCCCACTCGACGTCGAGCACCTTCTCGGGTTGGCGCAACAGCTCACCGGCGTTGGTGCAGTCGCGGCGGTGCACCGAGACGCCGCCGCCCTTGGTCACGAAGCCGAGGATGTCGTCGGGCGGCACCGGGGTGCAGCACTTGGCGAGCTTGACCCACACGTCGGGTGAGCCCTTGACGATGACCCCGGAGTCGGCACCGCCGCCGATGCGCGAGCGACCGCGCCGCCCGGTGATGGTGACGGCCTCGGCGAGGTCCTCCTGGACGCCTGCGTCGCCACCGAGCAGGTCGATCACCCGGCGTACGACGGCCTGGGCGCTCAGGTTGCCCTCGCCGACCGCGGCGTAGAGGGCGGTGACGTCGCCGAGCTTGAAGTGGGCGGCGACCTGGGTGAGCGTGTCGTGGGTGAGGAGCCGCTTGATGGGCAGCCCCTCCTTGCGCATGAGCTTGGCGATCTGGTCCTTGCCCTGGTCGACGGCCTCCTCGCGGCGCTCCTTGGTGAACCAGTGCCGGATCTTGGAACGGGCCCTCGGGGACCGCACGAAGGTCAGCCAGTCGCGCGAGGGACCGGCGTTGACCGACTTGGAGGTGAAGACCTCGACCACGTCGCCGTTGTCGAGGGTCGACTCGAGAGGCACCAGGCGACCGTTGACGCGCGCACCGATGGTGTGGTGACCGACCTCGGTGTGCACCGCGTAGGCGAAGTCGACGGGGGTGGCGCCCGACGGCAGCGCGATCACGTCGCCGCGGGGTGTGAAGACGTAGGTCTCGGACCGGTTGATCTCGAAGCGCAGGGACTCGAGGAACTCGCCCGGGTCCTCGACCTCGGACTGCCAGTCGAGGAGCTGGCGCACCCACGACATGTCGTCGGTGTCGCCCCGGGCGTCGGTGTCGCGGCCCTCGCGCCCGTCCTCCTTGTACTTCCAGTGGGCGGCGACGCCGTACTCGGCGCGGCGGTGCATGCCGAAGGTACGGATCTGCATCTCGACCGGCTTGCCCTGCGGGCCGATGACCGTCGTGTGGAGCGACTGGTACATGTTGAACTTCGGCATCGCGACGTAGTCCTTGAACCGGCCGAGCACGGGGTTCCAGCGTGAGTGGAGCACGCCGAGGACGGAGTAGCAGTCGCGGTCCTCGTCGACCAGGATGCGGATGCCGACGAGGTCGTAGATGTCGGAGAACTCGCGGCCGCCGACGATCATCTTCTGGTAGATCGAGTAGTAGTGCTTGGGCCGCCCGGTGACGGTGGCCTTGACCTTGGCCTCGCGCAGGTCCTTCTCGACCTGGGTGATGACCTCGGCCAGGAAGCTGTCGCGCGACGGCGCCCGCTCGGCGACCAGGCGCACGATCTCGTCGTAGATCTTGGGGTGCAGCGTCGCGAACGCGAGGTCCTCGAGCTCCCACTTGATGGTGTTCATGCCGAGCCGGTGGGCCAGCGGGGCGTAGATGTCGAGGGTCTCGCGGGCGGTGCGCTCCTGGCTCTTGAGCGGCACGTAGCGCAGGGTGCGCATGTTGTGGAGCCGGTCGGCCAGCTTGATGACGAGCACCCGGATGTCGCGCGACATCGCGACGATCATCTTGCGGATGGTCTCGGCCTGCGCCGAGTCGCCGTATTGGACCTTGTCGAGCTTGGTCACGCCGTCGACCATCGCCGCGACCTCGTCGCCGAAGTCGTCGCGACACTGCTGCAGCGTGTAGGGCGTGTCCTCCACCGTGTCGTGGAGCAGGGCGGCGACCAGGGTCGCCTCGGTCATGCCGATGCCGGCCAGGATGGTGGTGACGGCGAGCGGGTGGGTGATGTAGGGGTCACCGCTCTTGCGCATCTGGCTGCCGTGCATCTTCTCGGCCGTGACGTAGGCCCGCTCGAGCAGCGCCAGGTCGGCCTTGGGGTGGTTGGCGCGCACCGCACGGAACAGCGGCTCGAGCACCGGGTTGAGCCCGGGGCTGCGGGTGCCGATGCGGGCCAGCTTGGCGCGCATGCCGCGCCCGGGACCCGATGGACCGGCCTCGGTGGGCGGCAGGTCGGCCGGCGTGTCGTGCCGCGACGGGGTGGTCCGTGGCGTGGGCGGCGTACGGCGTCCGCTGCTGGGGGCCGTGCGCTCCTCCGTCATCTGGTCAGTCTAGGCGGAGCCGGGTCGCTCAGACGACGGCGAGGGCGGTGACGGGGACGTCGCCCGCCGTCTCGCGGCCGGGCAGGAAGGACAGCTCCATCAGCACCGCGACCCCGACGGTCTCACCGCCGCACGCGGCGATGAGCTCGCGGGTCGCGGCGACGGTGCCGCCGGTGGCCAGGACGTCGTCGACGAGCAGCACCCGCTCCCCCGGCGCCACGGCGTCGCAGTGGACCTCGAGGGTCGCCTCGCCGTACTCGAGCGCGTAGGAGACCGCGTGGGTGGGCCCGGGGAGCTTGCCGGCCTTGCGCACCGGGACGAACCCCACGCCGAGGGCCAGGGCGACGGGGGCCCCGACGATGAACCCCCGGGCCTCCATGCCGACCACCTTGTCGACGACGACCCGGCCCTCGCCGTCGCGCCCGGCGGCGGCGAGCCCGTCGACCACCGCGGCGAACCCGGCCGGGTCGGACAGCAGCGGCGTGATGTCCTTGAAGACGATGCCCGGCTCGGGATAGTCGGGGACGTCACGGACGAGGCGGTGGAGCGCGTCGGACGCCGCTCCCACCGCTACTTCCCGCGCTTGGACTTGGGCTGACGCGACGGCTGCACGCGCCCGGAGCTGCCGCTCTGGCCGAGCGGGCCGCGGGCCGGCGGCACGGTGCGACCGCGACCGGGCTCGGTCGGCTCGGCCGGCGGGCGCGCCTTGGTCAGTCGCGGCGCCGACGTCTCGAGCTCGTCGTCGTGCTCGTCGACCGGTTCACCGTCGGGGTCGTCCTGCACGGGCAGGTCGTCGGCGAAGGCGGGGACGGCGGCGTAGGGGTCGGCCTGGGCCCGCGCGCGGGCCTTGGCCCGCCGCTCGGCGAGCTTGACCTCGTCCTCGCCCGACTTCAGGTGCACGAGCACGCGCGGGGCCAGGATCACCGAGGAGTAGACGCCGACGGCCATGCCGACGAACTGCGACAGCGCGAGGTCCTGCAGCGAGCTGGCGCCGAGCTGGGCGGCGCTGACCCACAGGATGGCGCCGATCGGGATCAGCGCGACGATGCCGGTGTTGACCGAGCGGACCAGCGTCTGGTTGACCGCGAGGTTGGCGGCCTCGGCGTACGTCTGACGGTTCTTGCGCATGTCGCGCGTGTTTTCCTTGATCTTGTCGAACACCACGACGGTGTCGTAGAGCGAGAAGCCGAGGATCGCCAGCAGTCCGGTGACGGCGGCTGGGGTGACCTGGAAGCCCGAGAGCGCGTAGACGCCCATCGTGATGGTCACGTCGTGCACGAGGGCGACGAACGCCGCCAGCGACATCTTCCACTCGCGGAAGTAGAAGCCGATGAAGATGAGCACCAGCACCAGGAACACGATCACGCCGAGGATCGCGCGGTTGGCGACCTCCTGGCCCCAGCTGGCGCCGAGCTCGGAGAGGTTGACCTGGCTGGTGGGCACGTCGATGACGGTCTGGATCGCCGTCAGCACCTCGTCACTCTGCGAGGCGCTGAGCTCCTCGACCTGGACCAGGATCGCGTCGCCCGCGGTGGTCACCACGGCGCCCTCGGTGCCGGGCACGTCGGTGTCGACCACGGTGTCGCGGACCTTCTCGGCCAGGGCCTGCGAGCTGCCGTCGGTCGTGGGCACCCGGAACTCGGTGCCGCCGGTGAACTCGATGCCGAAGTTGAGGCCCTTGACGATCAGGGCGAGGAAGGCGAGCGCCACGATGCCGCCGGTGATGGCGTACCAGAGGGTCCGCTTGTGGACGAAGTCGTAGGACTTGCGTCCGGTGTAGAGATCGTTGCCGAGTCTCGATGCCTTGCCCATCAGGCCGGCCCTCCTGCGGTGGTCGGGGTGGTGCGGGCGGGCCTCGGCGGCCCGTCGATGCCGAGGGTCTCGGGGCTGAGGCCCGAGAGTCGGTGGCCGGAGTTGAAGAAGGTGAAGCGGGCCAGCCACGACACCATCGGCTTGGTGAACCAGAACAGGATCGCGAGGTCGACCAGGGTGGTCAGGCCGAGCGCGAACCCGAAGCCCTTCACCGCGCCGGTGGCGAAGATGTAGAGCACCGCCGCCGACAGCAGCGAGACGACCTGGGCAGCGAGCCGGGTGACCTTGGCGCGCTTCCAGCCGGTCTCGACCGCGACGCGCATCGACTTGCCCTCGCGCATCTCGTCTCGGATGCGTTCGAAGAAGATGATGAAGGAGTCGGCGGTGACACCGACGGCGATGATCAGGCCGGCGATGCCGGGCAGGGTGAGCACGAACCCGGCGGTCTCGCTGAGCAGCAGGACCAGCGCGTAGGTCACGGCCGAGGCCGACAGCAGCGAGGCCACGACGACCAGGCCGAGGCCGCGGTAGTAGAGCAGGCAGTAGATCAGCACCAGCGCGAGACCGAAGGCACCGGCGGTGAGGCCGGCGGAGAGCTGGTCTCCGGCCAGGGAGGGCCCGATGGTCTCGGTGTTGGCGTCGAACTGGATCGGCAGCGAGCCGTACTTGAGGCTGGTCGCGAGGCTGCGGGCCTCGGACTCGCTGAAGTTGCCGCTGATCTCGGCGTTGCCGTCGGAGATCACCGAGCTGAAGTAGGGCGCGGACAGCACGACGCCGTCGAGCACCATCGCGAAGTTCTCGCCGCTCTGACCCTTGGTCAGCTGGCTGGACACGTCGGCGAAGGCCTTCTCGCCCTTGCCGCCGATGTCGAGGGTCACGGAGTACCGCAGCGCGCCCTGCGGGATCTGGTAGGACGCGTTCTTGAGGTCGGTGCCCTGGATGACGGCGGGCGAGAGGAGGTACTTGGACGGACCCGAGTCGGGGAGATCGGGGTCGGTCGACTTCTGAGCGGCCTCGCAGGCGACCAGGGGCTTGGTCGGGTCGTCGGCGGGCACCTCGGGCGCGGACTTCGCCGCCTTGGCCTCGGGGGTCAGCGCGATCGTGCCGTCGTTGGCGCAGGTGTAGGCGTTGAACAGCGTGACGTCGGCCGCGCTGTAGCCACCGCGCATGAACGCGATCGCGTCGTCGACCGGGACGACGGCGTTGGAGTCGAACGTCTCGGCGTCGGGAGCCGTGGGCGTCGCGCCGTCGGTCGCGCTGGGCGTGTCGGTGGGCGTCGCGCCCGGCGTCTCGGTGGACGTCGCGCTGGGCGACTCGGAGGGGGCCTCGCTCGTGTTAGCGGAGGGCGAGTCGGTCGGGCTGGCGGTGCCGCTGCCGGCGAAGCCCGGGGCCACGCGGTTGGCGGAGGTCGGCGCCTCGGCCGGCGTGGTCGCGTCACCCTCGGGACTGGCGCTGCCGCTCGGGTCGGCGGGGACCGAGACGGTCGGGTCGGCCGTCGGGTCGGCGGTCTGCGGGATCGACGGGGTGGCGGCGCTCGGGTCGGAGCAGGTGTCGCGGCAGGCCACCAGCCGGAACCGCAGCTGCGCGGCGCGCTGGACGGTCGCGACGAGGTCGCGACGCGGGTCGCCCGGGATCTCGACGACGATGTTGGAGTTGCTGGTCTGGACCTCGGCCTCGGAGATGCCCGAGCCGTTGACGCGCGCGTCGATGATCTTGCGCGCTTCCTCGAGGTTGTCGTTGCTCGGGTCGCCCTTGGACTTGAGGGTGATCCGGGTGCCGCCCTGCAGGTCGAGGCCGAGGTCGGGCTTCCAGGCGCTCGAGTTTCCGCTGCTGGTCGCACCAGCCAGGGCCACGAGGCCGTAGAGGATCGCTGTGCCCAGGAGGAACACCAGCAAGGTGCGCCCCGGTCGGGCCTGCTTCTTCGCCACGTGTGTCAGTTCTCCTCGGGCTCGGGCGTCGACGTCTTGGCGTCGCTCGTCGTGGGGTGCGCCGTCTTGCGCAGGTCGGTGGTGGGCTCGGGGGTCTCGGGAGCCCGGTCGGGCTCGAGTCCGCCGACGGCGCCGAGGGCGACGGTGACCGTCGTCCCGGGCGCGAGCTCGATGTCGGCGCGGTCGTCGTGGAGGGCGCGGATCGTGCCGAAGAAGCCCGACGTCAGCAGCACCCGGTCACCGACGGCGAGGGCGGCCTGCATCGAGCGGCGCTCGCGCTCTCGGCGTACGCCTGGACGGATGACAAGGAGCCAGAAGACGAGCGCGATGCCCAGGATGGGCAGAACGGGGGCGAACCCTTCCACGAACGAGACCTCTCAGCAGGCAGGAGCACGGGCCGCGAGAGCGCGACGCGACCGACGGGGAAGTGTAACCGTGGGGGTGTGTCCCCCGACCAATCGCCCGCCAGGGGCAACAACGGGCGAGGGACGGACAGAGTTCCGCGAACGCCCACCCGGCCACGCACGCGCCTCAAGCGTCCGTGGCCGGGCCGTCAAGGTCGATCCGGACGGTCAGCCGTCCTTGGAGTCACTAGTTGTAGGGGTTCTCGTAGTCCGAGTATGAGTTGGTGCAGTCGACGCCCGCGTAGCAGGTGTCGCTCTCCTGCAACCGGAACATGAGCCACTCGAGCTTGCCGCTGACGGTGATGGTCTTCTCGAATGAGACATAGCCCGTGCCGCAGCCGTTGGCGTCGTCACCCATGAACGGGGTGCCGATGGAGGTGGTGCCGTTCTTGGCGCCGGACGCGTAGAGCCGGGCCTCCTGGCCGTCTGCGGGACACGCGTCACGAACTCCGCCCGACACGACTGCGGTACTCCGAGACACCCAGTGAATCCTCACGTTGGCGAAAGCCTGTCCGGCGAACCGGCCGCCCTTCTCCGTAGCCAGGCTGGTGGCGACGGTAGTCGACGCAGCACCCGCCGACGCGACTTCAGGACTGACGAGGAACGACGACGCCATTGCAGCGACTGCTACCCACTTCACCAAGGTCACCGTTGGATCTCCTATGCGCACGCCCGAGTTGGCGGCGCCGAACCTAACATGGCTAGCAATGCGTCCTGAAGCGGACTGGTGGAAGTCGGCTATGGATGCATGACAGGTCAACTGCTGAACAACGGCGGGTCCGAGTCGGGCAGTTTCGGTGCCGTGAGCCCGAGGTGCTCCCACGCCGCCGGAGTGGCGATGCGGCCGCGGGGGGTGCGCGCCAGGAACCCCAGGCGCACCAGGAACGGCTCGGCGACCTCCTCGACCGTCTCGCGCTCCTCGCCGACGGCGACGGCCAACGTCGAGACGCCCACTGGGCCGCCGCCGAAGCGGCGGCAGAGCACGTCGATGACCGCCCGGTCGAGCCGGTCCAGGCCGAGCCGGTCGACCTCGTAGAGGTCGAGCGTGGCGTGGGCGACCGCGAGGGTCACGACGCCGTCGGCCCGGACCTGTGCGTAGTCACGGACCCGACGCAGCAGTCGGTTGGCGATGCGGGGCGTGCCGCGCGAGCGCAGGGCGATCTCGGCGGCCCCCTCGTCGGTCAGGCGTACGCCGAGCAGGTCGGCCGAGCGGTGGATGATCAGGTCGAGCTCGGCGGGGTCGTAGAACTCGAGGTGGCCGGTGAAGCCGAACCGGTCGCGCAGCGGCCCGGGCAGCAGCCCGGCCCGGGTCGTGGCACCGACCAGCGTGAACGGCGGGATCTCGAGCGGGATGGCGGTCGCGCCGGGGCCCTTGCCGATGATGACGTCGACGCGGAAGTCCTCCATCGCGAGGTAGAGCATCTCCTCGGCCGGGCGCGACATCCGGTGGATCTCGTCGATGAAGAGCACGTCGTCCTGGTTGAGACCGGACAGGATCGCCGCCAGGTCGCCGGCGTGGGTGATGGCGGGCCCGCTGGTGAGTCGCAGCGGCGCGGTCATCTCGGCGGCGATGATCATGGCCAGGGTGGTCTTGCCGAGGCCCGGGGGGCCCGAGAGCAGCACGTGGTCGGGAGCGCGGCCGCGCTGGCGCGCGGCCTCGAGGACCAGGCCCAGCTGGTCGCGCACGCGCACCTGGCCGACGACCTCCTCGAGCGTGCGCGGGCGCAGCGCCGCCTCGATGGTGCGCTCGTCGCCCTCCGCCTCGGCGGCGGTGAGCGAGCCGCCGAGGGCGCGCAGGTGCAGCTCCTCGGCAGCCGCGAGGCCGTCCAGCTGGCCCAGGTCGTCCTCGTCCACGTCGTGAGCCTGTCAGGCCTTGCTCAGCGACCGCAGTGCGGCCCGCAGCAGCGCGCCGACGTCGGGGCCGTGGGGCGTCTGGAGGGTGTCGGCCTGGTCGGCCACGGCCTCGATCGCCCGCTCGGCGTCCTTGGGGGTCCACCCGAGCCCGACCAGGCCCTGGTGGACCTGCTCGCGCCACGCGTCGGCGGCCTGCGGGCCACCCGCGGTCGCGCCGGACCGCGCGCCCGTGGGGGCGCCGATGCGGTCCTTGAGCTCGAGGATGATCCGCTGGGCGCCCTTCTGCCCGATGCCGGGGACGCGGGTCAGGGTCTTGACGTCGTCGGCGGCGATGGCGCGGCGCAGGTCGTCTGGGGCGAGCACCGCGGTGATCGCCTGGGCCACCTTGGGCCCGACGCCCGAGGCGGTCTGGACGAGCTCGAACATCGACTTCTCGTCGTCGTCGACGAACCCGAACAGGGTCAGGGAGTCCTCGCGCACGACCATGCTCGTCGGCAGCGTCGCCGGCTGCCCTGGGCGCAGCGTCGCGAGGGTGCCGGGGGTGCACATCAGCTCGAGGCCGACGCCCCCGACGTCGACGACGGCGCTGGTGAGGGAGACGGCGGCGACCTGGCCGCGGACGTAGGCGATCACGAGATTCCCCTTCGGGCCGTGGGTCGGGCTTGGCTGGGCGGTCGAGCCTGACTAGGTGGTCGGGCCTGTCGGGACCCGGCGGCGGCGAGCGCCGCGTCGATGCGGGCCTGCGCTCCCCCGCGCCAGATGTGGGTGATGGCCAGGGCGAGCGCGTCGGCGGCGTCAGCGGGCTTGGGCATCGCGTCGAGCCGCAGGATGCGGGTGACCATGGCGCCGACCTGCGCCTTGTCGGCGCGCCCGTTGCCCGACACGGCGGCCTTGACCTCGCTCGGGGTGTGCAGGGCGACGGGGATGCCACGCCGCGCGGCGCAGACCATGGCGATGCCGCTGGCCTGGGCGGTGCCCATGACGGTGCTGACGTCGGAGCGGGCGAAGACCCGCTCGATCGCGACCGCGTCGGGCTGGTGCTCCTCGATCCAGGCGTCGACGCCCTTCTCGATGGTGACCAGTCGCGTGGGCACGGCCAGCGTGGAGGAGGTGCGGATGACGTTGACGTCGACGAGGCGCAGCGGCTTGCCCACGTCGCCCTCGACGACCCCCATGCCCATCCGGGTCAACCCGGGGTCGATGCCCAGCACCCGCACGCGCGCACCCCTCACCATCTCGTCCGTCGAACGTGTGTTCGGGAGGAACGTTAGGTGCAGCACGTCGATCTTCCGGTCCGACACGCGGGAGGGTCCGCAGATCGCCTGCGGTGGTCTCGAGACGCGTCGCTCCTCAACCTTCGCTCAGGCGAGCTCCAGCTCCGCCAGCACGTCGTCGGAGACGTCGTAGTTGGCGTAGATGTTCTGGACGTCGTCGAGGTCCTCGAGCACGTCGATGAGCTGGAAGACCTTGCCGGCCCCCTCGGCGTCGAGGCCGACCTTGTTGTCGGGCACGAACGAGGCGTCGGCGGCGTCGTAGTCGATGCCGGCGGCCTGGAGCGCGGTGCGTACGCCGACCAGGTCGTTGGACTCGCTGATGACCTCGAGCTTGTCTCCGAGGTCGTTGACCTCGTCGGCGCCGGCCTCGAGGGTGGCCTCGAGGACGTCGTCCTCACCGATGGTCTTGCCGTCCTGCTCGACCGGCACGAGCACGACGCCCTTGCGGTTGAACAGGAACGACACCGAGCCGGGGTCGGCCAGGGATCCGCCGTTGCGCGACATGGCGGTGCGGACCTCCATCGCGGCGCGGTTCTTGTTGTCGGTGAGGCACTCGATGAGGATCGCGACACCGCCGGGGCCGTAGCCCTCGTACATGATCGTCTGGTAGTCGGCACCGCCGGTCTCGGCGCCGGAGCCCCGCTTGACCGCACGGTCGATGTTGTCCTTGGTGACCGACGACTTCTTCGCCTTCTGGATGGCGTCGAACAGCGTCGGGTTGCCCGACGGGTCTCCCCCGCCCATGCGCGCAGCGACCTCGATGTTCTTGATCAGCTTGGTCGTCATCTTGCTGCGCTTGGAGTCGAGCGCGGCCTTCTTGTGCTTCGTGGTCGCCCACTTGGAGTGCCCGGACATGCGCTACCTCTTCTAGATCTGCGTCACGAGGTCCACGAACAGTCCGTGGACCCGGGGGTCGTCGCCCACCTCGGGATGGAAGGACGTCGCCATGAGCGGGCCCTGTCGCACCATGACGATCCTATCCAGGACCTCGCCGTCGTGACCGTCGACCTCGACGCGCGCCAGCACCTCGACGTCGGGACCCGTCGACTCGACCCACGGCGCGCGGATGAACACCCCGTGGACCGGGGCGTCGAGGCCGGTCACCGAGACGGGTCCCTCGAACGAGTCGACCTGGCGCCCGAAGGCGTTGCGTCGCACGGTGACGTCGAGCCCGCCGATGGTCTCCTGGCCGGCGGCGCCGTCGAGGATCCGGTCGGCGAGCAGGATCATCCCGGCGCAGGTGCCGAGCACCGGGCGGCCGTCCGCGACGTGACGGCGCAACGGTGCGAGCAGGTCGAAGGTACGGGCCAGCGTGGCCATCGTCGTCGACTCCCCACCCGGCAGCACGAGGCCGTCGACCGCCTCGAGCTCGGCGGGGCGTCGTACGGCGACCGCGCGGACGTCGAGGGAGGCGAGAGCGCGGAGGTGCTCACGCACGTCGCCCTGCAGGGCGAGCACCCCGATGGTGGGGCCGGAGGGGATGCTCATCCGAGGGATCGTAGGGAGCGACGCGCGCCGCTCGACACCGGGGCTCAGGAGGTGGCCAGGCGCAGGAACCGGAGGCGGCCGAGCCGGCCGTCCACGGGGAACGGCGTGGGGCCCTTGGGTCCGAGCGCGAGGTAGGCGCCGTCCTTGGCGTCGGGCCACGTCGGCAGCCCGGCGACCTCGGGACGCCCGGTGCGGGCGAAGGCCACGAGGTAGTCGGCGACGGCGTCGGAGAGCTCGCCGTCGCGACCATCGGTGACGGTGTCGAAGACGTAGTCGGCGTCGGAGCCGTGCCCGGAGGACGTCGAGGCGGCGAACAGGTAGCGGAACGCCGGGGCCCTGCGGGCGTGGGTGAGCGACTTCGCGACGGCCGGCAGGTCGAAGACGACGTCGTCGAGCACCTCGCCGGCGTAGTCGTCGCCGTAGCGCTTGACGAGACGGGCGTGCCGGATGCCGCCGAGCTTGTTGCGCACTGCCCCGGGGGCGATGCCGCGCGCGCGGAACCTGGCGTCGGAGAACTCGTCGCGCATGGTGCCGGTGAGGTAGGGCACCGCCGCCTCCTCGCCCCGCTGGAAGGCGACCGACGCGGACCGTGGCAGCACCTCGTCGAGGACCGGGGCGTCGCCGACGAACGTGCTGAAGGTCGACGACAGCAGCGCCTCGGCCGGCAGCTCGCGCAGCTC
This sequence comes from Nocardioides plantarum, assembly GCF_006346395.1. Taxonomy (NCBI): domain Bacteria; kingdom Bacillati; phylum Actinomycetota; class Actinomycetes; order Propionibacteriales; family Nocardioidaceae; genus Nocardioides; species Nocardioides plantarum. The sequence continues at coordinate 118,836 of NZ_VDMS01000001.1, forward strand.
GTCGGCGGTGAGGTCGGGGAACGCGGATCCCCCGCGGTGACGGGCCGCCTTCAGCGGGAGCGCGCGGGCGTCGGTCGGCGCGGACTGGCTGATGGCCTTGTCGAAGAGGCCCTCGGCTGCCGGCGAGACCATCAGGGCGTTGACGGACATCGCACCGGCCGAGGCACCGGCGAGGGTGACGTTGTCGGCGTCACCGCCGAACGCCGCGATGTTGTCGCGGACCCAGGACAGGGCGGCGACCTGGTCGAGGAGACCGAAGTTGGCGATGCCGCCGGGCAGCGACGGGTGGGCGAAGAACCCGAGGCGCCCCAGGCGGTAGTTGACCGTGACCAGCACGATGCCGCGCGTGACCAGGTTGTCGGCCCTGCTCGACACGGCGTTGCCGCTGCCCTGGACGAACCCGCCGCCGTGCAGGTAGACGACCACCGGCAGGCCCTCGCTGGTGTCGTCGGGACGATCGACGTTGAGGTAGAGGCAGTCCTCGCCGGACCCGGCCCGCTGCGTCAGCTCGTCGGCGCCGAACCGGTAGGGCTCGGGCTGGGTGCAGGTCCTGCCGAACCCCACGGCCTGACGGGTGCCCTCCCAGGGTGCGGGCGGCTGCGGCGGCTGCCAGCGCAGCGGGCCGGTCGGCGGGGCGGCGTACGGCAGGCCGCGCCAGGACCGGATGGTCCCGTCGGTGATGCTCTGCACCCGTCCCGACGAGGTGACGGCGACACCGGCCACCGACTCGTCGCCGCCGGAGGATCGCTCTCGGTCGGAGGGCGGGCGGACGACGACCAGGACGATCGCGATGACCAGGAGGGCCGCCGCAGCGAAGACAACCAGGGTCGGGAGGACGGAACGGCGCACGTGAGGGCGCTGCTACCAGCCGCGCTCGGCGAGGCGGTGGGGCTGCGGGATGTCCTCGACGTTGATGCCGACCATGGCCTCGCCCAGGCCCCGCGAGACCTTGGCGACCATCGCCGGGTCGTCGTGGAACGTGGTGGCCTTGACGATGGCCTCGGCGCGCTGGGCCGGGTTGCCGGACTTGAAGATGCCGGAGCCGACGAACACGCCCTCGGCGCCGAGCTGCATCATCATCGCCGCGTCGGCCGGGGTGGCGATGCCGCCGGCGGTGAAGAGCACGACCGGCAGCTTGCCCGCACGGGCGACCTCGGCCACCAGGTCGTAGGGCGCCTGGAGCTCCTTGGCGGCGACGTAGAGCTCGTCGGCCTGCAGCGAGGCGAGTCGGCGGATCTCACCGAGGATCGTGCGCATGTGGGTGACCGCGTTGGAGACGTCGCCGGTGCCGGCCTCGCCCTTGGAGCGGATCATCGCCGCGCCCTCGGTGATGCGGCGCAGCGCCTCGCCCAGGTTGGTCGCGCCACACACGAACGGGGCGGTGAACGCCCACTTGTCGATGTGGTTGGCGTAGTCGGCCGGGGTCAGCACCTCGGACTCGTCGATGTAGTCGACCCCGAGGCTCTGGAGCACCTGCGCCTCGGCGAAGTGGCCGATGCGGGCCTTGGCCATCACCGGGATCGAGACGGTCTCGATGATCGAGTCGATCATGTCGGGGTCGCTCATCCGGCTGACGCCACCCTGGGCCCGGATGTCGGCGGGGACCCGCTCGAGGGCCATCACGGCGACGGCGCCGGCGTCCTCGGCGATCTTGGCCTGCTCGGCGGTGACGACGTCCATGATGACGCCGCCCTTGAGCATCTCGGCCATGCCGCGCTTGACCCGGTTGGTGCCGGTCCCGGGGGTGCCGGTGGTGTCCGCGTCGGGCGAGGAGTCGTGCGAGGAGTCGACCATGTCGGCGATCCTAGGCGCGTCAGACGGGGTCTGCCGACGCGGGGCCACCCGGTGGGGTGGGGGGCGTGGGAGCCGGTTCGGCGGCGTCGAGCAGCACCGCCTGGCGGTGGACCTTCCGCACCCGGAACACCACGGTGTAGGTGTTGGCGACCACGAGGACCCACAGGGCGCCGTACATCAGGATCGGCAGGTCGAAGATCGCCCCGAGCCCCGTCATCACCAGGATCAGGACCAGCCGGTCGGCGCGCTCGGCGATGCCGCCCTTGGCGTCCATGCCGAGCGACTCGGCGCGGGCGCGGGCGTAGGAGGTGACCGACCCCATCACCAGGCAGTAGATCGAGACGCACTCGTAGAGGTAGCTGTCGCCGGGGCCGGCGAAGTAGAGCGCGAGCCCCCCGAAGATCGCCCCGTCGCCGAAGCGGTCGAGCGTGGAGTCCCAGAAGGCCCCGAACTTGGAGGACCGGCCGAGCTCGCGCGCCATCTTGCCGTCGATGAGGTCGCTGAAGACGAAGGCGGTGATGAACAGGACGCCGGCCAGCAGGTGCCCGGTCGGGAAGAACACCAGCGCGCCCGTGCAGACGCCGACGGTCCCGACGAAGGTCACCGTGTTGGGGCTGATGCCCCACCGGATGAAGAGCCGGACGGCGGGCAGGAGCACGACGCCCTGCCAGAAGTCCTTGAACCGGTCCAGGAAGCTCGTCTGCAGCACGGCAGCAGGCTAGTGGTGCGAGGGGTAGTGTCCGAAGACGGAGCCGTCCAGGCTCTCCATCAGAGGATTCCGCATGAGCGACAAGTCGCCGCGCCAGGGAATGACCAAGAAGACCGGCAAGTCCATCAAGGAGAAGCGCGCCGACAAGAAGGGCAAGGCGGCCGGCGACAGCTCGGCCATCGTCGAGACGCCCGGCAAGCGCCGCTAGCGGGTCATCCCACCCAGCTGTTCGCCAGCAACCCGCGGGTGTCGGCGAGCAGCTCGGGCAGGGTGCGGGTGCGCCCGATGATCGGCATGAAGTTCTGGTCGCCGGGCCAGCGCGGCACGACGTGCTGGTGCAGGTGGGCCGCGATGCCGGCGCCCGCGACCTCGCCCTGGTTCATCCCGACGTTGAAGCCACCGGCGCCCGAGGCCGCGCGCACGGTGCGCATCGCCTGGCGGGTGAGGTCGGCGATCTCGGCGGCCTCCTCGTCGGTGGTGTCGGTGTAGTCGGGGATGTGCCGGTAGGGACAGACCATCAGGTGTCCCGGCGAGTAGGGGTAGAGGTTGAGCACGACGAACGCCAGCCGCCCCCGTCGTACGACGAGCCCGGCGGCGTCGTCGAGGCCGGGGATCCGGCAGAACGGGCACTGGGGCGAGGAGTCGTCGGACGGCTTGTTCTCGCCGCGGATGTAGGCCATCCGGTGCGGGGTCCAGAGGCGCTCGAGGCCGTCGGGCTCCCCCGCGCCGTCCTGCTGGAGCGTCATGCGGTCGGCTCCGTGGTCGCCGGGAGCAGCTCGACGAGCGGCAGGTCGGGGTCGATCGTCAGGCCGAGCCGGCGGGCGTGGCCGTCGAGGAGGTTCCAGACCGACTGGGCGAGCAGGTCGACCAGCACGGGCGCCGCGGGGAGCCGGGGCTCCCGCGACACCCAGCGGCGTACGGCGCCGAAGACGGCTCCGACCAGCCCGTGCGCCAGGGGGTCGACGAGGGACCGCTCGTCGTCGTCGAGCTCGGCGCCGAGCAGCGCGATCGCGAGCTCGAGGATGTCGGTGACGGCGTGCGCGATGCGGTCGGTGCCCTGCTCGAAGGGTCCGGAGAGCTCCTGGGCGGCGAACGCGTGGGCCGCGGGGTGCGCGACCACCCAGTCGACGTAGGCGGCGATGATGCGCCGGATGATCTGGTTGACCGTGCCGTCGAGCGTGACCTCGGGGACCAGCCCGGCTGTGAGGTCGTCGGCGATGTGGGCGCGGATGGCGCGGTCGAGGTCGGCGCGGTCCTCGAAGTGGCGGTAGACGACGGTGCGGTTGAGCCCGGCACGCGCGGCGATCTGCTGGACGTGGAACTCGGCGCCCGGCTCGCCCTCGCCGATGACGGCGAGCGCGGCGTCGAGGATCGTGGCGCGTCGCTCGGCGTTGTGCTTGTCCCAGCGGACCTGCCGGCCGTCCTGCTGCACCATGTCACCTCGCCCGCCGTGTCGTCTCAGGTGCGCCGGTCGCGCCCCGTGACCAGTCGCCTGAGCGAAGGGTAGCCGCGTCGGTCGGGACCGGCTGCGGACGGTGGGTGGGCCACCCGCGTCATCTCGTCGACATCGACGATCTTGGCCCGGGGCCGCCCGCGGCGCTCCCCGCGGCGACGCTCCTCGGCGTCGATCGCGCGCCACCCGGCGAGGTCGACGAGGTCGGGTCGGCGTCCGGCGACGACGGCCGCGATCGACGCGGCGGTGCCGACGGGGGCCGGGAGGCCGCTGACGGACTCGTCAGGGTCGTCGAGGTCGTCGAGCAGGGAGGCCACGGTCTCCTCGGCGCACGACTTGTTGGTGCCGATGAACCCGGTCGGCCCGCGCTTGACCCACCCGGCGACGTACAGGCCGGGGCGGACGCGGCCGGCGACGTGGGGCACGGTGCCGGTGGCCTCGTCGTGGGGCAGGTCGCGGACGGGCCGGCCCCGGTAGCCGATGGCACGCAGCACGATGTCGGCGTCGACGACCTCGGTCGTGCCGTCGCGCTCGACCTCGACACCTCGGACACCGGTGGTCGCGTCGCCGAGGATGCGGGTCGGGCGGGTGTGGAACCGCAGCACGATCCGGCGTACGCCGTGGTGCGCGGGGGTCACCGGCCGCGACGCCAGCCGGGCGAGGACCTCCAGCTTGCGGGTGCCGGTCGGGAGCGATGCTCCCCCGGTGTCGACCACGACGTCGAGAGCACCGCTCTCGGCCAGTCCGGCGAGGCCGACGAGCTCGGGCAGCGTGAAGGCGGCGTCGGCCGGCCCGCGCCGGCCCAGGACGACGACCTCGCGCACCCCGCTGCGGCACAGCGCGGCCCACGGGAGCGCGGCGATGTCGGTGTGCTCGAGGGCGGACGGGTCGAGGGCGAGGATCCGGGCCACGTCGAGCGCGACGTTGCCGTTGCCGACCACGACGGCCCGCCCCGAGGCACCGTCGAGCGGGACCTCGAGGTCGACCTGGTCGGGGTGGCCGTTGTACCAGCCGACGAGGTCGGTCGCCGACAGCGAGCCCCGCAGGTGCTCGCCGTCGATGCCGAGGCTCCGGTCGGCGCTGGCGCCGACGGCGTAGACCACGGCGTCGTACTGGGCCTGCAGCTCGGCGAGGGTCAGGTCGCGCCCGATCTCGACGCCGAGGAAGTAGCGGAAGCCGGGCTGCTCCTCGATGGCGCGGAACAGCCTCTCGACCTGCTTGGTGTGCTGGTGGTCGGGGGCGACCCCGGCCCGCACCAGGCCGTACGGCGTCGGCAGCCGGTCATAGACGTCGACGCTGATCTCGGGGTGCTTGAGCAGCTCGTCGGCGGTGTAGAGCCCGGCCGGTCCGGCGCCGACGATCGCGACGCGGCGGCGTCCGCCGCGGCCAAGCCGGCGCTGCGGGACCGTCGCCGCGAGCGGACGGCGGTCGAGGTGGGGGAAGCAGTCGTAGTAGTCGGCGTTGATCGCGACGAAGGGCTGCTCCTGCGGCGTGAGCACCGAGTCGGGCTTGATGGCGTCGACCGGGCAGGCCGTCGCGCAGGCGCCGCAGCCGACGCAGGCCGTCGCGTCGACGTACAGCATCTCGGCCTCGGCGAAGCCCGGCTCCCCCGGCGCCGGGTGGATGCAGTTGACGGGGCACGCGATGACGCAGGACGCGTCGGCGCAGCAGGACTGCGTGACGACGTAGGCCATGTCAGGCCGCTCAGGCCGCGGCAGACGCCGGCTGGCTGCGGTAGCGCGAGCTCCGGCCGTCGATCCCGAGTGCGCGCCAGACCCGGCGGGAGACGGGGTTCATGATGCCGGTCTCCTCGGCGAGCATCCGAACGTCGCCGAAGAGGTCGCGCAGGAACTTCTGCGAGTCCTCGCTGTCCCAGTAGAGGTCGTCGACGACCGACTTGGGGATGCCCATGTCACGCCGGGCCTTGGCGCTCGGCACGAGGATCTCGTTGCAGAGCCACTTCATCACCACCGGTACGACGATCGAGAGCACCGCTCGCTCGCCACGGCGCAGGCGCGGCGCCTTGTGCACGAGGTATTGGTGGGCGAACCCGATGTGGCGGGCCTCCTCGGCCACGTGGATCTGCATGATCCGCTGCAGCAGCGGGTGCATGCCGTCTCCCGCACGCAGGACGGACTTCTGCACGTGGTCGATCGGCTCCTCGCCGGCGAGCACGCCGTAGAAGAAGCCGAACGGCGCGAGCTTGGCCGCCAGCGGCAGGAGCGGTCCGACGGTCCGGAAGAACCGCGAGCCGCCGCCGACGTCCTGTCCGGAGCGGTTGACGAACTCCTGGAACATCTGCGTGTGGTGGCACTCCTCGGTCGCCTCGTGGGTGGCGTAGCGGAACTCGGCCGAGCCGTTGGGCAGCGTGAGCGCGTAGTTCATCAGCCCGGCGATGAGGATCTGCTCGAACTGCAGCCCGACCTTGGTCACGTTGGCCTGTCGGTAGATCCCGATCCTGATCTGCTCGTCACGGGGCAGTGCCTGGTACCACGGGTGGCGCCCGAGCACGTCGACCTCGGGCAGGATCCACCGCTCGTCGGTGGGGTCGATCGCGTGGTCCGGGTCGTCCCAGTCGATGTCGAGGAAGGCGTCGAAGTGCTGCTCGACCGACGCCTCGCTGAGCGTGCGCAGTCGCTCCTCGTAGGTGAGGAACGGGTCGCCGGCCTGTGGCTCGAGCGTGCTGGTCATGGGGGTCACCTCTCGTCGACGGAGCGATCTCCCCCGACGTTAGTGCGACACGACGTCTAGGTAAAGGGTGTGTGCGACATCGAGTCCCGATAACCCGTTCAGAGCACGTGCTCGCCGTACATCTCGCCGAGCGGGTCGGCGATCAGCTCGATCCGAGCACCGTCGGGGTCGCGGAAGTAGACCGAGACCCCGCTGTGCACGACGTGCTCGACGCCGGCGGCCTCGAGCTTGGCGACCAGCCGGTCCCAGTGGACGGGATCGACCGAGATCGCCACGTGGTGCAGGCCGCCCAGCACCTCGGCGTACGGACCGACGTCGAGCCCCGGGAAGTCGAAGAACGCCAGCAGGTTGCCGTTGCCGAGGTCGAAGAAGAAGTGCGACGACCCGGGGTAGTCGCGGTTGTCGATGAGCTCGGTGAGCGGGAACTCCAGCAGGTCCTGGTAGAAGCGGATCGTCGTCTCGACGTCGCTGCTGATCAGCGCGGTGTGGTGGAGGCCGCGCGCCGACGAGGCCGGCCGCTCCCCCGCCGGGCGCAGGTGGGTCGCGCGGATGCGGACACGCTCGGCCTCGATCGCGGTGAGGTCGTGGTCGGTCATGACGGTCTCCTTCAGGACGCGATCCCGGCGTGCATCTCCCACACCAGGATCTCGGCGGACTCGGTGGCGGTGACGCGCTGGCCGCCGGTGGCGGTGAAGCGGACGGCGTCGCCGGTGGCGAGCGGACCCGCGCCCTCGAGCGTGACGGCACCGCGTGGCACGAACAGGTGGAGGTACGGCGCCTCGGGCAGCTGCACGGACCGGCCGGGCTCGAGGCGCGCGGCATGCAGGGCGGCGTACTTGTTGCGGATGCGGATCGCGGCATTGCCGGCGTGCGCGGCCATGCCGGAGGCGACGGGCACGAGAGCACCGCTCATCAGGTCGGCGTCGATCTCGAGCTGCTCGTAGCCGGGGACGACGCCGCTCTCGTCGGGCACGACCCACATCTGTACGAAGTGCACGGGCTCGTCGTGCGGCTTGCTGCTGTCGGCCTCCCCGCCCGACAGGCGCCAGGAGTCGTTCTTCTCCGAGTGCTGGATGCCGCGCCCGGCGCTCATCCGCTGGGCCAGGCCGGGGTAGATCAGCCCGTGGTGGCCGGTGGAGTCCTGGTGCACGAGGGAGCCGCGCATCACCCAGGTGACGATCTCCATGTCGCGGTGGGGGTGGGTGTCGAAGCCGGTGCCGGCGTCGACGACGTCGTCGTTGTTGACCAGCAGCAGCCCGTGGTGGGTGTTGGTGCGGTCATGGTGGTGGCCGAACGAGAACGAGTGCTTGCTGTCGAGCCAGCCGAAGTTGCTGGCGAACCGGTCCGCAGCGCGGCGTACGTCGACGGTGGGCTCGATCTGCATGGTGGTCATGATCGTCCCAACTTAGGTGACACGTCAACTATTCCGGTAGGATCGGCCCATGACGACGGACGAGCCCTGGCTCTCAGCGACCCAGCAGCAGGTCTGGCGTCGCTGGGTCGCCGTCACCGGCGAGCTTCCCGCGCGGCTCAACCGCGAGCTGCAGGCGACGTCCGGCCTGTCGCTGAGCGACTACGACGTCCTGGTCGCGCTCAGCGAGGCCATGGACTCACGACTGCGGGCCGGCGATCTCGCCACCGCGCTGGCCTGGGAGCGCAGCCGCCTCTCCCACCACGTACGCCGGATGGTCGGCCGCGACCTGCTCGCCCGCGAGGAGTGCGCGGACGACGGCCGCGGGGCGTGGGTCGTGCTGACGCCGACCGGGCGCGACGCGATCGCCCAGGCGGCTCCGGGGCACGCCCGACTGGTGCGCGAGCTGGTCTTCGACGACCTGGACGATGCCGACCTCGCGGTCCTCGACCGGGTGCTCGGCATCGCCCTCGACCGCACCCGCGGTCGGGAGTGACGCCGGAGTGATGCGGGCCCGGCTCAGTCAGCCAGGCGGGCGGGGAACCCGCCGGTGGCGACCGGCCCCCAGCGCGTCGGCGTGATGCGCAGCAGCGACTTGCCCTGGTCGCGCATGGCCTGCCGGTACTCGTCCCAGTCGGGGTGCTCCCCCGCGATGCAGCGGTAGTAGTCGACCAGCGGCTCGACCGAGTCGGGCGGGTCGATGACCTCGCACGTGCCGTCGACCTGCACCCACGCGTCGTTGAACTCGTCACCCAGCACCAGCACGGTCACCGCGGGGTCGCGGCGCGCGTTGGCCGTCTTCGCCCGCTCCGGGTACGTCGAGATCACCAGCCGCCCCTGCTCGTCGACTCCCCCGCTCACCGGGCTGGCCTGCGGGCTCCCGTCCTGGCGACGGGTGATCAGCACGAAGTGGTGCCGCGGTCGGACGAAGTCGAGCAGCTCGTCGAGGTCGACGCGGTCAGCGGTGGCGATGGTCCGAGGCATGTCACCCACTCCACCACATCCCGCCCACCCCTCTCCCAACGCGACCCGCCCCGCGCCGGCTGAGGTGCGAGGCCGGCCACGGCCGAGCCTCGAAGCCACCCCCAGCCGACCCACCCAACCGGCCCGACGCCGGCTGAGGTGCGAGGCCGGCCACGGCCGAGCCTCGAAGCCACCCCAACCGACCCACCCAACCCGGCCGAACGGTGGTCGAGGAGGCCGCCCGCGGCCGTCTCGAGACCACGCCAGCCGCCAGTTGTCCACAATCACCACGACGCCTCTGTCCCTCGTGACTGACAGTGACTAATCTCGGCCGCACCGGTTGTTCTCGGGGAACGACCACGTGGGGATCGAGGTCCTTCGATGCGTCATCGCCTCCCGGGCGCCGTCCTGCTGGCGCTGCTCACCGTGACCGTCGCCGGGTGCAGCGACGACCCCGACCCCGAGGTGCCCGACCCGACTTCCAGTACGCCGGCGCCAACCTCGACGTCGTCTGAGCCGACGTCGGAGCCGACGACGACTGCGCCAACATCGACACCCACACCTGAGCAAGAAACTGCAGAAGCATTCCTGCGGAGGTTTGGCGACCTTGAACGAACAATGGAAGAGACCGGAGAAACCGGTCCGTACCGGGCAATCAGCGAGGGTTGCGAGGCTTGCGACAACCTGGCTGACGCCGTTGAGCGGTACTACGCCGCTGGCGGCAGCGTGTCTTGGGACGGCTGGAAGGTACTCCGGGTTCGCCCGTACGACCGGTTGATCAAGGGGTCGTACCTGATGAGCGTCGACGCCACTCCGACGGTCTACCGGGAGTCATCGAGCGGTCCTAAGAAGCGCCTGGCAGGCGGGCGTACCGACTACGTGTTCAAGCTGAAGCGGAAGGGGACGTCGTGGGTCGTTACAGACAAGGATCGACTCGTCTCCTAGCGATAGCGGTCGCTGTCGTCGTGGCTTCCGGAACATCCGCGCACGCCGACCCGGACGTGGGCGGCACGCTTGGCGACGTGTACGGAACGGAGGTGTACACCGGTTCCGAGGCCGCGGCCCTGTTCGCGTCCTCTGGCTCATCGGGCGACGGCCACACCTACGCCGTCCGCCCCAAGTGCGGCGACGCCAGCAACGGCGAGGCCATCTGCAGCCAGGTCCAGGAGTGCACGTCCGACGACGGCGACCAGGGGATCATGATGATCCTGCTGCGCGACGGCGAGACCTACGGCGAGACCTGTCTCAGCGACACCCAAGCCGGCAACCTCGGCGTCATCACCCCCGGCCTGGTGCTCCGCGAGTTCAAGCGCCTGACCTGGCCGGAGAGTCCGCTGACCATCCAGCCGCCGGGCGGCAAGACCGCGGTCAACTTCACGACGTACTTCTTCACCGACAACGTCGCGCCCACGACCCAAACCGTCACGATCATCGGCCAGGAGGTCGAGATCGAGGCGACACCGACCAGCTACCGCTACCGGTTCGACGCGCACGACGCGGTGGAGACCCGCAGCGCCGGCGGGCCCTACCCGAGCGGCGACGTCACCCACGAGTACGCCTACCAGGGCGGCGCCCGCCCCTCCGTCGACACCGTCTACTCCGGCCGCTACCGGGTCAACGGGGGCGGGTGGCAGGACATCCCCGAGACCGTCACGGTCGAGGGCGCCCCCGTCGCGCTGCGGATCGTCGAGGTGCGCCCGACGCTGGTCGCCCCGGGCGCTCCCTAGGCTCATGGCGTGACCACGCTGCGCCCCGCCACCCCCGACGACATGGCCGAGCTCGCCGAGCTCTGGCACGCCGGATGGCACGACGCCCACCCCGGCCACGTGCCGGCCGAGCTCACCGCGTCACGCACGCTGGCGGAGTTCCAGCACCGTGCGCCGGGCCGCACCGCCGACACGACGGTCGCCGAGGTCGACGGCGAGCTCGCGGGGTTCGTGATGGTGGTCGGCGACGAGGTCGAGCAGGTCTACGTCGCGGCGCCCCACCGTGGGTCCGGGGTGGCCGACGTACTCCTCGACGAGGCCGTGCGTCAGGTCGCGGCCGGCGGCCACGACGAGGCGTGGCTCGCGGTGGTCGAGGGCAACGCCCGGGCCCGTCGGTTCTACGAGCGCCGGGGCTGGCGCGACGAGGGCGCCCTGCCCTACGAGGTCACGTCGGGTGGGCGCACTCTCGTGTCGCCGTGCCGTCGCTACGTGGTCTTGATCCCCCACGAGTAGCGGACCCGCTCGCGGTCCTCGACCGCACCACGGCTGGCGAACGTCGCGCGGGCGCCGGCGTTCTTGTCCTCGGTGCCGGTCACCACCCAGACGGCACCGCACTGGGTGTCGATGGCGAGCGCCTCGAGCCGGTCGAGCATGGCGTGGGCGATGCCGCGACCCTGCTGGGCGTCGTCGACGCGCATGTCGTAGAGGAACATCTCGGTGCCGCCGTCGGGATAGGTCATCTCAATGACGACGACCATGCCGATCGGGCGCTCCCCGTCCCAGGCCAGGATGAGGTGGTGGCTCGAGTCGCCGAGGAACCGGCGTACGGCGGAGGGGTGCAGCTCGTGCTCGAAGAGGTGCGCGGCCGCCTCGACGTCCTCGGGGGTGACCGCCAGCCGGATGTCGACGACCCCGCCCTTGACCTCGACGGTCGTCGTGGTCGTGTCCTGCAGCGACTCGGTCATACCTGCTCCCTCGCGTTCACTGCCGTCGCCACCCTGGCGATGGCCTCATCGATCGGTACGCCGTTGTCCTGGCGGCCGTCGCGGTAGCGGAATGACACCGCACCCGCCTCGATGTCGTCGTTGCCGGCGATCATCATGAACGGCACCTTCTGCAGCTGCGCGTTGCGGATCTTCTTCTGGAACCGGTCGTCGGAGTGGTCGACCTCGACCCGCAGCCCCTGCAGCTTCATTCGGCGGGCGACGTCCTGCAGGTAGTCGCCGGCGAAGTCGGCGACCGGGATCGCCTGCACCTGGACCGGAGCGAGCCACGGAGGGAACGCGCCGGCGTAGTGCTCGACGAGGACGCCGATGAACCGCTCGATCGAGCCGAACTTGGCCGAGTGGATCATCACCGGCTGCTGCCGGGTGCCGTCGGCGGCCTGGTACTGCAGGTCGAAGCCGGCGGGCTGGTTGAAGTCGTACTGGATCGTCGACATCTGCCAGGTGCGGCCGATGGCGTCGCGGGCCTGGACCGAGATCTTGGGCCCGTAGAACGCGGCGCCGCCCGGGTCGGGGACGAGCTCGATGCCGCTGTCGAGCGCGACCTTCTCGAGCACGCCCGTGGCCTCGGCCCACTGCTCGTCGGAGCCGACGAACTTGTCGGGCTTGGAGTCGTCGCGGGTCGACAGCTCGAGGTAGAAGTCGTCGAGGCCGAAGTCCTTGAGCAGCCCGAGGACGAAGTCGAGGAGGTGCTGAACCTCGCCCGGCGCCTGCTCCTTGGTGACGTAGGAGTGCGAGTCGTCCTGGGTCAGCCCGCGCACGCGGGTCAGTCCGTGCACGACGCCGGACTTCTCGTAGCGGTAGACCGACCCGAACTCGAACAGCCGCAGCGGCAGCTCACGGTAGGAGCGGCCCTTCGACCGGAAGATCAGGTTGTGCATCGGGCAGTTCATCGCCTTGAGGAAGTAGCGGCTGCTTTCGAGCTCCATCGGCGGGAACATCGTGTCCTCGTAGTAGGGCAGGTGCCCCGAGAGGTGGAACAGTCCCTCCTTCGAGATGTGCGGGGTGCCGACGTAGTCGAAGCCCTCCTCGATGTGCCGCTGGCGGACGTAGTCCTCCATCTCGCGCTTGATGACGCCACCCTTGGGGTGGAAGACCGCCATGCCGGAGCCGATCTCGTCCGGGAACGAGAACAGGTCGAGCTCGCGACCGAGCTTGCGGTGGTCGCGCTTCTCGGCCTCGGCGATCCGCTCGAGGTGGGCGTCGAGCGCCTCCTTCGAGGGCCAGGCGGTGCCGTAGATGCGCTGCAGCTGCTTGTTCTTCTCGTCGCCGCGCCAGTACGCCGCCGCCGAGCGCATCAGCTTGAACGCCGGGATCCGCTTGGTGGTCGGCAGGTGCGGGCCCCGACACAGGTCGGACCACGCCACCTCGCCCTTGCGGTTGACGTTGTCGTAGATCGTCAGCTCGCCGGCGCCGACCTCGACGCTGGCGCCCTCGGCGACCTCGGAGCCCTCGGTGGTCGAGCCCCCCTCGGTGATCGAGCCCCCCTCGGTGATCGAGCTTGTCGAGATCTTCCCCTTGAGCCCGATCAGCTCGATCTTGTAGGGCTCGTCCTTGAGCTCGTCGAGCGCGTCGCCATCGGTGGTCACGCGCCGCGTGAAGCGCTGCCCCTCCTTGACGATCTTGCGCATCCGGGTCTCGATCTTGTCGAGGTCGTCGGGCACGAACGGCGTGGGCACGTCGAAGTCGTAGTAGAAGCCGTCGACGATCGGCGGGCCGATGCCGAGCTTGGCCTCGGGGAACAGCTCCTGCACCGCCTGCGCCATCACGTGGGCGGTCGAGTGGCGCAGGATGTCGAGGCCGTCGGGGCTGTCGATCGCGACGCTCTCGACCTGGTCACCGTCGACCAGCTCGTAGGAGAGGTCCTTGAGCTGGCCACCGACCCGGGCCGCGATCACGTCGGTGTCGTCGGCGTACAACTCCCAGGCCTTGGTGCCGGTCGTCGTCGTCCGCTCCTCACGCTCACCGGCGTGGATGCGGACGACCTTGATCTCGGACACAGGGGGGCCTCTCGGTGGTACGACGGGTGGTCGCCGCAGCCTATCGGCGCGCCCGGGCGCGCCTCGCCCGGGATTGGCTCGGCGCGCTCAGCGCATCTTCGAGGCGACCTGGCGCAGGGCCGCCCTGCGCTGGGTCGGGGTCAGCCTGCCCTGCAGGGAGGTCCAGCGCGGGGCCTCGACGGAACGCACCGTGGGCGTCCGTGCCTTCTTGGACCCGCTGGAACCAGTCGTGCCGGTCGTCGTCGCTGAGCTCATGATCTTCCTCCGTTGTCTGACGGTACTAGGTGGTGTGCTGAACCGTAGGTGGCGCCGCCGACACAACCCGGAGCAACCGTGTCGCCACGGCGGCGATGAGCGCCTGCGCCACGAAGCTCCCCCACAAGATCGCCGTCAACGCCCGTGCGTCGGCCGGCACCGTGACCAGCACGATGGCGACGGCGTAGAGCAGCAGGGCGGTCGTGATGTTGAGCAGCCTCGGCAGGAACAGCGCCCGAGCGACCCACGCATGCTCCGGCGTCCGGGCCTGGACGGAGAGGAACAGCGCCGGGACGGCGAGTGCGGCGGCGGCCACCGCGCCCCCGCGGTTGGCCTCCAGCGCCGCTCGGACGACCTCGGCCCGGGCGGCACCCACCAGCAGCAACACCGCCACGAAGACTGTCGCGAAGCAGGTCTGCCGGACGATGCCGTCGGCCACGGGCTCGAGCTGCACCCGCGCCCGCACGCCCGAGCCGTTGGCGGGCGCGAGCTCGTGGAGCCCGGTGAGGTGTGCGGTGCTGCCACCGTCGATGTGCGGCCCGGGCACGGGCAGCGGCTCGTCGTGCTCGTCCAGGAGAGTCACCGACGCGACCCGCAGGCCGACCGGTGCCCTGAACTCGAAGTGTGCGGAGGCGGCTGCATCGGCCAGCGACAGGACGAGGTCCATGGACCGCCCCTCCTGCGAGAGGGCCCAGTCCGAGAACCGCCCGGTCACCTCCTCGGTGACGGCGACCTTGATGACGACGCGCCGATCGACGTAGTCGAGGGGTAGGAGCACGGCGAACAGGAACGAGGACACGAGGTCGGACGTCAGAGCCAGGACCGCGGCCACCTGGTCAGGGTCGGAGGTGGGTGCTGCCTCGACCGCAGCACGGACCCTCGCGACCGCGAGGTCCATCCGGTCGGGGTCGTTGGCCATGACCGCAGCGCCGATGGCCTCCCGGACGACGGCCGTGACCCCGCCGACGAGGAGCCGCTCGAATGCCTCGATGAGCATCGCAGCCACGAGCTCGCCGTTGTCCTGGCGGCCGAAGACAGGGAGCGGGCGACCGTCCGGGCCGACCGTGTCGAGGCGGCGGAGCGGCACCTTGGTCATCAGCGTCAGCGGGGTGACGACGCCGCCACTGCGCCTGATCGCCAGGTCATCGCTGACCGTCAGGTCGAAGCTGATGCGCCGCGTCGTCTCGCCGTCGCTCTCGAGGTCGGTGCGGTCGACGCGCCGGTGGATCCACTCCGGCTGGCCGGTCAGCAGGTCGAAGAGCCGGGAGGCGTCGCTCGCGCCCGCTGACGCGCCGGTCTGGGTCATCGCCACTCCCGAGGAGGCAGGTATCGAGCAGGTGGCTCGAACCTAGCCGGAGGCGGGGACAGTCGCGTCTGCTCCTGTCACCGCGCCTCCGTCTCGCGCTCAGGCCTCGTCGCGGTAGCGCTTGGCCGCGCCCAGCCGCACGGTCAGCAGCTCGGCGTTGACCTGGCGCGGCGTGGTGAAGTCGCCCTCGGTGGAGTAGAGGCCGGCGTACGCCGCGGTGTCGCGCTGGTAGCGCCACCCCTCGGCGAGCGGGCCGACGTCGTGGGTGTCGTAGCCGAGGGAGTCGATGAAGTCGCCGGCCGTCTTCTTGGCCGCGTCGTCGTCACCGGCGATCGCCAGCACACTGCGCTCGGGGCTGCCGGCCGGGCGGGCCAGCGTCAGGAGGTGCTCGAAGTAGATGTTGTTGAACGCCTTCACGACGTGCGACTCGGGCAGGTGCGCCTGGAGCAGCTCGGAGGTGGTCGTCGACTCGTCGTCGAGCTCGGCGATCTGGCCGTCGCGCTCGGGGTAGTAGTTGTTGGTGTCGATGACGACCTTGCCGGCCAGCGGCTCGACGGGTACGTCGCGGTAGGACTTGAGCGGGACGGTCACGACGACGACGTCGCCGGCCGCAGCGGCCTCGGCGGCGGTGGCGGCGCGGGCCTTCGGGCCGAGCTCCTCGACGAGGTCGGCGAGCGTCTCCGGGCCGCGGCTGTTGCTGAGCACGACGTCGTGGCCGGCGGCCACGGCGAGCCGGGCGAGGGTGCCGCCGATGTTGCCGGCGCCGATGAGTCCAAGGGTGATCGGGGTGGTGGTCATACCAGGCACATCGCCCTCAGCGGGCCGTCTATTCCGACTTCACCCCCAGGGCTGGTCTCAGCACCCGTCGATCATCAGCGCGGGCCGCACGCTCCCCCGGGTCACCCCGACCAGGGTGATCTTGTCGGTGCTCCTGAGCGGCCCGTCAGCGACGAGCGCCTCACCGAACAGGAACCCGATCCACAGGCGGTTGGGGCCTGTGCCATAGCTGACGAAGCGTCCCCACTGCTCGTAGCCGATGTTCTTGGGCGCGCTGAGCTTGGCGCCGTAGATCTTCTTGACAGCCGCGACGGTGTTGCCGACGCCGATCGCCTTCGGCGTGCGCACGTGCTTGCCGAAGACGTCCATCTCGGTGATCCGACCACCCTCGTCGACGAAGACGGCGTACTCGCGGTTGAAGGGGTACGTCGGTCGCAGCGGCACGGTCGTGCCCTCGCAGGCACCCGGGGTGTCGGCAACCATCTCGCCGGTGGCGACGGCCTGGGCCTTGGTCATCCGCGCCGTCACCTGCCCGACCCGACCGGGGTAGAGGTAGCGCTTGGCCGGCGCCGCCTTGGCGGCCGGCGCCTGGTCCCCCGCGCTCACGGCCGGCGAGCTGGGGGCGAGCACCGCCGCGAGGGCGGCACAGGTCAGGGCGGCGAGGGTGACACGAAGTGGCTTCATGTCCGCAAGCTAGGGACGCGGTCTTCGGGTTGTCTTAGCGGAACCTTCGTGCCGGCGCCTCTCGACCCCGCCGGACACCAACGGCGCCGCGAGCCGGCTTACGATGCCGCACGAAGCGATCGATGTCTCGGCTAAGGGGCTGCCACGCTGCACTCGGCGACCGCGTGGCGCAGGTCGTCGTCGAACGAGCCTGCCTCAGGGACTCGAGAGAGACGCCCTTCAAGATCATCCGGGCTGAGAATCGGTTCTGTGTGGCCGAGATCGGTGCGAGACAGCACGAGGTCTCGGCTGCCGACCGTCACACGCAACTGATCGATCCACGTAGGCAGTTGATTGTGGAGGGACATGACGATCGCGGTGCGCTGCTCCAAGGTCAGGCGCATGTCATCGGGTTTGCTGAAAGAGACCTCGAGCCGGTCGCCAATGGCGCTTGCCGTGACGGCTGCCGAGTAGAGCCCACCCAGATCGTCGTAGAGGTTATCCGCGTAGCACTGGAGTACCTGTTCGGCTTCACTCTGACCGATCTCGAGGGCGGCCTTCTCGACTCCTGGGATGGGTGTGTCCCGCACGAATTGCGACGCTGAACCGAACGGAGCCCACGACGACGGGGTGAGGAGCAGAGCGAAGCCAAGGGACAACACCACGACGGCTACGGATGCCGCCGTCAGTTGATTCTCGCTCATTCGTTTAACCGAGGTGTCAAGTCGGAGCCGCAACGCCGACTTCTTACTCACACTGAGCCAGACGAGGACGGCAAGCAGCGCCGCGAGGTAACGAGGCCCGTTGGACCAAACGCCCATGCGGACGGCTGCGGCAGTGACCCAGCCCTCGTTGTCCTCCGCGTCGGGGGCGCCCAGCCACGCCAGACCGGCCGCAACGGCCCCCGCAACCACCATCGCCAAGACGACCAAGATCAATGCTCTGATGAGCTTGAAAGGTTTGATGAGAGCCGTGAAGAACGGTTGGAACGCGCGGCGTAGAAGCACGAACGGCGCCACTAGCAGGTCGGCGGCCCCAACATTGCCCTTCGGGCCTTTCCTGTCCGCTGCCGCGATCACGAGCACCGCAAGAATGGTTAGAGCAAGCCCTGGGATGGGCCAGATTGAGGTGAGCGCACCCAACGGGATCGCGAGGAAGACCCAGCTCAACCGCTGCAACTTCTTGGCGCTGCTGCTCAGCTCACGCTCAAGCGATCGGACGGGAGTCTGAGAGCTCGGGGTTGCTCCCTCTGGTGCTCTGGGCCCCCCGGGTGCTTGAGGCCGGTTGATGGGTCCCACGCTGAGCGGACGGTCCTCAAGCGGACCTCGAGTTTCGTTAGTCATGGGGGCTGACCTTCCTCTCTTCCTGCAGAAGGAGTTGGCGGTACGAGCGCCGGAGGATCTCCAGCTGTGAAGACACCGACTGTGGTGGGTTGGCCTGGTCTGCCCTGTCTGCCAATCCCGCAGCGCTCAGACAGTAGGCCTGCTTTCTGCGGCGATCCGCAGACTTGGTGCGAGGCAGGAGAGCGAAGCTGCGTCGCAGCAGGGCCTTGTGATCAGACCAGTCGAGAGCCTGGTCGGCAACCAAGGTTTCGAGTCGCCGCAAGCCACCGGAGCCCTCACACATGTGAGGGCATCCCACACAGAAGACGGATTGGGGCACAGGGTCCAGCGTCATCGATCCCGACGCAACGACCTGTGGCGGTGACGAGGTGGTGTGGAGTTCATCGACGTCGATGAGCGCGGCCTCCGTGGCGGTCGACGTGTAGACGATCGCTCGCCGAGTGGCCAGGCGTGCGACGTCGTCGACCTGTGCGTCGTCGAGGACCATGGCGGCGCCGAGGCTCTTCCGTTCCGCCTCTTCGACAACACGATGGATGATCTTCGTCCCGGTCAGCTTGCTGACGCCGGGATGCAGACTGGAGGGGGCCTGGTCTACGACGATAAAGCCTTCGCCGGCTGAGCGCAGTTCCGCGATCGCGTCGACGAACACCTCGACGCCGGAATCGCGGCCGCTGCCAGCGCGCAGCACTCTATGTGCTTCTTCGAGGACGGTCAGGTGGCGAAGCACCCCGTGGGAGGGATGCGCTTCCACGTGGGACACCAGGCCAGCAATGAGCAGCCCAAACATGAGCGATCGTTCCGAGGAACCGGTGAACGCGCCAAGCTCGATGAGCGTCGGTCGACCCATGATGCTGGCCCAGTCGATTGTGGCCCGCGGACCGCCGAGGAGAGCGCGGCCCATGGGCCCGGCGGCGAGATACTCGATGCGCCCCAGCAGCGACCCCTCCAGGTTCGAGCGCACGTCGCCGCTGAACCTTGAGTTTCTGATCGTGGCACCGAGCTCGCGGTACAGGTCTCGTAGCGTCGGTTGCTGCTGCGACGTCTCGTACAACCTGTGTACGACTCGAACAAGCTCCAGGTGCGCCAGGGGCCACTGCTCGGACAGATCGAACGCCGAGTCGAACGCTGCGATGACCCTGCCGGCGTGGGCGAACCGGTCGACACCGTCGGGGATCGACAACGGGTTGAACGCTGGCGAGTGCGGCGTCAGGCGAATGACGGCGACATCGCGACCTTCTGCGGCGAGGTTCGCGAACAGAGATCGGTAGTCGGACTTCGAGGGGTCCAAGACCAGGAACGGAACGTCGAGTTCCTCGAGTGCCCGGGTAAGCAACAGCTGGACGGTTGAAGACTTGCCGAACCCGGGAAGCCCCGCTACCAGGGTGTGCCGGTTCAGGTCGGCCGTGGTCAACCGTAGGCGTTCACCCGCCGAGGTCGTACCCAGGCCGATGGATGTTTGCTGAGTCTCCAGCCCTACCGCCCTGCCACGACTGATGGAGCTGACGCGCTGCGTGGCGAGGCCAGCGAGACCGCCGGACGGGGAGATGGGTAGACGGAACGCGGTGTTCGCTTCCATCGGATCGAACATGTAGGCCAGACGTGCGAGGTCAGCATCAGCCGGTTCCCTCCAACTGATACTGCGGCAGTCCTCCAGCAGAGCAGCACACGCATCGAGCTCGCTTGGGCTCTCAGGGACGAGCACCGCTGCCGTCCCGAACCAGCTGTCGGTCCCAGCCTCGAAGGACCTGGTGAGGTCCGTGCTAAGCGACTCAGCCAACCCGGGCGAGAGGGGCGCGTTACTGGCCAGCATCATCCGAAGGTTCGCGCACCCCTTTGGCAACAGGCGAAGCCACCGCCGGTACGCCTGCAGTACGGCGTGGCCAAGGGGATTCTCCTTGCTGGCGAGGAGGTTTGTCACCAGGCGACGCACCTCGTCCTGGAGGAACAACGCGATGTCGGCCGGGAAGTCGACCGGTTCGAGGTGGACGACCAGCACTGTCTCCGCGCTCTGCAGACGCAGTTGGCCGAGCGAGTTCAACAGCGCCTGAGCACTCCACACCCACGGAAACAGCACCGGGTCGTCGGAGTAGGTGTCCTCGAACGACGGATCCAACTTGTCGATGGCGCGTCTAATCTCAGCAACGTGGCGGGAAGTCAGTTGGTCCCCGTCCACGACACCGAGGGTCGCCGCCACGTCATCCTTGGCAACTGACTCCAACGGGTATTCGGGCGGGAGCGCGGTCAGTACGATCTGGTTCAACGTTCGCACGGCTGCCTCGTCAGCGCCCGCACCCACCAGCTGACAATCGATCGTCCCTAGGTCCGGCCTCGCCACAAACCGCAGCTGCAGACTCGTACCCCGAGGCGCACCCGCAGTCACAGCCCGGAGAAACGAGATTTGCCGTCCGAATGCTTCCCGGATGGGGCTGCCCGTCAGCGTCAATCCCGTGGGGTTGCCAAGAAGGTCCGGAAGCCAAGGAACCGAGGTCACCCAGGCATAACGACCAGCCCGGATCTGAAGTATCGGCGACTCATTGCGGCCAGCCATCAACCGCCCGCGATCTCGAGAACTACCGCGCTCGCCCTGAGCAGGTCTCGCAACGGAACCAACAACTCTGAGTCAGGCACCGTCAGATCCCTGAGCACGGGCCCCAGCCGGATCTTCTCGCTCCCCACCTGGATCCGAACGACATCGCCCTCGGCCAGGACCCGGATGTGAAGGTCGGCCTCAGCAAGTGCTGGCTGCACCGAGGCCAGGTACTTCTCGACGATCTCCTCGATAGTCGAGACGTTGTCGATCGTGAGGACCCTCGAGGCATCAACGTGATGCCCGTACACCGCGACAGCCTCGTCGCCAGAGGGCAGCTCCCCCGTGCTCACAACCACTACCGTCGTCTCGGCGCTGAACTCGGAGAGACTCAACCCGATTGGTTCCCCCGGCAGACCGCTCTTCTTCCAGAACGATGCCAGCGTCTTGTCACGTTCGAGCGAGGTCATGCTCCACGACGAGGGTTCCGGACTGGCCAGCTCCGGCGTCCAGCGCCCCGCGACAGAGTTCGACCGAAGGACCTCCCCCACCAGCTCAAGACCTCCGACCCGCCGCAGGCTCTCCATCTGCTCGATCATCGCCAACCGGACCTCGTGATCCTGCTGGCGCTGCAGAGCAACCAGCTCGGGATTCTCGAGCTCGTTCAAGCTCAAACCTCGCCGTTGTGCCGTCTCGGCGGCGGCCAGGTCCTTCGCCGATTGCAGCTCGCGGTCGATCGTGAGTGTGTGCTCGAGTTCTAGCGCCTTCTCCGCCAATTCTCGCGCCTTACGAGCCGCAGCCTCTCGGACCCGAATGAATTCAGGATCCCAATCGGCCCGTACCCGTTGGATGCTGCGGACGACGAACAGACCATCGAGGAGCCGCTCCAAGCCCGCCAGGCGTGAGGTCAGGTTGCCCCGTTCGTAGAGATCCTGCGCGGTCGAGTCCCGCAAGGCGTCCCGGACAGCAGCGTCGAGGGCGTTGCCGACTTCGGCGTCCAACAGATCAGCGAAGTTCTTGCCCTTCTGCGCGACGTAGTTCTTGAGCCCGGCGAAGTCGTCCGACCGATCGACGGCAATGCGGAGATCAACCTCGACACCCGAGACGCCATAAGGACCCTGCACAACGACGTTGCTGACGTACTTCTGGATCGGCACATCTTCGGTACTGACGATGATGCCCTCAGGCGCCAGGGTGAGCGGGAGACCCCTGCCGCGGCGAAGCTTTCGACCAGGCTGAACTACGTCACACGGAGCGCCGAACTTCAGCGTGAGCATCACCGTGCCGGTCTGCACGTTCAGTGGTGGCTTTAACGTGAACAGGTCGCTCACGAGATCATGCAAGCTACCCATCAGAACCCACCCCCTCCGCCATCGCCGCCGTCTCCATCACCGTCTCCATCACCGTCTCCATCACCGTCTCCATCACCGTCTCCATCACCGTCTCCATCACCGTCTCCATCACCGTCTCCATCACCGTCTCCATCACCGTTGCCGCCATCACGATCCCCTCCGGCGTCGTCGCCGTTGCCGCCATCGCCGTCCCCTCCGCCGCCGTCTACGTCACTGCTGTCGCTTCCGTCGGCGCCATCGCCATCGCCAAACCCCGCCGCATTGGCGCTGTCCGCAGAATCGCTCCTGTCGCTGTCGTTAGCGTCGCCCGACTCGGTGCCGGTGTCCTCCCCCGCATCGCTGTGATCGCTATCAGTGCCATCCGTCTCGCCGAAGCCCGATGCGTCGGCGTTGTCCCCCGAACCGCTATATCCGGAGTCGTTGTCGCTGCTACCGATGTCGTCGTTGCCCTCGGCGGCATCGGTGTCACTGCTGTCGCCGGCATCGGCGTCGCCGCGGTCGGTATCACTGCTGTTGTCGCCGGCATCGGCGTCGCCGCTGTCGGTATCACTGCTGTCGCCGGCATCGGCGTCGCCGCTGTCGGTATCACTGCTGTCGCCGGCATCGGCGTCGCCGCTGTCGGTATCACTGCTGTCGCCGGCATCGGCGTCGCCGCTGCTCGCGGCATCTGTGTCGACGCGATCGCTGCTGTCCTCGGAATCGGTGTGAGTGGTGGCGTCGCTCACTGCACCCGACTCGCCAAAGCCCACCGCCTCGGCGCCATCTTCGAAGGCGCCATCCCCGAAACCACCGTCACCGCGATCACCGACATCGCTATCGCTGCCGTCGTCACCGTCATCACCGAGCGACTCCCCGAAGCCCGTCGCGTCGGCGGCGTCGCCGGAATTGAAGTCGCCGGGATTGCCGTCGTTCCCGTCGTTGTCGGCGGCGGTCCCGCCGAAACCCTCTTGATCGGCGCCCCCTACTCCGTCGGAACCCTCAGTTCCGTCGCCTCCCCACGTCTCGGGAACGTCAGAACTGGTCGTGTCATCTACACCGTTGGCGTCGCCCCGCGCACCGGCCGCCTCCTCACCGTCGTCGGCAGGGCTCGCTACGCCCCTGCCGTCGACCGTGTCGCGACTCCGCATCTCAGAGGCAACCGGACCCGGATCCAGAGCGCGGGCCATCTCGACATCGAGCCGCACTTCGTCTTCAAGTGATCGCCGGTCGGCGAGATCCTCGACGTCCGGAGTGATGCCCGCCGCACCCAGGGCCGCCTGTCGCGAATCGAGAAACCCATCCGCAAGAGTCCACAACTGTTGTGCCGGCGCCTGACCTGGAAGATCGGTCAGGACCACGTGACTCTGAGTGTCCTCAGCCGACACACCTACGAGAGGCGACTGTGGCGGCGGGCCCCCGAACGGACCAATCACGCTGCCAACCACACCGGCGGTCGTCACGGCCGCGTCGACAGCTGACTTCGCTCTATCAACTAGCGAGCGGTCTTCACTGTCCGACGATTCGTCACCTGCCATCTATCCCCCTCAGACGGGGGGACGATATCCGTACTGGCCGCGCTGCTGGACCGTTTTCAGAAGAATGGGCGGGCAGGGTCAGGGTGGCAACAACGAAGGCGTGCGCTGAGTGCCAGCGACCGTCTTCGTCCCACCGGCAAGCTTGTCGACCAGGAACACCTCGTCATCGTTGGTGCACAGCGGGCACATCACAGACTCATCCCAGTGCCTCTCGTTCTTGGGTTCTACCCGGGTACTAGTCATGGTGCAGCTGAGCACAAACCGACAGCATCCTCCCTAGACGTGCTTGGACGTGCCGCACGGAGATCTTCTGCCACCCGGGAAGCGATGTTTCCGTGAGATCCAGCGGTGCTGGAAACATCCAAGATTAAGGGGGCACCCGTGTCAGCACGACAGCAAGTGGCCGACTTCTGAGACGATTGAATCGCCCTGGGTTTCTTGGAGGCTCTGGTCTGCCCCCGGTTCCGCGGAGTCGAGATTCTCTGGATCTCATGCCACGGTGATGATGCGGTTCCTCTCGAACTCTATCGGCGTGAGCCATCCGAGTTGGCTGTGCCGGCGCCTGCGGTTGTGCCAGATCTCGAGGTACTCGAAGATCGCGTTGGCCAGCTCGAGTCGGGTGTTCCACTTCTTTCGGTCCAGGAGCTCGACCTGCATGCGCGAGCAGAACGATTCGATCATCGAGTTGTCGTAGCAGTCGCCGATGCTGCCCATCGAGGCCAGCAGACCGGAGTCCTTGGCGCGCTTGATGAAGGTCCATGATCCGAACTGGACGCCCTGGTCGGAGTGAATGATGGTTGCCCGGCTCGCGATGTTTGTCGAGCCGGCTGTCGATGGCCATGCCGAGCGCGTTGGTCACCAACGCGCCGGTCGGAGATGAGTCGATCGACCAGCCCACGACCCGGCGCGAGTAGGTGTCGAGGATGACGCAGCAGTAGACCTTGCCCTCTCGGGTCGGGTGCTCGGTGATGTCGGTGACCCACAGCTGGTTCGGGCCGGCGCGGTTGAAGTTCCGCTCGACTCGATCAGTCGCGATGTCATCGGGCTTGATCCGCTTCCAACGCCGTCTGCCGGTGACGCCCTGCAGGCCAGCGCGGCGCATCAGCAGCTCGACCTGGTTATGGCCGACCAGGACTCCGCGACCCAAGGTGAGTTCGGCGTGGATACGCCGGCTGCCGTAGATGCCGTGAGCCTCCGTGTGAATCTGGGTGATCAAGTCCCTCAGCATCGCATGCCGGATCGACCGCTCGGATGGGGTCCGCTTGCGGTGCTCGTAGTACCCGGACTCCGAGACCCCGAGAACACGGCAGGCGACCTGAACGGGGAGGTTCTCCGCGGCCATCACCTCGACGGCCGCGTACCGCCTTTTGGGCTGGTCTCTCCCTTAAGGAGCTCGACGGAGCGTCGGCTGACAGCCAACTCGATCTCGAGCTCACGGGTCCGCTTCTTCGCCGCCGCGAGCTCGCTAGCCTCTGCGGTGCTCAGACCCGTCGCGAGGCCACGGTCGATGCGGTCTTGGCGTCGCCAGTTGTAGATCGTCTGATCGCTGATGTCGAGGTCGTGCGCAACGCTCGCGACGCTTCGCCCGGCTCCAAGTAGATCGAGGACCTTGCTCCTGAACTCGGCTGAGTAGCCCTGTCGTCCCATCTGTTCCTCCTGGTGTCAGGCACCAGAATCCAGAAACCCAGACGCCGTGGAACCCAGGACACACCAGAGCCTCTACAGAACCCAGGGCGGTTCATATGGCCTAAGAAGCTGTACCCGAGGCTGCAAGAGCGAGGGCCGCTGGAAGCGTGCAAGATTGCTCAGCTGAACGGCGCGCTCGCCCGCGCAATGCGTCCGGCGTGACGCCGATCCGCCTGAAGGTGCGGAGCCAGGAGTTGGCCGCGTAGCGCCGTTGAGCGAGCCATTCTGGTGCGCTCGAATCACTGAGGCTCACCGAACAAACGCTCCCGCTCGGCCGCGATCACCACCCACGCCAGTTCGGCGTTGGTCATATCGAAGGCGTCGGGAGCCCGACCAGCGATCACGCTGTCGCGAGCGAACTCGTCAAACACGGCGAGCTTGTCGGCCAGAATCTCGCGAATCCGTTCATCAACACTGCGCTCGCTGACGAGGTGGTGTACCTGGACAGTCCTCGTCTGGCCCCCCGATGGGCCCGTGCGGCATCCTGTGCGTCCAGGGTCGGTCTGACCCGCGGCTCGCACAGGATGACCGTTGAGGTCGACTGGATGTTGAGACCCACTCTGCCGGCCGTGATCTGGGCGACTAGAACACCACCACCATCGGCCTTGCTGAAGTCGTCCACGAGCATCTGTCGGGCCGCAGCGGGGGTTGATCCGGTGAGCGGACCGAATACGACGCCCGGAAGTTCTCCGCAGACTCGGTCAAGGACGTCGCGAAAGTAGGAGAACACGATCACCCGGCGCTCATTGGCCTCTACCTCCTCGACAATCTCCACCAGCCGGTCGACTTTGACGGACCGCTCGGAGTGCATTGCGGCACGCCGCATCGCCATGAAGCTCCCCTCGGGCACCGCCTCGCCGTAGTCTCGCTCGTCCTCGGTCGACATGCCCAACCACTCGTCGGTCTCGGCGAGCTCGGGCAGCTCGGTGAGGACGTCCTCCTGGTCGCGACGCAGGTAGGCCGGCGCGGCGCGCTTGCGAAACGACAACGGCAGGAACTCCAGCGCGGACTCCGCGATATCGGGCACGCGACCTGCTGCCACGCGTCAACCTAGCCGCTGCAATCTTCGACGAGGCTCACTACCATCAAGAACCCCGCGTCCAAGCGCCTACATATCGCGGCCGAGATCATCGACGACGTGTGCCACGTCATGCTGATGACGGGGACGCCGCTGAAGAACAACGTCCAGGAGTTCAGCAACCTGATCGGCTACGTCCGGCCCCGGCCGAGCAGGTCGTAATGTCGTCACTGCGACCCCGCCGATGCGGGTCCAGACCTTGGCCGCTTGGGATCTCTCCCGCTGCGGACCGTTCAGACCGTGCACCGGGATGGTGGTGTGCTTGCGCGTCTCATTAGCCCAGTTGCTCACCACCGCCGCCGGACACACGACAAGGAAATGAACCTGACCGGAGGAGCGCAGTGGGCGGTCATCGCCAAGGCCTTGAGCGTCTTGCCGAGCCCCATCTCGTCGCCGACCACGACCTTCTCCTGCACCAGCGCGAACCGTGCGCCGAAGCTCTGGTAAGCGCGCAGCGAGGCTGTCAGGAGTCGCTTGATCTCCTTGCCCCGGACTGCCTCGACGATCTCCTCGGGGAGATCCCCGACAACTGGTCGGGCATGACCCGAAGTGGCTGTGGCACCGCTGTGCCGTCGGACGCGAGCACGGTTACGCCATGGACTTGACCTTCTCCTCGACGAAGGCAATCTCGTCATCGTCGAGCCCGTACTTGGCGTAAAGTTGGCCGTCGATCTCAGGGATCGACTTCACCCAGTCAATGTCTGACGCACTGGTGAAGTCCTGAGCTGGGACGAACTTCCAGGTGCTCCGAGGGTTGTGCTGCGTCACCTTGAGGATGCCAAGCATTACCCGCGCGAACTTCGACCTGACGTACTTCAGGCAGGCGTCCATCTCCCCCTCGGTCTCGAAGGAACCGATGGTGATGAACGTTTGAGTCACGCCCGATCCTGGCCCCAAACCGAGAGAATAACCCGACACGAGCGCTGGCTTGTCGCCAAGAACACCGCTTGCGTTTCTTGAGGCGGGGACCACCACCTTGAACTTGCCGTAACTTTCGGGCCCCGCCAAGTAGTCGCTGCGGATCCATCGGGATGCTCGCTGGTTCTTGATCAAGCCGAAGACCTGGACGTGCTTATGACCATCGGTCGGCTGTGCCTCGTGGAAGACGAACGAGAACAACTCAAATGCGTTGGTGCTGACCAGGGCGGTGTTTCCTTCGGGTCGTAGGGCGAGCGCCTCAGGATGATCCTCATACAGTTTGTCGGTGTAGCGGTACGAGCGGGAACTTGTGATTCCGAGAGTCTCGATGAAAGCGGTTCCAGATTCTATCACCTTCTGGAGAATGGTGTTCAGTTCCGGATACTTGGTAAAAGTCCCAATCGGCTGACCTTGACGGTCGACGTCTCGGTAGGTGACGGCGATGCCGCCCATGATCTCGGTGCCGGGGAACAGCGCGTCACTGTTGGGCACATAGATCGGGACTGTCATGTGTGGATCTGCAAGCATCTTCGCGTTCCACGGCTTGGGCGTGAACCCTGCGTTGAACAGGAATCGCGCGGGCGTGATGAGCACGACTTTGGCACCGACTTCATAGGCGGCGTCCATGAACCGGTGGTAGACCGGAGTGTCCCGCGTCCCTCCGCCTTGTGCCTCTTCTTGGTAGGGCGGATTGCCGATGACCACGTCGAACTTCTTCGTCATCTCAGTCGTCTCCCAGCATCTCGTCGACGGCGGCTTGCCGCTCGGCCGCGCTCATCTTGGCGAGATTTCCCACCTTGAAGTGCCCGGAGTCCACTATCCATGCCCTGCGTTCCGGGACGCCCCCGGAAACAGCCTCCATCGTGATCGCGTGAAGAATCTGGTCGTGGCTCATTTCGAAGATTTGTGAGGTGAGAATGTGCCGCAGACGTTCCTCCTGGTCGGGAAGGACGGTTGCCAGGCCCGTGTCCAGCCGCCGTACGATCTCCATGAGGAAGAGCCCGGCCGTGGAAAACAGGTCGGCGAACGTCTTGTCCGGGTCGGAGAAAACGCCCGGGTTCTCCGCCTCGAGGATGTCGACCATCGTCTTGACGACCGACTGCGGTGTGAAAACCAGCGATGTCTTCTGCTGCGGGATGTAGGCGAAGATGTTCTCGGTTTGCGCGTCGTTGAAGTAGTCAGCCAGCGCCTGCTTCTTGTCCAGGAACTCCTGAACCGCCTGGTCGAACACCGCTTCGTCGAAGAGGCCGGGGATCGTAGTTGACGTGCCGTCCTCCTCGACGACCTCACGGCCGTCGCGGAGCAGGCGGAACTCAGCCTCGGTTATGCCAGTGATCTCTTCGAACACGTCTGCGGGCGTGTAGTCGTCGAAGTTCGACAAGCGGACGTCCCGGTCGGCGTACGCCATGAGGAACATCGGGATCGTGCGGGCGAATCCGCGCAGGTGCGAACGGGCGTCGTCCATGGTCTTGTTCGCCCGCTTCTGTTCCTTCATGGTCTCCTCGCGGGTGACGACGTCGGGTACGACCTCGTCGATCGTCTTGGTGACGATCGCGAGGATGTCGGCCTGAAAGGACAGGTCCAGCTTCGCCTTCTTGTCCTGAGCAGCCTCGGCCTCGGCCTCGGTCGCGGCGTTCTTAAGCTCGTCGTCGAGGTGCCTGGTCGCGATGTTGCGCTCGGTGTAGGCCCGCTCGATCTGATCCTTAACGGCCTGCTCGACGCGCTTCTCGTCGCGTTCGACCTGCCCGTTGGTGAGGCCATACGCATCCTTCAGCTTCTTGCGCTCGGGTCTCGTCTGCTCCGTCACCGCCTTGGCGATCGCAGCTGCCGCAGTTGCAGCCGGCGCATCGGGCGCTGCCACCGGGATGTCGTCGACGCTCCACACTGGCTTGCCGAGCTCTTCGACCTTGGGGTTGATGACGGTCTCGACGTCGACCTGCACGTTGCCGTCCCGATCGGTGACGGGCGGCGGCACCGGGATCTCGATTGGGTCTCCAAGCTTGACCTTCCCCTGCTTGGCGGTGGGAAGCTTGTCGAGAATCTCCTTGATGTGCTCGGAGTAGCGGAAGATCCCCGCGACGTTGGCGAACAGCAGGTTCGACAGGAAGCCACGCCGCACGACCTCACGCGCCTTGAAGACCTGGGGGAAGGTGAGAACCTGCCCGGCGTCGAGCTCGATCATCCGACCCTCGGCGTCCTCGCCGAGAACGGGGAAAAAGTTCAGGAGGACACGGATGTTCTCCCGACGGAGATGCGGGTCTCCAGACGGGTTGGCACGGAGGTTGTTGGCGAAGGCGTCGAAGATCGTGAGGGTGCGCTCAGGTGCGAAGTCGAAAATGTAGGCGTTCTGCTTCTGGTAGACGTGCCCGGCGCGCTCGAAGGTGCACGGGTTCTGCGCTCGGAAAGCCGCCTGCATGTACTGGGCCGGTGACGAGAGATTCGACAGCATGATGACCGCCGTCCACTCCGGCACCGTCACGCCGGTGGTCAATTGGCCCACCGACAGCGTGATCGTCCTGCCGTCGGCCTTCTCGGCCTGGGCGATCGCTGTACGCACCTTGTCGAGGGACTTGCCGACCGCGACCACGTCGACGGCGTCATCGTTGGTTCTCCCGTCGCCCGCAGCGAGGATGACGGTGTAGTCCTTGAAGACTTCGTGCTTCTTGAGAAGCCTCTCAAGGGCCTTGGCCGAGGCAACGCGGTTGAGCAGCCAGAACGAGTGGCGCACCTCATCTCGCAGCTCGGGCGTGGAGAAGGGGTACTTCTCGTTCGTCGCCATGCAGTCCAGGAACTTAACGACCTCGTCCTCGTGCTCGAAGAAACCACTCGCCTTCGTGGCGAAGAACTCGTTGAGGTCGAAGGTGAAGTCGACGTTCGCCTCTTCCTCGGCCACGGCGACGCCCTCCGCCAGACGATCGGTGATCATGCGCGAGACCTGATATGTCAGGAGGTTAAGTGTCGGCAACGCCGCATAAGGGTTCTCCTGTCCATCCTCGACCCACTGGCGACGTGCGAGCTGTTCGTCCTCGTAGGTCCAGTTGAAGATCTGGTCCGGCGTGAACTTGCCCGACGCGAGCGCCTTGAAAGGCGTCCCCGACAGATGCAGCGTCCACTTCCGCGTGATCTGGTCGAAGGCGACGTCGGTCTTGGTGGTGTCGATGCCCTCGTGGGCCTCGTCGATCACCAGCAGGTCCCAGTCGAACTGGGCGATGTGCTTGAGCTTGTCGAAGGCGCCGCCGAAGTACTGCGAACCCTTGAGGTCCTGCAGCGAGAGGAACTCGCAAATGCGTGGGTCCTCGCCCTGATGGTTGGACAGGTAAGCGCGCCACTGGTCCCGCGTCATAGGAGCACGAGCGGCCAGGGACGCCGAGTCCGAGACGAACTTGAAGGTCGTCTGGTGAGCGATGAAGCGCGAGAAGTCGTCGAACCAGGAGTTCGCGATCGCCGGTCGGTTCGTGACGATGAGGACCTTGCGCACGTCAAGACTGCGCATCAGGTCGTAGGTGGTCAGGGTCTTACCGAAGCGTGGCTTGGCGTTCCAGAGCACCTGGTCGTGGCCGGCTTCGAAGGCCACGACCGCTTGGTCGACAGCCGCCCGTTGCTCAGGCCGTAGCTCGTACTCTTCCTCGCTATCGCCCGTGAGGTCTGGGAAGTCCTGGCCGGCGAAATCGTTGAAATAGTCCAGGGACGACTTCGGCGCGGGATCGAGGTTGTGCCATTCAGTACGTGCGGGATGAGTCTCGCGCTCGACGCCCTGCTGCTTCATGTAGGCGTGAAAGTCGGAGTCTTTAAAACGCCCGCCAGCCTCGGACGTGAACAATGCCCGCCTTGACCACACCCGCTGCTTCTCGACGGAGAGTTGGGACGCCTGCTGCGCGATGCGGAGGTCAGCGCTCGCCTGTTCGGTATAGCCGATCTTCTCCCAGCCGTCGTACTTCGGGATGTCCGGCGTGCGCCACGAGTAGACAAGCGGAACGATCTCTCGGTACGTCCTGATCTTGGGGCTAGGCATCGGTCTTCTCTGATTCGTGGACCTTGTCGATCCGGCACGCGGGATAGTTGGCGTAGACAGCGAAGTCGAAGCCAGACTCGCCTCGCAGCGAGACGAAGGTAAACGGATCACGCTGAACGTCGCGGGGTTTTCCGTTGATCCGGTGCCACCAGGAGAACTGGATGGACTGTCCTTCAGCGGTCTGGCCCGTCAGCGTGTTGCCGCGCACGATGTTCGCCTCGATCAAGAACGACGCGGCCCGATGCAGGTCGGTCTCAGGGCCGCAGGGCGCGCCGTGGGCGTCGTGGAAACGATCGAACTCGGCGAGCATGGCCGCCCTCGCGTCAATGTGGTTGTCCTCGAGCAGCTCGATGCCGTAGATGGAGGCGAGAGCGAACAAAGACTCAATCGGCCATGCCTCCGCTGCGTGCCACTTCTCGATCGCGTCAAGCTTGCGCCGCAGGATCGCGACGAGGAAGTTGCCGTGGCCAGCCGCCGGTTCGAGGAACGTCCTATCGACGAAATCGGGGCCGGTGTCCAACTCCTCCGAGACTAGGTCGAGCATCTGGTCGACCATGTGGCGCGGAGTGAAGACCTCACCGTAGGTCTTCACCCGATGCCGCGACCGCACCGCCTGCTCCCCCGGGATCGACTGCGAAACTGTCACGTGCACGGCTCGTGCAACATGGGCCTCGGCACCGGTCGTAGGACACGCCTTAACTGTGACGGCACGTGCACTCCAGATTCTCCGAGAAGTTGACTCCCGCCGAACCTATCCTCTTCGGCTTCCAAGTTCACGCTCCGTCGCGCGGGCACTCATCTGCAAGCATGCAGCAAGGCCGATCCGGTGCGCTGGCTGCGCCGTTCGGACACACCTGGTCGACGCTGTGTTTGCCGGCTGGCTCGCCTCAGCGTCCTCGGGCGCCTGATCTCTGTCGCGTTGCCTTTCACCCTGGTCGATGCAGCCCTCAAGACGCGCGAACGCCGCAGCGCAGACCAGGCGGCTGAGAAGGCGGCGAATGAGCCGTCCGACCCGCGCCGGTGCGTAGAATGCGGTCGAATGACAGCCGAGTCTGCTGCACGATGAGGTGACCCCTCTGCGTCTCTCCCGCGTGCTGGATTCGTCCCCAGATGCATTCGGCGATGGCGACAGTCGGGGTCGTCCGTGTGCTGAAACCGGCAGTAAACAGCGGGGCTTACGTGTTGCTGGTCTTGAGCTCAGGAACCGGAAAGCAATCGAGGATCTCGTCCCGTAAAGCGCCTGCTTCACGTTTGTGGCCAGTGGTGAAACTACGCAGCCCTCCCCTTATGTCGGTGATCCGGTCGACGTAGTAGATCTCCTCGACGGAGCACGCCTCGCACACATCAACCGAGACGAATGGCGACATGGCAACGCACGACTCCGTTTGCTCATGACGAAGATAGACGACACCAGAGGCCCGAGGAACGCTCGATACAAACTCGGTCCACTCGAAGTCCGGATGGTCGCCGGTCAACGACCTTGCCTGGACGGCAAACGAGTTCCCCTTCCGCTGCCAATCTGCCCTTTCAACCAAGAGCCACTGGGTTTCTGCGAGCAGGGCAGCGCCCTCTAGTGCCGAGTTCATGGTGTTCAAGATCGCCTCGACCGAGTTGCGGGCCTCGATCCCGGATCGTGGTGCACCACCGTGCGCCGTTGAATTGCGCCAGGTTACAAGCTCAGCGAGATCAGACAGTAGGCCGCGACCCCCCTTGAGTCGACGGGTCGCATCGGCCAGGCCGTAGGCATCAACCCCACGACTTCTGGCAAGTCTTCCGACACCGTCGATGGCTCCGAGCCAATGTCCGAGACTCGGTCCTCCGGATTTCCACTTGTTGGCCAGTTCACCAAGTTGGTGCACATCAACAGCCGTAGCTTCAGCCGCGTGCGCCCAAGCTGCCGCAGTGGAGCCAAGGGTCACCAGAATGGACTCGATCAACCTGATCACAGCCGCGTGCTGCGCCAGCGGTTCCTGCTGTTGTCGAAACTGTCGGAGAGCGCGAGCCACGGGGTAGGGATAAACGTCTTGAAACGCACGTGCAACTTCCTGCTGCCTTTGGAGTTGGCTCTTAACCAGCCGCGCTTCGTCGGCCGCCTCTTGGAGTTCTTGGCCAACAAGGGCTTGATCAAACGATCTGAACGCCTGATCCCTGCGTTGCTTCAGTCCAGAAATCAACCCATCCAATTCATCAATTGCCTGATCAATCTCCCGAAGGCTTTCAGAGCCCGCTGTCTGCTCTATCGCAGCAAGATCTGGAACAGGAACAGCTACGAGATCCTGGCGACGGAGTTGTTGCATCGCCGACCCAACTGGAATATTTAGGCGCTGAGCAGTGGATGACTTTAGGTATGCTGCCAGCAAGCCTGGGGAAACAAGTCCTTTGTTTCGAAGGAGGATCACACCGGTCCCAACGGCGACGCCGTGAAGTTCTTGATCAGCGACCGCCCAGTGTTGCGGGGCTAAGGTCCGACCAACAACATCCCCCGCCGCAATACGCGTCGCCCTCTCGCCGACGGTCTTCAGTGCGAGTTCGCTCAGCCGTGGGAGACGGTCTCGAATGAGACCGGCTGTCAGCAGAGGTTCGCCTCCGGCTAGGCCAGCCGTGTCGCGAGCCTGTTGCGGTCGAGCCATGACAACTTCAACCACATCATCTAGTCGTCGCACGCCCCGAGCTTCTGCTGCTTGGTCCATCAGATCGGCTCGCTCGCCGTCGAGATGGGCCAAATCCCAAGGTGACTCCGGGGCGGGAAGCGGGGATAGCCGAAACGCTCCGCGCTCTGGTCGTTTCCCGCTCGACGTGTTTGCAAGTTCGTCAGCCAGCCGCCTTCCGCTACGTACATCTCGACTCAAAGAAGCTACTTGCACCCTGGGCTGGACGGAGTTGGCGATTGGCTCGCATCGAATCAGTACCTGAGGCGCGGAACTGAGTCCGCCTGGATTCTTCGCAAAGACTATGTGCGTGACCAGCTGTTCAGATAACACCTTTCGAAACTCCTGGTGCCGCGCACTAGTTAGCGATTCCTGACTTATGGCAAGGACGGCGCGACGAGGTTGTCCGTTCTCAGACCTTAAGAACTCCGCAACCCCGCGCATTGTCTCCACCCAAGGAGAAGATTGCGACACGTCAAATGCGGCAAATAGTAGATTCGCCTGAGGATGCAGTTCGATCTGCGCCTTCATACGCTCGAATCGCAACGATAGCGCCGTGGCTATCGCTGGAGTGCCGATGCGAACCCCGCTAGCATGTTCTGGTCGGTCATCGACAGGGATATCGAAACCAACCAGTGCGAGTACTTCCTCGCCTTCCGTGAAGGCTGCTAGAGCTGTCGCGACCGGCGCAACCTCCTGACCAACTAGTTGAGTCACCAGGCGGGAAAACTCACCTACAGGTGATGTCTGTTGCGCTTCCGCATCTTCGATTGATCCACTCACGCCTTCCAACTCTGCCACATGGGTGCCGCAGAAAGTG
The DNA here is from genome assembly GCF_006346395.1 of Nocardioides plantarum. Lineage (NCBI taxonomy): Bacteria > Bacillati > Actinomycetota > Actinomycetes > Propionibacteriales > Nocardioidaceae > Nocardioides > Nocardioides plantarum. The sequence goes on from NZ_VDMS01000001.1 coordinate 153,466, forward strand.
CCCAATCGGCCCGAGCGATCGCGATAGGCGGAACCAAACGCTCGCTGGTCGGCGTGCTTCGCCCAGGAATCTCTGGATGCTCGGCTAAGCCGATTGAGTGAATCTCGTAGCGATCTGCGGTGAGGATGGCCAGTGCCGCACTGCTAGGTGGTCGATGGCTGCTGCTCCGACGACTCGGCCGGGGTGCCTATTGTTGTGCAGAACACAGTGCTGGCCATGAAGACCGTGCAAGATTCGCCGGTCATCTGCGGCACCGACGTCATGCCCGTTCGAGGGAACGAATTCAACGGGGCGTCTCCCCCAACTCTGACCCACATGGCTCTACGTGCGCTTGCGACCCTACGCGTGACGCACTTCTGCCGTCATCCCCATCGACTTCGACACCTTTTAGACGTCATCGGAAGCGGCGGTCTTCACTCGTGGTCGACTGAAGTCGACAGCGGCAGCGGCGGTGGCTCGAGGTCGATCGCCAGATCGGCCAGGTCCAGTTCCAGATCGCCTAAGTAGCGCAGCAAGTCGGCTTGGCGAGGCTGGCCGAGCACCATCCGGTAGGCGCCGAAAGTACGTAGGAGCCTGCGCAGTGCGTGTGCCTCGCGGCTGAGCGGTAGCGCGGGAATGTAGCGCTCGATGCGCGCCGGACCGTCGAGCGGCGGGATCCACGACGGATAGATCTCGCTCGCCCCTGGCTCCCGATCTGCAGCCGCAAGCTCGAACACGCAGCGCCAAGGACTAATCGCGGCTACGACTTCAGGTCGCCCCCCGTAAACGCTCGCCACGTTCTTGCGCACCGCATGGCCCTGGTAGCGATGCACGCGGCCCTCACGCTGCTCAAGGTCGACGGGGTTGGCCGGGAGGTTCCAGTGGACGACAGCGTGGCTGTACTGATGGAAGTCGAGACCTTCCTGCCCCACCGACGTCGAGGCGAGGACGAAAGGCCAGAATGGCGAGTTGAACGCGGCTCGGACCTGGCCCTCGCGCATCGCGCTGCTGTCGTCCTCGGCGACCCCTCGACCGAACCTGACCGCCAGGTGGCTGCGGGTCCGTCGGGTGGTCAGGTCGACCCGGTGGCGGCGGACCTGGACGTCGGTGAAGGTCTGGGCCGCCGTGCGCAACGAGACGGCCTCATCGAAGCTCCGGGCGATCTCTAGTGCCCGCGCACCCCGCTCCGTTGCCGAGGCCAGCTGGTCGAGCACGTAAACGTACTCATCGAGGACTGCCCCCAGGCCACCGTGGACGCAATACGCGAGGACGTCCTGCCAATAGGCACCATCGGATCCCCCTCGCACGATGCCCATCACCTCGGGCTTGTTGAATAAGTTGCGCAGCGACCAAGCCATCGCCGAAGCTGCCTCACGGACGTCGTCGATCATCTCGGTCGACGACCCGCCAGAGAGTTGCGCCAGACTGCGCACCGCAGCATTCCCAGGCCCACCGATCGCGAGCATCACCAAGACCTCCTCGAGGTCGGCTGGACGACGACCGAGCTCGACCGATGTGATCGCAGAAGCCTCGTCACAGTGGTCGTCGAACCGGCGGTGGTCGTCGTGCTCCTCGTAGGAGAAACCGTAGGTGAGCTCGCCCATCAGGTCGGCCTCGCGCTGGCGGTCGAGGAGTGCTCCCGTTGCCCAGTACCAGCGTTCGTCCTCTGCTCCTGAGCTCGGTCCGAGAGGCAGCTCCGCCAACGCAGCAGCCACTCGTCGACGCACCTCGCCCTCGAGGACCGCCCACGACAGGGGCAGGGTCTGCCCCAGGTCTCGCGCGACGGCGAGCGGGTCACCCAGCTCTGAAAGCGTCACACTCGGATAGAGCAAACCAAACACAGGCATACCAGTGTTGCGCCCCTCAGCGCTCCGATTGAACGTCAGCAGCCCAGTCGGGCGGGTCGCGTCGTACTGAGCGAAACCGCTGGACGTGCTCGTCTCGCGTGCACGTTCGCTGATGCGTCGCTCCGCCTCATAACTGAGGACGGTGCTGATCGCCTTCGGCGCGACGGCCCAGGCCGAGAAGATCAGCCGCTTGGTAAAAGTGACGAGCTCGGCGTCGGCATACGCCAAGTCGAGCTTGTAATAGGGCAAGGAGGGCGGGATCCACAGCAGCTTCCAGGCACCCCGATCGAGTACGTCGCCGACAAGTCCGCGCATCTTGGCATTGCCGGGGTCGATGGCCGCATAACTGCTTACATCGGACCACGTCAGGCGCGATCCACCCGGCGTGGCGAAGGCAGCGACGAGCGCCGGATCATCAGGTGCGTGCTTGGTCAGCCGGTCCTTGACCTGGTAGCGCTCCATAAGCTCGAGCACGAACGGCGAGGAGCGCCAGAACTCCAATGGATCCTGGCCGCCGACCACCTTGGCCACCGCGCCCAGCCGTCGATAGTCGCGGACGTCCTCGGGCACGAGCTTGGTCAGCGGCCACTCGCACTCGACCACAAACCCATCACGGTCCGCGGTCGTTGCGAGGCGCTCGGTCCGGCACATAACCCGACGCAGCTCGGTTTGAGCAGCGTCACGCTCTCGACGTACGCGGTCGAGGTCTCGGGCGTACAGCCCCGAACGCATCCCTGCCATGTGCGACTTGACCCGGGCGGCCCGCTCATTGCCGGCCAGGAAGCGGATGGTGTCCACGAAGTCGCGGTAGTGGTCGTCGCCCTCAGGCTCGTCGGGGAGGGTGTACATCTTGAAGGGCGTGGCACTCAACATCAGTAGACGGCAGTCGGCATGGTCGAAGAGCTCTCGCGCGAGCTCGGCACCCTCGCCCTCGTCAGCCAGAAGGTCCTTGAAACGTTGAAACTCGTCGAGGATCACGAGGTCGGGCTGAAGCCGCGTCACAGCTGCCCTAGCGAGCGATCGACGCAGGCGGCCCATCAGTGCGTAGCGCCGCGAGCTCAGGCCGTACGACACCTTCGTCGCCATGCGAAACTCCTCGACGCAGTCGATCACGTCATCCAGCAGCGACCCCTCGCCCTCGCTGTCGTCGAGCAGCAACTTCTCGAAATCCTTGGCAAGCTCGGCAGAGATGACCGAGTCGTCGTGATCACGCACGTGGCGCTTGAACTTGTCGTGTCCCGCGGTGCATCGGAAGAACTCCGTCCATGGACCTGGTCGGACCCTCGGCTCTGCAATTTTGAGCATGCGATAGAGCAACACCCGCTCTTCAGCGCGCCCGCCGTTGCTGCGCAGGTTGAAGGAGGTGTCGGGCGTGAACGAGATGAAGTTGAGTTTGCGACCCTGCAGATGGCGCAGCTGCGAGGCCAGCATTGTCAACCGGTCCGCATCGTGCCTCGCTACGCCGCCTCCGATCCGGAGCTTGGGGAGGTTCTGGCGCGCGATTTGACTGTTGGAGCAGATGTAGACCACGTCGATGCGGTCGACGGAGTCCCAAAGATGCTCGATCGTCTTGGCGATCACGCCACGGGCAACCAGGGTCTTGCCCAGACCGACCTCGTCGGCCACGAGGAAGCGTCGCGTCGGATCGTCGGGGTGCCAGAGACGGTCGTGCACCATCTCGACGGTCGCACGTTGAAAGTCCTTCAGGATGCTGAGCTCGTGCTCCAGGTCGGGGCGCTCCTGCGAATCAGTGCTCATGCGTGCCTCCCCTCCCAGACGACCTGCCAGAGCTCGAGGAACTCGGCGTCTAGTGCGGGTAGTTCGCCGTCGTCTCCCCGCAGGTCTTCCAGCAAGCGGTGGGCCCGAGCCAGTGCATCGTCGTCACGCGCAGCAGCTCGGATCAGTGGTTCCAACAGGACGAGGTCGTCGAACCATTGACCGAAACCGACGCCAAGCCCGCCGCCAGCGTCGTCGTCGTCGGATGCGAGTCGATCGAGGAGGTCGTCTGCGCCGAGGTCGCCGAGCAGGAGGGTCAGATAGCGAAGCAGATCCTGCTGGCGGGAGAGCAGGTCACGCAGGAGGCGTCGCAGTCGATCAGCGGGCGCCCCCTCGACGTCACACAGGGCAACACATTCGCGCGTGAGGTCTTCGCCATCGAGGGTGACCGTCGTGCTGAGCACCACGTAGGGGCCGAGCGCGTGCAGGCCTAGGCCGCGCCAGATGGCAGTCCGCCCGACGGGTAGGGGCTGAGCGTTGTAGAGGCCGACCGGGCGAACTGTGGTCACGGCGGCCAACCCATGGGGATCCGCGGGCAGCTCGAGCCGGAGGCTCACGTCGTAGGAGTCGCCTGGCTGCGTCACCTCCAGTGCGGGTCGCTCCGCAGCGATCGCCGCGTGCCACGACTCGATGCGCCGCTCGGTTGCGTAAGCGGGATCGTCCACCCCCTCGTCGGCGGCGCACTCGTAGGCTTGGGCGAGCTGTAGCAGTCCCGACTTGCCGTCGCTCAGAAGCGCGTCCGGCCCGCACGTCACGCGAGGCCCAGTGAGGTGGACCGACAGCTCGATGTTGGCGCCGAAGGCGGCTCCCGTGCAGTTCGCGGAGCCCGTTAGTACGTGGCCCGCCTCCCCATCGTCCCAGCAGAACACCTTTGCGTGGAGACCTCTTGGAGGTGGCCCTTGTGCCTGCCGTGCCCGCCCGTCGTCGGCGTCGAGCAGCTCATCGAGGTCGGCGACGTCCGCCATCGGTTGGAGCACCAGGGTTTCCGCTCCTCGACAGGCGGCCCGGCCAACCCGGTCCAGGGTGTCGGACCGGGAGAGCAGCACTCGGCGCCCGTCCGCGCGTGGAAGGCGCCCGAGCGCGCCGACGTCGAGGAACGGCGAGATGACCATCCAGGACAGAGCCGTCGTGGGAAGAGGCCAGGATCCGCCGGACGGCGTGCCGAGCGCGAGTACCTCCGCAGCCGTGAAGGGGGCAGGCACACTGAGACGTGCTTCGGCGAACGTCCGGAACAGGTCGTTGATCAGGTTCTGCTTCGCATCGTCCAAGGGGCGAACCAACATCTCGAGCACCTCAGCGGCAAAGGTAACCAGCGGCGCGGCGTCCATGATAATCGCGGCATCGTCGTCCTCGTCGCAGACGAGCACTGTGTCCCAGGACCGATCTCCGGTGAGATTGCGACTAAGGCACACGAAACGGTGCCGATGGTTGCCCGAGACGTCGATGAACCTGAGTAGCCAGATCTTCGGGTGGAACGTGCCACCCGGTGGCGGGTGCACCTCGGCCACGATCCCCTCGGCGAAGGCCGCCAGTCGCGGATAGGTTGGCGGCACGTGGATGCCGGCGGCCTGACACAGCACCACCGTGTGCTGGGCATGCCGACGAATCGACTCCAGAAGGGCTACTGGGGTTGCCGGGTCGATCGTGGCGGCGTCTCCCTCGCTGTGGTCGTATGCAGCCATTGCCAGTGGCGCCAGAAGCAGCGTGTGCAGGTCGAGGGTGTAAGTCGTGGCGAGCGCCGCATCGACGGCGTGTCCAGCCGGTGGCCGCAAGGCATCAGTGAGGAGGTGACGGTCCTCGGGATCCAGCATCAGAGGATCTCCTCGGTCGACGCGTCGTCTCGTGTTAGACCCTCGTGAAGATCTGTCAGATAGCTGCGCGCAATCCCCCAGCGGTAGCCCAAGCGTCCGGTGCCCGCGCCGGGGGACCAGGTCTCTCGGGCCTGGGCATGGTGCAGACGCGCCCGCCGGCCCTTCAGGCGCAGCTCGCGTTCGATAATCAGTCGTCGCGCTGCTTCGCCCCGATGCTCACCGCGCTCGGCCACGCCACACCAGCGCTCGACGAAGTCCTGGGTTGAGGTGCGCAGGCGTGGGTTGAGAGCGCGCACGTGCGACCAAAAGGTCGGGCGCGACCACGCCTCGAAGACCCGATGGTCGCTCAGCTCCGACTCCCAGTCGGCGAGCGCTTCGTCGAACACCGAGACCAGGTCATCTCGACGGGTGAGCTCAGCGAGCATCAGGTTGTAAAGCAACGGCGCGCCGTGCCATGCGTGGTGCAGCCGCCGGGCGTGCTCGACAGAGGCGCTCAATGTCTCGGGAAGATCGGCAACGGCGGGCATCTCCCATGGCCAAGCACCACTTGCCCCGCGTGGTCGCGCAGCCAGCCACGAGAGCAACGAGCCGCCCGGCAGCCGAACCAGCATGCTCTGGAGGAAGTCAGCCTCGTCGGCGCGGAGATCGAAGGTGGCCGTCTTCAACAGGTCACGAGGAGGAGCCGGAATGTCCCGATGGACGCCTAGATCCGGCCCTCCGGCCTCGTCGACGTCTCCCTCGGTCACGTCGCGACCGCGGCGCGCCGCCTGGCCGGCTCGTCTTAGATGTGCGTCGATGCTCGAATCCCAACCGATCAGACCGAGCCGCTGCAGGGCTGGCCAGTAGACCTGGCTCGGCATCGTCAGGAGGCGCTCCTGGGCCTGACTGCCGATCACCCCGCTGGTCATCCCGCCTTTAAGCAGCGCCTTGATAAGCCGGACCTCGTGGCTTTTCAGCTCGATGCGGGCCGCGTCGATAGGCTGGCCTTTTCGCGTGGACTCGAGCAGGAGCCACGGCACGAACAACAAATAGCGAATGCGGGTATGCAACACCGACGTGCCCGGGAAGAACGAGTTGGAGAACGCGTCGCGGATCGGACCGATGCCGAGTTCGTCGACACTGGATTTGTCCTGGAAGAGCTTGACGACCTCGTTCATCGCCGCTCGCTGAGCGTCGTCCTGGTCGAGCCAGCCGAAGGTGGATGCCATTGCTATACGACCTCCACCACCGTGAGGTGCTCCTCCGAGCGATCCGTCGTCACAGCGGGCCGCCCCCAGCATTATCCGCGTCGTCGAGCGCCGCACCGAGCACGTCGTCGGGGTCGCTCTCGTCGTGCAGCGTCCAGGAGCCCGGATCAATGTCGTACTTCTCGCTGAGGAATCGGAGCCGGTACACGTCGCGGGCCGTGCGGTAGGTGCTGTCGGCCATCTGAGCCGACAACCCCGCGTTGATGAGCACACCCGCGATGGGCACGGCCTGCCCGAGTTTCTGCTTGGTCAGGCGTTCACCCAGCGCATCGAAAGTGCGACGGATGATCTGCACCAAGACACTCTGATTGAGTTCTGCCCAGGTCGCCTGGCGCATCATCTGATTGGCGAGACGCCGCAGGCTCGCCAAGGCCGCGACCTTCTCTGCCGCCGTTCCTGCCGTGCCGAGAGAGATGATGCCCAAGGCGAACGCTTCCTCGTCGGGCAACCTGACGTCGTAGCCGTACTCGGCTGCAACTCGTCCGATCACCCGCCCCATGATTGCCATCGACGCCACGACGTCTGCAGCGATCGCGCCTGCGGCGACTCCAGCCGTCGCTCCTGCGCTCACGGTCGTGGCTACCTCGGCCCCCGTGACGGCCAGCGCGCTGCCGCCGCCCTCGATCAAAGCGGCGCCGGTGTAGGCGGTGCGCAGTCGGGGGAATGACCGGTCGATCTCCTCCAGATCGAGCGCGAGCAACCCACGTCGATCGGAGAACCCACGCCGGCTCAACGGCTTGCCTGCATTGACACTACGGAGCGCGGGATCGAATGTCACTGCTTTCAAGCCGCGCATGGCTTTGAAGACCGACTCCTCCAGGTTTTCGTGGAGCGGCAAGGTCTTCCAGACCTGCACCGTCAGCCGACCTACTGGCTTGGTGACCGGTGCGGCGAACTTGCGCATTAGTCCGTCCCGGCGGGTGTTAAGTCGTTCTACCGCAGAAGTCCACGTCTTCTGTTCGTACGCCGACAGCTTGGTGAAGTCGGCGAGCCTAGAAGGGAGGTTGGTCATCTCAGGTTTTGACTCTCGGTTCGCCGGGGCCGGTAAGCCATCGACGAATCGCATGGGTCTCGAGACTCACCGTGACCGATCTGGACGCGGCCACTCGAGGTGTCTACCTCAGTAGGTAAAGAACCGCACCCCGTTCGCTGGATCTGTTCGCGCGGCACGCCTGACCCGGATCAAACCGGCACGCTATGAACGACCGAGCCTTAGCGTCACCCTTGCCGTGCAGAGATTCTCAGGCAGGCTCACATGCGCAGCTCATTGCCGAAGCGACAACGGGGCCTGTTGCGTCGTCGTCGCACTCCGGCTCAGAGCGGTTCAGGATGACTGATTCGATGCTGACAGGACTCAGTTGCCACGAGTTCGCCGACCTGCCGGCCATGTGACACGACCGGCAGGATCCCTGAGGCGCGCCCTATGTGCGGGCTATGGCTTTCGAGCGTCTTGTCAATGCGGAGGCGCTCGTGCCTGAGTTCGTGACGCGCCATCGGGCTGCTCCGACTCGACCAACCCAGTGCTGGGCAGGTGCGCTCGGGGGGTTCAAGGGTCGACGCAGTCGCGACCGCGCGGGCCAACTTCAAGGCGACCTACGCCCTCGAAACACCCCCCCGTGCAACCGGCATGCGACCGTACTTTGCGATCTCGCAACCCGTTGCGACGGCAGTCGTATGGTCCCGGTCGTGGATGGTGATGAGGCGGTGCTAAGGAGTACTAATGCATCCGCTCCCGTTCGGTCCCGCGCTGACGGCCCGCGAACGCGCGAAGTCTGGGAACCCGTGGGGAACATCGCCGCCATAACTCTTGGTGTTCCCAATAGTTCCCCGGCGACACCGTCGATTCTTTAAAACACCCTCTGACCTGCGGAAACGGGGTGGGCGATACTGGGTTCGAACCAGTGACCTCTTCGGTGTGAACGAAGCGCGCTACCACTGCGCCAATCGCCCCGGTGTGCGGTCATGGACTCTAACGCATGGTCGCGGGGACGTCGTAGTCGGTCACCGAACGGTAACGATCCACGGAAATCTTTCCGGTTGACGCAACCGAACGACCTGAAGATGCGTCCATAGGTGCGAGAGACGTCGCGTTCTCTCGTCCCCCACCGGTCTCGGACACCAGGAACCCCCCATGCCTCAGCCGCTTGCTCCCGCGGTCACCGCCGACATCGCCCTGCACTGCGACGACGAGCACGGACGACCGATGGCGTTCATCGCCACGTTCTCCTACGACGTCACCGATCCGTACGCCGTCAGGGTCACCTTCCACGTGCCGTCCGGGGAGATCCCGTGGGTGATGGCGCGCAGCCTGCTTGCCCGCGGTCTGGGCGAGCCTGCCGGCGACGGCGACATCCGGCTGTCCCCCGGCCTCGACGAGAACGGTCTCGCGGTCGTCCGGGTGGACTTCCACTCCCCCGAGGGTCGGTTGCAGGTCGAGGTGCGTAGTGGTGACCTGCTGGCGTTCCTCGGGCGTACGTGGCTTGCGGTGCTACCTGGTGAGGAGACCGTTGACGTCGACGGGTTCCTGGCCGAGCTGCTGGCCTGACGGGGTCTCGACAGGCTCGACCACCGACGGGGTGGGCTGGGTGGGCCGGCTGCGGGGGTCTCGACTCGATCGGCGCTGGGGCGCCTCTCGGCTCGACCACCGATGGGGGTGTGGCCTGACGGGGTCTCGACAGGCTCGACCACCGACGGGGTGGGCTGACGGGGTCTCGACAAGCTCGACCACCGAGGGTGGGGTGGCCTCGGGACGACCACCGTGGTGTGTGGGGCTACTGGCCGAGCAGCTCCGGCTCGCGCTCGCGCCAAGCCGCTGCGGCGCCCAGCGTCACCGGACCCACGTCGAGCACCCGCTCGCCCCACCGCACGACCGGCTGGACATCGCGGGTCGTCGAGACGAGGAAGACCTCGTCGGCGGCCTCGGCGACCGCGATCGGCTCGTCGACCTCGATCCCGCCGTACCAGTCGAGCAGGAGGCGCCGGGTGACCCCCGCCAGGCACCCAGAAGCGAGCGTGGGCGTGCGCAGCTCCCCGTCGACGACGTAGAAGACGTTGGAACCGGTTCCCTCGCACAGGTGGCCGGCCAGGTTGGCGAAGACCGCCTCGGTCGCCCCCTGGCGCTTGGCCTCGGCCAGCGCGACCACGTTCTCGGCGTACGACGTCGTCTTGAGCCCCGCGAGGGCCCCGCGCTCGTTGCGTGGCCACGGCACCGTCACCACGCTCGTGGTCGGCTCGCCCGACCCCATGGGCGCGGCGACCACGACCACCGTCATCGGGTGGTCGCCCCGCCCGGACCCGAGCGGCGCCGGTCCCCCGGTCAGCGTGATCCGGATCCGTCCGAGCTCGAGGTCCTGGCCGTCGAGGACGGCCGCGATGCCGGCGCGCAGGTGCGCCTCGTCGACCTCGCCGAGACCGAGCCCGTCGGCCGACCGCGCGAGCCGCGCCAGGTGCAGCCCCAGCGCGAACGGCTGGCCGTCGACGACCTTGATCGCCTCGAACACCCCGTCGCCGACGGTCAGGCCGTGGTCGATGACGCTCACCGCCGGGGCGGTGGGGTCGTCCAGCAGGGCTCCGTCGATCCAGGCGCGCATGGCCGCACTCTAGGCATCAGGCGCGTGACGACACGACGACAGGCATACCGGTTTTGGTCGACCCCGAGGCATCGGGTACGGTTCTCACGCACTCAAGGACAGCCAAGGCAAGGGCGGCTGACACCAGGTTGCAGGCGGACATAGCTCAGTTGGTAGAGCGCAACCTTGCCAAGGTTGAGGTCGCGAGTTCGAGTCTCGTTGTCCGCTCGGAGAGGTCAGTGTCACGGCCGGACCTCCTGTCAGTAGCACGGTGGGTTGGCCGAGAGGCGAGGCAACGGACTGCAAATCCGTGTACACGGGTTCAAATCCCGTACCCACCTCCACACGACAACTCAACAGCACCACCACGGACGATTGGCGCAGCGGTAGCGCGCTTCCCTGACACGGAAGAGGTCACTGGTTCAATCCCAGTATCGTCCACCAGCTCTTCACCCCTGGTCCTCTCTCGGCGTCGTACGCCGGTCGACCGGGACCGCTCGTCAGCCGATCTCGTCGGCGACCGCGACGATGTCCGCCGCCACGTCCCGCAGCTTGCGCTCGGTCGACGACGACAGGCGCATGAGGAACTGGAAGGCGGCCTCGCTGTTGATGCCGTACTCCTTCATCGTCAGGCCCACCGCCTGACCGATCGTCGAGCGGCTCTCGATGGCCCGGTACAGGTTCTCGACCTGGCGGGCGTGACTGATGGCGAGCGTCGCGTGGGTGGCCAGGAGCGGAGCGAGCTCGCGGGTGTGGTCGCCGATGCGGTCGCTCGAGGTCGAGTAGAGGTTGAGACCACCCACGGTGCGATCGCCGAGGCGCAGCGTCAGCGCGAGCTGTGACCGCAGGCCGAGCCGGACCGCCCGCACCAGGTAGTCGTGCCAGCGGGGATCGTGCCGGGCGTTCTCCAGCTCCACGACTGCGGTCCGGGGGTCGAGCAGGGCGTCGACGCACGGCCCCTGACGCAGCTCGTACTGGATGCTGTCGAGCTGCAGCGCGACGTCGTCGCTGGCCGACGACGTCGACCACTTCTCGTCCTCGGCGACCAGGGTGACCGCGGCGTGGTCGATGGCCGGCAGGGCGTCGAGAGCAGTTTGGACGACGACACGAAGGGTGTCGTCGAGGCTGAGGGCCGAGCTCAGCTTGGCCGCAGCAGCGGTCAGCACCTCGACATGAGGGTAGGAAGGCACCGCGGGGCTCCTGAGGAAATCCTCCGAGCCCTACGTGAGGCGCAGATAAAGCGAACCAGGCCGCTGTATGACCCGGGGGTCCTACGGTAACCCGCTGTCCTGCATTCTCCGTACTCGCTCTCCGTCCGCTGGTTATGCTGGATTAGTTCACGGGTCAGACCACGGCTCATGGGTGGACGTGCACAAGGAACGATCGTGACATCGGAGTCCCTCCGCGACGGTTCGGCAACTACCCGCCTCCTGGGCTTCGAGAACCTCGAGAACCACCCCCGGCCTTGCTCGGCAGGGGTCCCGTGACGTCGTCGACCGAGCGGCTGGTCGGGGTGCTCAGCGAGTTCGCTCGGACCCTGCTGACCGACTACCCGGTCCAGGACCTGCTCGAGGAGCTGATCCGTCACGCCGTCGACCTGCTGCCCATCGACGCCGCCGGGGTCAGCCTGATCTCGCAGCGGACCCGACCGCGGATGGTCGCCAGCAGGGGCCCGGCCGCTGCCGAGTTCGAGCAGCTGCAGACCGACCTCGACGAGGGACCCTGCATCGCGGCGTACTCGAGCGAGCACCCGATCCTGGTGCCGGACCTGGCCGTCGAGACGCCGTTCCCACGGTTCGCCAAGCACGCCCGAGAGGCCGGGCTCGCGGCCGTGTTCGCCTTCCCGCTGCGCAGCGCGGACCGCCGGGTCGGGGCTCTCGACCTGTACCGGACCAGCGCGGGAGATCTGGACCCCCAGGATCTCGCGGTCGCCCAGACCCTTGCGGACGTGGCCACGGTCTACGTGCTCAACGCCGAGGACCGCATCGCCCGCACCGAGTTCGTCTCCAGCGTCAGTCACGAGCTGCGAACCCCGATGACCAGCATCGGCGGCTACACCGAGCTCCTCAGCGACGAGACGGCCGGAGCCCTCAGCCCACGGCAGCGACAGTTCGTCGAGGCCATCGAGCGCAACACTCGCCGGGCTGCAGCACTGGCCAGCGACCTCCTCGTCGTGGCCACGCTCGAGTCACGGGCGCCGCGACCCCACGTCAGCCTGGACCTCGTCGCGGTCGCGCACGAGGCCCACGATGCTCTGGAGGCGAGCATCGCGGAGCGAGACGTGTCGGTCGAGTTCGACATCGCTGCCGAACCGCTCCTCGTCGAGGGGCGAGCCGAGGACCTCGAACGAGTGGTGGTCAACCTCGTAGGCAACGCCTTGAAGTTCACCCCGGACGGCGGACACGTCCGTTGCTCGGTGAGCCGAACTGCGGAGTCGGAGGGCCAGGGACTCGGCAGCTTCGCGCGGATCGAGGTGAGCGACGACGGCGTGGGCATCCCCGAGGACGAGCAACCCCAGCTGTTCACGCGCTTCTTCCGGTCCTCGACCGCCGAGACCCACCAGATCCAGGGAACCGGACTCGGCCTGCACATCGTGGCCACCATCGTGCGCGAGCACCACGGACGGATCGGCGTACGGTCCCAGCACCAGCAGGGCTCGACCTTCACCGTCGACCTCCCGACCGCCGACTGACCCTCAGAGCAGCCCGAGCCCCACCGCATGCCGTCGTACGGCGTCGGTGTCGGCCGCCAGCACGAACGGCACGTCCTCGTCCCAGGTGCCGGAGACCTTCTCGACCCGCCCGTCACCCGGGTCGAGCCGCACCTCGCGGATGTAGATCGCGAGGATCCGCCCGGGGTTGGCGCGGGCGATGGCGGCGTAGATCTCGGGGTCCTTCTCGCCGGAGTCGCCGAGGAGCACGAACCGCAGCCGGGGGTGGAGGTCGAGGATCTCCTGGATGCGGCCGTGCTTCGGCTCGCGACCGGCAGCCGAGCCGAGCAGGTCGCGCAGCAGGACCGGGCCCCGCGGGAAGCCGCGGTGGCGGATGAAGGCCAGCAGGAAGGCGTGCAGGTTCCAGGGGCTGGAGGAGACGTAGAAGACCGGGTTGGCGTCGGCGGCGAGGTCGACGTAGAGCTCGGCGGCACCCGGGAAGGGCGTCCGGGTCAGGGCGGAGCCGGTGAGGGTCTGCAGGACCATCCGCCCGACGCGCTGCACGCCGGTCTCGAGGATGGTGTCGTCGATGTCGGAGATGACGCCGTACGTCGCGTCGGGCCCCGGCACCGACACGTCGAGCGGCGTGGTCAGCGGATCGGTGAAGCCGCGGTAGGGCCCGGCGAGCTCGACGGTGCCGATGGTCCACGGCGCGGTGAGCCGGTCAGGGTGGGGCTGCAGGCGGACCTGGAAGTAGCCGTCGGCATCGGTGGCGGTCTCGACGGTCGTGCCCGCGACGTTGATCCGCAGGGGCACCCCGGGCAGGTCATCGGTGACGAACTGCCGCACGCTGCGCCGTACGGCGGCGCCGACACCCTCACCCTCGACGGCCTCCGAGGGCGCGGGGTCGTCGAGGACCCGTCCGCGCACGACGACCCCGGCGTCGCTGCCGTGACCCAGGTAGGGCTCGATGCGCAGGTGGGCCGGCGGGCGCGGCCCGGCCCGGCGGAGGCGGGCCGCGTCCCAGGCGTGCTCGAGGCGCAGCAGCAACCCGGCGGCACCCATGACGTCACCCTAGGCACCCGCACCTTCGAGACCTGCGCCGCTGCTCGGATCGACCCACCTCCCGGCGGGGCTGCGCGAAACTTGTGTGAACCTTGAGGGAATCTTGACGATTTGCTTCACCAATCGTGAAATTTAGTCAAGTATCAGGGGCAACCCCACCGATCGGACCCCGATGCGCCCCCTCCCCCGCCCCGTCCGCAGCCTCGCGACGTTCGCCGCGATGGTCGTGGCCGCGTCGCTCCTGGTCGCTGCGTCGGCCGGCCCGCGCGGCGCCCCGGCCGACGCCGCGTCGCCCCCGAGCAGGAGCACGTGGGTGCCGGTGCGCTCGGCCGGGATCCTCACGCTCGACTGGGGTGACATCGACGCCACCGCCGACGCGTGGCGCGGCAACTACCTGGTGCTCGAACCGTGGGAGGGCGCCCGGATCCCGGCGCTGAAGGCGAAGAACCCGCGCCTGAAGGTCCTGATGTACAACAACGTCGCCTCGGTCCGCAAGGACTCCCACGAGTCGGGGATCTACTCCACGGGCCTGTCCTACCGCGAGGCCCAGGCCGGCGGCTGGCTGCTGTCCGACGCCGCCGGACGCACCCTGCAGTGGTCGGACTGGTCCGACCTCTACCCCACCGACGTCGGCGCCACCGCCTACCAGGACCGCTGGGCGAGCAACGTGCTCGGCGAGCTGCGCAGCGCCGCCTGGGACGGGGTGATGATGGACGACACCCTCACCTCCCTCAGCCACACCACCGTCGGCGACCGGGTCTCCACCCAGATTCCGACCGACCAGGCGATGTACGCCGCCACCGAGAGGTTCCTGGCCCGGGTCGCGACCCGGGTCAGGTCCAGCGGGTTCCTGGCCGTCCCCAACCTCACCGTGCAGTGGAACACCTGGCACGCCGTGGTGACCGACTGGACGCGCTACGTCTCCGGCTGGGAGAACGAGTACTTCGTCAAGTGGGGCCTGGACCGCGCGGGCGCCCGGTTCGCCGGGGCCGACTGGACCTGGAAGGCCGACCTGGCCTCCTGGCTGGCCGCCCGCGACGTGCCGCTGCTCGCGGTCACCTACAGCAACCGCAGCGACCTGGCCGCGCAGATCTACCACCGGGCGACCTGGCTGATGACCTGGAACGGCCGCACCGGGTCCAGCGTCTTCGTGCCGTCCGAGTCCGACGTCAACCACTGGACGGCGGCCTCGACGGTCGAGATCGGCACCCCCACCCAGGTGCGTCGCCTCGTGGGTACGACGGGGGTCTGGCGGCGCGCCTACACGCGCGGCACCGCGCTGGTGAACCCCACCGCGACCTCGGCCGTCGTCCAGGTCACGGCGGGCAGCCGCACCCTCGGCGGCACGCCCGTCACCCGCGTCCGGGTCCCCGCCCGGTCCGGGATGATCCTGCGCCACGGCTGACGTCGCCCCCGGGCCCCGGTACGGTCTGCCGGTGGCTCGACGTCGACGCAATCGGCACACCCCGAACCCGCCGAAGACCCCCGAGCGGAAGCCGCCCCCGCCCCTGGTCGTCGTCGGCCTCGTCGTGGCGGTCCTGGTCGGCCTCGTCGCGGTCGTCCTCGGGGCGCGCCTGCTGGCGCGGCAGGTCGCGGCGGTCGTGTTCCTGTGGGCCGACGGCGACTACGCGCGGGTCGTGGCCTTCCTGCTCGTCGTGTGGGCGCTCGGACCGTTCCTGGTGCTCGCGGCCCTGCGCCTGCGCGAGCGCCACGGACGGGTGGCCGCGGCGCCGGCCTGGGTGGTGGTGGGAGCCCTCGGGCTGATGCTCCTCGGGTTCATCCCGGGCAAGCACAACAACGGCAGCCTCCAGCGCGAGCTGACCTCGGCCGCGGGCGCACCGCCCCTCAGCGACACCGGCGACGTCTTCGTCGCGACCGCGCTGGCCGCCCTGGTCTGCCTGCTGGTGGTCGCGACGACGGTCTTCGGGTGGGTCTTCGGGTCCGCGTCGCGCCGGCCCGCGGCCTCCCGGCTGTACGCCGGTGCCGCGGCGTACGTCGTCGCGTGGGTCGCCGCGGGCGCCATCGTGGTCTCGATCGTCGGCGACTCGCCCGCGCGGATCACCTGGCTCGAGACCACCGCGGACGTGCTGGCCGGGGGCGACGACGGCATCACCGGGGAGTTCCAGGTCGGGCTCGACGCCTCGGTGCTCGACGTCGTCGACTGCGACACCGCGCGCGACCGGCTCCGGGTCGACGGCCGCGAGCCCGAGCTCGACGGGTGCCGCCGGGCGCTCCTGGTGGCCGGGGTCGGTCGCTACGACCGCGACGGCACCCGCACCAGCTCGGGTCGGCTCGTGGCCGTCGTGGTGCAGGTGCGCACCGAGGGTCAGCTCGACGACCTCGACGCCGCGCTCGACGACGTCACGATCCAGGCGGGCGGCGGGCTGCCCGAGCCGCGCGGCGACGTACTCGCGACGAAGGCCGACGCCGCGCTGGCGCTGGTCATCGCTGCCGAGGACCCCGGCGACCTCCCGCTGCCGGAGGCGGGGTCCGGGCGGCGTCCGCTGACCCGGGCGCTGGCCTACGTCATGATCGGGACGGCGACCGGGTTCTACCTGGCGCCGCCGGAGGAGACGCCTGCGGTGCCGTGATCGGTAGTGGGCGTCGCGGGGTGGGTGGGGTAGGTCGGCTGCGGGGTCTCGAGGCTCGGCGCTAGCGCGCCTCGCACCTCGACCGACGTGGGGCCGGGCGCCTCGCACCTCGACCGACGTGGGGCCGGGCGCCTCGCACCTCGACCGACGTGGGTCAGGCGGTGTCGCGGAGGCTCTCGTGGCGTAGGACGACGAGCGAGGCCGCGATCGTGACGGCGACGGCGGCGGCCGTCATCCCGATCATCGCGCTGCTCTTGACCAGCACGAAGGTCGGGACCGACAGCGACTCGAGCAGCCAGAAGCCGACGGCGGCCTTGAGCAGGCAGACCCCGCCCCACATCCCGGTCAGGCGCGCGAAGAGGCGACGGATGCGGGGGTGGGCGGCCAGGTCGGCGCTCATCGGGTAGAAGTCGGCGGCCAGGCGGGCGACCAGGGGGCGCGCCGCGGCCAGCGAGGCCAGGAAGACCAGCGCCACGATGGCGTCGCTGACCACCGGCTGCAGGAAGTAGACGTAGGTGTTGCCGGTCGAGAGCGTGAAGATCGTACGGATGGTCAGCACGGTCGAGGTCAGGACCAGCAGCCCCGACATCGGCAGGTGGGTGAGCCGACGCCAGGCGATGGCGCCGTACGACCAGGCGAGGGCGGTCAGGATCGCCGGGGTCAGGCCGAAGAACTGGAACGTCGCGTAGAACAGCACGGCCGGCACGGCGACGGCGACCAGCAGGCTCAGGGCCAGGCGGCGCATGACGGCACCGAGGGCGGCGGTGTGTCGGCACGGGGTGGTGGCAGGAACCGGCGGGGCGATCTCGAGCGAGGTCATCGGGCCTTTCTGCGTCCGCTGGTCCACGGTCGGCTGGTGGTGCGTCACTGGCGCACGCCCGGGGACGTGGACTCAGCCTGTCGGCTGGTCATGACCGTACGGGGGTTTCCTGAGGATTGGTCATCACCGCGGGGTGAGACCGGGGGTGAGGGCCTCCTCGACCGACGCGGACGGGGTGGGTTTACCTTTCCGCCATGGGAAAGCCGGAGGCGGACGTGGCCGTGGAGCAGCACGGCAAGAAGGCGACCGCGGCGCTGACCCTGGGCGCGCTCGGCATCGTGTTCGGCGACATCGGGACGAGCCCGATCTACACGATGCAGACCGTGTTCAACCCCGAGGACCCACACCCGGTGTCGGTGACGACCGACCACGTCTACGGCATCGCCTCGCTGATCTTCTGGTCGGTGACGCTGCTGGTGACGATCAAGTACGTGCTGATCGTGCTGCGCGCCGACAACCAGGGCGAGGGCGGCATCCTGTCGCTGATGACGCTGCTGACCCGGCGCGACGCGCCCGGGTCGAAGCGCACCAAGGTCGTGCTCGCCGCCCTCGGCATCTTCGGGGCGTCGCTGTTCTTCGGCGACAGCATGATCACCCCGGCGATCTCGGTGCTGTCGGCGGTCGAGGGCGTCGAGCTGGTGCAGCCGTCGTTCGAGCCGTACGTCGTCCCGGTCACCGCGGTGATCATCGTGGCGCTCTTCGCCGGGCAGCGCTTCGGCACCGCCAAGGTCGGACGGCTGTTCGGCCCGGTGATGGTGGTGTGGTTCTCCACGATCGGGTTCTTCGGGCTGCTCGGCATCATCGGCGACCCCGAGGTGCTCAAGGGCCTCTCCCCGACGTACGCGCTGCACTTCCTGGTCACCGACTTCGGCACCGCGTTCTTCGCGCTGGCGGCCTGCGTGCTGGCCATCACCGGCGCCGAGGCGCTGTACGCCGACCTCGGCCACTTCGGGCGCCCCGCGATCGCGCGGGCGTGGCTGTTCGGCGCGTTCCCGGCGTGCATCCTCAGCTACCTCGGCCAGGCCGCGCTGATCCTGGAGGACAACGACAACTCGCGGGCGCCGTTCTTCCTGCTGGTGCCCGACTGGCTGCTCGTGCCGCTGGTGCTGCTGGCCACCGCCGCCACCGTGATCGCCTCTCAGGCCGTCATCACCGGTGCGTTCTCGGTGTCGCGCCAGGCCGTGCAGCTCGGCTACCTGCCGCGACTGCGGATGCTCTACACCTCCGAGGAGACCTCGGGGCAGATCTACGTGCCGTGGATCAACTGGGTGCTGATGATCGCCGTGCTGGTGCTGGTGTTCAGCTTCCGGAGCTCGGCGTCGCTGGCCTACGCGTTCGGCATGGCCGTGACCGGCACGATCGCGCTCAGCTCGGTGCTGCTGGCCTACCTGGCCTGGAAGCACTGGAAGCTGCCGCTGCCGCTGGTCGTGGTCGGTGCGGTGCTCTTCTTGTCGATCGAGCTGCTGTTCTTCGCCGCCAACCTCACCAAGCTCGAGAGCGGTGCCTGGCTGCCGCTGCTCATCGCCACCGCCGTCTTCACCGTGCTGATGACCTGGCAGGCCGGTCGCGCCCAGGTGACCCGGCGCCGCAACACCCACGAGGGACAGCTGCGCGACTTCGTCGACCAGCTCCACGACGGCCACCCCGTGCTCACCCGCACCCCCGGCACCGCGGTGTTCCTCAACCGCGACATGGACACCACGCCCCTGGCGATGCGCGCCAACGTCGAGCACAACCGGGTGCTCCACGAGCACGTGGTGATCCTGTCCGTCGAGACCGTGCTCGTGCCCGTCGTCCACGAGGACCAGCGGATCACCGTCGACGACCTCGGCTGGACCGACGACGGCATCGTCTACGTGCTGGCCCGCTACGGCTACACCGAGGTGCCCGACGTGCCCGCGATCCTCGAGCGGGCCCGCGGGATGACCAAGGAGCTCTCCGTGGGACCCGAGGACACGACGTACTTCGTGTCCACGATCGAGCTGCGCGCCGGCGACGAGCCCGGCATGTCGAAGTGGCGCAAGCGGCTGTTCGTCGCCACCGCCGGCATCTCCGCCGACGCCGTCGGCTACTTCAACCTGCCGCGCGACCGCACCGTGATCATGGGGTCCCAGATCGACGTGTGACCCGGACCGACGTACGACGACGTAGGGCGCAGCGTCACCCCTTCGAGCGGGCACGATCCTTCCCACGGGTGAGGTCGCAGATGGATCTGCAGAGGCATGCTCAGCGCATGAAGACGACTCCTACCACAGGCCGGCCCCGATGATCCGCCGCTACCTGGCCGGTCTGATCTACGGCACCGGGGACCTGCTCGGCCGGCGCCGGGTCCAGCCCGAGTGCTGGTGGGGTCCGTTCGCCAAGTAGGGGCCCGGGACTTTCTCAGGACTTTCTTCGTCGTTTTCCTGCGAACGTCACCACCGGTCGTCTAGATTGATCTCACCAAGCCGCTGGAGACCCGAGACTCCGGCGGCTTGGTTCTTTTTTGCCCGGGCGGCGACGGCGTCGACCGCGGCCCGGGGCCGTTACCGAGTTGTGCACCGCGATTGTGCGACACGTGGATCGGGGCGTCGTAGAGTTCTACTTACCGAGCTGCTGGAGACCCGAGACTCCAGCGGCTCGGTTCCATTTTTGGCCCGGCCGGGTCTCGACAAGCTCGACCACCGACGGCACCGACGGCACCGACGGCACCGACGGCACCGACAGCACCGACGGCGCCGAGAGCGCGCCCGGGCGGTCAGAGCGGCGTGAGCAGGGCGGCGGGCAGCCACTCCTCGACGGTGGCCCATTGCGCGGGCCGCAGCTGGGCGGCGTACAGCACGCGGCCCTCCCAGCCGGCCGCGGCCTGCCGCCACTCCAGGAGCAGGCCGGGCCGCCTGGTGCCGCGACCGTCGGCGGCGTCGGCCACCCAGCAGTGCCGCATCGGGCAGGGCTCGGCGGGCGGGACGTCTCTCCCCCGTTGGGTCGTGCCGCCGGCCATGGGTCGATGGTGCCACACGCTCGAACACGTGTTCGAGGGGACTGCGGGTCAGTCGTCCTCGTCGGAGGCGAAGTCCTCGTTGTGGGTGCCGGGGCGCGGCGCCCACGGCAGCTCCTTGGCCGGGCGTACGACGACCAGGCGGTCGCCGCGGGCCAGCAGGGCGACCACGGGGTCGAAGTAGCGGTAGACCTGCTCGTCGCGCACCACCGCGATCACCTGGTCGGGCACCGACTGCGGCTGCTTGCCGACCTCGGAGACGAGCAGCTCGCGCTCGGCGACCTCGAGGCCCTCGCCGTAGGTGAGCAGGTCCTCCATGACGGTGCCCAGGGTCGGCGAGAGGGTCGACAGGCCGATCAGCCGGCCGACCGCGTCGGAGGAGGTGATCACCGAGTTGGCGCCGGACTGGCGCATCAGCGGCGCGTTCTCCTGCTCGGAGACCGAGGCGACGATCCACGCGTCGGGGTTGAGCTGGCGCACGGTGAGGGCGGCGAGCACGTTGGAGTCGTCGCGGCCGGTGCAGATGATCACCTGGTCGGCCTGCGCGACGCCGGCGCGACGCAGCACGTCGCGGCGGGTCGCATCGCCGGTGACCACGGCGAGGTTGTCGGCGTGGGCGTCGGCCAGGGCGGTCGCCGAGGGGTCGACGACGACGACGCCCTCGCGGTCGACGCCGTTGCCGACGAGCGTCTCAACGGCGCTGCGGCCCTTGGTGCCGTAGCCGATGACGACGACGTGGTGGCCCATGTTCTTCCTCCAGCGAGAGATCCGGATCAGCTCGCGCCCCTGCGAGGCGAGCACCTCCAGGGTGGTGCCGATCAACAGCACCAGGAACGCGATGCGCGCCGGGGTGATGATGAAGGCGTTGACGAGCCGCGCCGCGTCGCTGACCGGGGCGATGTCGCCGTAGCCGGTCGTGCTGAGCGTGACGGTCGTGTAGTAGAGCGAGTCGATGAGGCTGATCTCGCCCGTCGGGTCGTTGTTGTCGGCATACCCCTCGCGGTCGAGGTAGACCAGCAGCACGGTCCCCAGCAAGATCGCCAGCGCCAGCAGCAGCCGCCGGCCCAGCACGAACCACGGTGAGCGGTTGCGCTCGGGGAGGTTGACCTTGCCGCGGGCCGGGTTGGCCGCCGTACCGGTCAGGTGCTCATCCACGCTGGGAGCCTAGGGCCCGCAGCCGCGCCATCAGCTCGAGCCTCGCGCGAGCGGTGTTCTTCTGCGGGAAGACGTGGTCGAAGGCGGCGTTGACGGCGGCGCCGATGAGCACGGCGAGGGCCAGGAGGTAGAGCCACAGCAGGACGGCGATCGGCGCGGCCAGCGGGCCGTAGATCGACTTGGAGTCGGCGGCCGTGACCGTGAGCACCCAGCGCAGCACGTAGGAGCCGAGGATCCAGGCCACCAGGGTGAACGTCGCGCCCGGCAGGTTGAAGGTCCAGTTGGTCCGCACCGGCACGGACACGTGGTAGAGGGTGGCGAGGAAGCAGATGCAGACGACGATGACGATCGGCCAGTAGAACGACATCAGGAAGTCGGCCCGCTCGGGCAGCAGGTCGCGCACCAGGTGGGGTCCGGCGACGACCAGCGGCAGCGAGATCGCGCCGGTGAGCACCGCCAGGATGTAGAGGCCGAAGGCGAGCGCGCGCGTCTTGACGATCCCCCGGTGCCCGCCGAGCCCGTGCATGATCGTGATGGTGTCGACGAAGACGTTGAGCGCCCGCGAGCCGGACCACAGCGACAGCACGAAGCCCAGCGAGATCACGTCGAGGCGACCGCCGGCCAGCACGTCGTCGACCGTGGGGGCGATGACGTTGGTGACGGCGCTCTCGGTGAGGAACCGGCTGCTCAGGTCGAGGACCGCGCGGCGCACGTCGTCGAGCTGCGCGGCGCTGAACTGCTCCGAGACGTAGCCCACCGCGCCGGCCAGCGCGAAGATCAGCGGGGGCACCGACACCACGGCGAAGAAGGCGCCCTCGGCGGCCAGGCCGGTCACGCGGTACCTCAGGCACGAGGAGACCGTGGTGACGATCAGGCGCCAGACGACGTGCGCCGTACGGCGGGCGCGGACGGCGAGCGCGGACCGCGGGGCCGACGGCTCCGTCGCGTCCGTGGCTCCCGAGGTCATGCCTGCACGCTAACGGCGGGTGGGTCCGGGATCGGGGATCCTCGGGCCCACCCGCCGGGTGAGATACGTCGTACGGCGTCAGGCCGGCTGGGGCTGCTTGTCCAGCGACGGGGACGCGGGCGTGGCGGGCTCGTGGTCGTCGAGCATCGTGGTCTCGTCGAACGGGTCGTCGCCGGCCAGGACCCGGTCGAGCTGGGCACGGTCGAGGCCGCCGGTCCAGTGCCCGATGAGCACGGTGGCGATGGCGTTGCCGGCGAAGTTGGTGACCGCGCGGGCCTCGGACATGAAGCGGTCGATGCCGACGATGAGGCCGACGCCGTCGACGAGCTCGGGTCGGTGCGAGCTCAGGCCACCGGCCAGGGTGGCCATGCCGGCGCCGGTGACGCCCGCGGCGCCCTTGGAGGCGATCATCATGAAGACCAGCAGCGAGATCTGCTCACCGATCGACAGCGGGTCGCCGAGCGCCTGTGCGATGAAGAGCGAGGCCATCGTCAGGTAGATCGCGGTGCCGTCGAGGTTGAACGAGTAGCCGGTCGGGACGACGACCCCGACGGTCGGCTTGTCGACGCCGGCGTGCTCCATCTTGGCGATCAGCCGCGGCAGCGCCGACTCGGACGACGACGTGGAGACGATGAGCAGGAACTCGCGGCCGAGGTACTTCAGCAGCGAGAAGACGTTGACGCCCGACGCGACCTTGAGCAGCGTGCCGAGCACGAGGAAGACGAACAGCGCGCAGGTGATGTAGAAGCCGACCATCAGCACGGCCAGGCTCTTGAGCGCGTCGACACCGGTGGCACCGACGACGGCGGCCATCGCACCGAACGCGCCGACCGGCGCGGCCCACATGATCATCGCCAGCACCCGGAAGACGACCTTCTGGATGTGGCCGATGCCGCGCAGGATCGGCTCGGCACCGCGACCCATCTGCTGCAGCGCGAACCCGACCAGCAGCGCGACGAGCAGGGTCTGCAGCACCTCGCCGGAGGTCAGGGCCGAGAGCATGGAGTCGGGGATGATGCCGAGCAGGAAGTCGGTGGTGCTGCCGTGACCCTCCTTCGCCTGCTCCTGACCGGCGCCGGCCAGCTCCTTGGTCAGCTCGAGGTTGGAGCCGGCGTGCAGCAGGTTGCCGACGACCATCCCGATCGCCAGGGCGAACGTCGACATCGTCACGAAGTAGACCAGCGCGAGGCCACCGACCTTGCCGACGCGCGCCGCGCTGGCGACCGAGCCGACCCCGATCACGATCGTGCAGAAGATGACCGGCTGGATCATCATCCGGATCAGCGCGACGAAGCCGGTGCCGAGCGGCTTGAGCTCGACCGCGAAGTCGGGGAACGCGATGCCGACGGCGATGCCGGCCGCCACGGCGACGATCACCGCGAGGTAGAGGTAGTGGGTCCGGTTCTGGACCTTGCCCCCGTTGGTGGATGTCTGGGTGCTCATCGTCGCGCCTCCCGCCGGGCCGTGCGCCGGGTGCTTCCCGGCCGACGCCCACCCTGGTGCGCGATGTGTCGCGCGTCACCCTTGTGTTCGTTGTGGTCGCGGTCACGTCCTCCGCGGCCCCGCGCCCCCACGGTGATCGAGCCTGTTCTCGGTGGTCGAGCCTGTCGAGACCCTCCTCGGTGGTCGAGCCTGTCGAGACCCTCCTCGGCGGTCGAGCCTGTCGAGACCCCGCTATCGCGCCAAGCGACCGTCCGGCTGCGCCTCCATCCACAGCTCACGACGAGGCGGTGGCTGTCGGCTCGCACGAGACGCACGCTGACGTCATGGCTATCAATGCGTACGTCTACATGCTCCAGTGCGCCGACGGCTCGTACTACGTCGGCAGCACGATCGATCTCGAACGGCGACTGGGGCAGCACCAGAACGGCGAGGGTGCGGCATACACGCGGCGTCCCGGCCGTCTGCCGGTCACCCTGGTCTACGTCGAGGACTTCGATCAGATCAGCGACGCGTTTGCCCGGGAGAAGCAGATCCAGAACTGGAGCCGGGCGAAACGCCAGGCGCTGATCGACCGTCGGTACGCCGAGCTGCCCAAGCTCGCCAAGGGCCGCTACGACATGCCGGGCTATGTCTCGCGTAGGTCGGGTGCTGATGAGGACGGGGTCTCGACAAGCTCGACCACCGAGGATGGGGTCTCGACAAGCTCGACCACCGAGGACGGGGTCTCGACAAGCTCGACCACCGAGGACGGGGTCTCGACAAGCTCGACCACCGAGGACGGGGTCTCGACAAGCTCGACCACCGAGGACGGGGTCTCGACAAGCTCGACCACCGAGACCCCCTCGACCACCGAGGACGACGTCAGGTGAGCTCGAGGCCGGGGTAGAGCGGGTGCTTGTCGAGGATCTCGGCGGAGGCGTCCTTGACCTTGTCGGCGACGCCCTCGGCCAGCGTGTAGGAGGCCTTGGAGGGGCCGCCGGCCTTGGTGGTGCCGGGCTGGGTGTTGTCGAGGACGTGGACGATGAGCTCGGCGACGGTGTCGAACTCGTCGTGGCCGAAGCCGCGGGTGGTCAGCGCGGGGGTGCCGAGGCGGATGCCGGAGGTGTACCAGGCGCCGTTGCGGTCGGCCGGGACCGAGTTGCGGTTGGTGACGACGCCGGCGTCGAGGAGGGCCGACTCGGCCTGGCGGCCGGTGAGGCCGTACGACGACACGTCGAGCAGGACCAGGTGGTTGTCGGTGCCGCCGGTGACCAGGGTGGCGCCGCGCTTGGCGAAGCCCTCGGCCAGCGACTGGGCGTTGTCGGCGACCTGCTGGGCGTAGGTCTGGAACGACTCCTGGCGGGCCTCGGCGAAGGCGACGGCCTTGGCGGCCATCACGTGGGAGAGCGGGCCGCCGAGCACCATCGGGCAGCCGCGGTCGACGCTGGGGGCGTACTCCTCGGTGGCCAGCACGATGCCGCCGCGCGGGCCGCGCAGGCTCTTGTGGGTGGTCGAGGTGACGACGTGGGCGTGGGGCACGGGGTCCTCGTCGCCGGTGAAGACCTTGCCGGCCACCAGCCCGGCGAAGTGGGCCATGTCGACCATCAGCGTCGCGCCGACCTCGTCGGCGATCTCGCGCATCTTGGCGAAGTTGACCCGGCGCGGGTACGCCGAGTAGCCGGCGACCAGGATCAGCGGCTTGAACTCGCGCGCCTTGGCGGCCAGGGCGTCGTAGTCGAGCAGGCCGGTCACCGGGTCGGTGCCGTACTGCTGCTGGTGGAACATCTTGCCGCTGATGTTGGGGCGGAAGCCGTGGGTGAGGTGGCCGCCGGCGTCGAGCGCCATGCCGAGCAGGCGCTGGTTGCCGAGCTCCTTGCGCAGCGACTCCCAGTCGGCGTCGGTGAGCTCGTTGACGTTCTTGTGGCCCGACTTCTCCAGCCACGGACCCTCGACGCGGTGGGCCAGAATCGACCAGAAGGCGACGAGGTTGGCGTCGATGCCGGAGTGGGGCTGCACGTAGGCGTACTCGGCGCCGAACAGCTCACGCGCGTGCTCGGCCGCGATCGTCTCGACGGTGTCGACGTTCTGGCAGCCGGCGTAGAAGCGGTGCCCGACGGTGCCCTCGGCGTACTTGTCGCTGAACCAGGTGCCCATCGTCATCAGCACGGCCGGCGAGGCGTAGTTCTCGCTGGCGATCAGCTTGAGCGATCCGCGCTGGTCGGCGAGCTCCTGGCGGGTGGCCTCGGCGATGCGGGGCTCGACCGAGGCGATGACCTCGAGGGCCTGGGAGTAGGCGGAGCTGGCGAGGGCGGCGCTGTCGGACGCGGTGAGGTCGGCCATGGGGCCAGCCTAGTGAGGGGTGGGGAGCACACCGAATCCGTTCACGGGACCGTGCGACGCGACGGCGCCGGGCGGTCCGGGAGGTCGGCCGACGACCCGACGCGCAGCGCCCAGCTGCCGTAGGCCCAGCACCCCGTGTCGCTGCAGGAGGCGTACAGCCCGAACCCGGTGCGCGAGGTGCCGTAGCCGGCGTCGGTGGGGTTGTAGACGTACATCGTGCCGATGCTTCCGCGCTGGGCCGTGTAGATGCAGAGCCATCCTTGCGGGTTGACCCGGCCGGGGCCCGGGCACTCGGCGGTGGGGCTGGCCCCCGGGGCGAGCACCGTCGTCCGGTTCTCCGGGATCCTGACCGGCAGCCTGGCGCCGAGCAGGACCGTGTCGCCGAGGTAGGAGCCCGACCCGCCGCCCCACGCGCCGAAGTCACCGGTGCGCACCTCGCCCCGCCGGGCGGACTTGGTCGCGTACGACGCGCTGTCGAGACCGTCGAGCCGGTCGGCGTCGCGGGACTTCGCGATGATGTTGTCCGGCAGGCGGCCGTGGGAGTCGGTCGCCACGAGCTTGCCCTTGCGGGCGCTGGTCGAGGTCGTGGCCTTGATCGCGCTCAGCCCGTCGACGGAGTCGGCGTCCTGGATCTTGGCGGCGACGCTGGGCGTCGCCATGACGACCGAGGCGACGACCAAGGCGACCGCAGCGGTGCGGACGTCGCGGCGCAGACCGTCGCGGGTCGCGAGCCAGCGGGAGAAGGAGGCGAGCATGGGACGACCTCTCGTCGGGGGCGGGGCGGATTCCCACGCTCTCCGAGCGGAGCGGGCGACACCATGGTCAGATCGGGCCTTGCGTCACCTGCGCAGAATGTGACGTAGGTCCCACTACCTCCCGTGTTACGCCTGGATGACGGCCACGTGTCCCACATGACGGACACGCGTCTCACATCACGAGATTGACGTTTGTGGACCTGGTGTCCACGCCGTGAGACTCCACCTCATGGTCACTGCCGAGACGCGCGTCTTCCTCGTGGTACGCCGCCACGTGGACTTCGGGCGCCTGCACCACGGCATGTGTCGGGCTCGCTGACGATCGAGACGCCCCTCACCTCCGCGCCCCCGGCGCACCAGCGAAGGACCACCACCTCCCATGCCTGACCAGCGCTTCCAGTCCCAGAAGGCCAAGCACACCGAGATCCCGCGCCCCAAGCGCGCCGAGGGTCAGTGGTCGTTCGGCTTCACGGAGCCGCTGAACAAGAACGAGCAGTCCAAGAAGGACGACGACCCGCTCAACGTGCGGGCGCGGATCATCAACATCTACTCCAAGCGCGGGTTCGCCTCGATCGACCCGGCCGACCTGCGCGGCCGCTTCCGGTGGATGGGGCTCTACACCCAGCGCGCGCCGGGCTTCGACGGCGGCAAGACCGCGATGCTCGAGGAGGAGGAGCTCGACGACGAGTTCTTCATGCTGCGGGTCCGCTCCGACGGCCGCCTGCTCACCGGCGAGGCCGTGCGCACCCTCGGCACCATCGGCATCGACTTCGCCCGCGACACCGCCGACGTCACCGACCGCGAGAACATCCAGTACCACTGGATCCGCGTCGAGGACGTCCCCGAGATCTGGGACCGCCTCGACGCCGCCGGGCTGAGCAGCCTCGAGGCCTGCGGCGACTCGCCCCGGCCGTTCCTCGGCTCGCCGGTCGCCGGCGTCGCCGCCGACGAGATCATCGACGGCACCTCGGCCCTGGAGGAGATCTTCGACCGCTTCATCGGCGACCCCGACTTCTCCAACTTCCCCCGCAAGTTCAAGACCGCGCTGACCGGCCACCCCGGGCACGACGTCTCCCCCGAGACCAACGACATCTCCTTCGTCGGCACCGTCCACCCCGAGCACGGCCCCGGCTTCGACCTGTGGGTCGGCGGCGGGCTGTCGACCAACCCGATGCTCGCGGCCAAGATGGGCGTCTGGATCCCGCTCGACGAGGTCGCCGACGCCTGGGCCGCGGTCGCGTCGGTCTTCCGCGACTACGGCTACCGCCGCCTGCGCTCGCGCGCCCGGCTGAAGTTCCTGGTCGCCGACTGGGGCATCGAGAAGTTCCGCGAGGTCGTCGAGAAGGAGTACCTCGGCCGCGAGCTCGTCTCCTGCGAGTCCCCCGCCTCCCCCGTCGGGCACCGCGACCACATCGGCGTGCACGACCAGAAGGACGGCCTGAAGTACGTCGGCATCGCGCCCACCGCGGGCCGCGTCTCCGGCACCCTGCTGGTGCAGCTGGCCGACCTGATCGACGAGTACGGCGTCGCGGGGGCCCGGCTGACGCCGTACCAGAAGATCGTGCTGATCGGCGTACGCCCCGAGATCGTCGAGGAGCTCGTCACCAGGCTCGACGCGATCGGGCTGTCGGCGCGCCCGTCCAACTGGCGCCGCAACACCATGGCCTGCACCGGCATCGAGTACTGCAAGCTCGCCATCGTCGACACCAAGGAGCGCGCCCGCAGCCTGGTCGGCGAGCTCGAGCAGCGCTTCCCCGAGCTCGACGTGCCGATCACCGTCAACGTCAACGGCTGCCCCAACGCGTGCGCCCGCACCCAGGTCGCCGACATCGGACTCAAGGGCCAGCTGGTCATGCACGACGGCCAGCAGGTCGAGGGCTTCCAGGTGCACCTCGGCGGCGCGACCGGCCTGCAGGCCAACTTCGGCCGCAAGTTGCGCGCCCACAAGGTCACCAGCGCCGGGCTCGACGACTACGTCACGGCCGTCGTCACGAACTACCTCGTGGACCGGGTCGACGCCGAGGGTGCCGAGGTCGAGAGCTTCGCGACCTGGGTCGCGCGCGCCGACGAGGAACTACTTCGCGGCGACAAGGTGTTGAGCCCGTCATGAGTGAGCGAGCCGTCCCGTTCCACTGCGCCTACTGCGGCGACACCAACCTGTGGCCCCACGAGGCCCAGCACGGTGCGTGGGAGTGCCACGACTGCCAGCGGGTCTTCTCGGTCAAGATGCTCGGCACCCTGCGTCGCAGTGCCGGTGTCGAGGGCGTGGTCCGATGAGCACCGTCCTGACCCAGACCGCCCGCGACAACCGGGGCATCGCCACCGAGGGACGCTCCTCCGAGGAGCTGCGCGACCTCGTCTCCCACTGGGGCGCCGAGCTCGAGCTCGCCCCCGCCGAGACGATCGTCGAGTGGGCCGCGGCCACCTTCGGTGAGCGCTTCTGCATCACCTCCTCCATGGGCGACGCCGTGCTCGCCCACGTGGCGGCCAAGGTCGTGCCGGGCGTCGACGTCGTCTTCCTCGACACCGGCTACCACTTCGCCGAGACGATCGGCACCCGCGACGCCGTCCAGCACACGATGAACGTCAACCTGCTCTCGATCACCCCGAAGCAGACCGTGGCCGAGCAGGACGCCACCGAGGGCAAGGACCTCTTCCGCACCGACCCCGACCGGTGCTGCGCGCTGCGCAAGGTCCAGCCGCTCGCCGACGCCCTCTCGTCGTACGACGCCTGGGCGACGGGCCTGCGTCGTGCCGAGAACCACAACCGCGTCATCGCGCCCGTCATCGGCTGGGACGCCAAGAAGGGCAAGGTCAAGGTCTCCCCGCTGGCCCGCTGGAGCGACGAGCAGGTCGAGCGCTACATCCTCGACAACGGCGTGCTCGTCAACCCGCTGACCTACGACGGCTACCCCTCCATCGGGTGTGCGCCCTGCACCCGTCGCGTCGCCCCCGGCGAGGACCCGCGCAGCGGGCGCTGGGCCGGCACCAGCAAGACCGAGTGCGGCATCCACCAGTGACCCGCCCCGTCCCGCACGACCCCGCGCACGACCACCAGAAGAAGAGGAGGCAGTTCTGATGGCTGCTCCCGCACTCGTGGCCCTGGCTCCCGCCAGCCGTGACCCCCGGGCCACCCGGACGATCAGCACCCTCGTCGACGAGGTCAAGGCCCAGCGGCCCGACCTGCGCGTCGAGCGCGCCCACCTCGACCCCGCCGGCACCGGCGCTCGCTGGACGCGACCCGAGCTGCACACCGTCGTCGACCGGCTGGTCAAGGCCGGACACGACGAGATCGTGATCGTGCCCCTCGCCCTGTCCGAGGCGTTCGGCGGCCTCGAGGGCCTGTCCGAGGCCGTCACGGCCATCAGCCAGCGCCACCCCGGCCTGCAGGTGCGCGCCAGCGCCCCGCTCGGTCTCGAGGCGTGCTTCCTCGAGGTGCTCGACGAGCGGCTCCGCGACGCCCTGCGCGACGCCCGCTGCCGCGAGCTCGACGCCCTGGTGCTCGCCGCCGCCGGCTCCACCGACCCCTTGGCCAACCAGTCGGTCGCGCGGCTCGCGCGACTGTGGGGCACCCACCACAAGCTGCCCGTGACGGCGGCGTACGCCGCGAGCGCACCGCCCGCGACCGGCGAGGCCGTGCGCGCCTTCCGGGCCGAGGGCCGGCGCCACATCGCCGTCGCCTCGCTGTTCCTGACCCCCGGCGACCTCACCGACCGGGCCGCCGAGCTGGCTCTCGAGGCCGGCGCCGTCGCGGTCTCGCTGCCCCTCGGCGCCCACCCCGAGGTCGCCCGGGTCATCCTGGCCCGCTACGCCGTCGGCGCCGTCGAGCTCGTCCCGGTCTGAGGCCCATCACGCCGGTCCGGTGCTCAGGGCGGGCCGGGTACGTCGGCTGCGTGGGTCTCGAGGCTCGTCGCCAGGGCTCCTCGCACCTCGACCGGCGTGTGGTCGTCAGCCCACCAGGTGCCGGAGCAGCCGCTCGAGCTCGGCCGCCGGGTCGGTGGTCAGGCCGCCGTGGACGGGACCGGGCTGGAGCACGGTGCTGCGCGGCGCCTTGAGGTAGCCGAAGCGCTGGCTCACCGGCGCGCGACCCGCGCTGCCCGCGCGCACCGCACCGGCGCACACGGCATCGACGTAGGCCAGGGCCTCGCGCAGCTGGCCGGGCTCGATCAGCGCATCGAGCGCCCCGAGACGGGCTGGGTCGACCTCCCAGGCGGCGTCGAGGTAGTCGGTGGCGTGGCAGTAGAGGACGACCCCGACGTTGAGGAACTCCTCCCGGTCGACGCGTGGGACGCAGCGCAGGGCGACGTACTGGTAGGAGCGTCTGGTCGGGTCGCTCACGGCAGCCACTGACGGGTGCCGAGGCGGGCGGTGAGGAAGGCGACGTACGCCGCGCGCAGCGCGTCGGGCGTCTCGGCGCCGGGCACCGGGTCGAGCCAGGTGTCGGGGACCAGCGCGACGACCTCGGCGAGCAGGTCGGGCGTGACGACCTCGGTGAGGCGGGCGTCGACGGCGGCGAGGTCGCCGGCGCGCTCGCGCAGGACGTGGTCGGCGGGGTTCCACGGCTGCGCGGCGAAGCGCGCCGGGTCGGTCAGGCCGCCGGGCCAGGCGTGGTGGAAGTAGAGCGCCGCGCCGTGGTCGATGACCCAGAGGTCGTCGCCCCAGACGAGCAGGTTGGGGTTGCGCCACGAGCGGTCGACGTTGGCGCAGAAGGCATCGAGCCACACCACGACGCCGGCGACGTCGGCGTCGGTGCCGGTGTCGCCGTCGAAGCCGAAGGATCCGGGCAGGAAGTCGATGCCGAGGTTGAGGCCGGTGCTGGCGGCGAGCAGGTCCTGGACCTCCTCGTCGGCCTCGTAGCGGGCGATCTCGGCGTCCAGGTCGAGGACGACCTGGCGAGGGGTGTGCAGCCCGATCCGCCGGGCGAGCTCGCCGACGATCACCTCGGCGACCAGCACCCGCGGGCCCTGCCCGGCCCCGCGGAACTTGCAGACGTAGGTGCCGAGGTCCTCGGCCTCGACGAGGCCGGGCAGGCTGCCGCCCTCGCGCAACGGCGTGAGGTAGCGGGTGACCGCGACCGTCGGCAGCGCGGGATCGGTGGAGCTCACGGCGTGCTCACCTCGGCGGGGCCTCGTCCTCGAGGCGGGCGCGCTGCTCGGCCACGTCGAAGTCCGCAGCGGGCCACTGGGGGTCGAGCCCACGCAGCGCCTCGAGGAGCAGGGTGCCGACCGCGAGGTTGCGGAACCACTTCTTGTCGGCGGGGATCACGTGCCACGGCGCGGCCTGGCCGGTGCGCTCGAGCGCCACCTCGTAGGCCTGCTGGTAGGCCGCCCAGTAGGCCCGCTCGTCGATGTCGCCGGGGTTGAACTTCCAGAACTTGGTCGGGTCGCCGAGCCGGGCGAGCAGCCGCTTGCGCTGCTCGGCCGCCGAGACGTGCAGCATGCACTTGACCACCGTCGTACCGCCGTCGACCAGGCGCTGCTCGAAGTCGACGATGGCGTCGTAGCGCCGCTCGATCTCGTCGGCCGGCGCCAGCTCGCGCACCCGGGCGATCAGCACGTCCTCGTAGTGGGACCGGTCGAAGACCCCGACGTAGCCCGGCTCCGGCAGCGCGCGCTCGACGCGCCACAGGAAGTCGTGGCTGCGCTCCTCCTCGGTGGGGGCCTTGAACGAGGTGATCCGCACCCCCTGGGGGTCGAACAGCCCCACGGTGTGGCGCAGGGTGCCGCCCTTGCCGGAGGTGTCCATGCCCTGCAGCACCAGCAGCACCGAGCGTCGGCCACCGGTCTTGCCCTCGGCGAACAGCCGCTCCTGCAGCTCGGCCAGCTCGTCGCGCATCGCCTCCAGGTCGGCCGCACCCGACACCTTGTCGCCGTCGTAGCCGGGAGCCGCGTCGGTGTCGATGGCGGCCAGGTCGACCGGGCCGGGGCCGAGGCGTACGGCGTCCGCGATGCTGCTCACGTCGCACACCCTAGTGATGACCTGTGGTGACAGCCGGTGGTGATCGACGAGTGGCGATCGAGGTGGTGCGACGGTGGTGCGACGGTCAGCGGTTGCCGATCAGTCGGCGCACGACGCCGAACACCCCGAGCACACCGAACACGGCGAACCACGGCAGGTCCTTGTAGGGGTTCTCGAACACGTCGCCGGGCTTGAAGAGGTAGTCGCCGACGAACGCGGCGCGGGATTGCTCCGTCAGACCGACCTCGCGGATCTCGTCGTAGGCGTCCCACAGGTCGCTGCCGATCACGGCGAGGTAGGACAGCACGACGCCCAGCACGATCAGCAGCACCAGCGGGACCAGGCCCTTGCGCGCGGGCCGGCCCGCAGCGGCCTCGTAGAGGAACGCGGCGCCGAACGCGATCACGAAGCTCGAGATCGCCGTGATGAAGCCCAGCTGGGCCAGCAGGACCGTCAGCACCACGCCACCGAGCACGGCTCCCAACGAAGCGAGTAGGCCGAGACCGACCCGCTCGCGCGGCTCGGTGACCACCGGGGCGTCCGGGAAGGGCTGGCCTGCCGCAGGCTGGCCTGCCGCGGGCTGGCCTGCCACGGGCTGGCCTGCCTGGAGCTTGGTGAGGTCCGGCCGGCCGGGGCTCGGCTGGGCCGGGTCGGGCTGGACGGGATCGGAGGACGGGAACGACACGGAGGGCTCCTTCGGACGGGCCGGACGGGCCCTGCGGGGGTGGTGGGCGGTGGCCCGGACTCTAGAACGACCCTGCCACCGAGTTGTGACATGGCGCGACGTCGCCGATGACCGTAGCGAGGTCGAGGGTGCAGCCGACGACGGTGTCGACCGACCCGTCGGCCTGGGGCTCGTCGAACCAGAGGCCCTCGACGAAGCCCACCTTGGCCAGCGCGCGGAGCGAGGCCCGGTTGCGGTGGTCGGGAGCGGCGAAGGCGGCCGTGGCGTCGACCCGGCGCGCCCGCAGGTGCAGCACCCACGCCCACAGGCAGCGGGTGCCGACCCCGCGCCCGACCCACTCGGCGCGCCCGATCAGGTAGTCGACCCCGGTCGCGTCGGGGTCAGGCACCAGCAGCGCGTGGTCGGGGTAGTCACGGATGCGGTAGTCCTGGGCGAACCCCACCGAGCGGCCGTTGACCTCCCACACCCACATCGAGGTACGCGAGGCACCGTCGATGCGGGAGCCGTACTTCGCGGTCGCGGCCTCGAGGTCGGGGAGGTCGGCGTCCCACCAGCGCAGCACGTGCGGGGCCGCGCGCCACGCCACGACGTCGGGCAGGTCGCCGTAGGTCATCGGCCGTACGGCCACGACCAGGTCGGGGTCGACGGCGAAGCGCTTGACCTCGCCCGACAGGTCGACGGCGACGGGGTCGTGCGGGCCGGGCGTCGTACGGCGCGCGGCGGCCAGCCAGGACTCCCCCGGCGCGACCTCGGTCACCCGGCGGTCGTCGCCGACGAGCACCTCGACGCGGGTCATCGCTCAGTGGGCGAGGCCACCGCGCCGGTCGACCAGCGGCGGCTCGGTGGACCACGGGAAGTTGATCCACAGGTCGGTGTGGCGCCACACGTAGTCGGCGTGGACGATCGTGCGCGGCTTCTCGTAGATCACCGCGATCCGGGCCTCGGCCACGTGGTCGGCGAAGAAGGAGCGCACCAGCTCGAGGGTGCGGCCGCTGTCGCTGACGTCGTCGGCGATCAGCACCTTGAGCCCCGACAGGTCGATGGCGGCGGGCGTCGGCGGCAGCATGATCGGGACGTCGAGCCGCTCGTCGATGCCGGTGTAGAACTCGACGTTGACCGCCGAGAGGTTCTTGACGTCGAGCGCGTAGCCCAGCCCCATGCCGAGGCCGAGGCCGCCGCGGGCGATGGCCAGCACCACGTCGGGCTCGAAGCCGGAGTTGACGACCTGCTGGGCCAGCTCGCGCACCGCGGTGCCGAACAGCTCGTAGGTCAGGGTCTCGCGCTCGTCGCTCACGCGCAGAGTCTGACGCCCGGGCCGGCCCCGGCGGAACCCCGGTCTCACTCCGGGTGATCAGTCGGGCTCGGGGGCCTCGCGTCCGGAGGAGGCCAGCTCGTCGCGCACCACCGCGAACGCCAGGCCGGAGCCGTAGCCCTTGCGGGCGAGCATGCCGACCAGGCGGCGGGTGGCCACGGTGTCGTCGACGCGGGTCAGGGTGCGCAGCTTGCGGCGGACCAGGGCCCGGGCGGCCTCCTCCTCCTGGGCCGGGTCGACCTCGTCGAGCGCCTCGCGGGCGACCTCGTCGTCGACGCCCTTGCGGCGCAGCTCCTGGGCCAGCGCCCGGCGGGCCAGCCCCTTGCCGCCGGCCGCACCGCGACCGGAGATCCAGGCCCGGGCGAACGCGTCGTCGTCGACCAGCCCGACCTCCTCGAACCGGTCGAGGAGGCGCACCGCGATCTCGTCGGGCACGCCCTTGGCGGCCAGCTTGTCGGCCAGCTCGCTGCGCGAGCGGGCCCGACCGGTGAGCTGGTCGAGCAGGATGGTGCGCGCGACCGACTCGGGGTCGGCGTCCGGCCCGTCGGCTACCGGGTCGGCCGGCGACTTCTCCGGCCAGCGGCTGCGGGGGCGGTTGCGGGGGGCGGACCGGCTGCGGTGGTCTCGAGGCTCGTCGCCGGGGCTCCTCGCACCTCGACCGGCGTCGGGGTCAGGGGCGGGGGCGTTGCGCGTCCACGCGGTGACGCCCTGGTGGACGTCACCGCGCCACGACTCAGAAGTCGTCGACACCGATCGGGGCGTCGGAGAGGTCGGACAGCGGGTCGGCGGGCTTCTCGACGCTGGG
Source organism: Nocardioides plantarum (assembly GCF_006346395.1). Lineage (NCBI taxonomy): Bacteria > Bacillati > Actinomycetota > Actinomycetes > Propionibacteriales > Nocardioidaceae > Nocardioides > Nocardioides plantarum. Next base: position 189,197 of record NZ_VDMS01000001.1, read on the forward strand.
GCCGACCCCGAGCTTCTCGAGGATCTTCTTCTCCAGCTCATTGGCCAGGTCGGGGTTGTCCTTGAGGAAGGTGCGGGCGTTCTCCTTGCCCTGGCCGAGCTGGTCGCCGTCGTAGGTGTACCAAGCGCCGGCCTTGCGGACGATGCCGGCCTCGACGCCGACGTCGATCAGGCCGCCCTCGCGGCTGATGCCCTTGCCGTACATGATGTCGAACTCGGCCTGCTTGAACGGCGGGGCGACCTTGTTCTTGACGACCTTGACCCGGGTGCGGTTGCCGACCATGTCGGTGCCGTCCTTGAGGGTCTCGATGCGGCGCACGTCGAGGCGGACCGAGGAGTAGAACTTCAGCGCGCGGCCACCGGTCGTGGTCTCCGGCGAGCCGAACATGACGCCGATCTTCTCGCGGAGCTGGTTGATGAAGATGGCGGTCGTGCCGGAGTTGTTGAGCGCACCGGTCATCTTGCGCAGCGCCTGGCTCATCAGCCGGGCCTGGAGGCCGACGTGGCTGTCGCCCATCTCGCCCTCGATCTCGGCGCGTGGCACCAGCGCGGCCACCGAGTCGATGACGATCAGGTCGAGCGCGCCGGAGCGGATGAGCATGTCGGCGATCTCAAGCGCCTGCTCACCGGAGTCGGGCTGCGAGACCAGCAGGGCGTCGGTGTCGACGCCGAGGTTGGCGGCGTAGTCGGGGTCGAGCGCGTGCTCGGCGTCGATGAAGGCGACGATGCCGCCGGCGGCCTGGGCGTTGGCCACCGCGTGCAGGGCGACCGTCGTCTTGCCGGAGGACTCCGGCCCGTAGATCTCGACGACCCGCCCGCGCGGCAGGCCGCCCAGGCCCAGGGCCACGTCGAGGGCGATCGACCCGGTCGGGATGATCTCGAGGGGGGCGCGCGTCTCGTCGCCCAGGCGCATCACCGAGCCCTTGCCGAACTGCTTCTCGATGTTGAGCAGCGCGGCGTCCAGGGCCTTGTCGCGGTCTCCACCAGCCATGATGTTGTGTCCTAACGTCGGTGTGTCTCGAAGGTGTCTCGGATGGGAGGTCGTCGTCCCGATCTGTCCAGCGAGACGCTAGGGGCGACCACCGACAGTCCGCTCGATCGAACGACCCGCCTGTGGATGACCGCCTGGGTCAGCGCCCACGAGCAGGCTATGCCGAACACACGTTCGAAGCCATCCGACACGCCGGTCAGGCGGGGGAGCGGCGCGCAACCACCAGGCGTACGACGATCCACGCGACCACCGACACCACGACCACCGCGGCGAACACCCACCACCCACCGACGAAGTCACGGTCGAGCAGGGTGGGGTTGTCGGGCTTGCGCCCCTTGGCCAGCAGCACCGGGATCGCCAGCAGGGTCACCGACCCCAGCACCACCCCGCCCACGACGAGGGGCGCCCGCACCACGGGCGGCACGAACCGCACCACGACGAAGCCGAGCGCCAGGACGACCAGCGCGATCAGCAGGTCGTTGAGCACGACGCCGCCGACGAGGTACTTGGCCGCGCTGACGAGCTGGCGCGACTGCGTCTGGCGCGAGAGGAACAGGTAGGCGCCGTACAGGCCCACCAGGACGCCGACCGCGCCGACGACGACGCGGACCACCACGATCGCGCGGCCAGGCCCCGCCTGAGGTCGCACGTCGGGTCCCGTGTCGGGGGTGCTCGCGCCACTCACGCCTGCACCTCGATGCTGCCGAGCCACTTGGTCTGCAGCACGCCGGGCCGGTTGGGCGCGATCAGCCGGCAGGGGTAGCCGTGGTCCAGCGCGAGGGCCTCGCCGTCGAGCATCAGCGCCAGCAGCGTGCGGTCGTCTCCGGCGAACGTCTTCTGCAGCGTGTTGACCGTGTAGTAGGGCCCGTTCTCCTGGAAGGACGACACCGTGACGTCGCTGTCGGCGTCGGCCCCGACCAGGGCGAGGACGTCGCTGAGCCGTACGCCGGTCCAGGTGCCGTTGGCGCTCCACCCCTCGACGCAGGCGATCGGGAGGGTCTCGGTGCGCTGGGTCATCGCGAGCAGGTCGGGTCGCGACAGCGCGACGCTCCGCTCGCCGTGGGAGACCTCGAGCCGCCAGCTCTCGCTCGTCGCGGTGGCGGTGACGCCGGCGGCCTTGGCCGAGCGGTTGACCGGGATGCCCTGTGGGCCGTCGCCGGAGCGCACGCCGAACACCGACACGGTGCGCAGCCACGGAACAGTCGCCCCGGCGGTCAGCAGGACCGTCGTACCGGCGGCCAGCCAGGTGGTGCGCAGCAGGCCGCGACGCGACATCACGCCCTGGTCGACGGCGGTGGGCCGGTCGTGGGAGTGCTCGTCCTCGACGTCGTGGAGCAGCGCCTCGCGGATCACGGGCAGCTTGACGGCGATGTGGACCAGCAGGGCGCCGATGGTGACCCAGGCCATCGCGTAGTGGGCGGGCCGGAAACCGAACTTCCAGACGTACCAGGACGCGGTGTTGGTCAGGCCCGTGACGAGCATGAAGATCGACGAGGCGACCAGCACCAGGATCGAGACCCGCTCGAGACCGGTGAGGAGCAGCTGCCGGGCGCGCAGCGACGGCGGCCGCTCGAACAGCTTGGGATAGACCGTCCAGAGCTTGACCAGCAGCAGCGGCACGGACGCCGTACCGGTGACGACGTGCAGGCCCTGGGTCAGGCGGTAGCCCCACGAGGGGCTGGACGGGTACGGGATCGGCTGGGTCGGGTTCTGCGCGTAGTGGCTGAGCAGGCCGGTGACGAAGCAGACGCCGAAGGCGATGCCGAGGGCCATGCCGATCCGGGCGGCGACGGCCGGGCTGCGCAGGCGCGAGGTGAAGTGCTCCGGCTTGGGGCCGGGCAGGGTCTGCGGGTCGAGGACCTTCACGTGACCGCCTGCAGCACGGCGACCCAGCGCCCGCCGTGGCAGGTCTGGTCGACCAGTCGCAGCCCCGCGCGGGCGGCCAGGACGCCGATGTCGTCGAGGCCCACGACCGCCCAGCGGAACCGGCTGCTGCGCGCACCGCCGGCCTCGATGGTGGCCCACACGGTCTTGGCCGGTACGCCGGGAGCAGCGACCTCCACGACGATGCGGCCGCGGGACTCGATGAGCTCGCGCACCCGGCTCAGCAGCGAGATCGGGTCGCCGCCGATGCCGACGTTGCCGTCGGCGAGCAGCGCGGTGGACCAGCGTCCCTCGCCGGGCACGGTGTCGAAGACGTCGAGCTGCAGGGCGGCCCCGCCGCGCTGCAGGGTCTGGCCGACGGCCTCACGGACCACGTCGATGCCGAGCGCCACGACCCCGCGCTCGACCAGCGCGGCGGTCATCCGACCGGGACCGCAGCCGACGTCGAGGGTCGGTCCGACGCAGAGGTCGAGGATCGACTGGTCGTGCTCGTCGGCGACCCGGGTCCAGGCGTCCATCGGCATCACGGACGGAGCGTCGTCGAGCCCGATCACCGCGCAGGGGTGCCCCTGCAGGGCGTAGGCGAACACGGTCGAGAACGGCTGCGTGACCGGCTCGACCTGCTCCACACGGTTCAGCTGATCGGTCATCGGGCTACCGCCTTCTGCTCGGTCCAGGCCCGCGCGAACCGCGTGGCCGGTGCGGCCGCGGCCACCAGGTCGGCGTCGACGGCGGTGTCGACGTCGGTCAGCTCGACGATGTCGCCGACGTCGAGGCCCGCAGCGGTGAGGGCGACCCGGGTGTCGTCGTACGTGGTGGGGGTGGACATGGGTACGCCGACCAGCGCCGCGGCGTGGGCAGGGTCGCGCAGGGCGAGCACCCACCAGCCGCCGTCGTCGGCGCGACCGAGCACGGCGTCGTGGTCGAGGAGCCGGGCGGCGACGTCGGCCAGCAGCTCGGGGGTGACCTGCGGGGTGTCCATGCCGACCTGGACGGTGGGACCCGGACCCGCGTCGGCGTGGGCCGCGGCGAGACGCTCGTCGAAGGCGTCGCCGCGCTGGGGCACCACGGTCCACCGGGTCGTGGGGTCGTCGAGCGTGCCGCGCAGGTCGTCGGCGCGTTCGGCGAGGTCGAGGTCGCCGGTCAGGGCGATCACCCGGCGGGGCGCGTGGGCGCACGCCGCGAGCGTGTCGAGGAGGGCGGCGGCCGCCAGGTCGGCGGCAGCCCGCTCCCCCACGCCGGCCGCGAGCCGGGTCTTGGCCAGTCCGGAGACGGGCGCCTTGGCGACGACGAGGACGGTCCACGTGGGCGGCGCCGTCGTGGAGGGGATGGCGGTCATCGCGACAACACCCTGCCAAAGTCTCGCGCGGTGCGCAGCGTGCCCGTGACCGAGCCGGACACCTTGGACCTCGTGCCCTCCGCGCGGGGGTGGTAGCTCACGTCGTGCTCGCGGAAGCGCCAGCCGGCCGCGGTCGCCCGCTGCAGCAGCTCGACCGGGTAGCCGAAGCGGCGATCCTCGACGCCGAGGTCCAGCAGGTCCACGCGCCGGCAGACCCGCAGCGGCGCGATGTCGTGGGCGTCGAGGTCGATGCGGCGGCGCAGCCAGGCGACGATGAGCGCGTTGCCGGCCCGGGCGTGCCAGGGCCACACGCCGCGGCGGACCGGTCGGCGGCGTCCGACAGCGATGTCGGCGCGGCCGGCGCGCACCTCGGCGAGCAGCGGCAGCACCTCGTCGGGGTCGAAGGATCCGTCTCCGTCCATGAAGGCCACGTAGGTGTTCGTCGCGGCGAGCAGTCCGGCTTGGATCGCGGCGCCGTAGCCGGGCGTCGACTCCGTGACGACCCGAGCACCGAGCTCGCGCGCGACGTCGGCGGTGCCGTCGACCGAGCCGTTGTCGACGACGATGACCGACAGCTCGGCGGGCACCCGGGGCAGCAGCGCTCGCAGGGCAGCCGCCTCGTCTCGGCAGGGCAGGATCAGGTCGCAGTCGGGCATCGTCCCCCGAACGTAGGTGCAGGGGCCTGACGGGAACCCACCCCGAAGGCTCCCACCGGGCGTCCGCGGTCGTGGCCGCTCGGTGGCTACTCTCGGCCCCGATGACCGCCACCGCCGCACCACCCGACGCCGGCACCGGACCCGACGCAGCCCGCGTCGCGGTCGCCGCGTCGGTCGGCGCCGCCCTGGCGGTGGTCGTGCTGGTGCTCACCTTCTGGCTGCCGCACCTGCTCTCGATCGAGACCTACTCGCGCACCCGCTACCCCGGTGAGGACGCGGTTCCCCCGCTGCGGGGCTACCTGGAGGTCAAGGCCGTCGGGTTCCGCACCGTGCGCGTCGTGCTCGTCGGGGTGCTCGCGTGGCTGTTCCTGCCCCGCATCTCCGCGACCGCGCGCTGGCCGGTGCTCCTCGTGACGTCGTACGCCGTGGGGCTGGTGTGGCTGCTCGGGCTCGCCTACGTCGACGGGTCCGAGGGACTGTCGCGCGTCGAGGACATGCCCGGCGAGTACCTCAACACCGCGCGGGCGATCACCGACGTCCCCGCGATGCTGGACGGCTTCGTCGGCGGCATCACCTACGGCCAGCCCGACAGCTGGACGACCCACGTCGCCGGACACCCACCGGGGGCGCTGCTGTTCGTCGTGCTGCTGGTCCGGCTCGGCATCGACACGTCGTTCGGGGTCGGGCTCGCGATGACCCTGGTCGGTGCGGCCGCCGTGCCCGGCGTGCTCGTCGCGCTGCGAGCGCTCGGAGCCGAGCCGACCGCTCGCCGGGTGCTGCCGTTCCTGGTGCTCACCCCCGCGGCGGTGCTGATGGCGGTCTCGGCGGACGCGGTGTTCCTGACGGTGTCGGCGTGGGGCCTGGCGTTCCTGGCGCTCGCGGCCACCGCGGCCTCACGCCGCTCGATGGTGGCCTGGTCGCTGGTCGCGGGGCTGGTGCTCGGTCTGTCGGTCTTCATGTCCTACGGCCTGCTGCTCATGGGCCTGGTCGCCCTGGCCGTGCTGGCCTCGGCGCGCTCGTGGCGACCGCTGCCGTGGGCGATCGGCGGGGCTCTCGTGGTGGTTGCGATCTTCGGAGGCTTCGGCTTCTGGTGGTGGGAGTCCTACGCGGCCGTGCACGACCGCTACTTCGCCGGGCTCGGCGGCAAGCGCCCGCAGTCCTACTGGGTGTGGGGCAACGTCGGTGCGCTCCTGGTCAGCGCCGGGCCGGTGCTCGCCACGGCGCTGGCGTGCTGCGTGCCGGGAGTGCGCGCGACGGTCCGCGGAGCCGTCGGCGAGCGACGTACGACGGTGCTGCTGGCGCTCTCGGCCGCCGCCGCCGTGCTCGCCGCCGACCTGTCCGGGATGAGCAAGTCGGAGGTCGAGCGGATCTGGCTGCCGTGGATCCCGTGGCTGCTCGTGTCGACCGCCCTGCTGCCCGAGCGGTGGCGGCGACCGGCGCTGGCGGTGCAGGTGACCTCGGCGATCCTGCTGCAGCAGCTGGTGTTCACGCAGTGGTGAGGTGGTCAGGTAGCCGTTGCGTCATACGTGGTGGCGGCTCTGGGAGCCGGCTCGTATGACGTCCCGACGGCGCGCGGACGTCATACGTCGTGGCGGCCCGGGGAGCCAGCTCGTATGACGCACCCGCTACCCGATCAGGTGCGCAGCGGCGCCGTCGCGAACGCGCGCAGCCCCTCCTCGGGCGTGACCTGCGCGGTGAACCCCAGCGCCTCGGCCGCCCGGGCCGGCGAGGCCACGACGTGGCGGACGTCGCCGAGCCGGTAGCCGCCGGTGACCTCGGGCTCGATGTCGGCGCCGGTCCCCGCGCCGACCAGCCGGGCGACGTCGAGGATCGAGACGGGGCGCCCGGAGGCCACGTTGTAGGCGTCGTACGTCGCGCCGGGGCCGGCCACGACGGCCTCCAGGGCGAGCACGTTGGCGCGGGCGACGTCGTCGACGTGCACGAAGTCGCGGGCCTGGGCGCCGTCCTCGTAGACCTGCGGGCGCTCGCCGCGCTCGAGGGAGGAGCGGAACATCGCCGCGACCCCGGAGTACGGCGTGTCGCGCGGCATCAGCGGGCCGTAGACGTTGTGGTAGCGCAGCGCGATCGCGGCAGCACCCTCGGGCGCCGCCTGGCGCACCCACGCCGAGGCGTAGTGCTCCTGGGCCAGCTTGCTGGCGGCGTAGGAGCTGCGCGGGTCGAGGCGTGCGTCCTCGTCGACCGTCGCCCAGCCCAGCGGCGCACCGCAGATGCCGCAGTGGTTGTCGAAGTCGCCGGCGTCGAGCGCGGCCACCGTGCGCGGCGGCGGGGCCTGGTCGCCGTGGGTCGGGCAGGTGTAGCGGCCCTCGCCGTAGACCACCATCGAGCTGGCCAGCACCAGCCGGTGCACGTCGGCGGCGTGCATGGCGGCGAGCAGCGCGGCGGTGCCGAGGTCGTTGTGACCGGCGTACGCCGGGAGGTCGGCCACGGTGACTCCCGCGCCCACCATCGCGGCCTGGTGGCAGACGGCGTCGACGCCGTCGAGCAGCGGGGCCCACCGGGCGTCGTCGACGGCCTCGCGGACGTCGAGGTGGTGGGTGCCGACCGGCGGGGTGCTCGAGCCGTGGGCCTGGGCGAGCATCAGGTCGACCCGGACGACGTCGTGACCGGCGGCCTCGAGGGCCGCGCCGATCGCCGTACCGATGAAGCCGGCCGAGCCGGTGAGGAGGACGCGCACTCCCCCACCCTAGGAAGGGGGCGGTCAGCTGGTGACGCAGTGGTGCCAGAACAGGTTGGCGCTGGCGTTGTCGATCCCGTTGCCGGAGCGGTCGAAGGCGATGGGGGTGTAGGGGTAGCCGCCGGTGAAGTCGCCGGTGAACTCGTACTGGCTCGGGTTGCCGTCGGCCCAGGCGAACTCCATGTGCGAGCGGATCCACTGGACCTCGCCGGTGGTGGGGAGCCGGCCGTTGCGGTTGTTGCAGTCGTCCACCGCGGCCTGGTGGCTCGACGGGCCGCGCGAGGCCGTGGCGACGCAGCCCCCGAAGACGGCGACCTCGCCGCTCGCGCAGCCCTTGCTGATCTTGGTACGGGGCAGGCTGCGGCTGGCGACGTCGACGCCCTCGATGGTGGCGTTCCTGATGTCGCGGCTCTGGATCGTGTTGTCGGCGATCTGGCTGGACGTGACCGTGCCGGCGGCATAGCCGGCACCCCCGGAGGCGACCACGAGGGCCAGGACAGCGACGACGAACGAGGGAGAGGGTCGGGTGCGCATGCCCCTCACCCTGGACCGGGTCGGCTGGTCCGGACAGGCACCGAACGGGTCATGCCACGAGGCCGTGGCGGGTGGTATCAGCCCGGGATGTCGTAGGTGAGCCCGACGCCCTCGGCCCAGGTCGAGCAGCTGCAGCCGTCGGGGTCGGGCAGCGCCTCGATGGTCCGGGTCAGCAGGCCGGTGAGTCGCTCGAGGTTGGCCTTGAAGAGCGCGAAGACCTGCTCCTGGTCGACGCCCGCCCCCGACTCGGCGCCGGCGTCCATGTCGGTGACCAGGGCGATCGAGGCGTAGCACTGGCGCATCTCGCGGGCCAGGGCCGCCTCGGGGGCTCCGGTCATGTTGATCAGGTCCCAGCCGGCCGCGGCGTAGTGTCGCGACTCGGCGCGGGTCGAGAACCGCGGACCCTCGACGACGACCATCGTGCCCCCGAGCCGTACGTCGTCCGCGGCGCCGGCCGCGGCGGCCGACACCCCCGGACAGTAGGGGTCGGCGAAGGGCAGGTGGACGGCCCCGGACTCGACGAACGACCCGACCCGGCGGAAGGTCCGGTCGACGAGCTGGTCGGGGACCACGACGTCACCGGGGGCGACGCCGTCGGGTCCGGTGGAGAGCCCGCCGACCGCGCACGGGGCGAGCACCTGCCGGACGCCGAGCGAGCGCAGCGCCCACGCGTTGGCGCGGAAGGGGATGCCGTGCGGCGGGTGCCGGTGGTCGGCGCCGTGGCGGGGCAGGAACGCCACCCGGCGCCCCGCGACCTCGCCGACCGCGATCGGGCCGGACGGGTCGCCGTACGGCGTCTCGACGTGGTGCTCGGTGACCTCGCCGCCCTCGAGGAACGAGTAGAAGCCGGTGCCGCCGATGACGGCGACGTCTGCGATCGGGGTGCTCACGCGGCCATCGTGTCAGGTGGGAGGTGGCGTCAGCGGTCGCGGTCGGGCAGCTCGAGCTGGCGCCACACGGCCGCCCACACCTGCTTGGGCGGCACCCCGGCGTCGAGCGCCTCCTGCGCGGTGCGTCGGTCGAGGTCGGCCATCACCACCTGGCTCGCCCAGCTGCGGTAGTAGCCGGGGCCGAGGGCGGCCTCCAGTCGCTCCCAGAACTCCGTGTGCCTCACGGGCTCCTACGGTAGGCGACGGGTGGCGAGCACCGAGAGCCAGCGCTCGTCGCGCCGGCCGCTCGTCTCGTCGGTGCGCACGACGTCCCAGCCGGACCCGGTGACCACGGACTCGAGGTCGGGGCGGCGCCAGTAGGTGAACATCCGCGGGACCGCGATGCTGCCGTGGGTCGACCAGCCCTCGCCGTCGCCCTCCTTGACGGCCGCGCGCAGTACGCCCCCGGGCCGGGTCACCAAGGCCAGGCGCGCGAGGACGACCGGGAGGTCGGTGCGGGCCACGTGCAGCAGGCTCGCGTTGGCCCACACGGCGTCGTACGCGGTGTCGGGTGGCGCGGGGCTGAGGTCGTCGGTGAGCGGGTCGAGGACGTCGGCGTCGTGGCCCGCCTCGCGCAGCAGGGTGACGAACCCGGTAGCCACGTCGGTCCGCCGTACGCGCAGGCCGCGGGTCTCGAGCTCGAGCGCGTCGCGACCGCCGCCGCTGCCGATCTCGAGCACCAGCGACCCGGGGGCGAGGCGCGCGGCGAGCTCGTCGATCCCGGCCCGGACGCCGTCGCCCAGCGGCGCCGAGGCGGTGCGGTAGTCGGCGGCCTGACGGTCGTAGGCGGCCACGGCGAGCTGGCGGCGGACGTCCCAGGTGTGATGGACCACGTCGTGCAGGTGGTAGCGCGCGAGCGTGTCGATCGTGAACGCACTGCCGTTGCTGCGCAGGCCGGTGCGGTCGCGCTGGTCGGGCCGTACGCCGTCGTAGAGGGTGGCGACGTCCTCGGCGGACTGCGTCAGCGCGGGTCCGGTCTCGGCCGGGTCGGCGAGGTCGTAGCGCTGCTCGAGGGCGGTGGCGTCCTGGTCCCAGTTGGCGAAGACGGGTCCGTCCTCGGCCAGCATCAGGGCGACGCGCTCGGCGAAGACGCGGTGCACGTCGCGGACGTGGGCGGCGTACTCGGTCGGCGACCAGGTGCCGGGGTCCGGCCTGTCGGTCGCTCCGGGTCCGGACAGCACGACCGACCAGAGCGCCGCGTTGCTCCGGATCGCGTCACCGAGCCGGCCGACGTCGACGTGGGCGGCGACGAAGCCGCAGTCGGGGCAGGGGGCGTCGAGCACCCACGTCCAGTCCTTGGTGTCCGGCTCGATCACGCATCGGATCCTGCCAGCGGTAGGTGTTGCCCGTCGTCGGGCTTCCTGCCAACGTCGGGCAGGATTCGGCCATGTCCGTGGGAGAGATGTCCGTGCGTGACGCCGTCGCTGCCGACCTGCCGGCGATCAAGGCGATCTACGACGAGCAGGTGGCCCACGGCCTGGCGACCTTCGACACCGTCCCCCCGCCGCTGGCCTACTGGCAGGACCGGCTCGACTCCCCCGACCACCTCCTCGTCGCGGTGGACCGCACCGACGGCGAGACGGTCCTCGGCTACGCCTACTCCTCGACGTACCGGCCGCGGGCGGCGTACGACCGGACCAAGGAGGTCTCGGTCTACCTCGACGAGCCCGCCCGCGGCCGCGGCGTCGGCCGCGCCCTGTACGACGACCTCCTGGCCCGGCTCCGCACCGACGGCATCCACACGGTCCTGGCCGTCATCGCCCTGCCCAACCCCGCGAGCGAGGCGCTGCACCGCGGGTTCGGGTTCGAGAGGGTGGGGTTGCTGCCCGAGGTCGGGTACAAGCTCGGTCGGTGGGTCGACACGGCGTTCTACGCGCTGGTGCTCGAGCGCCCCACCGTCGGCTGAGGTGCGAGGAGCCCCAGCGACGAGCCGACCCGGTACGCCGCCCCAGCCGCCCCTACGCCGGCTGAGGTGCGAGGAGCCCCAGCGACGAGCCTCGAAGCCACCGCAGCCGACCCTCCCAACCCGGCTCCGGGGCTGTGGAAACAACCACGAACCGTCCACAGGGCGCGAGTGGATAGGGGTTGTCCACAACCCCCGTGGTTGAGCCGGAAAGTCGTCCAGGACTGTCGGTGGCCGGTGCTGGAATAGTCCCATGGCCCAGCACATCGACACCCCTGGATCGGGACACCCGATCGAGGCAGTGCTGTGCCGGTTCCTCGACGAGCTCAAGGGTCTGGCCGACGTGCCGACCTGGCGATGGACGCCACCACGACCACCCGGGTCGTGGCCCTGGGTGCCCGGGTCGCCGCCGGTGTCGCCGAGCTCGAAGCCAGGTCGATCAACCAGGCCGAGACCCTGGACCTGCCCGGTGTCGCGGGGTGCCGCAACACCGCCCGGTGGCTGCGCGTGACTACCGGTGTCACCGGGCGCACCGCGAGGACCAAGGCCAGGCTCGCGAAGTGCCTGGCTGATCTGGAGCCGACGCGTACGGCGACCGCTCGCGGTGAGATCCACGCCGAGCAGGCCCAGGTGATCGCCGACCACATGGGGTTGTTGGAGGACGAGAAGGTCTCGACCTACGACCAGGCCCGCGCCGAGACGTTCCTGCTCGCTGAGGCTGTCGGTGGCCATGACGCCGATGCCCTGGCGACGATGGGCCACGCGATCTGGGAACGCCTGGACCCCGAAGGCGCCGACGAACGCGAAGCCAAAGCCCTGCAGGCGCAGGAGGAACGCGCCCGCAAGAAGACCCGAATCACCATGGGTGACGACGGGCAGGGACTGACCCACGGCCGGTTCTCCATCCCCACCGCCGCGGCGGATGCGTTCCGCAAACAGCTCCACGCCCTGGCCGCCCCCAAGCACGTGCGCGCCGAGCACGGGGCCGGGTCCTATGACTGGCAGAAGCCGTCCGCGGAGCGGATGGGTCAGGCTTTCACCGACTGGATCGAGACCTACGACCCCACCCAGCTACCCAAGATCGGCGGCCTGACCGCCACCGTGATCGCCATCGGCGACTACGACCTCCTCCAAGGCAAGCTCAAGGCTGCCCAGCTGGAGACCGGCACCAAGATCAGCCCCACCGAATACCTCCGCCTGGCCTGCGGCGCCGGGATCATCCCCGCCTGGATGAACGCATCCGGCGAAGTCCTCGCCCTGGGTAGGAAGCACAGGTTCCACACCCCCGCCCAACGCCTCGCCGCGATCGTCGAGCAACGCCACTGCCAACACCACAGTGGCTGCGACGTCCCCGGCTACCTGTGCCACGCCCACCACACCATCCCCTGGGCCCAGGGCGGCACCACCGACCTGAGGACCACCACGCTCTACTGCCCCTACCACCACACCCGCATCCACCAACCCGGCCACGACCCCACGCGCACCTGACAGCCATGGTGCTCGCGCAGGGCACTAGCGAGCTCACGTAGTCGATGAACTCTGCCGGTTGCGTCTAGGTTCTGGTGATGCCGGCTGTGGTGGCCGGCACCACAGGAGGGAGTAGACGTGGCTGTATCGAGCGACTACGACTGGGTCTCGGACTTCGGGAGTGCAGCCTGCGTCACGATCGTGGTGAACGGCTCTGCACTACCCGTGCTGGAGGCTTTCGAGGCTGACGTGTCGACGCCTCTCGAGGGAGACGAGCGGAGCCCGTACGCGGGCCCGTACGACGTGGTGGTGGCGGTGTTCCCCGTGCCCGGGGGCGTCGTCGTCTACGAGGCCAACGGCTACCACGGGTCGCTGCGGGAGGTCGTGTCCCGCCTTGCCGACGGCGGGCGGGTCGCCAGCATGTACTGGAACGAGGACGCGGCCATGCCCAGTTTGACCTGCGCCGAAGGTCGGTTCCTCTCCACGACGGAGCTCTTCGACTTCGGGGACGACGACCGGAGCCCGGACCGCGACGACGAGCTCCCTCCAGGCCTCGACGTGCTGGCGGAGGAGCTCGCGGCGGTCGACTTCGACACCGACGAGTCACAGGGGCAGATGCTCGCCATCGGGTTCGCCATGATGGAGCAGTTCTGCGGTGTCGGGGTCCCCCGCACCATCTTCGACGGACCGGAGCCGCCGTCGTACCCCATCCTCGGCTGATGTCGCACCGGACGACCTCAGGTGAGCTGGTCGAAGCGGCCGACCCCGACCTCGCTGGCTGGTGCCGCCTCGCACGGCCACGACCGGCGCGAGTGATCGGCACGCCGTCAGCGGTGGTCAGATGGTCCGGGCTGGTCGAAGGTCAGGGTGAGGGTGGACGCGTAGGCAGCAGCGGGCCCGGAGACCTCCACGACAGCCGGCTTCGGCTCGTCTGATGGCCATGCCTCGACCGTGCGGTAGCGATACCCGTCCTGGTCGGCCGTCTCGAACTCGAACGTCACCCTCTGACCCGGGCTGAGCGTCCGGTAGCCCTCGCCCAGGACCGCTGAGAAGTGCGTCCAGCAACCACCTGGTGTGGCTGGTGAGTCGATGACGCCCCACCCCTCGTCCCCGTGCCAGGTACCGACCACGCCAACGGTGCTCATGCCACGAGTCTCCCCTGCCGTCGCTGTCCCCCCGGGCGGGCGCGCGGGTCAGCCGTTCTTGACCGACCGTTCTTGAATGACTATTCTCAAATCATGGGTCGGCCACGGCAGTTCGAGGAGAGGGGTGCCGTGGCCGCAGCGTCGGCGGTGTTCTGTCAGCGGGGGTACGCATCGACCTCGGTCGACCACCTCGTCGACGCGACCGGCGTACACCGAGGCAGCCTGTACGGCGTCTTCGGGAGCAAGCACGGCCTGTTCCTGCGGGTCCTGGACGCCGTGGACGCGCACGACTCGAGCTCGGCGGAACGCCTCGACGTGATCCTGGTGGGACTGCTCGAGCTCGCCCCCACCGACCCGCGCGTCCGCGAGCGGATCACGGGCCTCCTCGAGGCGCATGACATCACCGCAGAGCACCTGGGCAGTCGCCTGCTGGCCCGTGCCGGGCTGTCGGACGAGAGGCTGCCGGACGAGAAGGAGTCGACATGAGCAGCAACAGAGTCACGGTTACCCCGGAGCACCTCGTGGTCGAGCCGGTCGGTCTGACCAAGCTCTGGTCGTTCACCCGTCGCCTGCAGTTCCCGCTCGAGCATGTCCGGGGCGCGACCTTCGATCCGGGCATGAGGGACGAGCCGAAGGGCTGGCGTGGTCCCGGCCTCGGCCTCCCGGGAAGGCTGTCCGGCACGTTCCACGCGGACGGGAAGAAGCAGTTCTGGAACATCTCGGGCTACGAGCGCGCGATCGTCATCACCCTCGACGCCGCGGAGAAGTTCGACCGCCTGGTGATCACCGTCGACGACCCTGACCAGGTGGTCGACTCCGTCAACAGCGCACTCGGCGCGCCCTGAACCGCCACTCGGATCTGCCGGCACCTCGATGGTCCTGCTCGACAAGCCGTGCCTGTGACTCCTAGCGTCCGGCGTTCCGTCACTCGTCCTTGAAGGGCTCCTCCACCGTGCGTCGCCACCCCACCACCCCCACCGGTTCGAGCCTGGCCCGAGCCCGATGGGGCGTGTCGCTGATGTTCTTCACCAACGGCGTCATGCTGGCGGCCCTGCTCCCTCGCTACCCCGAGATCAAGGCGCACCTCGAGCTCGACAACAGCGAGTTCGGTCTCGTCCTCGTCGCGTTCCCCGTAGGTGCGCTCGTGGCCGCCGCCTACGCGGCCCGGGTGACGCGTGCGCTCGGGACCCTCGCGGTGGCTGGTGTCGGCTCGGTGCTGCTCGCAGTCGGGTTCGTCCTGGCGGCGGCGTCGCCCTCGGCGGCCCTGTTCGCGGCGACACTCTTCGCCGCCGGCGCGATCGACGCAGTCCTCGACGCCGCGCAGAACATCCACGGCGTCCTCGTCGAGGTCCGGTGTGGACGCTCGATCATCAACTCCCTGCACGCGCTGTGGAGCCTGGGCGCGGCGACCGGAGGTCTGATCGGCGCCTGGTGCGCCGCCCGTGGCGTCGATGCCACCGTGCAGATGTCCGTCAACGGCGCCGTCTGGGCGGTGGTCGCCGTCGCGGCGACCGCTGCTGCGCGACTTCCCCCTGCGGCCCGGTCCGGGGCCGGCGCCGATGCCTCGGACACCGACCCGGCCGAACAGCGCGCCGTCGTGCCGACGTCCTCACCGCGGTCGCGGAGAGCCGCCTGGCCCCTCCTGGCCCCGATCGTGCTGCTCGCGATCTGCGGGACGCTGGTCGAGGACATCGCGAACAACTGGTCCGTGCTCTACCTGCAGACCGAGACCGACGCGCCGCTCGCCGTCGCCGGGCTGGGGGTGAGCGTCATGCTCATCGCGCAGTTCGTCGGCCGGCTCTGCGGCGACCCGATGACCGACCACTGGGGCCGCGACCGGGTCGCGCGCCGGCGGACTGCTCATCGCACTTGGCGCGCTGGTGGCCATCGTCGCGCCGGTGTACCCCCTCACGCTGGCCGGCCTGGCCCTGTCGGGATTCGGGAGCGCGACCCTCGTCCCGGCGGCGTTCGCAGCGGCTGGCCGCGTGCCGGGGCTGCCCGAAGGCACCGGCATCGCCATCCTGGGCTGGCTGATGCGCATCGGCTTCCTGATCACCTCGCCTGTCGTCGGGTTCGTCTCCGACGCCAGCACCCTGCGGGTCGCCTGGATCGTGCCGCTGCTGGCCGGGCTCGTCGCGGCCGTCCTGGCCGAGCGCGGGCGTCGTACCGCGACGCCCCCTCCGGGATCGAGCCAGGCGACGTCGGGCGCGCTCGGCTGACGTCAGGTCAGCAGCAGCGAGTCGAGGCGCCGGCGTACGACGTAGAGACCGGCTGCGCCCATCACCAGCAGGTAGACCACCGAGACGAGGGAGGCCGAGCTGACAGCGCCGGTGGTGAGCTCGCGGCACAGCACGACGCCGCGGTAGAGGGGGGTGCACTCGACGACCCAGCGCAGCCAGCCGTCAAAGGCGGTGACCGGGAAGAAGGTGGCGGAGAACAGGAAGAGCGGGGTCTGCACGAGGGTGACCTTCTCGAAGTCCTGCCACGAGGTGAACCAGGTCGTGCACGCCATCGCGACCGCGCTGAACGCGAAGCCGATCAGCAGCGCGGCCGGCAGGGCGAGCAGCGCCCACCAGGAGTGCAGGTAGCCGAGCGCCAGCATCACCACGAGGAACGCGGCCGAGTAGGACCCGCCGCGCAGCTGACCCCAGATCACCTCCCCGCGGGCGACGTCGGCGGTGCCGACGGGGGTGGCGAGCACGGAGTCGTAGAGGCGCAGGTGCTTGAGCTTGAAGAAGAAGTTGAAGCACGAGTCCATCAGGGCGCCGTTGAACGCCGAGGCGGCGAGCATGCCGGGGGCGACGAACTCGGCGTAGGGGATGTCGCGGCCGTTGAACTCGAAGGTCTCGATGAGCTGGCCGACCCCGATGCCGATGGAGAGCAGGTAGAAGACGGGCTCGAGGAAGCCGGTGATGAAGAGCTTCCAGGCCGAGCGGTAGGTGATCACGTTGCGCTCGACGAGCAGCAACGTGGCCTGCACCGAGGTCAGCGGCACCGGGAACCGCGTGGGGGTGCTCACCGCGCCATCCGCCTCTCGAGCCCGCTCACGGCCCACCAGCCACCCAGGACCGAGACGCCCACCAGCACGGCCAGGTTGATCGCCGCCGTGCTGAGGTCGACGGTGTCGAGGCTGAGCATCCGCGACAGGTTGACCCCGTGCCAGAGCGGGGTGAGCTGGGCGACCCGCTCCCCCACCGCGCCGAGGTTGGAGACCGGGAAGAACGCCCCGCTGAACAGGAACAGCGGGAAGATCGCCAGCCGGAACACGACCCCGAACGCGGCGTCGGACTCGACCCGGCAGGCGTAGCCGTACATCAGGGTGGCGAAGGCCAGACCGGTCAGGCTCTGTGCGCCCAGCGCGCCGAACGGACCCCACCAGCTGCCGAAGACGCCGAAGGGCGCCACCACCAGGTCGAAGATCGCGCACACCACGGTGACCCGGAGCCAGACGAAGAACAGGTGCGCGAAGGCCACCTGGCGCACGGTGATCGGCGTGGCGACCATCGAGTCGTAGACGCGGTTCCACTTGAAGTTGCTGAAGACCGGCCACGAGGTGTCGGCCACCGCGGTCTGCATCGCGTGGCCGGCCACCAGGCCCGGCACGATGAACGACAGGTAGTCGGGCGCGCCCTCGAGGCGGCTCGGGTCCTCGGCGATGAAGCCGCCGAGCAGGACCCCCATCGCGACCACGTAGAACACCGGGGCCAGGAACGCCGAGACGACGGACCCGCGCCACGTCCGCAGCGACACGGTGAGCCAGTAGGGCGCCATCCGGCGTACGGCGGTCGCGGTGGACAGTCGCTCGTCGCCCGGGGCGCGGGTGGTGGAGGTGGTGGTCGGCGGCATCAGTCGACCAGCGTCCGGCCGGTCAGGCGCAGGAAGACGTCCTCGAGGGTGCTGCGGCGCACCAGCGTGGCCACCGGCCGCAGCCCGAGCTCGTGGACGGCCTCGAGCACGGCGTCGCCGTCGGTGCCGTAGACGAGCAGCCGGTCGGGCAGCACCTCGACGCGGTCGCCGAGCTCGGCCACCCGGGCCGCGTGCTCCTCGTGCGGGTTGGCCGAGCCGTCACCCAGCCCGAACCGCAGCTCGGCGACCTCGCGCGAGGAGTGGTCGCGGATGAGCTCGGCGGGCGAGCCCTCGGCGGCGACCAGGCCCTTGTCCATGACCACGAGACGGTCGCAGAGCTGCTCGGCCTCGTCCATGTAGTGGGTGGTGATCACCAGGGTGACGCCCTGTTGCTTGAGGCGGAACAGCTGGTCCCACAGCACGTGCCGGGCCTGGGGGTCCAGTCCGGTGGTGGGCTCGTCGAGCAGCAGCAGGTCGGGCCGGTTGACCAGGCTGCGGGCGATGGTGAGCCGCCGCTTCATGCCGCCGGACAGGTCATCGACCTTGGCCTTGGCCTTCTCGGTGAGGTTGACGAGCTCGAGGAGCTCGTCGGCCCGCGCCCGGGCGTCGGCGCGGCCGATGCCGAAGTAGCGCGCGTAGATCACCAGGTTGTCGCGCACGTTGAGCTCGCTGTCGAGGGTGTCCTCCTGCGGACACACGCCCAGCCGGGCCCGGATCGCCGGGCCGTCGGTCGCGGGGTCGAGCCCGAGGATGCGCAGCTCGCCGGCGCTGACCGGCGACACCGCCGCGATCATCCGCATCGTCGAGGACTTGCCGGCCCCGTTGGGCCCCAGGAACCCGAACGCCTCGCCGCGGTGGACGTCGAGGTCGATGCCCTTGACCGCCTCGAACACGGCCTCACCGCTGCCGAAGGTCTTGCGCAGCCCGCGGGCCTGGATCATCGACTCGATCGACGACGGGGTGCTGGGCTGGGTCACGTGCGCGAGGTTAACGCCAGGCACGGACAGTCCGCGTCCGGTTAACGTCGAGGCATGCGGACGGTGCTGGTCGAGGGCGAGAGCGACCGGCGCGCGCTCCGCACGCTCGCCCTGCGGCTGGGGGTCGCGGTGCCGGAGGTGGTCGTGATGAACGGCATCACCAACCTCCGGGCGCACCTGGTGGGACGGACGGCGGTGCTGCTCCTGCACGACCTCGCCGAGACCACGTACGTCGACCGGGTGCTGGCCGACAGCCCGGCCGACGTACGCCGCTTCGTCTGCGACGCCGACCTCGAGGACGAGCTCATCCGCGCCGTGGGCGTCGAGGGGATGCTCGCCGTCGTCGACGCCCACGGCGAGCGGGCGGCGTACGACCTGATGGCGCAGCAGCCCGCCCAGCGCGACCGTCCCGACGCCGAGCGCCTGCGACGGTGGCTGGGCGCCCGCTCCGGCCACAAGATCTCGTACGCCGGCTACCTCGCCGAGGCGGTGCCGGTCGGCTCCGTGCCGGCGCCGCTGGGTGACCTGTTGCTGTCGTGCGGTCGGTGGTCTCGAGACGGTTGCTAGCGCAACCTCCTCGACCAGCGGGCGGTGACGTCGGTCGAGGAAGGCGCGCTAGCGCCTGTCTCGAGACCACGCAGGTCAGGACCAGGCCGCGACCTGCGCCCGAGTGGGGTGCCAGGGGACGACCCGCAGGTGCATGCCGGCCTCCTGGGGGGTGCGGTTGCCCTTGCGCTCGTTGCACGGCCCGCAGGCGGCGACCGTGTTGAGCCACGTCCAGGCCCCGCCGCGCGAGCGCGGCAGGAGGTGGTCGATGGTCTCGGCGCGGCCACCGCAGTAGGCGCAGCGGTGCCGTTCGCGGGCCAGCACTCCCTGGCGCGTGTAGCCGGCCGGCCGGTAGAGCCACTTGGTCGCGACGTAGCGCACCAGTCGCAGCGCCCGCGGCCACTGGTAGGGGCCGATCATCCGCTCGGGGTGGGCCTCGTGGACGACGGCCACCTCACGCACGAGCATCTTGACCGCGTGCTTGAAGCTGACCCGACCCAGCGGCTCGAAGGACGCGTTGAAGAGCAGCACGGACCCGCTGAGTGTGGTCATCGCCTGCTCCTTCCTGATCGGATCCTAATCTCCACCGCGAAGATTGCGAGGTGTTGTCGCCTGGGAAAAGGTAGGGAGTCGGCCTGCCGACCGCACGCGACTTTCGGCCCGCTTCTCGACCCGCTGGAGCCACCAGTCCAGGGCCGCGTGGTCGTCGTACGCCGCGCACATCGCCTCGCCCACGGCCCGCAGCGCGTCGGGGCGCTCGGCGTCCGAGGCCTCCTGGGCGGCCCGGGCGAGCACGGCGCCGGCGTCCCAGGCGTCGCGGTCGGCGGGCAGCGGGAGGGCGGCGACCTGACGGGCGCTGAGCTTGAGCGCCCGTGCGGACAGGCCGGTCCCGGCGTACGTCGCCGCGGCCTGGGCCACCACCGGGGGCGCGAGCAGCACGGCGAGTGCGTGCCACAGCCGGTCGGGTCCGACGGCGAGGCTGACCACCGGGACCGAGGGGAGCCAGGCGCCCTCCACGTCGACCACCGCCTCGACCACCCGCCCCTGGGGCGCGACGAGCACCTTGGGCACCAGACGGGCCCGGACCCACGCCGACAGGGCGCCGTCGGCATGCAGGGAGTGGAGGTCGACGGTGGGCGCAGCCCAGTCCTGCTTGGCGAAACGCGTCGACGTCTCGCCCCAGCGACAGCGTGCTGGGTCGACGAGGCCGGCGGTGACCAGGGGCGTTCCGTCGCCGCCCTCGCGCACGTGGGCCACCAGTCCGTAGTACTGGTCGCGGAAGTCCGCGGTGCACGGGCCGAGGTCGCCGAGCACGCCGCGGGTGCGGGGCGAGACGGTGGGGATGCCCAGTGCCGGCGCGGCCAGCGCACCCCACGCCCCGTGCGGCGGGGCCAGCCCCTCACCGGGCGCGACACCGAGCCGGACGACAGGCACGCAGGTGAGCACCGGCGTCCCGGTGAAGACCGGCGTCGGCGAGGTCCAGAAGTCGGTCACCGCACCGCGGGCGGTGATCGCCGCCCGCACCGGGGCGGCGTCGCGGGCCGCGAGGAACGACAGCGGCTGCACCAGCGCGACCACTCCCTGCGGACCGGCCAGGTCCAGCGCCCGGAGCAGGAACACCGCGCTCGTGTCGGTGTACGCCGCCGGGGCGACCGTCGGCACCGGCGCCCGCGGTCGCAGCCGTCCGCCGAAGGGCGGGTTGCCGAGCACGACGTCGTACGGCGCGTCGGGGTGCGCGCCCAGCCCGTCGCCCACCCGGACGGTCCGCTCGAGCAGGCGCGGGTCGACCGCGGGAGCCTCGAGCCGCAGCCGCAGCCGGGCGATCGCGACCGCGACGGGGTCGAGGTCGACGCCGTGCACCCGTCCGGCCGCGGCGGGGCCGAGGCGGCGTACGGCGGCCACCAGGAAGTTGCCGGTGCCGCAGGCCGGGTCGACCACGGTGGCGCCGTCCGGCAGGTCGGCGAGGACCCGGTCGAGCACCCAGTCGACGACCAGCGGCGGGGTGTAGAACGACCCGCTCCCGACCCGGTCGGCGGCCCGCTCGGCCAGCAGCGACTCGTGCACCGCGCCCAGGTGCGCGGCGGCCGCCGGGTCACGCCACGGGGCGAGAGCGGGGTCCTCGTCACCGCCATCGTCGGCGGCATCGTCGCCGGCATCGTCGGCGGCCGGTCGGAGACCGTGGGCGGCCGCCACCGTCGCGAGCACCGCGTCCCATCCGGCGACCCGCACCGCCTCCCGCAGGTCCTCCACGGTGCGACCCTAGAACGTCCGTGTTATAGTCACAGTGACTACAAACGAGGAGCCGCCCGATGAGCACCGCCTCCACCTCGCCCAGCCTGCTGACCGACCGCTACGAGCTGACCATGCTCACGTCGTTCGTCACCGACGGCACGGTCGACCACCCGGCCGTCTTCGAGGCCTTCGCCCGCCGTCTCCCCGAGGGTCGCAGGTACGGCGTCCTCGGCGGCCTGGGCCGACTGCTGCCGCTGATCGAGGCCTTCTGCTTCGAGCCCGACGAGGTCGACTGGCTGCTCGCCGAGGGCGTGGTCAACGAGCCGACCGCCGCCTACCTGCGCGACTTCCGGTTCCGCGGCGACATCGACGCCTACCCCGAGGGCGAGCTCTACTTCCCGGGCAGCCCGGTCCTCACCGTGCGCGGCACCCTCGGCGAGTGCGTGATGCTCGAGACGCTGATCCTCAGCGTCCTCAACCACGACAGCGCCATCGCCTCAGCCGCGGCCCGCATGGTCACCGCCGCCGGCGGCCGGTCCGGTCGACCGCTGGTCGAGATGGGCAGCCGGCGCACCCACGAGGAGGCCGCGGTCGCGGTCGCGCGGGCGGCGTACGTCGCCGGCTTCGCCTCGACCAGCAACCTGGCCGCCGGCCGGCGCCACGGCGTGCCCACCGTCGGCACGGCCGCGCACGCCTTCACCCTGGCCCACCGCACCGAGGTCGAGGCGTTCCGCAGCCAGGTCGCCGCGCAGGGCGCCGGCACCACGCTGCTGGTCGACACCTACGACATCGCCCAGGGCATCCGCAACGCCGTCGAGGTCGCCGGTCCCGGGCTCGGCGCGGTCCGCATCGACTCCGGCGACCTGGCCGACGAGTCGGCGGCCGCGCGGGCCCTGCTCGACGAGCTCGGCGCGACGCACACGCGGATCACCGTCACCAGCGACCTCGACGAGTACGTCATCGCCGCCCTGGCCGACGCCCCGATCGACGGCTACGGCGTCGGCACCCGGGTCGCGACCGGCTCGGGGCACCCCACCGCGCAGATGGTCTACAAGCTGGTCGCGGTGGGCGACGAGCCCGGCGGCGCCCTGCGCCCGGTCGCGAAGAAGTCGCACGACAAGATCTCCGTCGGTGGCCGCAAGACCGCCTACCGCACCCACGACGAGGCCGGCCTGATCGTCTCCGAGGCCTTCACCACCGACACCACCGACACCACCGACAACACGCCCCTCGACGGCACGCCGCTCCAGGTGTCCGTCGTCCGCGGCGGCCGGGTCGTCCACACGCCCACGCTCGACGAGATCCGCGACCACTGCGCCGCGGCCCTCGCCACCCTGCCGCCGACCGCCCTGGCCATCACCGGCGGCAGCGCCCACCTGAAGGTCCAAGCCGCACCGCAACCGGAAGGAGCACCTCGATGAGCACCACCCGAAAGGCCCTCGTGATCGTCGACGTCCAGAACGACTTCGTCGAGGGCGGCTCGCTCGCCGTCACCGGCGGACGCGACGTCGCGACCCGGATCAGCCACCACCTCGCGGCCCACGCCGACGACTACGTCGCGGTCATCGCCTCCCGCGACTGGCACCACGCCGAGGGCACCAACGACGGCCACTTCGCCGAGCCCGGCACCGACCCCGACTTCGTCCACACCTGGCCGGTCCACTGCGTGTCGACCACCGGCGGGTCCGACTACGCGCCCGAGCTGGTCACCGACCAGGTGACCCACCACGTCCGCAAGGGCATGGGGGTGGCCGCCTACAGCGCCTTCGAGGGCGTCACCGACGACGGGACGGCGCTCCCCCGGGTGCTCGCCGACCTGGGCGTCACCGACCTCGACGTCACCGGCATCGCCACCGACTACTGCGTGCGCGCGACCGTGCTCGACGCACGAGCCGCCGGGCTCGGCGTACGCCTGCTGGACGGGCTGCACGCCGGCGTCGCCCCCGAGTCGTCGGCCACCGCCCTGGCCGAGATGACCGACGCGGGGGCCGCCGTATGAGCGAGCACCCGCCGTTCGCCGTCACCGTCGACCTCGCCGTCTTCACCATCCGCGACGGCGCGCTGGCCGTGCTGCTCGTCGAGCGCGGGGCCGACCCGTACGCCGGCTCCTGGGCCCTGCCCGGCGGCTTCGTCGAGCCGCAGGAGGACGCCGAGACGGCGGCCTGGCGAGAGCTGCACGAGGAGACCGGGGTCGCGAAGTTCGACGGACACCTCGAGCAGCTGCGCACCTACTCCGCACCCGACCGCGACCCGCGGATGCGGGTCGTGTCGGTCGCCCACGTCGCGTTCGCCCCCGACCTGCCCGAGCCGTCCGCCGGCTCCGATGCGGCCGGTGCCCGCTGGTGGGCCGTCGACGACGTGCTCGGGGCTCCCGACGGCCCGACGCTGGCCTTCGACCACGAGGAGATCCTCACCGACGCCCGCGAGCGGGTCCGGGCCAAGCTCGAGTACACGACGCTCGCCCTCGAGTTCGTCGCCGAGCCGTTCACGCTCCCCGAGCTGCGCCGCGTGTACGCCGCCGTCTGGGGTCTCGCCCCCGACCTCGGCAACTTCCGCCGCAAGGTCCTGGGCACCGACGGGTTCGTCGTACCCACCGACAGCCACGACTCGGCCGGCGGCCGGCCCGCGCTGCTCTACCGCCGCGGCTCGGCCAGGGTCATCCAGCCGCCGATGCTGCGGGCCGCGAGCGACTGACGCGGCGGACGCCGCGCCACCCCCGTCGCCTCCCTCCGGGCGAGGGGAACTGTCGGTGGCGTGCGACAGACTGTCGAGATGCCCACCGAGCCCACCGCCGGCGACCCGCTCGCCGCGTTCAGCGAGCCGACGCGCGCGTGGTTCTCGGCGGCGTTCGCCGAGCCCACCCCCGCCCAGTCGGGCGCGTGGGCGGCGATCGGCGCAGGCCGGCACGCGCTGGTGGTGGCGCCGACCGGGTCTGGCAAGACGCTCAGTGCGTTCCTCTGGTCCATCGACAGGCTGCTGACCTTCCAGCCACCCCAGGACAAGAAGCAGCGCACCCGGGTGCTCTACATCAGCCCCCTCAAGGCGCTCGGGGTCGACGTCGAGCGCAACCTGCGGGCGCCGTTGACCGGCATCCGCCACACCGCCGACCGGCTCGGCGTCACGCTGCCCGAGGTCACCGTCGGGGTGCGGTCGGGCGACACCGCGGCGGCCGACCGGCGCAAGCTGCAGACCACGCCGCCCGACATCCTGATCACCACGCCCGAGTCGCTGTTCCTGATGCTCACCAGCCAGGCGCGCGAGTCGTTGCGTGGGCTCGAGACGGTGATCATCGACGAGGTCCACGCGGTCGCGGGGTCCAAGCGCGGCGCCCACCTGGCGCTGTCCCTCGAGCGGCTCGACGCCCTGCTCGAGCGTCCGGTGCAGCGCGTCGGGCTGTCGGCCACGGTGCGCCCGCTCGAAGAGGTGGCGCGGTTCCTCGGCGGCAGCGCCCCGGTCGACATCGTCGCGCCGCCGGCCGCCAAGAGCTGGGACCTCAGGGTCGTGGTGCCCGTCGAGGACATGACCCAGCCCGGCGACCTCGACGAGGACGGCGAGCAGGACGGCGGCGAGCAGGACGGCGGCGGGCACGGCTCGATCTGGCCCCACGTCGAGGAGAGCGTGGTCGACCTGATCGAGCAGCACACCTCGACGATCGTCTTCGCCAACTCGCGCCGCCTCGCCGAGCGGCTGACCGCGCGGTTCAACGAGATCGCGACGACCCGGGCCGAGCTCGCCCTGCCCGAGGCCGAGGGCCCGCCCGCCGAGGTGATGGCCCAGAGCGGCGCCACCCAGGGGGCAGAGACGGTGATCGCCAAGGCCCACCACGGCTCGGTCTCCAAGGAGCAGCGTGCGCTCATCGAGGACGACCTCAAGCGGGGCCGGCTGCCCGCGGTCGTCGCGACCAGCAGCCTCGAGCTCGGCATCGACATGGGTGCCGTCGACCTCGTGGTCCAGATCGAGTCGCCGCCGTCGGTCGCCAGCGCGCTCCAGCGCGTCGGGCGGGCGGGCCACCAGGTCGGCGAAACCTCGCGCGGCGTCCTCTACCCCAAGCACCGCGGCGACCTGGCGCAGACCGCGGTCGCCGTACGCCGGATGCGCACCGGGGGCATCGAGGCGCTGCGCATCCCCGCCAACCCGCTCGACGTGCTGGCCCAGCAGGTCGTCGCCGCGACCGCGCTGGAGGCCGTCGACGTCGACGCCCTCTACGCCCTGTGCCGGCGCAGCGCGCCGTTCACCCAGCTGCCGCGCTCGGCCTACGACGCCACCCTCGACCTGCTCGCCGGTCGCTACCCGAGCGACGAGTTCGCCGAGCTGCGCCCGCGCATCGTGTGGGACCGCGTCACCGGCCAGCTCACCGGCCGCCCCGGCGCCCAGCGGCTGGCCGTCACCAGCGGCGGCACCATCCCCGACCGCGGCCTGTTCGGGGTGTTCCTGGTCGGCGGCGAGGGGCCCGGGCGACGCGTCGGCGAGCTCGACGAGGAGATGGTCTACGAGTCGCGCGTCGGCGACATCTTCGCCCTGGGCGCCACCAGCTGGCGGATCGAGGACATCACCCACGACCGGGTGCTGGTGACCCCGGCGCCCGGCATCCCCGGGCGGCTGCCGTTCTGGAAGGGCGACTCGCTGGGTCGCCCGGCCGAGCTCGGCGAGGCGATCGGCGCCTACACCCGCGAGCTCGGCGCACTGCCCAAGGCCACGGCGTTGAGCCAGGCCAGGTCCGACGGGCTCGACGAGTGGGCGGCCGACAACCTGGTCGCCTACCTCCACGAGCAGCTCGAGGCCACCACGGTGCTCCCGAGCGACACCACGCTGCTCGTCGAGCGGTTCCGCGACGAGCTCGGCGACTGGCGGCTCGTGGTCCACTCCCCCTACGGCACTCCCGTGCACGCCCCCTGGGCGCTGGCGATCAACGCGCGGCTGCGCGAGCGCTACGGCGTCGACGGGCAGGCCATGGCCTCCGACGACGGCATCGTCATCCGCATCCCCGACACCGACGCCGAGCCCCCGACCGGCGACCTCATCGTCTTCGACGCCGACGAGATCGACGCGATCGTGACCCAGGAGGTCGGCGGGTCGTCGCTGTTCGCGGCCCGCTTCCGCGAGTGCGCGGCGCGGGCCCTGCTGCTGCCGCGCCGCGATCCCGGACGTCGCTCGCCCCTGTGGCAGCAGCGGCAGCGCGCCGCGGCGCTGCTCGAGGTCGCCTCCAAGTACCCCTCCTTCCCGATCGTGCTCGAGGCCGTCCGCGAGTGCCTGCAGGACGTCTACGACCTGCCGGCGCTGGTCACGCTGATGCGCGCCGTCGACCGCCGCGAGGTCCGGGTCACCGACGTCGCGACCCAGACCCCCTCCCCCTATGCCCGCAGCCTGCTGTTCGGCTACGTCGCCCAGTTCGTCTACGAGGGCGACTCCCCCATTGCCGAGCGCCGGGCCGCCGCCCTCTCCCTCGACCAGGGCCTGCTCGCCGAGCTGCTCGGTCGCGCCGAGCTGCGAGAGCTGCTCGACCCCGAGGTGCTGGTCGAGGTCGAGGCCGAGCTGCAGCGGCTCGCCCCCGACCGCCGCGCGCGCAACGCCGAGGGCGTCGTCGACCTGCTGCGCATGCTCGGCCCGCTGACCCTCGACGAGATCCGGGCCCGCAGCACCGACTCCCCGTCGTCCGACACCGACGTGGTCGAGTGGCTGCAGACCCTCGCCGCGTCGCGACGCGTGGTCGAGGTGCGGCTCGCCGGGGTGCCCACCTGGGCCGTCATCGAGGACGTCACCCGGCTGCGCGACGCCCTCGGCGTCCCCGTCCCGCCCGGCACCCCCGACGTGTTCACCGAGCCGGTCGAGGACCCGCTCGGCGACCTGGTGGCCCGCTTCGCCCGCACCCACGGTCCCTTCACCACCGACGACGTGGCCGACCGCCTCGGCATCGGCGCCGCCGTCGCACGCCACACGCTGCAGCGCCTGGCCGCCCAGGGCCGGGTGCTCGACGGGGAGTTCCGGCCGTCCGGCATCGGCTCGGAGTGGTGCGACGCCGAGGTGCTCCGCCGGCTGCGCCGCCGCTCGCTGGCGCGCCTGCGCCAGGAGGTCGAGCCGGTCGAGCCGGCCGCGCTGGGCCGCTTCCTCGCCGCCTGGCAGCACGTCTCGGGGCGCGGGCTGCGTGGGGTCGACGGGCTGCTCAGCGCCATCGACCAACTGGCCGGCTCCCCCGTGCCGGCCTCCGCGCTCGAGCCGCTGGTGCTCGCGGCCCGGGTGCGCGACTACGAGCCGTCCTACCTCGACGAGCTCACCGCCTCCGGCGAGGTCGTGTGGGCCGGGCACGGCGCCCTGCCCGGCAACGACGGCTGGGTGTCGCTCCACCTCGCCGACCAGGCCTCCCTCACCCTGCCGCCGCCCGCCGCCTTCGAGGCCGGTGAGCTGCAGGAGGCCGTGCTCGGCGCGCTCGCGGGCGGGGGTGCGTGGTTCTTCCACCAGGTCGCCGACGCCACCCGGCGTCAGCTCGACAAGTCCTCGCTGACCGACCAGGCGATCAGCGCCGCGCTGTGGGAGCTCGTGTGGGCCGGTCGCGTCGGCAACGACACCCTCGTCCCGCTGCGCGCGCTCACCGGCAACGGCCGCACCACCCACCGCACCCGCCGCCCTCCGCCCCGGCCCGGCCGGGTCGCCCGCACCGGCCCGCCCGAGACCGCCGGCCGGTGGTCGGTCCTGCCCGAGGTCGACGCCGACCCCACCCGCCGGGCCAAGGCCACCGCCGAGCGCCTCCTCGAGCGACACGGCGTCGTGATCCGGGGCGCGGTGGTCAGCGAGCGGGTCCCCGGTGGGTTCGCCGGGGTCTACAAGGTGCTGTCGGCGTTCGAGGAGTCCGGGCGCTGCCGCCGCGGCTACTTCGTCGACGGCCTCGGCGCCGCCCAGTTCGGCACCGCAGGGGCGATCGACCGGCTGCGCACCTTCAGCGAGATCCCCGACGACGCCAAGGCCACCGCCCTGGCGCTCGCAGCGACCGATCCCGCCAACCCCTACGGCGCGGCGCTGCCGTGGCCCGACTCCGGCGGCGGACACCGGCCCGGCCGCAAGGCCGGCGCGATCGTGGTGCTCGTCGACGGCGTGCTCGTCCTCTACGTCGAGCGCGGGGGGCGCACCCTGCTCACCTGGTCCGACGAGCCCGACCTGCTCACCCCCGCCGCAGCCGCGCTCGCCGAGACGGTGCGCCGCGGTGCGCTGGGCCGGCTCACCGTCGAGAAGGCCGACGGCGCCGCCATCCTCGGCGGGGGCTCGACCCCGCTGCGTGACGCCCTCGACGCGGCCGGGTTCGTCACGACGCCCCAGGGGCTGAGGCTGCGCAGTGCCCGAGGGTGACACCGTGTGGCGGGCGGCGCGGTTGCTCGACCGGGCTCTCAGCGGACACGACCTGGTGGCGACCGACTTCCGGGTCCCGCAGCACGCCACCGCCGACCTCGCCGGCGGGCGGGTCCTCGAGACGGTCAGCCGCGGCAAGCACCTGCTCACCCGCGTCACCCACGACACCGGTCGCTGGACCCTCCACACCCACCTCAAGATGGAGGGGGCGTGGCGGGTCCTCGGCCTCGACCAGCGATGGCCGCGTCCGCCGCACCAGGCCCGCGTGGTCCTGACGACCGCGACCGACCGGGCCGTCGGGTTCTCCCTCGGCATCGTCGAGCTGCTCCCCACCGACGACGAGGAGTCGGTAGTCGGTCACGTCGGGCCCGACCTGCTCGGACCCGACTGGGACGAGGCCGAGGCCCTGGTCCGGCTGACCGCCGACCCCGATCGCCCGGTGGTCGAGGCGCTGCTCGACCAGCGCAACCTCGCCGGCATCGGCAACATGTACGCCGCCGAGCTGTGCTTCGTGGCCGGGCTCCACCCGCTCGCTCCGGTCTCGGCCGCGCCCGACCTGCGTCGCGTCGTACGCCGGGCCAAGCAGATGCTCGACCTCAACAAGGAGCGGGCGGTGCAGTCGACGACGGGCAACCTGCGCGAGCGCGAGCGGATGTGGGTCTACCGCCGCGACCGCTCGCCGTGCCGCCGGTGCGGCGCCCCGGTCCGGGTCGCGATGCGCGGCCCGGCCGAGCGCGAGCGCGCGACCTACTGGTGCCCGCGCTGCCAGCCCGAGCCGACGACGGGTCTCAGCCCGTCGGCCTGAGGTCTCAGGCGGCGGGGGCGACGACCTCGGGGCGCGGACGCACCGTGAGCGGCGTGGTGAGGGCGAGAGCAGCCTCCTCGAGGGCGACCGCGTCGGACACCTCGCGCAGCACCTCGGACAGAGGGGCCTCGAGCGCGCCGCACAGCGAGGCGAGCAGCTCCGACGACGCCTCCTTCTGGCCGCGCTCGATCTCGGAGATGTAGCCGAGGCTGACCCGGGCCTGGGCGGAGACCTCGCGCAAGGTCAGGCCGCGCTGGACGCGGCGTTCGCGGAGGACGTCACCGAGCAGGCGTCGGAACAGCACCATGCGAGTTCTCCTGGGTCGAGGGCCGGTTGTGTGGCGCAACGCTACCGGAGACCGGTTTCTTCCGACCCGGAGATCAGGGACACCAGCGCCGCCAGCGCCTCGTCGCAGGTGCGGGCGACGATCTGCTCCCGCCCGCCCGAGAGCTCCAGGGCGAGGGTGGGCCCACCGGTCGGGCCGTCGATGGCGACGAACACCGTCCCCGGTGGCTTGCCCTCCTGCTCGCTCGGGCCGGCCACACCGGTCGTGGCGACGGCGTACGACGCCCCGGTGAGGGCGCGGACCCCGCGCGCCATGGCGGCCGCGCACTCCGCCGACACCACGCCGAAGGACGCCACGATGCTCTCGGGGACGCCCAGGACGGCGACCTTGACCTCGGTCGCGTAGGCGACGACTCCCCCGCGGTAGACCACGGAGGCTCCGGGGACCGCGGTGAGGGCGGCGGCGAGCCGGCCCCCGGTGAGCGACTCGGCGGTGGCCAGGGTGCAGGACGTCTCCCGGAGCAGGTGGTGGACCTGCTCCGGGAGACCGACGGACCGGCGGGCTACGGGACGACCTTGATCGTCACGGCCTTGACCGCCCCGGTGTAGGTCGCGTTGGCCAGGAAGGTGACCGTCACCTTGGTGGTCTTCGACAGACCCGGGAGGGTGCGGGTGGTCTTGCCGCCGACCAGGGTCTGGACCGCGAACTTGCCGTTGTAGTTGAACCGGACCTGACCGCTCACCGTTCCGCCGGAGCCGGTCAGCGCGACCTTGACCGTGGGCTTGGTGCCCTTCCTGACCGAGGTCGGGGCGGTCACCTTCAGGGTCGGGGTCTGCTTGGTCACCGTGATGCGGACGGTGTCGGTGCTCGGCTCGGTGTTGGCGTCACCGAGGTAGCTCACCGCGGCGTTCGATGCGCCGACCGAGGTCCACGGGCCCACCACGATCGAGGCGACACCGTCGACCAGCGTGCCGGAGACCGTCTGGCTGCCGTTGATGACCACCCGGACGGTGCCCGTGGGCGTGTAGCCGGGGGCACCGACCGTGACCGTGAACCGGGTCGAGTTCTTCTTGACCACGACCGTGGTCTCGCGGGCGGTGGCGTCGGTCGTCGACGCACCCTTGGCGACGGTCAGGGTCACGGTTCCGGTGGCGGCGGTGAACAGGTCGTCACCGGCGTAGGACAGGGACAGCGTGTAGGTGCCCGCCGGCAGGGCGAGGGCCTCGATGGTGGCCGCGCCGGTGCCGTTGGCGCCCAGCGTCGCGGTGGCGACGGTCGTGGCGCCGTCCTTGACGGTGACGGTGCCCGTCGGGGTGCCGTGGGTGGTCGGGCCGACGCGGACGGGGATCGAGGCCGCGCTGCCGTAGGTGACCGAGGTCGTCGTGCCACTGACCTCCGCCGCGATCCTGGTGACCGTGACGCTCACCGTGCCGGTGCTGGCCGCGAACCCGTCGGCGCCGAGGTAGCTCAGCGTGAACGAGTTGTCGCCGACCTCGAGAGCCGAGGCGGGGACGGTGATGTCGCCCTCGCCGTCGACCAGCGTGACGGTGCCGACCTCGGTGGTGCCGTCGAGCA
The DNA here is from genome assembly GCF_006346395.1 of Nocardioides plantarum. Taxonomy (NCBI): domain Bacteria; kingdom Bacillati; phylum Actinomycetota; class Actinomycetes; order Propionibacteriales; family Nocardioidaceae; genus Nocardioides; species Nocardioides plantarum. The sequence continues at coordinate 220,344 of NZ_VDMS01000001.1, forward strand.
GGCGGACGGTGCCGGTGGGCACGAGCGCGCTGTCGGCGGCATCGACGACGACGTGGACGCTGGCGCCCTCACCGAGCTCGACCGAGGCCGCCGTCCCGGTGACGGTGGTGTCGAGGGCCTCAACCGTGACCGTGACCGACCCGGTGCTGTCCGAGAAGCCGTCCGCGCCGGCGTAGCTCAGGGTGAAGGGGTTGTCGCCCGGGTCGAGCGCCGAGGCGGGGACGGTGATGTCGCCCTCGCCGTCGGCCAGCGTGACGGTGCCGATCTCGGTGGCACCGTCGAGCAGGGTGACGGTGCCGGCCGGGTCGGCGGTGCCGGTGTCGGGCGTGACCGTCACGTGGACCGTGGCGGCCTCACCGAAGCCGACCGGGTCGGCCGTGCCGGTCACGGTGGTGGCGACGCTGGGCGTGGCCTCGACCGCGAAGGGCACCTTGACCACCGTGCCGGTCCGGTTGCCGGTGAGGACGAGGTCGTGGGTGCCGCCGCTCAGGGCGGACGGCAGGTTGAAGCCCACCGACGCGGTGCCGACCTCGTCGTAGCCCGGGAGCTGGGTCTGCGGCGCGGTCGTCACCGGGAAGGTGGCGATGGTGTCGCCGCCATCGATCGAGGCCGTCACCGTGGTGTCGAGGACGTCGCCGGGGCCGGTCATCGACAGCGAGGTCAGGTCGGCGGTGAACGAGGCGCCCGAGGGGTACGTCGCCGGGGCGCCGGCCGGAACGGTGACCCCGACGCCGCGCTGGCTGTAGTCGACCGCAAGGACGTCGGACCCCGCGGCGTTGGCGGCGAAGTAGTCGACCTGCGCCTGGAGGTCGGTGCGCCCGGTGTCCTGCTTGCGGCCCTTGCCGTTGAGGGCGGCGAAGTTGTCGCCACCGGTGGACAGGAACGAGTTGACCGTGACCGAGTAGGTGTCGGTCAGCACGATCGGCGTGCCGTTGAGCGTCATCGTCCTGATCCGCTCGCCCTGCGCAGCGGTGGGGTCGTAGGTGTAGCGGAACCCCTTGCTGATGCCGAGCTTGAGGAACGGTCGCGAGGACCCGGTGGGCTGCCACTGCTGCTCGAGCGCCGCCTTGATCTGAGCACCGGTGAGGTCCTCGTTGACCAGGGTGTTGGCGAACGGCTGCACCGTGGCCGCCTGCTTGTAGGTGACGGTGCGAGGCGAGTCGCCGGCGGTGCCGGCCAGGTCGGCGCGCAGGCCACCGGGGTTCATGAACGCGATCTGCGCGGCCCCGAACGCCGGGTCGGAGGTCTGGTCACGCTGGATCTCGGCGACCAGGTTGCCCAGGGTCGACTCGCCACCACGGTTCTCGGTGGTGCCGTCGGCCAGCTTGGCCCGGTTGAAGGTGCCGGCGATCCTGCCGAGTGGCTGGGCACCGAGCACGTTGGCGTTGGCGACCGCGTTGTCCACGATCGTCTGGGTGTTCGCGTCGACCGGGTAGTTGAAGGTCGAGCCCGTCGTACCGCTCTTGAGCGCCAGCACGGCCTGGGTCTTGGCCTGGACGACGCCGGTGCTCGGGTCGACCGTGAACACCAGCTGGTTGAGGTTGGTGCCGTACTGGCCGGCCGAGACGATCGGGCGGGTCGTGACCGGACGGTTCGCCCAGCTGCTGACCGGCTGCGAGCAGTTGTAGACCAGGTGGGTGTGACCGGACACGATCGCGTCGATGTCGCCGTCGACCGCCGAGGTGATCTTGCCGAAGTCACTGGTCGTGTCGGAGTTGATCGTCGCGCAGTCGGTGCCCGAGGCCCCCTCGTGGACCAGCAGCACGACGACGTCGGCCCCCGCGGCCTTGAGGTCGTCGGCCGCGGCGTTGGCAGCCGCTGCGATGTCGGTGACCTTGATGTCGGAGATGCCACCGGGCGAGACCAGCTCGGGCAGGTGCTCGGTGACCGCACCGATGTAGCCGACCTGGACGCCGTCCATGGTCTTCATCCAGGTGCCGTCGAGGGCCGGGTCGTTGGAGTCCTTGAACTTGACGTTGGCGCCGAGGTACTTCCAGCTCGCGCCGCCGTAGGGGTTGGTGTCGGCGTCGTAGGGCTTCATCACCCGGTTGACCAGGTCGTCGTAGCCCTGGTCGAACTCGTGGTTGCCGACCGCCGAGACCTCGAGGCCGGCCTCGTTGAGCGCATCGATCGTCGGCTTGTCCTTGGCGATGAAGGACTCGAACGTCGAGGCACCGATCAGGTCACCCGCCGCCGCGAACGTCGTGTTGGGGTTGGCGGCACGCAGCTGCTTGACCGCACCGGCCAGCACCGCCGCACCGGACGAGCCGGTCGTGGTGTCGTTCTGGATCCGGCCGTGGAAGTCGTTGGTCGCCAGGACCTGGACGTCGACCGTCGGGGCTGCCGCGACCGTGATCGGGACCCGGGCGACGGTGCCGGTCGTCGGGCCGGAGACCACGAGGGTCTTGGCGCCCGAGGCGGAGACGGGCAGGGTGACGACCACCGTGGCGGTCCCGACCTCGTCGTAGCCCGGGAGCTGCGTCTGCAGGGTGCTCGTGACCGGGAACGAGCCCAGCGTCACGCCGTCGAGCTTGACCTCGACGCTGGTGTCCTTGACGGCGCCCGGGCCGGTCATCGACAGCGACGTCAGGTTGAGGGCGACGTCCTGGCCGGCGGTCGGGGTCGCGGTGGTGACGACGGCACCGACGCCGCGCTGGGTCGAGTCGACCGGGAGCCCGGCCGAGCCGGAGGCCTGGGCGGCGAAGTAGTCGACCTGCGCCTGCAGGTCGGTCACCCCGGTGTCCTGCTTGCGACCCGTGCCGTTGAGCGCGGTGAAGTTGTCACCACCGGTCGACAGGAACGAGTTGACCGTGACGGAGTACGTCGCGGTGAGGTCGACCGCGGTGCCGTCGAGGTACATGGCCTTGACCCGCGAGCCCTGGGCGCCGTTGGGGTCGTAGGTGTAGGTGAAGCCCTTGCTGATGCCCAGCTTGAGGAAGGGGCGGGACGCGCCAGAGGGCTGCCACTGCTGCTCGAGCGCCGCCTTGATCTGGGCACCGGTGAGGGCCTCGTTGACCAGGGTGTTGGCGAACGGCTGCACGTTGGCCGCGTCCTTGTACGTCGCGACCCGCGGGAACGCCCCCGTGCCCTGACCGACGAGGTCGGCGCGCAGGCCACCGGGGTTCATGAACGCGATCTGCGCGCCGCCCCGGTTGGCACCCGAGGTCTGGTCACGCTGGATCTCGGCGACCAGGTTGCCGAGGGTCGACTCGCCACCACGGTTCTCGGTGGTGCCGTCGGCCAGCTTGGCCCGGTAGGACGGGCCGGCGATGTTGCCCAGCGGCTGAGCGCCGAGGACGTTGGCGTTGTTGACCGCGGTGGTCACGATCGTCTGGGTGTTGGCATCGACCGGGTAGTTGAAGGTCGAGCCGGTGACGCCGTTCTTCAGCGGCAGCACGGCCTGGGTCTTGGCCTGGACGACGCCGGTGGTGGGGTCGACGGTGAAGACCAGCTGGTTGAGGTTGGTGCCGTACTGACCGGCCGAGACGATCGGGCGGGTCGTGACCGGGCGATCGGACCAGCCGGCCACGGGCTGTGCGCAGTTGTAGGTCAGGTGGGTGTGACCGGACACGATCGCGTCGACGTTGTCGTTGACCGCCGAGGTGATCTTGCCGAAGTCGGAGGTCGTGTCGGAGTTAATCGTCGTGCAGTCGGTGCCGGCAGCACCCTCGTGGACCAGCAGCACGATCACGTCGGCGCCGTCGGCCTTGAGCTGGTTGGCCGCCGTGTTGGCCGCGGTGGCGATGTCGGTGACCTGGATGTCGGAGATGCCACCGGGCGAGACCAGCTCGGGCAGGTGCTCGGTCACGGCTCCGATGTAGCCGACCTGCACGCCGCCCTGGGTCTTCATCCAGGTGCCGTCGAGCGCGGGGTCACCCGACGCCTTGAACTTCACGTTGGCGCCGAGGTACTTCCAGCTCGCGCCGCCGTAGGGGTTGGTGTCGGCGTCGTAGGGCTTCATCACCCGGTTGACCAGGTCGTCGTAGCCCTGGTCGAACTCGTGGTTGCCCACCGCCGAGACCTCGAGGCCGGCCTCGTTGAGCGCGTCGATCGTCGGCTTGTCGTGCTGGATGAAGGACTCGAAGGTCGAGGCGCCGATCAGGTCGCCGGCCGCCGCGAACGTCGTGTTGGGGTTGGCGGCACGCAGCTGCTTGACCGCACCGGCCAGTACCGCCGCACCGGCCGAGCCGGTCCCGGTGTCGTTCTGGATGCGGCCGTGGAAGTCGTTGGTGGCCAGGACCTGGACGTCGACCGGCGCGGTGGACTGGCCCACCGTGATGGTGAACGAGGTGGTCGCGGTCGCCGCGGTGGGCGTCGCCGCGTCGGTCACGGTCGCGGTCACGTCGTAGGTGCCGGTCGTGGTCGGGGTGCCGGAGACGTCGCCGGCGGTCGAGACCGTCACGCCGGCCGGCAGGCCGGTCGCGGTCCAGCTGTAGGGGGTCGTGCCGCCCGTCGCGGCGAGCGAGAATCCCGTGATCGCGGTGCCGGTCGTGGCCGTCTTGTCACCCGGGTCGGTCGCCGAGAGCGGCGCCGGAGCCACGGTGAGGGTGAACGACGTGGTGCCGGTCGCTGCGGTGGGCGTCGCCGAGTCGGTGGCCGTCGCGGTGACGGTGAAGGTGCCGGACGCGGTCGGGGTGCCGGAGACGGCGCCGTTGGCCGCGACGGTCACGCCGGCGGGCAGGCCCGTCGCGGTCCAGGTGTAGGGCGCGGTGCCGCCGGTGGCCGCGAGGGTGAAGCCGGTGATCGCGGTACCGACGACGCCGGTCTTGTCGCCAGGGTTGGTGGCGGCGAGCGGAGGGGCGGTCGGGGTGGTGCTGCCGGTCGCGGCCTGGGGCGTGGGGGTGGTGGTCGTGAGGTCGAGGGAGTTGTTGTCGGTGTCCGCCCCGGCGGGGTTGCGCACGTACGCGAGGGTCGTGGTGCCGACCGTCGCCATCCGGGCGGTCTCGAAGGACGTCACGGTTGCGCCATAGCCCACCGCGTCCACGACGCCGGTCGTGCCCGCCGGGATGTTGCCGGTCGGCACGGTCAGCGCCGCGGTGCCGTTGGACAGGACGACCAGGCCGGACGCGGCCGCGAGGTTGAGCGTCGAGGCCGTGGCGTCGGCGGCCGGCAGGTCGGCACCGCCGGTGCTCACCGCGCCCATCGCGATCAGGAAGCGGTCGTTGGCCGGCACCACCTTGTTGGGCAGTGCGACCGCGTTGGCCGCGGAGCCGGTGGCCGAGCGGTACTGGATCGACCAGCCGCTGAGCGAGATCGGGGCGTCGGTCGGGTTGTAGAGCTCGACGAAGTCCTGCTTGTAGGACGCCGCGGACGACGTGGAGCCACCCCCGCCGTAGACCTCGCTGATCACCAGGTTGGTGCCCGCGACGTTGGCCCGGGCGGGCGCGACGGTCAGGCCGACCGCGAGAGGGGTGACGACCAGACCGGCGACGATCGAGCCGATCAGCCCACGACGCGCAGAAGCGTGCAGAGACACAGGGGGTCCTTCGGACGAGGAGGAACGAAACCAGGGGGGCACCGCGGGGAAGGGTTGAACCATAAGGCCGAGCACGGACAGTGCGTCGTGAAGTCGGACAATCGTCACCAAACATTTCGGTGGGTCCGTCCCAGGCTGCTCGACGGGTCCGAGACGACACCGGCCCGCCGAGCAGCAGGGCTGCTCGACGGGCCGGGCCGACGTACGTCAGAGGATCAACGGAGCTTGATGACGATCCTCTTGCTGACGGTGTTGAAGGTCGTGCTGCCGTTGTAGCGGACCGTGACAGCGGTGTCCTTCGTGATCTTCGGCATCTTGTACTGCGCCTTGCCGTTGACCAGCGTGATCGTGGCGGTCTTGCCGCCGACGGTGAACGACGCCCGGCCGGTGACGACCGCGCCGTCGCCGGTCACGGCCACCTTGACGGTGGGCTGGGTGCCCTTGCGAGCCGACGCCACGGTGGTGATGGTGAGGGTCGGGGTCTGCTTGATGACCTTCACCTGCACCGTCGTCGTGTCGGACGACGCACGCTCGTCACCGCGGTAGACCACGGTGAGCGTGGCCGTGCCGACGCTGGCGTAGGGCCCGACCCGGATCGCGACCCGGCCCTGGCTGTTGAGCTCGCCGGTGCCCAGGACGGTGGAGCCGCGGCGGATCTCGACGGTGCCCGTGGGCGTGTAGCCGTCGGCCGTGACCGCCGCCGTGACCGTGTTGCGACTGCGCAGGACCGTCACCGACGTCGGGCTCGAGGTGGCCGTGACGGTGGTCGTCGCCTTGACGACGGTCACGGTGACCTCGGTGGTGCTCGGGTCGAACCCGTCGTCCCCGGCGTAGGCCACGGTCAGCGGGTGGGAGCCGACCTCGAGGGCACGTGCCTCCAGGGTGAAGGTGGCCTTGCCGTCGACCAGGGTGGCCGAGTCGAGGACGTCCTCACCGTCGCGGAGCTCGACCTCGCCGGTGGGCGTGGCGTCGCTGCCGGTCGCGGTCACCGTGACCGAGACGGAGCCCGCCTTGCCGTAGACGATGTCAGCGGCAGTCGCGCTGATCGTCGTACCGACGCCCGGCGCGGCCTCGACCTCGACCGGGACCTTGACCACGGTGCCGGTCTTGTCGCCGGTGAAGACGATCTCGTGCGTGCCACCGGCGAGGTTGCTCGGGAGCTCCACCTCGGCGGTCGCCGTGCCGACCTCGTCGAACCCGGGAAGGGCGGTCTGCAGCGTGGTCGTCACCGGGAAGGACCCGACCGACTGGCCGTCGATGGTGGCGGTCACGTTGGCGTCGACCAGATCGTTCGGCCCGGTCATCGACAGCGACGACAGGTTGACCGTGACGGTGCTACCGGCCGGGTAGGTCTCCGGGTCCGTGCTCGGGATCGAGACCCCGACGCCGCGCTGGCTGTAGTCCACCGCGAGCGGCGCGGTCTGGGCGTCGAAGTAGTCGACCTGCGCCTGCAGGTCGGTCACCCCGGTGTCCTGCTTGCGACCCGTGCCGTTGAGCGCGGTGAAGTTGTCGCCACCGGTCGACAGGAACGAGTTGACCGTCACCGAGTAGGTGTCGGTCAGCACGATCGGCGTGCCGTTGAGGCTCATCGTCTTGATCCGCGAGCCCTGGGCGGCGCTGGGGTCGTAGGTGTAGCGGAACCCCTTGCTGATGCCGAGCTTGAGGAACGGACGCGAGGCACCGCTGGGCTGCCACTGCTGCTCCAGAGCCGCCTTGATCTGAGCACCCGTCAGGGCCTCGTTGACCAGCGTGTTGGCGAACGGCTGGACGTTGGCGGCCTGCTTGTAGGTGACGTCGCGGCTGGAGCCGTTGACGGTGCCGGCCAGGTCGGCCCGCAGACCACCCGGGTTCATGAACGCGATCTGCGCGGCGCCCCGGTTGGAGCCCGAGGTCTGCTCACGCTGGATCTCGGCGACCAGGTTGCCCAGGGTCGACTCGCCACCGCGGTTCTCGGTGGTGCCGTCGGCCAGCTTGGCCCGGTTGTAGGCGCCACCGATCTGACCGATCACCTGAGCACCGAGCACCTCGGCCTGCTGGACCGCGGTGGTCACGATCGACTGCGTCGCCGAGTCGACCGGGTAGTTGAAGGTCGAGCCCGTCGTACCGCTCTTGAGCGGCAGGACCGACTGGGTCTTCGCCTCGACGACGCCGGTGGTGGCGTCGACCGAGAAGTTGATCTTGTTCAGGTTGGTGCCGTACTGGCCGGCCGAGACGATCGGGCGGGTCGTGACCGGCCGGTTCGCCCAGCTGCTGACCGGCTGCGAGCAGTTGTAGACCAGGTGGGTGTGGCCCGAGACGATCGCGTCGACGTTGCCGTTGACCGCCGAGGTGATCTTGCCGAAGTCACTGGTCGTGTCGGAGTTGATCGTCGCGCAGTCGGTGCCCGCGGCACCCTCGTGGACCAGCAGGACGACCACGTCGACCCCGTCGGCCTTGAGGGCATCGGCCTCGGCGTTGACCGCGTTGGCGATGTTGGTGACCTCGATGTCGGCGATGCCGCCGGGGGCGACGAGCTCGGGCAGGTGCTCGGTGACCGCACCGACGTAGCCGACCTCGACGCCGCCCTGGTTCATGACGAAGCTGGGCTCGAGAGCCGGGTCGCCGCTGGCGCGCATCTTGACGTTGGCGCCGATGTAGGTCCACTCCGCGCGGTCCATGACCCGGTTGACCAGGTCGTCGTAGCCCTTGTCGAACTCGTGGTTGCCCACCGCCGACACGTCGAGACCGGCCTCGTTGAGCGCGTCGATCGTCGGCTCGTCGTTCTGGATGAACGACTCGAACGTCGAGGCGCCGATCAGGTCACCCGCGGCGACGAACGACGTCGCCGGGTTGGCGGCCTTGAACTGCTTGACCGCACCGGCCAGGACGGCCGCGCCGGCCGAGCCGGAGCTGGTGTCGTTCTGGATCCGGCCGTGGAAGTCGTTGGTCGCCAGGATCTGGACGTCGACCGGGGTCTCCCCCGCCGCCGAGGTGGTCAGCCCGATGATCTCGGGGTTGTGGTCCGAGGCACGGTAGGGCTCGGTGTTGTAGAGGTTGGTGACGTTGTAGTTGAAGCGGCTGTACTCCTGGTAGACGGACTCGTCGCCGTTGATGTTCCAGATGTCGACGCCGGTCACGAGCTCCTCGGCCGCCGCGTTCGCGAACACGTGGTCGAGCGAGCCGTCGAGGCCACCGAAGTTGTAGCTGTCCTCACCGGGCGTCGTGGTCGACTGGAGCTCGGTGTAGTCGCCGTTCTCCTCGATCTTCTGGACCGGGTCCTCGTGGCTGTAGGCGTTGAAGTCGCCCGTGAGGAACACGGCGCCGCTGCCACCGAGGCTGGTGGAGAAGCTGGCGGCGAAGGTCTTCAGGGCCGCAGCCTGGTTGACGCGGTCGGGGTTGGCGTTGCCCTGCCCGGTGCCGTCGTTGGTGCCGGAGCCCTTGGACTTGAAGTGGTTGACCACCACGGCGAACGCGTTGCTGTCGGGGTCGCCGACCTTCTTGAAGCCCTGGGCCAGCGGCTCACGGGCGTTGCCGAACGGGGCCGAGCCGACGAGCACCTTGGAGGCGCCGACGAGCGAGACCTCGGAGGGCTTGTAGACGAACGCCGTGCGGATGACGTCCTGCTCGGACTGGGCCGGCAGGTCGGCGGCGGCCGGCGAGGGAGCGAAGGCCCAGGTGCCGGCGCCGGCGTCGTCGTTGAGGGCGTCGACCAGGGTGCTGAGGGCGAAGTCGCGCGGCTTGCCGTAGAAGATCGAGTTCTCGACCTCCTCGAGCGACAGGATGCTGGCGTCGAGCGAGTTGAGCTCGTGCACGATCTTGTCCTGCTGGCGCTGCAGGTTGGCCGCGTTGGCCGCACCGCGGGGACCGTTGGGGTCGCACTGGTTGTTGGTGATCCGGTTGCCCGCGCGGTCGGTGTAGTAGCTGCAGGTCCCGCCGTTCTGGGAGACGAACTCCTCGCCGGTGGTCGGGAAGTAGTTGAGCACGTTGGCCGTGGCCAGCTTGATCTCGCCGCCGACCTCGCCGGGGGCCTCGGGCCGGTTCTGGGCGAAGTTGACCTTGCCGGTCGGGTCGCCGGTGATCTGGCCGCCGGACGGCACGAACGTCGCCCCGTCGAAGCCGACGGTCAGGACCACGGGCTCGGGGAAGGTGACGGCCGCGTTGTTGCGCACGTAGTGCGTCGGCGTGAACCACGGGAGCGGGGAGCCGGTGTTGGCGGCCAGCGTGTAGTTCAGGGAGGAGCCGTCGTCCATGATGATCCGGTGGGCGTCGTTGTACGCCGTCCGGGCGGTGACCTGCGCCGCCTCGTTCTGGACGTCGTAGAGGTCGCTCGGGGCGACCAGGGCCCGGGTGCTCTCGGCCGCGAGGCCGAGCTCACCGAAGTTGGCGGTCGAGGTGCTCGGGTACGGCGAGCCGTCATAGACGTCGGTCGTCGTGTACTTGCCCGTGGGGGCGAAGAGCTCGCCCTCCACCTTCTCGCGGGCGGTGGCCAGCGCCGAGGCCGAGAGGCAGGAGCCCTGGACGCAGTCGGTGCCGGGGACGACCGTCTTGGCGACGACAGCGGGCTGCGCGGTCGCGGCGGTGGTGACGGCGCTGGCGCCGGCGACGTTGATCTCGGTGAGACCGAACGTGCCGAACTCGACGGCGGTGCCGGTCACGGTGACCGTCGAGCCCTTGGCCGGGTACGACGCCGCGGGGATGTTGGTGCCGGCGTAGACGAAGACGGCGTCGGAGGCGTCGGGCGTCGTGTCGGTGCCACCGGTCTGGATGTAGAAGCCGTTGAGGCCACCGGTCGGGAACGCCGCGGTGACGACACCGGTCGTGGTGACCGTCTGGTTGGCGTACGGCGTCGTCGCCGTCGTGCCCTGGATCTCGGCGATCGTGAGCTCGGCGCCGGGGGCCGTGACCGTGTAGGTGAAGGTCGTGGTCGCCGTGGCCGGGGTCGCGGCCGAGTCGGTGACCGTCGCGGTCACCGTCGAGGTGCCGGCCGCGGTCGGGGTGCCGGAGACCTGGCCGGCGGAGCTGATGCTCAGCCCGTCGGGCAGGCCGGTGGCCGTCCACGTGTAGGGCGAGGTGCCACCGGTGGCGGCCAGGGTGAAGGGCGTGATGGCGGTGCCGGTCACGGCGGTCTTGTTGCCGGGGTTGGTCGCCGCGAGGTCACCCGGGGTGGTGGTGCCGCCGCCCGACTTGGTCGGGGTGGGGGTGCCGTTGGTGAAGTCGGCGGCGTTGTTGTTGGTGTCGGTGTGGTTGGCGTTGCGCGAGCCCGACGTGGTGTTGGACTGGTTGGCCGTGGTCGGCGCACCCTCGAAGGTCGTCGTCGCCGGGCCGAAGCCGAGCATGTCGATCACGGTCGTCGCGGACGTGGTGTCGCCCGCAGCACCGGTGTAGGCGGTCGGCGTGGTGAGCAGCAGGACCTGACCGGCGGTGCCGGACATGCCGAGCACGGTGCTGGTGACCAGGTCGGGGTCCAGCGCCGCGCCGACGCTGCCGGCCGCGGTCGTCTGGATCAGGAAGGTGCTCCCCGCCGGGACGGACCCGGACAGGGTGGCCACGCCGCCGGAGCCGCCCGCGGCGCTGCGGTACTGCAGCCCCCGGCCGGCCAGGGAGATCGGCGCGTTCGTCGGGTTGTAGAGCTCGACGAAGTCGGCGTTGTACGGGGCGCCGGTGTTGCCACCGCCGCCGAAGACCTCGTTGATCACGAGGTCGCCGGGCACGGCGGCCTGGGCAGGGGCCGTGAGGCCGAGTGCTAGCGGACTCGCGACGAGACCGGCAACGAGCGTGCCGATCAACGTGCGGCGCTGTGGAGTGTGCATTGACACAGGGAGAGAACCCTTCGAGGGGGACGATGGAGCGGTGAGATGCCCGAGGTGAGCCATCGCACCTTACGTTGTCGCGAAGGGTGATTCGTCCGTTCCAAAGCGAAATCCTGTAAAACCCTGCGGTCCGGAAGAAGTCCGGGAGGTTTCGCAGGGATGCTGAAACTTGCGTTTCAGACTGCCGGAGCTTGGCGACGCTGGCGGAGGAAGTCGCGGAAGAACTCGTAGCCGGACCACATCGTCATCGCCACGGCGCCGGCGAGCAGGGCCTGGGCGAGGTAGAACAGCCCGTCGCCGGGGAGGTCGCCCCAGCCGGTGAGCTGGCGACCCGGCAGGGTCAGTCCGCCCAGGGCGAAGACCTGGAGCAGCGTCTTGATCTTGCCGCTCTGCGCGGCTGCGATGACGACGTCCTTGGCGACCGAGAGCCGCAGGAGCGTCACCGACCACTCGCGCAGCAGCACGACGATCGTCACCCACCACCAGATGTCACCGGTCACCGAGAGCGCGATGAACGCCATCCCGGTCATCAGCTTGTCGGCGATCGGGTCGGCGATCTTGCCGAAGTCGGTGACCAGGCCGCGGCTGCGGGCGATGTCGCCGTCGATCTTGTCGGTGATCATCGCGACCGCGAAGACCCCGTAGGCCAGGCATCGCCACAGGATCGAGTCGTGGTCGTGACCCAGCAGGAACCAGCCGTAGACCGGCACCAGCACGATCCGCAGCGTGGTGAGTGCGTTGGGGAGGTTCCAGTTGCTGACGACCGGCTGCTGAGGTGGGGTCACCGGGCCGGACCCGTGGGTCGGGCGACGAGGTCGACGCCGTCGGTGCCGACGACCACCGCGGGCACCAGGTCGCCGATCGCGAAGGTGCCCTCGCTGAGCGAGGTGGTGCCGTCGACCTCCGGCCCCTGGTGGACCGAGCGCCCCTCGGCCCGACCGCCGTGGGCCTGGTCCTCGACGTCCTCCACCAGCACGAGCACCTCCTCGCCCAGCCGCTCCTCGGCGCGCTGCGCGGTGAGCTCCTCGACCAGGGCGGTGACGTGCTGGGCGCGGGCCCAGACCTCGTCGGGGTCGAGCTTGTCGTCGTACGACGCCGCCTCGGTGCCGTCCTCGTCGGAGTAGCCGAACACCCCGGTCACGTCGAGCCGGGCGGCCTCGAGGAAGTCGCACAGGGTCTGCAGGTCGTCCTCGGTCTCGCCGGGGAAGCCCACGATGACGTTGGACCGCACGCCGGCCAGCGGCGCGTGAGACCGGACCTGGTCGAGCAGGCCAAGGAAGCTCTCGGGGTCGCCGAAGCGACGCATCCGACGTAGCACGGTGGCGCTGGCGTGCTGGAAGGACAGGTCGAAGTAGGGCGCGACGCCCGGGGTCGTGGCGATCGCCTCGACCAGGCCGGGGCGGGTCTCGGCAGGCTGCAGGTAGGACACCCGCACGACGTCGATCCCGTCGATCGCGGTCAGCTCGGGCAGCATCGTCTCGAGCAGGCGCAGGTCGCCGAGGTCCTTGCCGTAGGACGTGGAGTTCTCCGAGACCAGGAACAGCTCCCGCGCCCCCTGGCCGGCCAGCCACCGGGCCTCGGCGATCACGTCGGAGGGGCGGCGGCTGACGAAGGAGCCGCGGAAGCTCGGGATCGCGCAGAACGTGCAGCGGCGGTCGCAGCCGCTGGCCAGCTTGAGCGGGGCCATCGGCCCGGACTCCAGACGCGCGCGGGGGGCGACCTCGGGGGCCTGACGCTCGGCCGGGCTGATCGGCAGCAGCAGCCGGCGGTCGGACGGCGTGTGCGGGTGGTGGGTCTCCCCCGCCACGATCGAGCGCAGCCGACCCGCGATGTCGGGGTAGTCGTCGAACCCGAGCACGGCGTCGACCTCGGGCAGCGAGGTGGCCAGGTCTTTGCCGTAGCGCTCCGACATGCAGCCCACGGCCACCACGGCCCGGGTGTGACCGCCCTTGCCGGCGGACGCCTTGAGGTCGGCGGCCTCGAGCAGCGCGTCGACGGAGTCCTTCTTGGCCTGCTCCACGAAGCCGCAGGTGTTGACCACGACCGTGTCGGCGTCGGCCGGGTCGGAGACGAGGCGGAACCCGTCGGCGGCCAGGCGGCCGGCCAGCTCCTCGGAGTCGACCTCGTTGCGCGCGCACCCCAGGGTGAGCATCGCGACGGAGAGGGGTGCGGCGGGGGCGGCGTCAGTGGTCATAGGTACCTCCGAGTATGCCGGTGGCCGCCGGGGCACGCCGATTCGTGGACGCGCCCCCACCAGGTGAGGTGGGTGACGTCGGTGACGTCGCGGGCTGGCGACCGGCTGGCGACGGGCTGGTCTGGCTACTTGGGCACGTAGGTGCGGGCGGCGTCCGAGCCGGACGAGCCGAGCGGCCCCTTCTCGTCACCGTCGACGGTGACGACCAGGCCGCCGTCGGTGCTGTTGATGCGCACGGGCGGCACCACGACGAGCTTGGCGGTCTGGTTGAACGGGAGGTCCTCGTCGAAGACGACGCGGCTGCGACCGTCGCGGACGACGACCCGGGCGCCGCCGCTGACGGCGGTGAAGCTGACCGGGACCCGGGTGGTCGAGCCGCTGAGGCGGGCCGTGTTGCCGGGAGAGCCGTTGAGCGGGGGCTGGTCGGAGACCGGCGTCGGAGCGTCGGTGACCAGGCGCGCGACCGACCAGAGGAGCACGACGGCCATCACCGCGGCGACCAGCACCGACCAGTTGACCCGACCGCGCGTGCCCTGGAGACCGCGGCCCGTGGCGGTGGCGAGGTCGGCCTCGAAGACCCGACGCGGGTCGATCGGGGCGCCGGCGTAGTGCTCGTCGTACGCCGCCACGAGGGGCTCGGCGTCGAGCCCGAGGATGCGGCCCAGCGTGCGCAGGTGGCCGCGGGCGTAGAAGTCGCCGCCGCACGGCCCGAAGTCGTCGAGCTCGATGGACTCGATGACGTGCGGGCGAATCCGGGTGCGCTCGGCCAGCTGGTCGACGCTGAGCCCGAGCCGCGTCCGGGCCGCCACGAGGACGGGGCCCACGACCGGGTCGGCCGGGGTCTCGGGCACGTCGTCGGCGTCGATGAGGATCGTCGAGGTCGTCGAGGCGTCGGTGGGCAGCGGCAGCTGCACGACCGAGGTCTCGTCGGCGGGCCCGGCCCTCGTCAGCGCAGGAGCCTTGTCGAGGGTGACCTCCTGGCGGCGCACGGGGGCGGTCTCGCGCGCCGGCTCCGGAGACTCGGACGGGACCGAGGGGCCCGAGGGCTCGTCGGGGCCGGGCTCGACCACGGTGGTGCGACCCTCGCTGAGGTCGAGCAGCGCGTCACCCAGCTCGTGCCAGTCGGACCCGGTCAGCTGGGTCGACAGCGACAGCCGGACCGACAGCACCCGGCCGTCGAGCTCGACGACGCCGAGGGAGCCGTCGCCGAGCAGGGAGGTGCGGGGACGGTGCTCGACACGGTCGACGTCGTCCCACGCGACCCCGTGCCACACCCGCCCTCGGCGCACCCGGACGCCCTGGTGGTCGACGACCATGAGCGGTGCTCGCGCGTCGAGGACGGCCGCGAGGTGCAGCGCCCCGATCACGCCGGTCAGCAGGCACAGCGCCCAGTCGAGGACCGAGCCCGTGCCGGCGGCCCGCACGAGGTAGGCCACCGACACCGCGGCCGCGGTGGCGCCGACCAGAGCGGAGAGCGGCCCGTCACGACGTACCTCCACGGTGTCGTCGTAGGTGTCGTGGAGCTCGTCCGCCTCGGCGGACCCGCCGTCGACCGGGTGCGAAAGATCAGTGCTCACTGCTCCCCCTGGATGGTCATGATCACGGCGTCGATCTCGTCGGGCTTGATGAGCACGTCGCGGGCCTTGGAGCCCTCACTGGGCCCCACCACTCCCCTGCTCTCCATGATGTCCATCAGCCGGCCCGCCTTGGCGAACCCGACGCGCAGCTTGCGCTGCAGCATCGAGGTCGACCCGAACTGCGTCGACACCACGAGCTCGATCGCCTGCACCACGAGGTCCAGGTCGTCGCCGATGTCGTCGTCGAGCACCTTGTTGCTGGCGGCGGGGGCGGTGACGTCGTCGCGGTAGGTCGGCTGCAGCTGGGTCTTGCAGTGCTTGACGACCTGGGCGATCTCGGCCTCGGTGACCCAGGCGCCCTGCACGCGGATCGCCTTGGAGGTGCCCATCGGCAGGAACAGCCCGTCGCCCTGACCGACGAGCTTCTCGGCCCCGGGCTGGTCGAGGATGACGCGGCTGTCGGCCAGCGACGAGGTCGCGAAGGCCAGGCGCGAGGGCACGTTGGCCTTGATCAGGCCGGTGACGACGTCGACCGAGGGACGCTGCGTCGCGAGCACCAGGTGGATGCCGGCGGCGCGGGCGAGCTGGGTGATGCGGACGATGGCGTCCTCGACGTCACGCGGGGCGACCATCATCAGGTCGGCGAGCTCGTCGACGATGACCAGTAGGTAGGGGTACGGCGTCAGCACGCGCTCGCTGCCCTCGGGCAGCTCGACCTTGCCGGCCCGCACGGCCTTGTTGAAGTCGTCGATGTGGCGGAACCCGAAGTTGGCCAGGTCGTCGTAGCGCAGGTCCATCTCGCGCACGACCCACGCGAGCGCCTCGGCGGCCTTCTTGGGGTTGGTGATGATCGGGGTGATCAGGTGGGGCACGCCCTCGTAGGCGTTGAGCTCGACCCGCTTGGGGTCGACCATGATCATCCGGACCTCGTCGGGCGTGGCGCGCATGAGCACCGAGGTGATCATCGAGTTGATGAACGACGACTTGCCCGAGCCGGTGGCGCCGGCGACGAGCAGGTGCGGCATCTTCGCGAGGTTGGCGACCACGAAGCCGCCCTCGACGTCCTTCCCGAGCCCGGCGACCATCGGGTGGTGGTCGCCGCGGGCGGTGCCCGAGCGGAGCACGTCGCCGAGGCTGACGATCTCCTTGTCGACGTTGGGGATCTCGATGCCGACCGCGGACTTGCCGGGGATCGGGCTGAGGATCCGCACCTCGGCCGAGGCGACGGCGTAGGAGATGTTCTTCTGGATGCCGGTGATCTTCTCGACCTTGACCGCCGGGCCGAGCTCGACCTCGTAGCGGGTCACCGTCGGGCCGCGGGTGTAGCCGGTGACATGGGCGTCGATCCCGAACTCGACGAGCACCTGGGTCAGCCGGTCGACGACCGCGTCGCTGGCCTGGGACCGCGCCTTGTGGGGCGAGCCCTCCTTGAGCACGTCGTTGGCGGGCAGCGAGTAGACGATGTCGCCGGACAGGGCGAGCTGCTCCATGCGCGGCTCGATCGGCGTGTGCGGCGGCGGCTCGAGCGGACCGTCGTCGACCTCGACGACAGGCTGGACGGCGGGCTGGACGACGGGCTCGACCTCCGCGTCGGTCCGCATCGGCACGGGACGCGGACGCCGCGACGGCGGGGCGACCGGCTCGTCCGTGTGCGCCAGCGCCACGTCGAGGGCGTCGAACGCCTCGGTGGGCAGGCCCTCGTCCGGGACGGGCGCGGCGGCGGGCTTGCGGCGACGCTTCTTGACCTCGCGGTCCTCGAGCAGCAGCGGGGTGTCGTACGCCGGGTCGCCGAGGTCGGGGTCGATCGTGTCGTCGATGGCGCGACCGTGGGCCGTCTCGTCGACGGGCGGGCGACCGACGGCGAAGTCGTAGAGGTCGCGCAGCCGCTCGGGCACGCGGTAGAGCGGCGTCGAGGTGATGACCAGGACACCGAACACGGCCACCAGCACCAGCAGCGGGACGACGACGGCCGCGGACTGCAGCAGGTCGAGCAGGAGGGAGGAGACGACGTAGCCGACCGCTCCCCCGCCCTCACGCAGCGGCGTGGTGTCGCCCTCGACGGGCTGGGGGTTGCCGGAGGCGATGTGGACGACGCCGAGCACGCCGAGGCCCAACGCGGACCAGCCGACGGCCTGACGGCCCGCGGGGCCCTGGTCGACGGGGTGGCGCATCAGCCGCCAGCCGGCCCAGACCAGGGCCAGCGGCACGAGCCAGCCGACCTTGCCCAGGGTGCCGACGACCGCGGTGCGGCCGAGGTCCATGGCCCCACCGGCGGCGGCGAACCACACGGCTGCGCCGGTGACGACGGCCAGGCCGACCAGGAACAACCCGGCCCCGTCGCGGCGGTGCTCGGGCTCGAGGTCGCGGGCGCTGCGGCCCATCCCGCGTACGGCGGCGCCGATCCCGTGCGCCAGCGCCAGCCACAGTGCGACCACCCCGCGCAGGACGGTCCGCAGGACCCGGGCGACCGGACCGGGTCCGGAGCGCACCGCCCGGGGTGCCGGTCGCGTGCGCGCGGCCGGGCGGCGGGAGGACGTCGCGGACTTCTTCGGGGGGGTCTTCCGCGCGTTCCGGGGTGTGGCACTCGATCGGTTCTGTCCACTGCGGGCCGAGGCCCTGCCGGAACCGGACTTGCCGGTGCCGGACGTGCTGCGGGAGGACGTGCTCGAGCTGCGCGACCCCGGCGGGGAAGACGTACGGGTCGCCATGCCACCAACCTAGGTGATCGCCACATGCGTCACAGGGATCACGCGGATGCGTGTCGCCCCCACCCGTCACAGGCCGGTCACACCTCGCACGGAGTCGACCCAGGGCGGACGTGGCTCGGACGGACCATTCGGTTACCGGCTCGTGACCACCCGGACCTAGACCATCCGGAGATAGGTCCTTAAGGTGCATCTTTGGTGGGCCACATCACAGGCGGCCGACAACTTCATTCTCTCGGGAGGAACACCACGTGAAATTCTTCAAGACCGGGCTGAGCCTGGCGGTGATCGGGGCGACGCTGTCGGTGCTCCCCGGCACGGCCTCAGTCGCAGCCGGCGGCCCCAAGACCGCCGACAACACCTCGGTGACCGCCCGCATGCGCGGCGCCGCCGACGGCAGCGTGCGCATCAGCACCGAGAGCTCGACCGGCAAGGTCGGCTTCATCGCGGCTCGTGGCGCCGGTGCCGACCTCCTCCCCTCCGTGGAGGCCACCAGCAAGGCCTCCGCCGTCGCCAAGGCGACGACCTACATCGACACCTACGCCTCGGCGTTCGGCGCGAGCAAGGGCCAGCTCAAGCGGTCCAGCGTCGTGCACGACCGCTACGGCTACGTCGTGACGTTCGACCAGGCCTACCGCGACATCCCGGTGTTCGGTGCCCGCCTGAAGGCCAACATCGACCGCTCCGGCGCCCTGACCGCGGTCGCCGGCTACGCCGCCCCCGACCTGGCGCTGCCGACGGAGCACCGGGTCACCGCGGCCCAGGCCGCCGAGAAGGCCGTGGCCTTCGTCAAGGCCGACCCGCCGACCGGCGAGAAGGGCGGCAAGGCCGACACCACCGGCGTCAAGGCCGTCCACAACGAGCTCAACGTCTACCGCCTCGGCTCGCTGCGCGGCCAGAGCGGCAAGGCCGTCCTCGCCTACGTCGTCGAGGTGTCCAACGCCAAGAACGTGCGCGACATGGTCTTCATCGACGCCAACACCGCCAAGCCCGTCAACCGCTACTCGATGGTCACCGACGGTCTCGACCGCGAGCTGCAGGAGGCCACCGGCACCAAGACCGACCCGGTGCTGACCACCGTGTGGGAGGAGGGCGACCCGTTCCCCGGCGACCTCAACACCGACCAGCAGAACCTCATCAACTCCTCCGGCGAGTCCTACTGGATGTACGCCAACGCCTTCGAGCGCGACTCCTACGACGGTGAGGGCGCCAAGCGCATCACCGTCAACAACGACCCCCGCATCGACTGCCCCAACGCCAACTGGAACGGCGTCACCACCAACTACTGCGACGGCGTCACCTCCGACGACGTCGTGGCACACGAGTGGGGCCACGCCTACACCGAGTACACCTCCGGCCTGATCTACCAGTACCAGTCCGGCGCGCTCAACGAGTCCTACTCCGACGTCTGGGGCGAGACCCTCGACCTGGTCAACGGCCGCGAAGACGAGGGCGAGGGCGACCTCACCGTCAAGCGCGAGGACGGTACCTGCGACCCGACCGCTCCGGCCCGACTGCAGGTCTCGATCACCGCGCCGTCCTCCGTCGCCGGCCCGTGCACCGCTGCCGCTGCCGGGTTCGGCCCGGCCTACGGCACCACTGCGGTGACCCCGCAGGTCGTCGTGGCCCAGGACGCCGTCAACTCCACCGGCCCCTCGCCGACCGACGGCTGCACGGCGTTCACCAACGCCGCCGACATCGCCGGCAACTACGCATTCGCCGACCGCGGCACCTGCAACTTCAAGGTCAAGATCGACAACGCCATCGCTGCCGGGGCCACCGGCCTCGTCCTCGGTCAGAACGTCGCCGGTCTGCCGTCGGTCGCCACGGGCGACTCGGCGATCCCCGGCCTCATGGTCAGCCAGGCCGACGCCACCCGCATCAAGAGCGTCGGCACCGTGACGATGAGCATCGCGGCCGAGGACACCTCGACCCGCCCCGCCACCAGCCGCTGGCTGATCGGCGAGAAGTCCGAGGCGTTCGGCGGCGCGATCCGCGACATGTGGAACCCCACCTGCTACGGCAACCCGGGCAAGGTGACCGACGCCGAGTACAACTGCGACCCCAACCTGCTCGACTCGGGCGGTGTCCACGGCAACTCCGGCGTGCCGAACCACGCCTACGCGCTGGTCGTCGACGGCGGCACCTTCAACGGCGAGACCATCACCGGTCTGGGCCTCGACAAGGCCGCCAACATCTGGTGGTACGCGCAGACCCACTACCTGACGCCGTCCTCGGACTTCACCGACGCGGCCGACGGCCTCGAGCAGTCGTGCGCCGACCTCGTGGGCGAGCCGATCAACAAGATCAGCACCCAGGCCGACGAGGGTGCGACCCCGGTGACCCCGATCGCCGCGGCCGACTGCGCCTCGGTGACCAAGGCCATGACGGCCACGGAGATGCGGACCGAGCCGGTCCAGTGCGCCTTCCAGCCCGTGCTGGCCCCCGGTGAGCTCAGCCCCTGTGGCGCGGGCACGGTCACCGAGACCACCGTCCTGGACGACTTCGAGGACGGCATCAAGGACTGGACCCTCGAGCAGCAGCTCGCCTCCGGCGCGACCCAGGGCTACCCCTGGACCGCCACGGACGACGCCCCGGCGGACCGCAAGGGCACCGTCGCCTACGGGGCCGACCCCGACGAGGGCTCCTGCGCCCCCGGCGAGGACGACATCTCCAGCCGCGACTCGATGATCAGCCCCGAGTACACCGTCCCCGCGGGCCTGAGCCCCCGGATCACGGTCGACCACTACGTGGCCACCGAGGCCGGCTACGACGGCGGCAACGTCAAGGTCAGCCTCAACGGCGGCGCCTTCGCCACCGTTCCGGCCACGGCGTTCCTCTTCAACCCCTACAACGCCACGATGGCCACCTCGGCCACCAACACCAGCCCGCTCGCCGGGCAGCCGGGCTTCACCGGCACCGACGGTGGCAAGACCCTGGGCAGCTGGGGCCAGTCGACGATCTCGGTCTCCAAGCTCGGCGCCAAGGCCGGCGACAAGATCAAGGTCCGCTTCGACTTCGGTCGTGACGGCTGTGGTGGCAACGACGGCTGGTACCTCGACAACCTGGTGATGACCGTGTGCAAGAAGGCCCCCGAGGTCACCGCGGTGCACAAGCCGGAGCCGTCGACGTACGGCAAGGCCAGCTCGGTGGAGGTCACCGCCCCGGCCGACGCCACCGGCTCGGTCACCCTGCTGTCCGGCAGCACCGAGGTGGCCACCGCCGACCTCAAGGACGGCAAGGCCTCGCTCCCCGTCAAGGCCTCCACGCTGGCCGGCAGCTACGACTGGACCGTCCGCTACAGCGGCGACTCCACCTACGGCAAGGACTCGACCACGGTCTCGGCCACGGTCAAGAAGGCGTCGTCGAGCACCTCGATCACCGCGTGGAACAAGAAGGTCCGGGCCGGCAGCACGGCCGTGGTCAAGGTCCAGGTCACGTCCCCCGGCGGCACGCCGACCGGCAAGGTCACGCTCGTCAGCCAGGGCGTCACCTACGGCACCGGCTACCTGTCGGGTGGCGCGGTCCGCATCGTCACCAAGAAGCTCACCAAGGCCGGCACCTACCGGCTCTACGCGAGCTACGCCGGTGACCGCAACCGCACCGCGAGCCAGACCAAGCTCTTCACGATCACCGTGGTGAAGTAGCACCCCGCTCGCAGCACCTGCACCACCACGGAACCCCCGTCGGCCTCACGGCCGGCGGGGGTTCCTGCGTCCGGCGGTACGACGCGGTGGCTCAGGGGTTCAGGACAGCCCGACGAGCACGGGGCGACGACGAAGCCGATCGACCCCGCTGCCGAGGGTCACCCCGGCGCCGGGACCGGCCGCGCGCGAGCCGGCCAGCTCGACCAGGGCCCGACCGAGCGCCTGGCGGCCCGAGGACCGCACCGCGGCCCGGTCGGCCAGCACCTCGCCCCCGGACGAGACGACGACGTGCGCCCCGAGCATGCCGGGGACGCCCGCGTGGTGGCCAGGTCAATCAGTTCCCTGGTCTTGACGAGCTCGTCGCAAGAAACGTAGCTCCGATCGCGATGAACACCGCCGCGACAGGGCTCACTCTGAGGGTCGTGGGGTCATGCTGGGGCAAGCTCCCTCAGTGCATCCTCGGCGTAGTCCGCGATCCACGGTGGATCGACGGAGACTTCTGCTCGTGCAAAGAACTCGACGGTCGTCTTCTGGGCCGCTTCGACCTTGCTCGAGACGGTGTAGACGGTCACGTATCGCGACCCTCGGATCCGCCTGATCACCTCGGCGGTGGACTGCGGCTCGCACGCGTCCGAGTTGCTGAGTCGAATGTTTCTCGTGCACATCTGCACGGTGAACCCGTCGTACTCGAAGGAGAGGTGCTGACCACTGGCGACAGGGTCGGCGAACGACCTGCTCCGCACGAGGGCTCCCTCCGGCGGTCGGTCGACCGGAAGCGGGACGTGGTCGTACTGATCGATGCGCGGGAGCTCGAGGCCACCGGGAGCAGGTGTCGAATCATTCCCGTCATCTCGTCCGCATGCCGTCGCGAACAGCACCGCTGCTACCGATGCCGAGACCTTGAGACCCAGCTGGAACCGAGAAGTCACGCACCCTCCTTCCGAGAGGGCCAGAACTTAACACCCCGGACGGCAACAGCGTGGACAGTTCGACGATTTTCTCTTGCGCTGCCCGCTCGCCGTCTGTCGCCCCGAACGGATCGGGACACCGGCGCGGTCCTCACGCACCACGGAAGCGCGTTGTCAGGACAGACCCGCGAGCCAGGGCGCGACGACGAAGCCGCTGGGCAAGGCGAGGAGCGCCACGGCGAGGACGAGCAGGAGCGTGGCCTGCACGCGGTGCGGGCCGTCGTCGCCGAGCAGCCGGACCCGCGTCACCAGGTCGACGCCGGCCACGCCGCTGCCGAGGGTCACGCCGGCGCCCGGGCCCGCGGCCCGGGACCCGGCGAGCTCGACCAGTGCGCGACCCAGCGCCCTCCGGTCGGCGGCGCGTACGGCGGCCCGGTCGGCCAGCACCTCGACCAGCAGCCTGACCTCGCCGAGGGCGGCGGCGCTCGACACCCAGCGCGGGAACGCGTCGTGCAGCGCGCTGAACGCCTCGAGCACGAGGTCGTGGCGGGCGCGCAGGTGGGCGCGCTCGTGGGCCAGGACGGCGTCGAGCTCGATGTCGGTGAGGCGGCCGACCGCCCCGGCCGAGACGACGACGCGCGCCCCGACCATGCCGGGGACGCAGTAGGCCACGGGAAGGTCGTGGTCGAGGACCAGGACCGAGGCCCCGCCGTCACGGGCCCGGTCGCGCCGGGCGACCAGGTCGACCTGGTGACGGTGGTGGCGGCGCAGCGCCCGGAGCCGGGTCCCGATCCGGTGCCCGCTGAGCAGGAGCCGCCCGAGCACGAGGCCAGTGACCACCAGGGCCGCCCCGGCGACGACGACGGCCGCGACGTCCGGGTCGCGGCGCCAGGCCCGGTCGGTGGCCAAGGAGGCGCCGGCGCCGAGGGCGGCGAGCACGGCCGCGAGGGCGACGCTCTGCCACAGCAGCATGGCGGCGCGGGGCGTGTGCCGGGTGCGGACCACCCGCGCCAGCAGCGCCGGGACGGGGCCGGCCAGGAGCACGGCCAACGTGCCGAGCAGCAGCGGGGTCATCGTCAGGTGCGGTCGAGGTCGGCCAGGGCCTGGCGCAGGGCGGCGAGGTCCTCGGCGCTGGCCTCCTCGACGAACGCCACCAGGGCGGTGCCGCGGTCGTGGTCGGCGAAGTCGGCCAGGGTGTCGCGCATCAGCCCGGCGGTGAGCGCCGCCCGCGACTCGCGCGCGCGGTAGCGGTAGGCGCGCCCGTCCCGCTCCTGCGTGACGAGGTCCTTGCGGGCGAGGCGGTCCATCACCGTCATCACCGTCGTGTAGGCGATCTCGCGGGTCTCGGCGAGCGCGGCGTGCACCTCGCGGACGGTGAGGGCGCCGTCGCCGGCCGTCGTCTCGAGGGCCGACCAGAGCCGCTCCATGACCGCACGCTCGAGGTCGCCGAGCTGGGACCGGGAGGGCTGGGAGGCGGGCACGAACCGATTGTACCTACGCGACGGGTAGTACTACATTCCGTAGTAACTACTACGGACTGTCGTAGCCAGACCACCAGGAGCCCGTATGGACGTCGTCGACATCGCCCGCTGGCAGTTCGGCATCGTGACCGTCTACCACTTCCTCTTCGTGCCGCTGACGATCGGACTGACCGCCCTGGTGGCGCTGCTCGAGACGCAGTGGCTGCGCACCGGCCTCCCCGACTACCTGAGGCTGACCAAGTTCTTCGGCCGGCTGCTGCTCATCAACTTCGCGATCGGCGTCGTGACCGGGATCGTGCAGGAGTTCCAGTTCGGGATGAACTGGTCGGACTACTCCCGCTTCGTCGGCGACGTCTTCGGCGCTCCCCTGGCGATCGAGGGACTGCTCGCCTTCTTTCTCGAGTCGACCTTCCTGGGGCTGTGGATCTTCGGCTGGGACCGGCTCCCCCGGCGGCTGCACGCCGCCTGCATGTGGATCGTCCACCTCGGCACGCTCGCGTCGTCCTGGTTCATCCTGGCCGCCAACTCCTGGATGCAGCACCCCGTCGGCTACCGGTACGACGCCGAGTCGGGACGTGCCGAGCTCACCGACTTCGCCGCGGTGATGTTCAACAAGGTGCAGCTCGTGACCTTCCCGCACGTCATCGCGGCGGCGTACCTCACCGCGGGGGTCTTCATGGTCGGGGTCGCCGGCTGGCTCTACGTGCGCCGCTCGACGCCCGAGCAGACCGAGGACCGCCCGATGTACCGGCGCGCGATCCGGGTCGGTGCCGTCGTCGCCCTCGTCTCGGGGCTCGCCGTCGCCGTCACCGGCGACCTGCAGGGCAAGGTGATGACCGAGGTCCAGCCGATGAAGATGGCCGCCGCCGAGGGGCTCTACGAGACCCGGGACTCGTGCGCGCCGTTCTCGGTGTTCACGCTCGGCACCCCCGACGGGCGGGAGGAGAAGTTCTCCGTCACCGTCCCGTGCCTGTTGTCCTTCCTCGGCACCGGCTCCTTCGACGGCAAGGTCGAGGGCATCGACGACCTCCGCCAGGCCTACCGCGCCGAGTACGGCGAGGACCCGGGCACGACCTACTACCAGGCCGCCGACTACGTGCCCGTCATCCCGGTGACCTACTGGTCGTTCCGCTTCATGATCGGGCTCGGCATGTCGGCCGCCGCCGGGGCCGCCCTCGTCCTGTGGCTGACCCGCCCTGGCCGGTCGCCGTCGGGACGGTGGTTCCGGGTGCTGCTCCTCGGACTGCCGCTCGGTGCCCTGGCCGCCAACTCGTTCGGGTGGATCTTCACCGAGATGGGACGCCAGCCCTGGGTGGTGTTCGGGCTGATGACCACCGACCACGCCGTGTCGCCCGGCGTCAGCACGGCGGAGGCGATGACCTCGCTGGTGGCCCTCACCTCGCTGTATGCCGTGCTCGCCGTGGTCGAGGTCCGGCTGCTGGTCTCGGCGATCCGCGGCGGCGCCCCGGCGTACGTCGAGCCGCCCGACCCGTCGCGCGACCGCACGGACGACGACGCCCTCGCCTTCGCCTACTGACACCGATCCCAGGAGACCGTCATGGAGCTCACCACCGTCTGGTTCGTGCTGATCGCCGTCCTGTGGGTCGGCTACTTCGCCCTCGAGGGCTTCGACTTCGGGGTGGGGATGCTGCTGCCCGTGCTGGCCCGCGACGACACCGAGCGCCGCGTCATGATCAACACGATCGGGCCGGTGTGGGACGGCAACGAGGTGTGGGTGCTGGTCGCGGGAGGCGCGACGTTCGCGGCCTTCCCCGAGTGGTACGCCTCGCTGTTCAGCGGGTTCTACCTGCCGCTGCTGCTGATCCTGCTCGCCCTGATCGTGCGCGGGGTGGCCTTCGAGTACCGCCACCAACGGCCGGAGGCCGCCTGGCAGGGCTGGTGGGACCGGGCGATCATCGTCGGCTCGTTCGTCCCCGCGCTGTTGTGGGGCGTCGCCTTCGCCAACCTCGCGCGTGGCGTGCCGCTCGACGCCGACCACGAGTTCACCGGGTCGCTGCTCACCCTGCTCAACCCGTTCGGGCTCCTCGGTGGCGTGGTCACGCTGCTGCTCTTCCTCACGCACGGGGCGATGTTCGTCGCGCTCAAGACCGACGGCGACATCCGCCACCGGGCCCGCGCCCTCGCCGTACGCCTCGGCGCCGTCGGCGCGGTCGCGGCCGTGGTGTTCCTCGTGTGGGCCCAGTCCCTCACCGGCACCGCGGTCTCGGCGGTCGTCTTCCTCGCCGCTGCCGTCGCGCTGGTGCTCGGGATCGACGCGGCGCGACGCGGCCGGGAGGGCTGGGCCTTCGCCGGCACCTTCGCCACGATCGCGCTCGCGGTCGCCGGGCTGTTCGTCGCCATGTTCCCCGACGTGATGCCGTCGACCACCGACGCCGCCTTCTCGCTGACGACCACCAACGCCGCCGCGACGCCGTACACGCTGAAGATCATGACGTGGGTGGCCGCGGTGTTCACGCCGATGGTGATCGGCTACCAGGCCTGGTCCTACTGGGTGTTCCGCAAGCGCATCGCCGTGCACCACATCCCGACCGCCGAGCTGGCGCACCGGTGAAGCCCCTGGACCCCCGGGTCCTCCCGCACCTCCGACCCGCAAGAGCACTGCTCTCGATCGTCGTCGCGAGCGGCGTGCTCGGTGCGGTGCTGCTCGTCGCGCAGGCCTACGCCCTGGCGGGGCTGGTGGTCTCGCTCGTGGGCGACGGCGCGACCACGCCGTACGCCGTGGGGCTGGCCTGCGTCGTCGCCGGCCGCGCCCTGACGACGTACGCCGGAGACCTCGCCGCGGCCGCGGCCGCCGACCGGGTCGGGGCCCACCTGCGCACACACGTCATGGAGGACGCGCTGCGCCTCGACGCCACCGCCCACGCACGGCAGCGGGTGGGTGAGCTGACGCTGCTCACCACCCGCGGCGTGGCCGCCGTCGAGCCCTACCTGACCCGCTACCTCCCAGCGCTCGTGCTGGCCGCGGTGCTGCCGGTGCTGACGCTGGCCGCGATCGCGTGGGAGGACCGATGGGCCGCGCTCGTCGTGCTTCTCACCCTGCCGCTCGTCCCGGTGTTCGCGGCCCTCGTGGGCCTCGCGACCCGGGACCGGGTCGACCGACAGTGGCGCCTGCTGGGGCGCCTGTCGGGCCACTTCGTCGACGTCGTACGCGGGCTGCCGACGCTGGTGGCCCACCGACGCGCGAGGGCCCAGTCGGCACGGATCGCCGAGGTGACCGACCGCTACCGGCGAGCCAACCGCGACGTGCTCCGGCTCGCCTTCGCCTCCTCCGCCGTGCTCGAGCTCGTCGCGACGCTGTCGGTCGCGCTGGTCGCGGTCACGGTCGGCCTGCGCCTGGCCGGCGGCGGCCTCGACCTGCACACCGCACTGGTGGTGCTGCTGCTCGCGCCCGAGGCCTACTGGCCGCTGCGCCGGGTGGGGGCGGAGTTCCACGCCGCGGCCGAGGGGACGGCCACCTTCGAGCGGATCGCGGCGCTGGCCGAGGCCGTGCCGTCGCCGGTGCCCGTGACGGCGGGGGCACGGCTGGCGCTCCAGGGCGTCGAGGTCACCTGGCCCGGGCGGTCGGTCGCCGCCCTCGCGCCGGTCTCCGTCGACCTCCCGACGCGCGGCCTGGTCGCGGTCACCGGACCGTCGGGCTGCGGCAAGAGCACGCTGCTCGCAGCCGTCCTGGGCGAGGTGCCGCTCTCGGCCGGACGGCTCGTGGTCCCTGCGGCCTCGCTCGAGGAGTGGCGCGCCTCGGTCGCCTGGCTCGGCCAGGTGCCGTGGCTGGTGGCCGGCACGGTGGCCGACAACGTGCGGATCGGCCGGCCCGACGCCGACACCGCCGACGTCGTGGCGGCGCTGGCCCGCGTGGGTCTGCCGCTCGCGCCCGACCACCCGCTCGGCGAGGACGGTCGCGGCCTGTCCGCCGGCCAGCGCGCGCGGCTCGGGCTGGCCCGGGTGCTCGTGAGCGACCGGCCCGTCGTCCTCCTCGACGAGCCCACCGCCCACGTCGACGCCGCCACCGAGGAGGTGCTGCTGGGCGTCGTACGCGAGCTGGCGCGCGAGCGTCTGGTCGTGGTCGTGGCGCACCGGCCCGCGCTGGTGGCGGCGGCTGATCGGGTGGTCGAGCTGGCTCCGGTGACCCGGTTGGAAAATCTCCGCCTCAGCGGTGAATCTCCCACCGCTATGACGAAGCTTCGTCGTGGAGGTCGGAGTTTCACCACTGACGTGGTGAATCTCCCAACGCCTACGACCCCCGAGATCCGCACCCGCGCCCGCCTGGCGGCCGCCACCGTGCTGGGCGTCCTGGCCTCGACCGCCGGGGTCGCGCTGACGGCCACCGCCGGGTGGCTGATCGTGCGCTCGTCGGAGCACCCCCCGGTGCTGATGCTGATGGTCGCGATCGTCGGGGTCCGCACGTTCGGGCTGGCGCGGCCGGTGCTGCGCTACGTCGAGCGTCTGGTCTCGCACGACGCGGCGCTGCGGCTGCTCGCTGCGCGCCGCGTGCAGGTGTACGACGACCTGGTGCCGCTGGTCCCCGGGCGCACCGGGCGTCGTGGTGACGTGCTGGCGGCGGTCGTGGACGACGTCGACGCCGTGGTGGACGCCGTCGTACGGGTGCGGATGCCCGTGGCCACGTGGCTGGGCACGACCGGGCTGGTCGCGCTGGTGTCGGCGCTGTTCCTGCCCGCCGCCGCCCCGGTCGTCGCCGCGACCGGGCTGGTCGCCGGCGGCGTCGCGTGGTCCGTGGCGCTGGTCGGGGGGCGCCGGCACGGGGCGGCCCGGGTCCGCGCCCGCGCCACCCTGTCCGAGCGGGTCCTGGCCACCCTGCAGGACGCACGTCCGCTCGTGCTGTGGGGCGTCGAGGCAGGCCGGCTGGCCGAGGTCGAACGGGCCGGCGCGGCCCTCGGCACCGCGACCCGCCGGGCCGCCCGGTGGCTCGCCGCGGCCCGCACGGCGCCGCTGCTCGCGGCCGGGGCCGGGGTGCTGGTCATGGCCGATGTCGCGGCCGGACGTGTCTCGGACCCCGTGCTCGCGCTCCTGGTGCTCGCCCCCCTCGCCCTGGCCGAGGCTGCGGCCCCCCTCGCCGACGCGGGTGCGCTGCGCGACCCGACCCGTGCGGCCGCCGCGCGGCTCGACGCCCTCGCCGCCACCGCGCCCGCGGTGACCGAGCCCTCCCGGCCCGCACCGCACCCCGGGTCCGCCGACGTGGACGTCGACGGGGTCTCGGCCTCGTGGGGTGACGCACCCGCGCTGCGCGACGTGTCGCTGCGGGTCGGCCCCGGGCGCGCCACGGCCGTCGTCGGGCCCTCGGGCTCGGGCAAGTCGACGCTGGCGGCGGTGCTGGTGAGGTTCCTCGACCCGACCGCGGGCCGCTACGCGTTGGGTCCGGTCGAGACCCGCGACCTGCGCGCCGACGACGTACGCCGCACGGTCGGGCTCCTGGACGACGACCCGTACCTCTTCGCCACCTCGGTGGTCGAGAACGTCCGGCTCGCCCGCCCCGACGCCACCGACGACGAGGTGCGGGCCGCACTGGTGGCCGCCCATCTCGACGACTGGGTCTCCTCGCTCCCGCGTGGCCTCGACACGGTCCTGGGTGACGGGGGCGACGCGGTGTCGGGCGGCGAGCGCGCCCGGATCGGTCTGGCCCGCCTGCTCCTGGCCGATCACGACGTGCTGGTGCTCGACGAGCCGACGGCTCACCTCGACCACGCGACCGCGACCGGCGTCGCCGACGACCTGCTCCGGCTGCGCACGACCACGGGCCTGGTGTGGATCACCCACACCGCGCACGGCCTCGACCGGATCGACGAGGTGCTCGACCTCAGCGCCGGGTGGGGTTCCCCAGATCGGTCACCAGGTCTCGACGCGCCGGTTCATGGCCCTCGCAGGCTCGGGCCATGACGGCTTGCTCGACCACCGATGAGGCGTAGCGCCCGCTCGCTGCGCTCGCGGGCCTACGCCTCGACGACCACCGGGATGATCATCGGACGACGGCGGTGGGTGTTGCTGACCCAGCGGCCCACGACGCGTCGTACGGTCTGCTGGAGCTGGTAGGAGTCGACGTTGCCCTCGGCGAGCGCGGCGTTGACCGCGTCGATGACCGACTTCTGCACGGCGCTGAAGTCGTTGTTCTCCAGCGCGTTGCCGCGGGCGTGGATCTCGGGGCCTGCGGAGACCTTGCCGGTCACGGAGTCGATCACGATGATCACCGAGATGAAGCCCTCCTCGCCCAGGATGCGGCGGTCCTTGAGGTCGGCCTCGGTGATGTCGCCGACCGAGGTGCCGTCGACGAAGACCAGTCCGACGTCGACCTTGCCGACGATGGACGCGACCCCGTCGACGAGGTCGACGACCACGCCGTCCTCGGCGACGACGACGTTCTCGACGCCGACCGAGCGGGCCAGGGCGGCGTTGGCCAGCATGTGCCGGATCTCGCCGTGCACGGGCAGCACGTTGCGGGGCTGGACGATGTTGTAGCAGTAGAGGAGCTCGCCGGCGCTGGCGTGGCCCGAGACGTGCACGTGCGCGTTGCCCTTGTGGACCACCCGCGCGCCCCAGCGGGCCAGCCCGTTGATGACCCGGTAGATGGCGTTCTCGTTGCCGGGGATCAGGCTGGAGGCGAGCAGGACGGTGTCGTTCTCCTCGATGTGGACGAAGTTGTGGCTGCGCTGGGCGATCCGGCTCAGCGCGCTCATCGGCTCGCCCTGGCTGCCGGTGGAGACCAGCACCTGACGCTCGGGCGGCAGGTCGGCGAGGTCCTTGGCCTCGACCAGGGTGCCACCGGGGACCGTGAGGTAGCCGAGGTCGCGGGCGATGCCCATGTTGCGCACCATCGAGCGGCCGACGTAGGCGACCTTGCGGTTGTTGGCCACCGCGGCGTCGAGCACCTGCTGCACGCGGTGCACGTGGGAGGCGAAGCAGGCCACGATGATGCGCTGGGTGGAGTCGCGGAAGACCTGGTCGATGACCGGCGTGATCGACTTCTCGGTCGGGGTGAACCCAGGTGTCTCGGCGTTGGTGGAGTCGGTGAGGAACAGGTCGACGCCCTCCTCACCGAGGCGCGCGAACGAGCGCAGGTCGGTGATCCGGCCGTCGAGCGGCAGCTGGTCCATCTTGAAGTCACCGGTGTGCAGCACCAGCGCGGTGCCGGTGCGGATGGCGATGGCCAGCGCGTCGGGGATCGAGTGGTTGACCGCGATGAACTCGAGCTCGAACGGCCCCAGGATCATCCGGTCGCCGGCCTTGACCTTGTGGTGCACGGTCTGGCGCAGGCGGTGCTCGCGCAGCTTGCTGTCGAGCAGGGCGAGGGTGAGCTCGGAGCCGACCAGCGGGATGTCCTGGCGCTCGCGCAGGAGGTAGGGCGTGGCGCCGATGTGGTCCTCGTGGCCGTGCGTCAGCACCAGGGCCTCGATGTCGTCGAGCCGGTCCCTGATCGGGCCGAAGTCGGGGAGGATCAGGTCGACGCCGGGCTGGTGGTCCTCGGGGAAGAGCACGCCGCAGTCGACGATCAGCAGGCGGCCGTCGTACTCGAAGACCGTCATGTTGCGACCGACCTCGCCGAGCCCGCCGAGCGCGGTGACGCGCAGTCCGCCCTTCGGCAGCTCGGGGGGTGCGGACAGCTCGGGGTGCGGGTGGCTCAAGGGGTGTTCCTCACGTGTCTAGAGAAGCCCCGACGCGGTGAGGCCGGCCCGCAGGGCGGCGACCTCGTCGTCGTCGAGGGCCGCGAGCGGGGAGCGCACGCGGCGGTTGTCGAGGACGCCGAGGAGCTCGAGTCCTGCCTTGGCGGTGGTGGCGCCGTAGTTGGGGGTGCCCATGACCGCGTCGATCGCGGGCAGCAGTCGCACGTAGATCTCGCGGGCGCGCACGGGGTCGCCACCGGTGAAGGCGTCGTACATCGCGCGCAGCTCGTCGCCGCAGACGTGGCCGAGCACGGAGACGAACCCGACCGCGCCGTGGGCGAGCCAGGCGAGGTTGAGGATGTCGTCACCGGAGTAGATCGCGTAGCCGAGGTCGATCAGGCGGCTGCCGCGGGGCAGGTCGCCGACGGCGTCCTTGACGGCCACGACCTCGTCCCAGCCGGCCATCTCCTCGTACGACGACAGGGCCAGCTGGCTGCCCGTGCGGCCGGGCACGTCATAGAGCATCACCGGCAGCTCGGCGGCGTCGACGACCGTGCGGAAGTGCTGCAGCATGCCGCGCTGACCGGGCTTGCTGTAGTAGGGGGTGACGAGCAGGACCCCGTCGGCGCCGGCCTTGTGGGCCTGCTGGGCCAGCCAGGTCGAGGTGCTGGTGTCGTTGGTGCCGACCCCGGCGACCAGCGCGATGTCGGGCCCGACGGCGTCACGGACGGCGGCCAGGGTCTCGCCGTCCTCCTCCTTGGTCGTCGTCGGCGACTCGCCGGTGGTTCCCGAGACGACGAGCCCGTCGTGACCGTGCTCGACGAGGTGGCGGGCGATGCGCTGGGTGGCCTCGAGGTCGACGGAGCCATCGGGCGCGAACGCGGTGGCCATCGCGGTGAGCACGGTGCCGAACGGCGCGGACGTCATGGGTGCAGGCTATCGGGCGAGGTCGGCTGCACCCGGCAGGACCTCCGCGGCCAGCAGGTCGAGGTGGTCGAGGTCGGCGAGGTCGAGCACCTGGAGGTAGGCCCGCTGCGAGCCGACCGCCGCGAAGCGTGCCAGCGTCGCCACCGCCTCGGCCGGGGTGCCGGCGACGCCGTTGGCCCGCAGCTCGTCGGGCTCGCGCCCGATCGCCTCGGCCCGCCGGCGGAACTCGGCCTCGTCGGACCCCACGCACACCACGAGCGCGTTGGACCACCGCATCGTGGCCGGGTCGCGGTCGGCGTCCTCGCAGGCCCGGGTGACCCGCTCGAGCTGGGCGCGGGTGGTGTCGGTGTCGACGAACGGCAGGTTGAACTCGTCGGCGTACGCCGCGGCGAGGGCCGGGGTGCGCCTCTTGCCGACGCCGCCCACGATGACCGGCGGCTTCGGCTGGTGGGGCTTGGGGAGGCCCGGGCTGTCGCTCACCTGGTAGTGCGTGCCGTGGTGGGAGAAGCCGCCGGTGCTCGCGTCGGCGGCCCACAGCCCGGTGATGACCGCGAGCTGCTCCTCGTAGCGGTCGAACCGCTCGGCCGTGGACGGGAACGGGATGCCGTACTTCTGGTGCTCGGCCTCGAACCAGCCCGCGCCGAAGCCGAGCTCGACCCGCCCGCCGCTCATCTGGTCGACGCCCGCGACGCTGATGGCCAGCGGGCCGGGGTGGCGGAAGGTCGCACTGGTCATCAGGGTGCCGAGGCGGATCGTCGTGGTGTCACGGGCCAGGCCGGCCAGGGTGATCCACGCGTCGCTCGGGCCGGGCAGGCCGTCGGTGCCCATGCCGAGGTAGTGGTCGGAGCGGAAGAAGGCGCCGAAGCCGAGCCGCTCGGCGTGCAGCGCGACCGCGAGCAGGTCGTCGTACGTCGCCCCCTGCTGGGGCTCGGTGAAGATGCGGAGGTCCATGGGCCCCAGCCTGCCAGCCGGTCGGGAGCCGGCCGAGCGTCGGTCAGACCCGCTCGTACCAGACGCGGTCGTAGCCCTCGAAGTGCTCACGGTCGGACTCGGCCCACAGCGCGGGGTCGATCACGGGGAAGAACGCGTCGCCCTCGGGCTCGAGCGGTACCTCGCTGATCACCAGCTCGCTGGCCAGGCTGATCGCCTCGGCGTAGACCTGCGCGCCGCCCGCCACGATCACCTCGCCGTCGGGCAGGGTCGCGGCCTTGGCGAGCGCGTCGAGCATCGACCGGGCGACGAGGACCTCAGGGTGGCCGGGGGTCCAGTCGCGGTCACGCGTCAGCACGATCGTCGTACGGCCCGGGAGCGGGCGGCCGATCGACTCGAAGGTGGCGCGTCCCATCACCAGGGCGTGGCCCAGGGTGAGCTTCTTGAACTCGGCCTGCTCGCCGGGGACCTGCCACGGGATGTCGGGGCCGCGGCCGATGACGCGGTTGCGCGCCACGGCGGCGACGAGGAGGACGCGCTTCATGCGAGCTTGACCCCCTGGTCGGACTGGTCGGGTACGACGCCCAGCAGCCGGTCGCGCAGCTCGACGAGCTCGCCGACCGCGTCGACGAACCGGACGGTGCTCTCGCCGACCTGGAGGTCGTCGAAGTAGTGGTGCCGCATCGCGACGCGGGCCAGGTGGTGCTCGTCGTGCTCGAGGCGGCTGGCGAGCAGCTCGGTCAGGCCGCCGACGGTGCGGACGTCGACGACGTCGGCGCACCGGCTGACCGGGACCTCGCGACGCAGCCGCTCGCCGTCGAGATGGGGGTCGGTGATCAGGATCGGCGCGTCGTTGCGCAGGTAGAGCCAGTCGAGGCCGACCGAGGAGACGTCGGTGACGATCGCGTCGCAGGCCGGCATCAGCGCGAGGATGTCGCCGACGACGACCGCCCGGTGTCCCGCCTCGGGCGCGGCTTCGCGGGCCCGGTCGATCGCCGCGAGGACGTCGCGGTGGGCCTCGCGGATCTCGGGACGCAGGCTCGTGGTGACCTTCGGGTGCGGCTTGTAGACCAGGCGCACGTCGGGCAGGGCCAGCACCGCCTCGACGATGCGCCGCCCGAGGACCGCCACGGAGGTGTAGTCGTTGTAGTCGGCGTCGCCCTCCCAGGTGGGGGCGTAGAGCACCGTGCGCCGCTCGCTCGCGGCGAGCGGGTCGGCGGGGTGCAGGTCGAGCTGGGGCCGGCCGACGCGCACGAGCCTGGCGGCGTCGAACTCCATCAGCGCCGCCGTGTGCCGCTGCACAGCGGCCTCCCCCGCCACGAACACGCGGTCGTAGGCCTTGGCGTTGTTGCTGGCCATGCTCTGCTTGTCGCTCTCGCCGTGGTTGACGTGCGCGTGCAGCATCCGGGCGTCGATGAGCGACTGGAAGTTGGCCGGGCTGTTGTTGCAGTAGAGGACGACCCGGGCGTCGAGCTCGCCGTAGAGCTCGGTGAGGTCGGCGAAGGTCGGCGCCACCAGCACGGGCAGCCCGGTGCGGGCACCGACCACCTCGGCGGAGTCGGGGTCGCGCAGCACCAGCGCCACCGGGTGGTGCTGGTGGAGCACCTCGAGGACCGGCAGCCACGGGATG
The DNA here is from genome assembly GCF_006346395.1 of Nocardioides plantarum. Classification (NCBI taxonomy): domain Bacteria; kingdom Bacillati; phylum Actinomycetota; class Actinomycetes; order Propionibacteriales; family Nocardioidaceae; genus Nocardioides; species Nocardioides plantarum. The sequence continues at coordinate 255,236 of NZ_VDMS01000001.1, forward strand.
AGCTGGTAGGTGCGCGTGGGGTCGTCGGCGAAGTAGGCGACGACGGAGACCTCAGGCACCCCGTGATCCTATGCATCGGTGTCGATCGGACCCCACGCTGGTCGAGGTGGCCACCCGCGGCCGTCACCAGACCGCCGTGGTCGCGCTGGCAGCACAGGGTCCAGAGATCTCGAGGCTCGGCCGTGGCCGGCCTCGCACCTCGATCGACGGCCACGCTGGTCGAGGCGGGCCCTGGTCGCTCAGACCGCGATCGGCGCCTTGATGCCGGGGTGGGGGTCGTAGCCCTCGACGGCGATGTGCTCGAGGTCGAAGGCCGCGAGGTCGGTGACCGTGGGGTCCAGGACGAGCCGTGGGAGCGGGCGGGGCTCGCGGGTGAGCTGGAGGCGGGCCTGGTCGAGGTGGTTGGTGTAGAGGTGGGCGTCGCCGAAGGTGTGCACGAAGTCGCCGACCTCGAGGCCGGTGACCTGGGCGACCATGTGGGTCAGCAGCGCGTAGGACGCGATGTTGAACGGGACACCGAGGAAGACGTCGGCCGAGCGCTGGTAGAGCTGGCACGAGAGCCGGCCGTCGGCGACGTAGAACTGGAACATCGTGTGGCACGGCGCCAACGCCATGGCGGGGATGTCGGCGACGTTCCAGGCCGAGACGACGTGGCGGCGGGAGTCGGGGTCGGCGCGGATCTGCTCGACGACCTGGGCGATCTGGTCGACGTGGTGGCCGTCGGGCGTCGGCCACGAGCGCCACTGGTAGCCGTAGACGGGCCCGAGGTCGCCGTCGGCGTCGGCCCACTCGTCCCAGATGGTGACGCCGCGGTCCTGCAGCCACTTGACGTTGGTGTCGCCGCGCAGGAACCACAGCAGCTCGGCGAAGATCGAGCGCGTGTGGACCTTCTTGGTCGTCACCAGCGGGAAGCCCTCGGTCAGGTCGAAGCGCAGCTGGTGGCCGAAGACCGAGAGGGTGCCGGTGCCGGTGCGGTCCGCCTTCTCGACGCCCTCGTCGAGGACGCGTTGGACGAGGTCGAGGTAGGCGCGCACGGTCTCAGGCTAGTCGCCGAGACCGACCGTTCCGACGACCGTCGTCCGGGTGTCCCCGCCGACCCAGACCACGTCGTCCACACGCGTCACGTGGACCCTCCCCCGTCGCTGCAGCACCGTGCCCTGCGCGGCGACGTACGACGACGGGAGCACCCGTCCACCGAGCCACTGGCCGATGCCGGCGTTGAGCGAGCCGGTCACCGGGTCCTCCTCGGGGCCGTAGCCCGGGCAGAACGCCCGCACCTCGACGGCGCACCCGTCGGGACCCGCGCCCTCGCGCCAGGGCCCGACGATCCCGACCTTGAGGTCGTCGAAGGCGCGGTAGTCGGGTCGGCACGCCAGCACCGTCTCGGCGTCGGTGACGAGCAGGCCCATCCAACCCGGCCCGTTGTCGATCCAGGCCGCCTCCACGAGGTCGTCGGGCGCGAGCCCCAGCACCCGGAGGGCGTGCGCGAGGTCGGGCTCGGCGACCGGACCCGAGCGCACGAGAGGCGGAGCCGCGAAGGTCAACCGCTCCTCCCGGCGTACGTCGACCAACCCGGCCGGGCACTCCTGCACGACCACGTCGGTGGACGCCGGCGCTCCCCCGGCCTCGAGCCAGGCGTGCGCCGAGCCGAGGGTCGGGTGGCCGGCGAACGGCAGCTCGCCGCCGGGGGTCCAGATGCGGACCCGGTAGTCGGCGCCGGGCGCCGACGGCGACAGCAGGAAGGTCGTCTCGGACAGGTTGGTCCACCGGGCGAAGGCGGCCATCTGCTCGTCGGTGAGGGCGTCGGCGTCGTGGACGACCGCGACCGGGTTGCCGAGCAGCGGCTCGCTGGAGAAGACGTCGACCTGGCGGAAGGCGGGCACGGCTGGAGTCTGCCCCAGCGTTCGTCGTCAGTGGGACAGCACGGGGGGCCGGTCGACGTCGTAGGTGCTCTCACGCACCTCGCACGCCACCTCGGGCACGGAGCACGCGACCAGGTCGTAGCCGGGGCGGGCGTCCCGGTCGCCGTAGCCGTCGGGGATGAGCGACGGACCGCGTCGCATCGCCAGCACGAGCCCGCCGTCGTCGTCGAACGACGCGTCGACCACCACGGCGTCCGCGGGCAGAGGGAGGGGGACGGGCTCCTGCCGGCCGACGTCGAGCAGGGTCAGGGTCGCGCCGGTGCGCAGGGCGAGGAAGCGCCCGTCGTCGGACAGCACGGCCCCCTCGCCCGCGACCTCGAAGCGGGCACCGCCGGGCACCGCGACCTCCAGGAGCCCGTCGAGCCGGCGGCCCACCCGGACGTCGGACGCGACGTCGAGCAGCGCCGAGCGACGGGCCCGCACCCCGCGCAGGCCCCGGGTGCCGGTCGGGCGGGCGGTCACGACGACCGACCCCGTGGCGGTCTCGGCGTAGACCCGGGAGCCGTCGATCGCCACGACCCGGGCGCCGCGGCCGACGGCGACCTGGTCTCGGCCACCACCCAGGACCTGGACGACGAGCTCGCCCGTGCCGGCCTGCACCCACGACGCCACCGAGCCGGTCGCGACCGCCTGCCGCCCGGGCGCCGTACGACCGAGCGTGGTGACCTCGCCGCCGGTGTGGACCTGGACGACGCGGCCGGCGCCGTCGGTCGTCACGACGCCCCGGTCGGTGCCGGCCAGCGACGTCACCCCGGCCAGCAGGACGCCGGAGGGGCGTCGGTCGCGGCGGTCGGTCCGGTCGCCGTCGTCGGGCAGGTGGACCACGCGGCCGTCGGACCACGCCACGGGCACGCCCCGGCTCCCGGGTGCGACCCCGGCGCTGCCCGGGACGGGGGTCGCGCCGGTGCTGCCGGGAGGTGTCGGGGACGGCGCGGGCTGCGGGTCGCGGGCCAGCACGACGTAGGTCAGCACGGCCGCGAGCACCAGGGCGAGGACCAGCGTCGTCACGGCGACCGTGCGGCAGTTCCGGGTGGACTGCCGGACGAGGGCGTGCGCCGAGTCGACCCGCGCCACTCCGACCGGTACGCCGCGCGCGAGAGCCGCCAGGTCGGGGCCGGCCCGGGCGGTCCCGGCTCCGCTCCACCCGAGGTCGGGGTCGGGACCCAGGGCGTCCTCGACCTGCTCGCGGGACAGCCCCGCCGCGGCGGCCACCAGCCGGGCCCGGGCGGCCGGCGTCAGGGTGTCGAGCTCGTCGAGGGCCCGGCGCAACCCGAGGTCGTCGCTCTCGCCGTCGCGCCCGTCGTCGTCACGCGACGACGACGACGGCGGCGGCGGTCGGTCCCACCAGGCGGTGCGGTCGGACTCCCAGGCCTCGATGGTCTCGGCGACCAGGACGGTGTCGAGGTCGAGCCACGAGTCCTCGTCGGACCGGCCGCCGAGCCGCCCGAGGAACCCGCCGACGGCGGTGACCGCCAGCTCGGCGGCGTACGACGGCGGGGCGCCGAGGAGCACGAGGGTGCGCACGACGACGGGCCAGCGGGCGGCGGCGAAGGAGGAGAGCTCGTCGTCGTGGCCCACCGCCGTCGCCCCCGTCCGACCAGGTCCGGCTAGGGGTGCAGTGACATGGGCCCGTAGACCCGACGGTCGTGCTCGAACAAGGTGACCTGGTCGACCCCGGCGGCGGCGAGCTCACCGAAGAGCTCGCCGACCCAGGACTCGGCATCGGCCTGACTGGCGAAGCGCTGCTCGACCAGGCCGTCGACGTGGTCGCCGGTGGGGGTGACCTCGGCCCCGGCGGCGTCCTCGAGCCGCCAGGCCCAGGGGCGCTCGGCGACCGTGGGACGGCGGAAGGTGGGCGGCTGGTCGGGGAGGTTCACGGCTCAGGACTCCCGCACGGAGGTGTCGACGAAGGGCAGGGGGCGGACCTGGAAGAGCTCACGACGGCCGCGGACGTCGACGCCCACCTGGGCCTCGGGGTCGACGACGGTCGACAGCAGGGCGAGCGCGATGCCCTTCTTGAGCGTCGGCGAGAACGTGCCGGACGTGATCTCGCCGAGCAGCACGTCGGGCGTCAGCGACACGCTCATGTGGGGCCGGGGAATCGCCCGGCCGGTCGACTCCAGGGCGACCAGGCGACGCCGGGGACCGGCCTGCTTCTCGGCCAGGAGCGCGTCGCGGCCCCAGAAGGCGTCCTTCTTCCACCCGACCGCCCAGCCCAGGCGGGCCTGGTTGGGGGTGACGGAGAGCGAGATGTCCTGGCCGTGGAGCGGGTAGCCCATCTCGGTGCGCAGCGTGTCGCGTGCGCCCAGCCCACAGGGCGCGACGCCCAGCGGCTCCCCGGCGGCGAGCAGCGCGTCCCACAGCTCGACGGCGACGGCGTTGGGTGCGACGAGCTCGTAGCCCCGCTCACCGGTGTAGCCGGTGCGGCACACGGTGACCTGGCTGTCGGCGTACGGCGCCTCGACGAAGCTCATGTAGTCGTGGCCGGTCGGCAGCCCGACCGCCTCGAGCACCTCGTCGCTGCGCGGGCCCTGCACGGCCAGCACGACGAAGTCGCGGTGCTGGTCGGTCACCTCGACGCCGTCGGGCGCGGCGGCGCGCAGCAGGCGCACGACCTCGGCGGTGTTGGCCGCGTTGGGGATCAGGAAGACGTGCTCGTCGTCGCGGTAGTAGGCGATGAGGTCGTCGACGATGCCGCCGGTCTCGTCGTCGCAGCACAGCGTGTACTGGGCCTGGCCGGGCGCGATCTTGCGCAGGTCGTTGGACAGCGTGGCGTTGACGAACGCAGCGGCACCGGGCCCGGCGACCAGCGCCTTGCCGAGGTGGCTGACGTCGAACACGCCGACGGCGGTGCGGACGGCGGTGTGCTCCTCGACCACGCCGGCGTACTGCAGCGGCATCGTCCACCCGCCGAAGTCGGCGAACCTGGCGCCGAGCGCCGCGTGTCGGTCGTGCAGGGGCGAGCGCAGCGGCTCAGGGGGACCGGCAGCCTCGGACATGGCTCGAAACCTACCCCCGCGCCCACATGATCGGCGCGGCGGTCGTCGCGCCGTAGGCTCCCGGGGTGACGACGTGGACCCTGCGCAGCGCCAGCCCCGCCAAGACCCGATGCGACGCCGTCGTCGTGGGGGTGCTGTCGGGCGGCTCCCGCCCGACGCTCGCCCCGGGTGGTGACGACGTCGCTGCCGCCTACGGCCGCCGGCTCGCGCCGCTGCTGGCCACGCTCGGCGTGACCGGCAAGCCCGGCGAGGTCGTGAAGGTGCCGACGTCCAAGACGATCTCCTCCCCGGTGCTGGTGCTCGTCGGGCTGGGCTCCGAGGTCACCGCGACCGGCGTACGCCGCGCGGCGGGTGCCGCAGCCCGCGCGGTGTCCAACGCCGCGTCCGTGGCGCTGGCCCTCCCGGCCGACTCGGCCCCGCTCGTGCGGGCCGTCGCCGAGGGCTACGCGCTGGGCGGCTACACGTTCACGACCTACAAGAAGTCGTCCGCTGCGGCGAAGGTGCCCGGTGAGGTCGTCGTGCTCAGCCCGGCCGCACGCAAGAAGGACGTGGTGGCCGCCTTCGAGACCGGACAGGTCCTCGCCGCCGCGGTGTCCCTGACCCGCGACTGGGTCAACACCCCGCCCAACGACCTGCGTCCCCCGTCGTTCGCCGAGGCCGTGGTCACCGCGGTCAAGGCCCGCCCGCGCGGGTCGGCCAAGGTCAAGGTCGAGGTGCTCGACGAGACCCGGCTGGCCGAGCTCGGCTGCGGCGGCATCCTGTCGGTGGGCCAGGGCTCCGACGCCCCGCCGCGGCTCGTCGAGCTGCGCTACGAGCCCAAGGGCGCCACCCAGCACCTCGCCCTGGTCGGCAAGGGCATCACCTTCGACACCGGCGGCCTGTCGATCAAGCCCGCGGCCAACATGCACGAGATGAAGTCCGACATGGCCGGAGCCGCCGCGGTCGTCGCGGCCACGCTGGCGATCGCCGACCTCGGACTGCCGATCCGCGTCACGGCGTACGCCTCGATGGCCGAGAACATGGTCGGCGCCGCCGCGACCCGCCCCGGCGACGTCGTCACGATGTACGGCGGCACCACCGTCGAGATCCTCAACACCGACGCCGAGGGCCGCATGGTGCTCGGCGACGCGTTGGTGCGGGCCACCGAGCAGGAGCCCGACGTCATCCTCGACGTCGCCACCCTGACCGGCCACATGGTCGTCGCGCTCGGCGACCGGGTGGGCGGTGTGCTGGGCGACCCGGGCGTCGTCGACGCCGTGCTCGCGGCCGCCGACGCGGCCGGCGAGGACCACTGGCCGATGCCGATCCCCGAGGCGATGGAGGAGCGGATCCGCTCCAGCAAGATCGCCGACCTGGCCCAGCACGACTGGATCCGCTGGGGCGGCGGGCTCTACGCCGCCGCCTTCCTGCGCGAGTTCACCGCCGGGCTGCCCTGGGCCCACCTCGACATCGCGGGCCCGTCGTACAACTCCGGCGGGCCGCACGGACACGTCACCAGCGGCGGCACCGGCGTCGCGGTCACCACGCTGGTCGAGTTCGCGCGGACGCTCTCGACGACGTCCTGACCACGTCCGACCGCGCACCGGTCGTGACCGGCTCGCGCCGTCCGGTCAGGTGAGGGGCTCGTCCGGCAGCAGCCCCTGCTGGCGCCGCTGCTGCTTGACGCGTGAGTTGTAGTCGCGCATCCGCTGCGGGATGCCGACCACCGCCGCGTCGTACGACGGCACCTGCTGCTTGTTGCAGAAGTCGTGGGCCCACTTGACCGACGGCACCCGCCGTCGCGTCCACTCGCCGTCGTGGGCGACCAGGAGCAGGGTCACCTCGCTGACCGCGGTGCGGGGCTCCACGAAGCCCTCGACGCCGCGGCGCCCCTCGACCCAGGTCTCGAGGTGGAGCACGTCGACCTTGTCGGCGGCACGCACCGTGGTGGACCCGGTGCGCGCGCCACCGGTCGGACGACTCACACGCGGGCGGGACCCGCGGCGGAAACGGTCGAGGAATGCCATGTGCCCAGTCTGCCCCGCCGGGGCCGCGGGGCGCGGCAGAACCCCCGGGGCACCCCCGAGGCGCACTTGCCGACGGTCTTCTGCGTAGTGCAAGGATGGGTGCTCCGGCGGGTCGAGCACCCGCACACCGTGCAGACAGGGAAGGACCAGCGTGGCCGACTTCGACGTCCTCGTCCTCGGAGCGGGCTCGGGTGGCTACGCATGCGCCCTGCGAGCCGCCCAGCTCGGGCTGAGCGTCGGCCTGGTCGAGAAGGGCAAGCTCGGCGGCACCTGCCTGCACGTCGGCTGCATCCCGACCAAGGCCCTGCTCCACGCCGCCGAGGTCGCCGACAGCACCCGTGACTCGGCCCAGTTCGGGGTGCGCGCCACGCTCGAGGGCATCGACATGCCGGGCGTCAATGCCTACAAGGACGGCGTCGTCTCCCGCCTCTTCAAGGGCCTCACCGGGCTGATCAAGAGCCGCGGCATCACCGTGCTCGAGGGCGAGGGCACGGTCACCGGGCCGCGCCAGGTCACGGTGGGCGGCGAGGTCCACACCGGCACCCACCTCGTGCTCGCCTCCGGCTCCTACTCCCGCACGCTGCCCGGCCTCGAGGTCGACGGCGAGCGCGTGGTCACCTCCGAGCACGCCCTGCGCCTCGAGCGCGTGCCCGCCTCGGTCGTCGTGCTCGGTGGCGGCGTGATCGGCAGCGAGTTCGCGAGCGTGTGGCGCAGCTTCGGTGCCGAGGTCACCATCGTCGAGGCGCTCCCCCACCTGGTCGCCGCCGAGGACGAGGCGTCCTCCAAGGCCCTCGAGCGGGCCTTCCGCAAGCGCGGCATCGCCTTCCTCACCCAGACCCGCTTCCAGAGCGTGGCGACCACCGACGCCGGCGTCGCCGTGACCGTCGAGGCCGCCGACGGCACGCAGAGCGTGATCGAGGCCGAGCTCCTGCTCGTCGCCGTCGGGCGCGGTCCGTCCACCGACGGCCTCGGCTACGCCGAGGCCGGCATCGCGATGGACCGCGGCTTCGTGCTCGCCGACGAGCGGTGCCGTACCAACGTCGAGGGCGTCTACGCCGTCGGCGACATCGTCCCCGGCCTGCAGCTGGCCCACCGCGGCTTCCAGCAGGGCATCTTCGTGGCCGAGGACATCGCCGGTCTCGACCCGCGGCCGATCGACGAGACCGCCATCCCCCGCGTGACCTACTCCCACCCCGAGATCGCGTCGGTCGGGCTCGACGAGGCCGCCGCGCGGGCGGCGTACGGCGACGAGGTCGAGACCCTCGTCTACGACCTCGGCGGCAACGGCAAGAGCCAGATCCTCAAGACGGCCGGGTTCGTCAAGCTCATCCGCCGCAAGGACGGTCCCGTGATCGGCGTCCACCTCGTCGGCGACCGCGTCGGCGAGCTGATCGGTGAAGCCCAGCTGATCTACTCGTGGGAGGCCCACGCCGAGGACGTCGCCCCGCTCGTGCACGCCCACCCCACCCAGAACGAAGCGCTCGGCGAGGCCCACCTGGCCCTCGCCGGCAAGCCTCTCCACGCCCACTCCTGAACCTCAGGACTCCACTCCACAAAGGGGAACCGCTCACCCATGGCTACCGAAGTCAACCTCCCGGCACTCGGGGAGTCCGTCACCGAAGGCACCGTCACCCGCTGGCTCAAGCAGGTCGGTGACACCGTCGCGGTCGACGAGCCGCTGCTCGAGGTCTCGACCGACAAGGTCGACACCGAGATCCCCTCCCCGGTCGCCGGCACGCTGCTGGAGATCAAGGCCGCCGAGGACGACACCGTCGAGGTCGGCGCCGTGCTCGCGGTGATCGGCGACGAGGGCGAGTCCGCCGGCGACGCCGACGAGTCGGCCGCGCCCGAGGCCCAGCCGGCCGACGACGGCGAGGCCGCCAAGAAGGCCGAGCAGGAGGAGCAGATCGCCGAGGACAAGGGCGAGCTGCCCGCCGGCGACGAGACGCCCGAGGCCGACAAGGACGCCGACACCGGCGGCGCCGGTCGCGACCTGGCGCAGGAGCGCGGCGAGGCCCAGGCCGCCGAGTCCGACCAGTCCGACGCCGCCCCCTCGAGCGGTGGCGGCAGCGGTGGCGGCAGCGGTACGGCGGTGACGCTGCCCGCGCTGGGCGAGTCGGTCACCGAGGGCACCGTGACCCGCTGGCTCAAGAAGGTCGGCGACGACGTCGCCGTCGACGAGCCGCTGCTCGAGGTCTCCACCGACAAGGTCGACACCGAGATCCCCTCCCCCGTCGCGGGCACGCTGCTCGAGATCAAGGTCGAGGAGGACGAGACGGTCGAGGTCGGTGCCGAGCTCGCGATCATCGGCGACCAGGGCGCCTCCCCGGCCGAGGTCACCGAGAGCGCCGCTCCCGAGGCTCAGCCGAAGGACGACGAGCAGGCCGAGAAGAAGGCCGAGCAGGAGGAGCAGATCGCCGAGGACAAGGGCGAGCTGCCCGCCGGCGACGAGACGCCCGAGAAGGCCAAGGAGCCCGCGGCGGCCAAGCAGCCCGAGCAGCCCGAGCAGCCCAAGCAGCCCGAGCCGGCCCCGGCTCCCGCGGCGGCGGCCGAGAGCGGTGGCACCAGCGGCAGCCCCAGCCAGACCCCGCCCACCGGCGGCTCGTCCGAGCGTGCGTCGAGCAGCGAGGGCGCGGGCTACGTGACCCCCCTGGTGCGCAAGCTCGCCGCCCAGAACAACGTCCACCTGGCCTCGGTGACCGGGTCGGGCGTGGGTGGCCGGATCCGCAAGCAGGACGTGCTCGACGCCGCCAAGGCCCAGGCCGCCCCGGCGCCTGCCGCCGCGGCTCCGGCCGCTGCCGCTCCGGCCGCTGCGGCGTCCGGTGGGGCCGCCCCGGTGACCCCGTCGCCGCTGCGCGGGACGACCGACAAGATCAGCCGGCTGCGCAAGATCATCGCCCAGCGGGTGGTCGAGTCGCTCCAGGTCAGCGCCCAGCTCACCCAGGTCGTCGAGGTCGACGTCACCAACATCGCGCGACTGCGCGACCGCACTAAGGCCGACTTCCTGGCCCGCGAGGGCGTGAAGCTGTCCTACCTGCCGTTCTTCGCCAAGGCGACGGTCGACGCCCTCAAGCAGCACCCGAAGTTCAACGCCACGATCGACACCGACGCCGGCACGGTCACCTACTACGACCGCGAGAACCTCGCCTTCGCCGTCGACACCGAGAAGGGCCTGATCTCCCCGGTCGTCAAGGACGCCGGCGACCTCTCCATCGCCGGTCTGGCCAAGAAGATCGCCGACGTCGCCGAGCGCACCCGCACCAACAAGATCGGACCCGACGAGCTCGGTGGGGGCACCTTTACGATCACCAACCTCGGCAGCGTCGGGGCCCTGTGGGACACCCCGATCATCAACCAGCCGCAGGTCGCGATCCTCGGGCCCGGCGCGGTGGTCAAGCGTCCCGTCGTGATCGACGACCCCAATCTCGGCGAGACGATCGCGGTGCGCCACATGGTCTACCTCGCGCTGACCTACGACCACCGGCTGATCGACGGCGCCGACGCCGGTCGGTTCCTGCAGGACGTCAAGAAGCGCCTCGAGGCCGGCCAGTTCGAGATCTGAGGTCTGAGGCACGACGACGGACGCCCCCGCGAGCTTGCTCGTGGGGGCGTCCGTCGTCGTGACCCGAAGAGGTCGAGCGAGCGCGCGACCGAGCTTGCTCGGGCGCGACCGCGGGTCGAGACCCCGCTGACCCGTCGCCCATGGGCGACGGGTCAGCGCAGAAATGACATCGACCCGTCGCCCATGGGCGACGGGTCGATGTGATGTGATCTCGGGCAGGACTAGAGCTCGAACTCCGAGGGGTCGATGCCGACGGCGTGGCAGGCCTCGCGGACGACGGCCTTCTCCTGGTCGTCGAAGTTGCCGTCGGCGCCGCCGATGATGATGCCGATCTGGATGACCGCGCGTGCCTCGGCGGGCTTCTTCTTGGTCTTGCCGACCAGCTGGACGAGCTCGACCTTGCCGAGCTGGTAGTCGGCGGCCAGCTTGTTGCAGTTGTCCTCGAAGCGGCTGCTCAGGGTGTCGGGCGGGAAGTTGCCGAGCGCGGCGTTGGAGGTGATCAGGCTCGACACCTTCTGGCGCTCGGCGGCATCGACGGTGCCGTCGGCGGCCGCGACCAGGGCGCACATCGCCATGCTCGCGTCGCGGAACGCGCCGCTCTGCAGGTCGTTCTTCTTCGACAGCAGCTGCGCCTGCATGTCCTGGGTGGCCTGGCGGAGTCGGTTCCAGATGGGCATGCGGTTCCTTCACGGGTCGGTGGGGGTGGTCGTCACCCATCGTGCCCGAGCGCACAACCTCCGGGTGAGCCCCGGTCTGGGAGGCTGAGGACATGTCGACTCCCCTCTCGATCGTGCTCGCCGGCGGTTCCGGCTTCCTCGGCCACCACCTGCGCGAGGCGCTGCGCGAGCGCGGCCACCGCGTCACCTCGCTCGTACGCCGCGAGGCGGCCGGGCCCGACGAGTCCACCTGGGACCCGTACGCCGGGCAGGTCGACCGCACCCTGGTGCGCACCGCCGACGTCGTCGTCAACCTCGCCGGTGCCCCCACCCTCGGCAACCCGCACTCCAAGAAGTGGGCCCGCGAGCTGCGCGAGAGCCGGGTGGTGACCACGCGGCTCCTCGCCGAGACCATCGCCGGTGCCGGGTCCGAGCACCGGCCGGCGTACTTGGCCGGCAACGGCATCTCCTACTACGGCGACCACGGCTCGGCGGTGCTGACCGAGGCCTCCGACACCCGCGGGCACGCCCTGCTGACCGACGTGACCCGTGAGTGGCAGGCCGCGGCCGACCCGGCGGTGGCGGCCGGAGCCCGGGTCTGCGTGCTGCGCACCGCGCCGGTGATGGATCGGCGCGCGGCCCCGCTGCAGCCGCTGCGGCTGCTCTTCAAGGCCGGCCTCGGCGGCCGGATGGGCAACGGTCGCCAGCACATGCCGATGATCTCGCTACGCGACTGGGTCGGGGCCGTGGTCCACCTCGCCGAGCACCCGGACGTGTCTGGCCCGGTCAACCTGTGCCTGCCCCAGGCGCCCACCAACGCCGAGTTCACCCGGGCCCTCGCCTCCGCCGTACGACGCCCCGCCTTCATGCGGGTGCCGGGCGCGGCCCTCAGGGTCGCCGGCGGAGCCATGGCTCCCGAGCTGCTCGGGTCGCTCAACGTGCGGCCCGCGGCGCTGCTGGCCTCGGGGTTCGTCTTCGCCGACCCCGACCTCGAGTCGACCCTCAGGACCGCGCTGGCGGCTGGGGACTGACCGACGCCACCCGCCAGCGGCCGGCGGTGCGGACCAGCACGATCCGCCGGGTCGAGGGCCGGTCGCGCGGCAGGCCACCGACGCTCGCCACCCCCGCGACCCCGACCTGCGCGACCCGGTCGGTGACCACCAGCACCAACCGTCGTCCGCGATCGGACAACACCTGCAGCCGCAGCACCTGCGTGGTGAGCTCGGTGACGCGGGCGCCGCGGTGGGTCCAGGCGCGCAGCATCGCGATGTCACGGGCTCCGGCGACCGACCCCGGCGTGTAGAGCCGGGCCAGCGCGGCCGGGTCGGCGCGCCTCCAGGCCCGCTCCCGGTCGGCGTCCCACCGGCGGAGCACCTCGCGCGCCCGGTGACGCGGGTGCGCGGACGGGGTGGCGGACTGCTCAGGCGCAAGGCGCGGCACCGTCGTCGGGTCCCCGACACCGCCGTCACCGTCGTCGGCGACACCCAGCACCAGCACGCCGCAGGTCACGACCACCCCGCAGAGCCCACCGGCCAGCACGCTGAGCAGCACGCGCGTGAGGGTCCGGGTCGACATGGCTCCAGTAGAGCCGAGATCCGACCCACCGTGCCGAGGTCATCCACAGGCCCGCGGGCACCCCGGCCCCCCGCGCACGACGCGCGTAGGCTGAGCGGGTGCTGAGCTTCCAGGTCGCCGGGCTCGGGTCCGACGCCGTCGACTACCTCGCCGCGTGGGACCTCCAGCGTGCCGTGCACGCCGGGGTCGTCGAGGGCTCCCGCCCCCCGACCGTGCTCCTGCTCGAGCACCCGCCGGTCTACACCGCGGGCAAGCGCACCGACGCCCACGAGCGACCGGCCGATCCCGGCGGCGCCCAGGTGGTCGACGTCGACCGCGGCGGCAAGATCACCTTCCACGGGCCGGGTCAGCTCGTCGGCTACCCGATCGTCGCGCTGCCCGACCACGTCAAGGTCGTCGACTACGTCCGGCGCGTCGAGGAGGCCCTGATCGCCGTGTGCGCCGACCTCGGCGTCGAGACCGCGCGCGTGCCCGGCCGCAGCGGCGTGTGGCTGCGCGCCGACGTCGAGCGCGGCCTGCCCGAGCGCAAGGTCGCCGCCCTCGGCATCCGCGTCAGCCGCGGCGTGACCATGCACGGCTTCTCGCTCAACTGCGACGTCGACCTGTCCTGGTACGACCGGTTCGTCCCCTGCGGCATCGCCGACGCCGGCGTCACGACGCTGTCGGTCGAGACCGGCCGACCGGTCACGGTGCCCGACGTCCTCCCCCTGGTCGAGCGGCACCTGCGAGACCTGCTCGCCTGGGCGCCGTACGACGCCACGCCCGACTACGAGCCGCGCCCCGAGCCCGGCCGCGCGCCGCGCATCGAGCTGGTCCGTCCCGGCGGTTGACCGCTCGCCGCTGACGCGCCGGCGGTGGCCCGCGCGGCGTACCCGTGATCCGGCGGCCGGCCGTGGTCTGATGTCGTCCGCCGACGACGAGGAGCACGTGTGAGTGAGCTGGTGATCGAGACCATCGGGCTGCGCAAGGAGTTCCGCGGGCGCCGCGGGACCCGGGTCGCGGTGCACGACCTCGACCTGGCCGTGCCCGCTGGCGGGGTGCACGGCTTCCTGGGGCCCAACGGATCGGGCAAGACCACGACGATCAGGATGCTGCTGGGCCTGGCCCGCGCCACCGGTGGCCAGATGCGGCTCTTCGGCCAGGTGGTTCCCGCGCACCTGCCCGCGGTGATCGACCGCGTCGGTGCGGTCGTGGAGTCGCCGAAGTTCTCCCCCCACCTCACCGGGGGCCGCAACCTGCTGCTGCTCTCGCGCAGCATCGGCGCCCCGGACACCCAGGTCGACCAGGCCCTGGAGACCGTCGGGCTCACCGGGCGCGACCGGGACCGCTACAAGTCCTACTCACTCGGCATGAAGCAGCGCCTGGCGATCGCCGCGACGCTGCTCAAGGACCCCCAGCTGCTGATCCTCGACGAGCCCACCAACGGCCTGGACCCCGCAGGGATCCGCGAGATCCGCGAGACCATCCGCGACCTCGGCGAGCGCGGGGTCACCGTGCTGCTGAGCTCGCACATCCTCGCCGAGGTGCAGCAGGTCTGCACCTCGGCCACGATCATCGGCAACGGCCGGCTGCTGGCCTCCGGACGCGTCGACGACCTCATCGGCGGCGGTGCGACGGCGTACGCCGTCACCGTGGCCGATCCCGGCCCGGCCACCCGGGCGCTCGCCGCCGCCGGCCTCGCCGCGACACCGGTCGACGAGGGGCTGCGCGTCGAGACCGACGACCCGGCCCTGGTCACCCGGACCCTCGGCGAGGCCGGCATCTGGCTGACCTCGCTGACGCCGCTGCGCCGAGACCTCGAGTCGGTCTTCCTCGAGCTCACCACGACCGACACCCTCGGCCACCAGACCGCCACCGGGGACGGTGCCGCATGAGGCTCCTTCGTGTCGAGCTCACCCGCCTGCGGTGGCGCCGGGCCGTCCTGCTGCTCCTGGCCGCGACCGTCCTCGTCCCCGTGGTGCTCGCGATCGTCAAGGTCGCCGAGCTCGCTCCCCCAAGTCCCGACGCCTACGAGCAGGCCGTCGCCGCGGCTGAGCGCGAGGCGCAGCAGCCCTACGTCCAGGACTCGATCGAGGACTGCATCGCCAATCCCGACGACTACGTCGGCACCGCGATCGAGGACGTCGAAGGCGCCTGCCGCGACTCCTACGCCCCGGTCCCCGAGCAGTTCCTGCCCTCCTCGCTCGACCTCGCCTACGAGCGCGAGGACTCCGGCTACGTGGCGGCCGTCTTCGTCGGGATGATCGCCATCCTCATCGGCACGACGTTCGTCGGCCACGACTGGAACACCGGGTCGATGGGCAACCAGCTGCTCTTCGAGTCCCGACGGCTGCGGGTGTGGGGTGCGAAGGCGGTCGCGGTGACCGCCGCGACCGGGGTCGCTGCGGCCGTGGGCCTCTCTGCGTTCTGGTTCGTCCTGGCGGCCCGCTTCCAGCTCGCCGGGGTGCACGTTCCCGACGGGGCTCTCCTCGCCGGCCTCGAGCAGGGCTGGCGCGGCGCCGGCGTCGCCGCACTGGCCGCCCTGGCCGGGTTCGCGATCACCATGCTGTCCCGCAGCACCGTCTTCACCCTGGGGCTGCTGCTCGGGATCGCGGTGGCCGGCGGCCTGCTCATCTCGTTCTTCGCCGACGACCCCGGCTGGGTCGACCCGACCGTCAACGTCTCCGCCGTGATCCAGGACGGCACGACGTACTACGTCGACGTGCCCGAGTCGTGCTACTCCGACACGAGCTACGACGACACCGGCGACTGCGCCTCGGAGAGAAGGCGCAGCCTGGGTCAGGGGCTCGGCTACCTCGCGATCCTGACACCCGTGGTCGTGGGGGCCTCGGCCGTCTCCTACCGCCGGCGCGACGTGCCCTGAGCCGCAGGCCTGTCCCGGCCGGAATACCTACCGTCCCGACCCGTTGGGCCAGGTATGGAGATCCTGCTGACCGGGGCGACCGGCTACATCGGCAACGCCGTGCTCGAACGACTGCTGGCGACGGGCCACGAGGTCCGTGCCGTGGTGCGCAGCGAGGAGAGGGCCGCAGCGGTCCGGGCGGTCGGGGTGACCCCGGTCGTCGGGGACCTGCTCGACACCGGCTGGTTGCGCGGCCAGCTCGACACCGTGCAGGGCGCCATCCACACCGCGGCCGGCAGCGACGAGAACGACCCGGCGCTCAACGACTCCGTCATCGACGCGGTCCTGGGGTCGTTCGCCGGCACCGACAAGCCGTTCGTGCACACCGGCGGCGTCTGGACCTACGGCGAGGGCTCCGACATCCGCGACGACGACCCGCAGCAGCCGCCCGCGATCACCTCGTGGCGGCCCGCCGGCGAGGAGCGGCTCCTGGCCGCCGACGTCCGCGCGTCGGTCGTGCGGCCCGGCATCGTCTACGGCCACGGCGCCGGCATCCCCGCGATGCTCGCGGGCGGGCCGCGTGACGACTCCGGTGCCCTGGTGCTGATCGGCAGCGGTGAGCAGCACTGGCCGACCGTGCACGTCGACGACCTCGCCGACCTCTACCTGCACGTCCTCGGCAACGCCCCGGGCGGATCGGCGTACGTCGGCGCCAGCGGCACCAACCCGACCGTCCGCGAGCTCGGCGAGGCCGTCGTGGGCCCGGACGGCTCCGTCGTGCGCGGCAGCGCCGAGGAGGCCTCGGGCCGCTTCGGACCGGCCTTCGCCGAGGCCCTCCTGCTCGACCAGCGGTCCTCGGCCCCGGCGGCCAGGTCGCTCGGCTGGCAGCCGTCGGCCCCGGCGCTCGTCGACCTGCTCCGCGACGGCTACCCGGCCGACCGGTGAGTGCCCGCGAGCGACGTAGGATCGACGAAGTGAGCACCACCTCCCTGCCGACCAACCCCACTCCCGAGGGCCGCAAGCTGCTACGCCTCGAGGTCCGCAACGCCGAGACCCCGATCGAGCGCAAGCCCGAGTGGATCAAGACCCGCGCCAAGATGGGTCCCGAATACAACGCGCTGCAGAAGCTGGTCAAGGACGAGGGCCTCCACACCGTCTGCCAGGAGGCGGGCTGCCCCAACATCTTCGAGTGCTGGGAGGACCGCGAGGCGACCTTCCTCATCGGTGGCGAGCAGTGCACCCGGCGCTGCGACTTCTGCCAGATCGACACCGGCAAGCCCGACCCGCTCGACCGCGACGAGCCCCGTCGCGTCGCCGAGTCGGTGCAGAAGATGCAGCTGCGCTACGCCACCATCACCGGCGTGGCCCGCGACGACCTGCCCGACGGCGGCGCCTGGCTCTACGCCGAGACCGTGCGGATGATCCACGAGCTCAACCCCGGCATCGGGGTCGAGAACCTGATCCCCGACTTCAACGGCCGCCCCGAGCAGCTGGCGGAGGTCTTCGAGTCGCGGCCCGAGGTGCTGGCCCACAACGTCGAGACGGTGCCGCGCATCTTCAAGCGGATCCGTCCGGCGTTCCGCTACGAGCGCTCCCTCGACGTGATCACCGCGGCCCGCGACTTCGGCCTGGTCACCAAGTCCAACCTCATCCTCGGCATGGGCGAGACCCGTGAGGAGGTCTCGCAGGCCCTGCGCGACCTGCACGGCGCCGGGTGCGAGCTCATCACCGTCACCCAGTACCTCCGCCCCTCGGTGCGCCACCACCCCGTCGAGCGCTGGGTCAAGCCCGAGGAGTTCGTCGAGCTCGCCGCCGAGGCCGAGGAGATCGGGTTCTCCGGGGTGCTCTCGGGCCCGCTCGTGCGTTCGTCCTACCGTGCCGGTCGGTTGTACCGTCAGGCGATGGACGCCCGCGCGACCGTCTGACCGACGTTCCGCCCGATCGAGCACAAGAGCGAGGCAGCGACACCCATGGCCAAGGAGCCCAAGGCCCCCAAGTCCCCGAAGACCCCGAAGGTCAAGGAGACCGACCCGACCAAGATGAGTCGGAGTCGTCAGATCGTCGAGACCTACCGGATGTCGAAGGAGCACGACCCTCGACTCGGGCTCTGGATGCTCGGGGCGTTCGTGGTGTTCGGCGCGATCGGCTTCGCGCTGGTCTTCCTCGCCTTCGGCGGGCCCGGCACCTTCGGCCTGGTCATCGCGATCCTGATCGGCGTCCTGATGGGCGTGCTCGGCACGATGATCGTCTTCAGCCGACGCGCCCAGCGCGCGGCCTACCACCGTCTCGACGGCCGCGTCGGCGGCGGCGCGCAGGCGCTGACCATGCTGCGTCGCGGCTGGAACGTCGAGCAGATGGTCGGCTTCACCAAGCAGCAGGACATGGTCCACCGCGTGGTCGGGCCTCCCGGAATCGTCCTGGTCGGCGAGGGCAACGCCCACCGGCTGCGGGCGCTGATGGTCTCCGAGCGCAAGAAGCACGAGCGGGTCGCCTTCGCCACGCCCATCCACGAGGTCGTCGTCGGCAACGACGAGGGTCAGGTCCCGCTGCCCAAGCTCGTGCGCCACGTCCAGAAGCTCGGCCGCCAGGTCAAGCCGGCCGAGATCACCGACATCCTGCAGCGGCTCAAGGCACTCGACGCCCAGCGCCCCCGCATCCCCCTGCCGCGCGGCCCCGTGCCGACGTCGATGAAGGGCATGCGCGGCAACATGCGCGGCCGCTGATCCTCGCGACCGCCGACTATCGGCCGACGCGCCCCTGCGGGGTCGCGGCGACCAACGCCCGGAACGTGTCGATCGTGACCGTCGCCGTGCCCGCGACGACGTCGTGCAGCCCACGGCCGTCGGGTCGGAAGACCAGCGGCGGGATCACCAGGGCGACCAGCACCTGGCGCAGGAGCAGACGCAGCGGGTTGATCGGGCGCAGCACCCCGTCGGCCGGTACGACGCGCAGCCGGGTCGCGATCTTGCCGAACGACCCACCCAGCAGCCAGGTGAAGACCACGCTCTCGAGCACGTAGACGCCCAGGGTGACGAACGTGCCCGGGCTGCCCGGCTCGAAGTAGTCCTCGGCCCCGCCCACGACGACGATCGCCACGAGGGTCGAGGCGATCCAGTCGACCAGTAGGGCGAGGATCCGACGCCCCCAGGACGCGGTGGGGATGGCGTCGTTCACGTGGTCAGCCTAGGCGGCAGGCGGTGCGGGCGACCGCGTGGCCGGTCGCGACCAGCGGTGGAGACACCTGTTACGCCGTGGAAACAAACCGGATACGGTCGGGAAACAGCCCGAGAGTTACCTTTCGAGCACCACTGCCACGCGTTCGGCTGCCCCCACGATGGCGCAGCCAAGGAGGACGAATGTTCAAAGACAGCGACGAGCTGCTCGCCTACGTGAAGGACGAGGGCGTCGAGATGATCGACGTCCGCTTCTGCGACCTGCCCGGCATCATGCAGCACTTCACCGTCCCGGTGTCGTCCTTCGACCAGAGCGTCTTCGACGACGGCCTCGGCTTCGACGGCTCCTCGATCCGTGGCTTCCAGGCCATCAACGAGTCCGACATGTCGCTCTTCCCGGACCCGACGACGGCCTACCTCGACCCGTTCCGTACGGCGAAGACGCTGGTCATCAACTTCTTCATCCACGACCCGATCACCGGCGAGCCCTACTCGCGCGACCCGCGCAACATCGCCCGCAAGGCGCTGGCCTACCTGTCCACCACGGGCATCGCCGACACCGCGTTCTTCGCGCCCGAGGCCGAGTTCTACATCTTCGACAAGGTCCGCTACTCGACCGGCGTCAACGAGAGCTACTACCACATCGACTCCGTCGAGGGCTGGTGGAACTCCGGCGCCGAGGGCGACAACCTGGGCTACAAAACCCGCCTCAAGGGCGGCTACTTCCCGGTCGCGCCTTACGACCACTACACCGACCTGCGCGACGAGATGGTCAAGAACCTCGAGGCCAGCGGGCTGCTCGTCGAGCGCGCCCACCACGAGGTCGGCACGGCCGGCCAGGCCGAGATCAACTACCGCTTCGACACGCTGCTCAAGGCCGCCGACGACGTGATGAAGTTCAAGTACATCATCAAGAACACGGCGTGGGCCAACCAGAAGTCGGTCACCTTCATGCCCAAGCCGATCTTCGGCGACAACGGCTCCGGCATGCACGTCCACCAGTCGCTGTGGAACGGCGGCGAGCCGCTGTTCTACGACGAGACCGGCTACGGCGGGCTGTCCGACATGGCGCGCTGGTACATCGGCGGCATCCTCAAGCACGCCCCGTCGCTGCTGGCCTTCACGAACCCGACGGTGAACTCGTTCCACCGCCTGGTCCCCGGCTTCGAGGCGCCGATCTCGCTGGTCTACTCCTCGCGCAACCGCTCGGCGTCGGTCCGGATCCCGATCACCGGCTCCAACCCCAAGGCCAAGCGCATCGAGACCCGCTTCCCGGACCCGTCGGCCAACCCCTACCTGGCCTTCTCGGCCCTGCTGCTCGCCGGCATCGACGGCATCAAGAACAAGATCGAGCCGGCCGCCCCGATCGACAAGGACATCTACGAGCTCCCGCCGGACGAGATGGCCGAGATCGACCAGGTGCCGACCTCCCTCGGCGCGGTCCTCGACGCCCTCGAGGCCGACCACGACTACCTGACGGCCGGCAACGTGTTCACGCCCGACCTGATCGAGACGTGGATCGACTACAAGCGCGTGCACGAGATCGCCCCGGTCCAGCTGCGCCCGCACCCGCACGAGTTCGAGCTCTACTACGACATCTGATCGACCCCGATCGCGACCGCCCCTCGGCAGCCTCACCGGCAGCCGGGGGGCGCTGCGCGTCTCCTGACCTGAGGTGACTTCTTCAGCATGACGCTCGACGGGGTGGGTTCGCTGCTCGGTCTCGTGGGCGCACCGTTCTGGCTCTACGCCGTCGGCACACTCGCGGTCACCCAACGCGATCCGGGAGGAGCAGTCGACCGGTCCGTAGCCCAGGTCCTCGCCGAGCTCCTCGCCGCCGAGGAGCGCTTCGTCGAGCGGCGGGTCGCCGCGCTCAGCAGGGCAGACCGAGCTCCTGGGTCGAAGATCCGTGCCATCTGGTGACTCGAACCTTCGAGCCTGCCGAGCCGTCCCTGGCGCCTGCCCCTGCGGCGAGGCGCTGTGACCCGGACCACCTGGGCATCGTGAGCAACACCGCAGTCCCTTGAAGCCGCGCCGGCCACCTGCCTACGGTCGCCCGGTCCCGCGGTCTGCGGGACGTCCGCCGGTCACGCCCCTCCTGCCCGGCCGGCGGTCGAACGCGATCCACCGCATCGTCGGTGGTCGTGGGCAGGAGCGGAGCCGCCGTCGACGTGCTCCGTCGGCGTCCCGGAGACATCACATGCGCATGCGCACCATCATCAGCACAGCCGCCGTCGCCGCCCTCACCGCCGTACCGCTGGCGACCCAGACCCAGTCACCCGCCTCCGCCCTCGAGAGCCAGCGCACCTGGAACCGGCTCGCCGAGTGCGAGTCCGGGCAGGACTGGGACATCAACACCGGCAACGGCTACTACGGCGGGCTGCAGATCAGCGGGGACACCTGGGCGGCCTACCGCGGTCACTGGATCGCCCCGCGGCCCGACAAGGCCAGCAAGGCCGGGCAGATCAAGGTGGCCGAGCGGATCCTGAACGACCAGGGGTGGGGCGCGTGGCCGTCCTGCTCGCAGCAGATCGGCGTCGCCTGATCGACCTTCGGCCGAGGTCGTTTCCACAAAGGACCGTGCCGAAGTTCCCCTTCAGCCATCGAGGGGCTACGCTCGGAGATGTTGAAGGGATGGCGCTGCAGGCCATCCGGTGCCGCGCACCAAGTCGCGGCCCATAGTTCGTACTTCTGGTATTCGGTTCGCTGGACATCAGCACGGTGAATGTCTTCAGCGGCTCGAGAGCACAGTGTTCTCGGCACCGAACAAAGGAACAAGATCATGGCTCAGGGCACCGTCAAGTGGTTCAACGCTGACAAGGGCTTCGGCTTCATCGCTCAGGATGGCGGCGGCGAGGACGTCTTCGTCCACTTCTCCGCGATCCAGACCAGCGGCTACAAGTCGCTCGACGAGAACCAGAAGGTCGAGTTCGACCTCGCCCAGGGCCCCAAGGGTCCCCAGGCTGAGAACGTTCGCGTTTCCTGATCTCACTCGAAAGGCCCCGACCGCTCGCGGTCGGGGCCTTTCGTGCGTCCTGACCCGCTCCCTGGGCGTGGCCTAGGCTGCGGGGCATGGCGCTCCTCCTCGCGGTCGACGCGCCGTCGCTGCTGCACCGCAACCACCACGCCCGCGTGGGCTCGGACCTGCGCGACCTCGGCAACCGGCCGGCATGGGCCCTCAACGGCATGCTGCGCCAGGTCATCGAGGCGGTCGACCGGTTCGACCCCGACCGGCTCGTCCTCGGCTTCGACGACCGCCGGTCCTCGGTGCGGACCACGACCTACCCGGCCTACAAGGCGGGTCGGGCCGAGAAGCAGCCCGAGCTCGTCGACCAGCTCGACCGGGCCGCCGCCATGCTCGACGCGGCCGGGCTGCACACCGTCACCCCCGAGGGGCTCGAGGCCGACGACGTCAGCGCGTCGGCGGCCGCGTGGGCCGAGCGCGAGGGCTGGCAGTGCGTCGTCATCACCTCCGACCGCGACACCTTCGCCCACCTCAGCGGGACGACGCGGGTGCTGCGCCTGATCGACGGCGGCATCCACGGCTCTCCGCTCCTCGACCCCGCCCGGCTCTTCACGATGTACGGCGTCGCAGCCGAGCACTACCTCGACTACGCGGCGCTGCGCGGCGACGCCAGCGACAACCTGCCAGGCGTCGCCGGCATCGGCGAGAAGTCCGCGGCGCTGCTGCTGGCGGGCATGGGCTCCATGCAGGAGGTCTGGGCCGACATCGAGCACGCCGGGGGCGCCAACCTGGTGGCCACGCTCGACTCCTTCGCCGCGGAGTCCGGCGGACGGCGTACCGGGGCGGGGGCGCTGCGCAAGCTCACCGCGGAGGGCGCGCGGGAGCAGTTCGAGTTCAACCGCGCCATGATGACCAGCCGCGACGACGTCGATCTCGGGCTGACGACCGGCGACGACTCCCCCGGGCGCCTGCCGCTGGATCCCGACGTCGTGGCACGCGTCGTGGGCTACCTGGGGGTCGCCGACACGACCGACCTCGCGCTGCGGGTGCTCGCGCGCTCAGCCCTGAGCAACGAATGACCGGTCGCCAGCGCCCCGTTCTCCCACGACGCACTCGCGTCCACAGGTGACGCACAGACGCCACGGGTCGCACACCCAGGTCGCCACCGCACAGTCAGGGCATGAGCCTGACCGCCCCGCGCCCGATCGCCCTGGACCCGCGGACGCCGCCTGTGCTCGACCACCGGGCGCGCCACGACGCGACCGTCCGGCAGACGGCGGGAGCAGCCCTGTGGCTGAGCCTGCTGCTCGTCACCTACTGGTGGGTGTCCGGCGCCGGCCTGCAGGACCTCGGCGACTGGGGTGACGGGCTCACCTCGCTCGGTCGGCTGACCGGGCTGGTCTCCTCGGTGCTGCTGCTGGCCCAGGTGCTGCTGATGGCCCGGGTGCCGGCGCTCGAGGCGGCGTACGGCCAGGACCGGCTGGCCCGCATCCACCGCGTCGTCGGCTTCACGTCGTTCGCGCTCATGGTGGCGCACGTCGTGCTCGTCACCTGGGGGTACGCCGCCGGGTCGCTGCTCGACAGCCCCGCGACGCTGTGGGACCTCACCGTCGACTACCCCGGCATGCTGCTCGCCGCCGCCGGCAGCCTGTGCCTGGTGATGGTCGTGGTGACCAGCGTCCGGGCGGCGCGCCGTCGGCTGCGCTACGAGTCGTGGCACCTCTTGCACCTCTACGCCTACCTCGGCGTCGGGCTCGCGCTACCCCACCAGCTGTGGACCGGCCAGGACCTGGTGTCCTCGACCGCCCGCACCGTGTTCTGGTGGAGCGCCTGGGGCCTGATCGCCGCTGCCGTGCTCGTCTGGCGGGTCGCGCTGCCGCTGACCCGGACCCTGCGTCACGACCTGCGGGTCACCCACCTCGTGCCCGAGGCACCCGGCGTCGTGTCGGTCCACCTCACGGGGCGCCGCCTGGACCTGCTCGACGTCGAGGCCGGGCAGTTCCTCGTCTGGCGGTTCCTCGGGCGCCGCGGCTGGACGCGCGCCAACCCCTACTCCCTCTCGGCCGCCCCCGACGGCCGCACGCTGCGCATCACGGTGCAGGCGGTCGGCGACGGCAGCGCCGCGCTCGCGATGCTCCGACCCGGCACCCGCGCCGTCGTGGAGGGCCCCTACGGACGGCTCAGCCCGCGGGCCCGCAGCCGGCGCAAGGTCGCGCTGATCGGTGCGGGTGCGGGCCTCGCGCCCCTGCGGTCGCTCGCCGAGGGGCTCGACTACGCACCCGGCGAGGCCGTGCTCCTGCACCGCTACTCCGAGCACGCCCTGTTCGCCCGCGAGATCGCCGCGCTGGGCGCAGCCCGCGGGCTGGGCGTCGTACCCCTGCCTGGACGGCGGCGTACGCCGGGCTCGTGGCTCGGCACGGGCGTCCACCCGCAGGTCGACGACCTGCGGGCCCTGCAGCACTGGGTGCCCGACATCGCGGAGCGCGACGTCTACGTCTGCGGTCCGCGCGCCTGGACCGACCTGGTCCGTGTCGACCTCCACCGTGCCGGGCTGCCGCCCGAGCACCTCCACCTCGAGACGTTCGGATGGTGACCCGATGACCCGGATCTCCCTGTGGGCCCTGAGCACGCTCAGCGCCCTGGTCCTGCTGTTCGGCTACCACACGTCGACGGTCGGACCGTCGGCCGCGACCTCGCCGACCGCGGTCTACTCCGGCTCCGTCGCCGGTGCCCCACCGGCGGACTCGACGGGCACCAACACCTCCGGCACCGCCGGCACCGCCGCGCAAACCTTCACCGGCGCCGCGGCGGACACCCGGTGGGGGCCGGTGCAGGTCGCGATCACCGTGGACGACGGCACGATCACCGACGTCCAGGTGCCGACGTACCCGACAGGCAACCCGAAGGACGCCGAGATCAACGGCTACGCCCTGCCGATCCTGGTGCGGTCGACGCTCGACACGCAGAGCGGCGACGTCGACATGGTCAGCGGCGCGACCGTCACCAGCGGTGGCTACCAGCAGTCGCTGCAGAGCGCGCTCGACCAGGCCGGACTGTGACCGCGTCGCGCCCGTGGCGGGCCGTGGAGCAGGTCATGGGCCTGCCGGTCAGCGTCGCGCTGCGCGGCCGGCACGCGGGCGACGCGCGCGGTCGGGCGGCCTGGGCGGCGGTCGTCTCGGAGCTGCGGGAGGTCGACCGCGTGTTCAGCACCTACCGGCCCGACTCCGTCGTGTCGCGTCTGGACCGTGGCGAGATCCCGCTTCACGATGTACCGCCCGAGGTGCACGAGGTCCTGGCCCTCGGCGAGCGTGCGCGCCGCGAGTCCGCCGGCGCGTTCGACGTACGCCGCCCCGACGCCACCGGGGTTGTGCGTCTCGACCCCAGCGGCGTCGTCAAGGGCTGGGCCGTGCAGCGCGCCTGCGCCCACCTCGCGGCCCTGACCGACACCGACTTCTGCCTGGGTGGCGGCGGCGACCTCGTGGGCCGCGTGGTCGACCCCGACTCCCCCGCCTGGCAGGTCGGGATCGAGGACCCGCACGACCCGACCCGACTGGTGGCCCGCGTGCCGCTGCGCGACGGCGCGGTCGCGACCTCCGCCGAGACCCATCGCGGCGCCCACGTCGTCGACGCCCGCACCGGCCTGCGACCCCGCGGCCTGGCCTCGGTCACGGTCACGGCCCCCGACCTGACGACCGCCGACATTGAGGCGACCGCGGCCTTCGCGATGGGCGTCGATGGGATCGACTGGCTGGCGGTGCGAACCGACGCCACCGACCGGACCGTCCTCGTGGTCCTGGCCGACGGCACGGTCCTCGCGACTCAGTCCGCGCGGTGCCTGGCGGCGTCGTCGCCCGTGGTGGCCTCGCCCGTCGGAGCGGGTGCGGCCGGGGGCTCCGGCGCGCCTGGGGAGACCGGGACTCCCGGAGCCGGGGTGACCGCGTCCTGGGGCGTGCCCGGAGTGACCGGCGCCGGGTCGGCGCCCGGGGTGCCGTCGAGCGTGGAGGCCTTCATGTCCGGGCCGGTGACCGGCCGGTAGTCCTTGGCGCCGGTGTCGACCCGCGGGTCGAGCCGGTCGGCCTCGCGGACGACGTCCTCCTGGGCGGCGCGCTCGTGGTCGAGGTCGCGGTGCGCGTCGACGGCCACCCGCTCGGCCTGCTCGGCCTCGGCGCGGGCCCGCTCGGCCTCCACCTCGGCCAGCTGGGCGCGCTGGGCGGCGGTCTGCACGTCGGGGGTGCGCCCGGCCGCCTCGCCACGCAGGCTCTCGGCGCGAGCCAGCCGCTCCTGGTCACGGCGCCGGGCCTGGCGCTTGCGGAGGAACGCGGCGAGAGCGAGCAGCAGCAGCACCACGGCCACTGCGACGACGATCCACACGATCTGGTCGGTGTCCATGGCTCAGCTCCCCTCGGGCTCGGGAGCAGGCGACGTCTGCGGGTCGGCGTAGGGCTGGGTGGGTTCGAGGCTCGGCACCACGTCGGGGTGCTCCTCGGGAGTGGCCGGCTGCGGGTCCTGGGGCGTGGTGGTCATCGCACCACCGTCCCGCGCGCCACTGCTGCGATCTCCACCCGCGAAGGTGGGACCTGGGAGAGACTGACCCGGTGCGCACCGCGATCCCGGCCGTCCTGACCGTGGTGGTGCTGGCCGGCTGTGGCGGCGTCAACCACCCGCCGGGCGCGCGGCAGCCCCACGCCACCGACCCGGCCGCCACCTCCTCGTCCGGCGGGCTCATCGTCCTCTCCGAGACCAGCGATCCCAGCGATCCCGCTGCCCCCGAGCCGATCGCGTTCACCGGCACCGTCGACCTGGTCGAGGGCGTGTGGTTCCTGGGCCGCGACCTCCTCGACCTGCCCGACGACCCCACCGCGGGGCAGCGCAACGGCCTGTTGGGAGCCAGCGGCGGCGACATCGTCGATATCTTCAGCCCGGCGCTCTACGGGCAGTACCGGGTCGAGGTGCGCGAGCTCGACCGCCGCCCGCCCGTCCTGTCGTGGTGCGAGGACGTCGTGGAGGTCTCCTACCGGCACCGGGGTGGTCAGCTCGTGATGGGCGGGTTCGAGGACGACCAGCAACTCGGTCGGTTGACCGAGGGCAGCTACCGGGTGCGCTTGTGCGTCGAGGGCCTGGACCGGGTGGTCGCCGAGACCGAGGAGGAGGAGTTCCAGACCTACTCCAGCCGCTGGCTGTTCCAGCTGTGGCCGGCCCGGCGCGCCCCCGACCGGGTGCTGCGCGTCGGCTCGACGTTCGCCGAGGAGGCCCACGCCGGCGTGCGCGGCTGACCGGTTCGCTACGTTCCCCCCGTGGAGACCGATACCGTCCTGGGCCTGCTGCAGGACGTCGCAGCCGAGGTGATCACCCCACGGTTCCGGGCCCTCGGTCGCGGCGACGTGAGCAGCAAGCGGCGGCCCGGTGACCTGGTGACCGTGGCCGATCGCGAGGCCGAGGTGCTGATCACCGCGGGCCTGCAGGCCGGCTACCCGGACGCCCTCGTGCTCGGCGAGGAGGCGGTCGCGGCCGACCCCGCGCTGCTCGCGAGGTGGGCAGGCGCCGAGCACTCCTTCACCGTCGACCCCGTCGACGGCACCCGCCACTTCGTCCACGGCTCCCCCGACCACGCCGTGATGGTCGCCGAGCTGCGCTCCGGCACCGTCGTGCGCAGCTGGATCTGGCAGCCCCAGCACCGCACGGCGTACGTCGCCGAGCGCGGCGCCGGGGCGTGGCGCGACGGCGTCCGCCTCGACGGCACCCAGGCCGCGACGACGCGCGGGCGCACCGGCACCTGCTGCGGCGTCGACTACCCGCGCCTGGCGACCGGCGAGGCGCGGTGGGGGTGCTGGCTCAAGACCAAGCCCTGGGACCACGCGCCCGGCTCGCTGCTGCTGACCGAGGCCGGGGGGACCGTCGCCGGCGTGCGGGGCACGGCGTACCGCCCGGCGGCTCCGCCGCGACTGCTGGTGGCCCGGTCGCCGCGACGAGGCGCGCCGACCGCGACGTAGTCCGTCGTGGGTTCGACGACGCGCCGTCGGGCGCGCCGGTCACCGCCGGCGTCCGAGCCGCTGCGCCAGGTACGGCGCCGTGGCGCTGCCGGCTGCCTCCGCGACCTGCGCGGGGGTGCCGGCGGCGACCACGGACCCGCCGGCGTCTCCCCCGCCGGGCCCGAGGTCGATGACCCAGTCGGCGGTGGCGATCGTGTCGAGGTCGTGCTCCACCAGCACGACCGTGTTGCCGGCGTCGACCAGCCGGTGCAGCTGGCGGACCAGGAGCGCGGTGTCAGCCGGGTGCAGGCCCGCGGTGGGCTCGTCGAGGAGGTAGAGCGCGTGCCCGCGCCGGGCGCGCTGCAGCTCGGTGGCCAGCTTGATCCGCTGGGCCTCGCCGCCGCTGAGCTCGGTGGCGGGCTGCCCGAGCCGTAGGTAGCCCAGCCCGACCTCGCGCAGCGTCTCCAGGCTGCGTGAGGCGGCCGGCACGTCGGCCAGGAACTCCGCGGCCTCGTCGACCGAGAGGGCCAGCACCTGGGCGACGTTGCGGTCGCGGTAGGTGACCTCGAGGGTCGCGGCGTCGTACCGAGCCCCGTGGCAGGTCGGGCACGGGGCGTAGGTGCCGGGCAGGAACATCAGCTCCACGGACACGAAGCCCTCCCCCTGGCACGTCTCGCACCGGCCCTCGGCGACGTTGAAGGAGAACCGGCCGGCGGAGTAGCCGCGCCGGCGGGCCTCGTCGGTCCCGGCGAAGACCTTGCGCACGGCGTCGAAGAGACCGGTGTAGGTCGCCAGGTTGGACCGCGGGGTGCGCCCGATCGGGCGCTGGTCGACCCGCACCAGCCGGTCGAACGCCTCGAGCCCGGCCGCATCGTCGACGTCGATCTCGAGAGCCGCCTCGTCCGGGTCCTCCGGCGCCAGGCCGAGGCGGTCGCGGACGAGCTCGGCCAGCACCTGCGTCACCAGGGTCGACTTGCCGGAGCCGGAGACTCCGGTGACGGCGGTGAGCACGCCCAGGGGGACGTCGACCGAGACGTCGTCCAGGTTGTGGCGGGTCACGCCGCGCAGGTGCAGCCAGCCGTGCGGCGCGCGGGGCTCGTGCTCGAGCGGCGCCACGCGGTCGAAGAGGTAGTCGCCGGTGACCGAGCCGTCGACGGGCTCGAGGCCCGCGACCGGGCCGCTGTAGAGCACCCGCCCACCGGCCTCGCCGGCACCCGGCCCGATGTCGACGACCCAGTCGGCCCGACGTACGACGTCGAGGTCGTGCTCGACGACGAAGAGGGTGTTGCCCGCCGCCTTGAGCCGGTCGAGCACGTCGAGGAGCGGCTCGGCGTCGGCGGGGTGCAGCCCGGCCGAGGGCTCGTCGAGCACGTAGACGACCCCGAACAGGCCCGAGCGCAGCTGGGTCGCGATGCGCAGGCGCTGCGCCTCGCCGGGCGAGAGCGTCGTCGACCCGCGGCCCAGGCTGAGGTAGCCGAGGCCGAGGTCGAGCAGCACCTCCAAGCGGGCCACCAGGTCCGCGCAGATCCGGACCGCGGCCTCCGTGGAGCCGCCGCCGTCACCGTCGTCGGGGCCGGCCTCGGCGACCGGACGCAGCAGGGCGACCACCTCGGCGAAGGGCAGCGCGTTGACCTCGGCGATCGACCGACCCGCGAACGTCACCGCCAGCGACTCGGGCTTCAGGCCGCTGCCGTGGCACACCGTGCAGGTCGAGTCGCGCACGAACCGCAGGGCCCGCTCACGCATGCGCTCGCTCTGCGAGTCGGACAGCACGTGCATCACGTGCTTGCGGGCGCTCCAGAACTTGCCGTAGTAGCCGTGGTCGATCCGGTCGCGCTCGGGCTTGATCAGCACCGACGGCTGCTCGTCGGTGAACAGCAGCCAGTCGCGGTCCTTCTTGGCCAGCCGCTGCCAGGGCCGGTCGACGTCGATGCCCAGGCCGGTGACGATGCTGCGCAGGTTGGCGCCCTGCCAAGCCCCCGGCCAGGCGGCGATCGCACCGTCGCGGATGCTCAGCGACGGGTCCGGGACGAGCAGGTCCTCGGCGACGTCGTGCTCGACCCCGAGCCCGCCGCAGCGCGGGCAGGCGCCGGCGGCGGTGTTGGGCGAGAAGGCCTCGGCCGCGAGGTGGTCGGCGCCGTCGGGGTAGTCGCCGGCGCGGGAGTAGAGCATCCGCAGCAGGTTGGACAGCGTGGTGATGGTGCCGACGGTGGAGCGCGAGCTCGGCGCCCCGCGGCGCTGCTGCAGGGCCACGGCGGGCGGGAGCCCGGTGATCTCCTGCACGTGCGGCGCCCCGACCTGCTGCAGCAGGCGTCGCGCGTAGGGCGCGACCGACTCGAAGTAGCGACGCTGCGCCTCGGCGTACAACGTGCCGAAGGCGAGGGACGACTTGCCGGAGCCGGAGACGCCGGTGAAGGCGACGAACGCGTTGCGCGGCAGGTCGACGTCGACGTCGCGCAGGTTGTGCTCGCTGGCGCCGCGCACCCGGACGTAGGGGTCGGTGCCGTCGTCGCTCATGCCCCCTGCCTACCGTCTCGAGCCACCTGGAGCACCCTGGCTCACCCCACCAGGCGATGGCGGGGGCGCCGAGTCGGCGCCGGCACTGGCCTTTCCGGGCACTGGGGAGAGGGGTCCAGCCGGACCCCTCTCCCCAGTGCCCGGAAGGAAGGCCACGAGCTCATGGCCTGCGGTGACGACCCAGCCGGGGTGTCGGAGGCGTGCACGCCTGGCGCACGCACCACGTCGTCACCGGCCGAGGCCGGCCGTCACGGCAGGGGCTCGTCGGCGACCTTGATGTCGAAGCCGACCTTCGGGCCCTCGGCGGAGGTGACGGTCACGGTCGTCTCGAGCCGGTCCTCGCCCGCGGTGAGGATGCAGGTGGTCGTCGCGCCGACCCGGCCGGGCAGGTCGTCGGGGCAGTCGACGGCGTCGGGCGCCGTCCCGCCGGACAGCTCGGTGAGCTTGGCGGTCACCTCGGGCTCGAGCTCGTCGGGCTCGACGGTCTGACCCGGGTCGGGGTCGGTGCTGAAGGAGAGCTTGCCGTCGTCGACAGAGGTCACCGTGACGGTCAGGCCGTAGCGGTCGCCGCGGACGTCGCTGGCGTGGCACCGCTGCTCGGCGCCCTTCTCGGCCTTGATCTCGCCGTCGCACGAGACGTCGCTGATCTTGGTGTCCGGGTTCTGCTTCTGCTGCTCCGTGGCGACTCGGTCGGCCAGCTTCGAGGCAGAGACCGCCTCGTTCTCGGTCGACGAGCTGCACCCGCCCGCCGCCACGGCGACGAGGAGCACGACCGGCAGGACGCTACGGAGGACGGAGGCTCGCATGGCGAGATGATGGCACGGGGGTCACCGGGCGCTACCGGCCGCTACCGGCGCTGCCGCCGCGGGGTCCTTGCGGTCGATGCCACGGCTGCGATCGGGACGGTCCGGGGCGAGGTCGTCGGGGTCGGGGTCGCGCACCAGCCCGTCGGCGTCGAGGTCGACGCCCAGGGCGTTGAGCAGCCGGCGGCGCAGGGCCGCGAACCGGGGGTCGGCCGGGTCCCGCCGCGAGCCCAGGTCGACCGGCACGTCGCTGCTGATGACGCCGTCGTCGAGCACGATCACCCGGTCGGCCAGGACGATGGCCTCGTCGACGTCGTGGGTCACCAGCAGCACCGAGGGGCGGTGCCGCTGGCACAGCTCGCGCAGCAGCGTGTGCATGTTGAGCCGGGTCAGCGCGTCGAGGGCACCGAACGGCTCGTCGGCCAGCAGCAGCTGGGGGTCGCGCACCAGCGACCGGGCCAGCGCGGCCCGCTGGGCCTCACCGCCGGAGAGCTGGTGGGCCCAGGCCCTCTCGCGCCCGGCGAGGCCGACCTCGGCCAGCGCCGTACGGCCGCGGTCCTTGGCGTCGCGACCCTCGAGGCCGAAGACGACGTTGTCGAGGACCCGCCGCCACGGGAGCAGCCGGGAGTCCTGGAACACCATCGAGGCCCGCGCGGGCACGCTGATGCGCCCGTAGCCAGCGACGCCGCGGTCGAGCCCGGCCAGGGCCCGCAACAGGGTGCTCTTGCCGCTGCCGCTGCGTCCGATGAGCGCCACGAACTCGCCGGGCGCGATCTCGAGGTCGAGGCCGTGGAGCACCCCGCCGGTCCTGGTGAAGCTGCGGTGCAGGTTGGTCACCCGGACCGCCGCCTGCTCCGCGGTCGCGGTCAGCTCTCCAGCGTGCGTCGCCATGACAGGGCCCTCCTCGCGATCAGTCGGACGACGCCGTCGGCCACCAGGCCGAGGATCGCGTAGACGACGAGCCCGACGATGATCACGTCGGTCTGTCCGTAGCTGGAGGCCAGCGTGATCATGTAGCCGATGCCGCTGGTCGCGTTGATCTGCTCCACCACGACCAGGGCCAGCAGCGCCGAGGTCACCGCGAAGCGCAGGCCGAGCAGGAAGCCGGGCATCGCGCCGGGGACGACCACCTGGCGCACGAACGCGATCCGCCCGACGCCGATGGTCTCGGCGAGCTCGGCGTACCGGCTGTCGATGGTGCGCAGCCCGTTGTGGGTGTGGATGTAGATGGGCACGAGCACGCCGAGGGCGATCGTGTAGACCTTCATCTCCTCGCCGATGCCGAACCACAGGATCAGCAGCGGGATCAGCGCAAGGCTGGGGATGGAGCGCTTGACCTGCACGGGGCCGTCGATGACGGCCTCCCCGCTGCGCGAGAGGCCGGCGAGGAGCGCGAGCACCACCCCGACCCCGACGCCGAGCGCGAGGCCCAGGCCGGCGCGGGTGACCGAGGTGACCAGGCCGTCCTGCAGGCGGCCGTCGGCCCACAGGTCGCGGGCCGTCTCCACGACCGTCCACGGGGCCGAGAGCGTGCGCTCGTCGATGAACCCCGTCGCCGAGCCGATGAACCAGAAGGCCAGCAGCAGCACGGGACCCAGCAGGATGCCGCCGCGGACACCGTCGCCCGGGCCGAGCCGGCGTAGCCGGACGCGGTCGTCGACGAGGTCCTCGGAGACCGGGGCGTCGGTCTCGGCCGAGGGGGGTGCGCCGTACCGGGCGAGCTTGACGAGGGTGGGTGCCGTCATGACGTGGCTCCCGCCTTGTCGTCGTCGCTCGCGGCCTGCGCGGCCGGTTCGAAGCGCCGGTCGTAGAGCGCGCCGACGTCGAGGTCGTCGCGGTCCTGCTCCCGGGCGAGCAGGTCGGCGGTCGCCTGGTGCTCGGCGATGAGGTCGTCCCAGCTCTGCACGACCTCCTTGTCACCGAGCGCCTCGACGAGCCGCTTCGCGTCCTCCTCGGAGAGACCCTCGTGCTCGACGTAGTAGCCCTGGGCGAACTCGTCGGGGTGCTCGTTGACCCAGTCGACGGCCTCGGCCCAGACCTCGGTGTACTTCTTCAGGGCCGCGGCCTTGTGGGCGTCCTCGA
The DNA here is from genome assembly GCF_006346395.1 of Nocardioides plantarum. Taxonomy (NCBI): domain Bacteria; kingdom Bacillati; phylum Actinomycetota; class Actinomycetes; order Propionibacteriales; family Nocardioidaceae; genus Nocardioides; species Nocardioides plantarum. The sequence continues at coordinate 288,307 of NZ_VDMS01000001.1, forward strand.
CGACCTCGGTCGGTGCGTAGAGCTCCCAGTAGTCGTCGCGGACGCCGGGCGCGATCGTGTGGGCACCGTCCCGCTCGTACTTCGCCAGGAACGGCGGCACCAGCGTCTGGCCGAGCGGTGCGACGTCGACCTGCTTGCTGCCGAGCGCGTTGACGTACACGTCGTCCACGCTGGCGATCTCCACCAGGTCGACGTCGTCCTGCGTGAGGCCGGCCTTCTGCAGCACCTTGAGGACGAGTGCGCCCTGGGCCTGGCCCGGGCTGTAGGCGATCTTCTTGCCCTTCAGGTCGGCGAGGTCGTCGACCTCGACACCGGGCGCGACGCCGAGCTCGTACGTCGGGTGCTGGAGCGGGTCGATGGTGGTGCGTGCCGCGACGATGCGGACGTCGGTGCCGGTCCACTCGGCGAACAGCGGCGGGATCTCGGCGACCGAGCCCACGTCGAGCGCGTCGGCGCGGAAGGCCTCGAGGGTCTTGGGGCCGCCGCTGATGTTGGCCCACTCGACCTTGAACGGCAGCTCGTCGTCGAGCCCGGAGAGCTCGAGCGCCACCTGGGTGGCGGGGTCGCCGATGCGGAGGACGGTGTCCTTCGGGATTTCGTCCGGGATCGCGGCCGACTGCTCCAGCTTGGGTCCTGCCTCCTCGCCACCGCAGCCGGCCAGCGCGAACGGAGCGACGACGACGACGGTCAGGGCCGCGAGGCGGAGGCGGCGGGGGCGGGTTGGCAGTGACACGGGGGCTCCTCGGAGGGGTGGGTTTGTTCTGATGTAACCGTAGTAAGAAAATAGACTTAACAGAGACAAGTCCATGAGGTGGACATCCGGACCACGGGGGCACCCGGTCAGTCGCGCAGCAGCGGCAGCAGCTGGTCGCCCTGCCTGCCGATCTCGCCGAGGTAGGGCGTGTCGGAGAGCACGAACGTCGTGACGCCGAGGTCCTCGTAGCGACGCAGGGACTTGGCGACGTCCTCGGCCGACCCGACGAGCCACGTGGTGCCCGCACCACCCCCGCCGTAGCGGCCCGGTGCGGTGTAGAGGTTGTCGTCGAGCACGTCACCGCGGGCGGCCAGGTCGAGCAGGCGCTGCTGGCCGTGGGCCTGGGCGCGCCGGGGGTCCCGCTCGTCGCCGGAGCCGCCCGCCGCCTCGGCCATCGCGGCGACCTTGGCCTCGGCGTCGGCCCAGGCCTCCTCGGTCGTGTCGCGGACCAGGGTGGTGATCCGCAGGCCGAACTCGAGCGGAGGGTGCTCCCGCCCCAGGTCGGCGCTCAGCGTGCGAAGACGGTCGATCCGCTCCGCCACGCCGTCACGGGTCTCGCCCCAGAAGAGCTGGACGTCGGCCTCGGCGGCGGCGACCCGCTCGGCGGCCTCGGAGGCGCCGCCGAAGTAGAGGCGGGGGTGCGGGCGCCCCTCGCGCGGCTGGATGCGCGGACGGACCGTCGAGTCGGTGACACCGAAGTGCTCGCCGTCGTAGGTGACGTCCTCCTCGGTCCACAACCGGCGGACGACCTGGAGGAACTCGCGGGTGCGGGCGTAGCGGTGCGCCTGGTCGCCCTCGCTGTCGCCGTACGCCGCGAGGTGGTCCTGGCCCGAGACGATGTTGACCCGCAGCCGGCCACCGCTCAGGTGGTCGAGGGTCGCGGCGGCCGAGGCGAAGTGGGCCGGGCGCCAGTAGCCGGGACGGATGGCGACCAGCGGCTCGAACGTCGTGGTGCGTGCGGCCAGGGCGGTGGCGACGGTGAACGTGTCGGGCCTCCCCCAGCTGGTGCCGAGCAGCGCACCCAGCCAGCCGTGCTCCTCCAGGGCGAGGGCGTGGCCGGTCAGGGTGTCCAGGCTGTTGTGGTCGTCGACGGCGTCGTCGCCGCGGTGGCCGGGCTCGACCTGGTTGGGGATGTACCAGAGGAACTCCGAGCTCATGCGTTCTCCCGAGGCAGTAGTAAGTACTCTTTGACTATGGGAATAGTAGGCATTAACTCGGACGCTCCTCGGCCGCCGTCCACCCCGCGGTACGGCGACGGCTCCAGCGTCACGGTCAGCAGCGAGGTGCTGGCGTTGCAGCTCGCGCACCGGTCCGTGCGGCGGTTCACCGACGAGGACGTGTCCGAGGAGCACGTGCGCGCCCTGGTGGCCGCGGCCCAGTCGGCGCCGACGTCGTCGAACCTGCAGGCCTGGAGCGTCGTCGCGGTCCGCGACCCCGCACGCAAGGCCCGGCTCGCTGCTCTTGCCGGCGGGCAGGCCTTCGTCGAGGCGGCGCCGGTCCTGCTGGTCTGGGTCGCCGACCTCAGCCGGGCCCGGCGGCTGGCCGCACGCACCGGCGTCACGGTCGACGCGACCGACTACCTCGAGAGCACCCTCATCGGGTTCGTCGACGCGGCGCTGGCCGCGCAGAACGCCGTCGTCGCCGCGGAGTCACTCGGGCTCGGCAGCACCTACGTCGGCGCGATCCGCAACCATCCGCGCGAGGTGGCCGCCGAGCTCGCGCTGCCGTACGGCGCGGTCGCGGCGTTCGGGCTCGCGCTCGGCGTACCGGACGCGAGCGAGGACGCCGGCGTCAAGCCGCGCCTGCCCCAGGGCGCCGTGCTCCACCACGAGCAGTACGACGCCGCGGCGGCCGACGCCCACCTCCCGGCGTACGACGGCCACCTCGGCGCCTACAACAAGCGCCACGGCCTGGCCGGCGTCTGGACCGAACGGGTGCTGGCCCGGCTGGCCGGCCCGGCGTCGATGGCCGGACGCCACACCCTGCGCCAGACCCTCGCCGACCTCGGCCTCCCGTCACGGTGAGACTTCACCCACGACTCCACATCGGCATGAGGCCGAAGCGGCGAGCGGGCACAGGCGCCCGGGCCACCCACCGAGGTGACCACACGGCGCACGTCGCGGCCGGTTGGTCACTCGTGCGGGTCGGCCCCGCCGTACTGGGCCGCGGCAGCACTACGAGAGTGGTGCGGGGCCGCCGCACGTGACCAACCGGTCCGCGACAAGTGCTACAGGATGTAGAGCATTTCTTGGTACGTCGGCAGCGGCCACAGGTCGTCGGCGACCAGGCCCTCGAGCTCGTCGGCGGCCGCGCGGACCTCGGCCATAGCGGGCAGCACGCTGTCGCGGAAGTAGGCCGCCGTCTCCAGCGGGTCCTCGGGGTGCTCGTGGGCGATGGCGCCCTTGAGCGCGGTGAGGCCGGAGGTCAGCGAGGCCACCAGGGTGCTGACGGTCTCGAGCGCCGTCTTGTCCGGCGTGAGGCCGGCGTCGGCGAGCGCCTTGACGTTGAGGGCGAGCTCGGTCTGGTAGCGCAGGGCGGCGGGCAGCACGGTCGTCGTCCCGATCTCGAGGGTGAGGTTGGCCTCGACGGCGACGGCGAGGATGTACTGCTCGCAGCCGATCTCGAAGCGGCTGTGGGCCTCGCCCTCGTTGAAGACGCCGTAGGTGCTGAAGAGCTCGATGGCCCCCGGCGTGATCAGCTCGGGGAGCGCGTCGACGGTGGTGCGCAGGTTCTTCAGGCCGCGCTGCTCGGCCTCGATCGGCCACTCGTCGGAGTAGCCGTTGCCGTTGAAGATGACCGCGCCGTGGTTGGCGACGATCTCGGCGAGCAGGGTCTGCACGGCCTCGTTGAAGTCGGTGCCGTCGGCGACCGCGGTCTCGAGCGCGGTCGCGCAGTAGTCGAGCGCCTCGGCCATGATCGTGTTGATCATGACCATCGGGCCGGCCACGGTCTGGTTGGAGCCGGGAGCGCGGAACTCGAACCGGTTGCCGGTGAAGGCGAACGGCGAGGTGCGGTTGCGGTCGCCCGGGTCCTTGGTCAGGTTGGGGAGGGTGTCGACGCCGATCATCAGCGTCCCCTTCTCCTTGGAGTGGGTCGCGCCGCCCTTGGCGATCTGGTCGAACACGTCGGCCAGCTGGTCGCCGAGGAAGATGGAGATGATCGCCGGCGGGGCCTCGTTGGCGCCCAGGCGGTGGTCGTTGGACGCCGAGGCCACCGAGGCGCGCAGCAGGCCGCCGTACTTGTGGACCGCGCGGACGACCGCGGCGCAGAACACCAGGAACTGGGCGTTGTCGTGCGGGTTGTCGCCCGGCACGAGCAGCGAGCCGAGCTCGCTGTTGCCGAGGGAGAAGTTGACGTGCTTGCCCGAGCCGTTGACGCCGTCGAAGGGCTTCTCGTGGAACAGGCACTCCATGCCGTGCTTCTTGGCGACGGCCTTGAATGTCGTCATGAGTAGCTGCTGGTGGTCGGAGGCCTCGTTGGCGCGCTCGAACATCGGCGCGATCTCGAACTGGCCGGGAGCGACCTCGTTGTGCCGGGTCTTGGCGGGGATGCCGAGCTTGAAGAGCTCACGCTCGGTGTCCATCATGAAGCCGAGCACGCGGGCGGGGATGGCGCCGAAGTAGTGGTCGTCGAACTCCTGGCCCTTGGGCGGCTTGGCGCCGAAGAGGGTGCGACCGGCGTTGAGCAGGTCGGGGCGGGACAGGAAGAAGTGGCTGTCGATCAGGAAGTACTCCTGCTCGGGGCCGCAGTAGGCCACCACGTTGTCGGGGTCGGTGTGCCCGAACAGCTCGAGCACCCGCTTGGCGTGCACCGACATCGCCTGCTGCGAGCGCAGCACCGGCGTCTTGTGGTCGAGCGCCTCGCCGGTCATCGAGATGAAGATGGTGGGGATGCACAGCGTGTTGCCGTTGGGGTTCTCCAGCACGTACGCCGGGCTCATCACGTCCCAGCCGGTGTAGCCGCGCGCCTCGAAGGTGTTGCGCAGGCCGCCGTTCGGGAAGCTCGACGCGTCGGGCTCGCCCTGGACCAGGGTCTTGCCCGAGAACGACGCGAAGGCCGTGCCGTCGCCGACCGGGTCGAGGAAGCTGTCGTGCTTCTCGGCGGTCAGGCCGGTGAGCGGGTAGAACACGTGGGCGTAGTGGGTGGCGCCCTTCTCGAGCGCCCAGTCCTTCATGGCCGAGGCGACGGCGTCGGCCACGTCGGGGTCGAGCGGCGCGGACTTCTCGATCGTCTGCACCACCGACTTGTAGACCGTCTTGGGCAGCCGCTTCTGCATCACCGTGAGGCTGAAGACGTTGCTGCCGAAGATCTCGCCAGGCTCCTCGCCGGGGTCGAAGCTGATCGGCGGCGGGACGTGCGCCTCGACGGCGGCGATGGCCTGCAGGCGGACGGGGTTGGCGGTCATGTCGGTGCTCCCTTGCGGTGGTGCTGCGGTGGTGCGTGCGCGCGTCCCCCTCGGGCGCCGCCGCCTGGCGCGAACCTAGGAGGGCCGGGTGTCGGGATTGTTTCGTCGCCGTGTCCTCGGACGACCCGCGTCTATGACGCCCCTCACGTCGCGTCGAGCGGCCCCGCGAGCCAGGAGCCACCGGTGGGCCGCGGGCGAGCCGTCGGAGCGGGGACCGGCGGGTCCCCCGCGTCCTGCGTGTTCTCTGGCACACTCCCCTACGTGTCTCAGGAACCGCATGGGGAGCGTCGCGCGGTCGTCGTCGAGGACGACGAGGACATCCGCTCGCTCATCGAGTTCACCCTGACCACGCAGGGCTTCGTGGTCCGCTCGGTCGAGACCGGCCTCGACGGCGTGCAGCAGGTCAGGGACTTCGACCCCGACCTGGTCACCCTCGACCTCGGTCTCCCGGGCATCGACGGCATCGAGACCTGTCGCCGGATCCGCGAGATCACCGACGCCTACGTCGTGATGATCACCGCCCGCGACGACGAGATCGACCGGCTGCTCGGCCTCGAGACCGGTGCCGACGACTTCATCTCCAAGCCCTTCAGCGTCCGCGAGCTCAAGGCCCGCATCAACGCGCTGTTCCGGCGTCCGCGCCGTGGCGTCGGTGCCGCCGGGCCGGCGCCCGCCTCGGCCCAGGCCGTCGTCACAGCCCCCGTCGTACCCGATCACGAGGTGCTCGAGCACGGCCCCCTGCGCGTCGATGTCGAGGGCCGGCGGGCGTTCAAGGCCGCCGAGGAGCTGGCGCTGACGCGCACCGAGTTCGACCTGCTCACCGAGCTGATGCGCACCCCCGCCCGCGTGTGGACCCGCGAGGCGCTGCTGCGCTCGGTCTGGGGCACCGACTGGGCCAGCGACACCCACCTCGTCGAGGTCCACATCGGCAACCTGCGCCGCAAGCTCGGCGAGGGTGCCGGTCAGCCGAAGTTCATCAAGACGGTGCGCGGGGTGGGCTACCGCATGGAGTCGTGGGACTGATCCGGTCCACGAGCCGGTTCCTGGCGGACCGTCGAGCCCGAGGCGAGGGCTACTGTCCCACCATGGACCTCCAGTGACGCCCCGCGTCCGGCTCGCCATCGTGGACGACTACGCCGTCGTGGTCGCCGGGGTCGCCGCCCTCCTGGCCGACGAGGACATCGACGTGGTGGAGACGGGGGCCTCGCAGCCGGTCCTGACCGACGTCGACGTCGTCCTCTACGACACGTTCGGTCAGGTCGAGGGCACCGGCATCAGCCTGAGCGACTTCGTGCGCGAGAGCGGGGCGAAAGTCGTCGTCTACAGCTGGAACCTGCACCCGTCGCTGATCCAGCAGGCCCTCGACGGGGGCGCGCGTGGCTACCTGTCCAAGGTGCTCACCGGGCCCGAGGTGGTCCGCGCCCTCAAGCGGGTGCTCGCCGGCGAGACCGTCGTCGTCACCGGCTACGACGAGACCAGCGTGGGCGGGGCGGGCGACTGGCCGGGTCGCAGCGCCGGGCTGTCGCCGCGCGAGGCCGAGGTCGTCGCGCTGATCACCCAGGGCCTCAGCAATCAGGACATCGCCGACCGGGTCTACCTCGGCATCAACACCGTCAAGACCTACATCCGTACGGCGTGCCGCAAGATGGGCGTCACCTCGCGCACCCAGGCCGTGCTGTGGGGCCTGCAGAACGGCTTTGAGCCCGACACCCTGCGCACGGTCGATCGCTCGCTGCTGGTGCGACCCGCCGAGGTCACCTACCGGGGACCGGCGAGATGACCGGGCGTCATCCGACGGAGACGCCGGCCAGGTAGGCGTCGATCGCGACGCCGGCCCGGTCCGCGGCCGGCGGCAGCATCCGGACCTGCGCGCGTGCCGCCGGCAGGTCGAGGGTGCGCAGCGCGGCCTCGAGGTAGGACGCCAGCTCGGCGAGCTCGCGGGCGCCGGTCATGGTGGCCGAGACCTTGAGGCTGAGCACGGCGTCCATCGACTCGTCGGGGTCGGCCTCGAACGCGAGCACCGCCGTGACGACACGCTCGACCCTGGCCTGGAGCATGCGACGGAACGTGCCGGCCAGCTCGAGGACGAACGATCGTTGTCGGGGGTCGTCGACCAGCTGGTGCAGCGTGCTCGGGTCGAACACGGTCATGGAGGCGGCCCCTTCGGTCGGTACCGCCATCGTGCCGGTCGCGGATCAGAGCCCGATCCGGAAAGCCTCAAGGAACCCGCAAAGCGCGCCGGGCCGACCACGGGGACGGTAGGGCCGGAAAACAGAGCACGAGCCGCGGTCTCTGGGGGGGTCGACCGCGGCTCGTGCGTGGAACAGTCTGGCACATCCACACCCCGATGGGCATCTCCCGGGGGGTGGTGGACCAGTCCACGGACGGGTGGGCGACGGCTACCAGAAGACGCGGTCGACCACGCCGCGCGCGAGTCGGGTGACGCGCAGGTAGTCGTTGACCATCTCGTCGGTGCACCCGGGCGGGTAGCCCAGGATGCTCGCGACGGCAGCCCGCTCGCGGGAGTCGCGCGGCATCTCGTCGCCGGGCTTGCCCCGTGCCAGGGTCACGGCGTTGCGGACCCGGCTGACCAGGCGCCAGGCCTCGGCCAGCAGTCGCGCGTCCTCGTCGGCGACCAGCCCGGCCTCACGGGCCGCCTCGAGCGCGGGCAGGGTGCGCGGGGTGCGCAGGGCCGCGACCTCACCCGCGTGCCGCATCTGGAGCAGCTGGACGGTCCACTCGATGTCGGCCAGGCCGCCGCGGCCGAGCTTGAGGTGCAGGGCCGGGTCGGCACCACGGGGCAGGCGCTCGTGGTCGACGCGGGCCTTGATGCGTCGGACCTCGAGGACGTCGGCCTCCGACAGCCCCGCCGCGGGATAGCGCAGCGGGTCGATCAGCGCGGTGAACGCCTCGCGCACCTCGAGGTCCCCGACGACGGCATCGGCGCGCAGCAGCGCCTGCGCCTCCCACACCTTCGACCACTTGGCGTAGTAGGCGGCGTAGGAGTCGAGGGTGCGGACCAGGGCTCCCTGCTTGCCCTCGGGGCGCAGGTCGGCATCGACGGTCAGGGCCGGGTCGGCGCCGGGCAGGGCGAGCAGGCGACGCAGCTCGTTGGCGACCGCGGTGGCGTACGACGTCGCCACCTGCGCATCGGCGCCCGCGACGGGCACGTGCACGAAGAGCACGTCGGCGTCGCTGCCGTAGGACAGCTCGAACCCGCCGTAGCGACCCATGGCGATGACGGCGATGCGGGTGGGCGCGGCGTCGAGCTTGCGGGCCCGGCGTACCTCACGGCCGGCAGCCTCGAGCGTCGCCTCGAGCGTCGCGTCGGTGATCCGCGACAGCGCGGCGCCGACGTCGGCGACGTCGGTCAGGCCCAGCACGTCGCCGGCGGCGAGCCGCAGCAGCTCGCGGCGGCGTACGGCGCGGGCGGCACGCACGGCCTTGTCGACGTCGTCCTGGCGCTCGGAGCGCGAGCGCATCTCCTCGAGCATGGCCTCGGCGGTGAGCGGGGCGAGGTCCTCGGCCAGCATCCGCACGCCCTGGGGCTCGCGCTCGAGCAGGCCGGTCGCATAGCGCGACGTCGAGAGCAGGTGGGCCAGCCGCTCGGCGACCTGACCCTCGTCGCGCAGCGAGCGCAGGAACCACGGGGTGGACCCGAGGGTCTCGCTGAGCCGACGGAACCCGAACAGCCCGGCGTCGGGGTCGGCGCCCTCGGCGAACCAGGTCAGCATCGCCGGGAGCAGCGCCTTCTGGATCGCCGAGGTGCGCGAGACGCCGCTGGTGAGGGAGTCGAGGTTGCGCAGCGCGGCCTGCGGGTCGGCGTACCCGAGGGCGGCCAGGCGGGCCCCCGCCGCCTCCGAGGACAGCCGGACCTCGCCGCTGTGCACGCGCGCGACGGCGGTCAGGAGCGGACGGTAGAAGAGCTTCTCGTGCAGCCGGCGGACCTCGCGGCGGTGGTGGCCCCACACCTTGCCGAGGGTGACGACCGGCTCCTTGTGGAAGCCGAGGCTGCGTCCCAGGCGGCGCAGCGCGTCGTCGCTCTCGGGCACGACGTGGGTGCGGTGCAGCCGGTGGAGCTGGATGCGGTGCTCGAGGGTGCGCAGGAACGCGTAGGCCTCGTGGAGGGCCTCGCCGTCCTCGCGCCCGACGTAGCCGTGGTCGGTGAGCTGGGCGAGGGCACTGAGGGTGGTCGCGGAGCGGATGCGCTCGTCGGCGCGGCCGTGCACGAGCTGCAGCAGCTGGACGGCGAACTCCACGTCGCGCAGGCCGCCGGAGCCGAGCTTGAGCTGGCGGTCGGCTTCCTTGGCCGGCAGGTGGGCCAGGACGCGGCGGCGCATCGCCTGGACGTCGGCGACGAACCCGTCGCGCTCGGCCACGCTCCACACCAGGGGCTCGACCATCGCGCCGAACCCGCGTCCGAGCTCGAGGTCGCCGGCGACCGGCCGGGCCTTGAGCAGCGCCTGGAACTCCCACGGCTTGGCCCAGCGCTCGTAGTAGCCCTGGTGGCTGGCCAGCGTGCGGGTGAGCGGACCGTTCTTGCCCTCGGGGCGCAGGTTGGCGTCGACCGGCCAGATGGTGCCCTCGCCGGTGTGGTCGGAGCAGACCTGCATCAGGTTGCTGGCCAGGCGGGTCGCGGCCCGCCCCGCCTTGTCGTCGGGCACGCCGTCGGCCGGCTCGTGAACGAAGACCACGTCGACGTCGCTGACGTAGTTGAGCTCGTGGCCGCCGCACTTGCCCATCGCGATGACCGCGAGCCGGGCCAGGCCGGCCTCCTCCCCCAGGCGCTGGCGGGCGACCGCGAGCGCGGCGTCGAGGGTGCCGGCGGCGAGGTCGGACAGCTCGGCGGCCGCGTCGTCGATGGCGAGGTCGTGGGCCAAGTCGCGCGCCGCGAGTCGGAGCAGCACGCGGCGGTACTCGACGCGCAGGGCGTCGACGGCCTCGGCGTCCGGGATCGTCGCGGTCGGGGTGGCGGCGTCGGGGTCGGCCCCCACGGCGCGCAGCAGGCCGGCGCGCACGGAGTACGCCGCGGGGCGGGTCGAGCCCAGCGTCGGGTCGGTCAGCTCGCGCCAGTGCTCGGGGTGCCGGACCAGGTGGTGGGCCAGGGCCTCGCTGGCGCCGAGCACGCATAGCAGCCGCATCGCCGTGCCCTCGTCGTCGGCGAGGGCGCGCAGCAGGTCGTCGCGGTCGGTGGCGACCTCGGCCAGCCGGACCAGGCAGACCAGCGCCGCGTCGGGGTCGGCGGTGCGACCGAGCAGGGCCACCAACGGCTCGGCGGCGTCCCCCAGCTCGGCCAGCTGCACTGTCGCGGCGTCCGGGTCGGCGAAGCCGACCCGCGACAGGTGGCCCTTGGTGAGGCCGGTGAGGCCGGCACCGCCGGCACCGCCCGGGACGGGCCGGGTCACGTCGGGTCCGGCGTCGAGTGGGTGGAGTGCGTCGCGTGGGCCGCGTGCACCTGCCGGGCGAACCGGTCGGCGACCTCGCGGCCGAACCGCTCGAGGCCGGGGGTGGCCTCGACGACCTCGGTGAGCCGGGCCTGCTGGTCGATCCCGCGCGCCACGTGCCGCTCGGCGTCGCCAGCGGCCCACTCGGCCAGGATCTCGGGCGTCGCCTCGGGGTGCCACTGCACGCCCCACGTCGTCGGGCCGAAGCGCATCGCCTGCACGTCGCCCCGGGGCGTGCGGGCCAGGGCGACCGCGCCGGGCGGATCGCGCAGGACGACGTCGTCGTTCCAGAAGATGCCCGGCTGCGGGTCGGGGTGCGGCCCGCCGGGCGCCACCACGTCGTCGTGGGCGGCCTCGTCGGTCCACCCGACCCAGCCCAGCCCGACCTGCTGGCCGTGCGGGCTGCGGCCGACGTCTCCCCCGAACGCGAGCGCGCACAGCTGGTGACCGAGACAGACGCCGAGCGTCGGCAGCCGCAGCTCTGCGGCCTCGCGGACCAGGCGGCGTACGGGCATCAGCCACGGCACCGACGGGTCCCACGCGTCCATGGAGCCACCGAGCACGAGCAGCCCCGCGAGGTCGTCGAGCTCGGCGCGCTCGGGCAGGTCGTCCCCGAGGTAGGGGCGGCGTACGTCGAGGTCGCAGCCGGCCTCGGCGAGCCAGGTGCCGAGCTGCGCCGGAGGGCAGCTCGCCTGGTGTTCGACCGTGAGCAGACGGGGGCGCGGCATCGCTGGCCCAGCCTCAGATGACCGGCAGCATCTGGTCGCGCTCGTAGGCCGACACCTGGCCGCGGTAGTCGTCCCACTCGGCGCGCTTGTTGCGCAGGAAGAAGTCGAAGACGTTCTCGCCGAGGGTGTCGGCGAGCAGCTCGGACTGCTCGGCGATCACGATCGCCTCGTTGAGGGTCTTGGGCAGCGGGTCGATGCCGAGGCTCTTGCGCTCGCGCTCGGTCAGCGACCACACGTCGTCCTCGGCCTCGCGTGGCAGCTCGTAGCCCTCGGAGATGCCCTTCATGCCGGCCGCGAGCACCGCGGCGTAGGCGAGGTAGGGGTTGCACGCGGGGTCGAGGGTGCGCAGCTCGACGCGGGTAGAGGCGCCCTTGTTGGGCTTGTACATCGGCACCCGGACCATCGCGGAGCGGTTGTTGTGGCCCCAGCAGATGTAGGACGGGGCCTCGCCGCCGAACATCATCCGCTTGTAGGAGTTGACCCACTGGTTGGTCACGACGCTGATCTCGGGCGCGTGCTTGAGGACGCCGGCGATGAAGCGGCGTCCGGTCTGGCTCAGCTGGTACTCGGCGCCGGGCTCGTAGAAGGCGTTCTGGTCGCCCTCGAAGAGGCTGACGTGGGTGTGCATGCCGGAGCCGGGGTGGGTGGTGAACGGCTTGGGCATGAAGCTGGCCCAGATGCCCTGGTTGAGCGCGACCTCGCGGATGACGGTGCGGAAGGTCATGATGTTGTCGGCGGTCGAGAGCGCGTCGGCGTAGCGCAGGTCGATCTCCTGCTGGCCCGGCCCACCCTCGTGGTGGCTGAACTCGACCGAGATGCCCATCGCCTCGAGCATCGTGATCGCCTCGCGGCGGAAGTCGGCCCCGTGGGACTGCGCGGTGTGGTCGAAGAACCCGCTGCGGTCGACCGGCACCGGGTCGACCCCGGCCTGCGGGGTGTCCTTGAACAGGTAGAACTCGATCTCGGGGTGGGTGTAGAAGGTGAAGCCCTTGTCGGCCGCCTTGGCCAGGGTGCGCTTGAGCACGTGACGCGGGTCGGAGTAGGACGGCGAGCCGTCCGGCATCATGATGTCGCAGAACATCCGCGCCGTCGCCGGGCCGTCGCTGCGCCACGGCAGGATCTGGAACGTCGAGGGATCGGGCATCAGCAGCATGTCGGCCTCGTAGACCCGCGCGAACCCCTCGATCGCGGACCCGTCGAACCCGATGCCCTCCTCGAAGGCCCCCTCGAGCTCGGCCGGCGCCACGGCGACCGACTTGAGGAACCCCAGCACGTCGGTGAACCACAACCGCACGAACCGGACGTCGCGCTCCTCGAGTGCGCGGAGTACGAAGTCTTCCTGCTTGCCCATGGGGTGAGCCTAGGGGCTCCGAGGTGGGCGGGTGGGGTGGGTGTAGACCCGGTGGGAGATTCACCGCTGAGGTGGTGAAACTCCCGCCTCCACCACGAAGTTTCGTAGCAGCGGCAGGAGATTCACCGCTGAGGTGGTGAAACTCCCAACGGGTGCGTCAGCCAGCCCGGACCCGCTCCCCCAACGCCACCGGGAGGCGCTCGTAGCCGCGCAGCACCCGGGTGTCGCGGCGCACCGGGTGACCGGCGACGGCGAGGTCGGGGAAGCGCTCGTAGAGCAGGCGTAGGCCGACCTCGGCCTCGCGCCGGGCCAGGCTGGCGCCGAGGCAGAAGTGGGCGCCGGACGAGAAGGCCAGGTGGGCGCCGGCGTTGGGGCGTCGTAGGTCGAAGGCGTGGGGATCGTCGAAGACGGCGGGGTCGCGGTTGGCGCCGCCGAGGTAGGCGACCACCGCGGTCCGGGCGGGCACCTCGACGCCGAGGACCTCGGTGTCGCGCTGGGCGACGCGCAGGGTCATCTGGACCGGGGAGTCGTGGCGCAGCACCTCGTCGACGGCGCCGGCCCACAGCGACGGGTCGTCGCGCAGCGCCGCTCGCTGCTCGGGGTGGGCCTCGAGGGTGGCGACGGCGTTGCCGATCAGGTTGACCGTCGTCTCGAACCCGGCGCCGAGCACGAGGAGCCCGGTCGCGCGCAGCTCGAGGTCGGTCAGCTGCTCCTCGCCCTGCAGCACGGCCAGGCGGCTGATCAGGTCGTCGCCCGGGTCTGCCTGCAGCGCGCGGACGTGGTCGGCGAACCACAGGTGCAGGCTCCGCATGGCGTCCTCGGCACGACGGAAGTCGCGCCACGACAGGCTCGGGTCGAGGGTGACCGAGGCGATGTTGCCCCACTCCAGGAGCCGGCCGTGCATCTCGTCGGGGACGCCGAGCATGTCGGCGATGACCGCGACCGGGAGCAGCGCCGCGTAGCGCTCGACGATGTCGGCGGAGCCGGACCGGGACGAGCCGTCGTCGAGACCGTCGAGCAGGCGCTCGGCGGTCTCGCGGATGCGGTCCTCGAGCCCGCTGACGGCCCGCGCGGTGAACGCCCGCGTCACCAGCCGTCGGTAGCGGGTGTGGTCGGGGGCGTTGGTCGCGAGCATCGAGGGCGGGTCGACGGGGCCGGCCGCCCAGGGGTCGAGGAGCCGGCCGGTGAGGCCGCGCAGCGGGCCCGGCAGCTCGGCGCCGCCGGCCCCGACGATGAAGTCGTCGCTGCGCAGCACCCGGGTCACGGCCGCGTGGTCGGTGCTGGCCCACACGACACCTCCGCGGTGCACCGGCGTGGCCCGCAGCTCGTCGTAGACGTCGTACGGCGCCAGCTGCAGCGCCCGGTCGCTCTCGAGCCGCGCGACCAGGTCGCCGCGCCGGGCCCCGGCGCGGAACGCGGTCGCGCCCACGCCGTAGGACAGGGCCCAGGTGGCCCGGCTGCGGCCGGGGATGCGTCGGCCAGGCCTGCCCGACTGCTGCGATCCCATCTCCGCCTCCTTCGTGGGTCCCCCTCGGATGCTCTCACCCCGACCGCCCGGCCGTGCCTCAGTCGTCGGGAAGGGTCTTGTCCTCGCGGTCGGACAGCGTCGGGCGGCCGGCGTCGCAGAACACCTCGAGCTCGACCGACCGGCCCCCGGAGGCGAACACCGCGTCGACGTCGTCGTCGGGCCCCTGCTCGTAGCTGACGACCCGCCAGCCGGGCGCACCGGACGCGCCGTCGCCGAAGGCGACCGCGCCCTGGCACGTGACGTCGAAGGACCCGTAGTCACCCGGGAACGACGCGCTCGTGCGCGCAGCCCCAGGAGGTGGGGCCGCCACGCCCTCGGCGTCGGCCAGGGCCTCGCGCACCTGGTGGGCCTGACCGCTGAGCGGTCCGCGGTCGCGCACGCTGGCGCCGACGCTGGTGACCGCCACCAGGCCGACGGCCACGGCGACCGTGGCGGCGAGCAGCCAGGCGGCGACGTAGCCGAGGGTGCGCGTCGACGGCCGGTTCATGCCTCGATCCTGCCGGATGGGTGGGACGGGCGGGTTCGTTAGGTTCATCGTGTGGTGCAGGTGCTGATCATCGAGGACGACGCGCGGATCCGACCGCTGCTGATGCGCTCCCTCGACGAGCGCGGGTACGCCGTCGCCTCGGCCTCCACGGGCCTGGAGGGCCTGCAGCTGGCCGTCGACACCAAGCCCGACCTGGTGATCCTCGACCTCGGCCTGCCCGACGTCGACGGCACCCAGGTCCTCGCGATGCTGCGCGCCGTCAGCGACGTGCCGGTGATCGTGGCCAGCGCCCGCGACGACGACCCGACGCTGGTCGGCTGCCTGGACGCCGGCGCCGACGACTACGTGGTCAAGCCCTACACGACCGCCCAGCTCGAGGCCCGCATCCGGGCCGTGATGCGGCGGGCGGCGGGAGGCCCGACGGCGACCGCGCGGCGTACGGTCACGCTCGGCGACCTCGTCATCGACGTGCCCGCCCGGCAGGCGTCGCTGGGCGGCCGGGCGCTCGACCTGAGCCCCCGCGAGTTCGACCTGCTGCGCTTCCTCGCCGAGCGCCCCGACGAGGTGGTCACCAAGCGCGATCTGCTGGTCGAGGTCTGGCAGCAGCCGTGGGGCGGGTCCGACAAGACCGTCGACGTGCACCTGTCGTGGTTGCGCCGCAAGCTCGGCGAGTCGGCCTCCGAGCCGCGCTGGCTCCACACCGTGCGCGGCGTCGGCGTCCGGCTGAGCCCGCCGGGACCGGACCGCCCGGGCGCCGGCTGATGCGTCGCAGCCTGTTCCTCACCGTCGCCGCGGCGACGACCATGGTGCTGCTCGCGATGCTGGTGCCGATGGCCGTGCTGCTGCGCAGCTATGTCCTCGAGGACCGGCTGGCTCAGGCCGCCCTGGAGGTCCAGGCCACCGAGACCATCGTGTCCAGCGGCGACACCGGTCGCATCAACCTCTACCTCGAGGCCGCCAACGCCGGCGACGGTCCCCTGACCACCGTGGTCTGGCCCGACGGTCGGACCATCGGCCCGGAGCCCGCGGCGGCCGAGGCCACCCGTATCGCGCAGGCCCGCGCCACCGGGACCGCCCGCGTCGACGACGTCGACGGGGGCTCGGTGATCCTGGTGCCCGTCTCGCTGGGGCGCAGCACCGCCGCGGCCGACGAGACCCCGGTCGTCAGGGTCTTCGTCCCGGCGCCGGGCTGGGAGTCGGACCTGGTGCGCAGCTGGGCGATCCTGCTCGCCCTGGGCCTGGTCCTGCTGGCCGGGGCCCTGCTGCTCGCCGACCGGCTGGGCCGCTCGTTCGTGACCCCCATGCGCGACCTCGCGTCGTACGCCGCCCGGCTCGGGGTCGACGGGCACCCGACGGTGCCCCCGCCCGGCGGCCCCGCCGAGGTGCACGAGCTCGGGGTCGCACTGCACCGGCTGGTCGGGCGGGTCGAGACGCTGCTCGAGCGCGAGCGCGCCGGCATCGCCGACGTGTCCCACCGGCTGCGCACCCCGATGACGTCCCTGCGCCTGGGCGTCGACGGGCTCGCCAGCCCCGACGAGCGCGCCCGGCTCGGAGCCGACCTCGACGAGCTGCAGGCGACGGTCGACGCCGTGGTCCGCGAGGCCCGTCGCTCCGAGCGCGAGGGGCTGACCGGCGTGGTCGACGGGGTGTCGGTGCTCGCCGAGCGGGTCGGGTGGTGGGTGCCGCTCGCCGAGGACCAGGGCCGCCCGCTCGACCTGCGCGTCGAGGTCGCCGGGCCGGTCGTCGTACGCGCCGGCGCCGACGACCTCGTCGCCCTCGTCGACGTGCTGCTCGACAACGTCTTCACCCACACGCCCGACGACGCCGCGGTGCGGGTGGTCGTCGGGGCCGCCCCGAAGGGCGGGGTGCGGCTGGTCGTCGAGGACGCCGGCCCCGGCCTGCCCGACGGCGACGTCGTCGACCGCGGGGCGTCTCGGGGTGGGTCGACCGGGCTCGGCCTGTCGATCGCGGACCGCACGGCCTCCGAGTCCGGTGGCCGTCTCGAGCTCGGCCGCTCGACCCGACTGGGCGGCGCCCGGGTCGTGGTCGAGCTGGGGGCGGGCTGACGTCCGTTGCCCGGGGCCGGTCCCGGTCCCGGTCCCGGTCCTAGGAGACGACGACCGACGCGCCGCACGACGTCCGGGCACCGACGCGCTTGGCGGTGAACCGGAACGTGTCCTTGCCCGCGGTGTCGGCGACGACGCGCTCCACGTCGAGCTCGCCGTCGCGCGCGGCGGTGCGGGTGACGTGAGCGATCTTCTTGCCGTCCTGGGTGATCTGGACGATCCACGAGCTGCGGGCCGGCACGCGGTCGAGGTCGACGGACACCTCGTGGCGGCTGCCCTCGCGGTCGACCGACAGCTCGTAGCGCCCGGTGCCGCAGGCGCCCTTGCGGTCGACGTCGGCGTGCGCGGCCGGGGCCGCGACGAGGACGGCGAGGGGCGTGGCCAGCAGGGTGCCGGCGGCGGTGAGGGCGAGGGTCTTCTTCATGTCGTGCTCCTGCTCTGTGCGATGGGTGGTGGGTCGTGCTGGGTGCTGGGTGGTGGCGGTGGGGAGTCAGCGGGTCGCGGTGGCCACGCAGGGCTCGCCCTGCGCCGGCGTGGCGACGACCTCGAAGGTCGAGGCGCCGTCCTCGTCGACCGGGGCGTCGAGGTCGAGCTCGCCGTCCTCGTCGGTGGTGCGGGCCCCGTCGAGGACGACCGTGTCGCCCTGCGTGACGCGGACCTGCCAGACCTCGTCGGGTCCGGTCGACTGCAGCTCGTAGCCGAGCTCGAGACCGCCGTCGTCCTCCTCGACGCTGAGCTCGTACGCCGTACCGCCGCAGCTTCCGCGCTCGGTCGCGACGTCGTCGTCGGCCACGGCCATCCAGGTGCCTGCACCGACCCCGACGACCACCAGGACCCCGATGGCTCCCGCGGCGATGATCCGTTTCTTCTTCATCCGCTGCTCCTTGCTCGTCCTGCGCGTCGTGCTGACGAGGAGGACGATGCTGCGTGGAGCGCTAAGCCCGAACCTGCCGAGGGCTAAGGCGGAGTTAAGGACCGACCGTGCCGACTCGTTCGATCGAACGAGTCGGGGACCCCTCCAGCCCGACCAGACCACCGACCCGTTCGATCGAACGAGTCAGAGACACCACCAGCCCGACCACACCACCAACCCGTTCAATTGAACGAGTCGGGGACCCCTCCAGCCCGACCAGACCACCGACCCGTTCGATCGAACGAGTTGACGCCGATACCAGCCCGACCACACCACCAACCCGTTCAATTGAACGAGTTGACGCCCACACCAGCCGCTACGCCTTCGGCACGTTCTCCAGCTCGGCCAGCCAGGCGGCCGGGCTCGCGTCGGACGGCATCCGCCAGTCGCCGCGCGGCGACATGGTGCCGCCGGGGGTGACCTTGGGGCCGTTGGGCATGGCCGAGCGCTTGAACTGGTTGGCGAAGAAGCGCCGGTAGAACACCTGCAGCCACTCACGGATCGTGGCCAGGTCGAACGCACCGCGCTGGTCCTCGGGGAAGCCGACCGGCCACTCCCCCGCCTCGACGTCGTGCCACGCGTGCCAGGCCAGGAAGGCGATCTTGCTGGGCCGGTAGCCGCGGCGGATCACGTGGTAGAGCGCGAAGTCGACGAGCGGGTAGGGGCCCGTGGAGTCCTCGGTGCGCTGCGGGGCCGTGTCGGCCCGGGCCGGGATCAGCTCGGGGGTGATCTCCTGCTCGAGGATCTCGCGCAGCACCGCGTCGGTCGTGGCGTCGTACTGGTCGGTCTCGGTGGTCCAGCGGATGAGGTGCTGGATGAGGGTCTTGGGCACCCCGCCGTTGACGTTGTAGTGCGACATCTGGTCGCCGACGCCGTAGGTGCACCAGCCGAGCGCGAGCTCGGACAGGTCGCCGGTGCCCAGGACGAGGCCGCCGCGGTGGTTGGCCAGGCGGAAGAGGTAGTCGGTGCGCAGTCCGGCCTGGACGTTCTCGAAGGTGATGTCGTAGACCTCCTGACCGTCCGCGTAGGGGTGGCCGAGGTCGCTGAGCATCTGCCGCGCGGCGGCGGTGATGTCGAGCGTCTCGAAGCTGACCCCGAGGCTCTCGGACAGCCGCGTCGCGAGTCCCTTGGTGGTCTCGCCCGTGGCGAAGCCCGGCATGGTGAAGGCCAGGATGTCGGTGCGCGGCCGGCCGAGCCGGTCCATGGCCTTGGCCGCGACGATCAGCGCGTGGGTCGAGTCGAGCCCACCGCTCACGCCGACGACGACCTTGGGCTGCCAGGTGTCGGTGCTCATCGAGCGCAGCCGCTGCTCGAGGCCCGAGACCTGGATGTTGTAGGCCTCGTAGCAGTCCTGGGCCAGGCGGGCCGGGTCGTCGGGAACGAACGGGAAGCGTCGTACGCCGCGTCGCAGGCCGATGTCGCCGTCGGGCGGGTTCAGCACGAACTCGATGGTGGTCATCGGGGTCGCGTGGCTGCGGCGGTTGTCGTCGAACGTGCCCTGGCGCAGGCGCTCCTGGCGGATCCGGTCGAGGTCGACGTCGGCGATCGTGCGGCGCGCCTCGTCGGGGAACCGGTCGCCCTCGGCGAGCAGGTCGCCGCACTCGTAGATCATCGTCTGCCCGTCCCAGCTCAGGTCGGTCGTCGACTCCCCCTGGCCCGCGGCTGCATAGACGTACGCCGCCGCGCACCGGGCGCTGGCGCTGCGGACGAGCATCCGTCGGTCCTCGGCGCGGGCGATGGTGATCGGGCTGCCGCTGAGGTTGAGCAGCACGTGAGCGCCCGCGAGAGCAGCGCTCGCGCTCGGCGGCACCGGCACCCACAGGTCCTCGCAGATCTCCACGTGGAAGGTGAGGTCGGGCAGGTCCTCGGCCTGGAACAGCAGGTCGGTCCCGAACGGCGCGATGTGCTCGCCGACCGTGATGTCGGACCCGTCGATCTCGGTGCCCGCGGCGAACCAGCGGTGCTCGTAGAACTCGCGGTAGTTGGGCAGGTGCGCCTTCGGCACGACGCCGAGCACCCGGCCGCCGTGGATGACCACCGCGCAGTTGTAGACCCGGCCCGCGTGCTGCAGCGGCGCGCCCACCACCAGCACCGTGCGCAGCGTGATGCTCGCGGTGACGACCTCGTCGACCGCCTCGACCACCGCGTCGAGCAGCACGTCCTGGAGGAACAGGTCGTCGACGGCGTACCCGGTCAGGCCGAGCTCGGGGAACACCGCCACGGCGACGCCCTCGTCGTGCGCGGCGCGCGCCTGCTCGACGGTGCGGGCCGCGTTGGTCGCGGGGTCGGCGATCGCCACCGGCAGGGTGACCGCCGCGATGCGCGCGAAGCCGTGGGCGTAGGCGGAGTAGAAGTCCACGCTCGCGAGTCTAGGGAGAGCGATGAGTTCGCCGCGGCACCGGAGTCTCCCCACCCGACACCACTCACCCAGGAGACGCCCATGACCATCAGTCCGTGCCTCTGGTTCGACGACCAGCTCGAGGAGGCGGCCGAGTTCTACACCTCGATCTTCCCGAACTCCGCCATCGGTCACCTGGCCCGTCACGGCGACGCCGGCGCGGGTCGCAAGGGCACCGTGATGGCCGGTGAGTTCACCCTCGACGGGACCAGGTTCCGCGGGATCAACGGCGGGCCGGCGTTCTCGTTCACCGAGGCCGTGTCGTTCAGCATCGACTGCCGCGACCAGTCCGAGGTCGACTACTACTGGGACTCCCTGGCCGACGGCGGGCAGGAGTCGGTCTGCGGGTGGCTCAAGGACCGCTTCGGGGTGTCGTGGCAGATCGTCCCGACCCGCCTCTACGACCTGGTCTCCGACCCCGACCGGGCCCGCGCCGACGCCGCCACCGAGGCGATGCTCACCATGACCCGGATCGTGGTGGCCGACCTCGAGGCCGCCGCCGACGCGGCCGCGCCCGCCACCCCCCTCTCACCCACCACACCCACCACGACAGATGGAGCAGACCGATGACGACCCGACTGAACCCCTACCTCACCTGGCGCGGCCAGGCAGCCGACGCGATGGCGTTCTACCAGTCCGTGCTGGGTGGCGACCTGACCACCAGCACCTTCGCCGAGTACGGCGGGATGGGGGTGCCCGAGGAGGAGCAGGGCCAGATCATGCACTCGCAGCTGATCGTCTCGGACAGCATCGCCCTGATGGGGGCCGACGCACCCAGCACCCATCCCGAGAACTCGGGGAACGGGCACATCAGCATCAGCGGGCAGGACGTCGACACGATCCGCGGCTGGTTCGAGGCGCTCAGCGAGGGCGGCACCGTCGACGTCCCGTTCGAGCAGGCGCCGTGGGGAGACCACTTCGGCCAGGTCAAGGACCGGTTCGGGATCAACTGGCTCCTCAACGCCGGCCCCGGCGGCCAGGGCTGACCCTCGACCCGCGATCCACCGGCAGATCCTGCCGGTGGATCGCGGGTCGAGATCACGGGCATCGCGGGCACCTCGCCAGCCGCCCGTGCCACCCTTGTCGCTGGAGCAACGCGGCCACCTGGCCCGCCGTCCAACAGGGGCTGCCGAACACCAGCCCGTAGGTCAACCGGACCGTCGTCGCGTCCTGGGCCACCTTGGCCTCGAGGTCGCGACCGGCGTCGGCGTCGCGCGCCGAGGCGTTGTCGTGGAAGGCGCGGCCGTCGAGCTCCACGATCAGGCCGAGGTCGACGTACTCCACGTCTCGGTACGCCGACCTCCCGGCGGCCGTCGCCGGCTTCTGCCGCTGCCCGTCCGGCAGGCCGTGCGCGCGCTCGACGGCGTGGAGGTACTCCCGCTCGAGGACCGAGCACGCTCCCGTCGCGAGATCGTCCAGCATCTCCAGCAGCAGTCGCTGGCCCTGCACCCGCCGGCCGTGGAGAGCCTGGGCGATCTCCGCGGCTGACGTCTGCCGCGTCTGCGTGGCGTCGGCGAGCACGCGGAACGCCTCGAGAGGATCGTCGCGGACCACGGCCGACGCCAGGTCGATCGCGACGTGCTCGAGCCGCATCCTCGGTGGTGCCCGTCGCCAGTCGACACGGGCCGCACGAGCGGCGACCGGGTCGGGGTCGGCAGGACGACCGATGCCGGCGGTGCGGTGCGCGACGACCCCGGTCACCGGCTTCACCGTGCGACGGTCGCTGATGGCGACGTGCACCACCGCGAGCGGCGGAGGTGCGGGGAGCGCGGACTGTCGCGTCAGGGCTGCCGGCCAGTGGACCTGGACCGCCACCCACTCGCGCTGCTGCCTGGTGAGCGGGCCGTTGTGGTTGACGTAGACGCCGGGATGACGCCGGTGGAGCCTGCCTCGACGCACCATGCGCTCGATGTCGTCGTCGGTGGCCCCGAGGTCGAGCAGCTGCCTGCGGGAGGCCACGCCGTCCTGGACGAAGGTCAGCAGCACGTCGAGCTGGTCGTGATCGATCGATGATCGAGGCCGGTCGGGCATGCACCCCGGTCTTCCTCGTCACCAGGCGGCGAAACAGCCACCTCGGCTGCCTGTGGACGAGCCCGAGCCACCACCTACGGTCGTCGCATGAAGTCCTGGCAGCGCGTCGCGCTCGCGATGTTCACCGTCGGCTGGGGCGCCAACCAGTTCACGCCGCTGCTCGTCGCCTACCGCGACGAGCTCGGCATGTCGGTGCAGACGCGCGCCTTCCTCTTCGGCGTGTACGCCGCCGGGCTGGTCCCGGCGCTGCTGGTCGGCGGTGCCGCGTCGGACCGGTGGGGGCGACGGGCGGTGGTGCTGCCGTGGGTGGCGCTGTCACCGCTGGCGACCGTGCTGCTGATCGTGGAGCACGACACGGTGGCCGGGCTCGCCGCGGGACGCCTGCTCGCCGGCGCCTGCTCCGGTGTCGTGTTCAGCGCGGCGACCGCGTGGGTCTCCGAGCTGTCCGAGACCGGCGCCGGACCACGCCGGGCGGCGATCGCCCTGTCGGCCGGGTTCGCGGTCGGGCCCCTGGTCACCGGGCTGGTGGGGCAGTGGGCGCCGCGACCTCTCGAGACGCCGTACCTGCCGCACGTGGTGCTCGGCCTGCTCGCCTTCCTCCTCGTGCTCCGGGTGCCGGGCCCGCGACCCGCGCAGGCCGTGCTGCGTCCCCTGATCGGCCTGCCCGACGTGACCCGCGGACGCCGGTTCCTGCTGGTGGTCGCCCCGTCGGCACCGTGGGTGTTCGGCTGTGCGGCCCTCTCGATCGCCTACCTGCCGGGCGAGATCGGCGGCTCGCAGTCGGGCGCGCTCGCGTTCGCCGGTGTGCTGGCAGGAGCCACGCTGGGCTGCGGGGTGCTCGTGCAGGGCCTGGCCCGGCGCCTCGACGACCGCCGCCCGCTGCTCGCCGGCCAGGTCGGTCTGGTCACCGCCCTCCTCGGCAGCGCCGTCGGCGTGGTGGCGCTCGCGACCGACCTGCGCTGGCTGCTGCTCGTCGGCGCCCCGTTGCTCGGCGGTGCCTACGGCTGCGTGCTCGTGTCGGGACTGCGCGAGACCGAGCGGCTGTCGGCGCCGCACGAGCGCGGCGCGACCGTCGCGGTCTTCTACGCCCTGACCTACCTCGGGTTCGGCCTGCCCTACCTGCTCGGCGCGTTCGGTGGTGGCATCCCCGCCCTGCTCGGCGCGATGGCGGTCGTCGTGCTCAGCCTGGTGACCGTGTCGGTGGCCGGCCGACGACCGTCTGTGGGCAGTCGTGCATGAGCCGCCGGTCGGCGTCGACGACGCCGACGTGCTCGCCGCCGTACGCCGCCACTGGGCTCCTGACGCCGACGCCGTCGTCCACCTCCCTGTCGGCTTCGGTGCCCACCACTGGCGGGCCTCGCGCGACGGTGCGCCGCTGCTGTTCGTGACCCTCGACGGGTTCCACCGCCACGACCTCGACTCGCTCGTCGCGACGTACGCCACCGCGGCGGCCCTGCGCGACACCGGCCTCGGCTTCGTCCACGCCGGGCTCGAGCCGTGGGCTGTGCCGTTCGGCACCGGTGCGCTCAGCGCCACGCCGTGGCTCGACGGCGAGCGACCCGTCACGCTCGACGTCGATGCCACGGCCGCAGCCCTCGCGGCTCTGCACGCGGTCGAGCCACCGGCGCGGCTGCGCTCCTGGCGGACGCTCGTCGGACCCGAGCTCGCCGACGACCTCGACGCCCGCGCCGTCCGGCCCTGGGACCTCGGTCCGCTCGGCGAGCAGGCACGGACCGCGATCACCGAGCGCCTCGCCGACATCCGGCGGTGGGTGGCGGCGTACCACCGGCTGGCCGAGGTCGCGCGCGACCGTCCCTGGGTGACGACCCACGGCCAGCCCGGCGTCCACAACCAGGTGCTCACCGCCGACGGCCTGCGCCTGGTCGACTGGGAGTCGCTGCTCCTGGCACCCCCCGAGCGCGACCTGCGCACCGTCGCCAGCGGCGATCCGGCGATGCTCGAGCTGTTCGCGCTCGAATGGCGCCTCGACGAGATCAGCCTGGCCGCGCACCGGTTCGCGGCGCCGCACACGGGCACGGCCGACGACCACGAGGCGTACGCCGCCCTGCTCGAGGAGCTCGACGCGTGACGGGCGACACAGTCCGGCGGACACCGAGCCGCCCTAGCCTGGACGGTGTCCGTGGACTCCACCAGGGAGCCGCGAGACACCACCGATCGGAGACTCGACGATGAGCACGCCCGAGGAGACCGCGCCCTACGGGACCGGCCCCGCCACCCCGACCACCGCGGCTACCGCCGCCCCCGCCAAGCGCATCCGCACCCACCACCTGCGCGAGATGAAGGAGCGCGGCGAGCGGTTCTCGATGCTGACGGCCTACGAGCAGTACGCCGCCGCGACCTTCGACGAGGCCGGCGTCGAGGTGCTGCTGGTCGGCGACAGCGCGAGCAACAACGTCTACGGCAACGACACCTCGCTGCCGGTCACCGTCGACGAGCTGGTGCCGCTCACGCGAGCCGTCTCGCGGTCCGTACGCCGCTCGCTCGTCGTGGGCGACCTGCCGTTCGGCAGCTACCAGGCCTCGCCCGAGCAGGCCTACCTGACCGCGGTGCGCTTCATGAAGGAGGGCGGCGCCCACTGCGTCAAGCTCGAGGGCGGCGTCGAGATGGCCCCACAGATCCGCAAGCTCACGCAGGGCGGGATCCCCGTCATGGCCCACATCGGCTTCACCCCGCAGTCCGAGCACGCCCTGGGTGGCTACCGCGTCCAGGGGCGCGGCGAGACCGGTTCGCGCGTGATCGAGGACGCGCTCGCCGTGCAGGAGGCCGGCGCCTTCGCCGTGGTGATGGAGATGGTGCCCGGCGACACGGCCGGCCAGGTCACCCAGCAGCTCGCCATCCCCACGATCGGCATCGGCGCCGGACCCGACTGCGACGGCCAGGTGCTCGTCTGGCAGGACGCCTTCGGCCTGCGACAGGGCAGGATGGCCCGCTTCGTCAAGCAGTACGCCGACCTGCACGCCGTCCTGCTGCAGGCCGCGCGCGACTTCGACGCCGACGTCAAGGCCGGCACGTTCCCAGGGCCCGAGCACACGTTCTGAGCCGGTCCGTCGGCTGCAGTGGTCTCGAGGCTCGGCCGCGGGCGGCCTCGCACCTCGACCGCCGTGGGGATCAGGCCGTGGCGACGATCTTGACCTCGAGCGAGACGCCCTTGCGCGGGGAGTAGGTCACCGAGGAGCCGACGGACGCACCGAGGATCGCGCGGCCCAGCGCGCTGGTCGGGGTGATCGTCTCGACGCCGGCGACGGCCTGCTCGACCGAGCCGATGGAGAAGCTCTCGGGTCCGTCGCCGAAGTCGACGGTAACCGAGTCGCCGATCGAGACGACGCCGTCGACGTGCTCCTCGTGGTGGGCGGCGGCGATCTCGAGCTCGAGGGCGGCGATGCGCTCCTCGAGCAGCGACTGGCGGATGCTCGCCTCGACGTTGGTGGCGCGGTCGACGACGTCGCCGACGGCCTCGCCGCGGGTCTCGGCCTGGGCCTGGTCGCGCTCGGCGCGCAGCGCGGTCAGACGGTCTTCGAGGACGGCGATTCGGGAGGCGTGGGAGGTGAGCGTCATCGAGGATCCTTCAGATCTACAGGGGTGTCGTGGTGGCAGCGGGCCAACCTTGCCAGGGCGGTGGTTGTTCCCGCTCGCGCCTTTAGGGTGACGGGGTGCCCGAGGACCAGCAGGACAAACCCGTGAGCGCCGTGACGACCGGCCCTAGCGACGCCACCACCAAGCCCGCCGAGCCCGTCGACGACCTGGTCTCGACCCGCCACCGACTGCGGATCGGGCGCCGCACGCTCGACTACACCGCGACCACCGGGCGCATCGTGCTGCGCGAGGAGGTCTACGAGGACGGCGTGTTCGTCGGCCACCAGGCCAAGGCTGAGATCTCGATCACCTCCTACGTCGTCGAGCGTGGCGCGGACGCCACCGGGCCCCAGACCCGACCGGTCACGTTCGCGTTCAACGGCGGTCCGGGCAGCTCGAGCGTCTGGCTCCACCTCGGCCTGCTCGGCCCACGCCGCATCGTGATGGGCGACGCCGGCGACCTGCGCCCGCCGCCGTACGGGCTGACCGACAACCACGAGTCGCTGCTCGCCGAGAGCGACCTCGTGCTCATCGACCCGGTGTCGACGGGCTACTCGCGCGCGGTCAAGGGCACCAAGCCCGAGCCGTTCCACGGCTACCAGGGCGACATCGACTCGATCGCCGAGGTGATCCGGCTGTGGACCACGCGCCACGAGCGGTGGCTGTCGCCCAAGCTCCTGCTCGGCGAGTCCTACGGCACCCTGCGCGGCGCAGCGCTCGTGGAGAAGCTGCAGAGCCGCTACGGCATGTACGTCAACGGCCTCGTGCTCGTCTCCAGCGTCCTGGACCTGTCGTCGATCGACTTCGACAACCAGCGCAACGACCGGGCCCACGCGCTCTACCTGCCGACGTACGCCGCCATCGCGCACTACCACGGCAAGCTCGGCCGGGGCTCGCTGCAGAAGGCCGTGCGCGACGCGGAGGACTACGCGTCGCGCGACTACCCGTGGGTGCTCGCCCAGGGCGACCGGCTCAGCGCCAAGGACCGCGCCGCGGCCGTCAAGACGCTCGCAGCGCTGACCGGGCTCAGCCCCGACTACCTCGACCGCGCCGACCTGCGCATCGAGCACTGGCGGTTCTTCGGCGAGCTGCTGCGCGACCGCCGCCAGGTCGCCGGCCGGATCGACGGCCGGTTCGTCGGACCCGCCGCCAGCGGCATCGCCGAGCACATGGACGCCGACGCCTCGATGGACGCGATCAGCGGGCCCTACTCGACGGCCTACAACCACTACGTGCGCCACGAGCTGCGCTACGAGAACGACCTGTCCTACGAGCAGATCAGCTCGCGGGTGCACCCGTGGTCGTTCAAGGACTTCGAGGGCCGCCCGATCGACGTCAGCCCCCAACTCGAGCGGGCGATGCGGATGAACCCGCACCTCAAGGTCCACGTCGCCTACGGCTACTACGACGGCGCGACACCCCACTATGCCGCCGAGGACGTCATCGCGCACCTGCAGATCCCCGCCGAGCTGCGCGCCAACATCGAGCACGCCTACTACGAGGCCGGCCACATGATGTACGTCCACGAGCCGTCGCGGCTCCAGCAGAGCAAGGACCTCGCCGACTTCGTACGCCGGTGCAGCCCGTCGTCCTGACCCCGTTGTCGGTGGTGAGGCGTACCGTGCTGCACATGCGTCGAGCCCTCGTCACCGCCGCCGTCCTCGCCCTCGTCGTGCCGTTGCTGTCCGCAGCCACGGCCACCGCCGAGACCACCGCCGACACCACCGCCGACACCACCGCCGATACCACCGCCACCCGCACGGTCGGGCGCGCGGCGCCCGCACTGAGCGTCACGACCCGGCTCGCCAACCTGAGCCACCCATGGGACGTCAAGGAGCTGCCGAGCGGATCGCTGCTGATCACCGAGCGCAACCCGGCCCGGCTGACCCTGCGCACCAAGGGCGGCACCCGCCGTACCGTCGTCTTCCCGACCGAGCGCGTCTGGACCTCCGGCGAGACGGGCCTGATGGGGCTGGCGCTCGACCGCGGGTTCTGGAAGAACCGCCGCTTCTACACCTGCAGCGGCTGGCAGGGCGCGGGCGGTGGCCACGACATCCGGGTGGTGGCCTGGACGCTCGACACCGCCGAGCGGCGCGCCACCTACCGCAAGACGCTGCTGGGCGGGCTGCCCACGACCAGCGGGCGCCACGGTGGGTGCCGACTGCTCACCACGGCCACCGGCGAGCTGCTCGTCGGCACCGGCGACGCGGCCGACGAGGACAACCCCCAGGACAAGTACTCCCTGGGCGGCAAGACCCTGCGCCTCGACCCGCTCACCGGCAAGCCGTCCCCGGGCAACCCCTACATCCGCTCGTCCAGCAGCAAGGCCCGCTACGTGCTGACCTACGGGCACCGCAACGTGCAGGGCCTGGCCCAGCGTGCCGACGGCAGCCTGTGGTCGGTCGAGCACGGCACCAGCCGCGACGACGAGGTCAACCGGATCGTCAAGGGCGGCAACTACGGCTGGCAGCCCGGTCCGGGCTACGACGAGAGCCGGCCGATGACCGACCAGAGCCTGCCCGGCACGCAGCTCGAGGCCAAGTGGAGCTCCGGCAGCCCCACCGTCGCCACCTCGGGTGCGACGTTCGTCTCCGGCAGCCGCTGGGGCGACTACGAGGGCGGCCTGTTCGTCGCCACCCTCGCCGGGACCCGCCTGCTGGTGATGACGTTCTACTCCACCGGCAAGCTCGCCCGCGTCGCCACGCCGCCCGCCCTCAACGGCGCCTACGGCCGGCTGCGCACCGTCACCCAGCTGCGCAACGGCGACGTCCTGGTCGCGACCGACGGGGCCGACGGCTCGGGCAAGATCCTGCTGGTGCGGCCGAAGTAGGCCCGGTCGACACACGGTCGTCGAGCCGCGGGGACGCAGTCACCGCGAGTCGAGACGGCCGCATCCGGGGAGCCGACCCGACCTGTCCCTGCGGGGATCTCGACTCGCCCGGCGCGCCAGCGCGCCCCGGACGGCTCGATCACCGTGAGGAGGTCAGGCGGACCAGTCGAGCGCCACCGCGCCACCGACGAGCACCACGAACCACAGCACCAGCAGGCCGAGCGCGGCCGCGCTGATCCGGCGGGGGTGGGTGGTCCACCAGGTGCAGGCCCGCGCGAACACGCCGACCCACACCACGAGCAGGAGGACCGTGGCCCACCACGGGGCGACGATCCCGCTGACGGCGTACAGGAAGAGGGTGGCGGCCATCGCGATCATGCCGCCGAACGGCCAGAAGTCGACCGGCTGAGGGGGCCGTGCGACGCGGCGCCGCTCCCGCACGGGGTGTCCTAGTCCTCGAGCTCCTCGTCGTTCCACTCCGAGTCGCGGTCCCAGGCCTCGCTCTTCTCGTGCGCGGTCTCGATGGCGCGCGCGGCCTCGGCCTCGCTCGGGTAGGGGCCCAGGCGGTCCTTGTTGGGACAGCCGTCGCGCCCCTCGACGCGGTTGTGCTTGATGCAGTACCAGTACTCGGGCTGATCGGCCATGGGGCTCACACTAACCTCGCACCTCGTGACCCCTGTCGCTCCTGGAGCCGTGTCCCCACGACGTCCCGTCCCGCGCGAGATCGTGCGCCCCGAGTACGTCGACCGCGACGCCCCCGCGCCGTACGACGGCCCCGCCGTCCAGGACGCCGACACCATCGCGCGGATGCGGGTCGCCGGCCGGCTCGCGGCACAGGCGCGCGACCTCGTCGGCGCGGCCGTGGCGCCCGGGGTGACCACCGACGAGCTCGACCGGATCGGCCACGAGTTCCTCTGCGACCACGGCGCCTACCCCTCGACGCTGGGCTACCGCGGCTTCCCCAAGTCGCTGTGCTCGAGCGTCAACGAGGTCGTTTGCCACGGCATCCCCGACAGCCGTGTCGTCGAGGACGGCGACATCGTCAACATCGACGTCACCGCCTACCTCGACGGCGTCCACGGCGACACCAACGCCACGTTCCTCGCCGGCGAGGTCGACGAGGAGACCCGGCTGCTGGTCGAGCGCACCCACGAGGCGCTGGACCGGGCGATCAAGGCGGTCCGCCCGGGCCGGCGGATCAACGTCATCGGCCGCGTCATCGAGTCCTACGCCAAGCGGTTCGACTACGGCGTCGTGCACGAGTTCACCGGCCACGGCATCAGCACCTCGTTCCACTCCGGCCTCGTGGTCCCCCACTACGACGACCCCGAGCACGACGACCTGATCGAGGTCGGGATGACCTTCACGATCGAGCCGATGCTCAACCTCGGCACCCGGGAGATCGAGATGTGGGACGACGGCTGGACCGTCGTCACGGCCGACCGCCGCCCCTCGGCGCAGTTCGAGCACACCCTGCTGGTGACGCCGGGCGGGGCCGAGGTCCTCACCCTGCCCTAGGCAGCCATCGGGACGGTGTGACGACGGTCTCCCACTAGGGTTCGGGGCATGAACGCGATGTTCGAGGGCTACCTCAGCACCGGGCCGGCGTACGACGAGATGTTCGACGGCGACACCGCGCGCTCGCCCTACCGCCGGCTGCGCCAGACGCTGCAGACCCTCACCACACCCGAGCTGGTCAGCCGGGTCGAGGCGCTCCAGGCGAGCTACCTCGACCAGGGCGTCACCTTCGACATCGGCGGGGAGGAGCGGGCCTTCCCGCTCGACATCCTGCCGCGGGTCATCGAGCAGGACACCTGGTCCCAGCTCGACGCCGGCGTCCAGCAGCGGGTCAAGGCGCTCGAGCGGTTCCTGGCCGACGTCTACGACGCGGGGCAGGTCTTCGACGACGGTGTCATCCCCCGGCGCGTGATCACCACCTCGAGCCACTACCACCGCGCGGCCGGCAACGTCCGCCCGCCCAACGGCGTGCGCGTCCACGTGTCGGGCATCGACCTGATCCGCGACAACCTGGGCGAGTTCCGGGTCCTCGAGGACAACGTCCGGGTGCCGTCGGGGGTCTCCTACGTGATGACCAACCGGCGCGCGATCACCTCGGCCCTGCCCGAGACCACGGCCGCCCACCGGATCCGGCCCGTGGCGGCCTACCCCCAGCGACTGCTGGCCGCGCTGCGTGCGGCCGCCCCTGCCGGGGTCACCGACCCGACGGTCGTGGTGCTCACGCCCGGGGTCTACAACGGCGCCTACTTCGAGCACGCGCTGCTCGCCCGCACCATGGGCGTCGAGCTCGTCGAGGGTCGCGACCTCGAGTGCCGTCGCGGTCGCGTGATGATGCGTACGACGCAGGGCCTGGCTCCGGTGCACGTGATCTATCGCCGGGTCGACGACGAGTTCCTCGACCCGGTGCACTTCCGCGCCGACTCGATGCTCGGCACCCCCGGCATGATCGACGCCGCCCGCGCGGGCAACGTGGTGCTGGCCAACGCGGTGGGCAACGGCGTCGCCGACGACAAGCTCGTCTACACCTACCTGCCCGACATCATCCGCTACTACCTGGCGGAGGAGCCGATCATCAAGAACGTCGACACCTGGCGGGTCGGCGACGCCGAGGCGCGCGAGGAGGTCCTCGACCGACTCGACGAGCTGGTCCTCAAGCCCGTCGACGGCTCCGGCGGCAAGGGCATCGTGATCGGCCCCCGCGCCACCCGCGCCGAGCTCGACGAGCTGCGCGGCAAGATCCTCGAGTCGCCGCGCGACTGGATCGCCCAGCCGGTGGTGCAGCTCTCGACGGTCCCGACGTTCGTCGACGGCGAGCTCGGCCCGCGCCACGTCGACCTGCGGCCCTTCGCCGTCAACGACGGCAACCGCGTGTGGGTGCTGCCCGGCGGCCTCACCCGGGTCGCGCTCGCCAAGGGCGAGCTCATCGTCAACTCCTCGCGCGGCGGCGGGTCCAAGGACACCTGGGTGCTCGCCGGACCGCCGGTCGGCCACGAGGAGCTCGACCCCTCACCGCCCGACGCCTCGGTGGTCGAGCCGGTCGAGGCCGGGGATCTCGACAAGCTCGATCACCGAGACAAGCTCGACCACCGAGGCGGACGCGACCGACGAGAGCCCGAGCACCACGCGGTGCCCGAGACCCCCGGGCCCGCGATCGCGGCGGTCACCGCTCCCCAGGAGCAGGCCGAGCAACAGCAGCAACAGGGCCTCGACAGGCTCGACCACCGAGAGGGCGGTGCACCGTGCTGAGCCGGATCGCCGAGTCGATGTTCTGGATCGGGCGCTACGTCGAGCGCGCCGAGGACACCGCCCGCATCCTCGACGTCCAGACCTCGCTGCTGCTCGAGGACGCCACCCTCGACGTCGGCGAGACCTGCCATGGGCTGCTGTCGATCATGGGCGTCGAGGAGACGCCGGAGGTCGTCGACCTCGACTACGTGCTCCAGGCCCTGGCCTACGACCCGGCCTCGCCCGTGTCGATCGCGGCCGCGATCGCGGCGGCGCGCGAGAGCGCCCGGCGGGCCCGGGAGACCCTCTCGGTG
The DNA here is from genome assembly GCF_006346395.1 of Nocardioides plantarum. NCBI lineage: Bacteria > Bacillati > Actinomycetota > Actinomycetes > Propionibacteriales > Nocardioidaceae > Nocardioides > Nocardioides plantarum. The sequence goes on from NZ_VDMS01000001.1 coordinate 320,393, forward strand.
CCGTTGTGGGAGGTCATCAACACGACCTACCGCGACATCGCCTCCGGCTCGTTCGCGCGGCGTCGTACTCCCCACGTCTACCAATGGGTCCGCGAGCGGGCGGCGCTGGTCAACGGCACCGCCGACGCGACGATGACCCGTGACGAGGGCTGGCAGTTCCTGATGCTCGGTCGCTGCCTCGAGCGCGCCGACATGACCTCGCGACTGGTCGCCACCGCGTCGGTCACCAGCGGCACCACCGACCAGTGGACCAGCACGCTGCGCGCGTGCGGCGGCTACGAGGCGTTCCTGCGCACCTACCGGGGCCTGGCCACCGAGCGGGCCGCGGCGGAGTTCCTGCTGCTCGACCGGCTGTTCCCGCGGTCCGTGGTCTTCTCGCTCAACCGTGCCGAGCAGTGCCTCGACAACCTCGAGGCGTCCGGGCAGCGTGCCGGCATCCACAACGACGCGCAGCGCCTGATCGGTCGTACCCGCGCCGAGCTCGAGTACCGCTCGCTCTCCGACGTCGTCGCCGACCTGCCCACCGAGATGGAGCGTCTGCAACGCACCTGTGCGCTGGCCACCGAGTCGGTCACCAAGCGCTTCTTCGCCGGGGCCGAGTCCCTGGCCTGGCACGGGATGGGCGGAGCCTGACATGTCGATGCAGCTGCGGATCGTGCACACCACGTCGTTCGAGTACGACGGCAAGGCGGTCGCGTCCTACAACCAGGCGCGCCTGACCCCGACCACCACACCCGAGCAGATCGTGGTCCACCACCGGCTCGAGGTCAGCCCCAAGCCGTGGACGTACCACTACACCGACTACTTCGGCAGCGCCGTCACGGCGTTCGAGGTCGTCGACCCCCACGAGGCGATGACCGTCACCGCCACCTCGACGGTGCAGACCAACCGGCCGGCCGTGCCGCCGGCCGAGCTGACCTGGGAGCAGGTGGCCGCGCGCGAGGTCTCGGACCGCTGGACCGAGTACCTCACGCTCTCCGACCTCGTCGCCCCCACCGCCGACTTCGCCCAGCGGGCCAAGCAGGTCGCCGCCGACCACGAGCTGCCCGGCGACGCCGCGCGCGACCTGTGCGCCCTGGTCCACGACGAGGTCGAGTACGCGCCCGGCACCACCCAGGTGCGCGGTACGGCGGCCACGGCCTGGCAGCAGCGGGCCGGCGTCTGCCAGGACCTCGCCCACCTCGTCGTCGGCGGGCTGCGCACGGTCGGCATCCCCGCCCGCTACGTCTCCGGCTACGTCCACCCCGACCGCGACCCGGTCGTCGGCACCACCGTCGTCGGCGCCTCCCACGCCTGGGTCGAGTGGTGGGACGCCGGCTGGCGCGCCCTCGACCCGTGCCACCACGTCCCGCTCGACGACCGCTACGTCAGCGTGGCCCACGGCCGCGACTACCTCGACGTCCGCCCGATCAGCGGCATCTACTCCGGCGCCGCCACCTCGCGGATGACCGTCGAGGTCGAGATCACCAGGCTCGCCTAGGCGTGGTCGGCTCACACGCACGTCGCGGTGGCCGCGGCCACTCCCACAGCCACTCGCACGGCCACTCCCACGGCCACTCCCACGGCCACTCGCACGACGGCGGTGCCGAGGTCGAGGTACGCCGGCTCCCCCGGCTGGTGCTGCTCGGCTCGCTGGTCGCGGCGCTGCTGCTGACCCTCGTGGGCGTCGGGCTGCTGTGGCCCGACGGCGACCGGGTCGACGACCTGTCGGGCAAGGTGCAGTTCGCGGCCCCCGGGGTCACGTTCCCCGAGGGCGAGGTGCTGTCGGTGCAGGAGCCGTGCGAGCCGGGCGGCTCGACCGAGGGCTGCGGCGAGATCGAGGTCCGCGTCTCCGGGGGCCCGAGCGGCGGCTCCGAGGTGAGTGTCGGCGTACCCCCTGACGTGCTGCAGGCCGACGTACGGGCCGGCGACACGGTCAAGCTGATCCGCACGCCGGCGCGCGACGGGCGCGAGGCGACGGTCAACTACTTCGGCACCGTGCGCGAGGCCCCGCTCGGCCTGCTGCTGGGGCTGTTCGTCCTGGTGGTGCTGGCCGTCGCCCGCTTCCGCGGGCTGATGGCGCTGCTCGGGCTGGCCTTCGCCACCGCGGTGATCGCGGTCTTCATGCTGCCGGCACTGCTGTCGGGCGAGCCGGGCCTGCTGGTCGGCATGGTCGGCTCCGCCGCGATCATGTACGTCGTCCTCTACACGACCCACGGCTGGTCGCTGCGCACCAGCGCGGCCCTGGCCGGCACCCTGGCCGGCATCGGCGTGACCGCGCTGATCGGGCACCTCGCTGTCGGCGGCACCCGCCTGACCGGCGTGGCCGACGAGGGGTCGCGGATCCTCGGCACCTTCGCCCCCGACCTGTCCTTCCAGGGCGTCTTCGCCTGCGCGATCATCGTCGCGGGCCTCGGCGTGCTCAACGACGTCACCATCACCCAGGCCTCGGCGGTCTGGGAGCTGCGCGCGGCCTCCCCCACGATGTCGCGGGCCCGGGTCTTCGCCAGCGGCATGCGGATCGGCCGCGACCACATCGCCTCGACGATCTACACGATCGTCTTCGCCTACGCCGGCACCACGCTCTCGGTGCTGCTCGTGCTCCGGCTCTACCAGCTGCCCGGCAGCACGCTCCTGGCGACCGAGGAGATCACCCAGGAGGTCGTACGCACCCTGGCCACCAGCATCGGCCTCGTGCTCGCCGTACCCCTGACGACGCTGATCGCGGTCGCCACGCTGCCCGTGGTCGTCGAGGACGGCGAGTCGCTGGACCGCTGAGCCAGGCCCTATCCTGCACAGGCGAACGGGCCGGCCGGGCGACCGCGTTGACCAGGGAGAACTGGTCACCGAGGAAGGTCCGGGCTCCACAGAGCAGGGCGGTGGGTAACACCCACCCGGGGCAACCCGCGGGACAGTGCCACAGAGAACAGACCGCCTCCCGAATCCAGCGCCACCGGACGACGGAGGTAAGGGTGAAACGGTGGAGCAAGAGACCACCAGCATGCCGGGCGACCGGCGTGGCTAGGCAAACCCCGCCCGGAGCAAGATCAGACAGCACACGCAGGTTCCGACCGGAAGGGCTGCTCGCCCGAGTGTGCGGGTAGATCGCTGGAGGCCGTCGGCAACGGCGGTCGTAGATGGATGGTCGCCCCTCCTCCCGCAAGGGCGGAGGACAGAACCCGGCCTACAGGCCGGCCCGTTCTCACAATCCGCTGACCTGCGAGAACGCAGGTCAGCGGGTCGTGCGAGACACACCCGAGACACATTCGACGCTACGTCTCGCCGTGGATGTCATCACGAACCTTGCCGAGCATCCGGGATGCATCGCGACAGAGCATCGTGATCTCTGCGTCGATGTCGGTGCCGTCGATGATGAACTCCAGGTTGGCTTGGCTCGTGTAGTAGCGGCGGAGATGTCGCTCAAGGTCTTCGGCGGTGGCGTCGAGGAGCCGGAGGCGGGTCGCGAGGGCGACGATGTCCTCGGCGTCCTTGGCACGTTGAGCGACGAGCTTGGTGGCCAGGAGGAATCCGTCGTCTGCGTAGGTGACCCGCAGTCCGGGCTGGCCTGGCGGGTCGAGAACCCCCACGGGCAGCGGGGGCATCCACATCTTGGCGTTCGGGTTGAGCCACTCCGGCGGCAGCCCGCGGTCCTGTGCGAGCAGACGCGCCTCGTCGAGGACCTCCTGGTCGCCTGTCAGGGAGTCGACGTCCGGGGCCAGTCGGCCACCGCGCACACCGGTGGCCGCGATCGCCGCGCCGCCCACGACGAGACCGCCGCGGCGATGCCCCGCCGCCGACGGCGGTCGAGCTCGTCGAGCAGCTCCGCGGTCTCGTGGGCGTCGAACTCGTGTGGCCTCGGGGATCCAGATGGTGGAGTCATGCGGTGACCAAGTCACGGGCCGGCACGAAGATGTTGAGAATGCGCAACCAGTCCGGGGTCTGGGCAGCAACTCGGTCAGGACTGAGGAAAGGATGTTCCGGCATCCAGGAGACTTCGAGTCGCTCGGCGCGGGTCCAGGCGGGCGCCTCTCGCCCGACGCGTTCGTACTCGTGTGCGGCGAGAGCAGCGAGCAGGGTGTCCCACTCCATCGATCCGGCGCTTCCGGGCTCGGCCTCCCAGGAGCCAGTGAGGGTCTCGTCGCCGTCGCCAAGGATCATCGCCAGGTGGTCGCGGCCCTGGAGCAGCATCCGCCACACCCAGTCCTGATCACCCGCGGCGCCGTGCTGCAGCATGGCGCTCGCCGTGTCCGGCGCAGACATCAGTCCACGCCGGGCAGCCGCCTGGAGTGCGTGAGCCACGCGTTGAGCGCGGGAGCAGAACCAGGCGGAGGGGCGGGTTCGTCCGGTCAGGTAGGTCGACATCCTCGACGGCGAGGTACCCATCGAGCGCGCGAACCCCGCCTGACTCATCCCGCTGGTCGTGACCGCGTTGCGCAACGCGGCGACGACCTGCTCGGTGTCCTGATCGAGACCGCTCATGCAACCACACTACGTTATCGAATTCGATAACGCCGCGTGCGAGAGAACTGGCCTCCGCGTTGAACGGCGGGAGTTCGGACCGGGCTGACCGACGGGTGCATCGATCCGTCCGCCGGAGCCGCGGATCGAGCTGGCCCCGAGGTCCCCCAGTCCTTCTACGAGCCGCGAACGCATGGCTCGGCGGCCCAAGGGACACGCGGGCCCGACCGAGGCCCTCAGGACTGGTCGTGCGTCGTATTCAGACGTAGACAGATGGGCCGAAGGTCGTCGGCCGGCGCGCACGTCCGGACGGCGCTGGCGACGAGAACCGACCTCTGTGCGTTCGGCTACGCCCGACGCGGTCGCACTCGTGCGCTGCCAGCAGCGAGCAGGTGTCCCACTCGATCAACCCGGCGCTCACCGGACGGAAGTGCTAGCGCCCGCGGGTCGTGGTCCGGTGGCCGGTCGTCGGGCGGCTACCCCGCGCCAGGGGCGCCGGGGTGGAGCCGCTCGACGCGGGTGCGTTGACGACCATGACGTAGCCGTTGACCCAGTCGGTGTTGTCCACCGGCAGCGACGCGACGTTGACGGCCTTGCCGCACGCGCCGATCGTGTAGCTGCCGACGGGAAGCCGCCCGGACGAGGTGACGCCGTACGAGACCCGCGTGGCGCTGAGGTCCCAGATCGAGTACTCGCTGCCCAGCAGCGGGAGGATCTGGCCGCCGCCCGTGGGCTGGTAGCAGAAGTCGATGGCGACCCGGGTCTCGTGCACGCCGTAGGTGGTGGTCTGCGACGTCCCGATCGGCAGCATGCCGGTGGCCGTGACCAGCTGGTCGAGGCTGCTGATGACGGTCGTGGTCTTCGGACCCATCCAGCTCCAGAAGTTGGTCAGCTCCGTCGCCGGGCTGATCGAGCCGGAGACCGTGTTGACGCGCACCACACCCTGCGCTCCTGACGCGCCCGTGTCGCCGGTCGCCCCCTGAGGACCTTGCGGCCCGATCGGGCCGGTCTCGCCGGTGTTCCCGGCGGGGCCCTGAGGACCGACGGGACCGACCGCGCCGTCGTCACCGACCGCGCCGCTCGGCCCGACCGGGCCGATGGCTCCGGTCTCCCCCGTGGCGCCGGTGGCTCCGGTCGCCCCGGTCGCCCCGACCTCGCCCTGCGGTCCGACCGGGCCGACCGGTCCGACGGCTCCCTTGGCCCCGGTCGCCCCCGTGGCGCCCTTGGCCCCGGTCGCTCCCTTGGGCAGCTGACCGGACTTGAAGTCGGCGGCGAGCAGTGAGCTGTTCTTGATGTCGGCGCTCGTGAGCGAGCTGTCCTTGATGTCGGCGCCGGTGAGCTGCTTGGCGGCCTCGGCGACGACGGGGTTCGTCACCACGAGGAAGGCCAGCACGACAGCGAGAGCGGGGACGGTGAGCTTGCGGTTCATGTGGGCCTCCCAGGCAACGTGCTCTGAGTATCACCGCCTGAGTCCTCCCCCACGGGGGAACGACGAATTCGCCTGTGCCGCGCTCGTTCGGCGAGCCGCTCGAGCAGCACCGTCCGGTCGGCCACCCACGACCGGCGGTCGTCACGCCACGTGCGCCCGTCCCTCAGGCGAGCAACGACGCCCTCAGGTCGAACGACGCGGTGCCGCCCTCGGCCAGGACGACGGACACCTCGACCTCGTCGGTGGCGGCCACGTCCTGGTGGGGTCCCGAGACGAACCGGGTGTCGGCCTCGCCCGGGCGCACCTTGACCGCGAGCTGGTCCCGCAGGTCTGCTGCGTCCCGGGGCGACCAGGTCCACCGGCACGTCTCGACGCCCTCGGCCCGGGCCGTCACGACGAGCTGGTCGACCCCGTGGCACTCCCCGAAGGAGAAGGCGAGCCGTAGCGACTCCAGGCCCTTGGCCGGGAACCTCACCCCACCGCTGGCGATGAACCGACAGGCCACCCGGGTGTCCCCCGCCTCCTCGACGGTCACCGAGTCCGCCGAACCCGGAGCAGGGACGATGTCGAAGGACACGACGTCGACGAAGTCGTAGGACGTCGACAGGGGGACCTCGACCCGGGTGGGCGGACGTCCGCCGGCCTCGCGGACCCGACGAGAGGGGCCAGGGTCGCGCGAGGCCACGACCAGGGTCCACACGTTGGACAACGGCTCGACGTGGTGGGTGTAGAGCCCGGCGCCCTCGAGCATGTCCTTGAGCCGCGCGACACCGAACACCGACACGTGGCCCCACACGTTCTCGAGGCGCCCGATGAGCGGGACCGAGAAGATCAGGTCGGCCCCGGCGGGAAGCGCCTCGGCCAGGGTGCGCAGGGCCAGCTCGGCGTCGGGGACGTGCTCGAGCACCTCGCAGCAGATGACCAGGTCGGCGCCGGTCGCGGCCACCTCGTCGCGGGTCAGCTCGTAGAGGTCGCCCATCTCCAGGGTGATCGGTGCGTCCGCCAGGCCGTTGGCCTCGAACAACCTGGTCGCGTCCGCGAGGTGGGAGTCGACGATGTCGATGCCGTGGTAGCTGGCGACGCCGACGCCCTTGACCAGGTGAGCGGCCAGGACGCCCTTGCCGAAGCCCACGTCGACGACCCGGTCGCCGGCGCGCGCGAAGTCCATCATCCGGCGGTAGCGCAACCGGTTGTTGACGCTCAGCCGGGACTCGCTCCAGGAGCCGCTGCCGGACTGCACGAGCTCGATCGCCGTGTCCTCGGCGTAGGCCCGCCACGCGTCGACCTCACGGCCGAACACCTTGCGGGCCGCCGCGACACTGAGCCGCTCGTAGGCGTCGACGAGCTGCCACCCCGCGCGTACGGCGGCCGCCTCGGACGGGTCGGACCCCTGCCGGTCGATCCGCGTGGGCACCACCCCGGGCTGGGGCACGACCCGGATCGTCCGGCCCGGGATGCCCCGGGGTCCGTACCCCACGGGAGTAGGACGTCCGCGCCACCGTCGCCTGAGCTCTGGACGCTTCCACCATCGGGTCACACGGGTTCCGTTCGCTGCTGGGAGGAGCTCGCGCCTGGGCGCCCCACTCCGTCGGGTCGTCGACTAGACGTCCTGGGGAGCCGATCGGTTGCCTCGTGCGGCGATGACTTCGCCGAACGTGGATGTCACCGGGCGGCACCCACGTCGTGCAGCGGACGAGGACTTCCCGGCTCTACGAGGTCGTGGTGGGCTCACCTGTCGGACCAGGGCGCTGCGGCCACACGTCCCAGCCCCGGACGCACTCGCGGCCACGACGTGGGGTCGTGGCCGCGAGTGCGTGCTGGCGCCCGGCAGGGCGCTCCTCAGGTCAGCCGAGGTCGAAGCGGTCGAGCTCCATGACCTTGACCCACGCGGCGACGAAGTCGCGCACGAAGCGGTCCTGGGCCCGCTCGCCGGCGTAGACCTCGGCGAGGGCGCGCAGCTGGGAGTTGGAGCCGAAGATCAGGTCGACGGCCGTGGCGGTCCAGCGCACCTCGTCGGTGGCCAGGTCGCGGATCTCGTAGACGTGCTCCTCGGCCTCCGCAGCCTTCCAGCGCGAGCCGGGCGACAGCAGGTGGGTGAAGAAGTCGTTGGTCAGCACGCCCGGCCGGTCGGTCAGGACGCCGTGCTGCGCGCCGCCGACGTTGTTGCCCAGGACGCGCAGACCACCGACGAGAGCGGTCGTCTCGGGCGCGGTGAGGTCGAGCATGTAGGCCCGGTCGAGCAGCAGCACCTCGGGCTGGGTCTTCTCCCCCGACCGCAGGTAGTTGCGGAAACCGTCGGCCCGCGGCTCGAGCACCCGGAACGAGTGGACGTCGGTCTGGTCCTGGGTGGCGTCGGTGCGGCCGGGCCGGAACGGTACGACGACGTCGGTGCCGGCATCGCGGGCCGCCTTCTCGACGGCGGCCGAGCCGGCCAGCACCACGAGGTCGGCGAACGAGATGGTGGCGTCGCCCGCTTCGTTGAACTCGCGCTGGATCCCCTCGAGGGTCTCCAGGACCCGGGCGAGCTGCTCGGGCTGGTTGGCCTCCCAGCTGCGCTGGGGCTCGAGGCGGATACGGGCGCCGTTGGCGCCGCCCCGCTTGTCGGTCGAGCGGAAGCTCGAGGCCGAGGCCCAGGCGGTGGAGACCAGCTCGGAGACCGAGAGCCCGGACTGCAGCACAGTCTGCTTCAGCGCGGCCACCTCGGCCTCGCCGACCAGCGCGTGGTCGACGTCGGGGACCGGGTCCTGCCACAGCTGCGGCTCGGCCACCCACGGACCGAGGAACCGGCTGACCGGGCCCATGTCGCGGTGGAGCAGCTTGTACCAGGCCTTGGCGAAGGCCAGGCGGAACTCCTCGGGGTTCTCCAGGAACCGGCGCGAGATCTTCTCGTAGTCGGGGTCGACCCGCAGGGCGAGGTCGCTGGTCAGCATCGTCGGCTTGCGCCTGGGCGAGTCGGTCGTGGGTCCGGGGATGATGTCGTCGGCATCCTTGGCCACCCACTGCTTGGCCCCGGCCGGGCTCTCGGAGAGCTCCCACTCGTAGCCGAAGAGGATCTCGAAGTAGCGGTTGCTCCACTCGGTCGGCCGGTCGGTCCAGGTGACCTCGAGGCCGCTGGTGATCGCGTCCTTGCCCTTGCCCGACTCGTGGGTGCTGATCCAGCCCAGGCCCTGCTGCTCGAGGGGGGCGCCCTCCGGCTCGGGACCGACCAGGTCGGGGTTGCCGGCTCCGTGGGTCTTGCCGAAGGTGTGGCCGCCGGCGATGAGCGCGACGGTCTCCTCGTCGTTCATCGCCATCCGGGCGAAGGTCTCGCGGATGTCGCGCGCGGAGGCCAGCGGGTCGGGGTTGCCGTTGGGGCCCTCGGGGTTGACGTAGATCAGACCCATCTGGACCGCGCCGAGCGACTCGTGCAGGGTGCGCTCGTCGGCGTAGCGCTCGTCGCCGAGCCAGGTGTCCTCGGGACCCCAGAAGATCTCCTCGGGCTCCCAGACGTCGACGCGCCCGAACCCGAACCCGAAGGTCTCGAAGCCCATGGACTCCAGAGCGACGTTGCCGGCCAGGACGATCAGGTCGGCCCACGAGATCTGCTGGCCGTACTTCTGCTTCACCGGCCACAGCAGCCGGCGGGCCTTGTCGAGGTTGGCGTTGTCGGGCCAGCTGTTGAGGGGCGCGAACCGCTGGCCACCGTCGCCGGCGCCGCCGCGTCCGTCGTAGATGCGGTAGGTGCCGGCGGAGTGCCAGCTCATCCGGATCATCAGGCCGCCGTAGTGACCGAAGTCGGCGGGCCACCAGTCCTGCGAGGTGGTCAGCACCTCGGTGATGTCGCGCTTGAGCGCCTCGACGTCGAGCCGGGCGAACTCCTGGTCGTAGCGGAAGTCGGCGCCCAGGGGGTTGCCCTTGGAGGAGTGGGCGTGCAGCACCGACAGGTCGAGCGAGTCGGGCCACCAGTCCTTGAGGGTGTGGGGCCGACCGCCGCTGACCGGGGTCGGGGCGTCGATGGCGGGGTTCTCGCTCTCGCTGCCCTGGGCGGTGGCGGAGCCGGGCGCGACCGGGCATCCGGCCTCGGCCTTGGCGTCGACGCCCTGCGGGCTCACCGGGTGGTCCTGGCTGTCGGTCATGGGGTTCCTTCCAAACGGGCGGATTCGGCACTGACGGTTGGAGCGGTGGCGGTCGCGCAGCGGGGGCACTGGCCCCAGAAGACGACCTCCGCCTCGTCGACCACGAAGCCGTGGTCGTCCGAGGCGGTGAGACAGGGTGCGTGACCCACGGCGCAGTCGACGTCGGCGATGGCCCCGCAGGTGCGGCACACGACGTGGTGGTGGTTGTCGCCGACGCGCAGCTCGTAGAGCGCGGATGCGCCCGCCGGCTGGATGCGGCGTACGACGCCGGCCTCGGTGAGCACCCGCAGCACGTCGTAGACGGCCTGGTGCGAGACGACCTGACCGGTCGCCCGGAGCCGACCGATGACCGCGTCGGTGTCGAGGTGGGGGTGGTCGTGGAGCACCGACAGCACGCCGAGGCGGGGACGGGTGACGCGCAGCGAGTGGGCCCGCAGGACGGGTCCGAAGTCGAGGGCAGCCACGTGCCCGACCATAGGCCCTTTTCTTGACTCGATCAAGAAATCATCCGCCTCCGCGATGTGTGAGTCACCCCCGCGGGCGAGGTCGGGCGACCGCCTCGGGTGAGCCCGGACCACCCCGTCGGCACCTACGGTCGGGAGATGCTCGACCTGCCCCCGGTCCTGGCCACCCCTCACGACCTCGATCCCGCGGGGTTGAGCGCCGTCGAGGACCTGGTCACCGCCGAGATCGAGCGCAACGGGCAGGCCCTCGCGGCCATCGATCCCTCCCTGCGCGACGTCAGCGACCGCCTGGTGACGCTGGTGCAGGGGGGCAAGCGGCTGCGGGCGGCGTTCTGCCTGTGGGGGGCCCGCGCCGCCGCCGGCCCGCGGGCCGAGGTGGCCGGCGCCACCGCCGCGGCGGCCGCCCTCGAGCTGTTCCACCTCGCGGCCCTGGTGCACGACGACGTGATGGACCGCAGCGAGCGGCGCCGCGGAGGGCCCACCGTCCACCACGCGTACGCCGACCGGCACGGCGCCGAGGGCTACGGCGGCGACGCCCGCACGTTCGGCGACGGGGTCGCGGTGCTCGTCGGCGACCTGTGCCTGACCTGGTCCGACGACCTCCTGGGCGCCGCCCAGGCCGAGGCCGGCCGCCTGCGACCCGCCCGCGCCCGACGGGCCCGGCAGGTGTGGGAGGAGATGCGGCTGCAGGTCATCGCGGGGCAGTACCTCGACCTGCTCGGTCAGGCCCGCCCCGACTCGGACAGCGCCGCCGCGCACCGGGTGCTCACCTACAAGAGCGCGAAGTACACCGTCGAGCACCCGCTCCTGCTGGGCGCTGCGCTCGGCGGCGCGGACGCCGAGCTCCTCGACCAGCTGAGCCGGTTCGGGCGCGGGGTCGGCGAGGCCTTCCAGCTCCGCGACGACGTCCTCGGCCTGTTCGGTGACCCCGACCTGACCGGCAAGTCCGTCTCGGACGACGTCCGCGAGGGCAAGCGCACCCTGCTGATCACCTCGGCCGAGGAGTCCGCGAGCCCCGACCAGCGCCGGGTGCTCGCCCGCCACCTCGGCGATCCCGACGGCGGCCCGGAGGGGCTTCGGGCCGTGCGCGAGGTCGTCACGGCGACCGGCGCGCTCGCCCTGGTCGAGGAGCGCATCGAGGAGCGGAGCACCCGGGCCCACGAGGTCCTGGGCGCGATGTCGATCGACGAGCAGACGCGCCGCACCCTCGGCGTCCTCAGCGACGCGTGCGCGTGGCGTGTCGCGTGAGGAACCGACGCGGCCCCGACGGCGACTCGCGCTGCACCCCGTGACGCCCCCACCACACCCACCACGCCATCGACTGGGTCACCAGGGCGAAGCCGAACAGGAAGTCCTCGACCGGCGCGGTACCGATGCGCCAGCCGATGATCGCGTCGGGGCCGTAGTCGAAGACCCCGCGCGACGTGAGCCACTGGTTGGTCACCAGCTGGAAGAACAGCACGATCGCGTACGCCGTCCAGAAGGCCCGGCGCAGCAGCAGCCGGGTGCGCAGCACCGCCAGGTCCAGGACGACCGTGACGGCGACCCCGAGCAGGACCGCCTCGGTGTGGGTCACGTGTCCGTCCCGTCCACCACGTCGTCGACGACGTCCGGCGCGCGGGCCTCGTCGCCGATCAGCCAGGTCGGCCGCACCGAGCGCACCGCCTCCAGCGTCATCACCGACGCCAGCGGCACCACCACGAAGAACAGCACCTCCTCCAGCGGCAGTCCGCCGGGGACCGTGATGCCCAGCGTCCGGGACAGGTCGAAGCGCCAGTGCCCGGCCTGCGTCGCGGCGACGTCCCACAGCACGAACGGCAGCCCCGCGCACAGCAGCACCAGCGCGAGCCGGCGCGCCCGGGCGTACACGCGCACCCGCAGCAGCACCTCGAGCGGCAGCGTCGCCACGATCACGAAGGCCAGCATGGCGACGTACGTGAGCTCCCGCATCGCCCCATCCAACCCTGCGCACGACCTCAGCGGCACCGCCCGTCGGAGCGTGCTGTCGTGACGGCGCGGGTCGTCGACGAGGCACGCGCGCTGCTCGGCGCGACGGGCAGCACGCTCTCCGGACGCGACCTGTCCTCGGCCGCGGCCACCACGACCTACTTCTCCGCGATCGCCGTGGTGCCCTGGCTGCTGCTGGCGACGTGGACCACGAGCTGGTTCGACGGCGCGGACGCCGCCGGGCGCCGACTGCTCGACCTGCGGGTGCTCGTCCCTCCCCAGATGGGCGCGCGCCCGGCGTACGACGCCCTGGTCGACGCCGGTGCGCACCTCGGTCCGCTGGGGGCCGCGATCGCGCTGCTCCCGGCGTCGTTCTACGGCGAGGGCCTGCGCCGTGGCGCCCTCGCGCTCGACCCGCGTCCCGAGCGGTTCACCGGCTGGCGGGCCCGGGCGTCGCTGATGCCGCTCGTCGTCGCCCTGCCGGCCCTGGCCTGGGCGCTCGTCGCGACGTCCGACCTGCTCGTGCCGCTGGCCCCCGAGGGCGGCGGCGACGGGGCGGGCGACCGGCTGCTGCGCATCGTGCTCGGCTTCACCGCGGCCTGGCTGGTGCTGTCGGTGGTGCTGGCGTGGGTCTACGCCGTCGTCATGCCGGGCCGGCCGCGCGCCTGGGTCGCGGTCGCGGGTGGCCTGGCGACCGGGTCGTTCGTGGCCGGCTTCCTGCACGGGTTCCAGCTGTTCCTGGCCATCCCGGTCGACGTGGGCACCCCCTTCGGCGGCCTGGGCCTGGCGGGGGGCGTCGTGGCGGTCGGGCTGTGGCTCTTCGTGCTGCACACGGTCGTGCTGGTCGGGTGGGCCGCCACCGGCGCCCTGGAGCAGCGAGCCGCCCGCCTCCCGGCGGTGGGCGCGTGAGCACCGTGGTGGACCTGCGGGTCTGGGACGTCGACCGCGTCGCGCCGGCGGTCCTGCGGATGGCGACCGGGCGGCGCCACCTCGCCGGGCGCCCCGGGCTCCGGTTCGCCAAGCTCCTCGGCACCGGTGCCGGGCGCACCTTCACCCCGCGCGACGCCGATCCCCACCGCTGGGCCCTGCTCACCGTCTGGGACGACGAGGCGTCGGCCGACGCCGGCCCCGACCCGCGGCTCACCGACCCCTGGGACGAGGCGGCGTCCGAGCGGCTGTCGGTGCGGATGACCCCACTGTCCTCCCGCGGGCGCTGGTCGGGCGCCGAGCCGTTCGGCGCGAGCACCGACGAGCCGCCTGACCACGCCGGTCCCGTGGCCGTGATCACCCGCGCCCGCCTGCGCACGTCGCGCGCCGCGTCGTTCTGGCGCGCCGTGCCACCGGTCGTCGGCGACCTCGCGCAGGCCCCCGGCCTGCGGCTCGCCCTGGGCGTCGGCGAGGCGCCCGTGCTGCTGCAGGGCACGTTCTCGATCTGGGAGTCCCGCCGGCACCTGGTCGACTTCGCCTACCGCACCGCCGCCCACCGTGAGGCCGTCGCGCGCACCGAGCCCGCCCGGTGGTACGCCGAGGAGCTCTTCGCGCGCTTCGCCGTACGCGACGTGAGCGGCACCTACCGCGGACGCCGCCCGTGAGCGCCACACGGTCGCTGCCCGTCGACCGCACCCCGACGACCCGCACGACGCCGCTCCCGCTCGCGCACGGGCTCGTCGTCGCCCTCGCGGTCGCCGCGGTGCTCGTCCAGATGGTCTTCCCGTTCACCGACGGCGGCACCCTGGCCCTCACCGTCGCCAGCGTGCTGCTGCTCGCCAGCGCCGCGGTGGGCCATGCCCTGGTGTCCCACGGTCCATGGGCCGCCCTCACGCTGGTCGTCGTGGCCGGCGGCGGCGGGCTCCTGGCCGAGGTCGTCGGCGTCCACACCGGCTACCCGTTCGGCGACTACGCCTACTCCGGCACCCTCGGCCCGCAGGTCGCCGGCGTACCCGCCGTGGTGCCGCTGGCCTGGGTGATGATGGCCTGGCCGGCCCTGCACGTCGGCCGCCTGCTGGGCGGCGGCCGCCCGGTGCGCACCGCCCTGGTCGCCGCGTGGGCGCTGACGTCGTGGGACGTGTTCCTCGATCCGCAGATGGTCGACGCCGGCCACTGGACCTGGGCCGACCCGCACCCGGCGCTGCCGGGGGTCGAGGGCATCCCGCTGACCAACTTCGCCGGCTGGTTCGTGGTCTCGCTGGTCCTCTGCGCCCTGCTCGACCGGCTCGTACGACGTCACGACCACCCGGCACCGCAGCTGCCCCTGCTGGTCTACCTGTGGACGTTCTTCAGCTCCGTGCTCGCCCACGCCTTCTTCTTCGGCCGGCCGTCGGTGGCGCTGGTCGGTGCGCTGGTGATGGGCCCGGTGGCGGTGCCGGTCGCGGTGCGGCTGGCCCGTCGGGTGCGTCACCGGTGAGGACCGTCGGCGGGGCCGTGGTGGCGACCGGCACGGGCCTGGCCCTGGCGTCGCTCGGCCTGACCCTCGACAACCTGCGCCGGGTCCGCGACGCCGACCCCGTGGCGGTGCCGGAGCCCGAGAGCATCGCGGTGCTGGTCCCGGTGCGCGACGAGGTGGACACCGTCGAGTCGTGCCTGCGGCACGTGCGCGCGGCCGCGGCCCGCTGGCCGGGACCGGTGCAGGTCGTCGTCCTCGACGACGGTTCGACCGACGGCACGACGCAGGTCCTCGCCCGGCTCGCGGACGACCTCGTCACGGTCCTGCCCGGTCGCCCGACTCCCCCGGGCTGGCTGGGCAAGCCCTGGGCCTGCCAGCAGCTGGCCCGCCACGCGACCGGGTCGGGCGCCCGTGCGTTGGTCTTCGTCGACGCCGACGTCACCCTGCTCCCGCGAGCGCTCACCGCCACGGTCGCCCTGCTGCGCGAGACAGGGCTCGACCTGGTCTGCCCCTACCCGCGGCAGGAGGCCGGCGGTGCCGCCGAGCGGCTCGTGCAACCCCTGCTGCAGTGGTCGTGGATGAGCACGCTCCCGCTCGGGCTGGCCGAGACGTCCCCGCGCCCCTCGCTGGCGGCCGCCAACGGGCAGCTCCTGGCCGTCGACACGGCGACCTACTGGCGGGCCGGCGGGCACGCGGCGGTGCGGGGCGAGGTGCTCGAGGACATCGCCCTCCTGCGCGCCGTCAAGGCCGCCGGTGGTCACGGCACGGTCGCCGAGGGCAGTCGCGTCGCCTCGTGCCGGATGTACGACGGGTGGGCGGCCCTGCGACCGGGCTACACCAAGTCGCTGTGGGCGGCCTTCGGGTCGCCGGCCGGGGCCGTCGGCGTCGGCACCCTGCTGACCGTCGCCCACGTCGTACCCGCGGCCGCCGCCCTGCGCGGCTCACGCGTCGGGCTGCTCGGCTACCTCGCCTCGGTCGTCTCGCGTGCGCTCGTCGCCGGACGCACCGGCGGCCGCGTCGGCGACGCCTGGCTGCACCCCGTCTCGGTGCTGACGCTCCTCGGCCTCACGGCCGACTCGTTCCGGCTGCGACGCCGGGGCGCCCTGCGCTGGAAGGGTCGTGCGGTCGACGTCTCGAGGTCCGCGCGGTGAGCCGGGTCGTCGTGATCGGCGCCGGGATCGGCGGACTGGCCGCGGCGGCGCGCCTGGCCGCCACGGGTCACCGGGTCACCCTCGTCGAGCAGGCCGCCGACGTCGGGGGCAAGCTCGGGACGTGGCGCCACGACGGCTTCGTGTTCGACACCGGGCCGTCGTTGCTGACGATGCCCCACGTGCTCGAGGAGCTGTACGACGCCACCGGCGCGGCCCTCGCCGACACGCTGCCCCTCGAGCGCCTCGAGACCGCCTGCCACTACCGGTTCGCCGACGGCACCCGCCTCGACCTGCCCGGCGACGCCGCACGGATACCGGCCGCGCTCGACGACGCCCTCGGCCCCGGCCGGGGGGAGCAGTGGACGGCGCTCATGGACCGGGCCGCCCGCATCTGGGACGTCACCCGCGAGCCGTTCCTGGAGTCGCCGATCACCCCGCGCGACATGCTCCGGCTGTCGCGGAACGTCGGCGACATCGCCACCGTCGCCCCGTGGCGCACGCTGCGGGGCCTGGCTTCCGACTACCTCGAGGACCCTCGGCTGCGTGCCCTGCTCGACCGCTACGCGACCTACACCGGGTCCGACCCGCGCCGGGCGCCGGCCGCGCTGGCGACCGTGCCCTACGCCGAGCAGGCCTTCGGGTCCTGGTACGTGCCGGGCGGACTGGGCCGGCTCGGCGAGTCGCTCCTGGAGCGGGTCCGCGCCCTGGGTGCCGACGTGCTCCTGGGCACCGAGGTCGTCGAGATCACCACGGCGGGCGGGCGTGCCAGCGGCGTACGGCTGGGCGACGGCACCGTCCTTCCTGCCGACGTGGTCGTGGCCAACGCCGACGCCGCGACGGTCTACGGCCGGCTCCTCGACGGTCCGCTCGCCCGGCGCGCGGCTCGTCGCGTCGCCCGCGCCACGCCCTCGCTCTCGGGCCTGGCCCTGTTGCTCGAGCTCGACGACCCGCCCGAGGTGGCGCACCACCAGGTCCTGTTCGCCGAGGACTACGACGCCGAGTTCGACGCGGTGTTCGGGCGGCGCGGACGCGCCCGCCCGGTCGCTCGTCCGACCGTCTACGTCAGCGCACCGCGCGACCCCGCGGTGGTCCCCGGGCCCGGCACGGGCGCCTGGTTCGTGCTGGTCAACGCACCGCGGCACGACCCGGCCCACGGCACCGACTGGGACCGACCGGGCCTGGTCGAGCAGCAGGCCGACCGCGTGCTCGACCTGATGGCCGAGCGCGGGCTCGACGTGCGCGACCGGGTGCGGCACCGCGCCACCGTGTCCCCCGCCGACCTCGAGCGTCGTACGTCGACGCCGGGCGGCTCGATCTACGGGACGTCGTCCAACGGGGCGCGCGCCGCGTTCCAGCGGCCCGCCAACCGGTCACCGCTTCCCGGGCTCTACCTCGTCGGTGGCTCCTCGCACCCCGGCGGCGGGCTGCCGCTGGTCGTGCTGTCGGCGCGGATCGTGGCTGGTCTCGTCGGGCCGGCCTGACCCACCACCGGAGCTGCCAGCGACCGGCGTACGACGACCGTGAGGTGAGCGATCGCGACGACCGCGAGCACGGCGCCGATCGCGGTGGCCGTCGTCGCGAGCACGTCGCCGTCGACGCCGGGCAGGACGTCGATCCCGACCCGACGCGCGACCCACTCCAGGCCGACCAGGCCGGTGCCGAAGGCCGCCACGATGATGCGGGAGGGTCGCTCCCACACGGTCACCACGCCCGGACCGACCAGCCCCGCGGCCTGGGCGCTCGCGCGCACCGACTCGTGCAGCAGGGTCACCACGACCACGGCGGCGCCGAGCCACAGCGGCGCACCCAGCACCACCAGCGAGCCGAGGACGAGCACGTCACCGACGCGGTCGGCGAGCGCGTCGAGCACGCGGCCCCACGCCGAGGCGGTCCCGGTCTGGGCGGCGACCGCCCCGTCGACCCCGTCGAGCACCGCACCGAGCACGACCACCAGCGTGGCCACCAGCGGCCACGCCGCACCCAGCGACGCGAGCAGCGGGGCGAGGGCGATGACCACGACCCCGGCGACCGTCACCGCTCCCGGCGCCACGCCGCGGCGGGCCAGCGGCCGGGCACACGCATGAGAGAGGCGGACCCATCCCGACACCCAGAACGAGCCGCGCGGGTCCAGGTCGCCGTGCAGCCGCGACCAGTGGGCGTAGGCCTCCTCGCGGGCGTGGTCCACGGCTCAGACCCGGGTGGACGGGGCGGCGACCGGCTCGGTCGACGGGCCCACCGACCGATCCCCGCGCAGCCGCTTGAGCACCAGCTCGGCGGAGATCAGGCACATCGGCAGACCGATGCCGGGCACCGTGCCGTAGCCGGCGTAGTAGAGACCCTCGACCTTGCGCGAGGCGTTGCCGGCCCGGAAGAACGCGCTCTGCTTGAGCACGTGGGCCGGACCCAGCGCCCCGCCGCTCCACGAGTTGAGGTCGGCCTCGAAGTCACCGGGCCCGACCGTGCGGCGTACGACGACGCGCTCGGCCAGGTCGGGCACGCCGGCCCACGCGGCGACCATCGCGATGGCGCGGTCGGCCACCTCCTCGACGACCGGGTCGCCGGCGCCGCCCACGCCGCCGCGACCGATCGTCGGGTCGGGCGGCACGGGCACCAGCACGAAGAGGTTGTCGTCGCCGGCCGGCGCCACCGAGGGGTCGGTGGCCGAGGGCCGGCACACGTAGATCGAGGCCGGGTCGGGCACCCGGGTCGGGGTGGCGAAGATGGCGTCGAAGTTGGTGCGCCAGTCGGCGGTGAAGAACAGCGAGTGGTGCGCCAGCTGCGGCACCTCGCCCCGGATCCCGAGGTTGACCAGCACCGCGCCGGGTCCGGAGACCGCCCTGTCCCACCAGGTCTCGGGATAGGTCTGCAGGTCGGCCGGCAGCAGCCGGGTCTCGACGTGGTGCAGGTCGGCCGCACCGACCACCACGTCGGCGTCCACCGTGTGCAGGCCGTCGGCGTCGCGGTAGGTGACGCCCGTGACCCGCGCCGGCCGGTGGCGGCGCAGCGCGACCCGGCCACCCGCGCGCGGCGCCGTCTCGGTCTCGATCGCGGTGACCGTGCAGCCGGTGCCGACCACGGCTCCGGCGTCACGGGCCAGGCCGGCCATGGCGTCGACCAGCACCCGGAACCCGCCCAGCGGGTAGCGGACGCCGTCGGCCAGGTCGAGGTGGCTCATCAGGTGGTACATCGCGGGGGCCCGGTCGGGCGAGGACCCGAGGAAGACGGCCGGGTAGCCGAGCACCTGGCGCAGCCGCCGGTCGCGGAACCGCGAGGCGACGAAGGACTCGAGCGACCGCGACAGCAGCCCCGCCAGCCGCGGACCGTTGCGCAGCACCCGGCGACCGACGTACGCCGCGGCGGAGTCGAAGCTGGTGTAGAGGAACTGCTGCGTCGCCAGGTCGTAGACCTCGCGCGCCGAGGTCAGGTAGTCACCCAGCGCCGCACCGGCCCCGGGCTCGATGGCCTCGAACGCCGCCCGGTTGCCGGCCTCGTCGGCGACGACGTCGAGGGTCGCCAGACCCTCGCTCCAGACCCGGTAGCCCGGGTCGAGGGTCACCAGCTCGAGCTGCTCGGCGGTCGTGGTGCCCATCATCGCGAAGAAGTGGTCGAAGACCTCGGGCATCAGCCACCACGACGGGCCGGTGTCGAAGCGGAAGCCGTCGCGCTCCCACAGCCCGGCCCGGCCGCCCAGGTCGGCGCCCTGCTCGAGCAGGTGCACCTCGTGCCCGTCGCGCGCCAGCAGTCCCGCCGTGGCCAGCCCGGAGACGCCGCCGCCGATGACGACGACACGGCTCATCCGGCGAACCGCCGGACCCGGACCGTGGCGCCGCGCGGTCGCCCGCGGCGTACGACGGCCCCGCCGAGCACCCGCAGCTTGCCGGCCGTCGGCACCCGCACCCGCCGTGAGGTCAGCTCGGCGGCCGGGGTCGCCCGCAGCCGCTCGGACAGCCGGGCGAACAGGTCGTGGGCGGCGCACACCGCGAGCCGGCTCCCCCGCGGCAGCAGCGGCACCACGCCGGCGGCCGCGTGCAGGTCGGCGTCGATGTCGTCGAGCAGCCGGTCGCGCTCGGCGTCGGTGAGCCGCTGGGGGTCGATCCCGGGGAAGTAGCGCCGGCCGAGCAGGTCGGCGTCCTCGCCGAGGTCGCGCAGGAAGTTGACCTTCTGGAAGGCGGCCCCGAGCCGCTGCGCGCCGGGGGCGCACCGCGCATAGGTCCGCTCGCGATCGGGGTCGTCGGCCAGGAAGGCCCGCAGGCACATCAGCCCGACCACCTCGGCCGAGCCGTGGACGTAGGCCGCGAAGCTGGCGTCGTCGTGGGCACGTCGGTCGAGGTCGGTGCGCATGGAGGCGAAGAAGGGGCGCACGAGGTCGGCGCGGAGGTCGCAGGCCCGGGCGGTGCGGGCGAACGCGTGCACGACCAGGTTGCTGCTGTGGCCCGACTCGAGCGCGGCCAGGGTCTCCAGCTCGAGCTCGTCGAGGACGGCGGACTGGGCTCCGCGGGCCGCCCCGGGCCGGGGCGCATCGACGATCTCGTCGGCGACCCGCACCAGGGCGTAGACGTTGCGCACGTGGGTGCGGACGGGCTCGGCCAGCAGCCGTGAGGCCAGTCCGAAGGAGGACGAGTAGGCCCCGATCACCACCGCCGCGCTCGCGCTGGCCACGGCGTCGTAGCTCTCGTGCGCGGCCGGTCGCGTCCCGCGGGTCGCCCGGTCCAGTAGTCCACTCATCGTCGTCCTCCCGACCCCAGTCTCGGGGCTCGGGGCTCGTGACGGTCCACCCCTTCGACGCGCCGTCCGGCGCTCGTGCCGTCGGTGGCGCCCGCCTTCCCCGGGACCACGGCGTACGGGGTCCCGGGGAACGACGAACCCGGCCTGCGGGTGCGGAGTGTCCTGCGTGGTCACCCGACCTGGGCGGAGCCGGCCCGACGGTCCTCGGTGCCCGTCTCCGGGTCCCGAGGCCGCACGGTCGAGCGTGGCGCAGGGCGAGGCGGACGGCCAGGGCCCTTCGACCCTGGTGACGGGCGGCGCCGCGACGGGAGGCGTCAGGCCGGCACGCGACGGGTGTAGACCACGACGTTGGACTGGTAGCCGCCGCGGGCGGCGTCGTACTCGCCGCCGCAGGTGACCAGGTTGAGCGCCGCCCGGTCGTCCTCACCGGCGTAGACCCGGTCGGCCGGGAAGTCCTGGTTGGGGTACGACGCCACCTGGCGCACCTCGAAGACCTCGGTGCGGCCACCCTGGAGGTCGACCTCGACCCGGTCGCCGGGGCGCAGCTCGGCGAGCCGCGCGAAGACCGCGGGCCCGTCCACGGAGTCGACGTGGCCGAGCAGCACCGACGAGCCGACCGAGCCCGGGGTGGGCCCCAGGGAGAACCAGCCGACCTGCTCGGGCCGGTCGGGCACCTCCACGGTGCCGTCGTCCTGCAGACCCAGGCCGACGATCGAGGACGACACCCCGATGCGGTCGATCCGGACCCGCCGCGGGAGCGCGGGTGCCGCGGCGACCGCGGTCGGCGGCCGCGCGGTGTCCCCCACGTCCGCCACGCCTGCCACGTCCTGCGCGGTGGTGACGGCCGCCCGCGGGGGCCGTGGGACGGCGAGGTCGCCGACCGAGCCGCTGCCGACGCCCTGGACCAGCAGCACCAGGCCGACCGCCACGAGCGCGACCACCCCGATCAGACGCGCCAGCGGCAGCCGGGCGCGGTGCCGGGGTCGTGCACCGGTCGAGGGAAGGTTCACACCGACCGCGTCGAGCGCGTCGGCCGCGTGCGCGGCGTACGCCGTCCGCTGCCGACGGCGATGGCACCGACCGCGCACAGCACGGCACCGACGAGCAGGCCGATGCGCAGCGGCTCGGCGCCACTCGGAGCGACGCTGGGAGCGGCGCCGGTGTCGGGGCGTCCGAGGGGGACGACCGGGCCGGATCCGCTGTCCGAGCCGCCGGACCCGCCGGACCCGCCGGACCCGGTGGTGGAGCCGTCGCCCGGGGTGTCCGTGCCGCCACCGGTGCCGCCACCGGTGCCGCCACCGGTGCTGGAGCCGTCGCTCGGGGTGTCGTCACCACCCGTGGTGGGACCGGAGCTGGGCGACACACCCACAGCGCTGGGGACGGTGCTGGGGGCCGAGCTCGGCACGACCGGCGCGCACCCGGGCCGGGTGATCACGTTGTTGTCGAGGGTGACCGACCCGTTGCGGGCCAGGACACGTCCTTCGACCGTGGCGCCGTTGCGGATCGTGGCGCTGGTCAGGGCCATGATCGTGCCGACGAACCGGGTCGAGGTCCCGAGGGTCGCCGAGCTGCCGACCTGCCAGAAGACCCGGCAGGCGCGGGCGCCGCCGACCAGCGCGACGCGGCTGCTCGAGGCGGAGATGAGGGTGGAGCCGGCCTGGAAGACGAAGACCGCGTCGGGGTCGCCCTGGGCGTCGAGGGTCACGGTGCCGGTGAGGGACATCGCGCTGGAGGCGCGGTAGACGCCGGGCAGCAGCCGCTGGCCGCCCAGGTTCTTGCCGGTCTGGTCGGCGGCGGGGCCGCGGCCCGCGGCGTCGTCGTACGCCGTCACGAGGTCCTGCTTGGCCTGCAGCGCCTCGGCGTCCCCCAGGTGCTGCGCACCGCCGACCTGGCCCGGCGGGAAGCCGGTGACCGCGGTGCCTGGCGCGACGCCCAGGTCACCGGCCAGGACCGACGGCCCGGTGTTGGTGACCCGCTGGCCGGCGAGCACAGAGTACGAGGACGCGGTCCCCAGGCCGACCGGGGCGGTGACCGCCGCGGTGGCGTCGGGCGCCGTGACGACGAAGGCGAGCCCGGCCGTGCCGGCCGCGCCCAGCAGGAGCAGCGTCTTCAGCCGGGCGGAGACCCGAGCGGCGAGTGTCGAGCGCGCGGACCTCGAGGTCGGGTCAGGCGTCGAGTCAGGGGTCGCCGCGGGGGGATGGGATGTCATGAGGGGGGCTCCAACGGGGTCGGAGCGCGGTTCGCAGGACCGACCACCAACCGCAACTGAGTACGTCTGAGACCCCACGGCATCGCGCCGTAGTCGCAGTAGACAACGACAGGCGCGGCGCGAGCACACCCCTAATGGTCAACTTCAGGCATACCGGCGGTACGGCCCGGGCCCCCGACGAGCTTGTCGGATGGCTCACGTCGCCGATCGGAACACTCCTGCGGACGCGAGCGCTCTACCCCGTACGACGTCCCCGCATCCCATCCGCCCAGCACCCCAGGAGTCACCATGTCCCACGTCCTCGTCATCGGCGCCCACGGCAAGGTCGCCCTGCTCGCCCAGGAGCTGCTCGTCCGCGACGGCCACGCGGTCACCGGGCTCGTGCGCAAGGCCGAGCAGGCCGACGACGTGCGCGCCACCGGCGCCGAGGTCGTCCTCGCCGACATCCAGACCATCGGCGACGACGAGCTGGCCGCTCTGCTGGGCGAGCACGACGTGGTCGTGTGGTCCGCCGGGGCCGGCGGCGGCAGCACCGAGCGCACCTACGCGATCGACCGCGACGCCGCGATCCGGACCGTCGACGCCGCGCAGGCCGCCGGCGACACCCACGTCGTGCTGGTGTCCTACTTCGGCGCCGGGCCGGACCACGGGGTCAGCCCCGACAGCGACTTCTTCGCCTACGCCGACGCCAAGAGCGCCGCCGACGCCCACCTCCAGGCGTCCTCGACGGCGTGGACGCTGCTGCGTCCCAGCGCGCTGACCGACGGGCCGGCGACCGGGGTCAGCACCTCCGACGACGAGGCCGCCGAGGTCTCACGCGCCACCGTCGCGGCGGTCATCGCCACCGTGGTGTCCGCTCCCGCGGCTGCCGCCGGTCGGGTGATCACCTTCAACGCCGGCGACGACGACGTCACCACCGTCGTCGACTGAGCGGCCCCGACGAGTCCCGACGAGTCCACCGGGCCGGACCGGCCCACCAACCGGGCCCGGCAGGCACCGACGTTTGGAGTCGACGGCGTGGGCGCGGACCGGCTGCCCGAACACTCGGGAGCAGCTCACGGCTGGTGGGCGGTTGCCGGGCGGGGGACAGCTCCCGACCCCTCGATCATCCCCTCCCGCAGGGGGCCGGGCATCCCCGACCGTGGGGATATCGCCCGACTGCCCGTCCGGCCACATACCCACGATGGGGTACGCCGCTCGGCTCGCGACGCGCTCTCG
The DNA here is from genome assembly GCF_006346395.1 of Nocardioides plantarum. Classification (NCBI taxonomy): domain Bacteria; kingdom Bacillati; phylum Actinomycetota; class Actinomycetes; order Propionibacteriales; family Nocardioidaceae; genus Nocardioides; species Nocardioides plantarum. The sequence continues at coordinate 344,471 of NZ_VDMS01000001.1, forward strand.
CCCCTAGCGTCCCTCGGGCGCGGCCGCTCGGGCCGTTCCACAACAGAGGCGACGCATGCACCCCACCACCACACTCGTCAGGACCACGGTCGCGGCAGCCATCCTGTCCCTGGTCGCCGGACTGGCCCTGGTCGTCCCGCTGTCCCGGGAGTCCCAGGCAGCCGTCCGACCAGGACTGGTCAACGGTCGCGTCGAGGCCGGCACGACCGGCTACCGGGTCTCCTCGTTCGGCGACGTGTCGCTGAACCCGTCGCGCGTGGCCCACTCCGGGGCCCGGGCGCTGCGGGTCCACAGCGCGCAGCCGGCTCGAGCCCGGCTGCACACCACCAGCACGCGGGCGGTCGTCGCGAAGGGGACCACGGCCAAGGCCCGGATCTGGGTGCGCACCGCCCACACCGGCCAGCGGGTCACGCTCTCGCTGCGGGAGACCGCGGCCGACGGGAGCATCCAGACCCGCAGCGCGTCGGTGACCCTGCGCCGCGGGGCCTGGCGGGCCGTGCGGACCGGCCTGGTCACCCGGGGCAGCCGGTCCACCCTCAGCGTGACCGCCCTGCTCCCCCAGACGTGGCACAGGCTCGACGTCCTCGTCGACGACCTGGCGCTGTCCACGGCGCGGCCCGGGAGCTCGGGCGCTCCGTCGGACCCGAGCGTCGCCGGCCGGCTGAGCAACGGCTGCACCTACGACCGGCGGGGGCTTCCCTCTTGCGGGGCCTATCTCGGCGCGACGTACAAGTCCAACACCGACCCGGCGCCGCTCGAGTCGCAGGTCGGCCGCCGCCTCGGCGTGCGTCGCACCTTCTGGACCGCCACGGGCGTCCAGAAGGCCGTGGCCACGGCCCGGTACGACGTCAGCCACGGCCGGCTGCCGTGGATCAGCTTCAAGCTGCCCCACTCGTGGGAGGCGATGACCGCGGGCCAGGGCGACGCCTGGGCCCGCGACCTCGCGCGCCGGCTCGCCACCGTCCCCGGACCGGTGTGGGTCGCGTTCCACCACGAGCCCGAGGGCGACGGCGACATCACCGCGTGGCGCACGATGCAGGAACGGCTCGCGCCGATCGTGCGCCGGGCCGCACCCAACGTCGCCTACACCGTCGTGCTCACCGGCTGGAACCAGTTCTTCGGCGAGACCAAGTACGACCTGGCCCACGTCTGGCCCCGCGGCGTCACGATCGACGTCGCCGGGTTCGACCTCTACAACGAGTACGGCGTTGTGAAGAACGGCAAGACCATCACCGCGTGGCCCGACTTCGACCGCGACTACTACCGGCCGATCCAGGCCTGGGCCGCCAAGCACGGCGTGGCCTGGGGCGTCGCCGAGACCGGGTACACCAACCGGGGGCACGCCTACCGACCCACCTGGATCGAGCGGAGCTACGACCAGCTCGTGGCGCGCGACGGTGTGGCCTACGCCTACTTCGACACCACGCTCAACCAGGGTGGCGGGTCGTGGGCGCTGAGCTCGGCCTCGAAGCGGGCGGCGTTCGCGGAGCCGCTGCGCGGCTCCGCGACGCTCCCCCGGCCCTGACCCGGCTCTCGACTACCCGACGCGCAGCAGCGCCCCGGGGCCGAACAGGGGTCCGGTCACGTAGACGTCGCGACCGACCACGTCCACCCCGCCGGGCGTGAGCAACCGGTCGGTCGCCAGCTCGTGCAGCCGCGTGCCGTGGCGGTGCTTGCCGATCAGGTAGAGGCCGCCGATCTCGGAGCCGGGGAGCCCGAGCTCGGTGGCGAACCAGCTCTGCTTCGACAGCTCCAGGGCGTAGACGCCCCGGCTCCCCGCAGCCAGGTCGACGACCGAGGTGAGGCCGTCGGCGTACCGGGTGCACCGGCCGGTCCACGGGGCCTCGGGGTCGCAGGTCGCCCCGACGGTCCCGGGCTTGATCCGCCACACCTGCGAGGTGCCCGGGGTCGCCGGGAAGCCGCGCAGCTCACCGACGTACCACGCCCCGTCCGGGCCCACGGTCACCGACGTGGCCACGGCCTCCGACGGGATGGGGGTGCCTGCGGGGGGCAGCGGCCCGCCTGCCTCCGGCGGCAGCTCGGGCAGGCCCTCCGGCACCTCGACGACCCGCGGCAGCAGCCTGGCGACCGTCGTGATGTCGCCGTGCTTGTCGACGCGGAGCAGGTCGTTGCCGGCCGCGTCGGCCACGAGCACGCTGCCGTCCGCGAGGGCGGCGAGCCCGAACGGGTTGCTGTCGGCGGGCAGGTCCTCGAGGTCGGCCGGGTCGGGGTCGCCGACCTGGTAGGCGCCGATGTCGGCGAACGGTCGCGGCGCGTCCCATCCCGGCCGCCACCGGTAGAGCGTGGCGCCGGCGGCGGGCTCGGGCTCGACCTCGTCGGCGGTCAGCACGCTCGCCGCGCGTGCATCCTCCGGTGGGCCGCTGCTCGCTCCTGTGAGCAGGAAGACCGTGCCGTGGCGCCCCAGGGCGACGGCCGGCGGGAAGTCGGTCGCCAGCGCGCCGAGCCCGATCACCTTCGCGGGGCCGTGCCGGCGCTCGACGACCATGCTGAAGGATCCGTCGGACTCGGTCACCAGGGTCCGGCCGTGACCCAGGGCGTCGACCCCGCGGGGCCCGTCCAACGCGGTGACGACCCGGGGCTCGTCGTACGACGGGCCGTGGTGTCCGCCGGCCGCCGCCGGGGAGAGCCCCGGAATCACGAGCGCCGAGACGGCGCCGGCGGTGACGAGTGCTGCTGTGGTCCTGTTCATGCGTGCTGCCTTCCGAGGTGGGGGGTGTGATGGTGCTCCCGGCGGAGGGGACCGGGGGGCGAGGAGGGATCGGTCAGGGGGACGCGACGGTGACCGATCTGGTCGTCGTCGCCGCCTTGCCCCAGCCGTCGGTGACGGTGAGGGTCACCAGGTAGGTGCCGGCGGCGGGGAACGTGTGTGCCGGCGAGGTCGCGGTGCTCGTGGGGGTGCCGTCGCCGAAGGACCAGAGGTAGCCGAACGTGTCCCCGGTGTTGGGGTCGGCCGAGCCCACGCCGGAGATGTTGCACGCCAGGGCCGCGCACGCCGGCTGGTTGATCACCGGCACCGGTGGCAGGTTGCCGGCCGGCTCGACGATCTGGACCTGGTGCGCGGCCGTCGCGGTCAGCCCCCACTCGTCGCGCACGGTGAGGGTCACCGTGAAGGTGCCGGGGACCGCGTAGGTCCGGGTCGGCAGCGGCCCGGTGCCGGAGCCGTTGCCGAACGCCCAGCTGTAGGTCAGGGTCGGCGCGTTCTCGTCGGTGGATCCGCGACCGTCGTAGGTGCACACGTTGGTGGCGCCGCAGGCGACGGTGAAGCTCGCGACCGGAGGGAGGTTGCCCGGCGGATGGGTGACCGTCACGCGCCGCTCCGAGGGCACCGCCGTGACGAGGTCGTGCTGGTCGACGGCGCGCACCCGCACGGTGTAGGTCCCCTCGGGGACGACCGGCGTGGTGAACGAGAAGTTGGACCCGGGCGTGCCGGGGCTGGTCAGGAACGCCGTGCGCCAGCTGGCTGTCGTGCTGGTGAACGTTCCCGACGACGACATGTACTGACCCGCGGCGTTGACCACGCCGACCTCGACGCGCTGCATCGCCTGGTCGTCCTCGGCGCGGCCGCTGATGAAGATCTTGCCGTCGGCGAACGTCGTGCCCTCGAGGGGGTTGAGCAGGGCGTCGGTCAGCACCGGGGGCGTGTCGCCCGGATAGATCCGGTAGCGGGCCGTGGCGCCGCTGGTCGAGGTGTCCTGCTGGCCGGCCGTGTCGTAGGCGTAGACCGTGACGGCCCAGTCGCCCTGCGTGGGCAGGTCGATCGGCAACGTCCACCCGGTGCTCGTGCCGTGGGGCGTGGCCAGCACCGCGCTGCGGGTGGCGTACGCCGCCGCGAGGCTGCCGTTGGGCTGCAGGTAGCGGCTGGAGTCCTGCTCCTCGAGGGCGACCCTGACCTCGGCCACCCCCCGGTCGTCGGTGGCGGTGCCGGCCAGGTCGAGGTGCAGCGACTGACCGCCGGTGACGGTGCCGGTGACGCTGAGCAGGCCGTTGGGCGGTGCGTCGCCGATGACCTGGACGCTGATCGTCAGCCGGCCCTGGTTGGCCGTCGACGTGGTCAGGCCGAGCTTGTCGGTGGCCCGCACCGTGAACGAGTAGGTGCCGGGCCGCAGGTCGAAGGGCGTCGTGTAGCTCCACGCGTGGCTGCGCCCGGTCAGGTTGAGGGGCGAGACGCGGTACGCGCCGGCGATCGCGTCGGTGCCCCAGGTCCCGTCGGAGGCGAGCTGCTCACGGGTCGTGGCGTTGCGCAGCGAGATCTCCACCGTGTCGAGCGCCTCGTCGTCGTCGGCCGAGCCCGAGAAGGTCAGCGGCTGGCCCGGCGCCAGGACGAGGGTGGGGACCGACGTGGGCGGGACCATCGTCGTGGGCGCACTGATCGAGACCGAGGGGGCGACGCCCGTCTCGCTGACGATCCAGGACCGGTCGGAGGTGTCGAGGTCGGACTGCCCTGCGGTGTCGGTGGCTCGCGCCTGCGCCTGCCACTCCCCCTCGTAGGGCAGGGTGACCTCGTAGGTCCAGGTGGTGCTCGTCGCCCCCACCACGTCGGGCGTGATGCGGAACGCGTTGTAGGTGGCGCTCGCCGTCCCGTCGGCCTGGAGGTAGCGGTTGTTGACGTCGCGCACCGTCAGGCTGACCGAGTTGACCCCCACGTCGTCGGTCGCCGTCCCGGTGATGGTGAACGTCATCGTGCGTACCGGGCTCGCGGGTCCGCTGATGCCGGTGTTGGGCGGTTGGTCGTCGAGCCCGAAGGTCTCGAACTTCTTGGTGTCCTTGGTCGGGTCGCTCGCGCCCGTGCTCGAGATCGTGCGTGCGAGCAGCTTCATCTTGCGGTTGCCGGTGACGGTGAGCGGAAGCGACCAGGTCGCCGTGCGCGCCCCGGTGGAGGTGAGGGTCGCGTTGATCGTGTTGGCGGCGGTGCCCCACGTGGTCAGGTCGTCCTGCAGCCAGCGCTGGCGGTCCCGGTCCTGCACCTCGACCTCGACGCGGCCCACGCTGCCGGTGGTGACCGAGGCGGTGCCGGTGACGGTGAAGGGCGCGTCGGCCTCCCTGACCCGGCCCTCGATCGGGTCGGTGATCGTGGTGTCGATCCCGTTGGCCGCCGGCAGGCTGTTGAAGTCGTAGATCGCGATGCGCCCGACGTTGTACTCGCCCTGGGTCGTCGCGTCACCGCCGGTGACGAGCCCTCGTGCGGTCACCTCCATGGCCTTGTTGCCCTCGAAGGAGTTGCTGCCGGGGTTCCAGTCGACCGCGGTACCGTCGACCGGGTTGAGCGCGCCGATGTGCTCGCGGTTGACGACCGCGTCGCCGAGGCCGTAGCCGGACAGTCCCTGGCCGGTGCCGTAGCCGACGTCGTCGAGGCCCGGCCAGGGCAGCGGAGCGGTGGGCGACTCCTGCCAGGCGAAGTGACCACCGACGTAGATCGCCTTCTCGGAGATCGCGACGGAGTAGACGCTGTCGAAGTGACGGGAGATCCACAGCGGCCGGCTGTCGGCTCCGCCGTCCATCGAGAAGGCGATCACCGTGTCGTTGATCGGAGGCCGGTCGCCCCCGGAGCCGCTGGTCACGACGAAGTAGCTGCCGTCGGGCGAGATGTCCCCGCCGTAGATGCGCTGGATGCCGCCGACGAACTGCAGGTTGTCCTCCCAGATGTCGGAGGTGAACGGCAGCACCTTCGCGCTGCGCGTGTTGATCAGCGCCACCCCGTAGTGGTCGACCCCGTTGACCTGGCGACCGGTGTGCACGACCAGCAACCGGCTCTCGTCGCGGGAGAGCTTGAGCCGCTGGACCGTCAGCTCGCCGTTGGTCCCGATGCCTCCGGTGATGTCGTTGACGAAGCCGGGGACGACCGAGCCGGTCACGCCGTCGAGAGCCACCAGCGACTTGCGCACCACGTTGTTGACGAGGTCGAAGCGGCCACCGGCGTAGACGGTCGTGCTGCTGACGGCGAGCTCGGAGGCACGGGCGTTGGTGTTGGCGGTGAACTCGGCGACGGGGGCGCCGGTGGTCGGGTCGAGTCGGGCGATGGCCTTCTTGCTCACGCCGTCGACGGTGCCGAAGCTGCCGGCGACGTAGAGCCTGGTGCCGTCGGGCGAGGCCTCGACCGCCTCGACGCCGCCCAGCCCGAACGTCGGACGGAACGTGGCGTCGACCAGCCCGGTCGTCAGGTTGAACGACGCCAGTCCTGCCTGCTGGTAGGTCGTGGAGCTGCCGGTGGTGCGGTTCTGGATCGTGGTGAAGTTGCCCGCCACGAAGACGCGGTTGCCGACGACCTCGAGGTCCCAGATCTCGCCGTCGACGATCCGCGGCGTGTTGGTGCGAGGGATGTCGGGCACGAGCCGGGTGTGACCGGGTGGCGGTTGCGGGGCCGACAGCACGACCGACCGGGTGGCCTGGTCGGTCGCCGTGCCGTCGCCGACGGTGAGCGTGATCGTGCGCGTGGTCGCGGCGGCGTAGGTGTGGGTGGCCGTCACCCCCGTGGCAGTGCCGCCGTCACCGAACGTCCAGGCGTAGGTGAGCTCCTCGTCGTCGGGGTCGGTGGAGGTCGAGGCGTCGACGTCGCACGCCAGCGTCGCGCACGACACCGTGAACGCGGCGTCGGGGGGCTCCTGACCCACGTCGTCGCCCGCGCGGACGACGACCGAGAACATCAGGCTGCGGCTCGACGGGGCGCTCGTGGTCGCCGTACGCCCCGCGGCGGTGCCGGGCGGCACCGCCCCGGCCGAGTCCCCGACGACCGAGCTGACCTTGCCGCTGCCGGTCGAGGCCGCCGCGGTCCGCGAGGTGACCGAGCCCGGCGCGGTCCACGTGGAGACCGCCGAGGACTTCTCGCTCCAGTAGCTGACGAGCCAGGCGTTCGTCTCCGTGACCGGGACCGAGGGGGTGGTGTGGCTGGTCGCGGCCGTGTTGACCGCACTGCCGGCGGAGGCCACCGCCGCGGCGCCGTCGCTGCGGTAGGCGGTGATGCTCATCGCCGACTTGACGTAGGCGCTCGAGGCGACCGTCACGTCGCTCCCGGCGTCGCTCGGACCAGCCTCCTTGGTCCACACCCGGCCCCGGATGCCGTTGCCCTCCCGGGTCTGCAGCAGCGTCCAGCCGGGCACCTGGTCGGGCAGCGTCCCGGTCGTGTCGTTGGTGGTGAGGAACAGCAGCAGGGTGTCGCGGGTCCGGACGCCGGCCGGGACGCGCACCGTGTGGGCGCTGCGGTTGCCGGCGGTGCTGTCCGCGGCCACGAACTCGAGCTCGCCCTGCGTCTGGGTCGGAGCGCTCACGACCGTGCGGGTCGTCTGCGCGGTCGTGCTCCCGTCACTGGCGGTGAGCGTGACCGTGCGGGTGCCCCCGGTGGCGTAGGAGTGCGAGGGCGCGGCCCCCGTCGCCGTACCGCCGTCGCCGAAGGTCCACGAGTAGGTGAGGGTGTCACCGTCCGGATCGGTCGAGGACGTGGCGTCGAAGGCGCAGACCAGGCCGGTGCACGACGCGGTGAAGGCCGGGACAGGTGCGTCGTTGACGTCGACCCCGGGGCTGACGGCGAAGGAGAACAGGACGCTCCGGCTGACCGCGACGCTGGTGGTGGCGGTGGCCCCGGATGCCGTCCCGGCGCCGACCGGTCCGGCCGAGTCCCCCAGGACCGCGCTGATCCGGCCCGAACCCGTGCCGGCCGCGGCCGTGCGCTGGGTGGTCGCGGCGGGCACGGACCAGGTGGCGTCGCTCGTGGACTTCTCGCTCCACACGTCGACCACCCAGGACCCGGGGTCGCGCACCGCCACGTCGGGAGTCTGGTGACTGGTCGCCGGGGTGTTGACCGCGAGGCTGGCCGATCCCGTCACCGAGGCGGGACCCAGCGAGCTCCGGTAGGACGCGATCCCGACGACCGACTTGGTCGCCGTGGAGGTGCTCACGGTGACGTTCACGCCGGCGTCGGCGGCCGTCGCGGTCCGCGTCCAGGCGGTGCCGCGGGCGCCGTTCCCGTCACGGGACTCCAGCAGGGTCCACCCGGCCGGCGCCGTCACGACCGGGCCCGTGTCGTTGACCACGAGGTAGAGGACGAGCGCATCCCCCGCCCGGACCGCGCTCGGGGCTCGGACGACGTGGGCGGTCCGGTTGCCTGCCGTGCTGTCCCCTGCCACGAAGCTCACCACCCCGTCCACAGCCCTGGCCGGTGCGGCGCCGAGCAGGGCCAGTGTCGACACCACCACGACCGTGAGGGCCACCAGGGCGACGGCGGGGCTGCCGAGCCCCGGGCGGAGGCGGGGACGGGGACGGGGGTGCGACCCTGGCTGGTGCAACGCTGGCTCCCGCCGACCGTCGGGCCGCCGGATGCGGACCTCGCGACGAGGGTCCCAGCGCCGGGGGCCGCCCCGCATGCCCCAATTTGGTCAAGCGCCGCAGGTCCCGAGCCGACTCGTCACCACTTCTGGGTACCTGCGACGCGACGGCACCGAGAGCAGTGCTCTGCGACCTAGGGTCGCGTCCTCCGGGGCCGCGCGCCCACCTCCACCTCCGGGGCGACGATGCGATCAGGTGCCACCCACGTCCGACTCGCGCTGGTCTGCGCCCTGATCGGCGCTCTCGTCGTCGCGCAGCCGGCGGCAGCGCCCGTGCGGGCCGAGGCATCGCTCCCCCTCGTCGGGCGAAGCGATCCGGCTCGGCCCGTCGCCGGGCTCGTCTCCGCCTCGGTGGCGGCAGGCACCCCGCACGTGCTGGACGGCCGGGTGCTGTCCGTGGCCCAGGTGGGTCGGACGATCGTGCTGGGCGGCACCTTCACCCGGGTGCGCGAGGCCGGTCGTCCCCACACGTTCGTACGCCGCGGCCTGGTCGCCTTCGACGCCGTCACCGGCCGGGTCCGGAGGGGGTTCGACCCCGGCCCCAGCGGCGACGTCCGGGTCGTGCTGCCCGCGGCCGACGGGCTGTCGGTCTACGTCGGCGGCAAGTTCACCTCGATCGCCGGCACGCGGCAGGGGCACCTGGCCCGGGTCCGCATCGGCGACGGGTCCCCGGTCCGCTCCTTCCGCCCGGGCCGGGTCACCGGATCGGTCAAGGACCTGGCGCTGGTGCGCGGCCGGCTCTGGGTGGCGGGGGCGTTCACGCACGTCGACGGACACCCGCAGCGCGCCCTGGCGACCCTCTCGCCCCGGACCGGGCGCTGGTCCGGCTACATGTCCCTGGCGCTGCGGGGGCACCACCGGCGCGGGGTCACCCAGGTCCTCAAGATCTCCGCGACGCCCGGCGGCGGACGCGTCGTCGTGATCGGCAACTTCGACACCGTCGCCGGCACGAGCCGGCACCAGCTGGCCGTGCTGGACACGACCGGACGCAGGGCCCGGACCGGCGGCCTGCGCACGACCTTCTACACGTCGCGGTGCTCGCCGCGCGTCGACACGACGATGCGTGACGTCGACGTGTCCCCCGACGGCCGCTACTTCGTCGTGGGCACGACGGGGGGCTACGGCGGCCACTCCGGCTCCTGCGACACGGTGGCCCGGTTCGAGACCGACGCCGTCGGCCGCGACGTCGTCCCGTCGTGGGTCGACTACAGCGGCGGGGACACCACCTTCTCCGTCGAGGCGACCACGGCAGCGGTCTACGTCGGAGGGCACCAGCGCTGGTGGAACAACCCCGACCGGTCCGGCGCCCCCGGGGAGGGCGCGGTCGCCCGGCGCGGTGTCGCCGCCCTCGACCCGCTCAACGGGCTGCCGCTGACGTGGAACCCGGGTCGCGACCTCGGGGTCGGGGTGTTCGACTTCCTCGCGACCCCCGACGGCCTCTGGGTCGCCTCCGACACCACCCGGATCGCCGGGCGCACCCGGGGGCGGATCGCCCGGTTCCTGCCCGGCGGGGCGGCCGTACCGGCAGCGTCCGCGGCCACCCTCCCAGCCGATGTCTACGTCGGCGGCGCCGTCGACGACACCCTCGATCCGCCCCCGTCGGCGTCCGGCGCCCGCTCGACCCTGCGGCGCCGGGAGTTCACCGGCGCCGGTCCCGCCGCACCTGCCACCCCCGCACCCGACGGCGACCTCGACTGGACCACGGTCCGGGGTGCGTTCGTGGCCGCGGGCGACCTCCACGTCGCCGGCGGCGACGGCCGGCTCACCCGGCGGTGCTTCGACGGCGCGAGCTACGGCCCCGCCACCGACGTGTCGACGTCCGACCGGCTGGTCGCGATGCGCGGCTGGGCGAGCGACGTACGCCGCGCCAGCGGCATGTTCTTCGACCAGGGCCGCATCTACTTCACCCTCGTCGGGTCGCCGTACCTCTTCTACCGCTACTTCACCCCGGCCAGCGGCGTGGTCGGGGCCCGGCGCCTGGTCGCCTCGAGGTCGGTCCCCGGGTTCGACCCCGCCCGGGTCCGCGGCATGTTCGTCGGGTCGGACACGCTGTTCTGGTCCGACACGCACGGCACCCTGCGCTCGGTGGCGTGGCGCCCCGGCTGGCCGTCGGGCCACCCGGGCGGCGCGCCGAGCGTGCAGGACGCGACCGGGGGCGACTGGACCGCGCGCAGCCTCTTCGTCCTGCCGCGCGTCGACCGGACCTGCTAGGGATGCTCGAGCCGATGCCGAAGAATTGAAGATTTCCCCGAGGTGAAATGCAGGTGACCCGTGATATGCCGTAGGTGGAACAGAGGCCGTCCTGCGACTGCGCCACGACGGCACGACCGATCGGGGGGCGATCGTGACCGGAGAACCGCCGCGCACCGCCGCGGGTGAGCTCGCCGACCTCACGGCGCTGCTGCCCGGCATCACCACCGTCGACGACGCCGCCGAGGCCGTCCTCACCTGTGCCCGACGCTGTCTGGACGCGGAGGTCGCCGCGGTCGCCCGACACGGGTCCGGCGGGCCGGTGGTGCTCGCGCAGACGTCGCCCGGCGTCACCGATCTCTACGCGCTGGCCCCGCCCGGCACCTTCTGGGAGGCCACGGGTGGGCGCGAGCCGGGGCGGGCCCCCGTCCTGACCGGCACCAGCACCAGCACCCGCACCAGCACCGGGTTGTCCCGCCACCTGGGGGCGCGGGGGGTCGAGGCCGTCGCGAGCACCGTGCTGACCACGACCCGCGGGCGTCCGGTCACCCTCGACGTGTTCGCCGCGACCGTGGAGCGACTCGTCCCCCACCCCCCGCACGTGCGGCTCTTCCTCGACTTCGCGGGCCTGGTGATGACCACCCTGGACCGGGCGGAGCACCTCGACGCGGCCCTCGAGAGCCGCGAGGTGATCGCCCAGGCGCAGGGCATCCTGCGCGAGCGCTTCGCGCTGACTCCGGCCGAGGGCATGAGCGTGCTGCGCCGCTACTCCCAGCAGTCGCACACCAAGGTCCGCGACGTCGCCCGCGAGATCGTCACCCAGCAGTCGTCTCCGGCACCGACGACGGTCCCGCGTCACCCGGACGACACCTCGTGTTCGGTTTGACGTTCCTTTGACGTTTCTTTGAGCGTCGTCCCCCAACTTGGGGAGATGCCGAGGAGCAACAAGGGGGCATGGGCCACCCGACACGCAGCGCCCATCTCGTTCCACGGCGGACTCAGGATCCTCGGGCGACGGTTCCGCCACCTACGTACGCACCGTCCCGCGCCACCACCACCCTGGTCCACGATGGTCGTGGTCTCGCTGCCCACCCTGCTCGGCCTGCTCCTGCAGTCGCCGGCCGACGGTGAGCGCACCCTGGGCGACGTCGCCGCGGCCGCGTGGCCATTCATGATGCTCGCCGCCGCCGTCGGGCTCGCCGTGCACCGGTCGGTGTGCGAGGCACCGGCCTCCGGGTGGCTCGCGGCTGCGACCGCGCTGCCGCCGGTCGGCGTGGGGTTGATGTCACTGGCGACCACGGCCGCGCCGACCACCGCGACCCCCGCGGCCCTCCACCTGATGGGGCTGCTCAGCGGCGCCCTCGCCCTGGGCCTGGTCGCGCTGGCGTACGGCGGCTCACCGCCGCCGCGAGATCCGCTGCTGGTCAGCCTCGTCGGCGGCACCGTCGCGTGGGGCGCGGCGATCGCGGCCTCGTGGGCACCGGTGCCCGACGCCCGGGTGGGCGAGGCGGCCCACGCGACCATCGTGATCCTCGTGATCTGCGGACTCGCCCTCGCCGGTCTGGCGGGTGCCATGATCCCCGCGACGTGTGCCGTCCTCGAGCGGACCGGCCTGCCCCAGCCGGCCCGGGGCGCCCTGGTCGTCGGTGGCTGCGCCTTGGCCGTCGAGGCCACGGCGGACGCCTCGCTGACCTCGTGGTCCCGGGTCCCGGCCGCCGACACCGCCCTCCAGCTGCTGGCCGCGGTGTGCTTCCTCGCGGTGGCCCTCCAGCTCTCGTCCCTCGTGGGCGACGCCACGAGGGCCGGCCGGCACCGCGACCTCGTGCGCCTGCGCACGCACGAGGAGGACCTCCGCCGCGCCCGGTCGACCCTGCACGAGGCACGGTCCACGGTGGCCGGCATCGCCAGCGCCTCCCGCTTGATGGTGGAACGTGACGACCTTCCCGACGAGACGCGGCAGCGGCTGCTCGCGATGAAGCGCGCCGAGGTGGCCCGGCTCGAGCGCATGCTCGCCGACGTCACGCCGATCACCCCGTGCGTCACCGACCTGAGTGACGCCCTGCTCCCGGTGGTGGAGTCGGTCCGGGCCCGTGGCCACCAGATCGACCTGCGCACGGTTCCCGGCCAGCCGCACGAGGACGCCGACGAGGTGGCGCGCATCGTCCACCTGCTGCTCGACAACGCAGCCACGCACGGGAGCGGACCGATCGCGGTTGACCTCGAGCACGGTGACACCGGCGTACGGATCAGCGTCACCGACGCCGGGCCCGGCGTGCCCGTCGACCTGGCCGACCGGGTCTTCGACTGGGGGGTCAGCGGGGCCGGCTCCTCCGGGATCGGCCTCCACGACGGCCACAGCCGGGCCGAGGCCCTCGGCGGCCGCCTGCGCCTGGACGACCGGTCGCCGGGGATCACCCGGTTCGAGCTGCTGCTCCCCCACCCCGGCGAGGAGGCCCGATGACCCGCCAGCTCGGTGCCACCCGGGTCGCCATCGTCGAGGACCACACGCTGTTCGCCGAGTCGCTCGACGTCGCCCTCACCTTCGAGGGCCACGACGTACGACGCATCGCCCCCGGCACGAGCCACTGCACGACGACCGGCTCCCTCCTGCGCACCGTCCTGCAGCTCAAGCCCCGGGTCGTGCTGCTCGACCTCGGTCTGGGTCCCACCGGCAGCGGCCTGCCGCTCGTCGAGCCGTTGACGCGGGCAGGCGCGGCCGTCGTGGTCGTCACCGGGTCGAGCGACCGCGTCGAGTGGGGCGAGTGCCTGCGGGCCGGGGCCAGCACGGTGCTCTCGAAGTCGCAGCCGCTCAACGACATCCTGGCCACGATCCGCCACCTGGGCGAGGGCCGGGCGGTGATGTCGCGCGACCGGCGCGACGAGCTCACCGCGACGTTCCTGCGCGACCGGTCCGAGCGCCACGAGCTGCGACGGCAGCTCGAGACGTTGACGACCCGCGAACGCCAGGTCCTCGAGCAGCTGATGTACGGCCGGACGGTGCGTGAGATCGCCGCGGCGAGCGTGGTGTCCGAGGCGACCGTGCGCACGCAGGTGAAGTCGATCCTGGCCAAGCTGCACGTCTCCTCGCAGCTCGCCGCGGTGGGGATGGCGCACCGCTGCGGCGGGCTGTCGTACGACAGCGCGTCCTGACCACGTCTCCCCGCCGGATCTCCCCGCCGGTTCCCCAATTTGCGGCATGCCCGGCGGTCCGGCGGTTCCTAGGTTGAGGACATCCCCCTCGACCTCCAGGAGATGTCATGAGAGTGCTGCTCGTCTGCTCGTCCGGGGGCCACCTGGCTCAGCTGATGTGCCTGGAGCCGTGGTGGGGCGAGCAGGAGCGGCAGTGGGTCACCTTCGACACCACCGACGCCGTCGGCAAGCTCGACGGCGAGGACGTCGTCTGGGCCCACCACCCGACCACCCGCAACCTGCGCAACCTGGTGCGCAACACGGCGCTGGCCTGGCGGACCCTGCGCCGGTTCCGCCCGGACGTCGTGGTCACCACCGGCGCCGCGGTCGCCGTGCCGTTCTTCTGGATGCACCGGATCTTCGGCGCCAGGACGATCTACCTCGAGGTCTTCGACCGGATCGACTCCCGGACCCTGACCGCCCGCCTGTGCCGGCCGGTGACCGACCTCTTCCTGGTCCAGTGGCCCGAGCAGCAGCCGCTCTACCGGCGCAGCGTCGTCCTGGGTGGTGTCTGGTGACGTCGTTCGGGACCAGTCCCTCCCCGTTGGTCGCGGTACTGGTCGGCACCGACCACCACCCGTTCGACCGGCTGGTGGACTGGGTGGCCACCCTGGCCGCGGCCGGCTCGACACGGTGGTTCGTCCAGCACGGCACGACCGCGCTGCCGGCGGGGGTCGACGGCGCGCCGATACTCAGCCCGGACGCGCTGCAGGACCTCCTGGTCCGAGCGGACGCCGTGGTCTGCCACGGCGGCCCCGGCCTCATCATGGAGGCGCGCTCCCTCGGCCACCGTCCCATCGTCGTGGCTCGGGACCCCGCGCGCGGCGAGCACGTCGACGACCACCAGCAGCGGTTCCTGGCGTTCCTGGGTCCCCGGGGCCTGGTGACCCCGGCCGGGTCGCTCCGCGAGCTCGACGAGGCCGTCCGGACCGCCGTCGCCACCGACGACCGCCAGCTCCTGGCGGCCACCGCCGGAGCCGCTGCGTCAGCGCGCTTCGGTGACCTGGTCGACCTCCTCCTGCAACGTTCCTGACGCCCGTGACGACGGCCCCCCACGTCGGTCTGCTCCAGGCGCCACCGGCGACCCGGGCCGGCTCACCGTCAGCGTCGTCAGCCGGGCGTACGCCGCAGGTCGAGGTGCCCGCCAGCGTCCGCGATGCGCTCCCGCCCACGGGCCGGCGCACCGAGGTGCTGACCGTCGTCGTCGACCTGGTCGCGGCCGCCGTGCTCTCCGCCCTCCTGGTCGCTCCGACGGCATCGTCGGCGCCGGTCCACGTCGTGGTCGGCGTCGTCTGGGTCGTGCTGCTGTCCGGCGCACGCTGCTACGCCCCCGGACCGCTCGCGAGCGGGAGCGGCGGGCTGCGTCGCATCGTGCGGGCGGCGACCGCCCTGGTGGCCGTCCTGGCCCTGCTGCCCGCGGTCGTCCCCGATCGGCTCGCCCCGCCGACCGACCCGACGCGCCTGCTGCTGGTGGCCGGTGGCTGCGCGGCGGTGGCGCTCCTCCAGCGCAGTCACCAGCTGAGCCTGCTCCACGTGCTCGGCCTGCCCACGGGACGGCGCACGGCCCGGGGGCGCCCGCCGCGGGCCATCGTGGTGGGCCACGGTCGCGACGTGGCGCGAGTGCTGGCCGAGCTCGCCGCGGACCGCCGGCCCGGCCTGCAGGTCGCCGCCGTGTGCACCCCGGCCAGCTCACGTACCCGGTTCGAGGTCCCCGCCGTCCGCGGCTTCGACCTGGTGCCCACGGCCGTGCTGGCCCAGCGGGCCGAGGTCGTGGTCGTGCTGCCCTGTCACCACTTCGACCCACTGACCCTGCGTCGGCTGGGCTGGCAGCTCGAGAGCGCCGGCGCCCACCTCGTGGTGGCCTCGGGCCTGCTCGACGTCGACCGGTCCCGGGCCCGCACCCTGCGGGCGGGCGGCATGCACCTGGTGCACGTGCGTCATGCCGAGCTCACCGGGGCGCGGCGGCTGCTCAAGCAGCTGTGGGAGCGGCCCGCCGCCGCCCTGGCCCTCGTGCTGCTCGGTCCCCTGCTCGCCCTCCTGGCCGTGGCGATCCGCCTCGACTCACCGGGCCCGGCGTTCTTCCGCCAGGTGCGCATCGGCAAGGACGGCCAGCCGTTCGTGATGATCAAGGCGCGGACCATGGCCGACGGTGCCGAGCACCAGCTGGACGACCTGACCAACGACCTGACCCGGGACCCGACCGGTGACCCGACCGGTGACGGCGGCCGGGCCCACGTGCTGTTCAAGATGCGCGGCGACCCCCGGGTGACCCGGATCGGGCGGGTCCTGCGGCGCTACTCGGTCGACGAGCTGCCCCAGCTGGTCAACGTCGTACGAGGCGAGATGTCGTTGGTGGGACCGCGGCCGGCGCTGCCCGCCGAGGTGCTCCAGTACGACGGCGACACCCTGCGTCGACTCGCCGTGCGTCCCGGCATGACGGGGCTGTGGCAGGTGTCCGGCCGCTCCGACCTGCCCTGGGACCGGACGGTCCGGCTGGACCTGAGCTACGTCGACAACTGGTCCCTGAGCCTCGATGCGGCCATCGTGCTCCGCACCCTGCGGGCCGTGCTCAGCCACCGCGGCGCCTACTGAGACGCGCGCCGGCGAGCCCCGAGTCCCGACGAGCCCCGACGAGTCGTCGTCCTACCGGTAGCCCGCCTCGCCGAGCTGCGGCGGGACGTCC
The DNA here is from genome assembly GCF_006346395.1 of Nocardioides plantarum. NCBI lineage: Bacteria > Bacillati > Actinomycetota > Actinomycetes > Propionibacteriales > Nocardioidaceae > Nocardioides > Nocardioides plantarum. Next base: position 360,869 of record NZ_VDMS01000001.1, read on the forward strand.
TCGGGCCGCGCCCGCGCCACCAGGGCGACCGCCGCCAGCTGCGAGGTGACCTCCAGCTTGCGCAGGATGGCCTTGACCTGGGTCCGCACGGTCGTCTCGGCGACGTCGCGCAGCTCGGCGATGCGGCGCACGGACAACCCGGCGCTCAGCAGCTGCAGCACCTCGGCCTCACGCGGCGTCAGCCGACCGAGTCGCCGCGCCACCTCGTCCATCCGGTCGCGCCGCACCCGCCAGTCGCGCACGATCCGCTGCCGGGAACCCGGTGACATGAGGTCGGCTCCCGCCATCAGCCGCACCAGCCCCGAGGAGAGGTCGTCGAGCGAGATCCAGGTCGGCAGCAGGGTGGCACCCGCCTCGACCAGCTCGCCCCACTCCACCTCGTCGTGGTGGCTGACCACGAGCACCCAGCGCAGCGGCACGGTCCCCACGAGCATCCGGGCCTGGGCCCGCCGGCGAGGGTCCTCGAGGTCGCCGAAGACGACGCCGACATGAGGGCGCAACGACGTCACGGCGCGGCGCAGCTCGGTGGCGGGACGGTGGGCGGGCGGCCAGGGGACCAGGACGACGTCGAGGTACCGACTGCTCAGCGCGGCGCGGACCGCGTCGCCCACGAGGCGTTGCTCCGCGAGGAGCACCACACGGGGCCGACGTTCCACGGCCCGCAGGTGACCCGTCGGCGTACCTCCGAGCTCCCCCGTCACCGGGTGCTCCCTCCCTCGAGGGCCGTCCCGTCCGGGAGCACGTCGACGAACACGTTGTCCACGGCACCGTTCAGCAGGTCGCTGCTGCCGTCCGGGATCCGGCCGTCGGCGCCGACCTTGCCACCCACGGACAGCGGTACGACGGTCCCGTCGGTCCGGTCGAACGACATCGCCCCGACCGGGCGTCGCGACACCGTGCGGGTGCTGTCGGCCCACGAGTCGCCCCACGAGTCGCCCCGCCACGCACGCACCTCCAGGACGAGCTCGTCGCCGTGGCGCCGGCACCTCAGGCGGTACCACCGCCCCCGGGTCACCGGGGCGTCGGCCTTGGCCACGGCCGTGCCGCCGGCGCCCGCCAGCCGGCACGACGGCCTGCCGTGGTCCAGCTGCAGCTTGTACTGCACCGCATCGGCGAACAGGCCCCGTTGCAGGACGTTGTCACCGTTGTCCCCCGGTCCCTCGCTGACCTCGTCGAGCACGACGTCGGCACCGAAGGAGAAGTCGTCCTCGCCCGGGGAGAGCCGGTCCGGCTCGGTCGGTACGACGACCACGACGGCCAGCGGCCGGTTCGGTCCCCCGACGGCCGGGAACCGTCCCACGAGACCGTCGGGGCCCTGGTCGGCGACGACCCGGCCCCCGCCGCTGGTCCGGACCCGGGTCTGGCTGGGCGCCGTACCGAGGTCGCGCGGGCCGGGGAGCACGGCTCCGGAGCCCGGGGAGTCCTCGAAGGTGAGGAGCATCTCGGCTCCCGACGGCGCCGGTGGTGCGAGGTCGGCCTCCCGCGACCGGGAGGCCCCGGCCGACGGACGGCAGCCCGTGGCGGCGACGACGGTGACCCCGACAACGGCGACGAACCCCACCCACGGTCGCCGGGTCGTGCTCATCCCGGGCTGATCGCCGTCGTGAACATCACCGTCCGGGTCACCGCGGGGCTCGACGTGGCCGTGACGTCACCGGTCGGGCCGGACGCGCGCGGTCCGCCCGAGTCACCGACCACCGTCGTCAGCCGACCACCGCCGGTGCCGGTGACCCCGGAGCGGGGCACCGTCGGCGACGAGGCGACCAGCTGGGTGTCGACCGAGGACTTGGCGGTCCAGGACGTGACGACCCAGGCGCCGGGGTCGGGCAGCACGACCGACGGAGCGGTGTGCGAGGTGCCGGACACGGCGTCCACGGAGGCGGCGTGGGCGACGATGGTGCTGGTGCCCGTGCTGGACCGGTACGCCGACACCGACACCGCGCTCTTGGCCGTGGCCGAGGTGGTGGCGGTGACGCTCGAGCCGAGGTCAGCCGCGGTGGCGATCCGCGTCCAGCTGCGGCCGAGGACCCCGGACCCGTCGACGGAGTCGACGCTGGACCATCCCGGCGGTCCCGCCGCGACGACGGTGCTGTCGTTGACGGTCAGGTGCAGGAGCAGCCGGTCGCCGGCCTGGACGCCGCTCGGCACGGTGACCCGGTGGGCCGTGCCGTTCGCCGTGGCGGACGCGCTCGCGACGTGGGCGAGGGTCCCCGTGACCGGCTGGCCGGTCCCCTGGCCGTCGGCACCCTGGTAGACGAACAGCGAGCGCGCCCCCCAGTCCGTCCCGTCGAGGGCGGGACCGGAGACCGTCGCCGACGTGCCGGCGACCGGGTAGCCGGCCGGCCCGGCCTGCGCCCAGCCGATCCGGTGCAGGCTGCCGTCGCTCTCGCCCCAGTAGAGGTGGGTCGGCGTGACGAACATGCCGCGGACGTCGCCGAAGCGCGATCCGACGACGGGACCCGAGGCGACGAGCCGCTTGGCACCGACCACGCCGCTCTGAGGCGAGAAGTAGCGGTAGTAGAGCTCCGCCGACCCGGTCAGCGTGTAGTAGATGCGACCGCGGTCGAAGAACATCCCGGTGGCCTTCTGGATGTCGTCGCGCCACGACGTGAGCGGCACGATCGCGTCGGAGGTGGCGACCGGCGACGCAGCCCCGTAGGTACTGCCGTCGAACGGGCGCTGGGTGAGGGTGCCGTCGGCACCCGCGACGTAGAGCGACCCGTTGACCATGAACGCACCGCGGGTGGCGGCCCAGTCGATGCCTCCGTCCGCCGCAGTGACCGTCGGCCCGGCGGTCGTGCCGTCGTACGCGCGACGGCGCAGGCCCGAGGGCGCCGCGGGCGGCGCGACGTCGGTCCGGACGATCTCGATGCCGTTGAGGAGCGGGTTCTCGATCTCGTGGCGGAGCACCACGTCGACCGTGCCGTCGCTGGTGACCGGGAAGGACCGCATCGTGCCGACGTCGTGGCCGACCGACTGGACCAGGTCGAGGTCGGACAGCACCCGGGTGCCGTCGACGTCGACGTCGAAGGTCCGCTGACCGACTCCCGAGGTGCAGCCGCAGCGGTTGGCGAAGTAGAGCCGCACCTCGACCGGCGTGCCGGCCGGCACGGGGAAGGCCCAGGTCTGGTCGGGCCCACCGGAGGGGTCCCACAGCTCGTCGTCGAAGAGCGCCGACGGCGTCCCGGTGGGAACGGTGGCATCCACCGTGGTGATCGGGGCGTAGCCGGCCCGGTTGCTGCCCGGACCGTGGAGCGCGGACGGCTGGGCGTCGGTGTCGGCGGCCCAGTCGGGGCCGGTCGCGGCCGCGAGCGCGGGACCGGCGGCGTTGACCCGGTACAGGACGCCGGGGGCCGTGGCCGCGCCGACGGGGCCGCCGACGTAGACGTCGCTCGGCAGGGTCGGCGTCCGCACCGCTGGGAAGGTGACGCCCTGCGGGTTGAACCGCGCGATCCGGCTCTTGAGCTGGAAGTTGCCGATGCGGTCGGTGTCGGAGGCGACCCAGAGTCCCTGGGTCGTGGAGAGGAAGTCGAAGACCCCGACACCCTTGGCGCGCCCGGGGTTCCACGTCAGCGGGAGACCGTTGACCGGGTCGAGCGCGGCGATGCCCTCGCGCGAGATCGCGCCCTGGCCCGCACTGTCACCAGCGAAGGGGTTGTTCCACCAGCGCTGGTGGCCGCCGACGTAGACCACCCCGGGCGTCGCCTCGACGCTGTACGTCGTGTCGCCGCCGGTGTAGTCGACCCACGACGGCCGCACGTCGCTGCCGCCGGTGCCGAGGTCGAAGCGGGCCACGGTGTCGCACGCCGCCTCGGGGCCGCCGTACGCCCCGGTGGTCCCCACGACGAAGTAGGAGCCGTCCGGGGAGAAGTCGACGTCGCGCATGTAGGTGTCGAAGGACCCGGAGCAGGGCGTCGTGTAGAACGAGGTGCGGAAGGTGCTCGGTGCTGCGCTGGTGCCCGTCAGGTCGAGCACGAGGAGCTGGTGGTTGGTGGCCCCCGCGAGCGTGTCGAAGTTGCCGATGGCCACGAGCCTGGACCCGTCGGGGGTCACGTCCATCTTGAGGACCTGGGTGGCGCCCTCGTTGTGGTAGCCGGCGATCGGCAGCGACATGTAGGGGCTCACGGCGCCCGTGGTGGGGTTGACCGTCGCGAGCGCCGGGTGGGACACGCCCCCGACGTGGGTGAAGGCGCCGCCGAGCCACAGCCGCCCCGAGCGCAGCGAGAGGTCGCGGACCTCGCCGGTGACGCCGCCGGCGTTGAAGGTCGTCACGAGGGAGCCGTCGGACACCCGGACCCGGGCGACCCGCTGTCGCGCGACCCCGGCGATCGAGGTGAAGGAGCCCCCGACGTAGACCGTGGTGTCGTCGCCGCTGGGCAGGACGACCCGCACGCCCCCGTTGGGGTTGGGCGCGAAGGTCGTGCTGATCCGTCCGGTGACGGCGTCGAACGCCACGAGACCGTTGCGGGTCAGCTCGGTGGTCTCCCCGTCGTTGCGCACCCGGGTGAAGGTGCCGCCCAGGACGATCGTGCCGCCGACCTGGACCACGGAGTAGACGCGGCCGTCCAGGACGTGGGGCGTGCCGGGGGCGGCGACCTCCGTGACGAGCCGACCGGCCGGCGCGTCGGTGTCGGCCGCCGAGGCCGTCGGTCCGGGCACCGCCGTGACGAGCAGGAACGCGGCGGCCGCCGCGAGGATCTTGGACATACGCATCGGGACCACCCAGGCTCTCCGTGGCACAGCCTCACGGCTCGGATCTCGGACAGTAGGGAGCCGGAATCCCCCCGGGACCGACCTCGACGCCAGTTACCCACTTTCGGTGACGGTCGGGACCCGCGCACGGGGTTGGGTGGGGGCGGTGACCCTGGTGGCCCCGAGCATGCGCGTCGAGCGGGGCCCCGCCGTCCTCTCCCCGTCGAGCAGCAGGCGCACCGGGGGGTGGCCCGCGCACTGGCCGCTGACGGTGCTGGTGCTCGGCTACCCGGTCTGGTGGCTCCTCGGCATCGACTCGCTGCTCCCGTTCGTGCTCGCCGTACCGATGTGGTGGCAGCTGCGGGCCCGCCGTCGGTGGCGACTGCCCCCCGCGACCGGGTGGTGGCTGCTGTTCGTGCTGTGGGTCGCCCTGGGGGTCACCATGCTCTGGGTGGACGCCCCGGGCGGCGTCCCGGGCGGCGGGGCCTCCCGGCTGCTGGTGTTCGGCTACCGGCTGGCCTGGTACGCCGCCTGCGGGATCGTCCTGCTGTGGGTCACCAACCTGGACCGGTCGGTCACCGACCGCCGGCTGCACGCCCTGCTGGGCTACCTGTTCGTGGTGTGCGTGGCCGGCGGCCTCCTCGGCCTCGCCGCGCCGGGGTTCGAGGTGCGGTCGGCGGTCGAGCTGCTGCTCCCCCGGGGACTCACCTCCAACGAGTTCGTGTCCTCCCTGGTGCACCCCCAGGCCGCCGACGTGCAGACGGTCCTGGGTCGCCCGGAGGCCAGGCCCAAGGCGCCGTTCCCCTTCACCAACACCTGGGGCAGCTGCCTGTCGATCACCCTGGTCTTCTTCGTGGTGCTGCTGGCCCAGCACAAGCGGTGGCGCGGCCCGGGCGCGGTCGTCCTGGTCCTGGCAGCGATCCCCGTCGTCTACTCGCTCAACCGTGGCCTGTGGGCGTCCATCGCGCTCGGGGTCGTCGGGATGACCCTGCTGGCCGTGCGTCGGGGCAGCCGCGCCGCCGTCCTGGGCGTGATCGCGGGGACCGTCCTCGGCGTGGTCCTGCTGCTCGCCAGTCCTCTCGGCACGCTCTACCAGGACCGGCTCGACCACCAGCACAGCAACGACCGGCGCGCCCAGCTCCTCGAGGCCACGGTCGGCTCGGTGTCCACCGGATCCCCCGTCCTCGGGTTCGGCACGACGCGCGACGTCGAGGGCAGCTTCGCCTCGATCAGCGGTGCCGCGACCCCGGACTGCCCGGCCTGCGGGGTGCCGCCCCTCGGCACCCAGGGACAGCTGTGGCTGGTCGTGTTCTCGCAGGGCTGGCCCGGGCTCCTGTTCTTCCTGGGGTTCCTGTTCCGCAGCCTGGCCGCCGTCTGGCGGTGCCGCACCGCGACGCAGGCCGCGGCCAGCTTCGCGATCGCGTTCTTCGTGCTCCAGCTGCCGATCTACGACACCCTCGGGCTGCCCCTGTACGTCGTGATGGTGGCGATCGGCATGGCCGCACGCGAGCAGCTCCCCGCCCGGGCGCCTACCCCCGCCCCGTTGACGCCGACCGCGGTCGTGGTCGCCGTCCTCGCACTGGCCTCGGTCGCGGGGGCGGTGGCGGGGCGGGCCGTGGGCGGGGCCGAGCGGACCACGGAGTACACCAGCCGGGTCTCGGTCCTCATCACCCCCGCTCCGGTCTACCTCGACACCGGTTCGACCCTGGACGGCGGCCGGCTGGCGGCGGCGCCCGTGCCGCGGGAGGTCACCGTCGACACCGAGGCCGCCCTCCTCCGGTCGCAGCCGGCGCTCTCGCAGGCGGCCCGCGCCTCCGGGGTGCCCGTCGCGGCGCTCCGCACCGGGGTCACGGTCACCGCGCCACCGAGCTCGCAGGTCCTCGACGTCGACGTCCGCGCCCCGGGGGCACCGCAGGCCGAGCGGGCCTCGGCCGCCGTCGCCACGGCGTACCTCGACGTGCGTCGCTCCTACCTCGAGAGGCGTCGCGACGAGACCCTGGCCGCGCTGCGCGACCAGCTGCGCCATCTCGGCACGGGCTCGGCGCGTCTCACGACGGCCCGGGAGGTCCTGTCCTCGCGGATCACCTACCTGCTCGTCTCGCGTCCCACGATCGGCCGGGTCATCCGCCACTCCGACGCTGTCCCGGTCGGCAGCCAGCCCCTGGTGCCCGTCGCCTCCGGCGCCGCGCTGGGGCTGCTCCTCGGGATCCTCCTGCTGCGCCGCATCCGTCCCGTCCCGTCGACCACGAGGAGCCGTCCATGACGCCCAGCACCGAAGGCACCCGAACCCGTCGCGATGTCGACGTCGTCATCGCCACCCGGCACCGCCCCGAGATGGTCCGCGAGGCCATCGCCGCCGTCGGCGCCCAGGAGTACGACGGCACCGTGCGCTGCCTCGTCGTGCACGACGGGACCGAGCCCGACGCCGACCTCGTCAGCACCGACCGCGACCGGCCGGTACAGGTGCTCGGCAACGTGGGCACTCCGGGGCTCGCGGGAGCCAGGAACACCGGGGTCCGGGCCGGGTCCGCGCCCTACGTCGCGTTCTGCGACGACGACGACCTGTGGCGTCGCGACAAGGTGGCCCTCCAGGTCGGTCTCCTCGAGAGGGAGGGGGTCGACACGGTGGTGACCGGGGTCCGGATCCACTACGGGGAGGGGTCCGTCGACCGGGTCCCGCGCCCCGAGGAGCTCCGGGCCGAGGTGCTGGCCCGGCGCCGGGTCGTGGCCGCCCACCCGTCCACGGTCCTCGTACGGCGCTCGGCCCTCGAGGGCGACATCGGCCCGTTCGACGAGGCCATCCCGGGGAGCTACGGCGAGGACTACGACTGGATGCTGCGCGCGGTGGCGGTGGGCCCGGTCGCGGTGGTCGAGGCGGCCCTGGTGGACGTGCGGTGGGGCTCCTCGCAGTTCTCCCGACAGTGGCGGACCATCGTCGACGCCCTGGACTACCTGATGGCCAAGCACCCGGTCTTCCAGGCCGATCCGCGGGCCGTGGGCCGGCTGCACGGGCAGCAGGCCTTCGCGCTCGCCGCGCTGCACCGGGGCGGCTCGGTGCCCGCCATCGCCCGCACGCTCCGTGACGCGCCGACCGAGCCGCGCGCCTACCTCGCCGCCGCGGTCGCGCTGCGACTGGTCAGCGCCGACCGGGTCCTCGACCTGGTCAACCGCCGCGGCCGGGGGATCTGACCCGCCGGATCCGGGCCTCCAGCGCCGAGACCATCACCTCGGCGGGCCCGGTGATGTCGGCGCCGCGCTCGGCGTCGAGGAGCGCGGCGTAGCGACCGGCCACCGCCGCCAGGTAGAGGTCGGCCACGAGGCCGGCCCGTGGGTCCGCGGACCCGCCGGGCTGCAGCGCCGAGAGCACCACCGCGACGTCGATCCCGCGGGCCCGGGTGGCGGTCTGGACCCGGTGGTGCCACGGGTCGAGGCCGACCGGGACGCCCGACTCGAACCGTTCCCAGTCCCACAGCATCACGCGCGACCGGTGCCGCGCCATGTTCCAGGGCGTCCAGTCGCCGTGCCATGCCCCGACGTCGACCGTCGTGCGTCCGTGCTCCTCGTCGAGCGCCGCCAGGCAGCGGACCAGGCGCCGGCGCAGGTCGCCGTCGTCGCCCGCACGGGCGGTCGTCAGCTGCCGGCGCCACCACGCCAGCTCGGCCAGCGGCCGCGGCGCCTCCCCGAAGGCGCCCGACAGCTCCGCCATGGCCTCGAGCGGCGGCCGTACGGCGGCGCGCCGGCGCAGGGTCGGCACGCCGCGCAGGGGCGAGACCACCAGCACGTCCATGCCGTTCCAGGTGGAGGCGGCGAGCACCGCCGGCACCTGCAGGTGCTCGAAGCGGTGGCCTGCGAGACGTCGCAGCGCCCGGGTCTCGGCGCGCACGTCGCAGCGCGCCTGGGCCGAGTCCCCGACCTTGGCGAAGGCGACCGTCCGACCGTCGCCGTCGAACACCTGGAGGACCGGCTTGCGGTTGACCCGCGCGGGCCCCACCCCGAGCGCGATGTCGACCGGCATCCCCAGGACCCGGCCGAGGTGGTCGCGCAACGCCGTGTCGTGCGGCGCGCGCTCCACCACGACCCGGTCGCGCAGCACCGCGCCTCCCGTGGCCCGGGTGAGCGCCGCCGCGGCGAGTCGCGTGACGACGTCGCGGCCGCTGCTGGCCGCGCTGAACCGGCGCACCGCGGACGACGCCGCGGCGGCCGGACGCACGGGCACGAGGAGCTGGGCCCGGCGGGCGTCGGGCAGCAGCGCGTAGTGCTCACCCCCGCTCCCGGGGTCGGCCCGGCCCCGGGCGACCAGCTCGACGCTCGCGCCGGGCCACAGCGAGCGCGCGGTCGCCAGCAGCGCGGGAGCGCCCTCCGCGGGCCCGGGTGCCGATCTGTCGACCGGCGCCGTACCCGACGTCATCGGTCCCGGACGCAGGCGAACAGGTGCCTGCCGTAGTTGCCGTCGTACGGCGCGACGTCGTCCTGGTCGGCGCCGAGGTCGATGACCCGGTCGAAGGTGCCGTGACGCACGAGGAAGTCGCGCACGTGGTCGGTGTCCCACTCGCGCAGCGAGTCGCGGAACCACGCCTCGTGCGCCTGTCCGGTGTCGAGGAACAGCACCCGCCCGGTGACCCGGTCGAGCAGGCTCAGCAGCCCGACCGCGTCGACCTCGCCCCGGCCGAGCGCGAAGTGGTGCAGCAGGCTGAAGCACGACACCACGTCGTAGGTGCCCTGGCGCTCCCGCAGGAGCTGGACGGCGTCGCCGGTCGTGACGCGCTCGGGCGCCAGCCCGTAGGCCGCCGCCGCCAGGGTCGGCGCCAGCGGGTCCCGCTCGATGCCCTGGACGTCGTGGCCGGCGTCGGCCATGGCGGCCAGGAACCAGCCGTAGCAGCTCGCCACGTCGAGGTACGTCGCGCCGTCGAGGTGCAGGTCGCGCAGCACGGCGCGCATCTTGTCGAGGCGGTCGGTGCAGCGTCGTACGGTCGCCCACGACGTCGCGAGCTCGGGCGCGTCCACGGGCTGGTAGAGCTCGCGCTCACCGCCGATCCACGACATCCGGTCCAGGAGGTCCTGCAGGGGCGTGGTCACCGCCCGGCGTCGTACCCGCACCTCGACCGTCGGCGCCCCGTCCACGGCCAGGCGGGCGACCCGGTGGTGCCCGTCGACCACCTGGTAGCAGTCGGACCCCTGGATCGGCGCCACCAGGATCGGGGCGCCGGGCCGCGAGCCGGCGGGACGCACCGGCGTGTCCTGGCCCGGGGGCAACGGGGCGGGGTCGAGGAAGCCCCGGGCCACGCGCACGATGCCGGCGTCGTCCGTGGCACCGAACCAGTGGCCGGACACCGCGATGCTCCGCCGGGCCATGGCGGCGTAGTCCGTGCCGAGCAGCTCGTCGTCGCGCAACGGGCCGGCGCCCGCGGCACGCAGGAGGTCGGCGTGCGGACCGTCGGCGACCCGACGCGAGGTCCACATGAGGTCGCCGGTCGCCCGGGCGTAGTCCGCCCCGCGCAGGCCGTTCTGGCCGCCCAGCAGGATGCGTGGCACCGGCACCGACCGCGGGTGCGGCTCCCAGACCAGGGGGTCGGCCAGCCGGGCGCGGACCGGGGCCGGGACGGGCAGCTGCCCGGCGCGCGCCGCCCCTGCCGAGAGCCGGGCCTGCAGCACGCTGGCGCCCCGGCGTCGGGCCCGACGCAGCCGCAGCCGGGTGCCGGTCGGTACGCCGATCACGACGCCGCCCCGACCCGGCGCCACGAGGGCTCCCGACCGATCAGCTCGGCCAGCTCGCCGTCGTACGGCTCGAAGTGGCGCCTCAGGCTCCGGCGCAGCTCGTCGTCGGGCGGGGGGCCGGGCCGCGCGTTCCACGCCTCGACCTCCGTCGGCACCCAGGGCGTGAGGCCGAGCTCCTCCTGCAGCTGCAGGAAGCGGCCCCGGGTGTCGGTGAAGAAGTCGTCGGCGTCGACCACGTGGACCCGGGAGGGCCCCAGCGCGGTGAGGTAGCGCCGTACCTGGGGGGCGTACTCCCCGCGCTGGAGGTAGGCGTGGTGGCGGTGCGCGAAGCTGCGGTAGCCCGGCTCGTGGCGCAGCCGCTCGGACTCCCCCGCGGTCCGGACGCCCTCGGCGTCCAGCGCCTCGCGCAGCGGCAGCGTGTCGAAGCCGCGCGCCACCTCGTGCCGGTGTGCGGACAGGGCCCGGCTCACCGGGTCCCGGAGGAGCACGACGACGTGGGCGTCGGGGAGGTCCCGGGCGATCCGCTCGGCCGCGAGCGGGTGGAAGAGGTAGTAGCCGCTGCACTCGAAGGCGATCGGCGCCTTCCCCGACGCCCCCGGAAGGCCACGACGGACCGGGAAGTGACCCAGGTACCAGTCGCGGGGGCGGGCGTACTCGTCGTCGAAGTAGCTGGTCCCCTTGCTCAGCGTCGGGCGCCGTAGGTCGGGGTGGGCCGCCATCAGGCGGAACATCGTGGTGGTCCCGCACCGTTGCGCACCGACCACGACGATGCCCGGCCCCGGCCGCAGCCCCCAGGTCGCCCGACCCCAGGCCAGGGCCGCGTCGCGGACGCGGCCGGACGCAACGGGGCCCAGACGGTCTCCTACGGCACGTACGGCGTCTCGAGCCCGCATGTCGGGTCACGCTCCTCAGCTGGGGTGGTGGGTCGGTCGGTCGGTGGCGTGGGGGCCGTCGTGGGGGCCGTCGTGGGGGTCCGGGGCGGACGGGCCGGGAGCAGCAGGGGCAGCGCCAGCTCGTGGCGCCAGTGGTGCAGTGCCGCTGCGTAGGCGGTCAGGCCCACGCCCAGCCCGACGCACCACGACCACGGGGCGGGGCCGAGGACCGCGGAGGCGGTCACCGCCGGCGGCACGAGGCAGAGCGGCGGCAGGGCCGCGGCGAGCAGGACCTGCCGGTCCGGCCCGACGCCGAGGTCGGCGCGCACCTGCCAGGTCGCCAGGCCGCACCGGGTGACCACGGCCACCGCCCAGGCGACGGCGGCCCCGGTGATGCCCCATCGCGGGACGAGGACCACGCACAGGGCCACGTCGAGGACGAGGGTGCCGACGGCGTTGAGCATGCTGAGGTCGCTGCGTCCGGCCATCACCAGCAGCGTGTCCACCGGACCGGTGGCGACGGCCACCAGCATCGCCAGGCTCATCACCACGACCACGGCGGCGGCGTCGGCGTACCGCTCCCCGAAGAGGGCGAGGTAGCGCGACGGCGTGGTGGCCACGACGAGGTAGAGCGGCCAGGCGAGCAGGATGCCCCACGACGTGGCGACCCCGAACACCGTGGTCAGGGTGCGTCGGTCCTCGTGGACCAGGATCGCGGTGAAGCGGGGCTGGAGCACCTGCTGCAGCGCCTGGACCGCGAGCTGCCCCACCGGCACGAAACGCGTCGCCGCGGCGTAGAGCGCCGCGTCCACCGGCGTCAGCAGCACGGCCACCACGACGATGTCGGCCTTCTGGATGCCCATCTGGGCCAGCGACCCGACGCCGCGGGGCCAGGTGAATCGCCAGTACTGGCGGCCGATCCCCGACCCCTGGTCCAGCGCCGACTCCTGCAGCGACGGTCGTCGCGTCGCAGGGGCCGCGCCGGCGCGGCCCCGCAGCGACCGGACGGCGGTGACGGCCGCGTACGGCGCGGAGACGAGGTACGCCGCGGCCCACCCGAGCACGGCGGCCACGAGCCCGCCGCCGCCCGCGAGGAGCGCGGCCGGCACCGCCACCTGCAGCCCGCTCCGCACGAGGCGGTCGCCGATCACCGTCGGACCGAGCGATCCGACTCCACGTGTCGAGGCCAGCAGCACGTCGGCGAGGACCGCCGCGGGCAAGGCCAGCGCGATCCACCCGAGGAGCCGGGCGCGACCGCCCTCGATCCCGATCCAGGCCGCCACGGTGTCGCCGTGCGTCACGAGGAGGACGGCCCAGGCGGTGGCCACCAGGCTGGTCGGGACCACGGCCCACAGCACCACCCGCCGTACGGCGTCGTCGTCCGAGACCGACTCGAGGCGGAGCATGAACCGGGCCAGACCCGCCTCGGTCCCGAAGGTGGACGCGCTGACGAGCAGCGCGAACCCGGACGTGAGGGCGAAGAACCGTCCGGCGTCGGCCGGGTCGAGCCCGTGCGTGATCGTGACGGCGAGCCCGAAGCCGGCGACCGCCGCGAACCCGGACCCGGCGAGGCCCAGGGTGGCTCCGCGGGCGACGTGACGGAGCTGGACGACCGCAGGATCGGCCGGGATCACGCGCCCTCCCGCGGCCGGACGCCGACCGGTGCGGCGTCGCGCGGGGCCAGTCGGGCGAATCGGGCGAGCCGCGCGAGCCTGGCGAGACGGCGGGTGGCCCGGACGTCCCGGCCCTGGGTCCGCTCGAGCGGGTCGGCCTTCAACGGCCGGACGTTGTTCGACGGCGTACCCGCGCGTGGTTCACCGGGCCGCGGCGTCCCGCGCTCGCGCGGGTCACGGGACACGAGCACCAGCCCGATGGACCCGGCGCCGGCACGCGACAGGCTCTCCAGGTCGCTCCTGAGGGAGGCGAGGCTCACGACGCCGACCGGCACCTCGAGGACGACCAGGTCGGCACCGGCCGCCAGGGCCTGCGCCCGCGGCGAGGCCGGCGCGTCCGCGTGCAGCAGCACCAGGTCGGCGGTGGCGCGGAGCTCGAGCAGGACGGCGTCCATCTCGGGCGTGGCCACGAGGTCGTCGAACGCCGCGCCGTCGCGGCCCAGGCCGAGCCGGCCGAGCTCACCGTCCCAGTCGAGCGCCGATCCCGGGTCCGACGTCCCCTGCACGACGTCGACCAACCCCGCGGCGCCACCGCGCGGATCGTCGCCGGTGTGCCCGCCCACGTCGACGAGCACGGTGCGCAGTCGGGCGGCCGCCAACGACGTCGCGAGCGACTCCACGCACGACGTCGCGAGCGCGCGCCTCCCCGACGGTGCCCCGGCCGGACCGGCGCGACAGACCAGGACGACGGTGGTGGGACCCTGCCGTGCCGCCAGCAGGACGGCCCGCAGTCGCGCCGCGCCGGCGCGGTCGGACGCGGCGATGCTGCCCCAGCAGAGCGCGTCGAGGTCGTCCAGGTCGTCGCGACCGCGCACCAGGTCACCGCGTCGGCTCAGCTGGGCGGCGCCGACCCCACCGCAGACGGCCCCGAGCAGCAGTCCGAGGCCGGCCGGGGCCCACGGGCCCGCCGGCAGCAGCCCGCCGCCCGAGGCGGACGCCGGGGTCACCAGCTGGCCCGGGTCGAGGGAGACCGAGCCGACCTCCCCCAGCTGGGTCCGCAGCTCGCTGATCTGGGTGACGGCCGCCAGGATCTGCTGGGTCAGCAGGGAGCTGCCCGGCGAGCCGGGCTCGAGGGCGTCGAGACGGGAGACCAGGGCGGAACGCTCGGTCGTGCGCTGCTGGATCTGCTCGTCGATGTTGGCCCGCTGGTTGAACAGGGCCGACTGGGTGCGCGCCTTGCGGTAGTCGAGGTAGAGCGTCGCCAGGGCCTGGGTCGCCGCCTCGGCCTCCTGGTCTGTCGCCCCGGTCACCGAGATCGAGAGCAGCTGGGTGTTCGGCGGGACCGCGACGGACACGTCGTCCCCGGTGACGACCGGGGCCCGCGGCAGCGTCGCCGCGAGCTTGTCGAGGACCGAGTCGGAGGTGACCAGCTGCGCCTCGGTCTCGAGGTTGACCAGGTCGTCGCCGCGGGCGTCCGGGCTGAACGGGTTGCCCTGGAGCGGGTTCAGCAGGATGACGGCCGTGGCCTGTCTCTCCACCGACTGCCGCTCGCCCCACCACGCTCCGACCGCAGCCCCGGCCACGGCCAGGAGCAGCGCGGTCACCACGACCAGGCGGGGCACGGTCGCCCCGTCGAGCCGGCGGACCGTCGCCCCGACGAGCCGGCGGACGGGTCGGGCGCCGGCGGGCTCGTCGTGCGGTCGGCTGCTCACGGCCCTCACCTGGTCTCCTCCCGGCGTCGCGTGGACGCATGCTCTCCCGGCCACGGGCGGGGCAGGGACGGGATCTGGGCGACTTCCCCACAATTGGGGACGGCGCGGCGCCGGGGATCCGGTCACACTGGCGGGGCGAGGAAACGCCTGCGGCAAGCAGCCGGATGACGTAGCCTCGACGGGCGGTCAGACCGGAGCTGCGAATCAATACCACGGCGCGCGTCTGATCAGCGCACGGGGTAGGTGGTCGGGGGGCGATGGATGGATCGTGAGCTGAGCTGTTCGGTGCGCGTCCTGGGGGGACTCGAGGTGACCCGTGCCGATGGCACGGGCGTCGAGCCCAGCGCGTGGGGCACCAGCAAGACCATGGACCTGCTGCGGATCCTCGCCCTCGAGCAGGGCCGCGCCATCCGGTCGAGCACCCTGGTGGGACTGCTCTGGCCGGACGTCCCACCCGAGCGCGGGCGAGGAAGCCTGCGTACAGCGGCCAGCCGCATCCGGGTGGCGATCGGAGCCGACTGCGTGGCCCGCCGGCACGGCGAGCTCCTGCTCGTCAACGCGACCGTGGACGTCAGCGAGCTGCGCCAGCTCGCGGTCGCCGTCCGGCACGCGGCGGCTCGCCGCAGCTGGGACGAGACGATGCTGCTCACCGAGACGGCCGAGACCGTCTACCGCGGCGACTTCCAGGCCAGCAACGACGAGGCCGGCTGGGCCGTCCTCGCCCGCGAGGACCTGCGGCAGGTACGCCTGCGCATCCTCCTCGACGCCGCTCAGTGCGCGATCGAGACCGGCCGCTTCGTCGAGGCGCGCGACCTGGCCCAGACCGTCGTGACGGTCGACCCCGCCTCCGAGACCGCGCACCGCAACCTGATGCGCGCCCACGCCGAGCTGGGTGAGATCGGCCAGGCGATCCGGGTCTTCGAGGGCTACCGCACGGTCCTGGCCGACGAGCTCGGCATCGACCCGTCCCGGGTCACCCGGGAGCTGCACCTGCGTCTGCTCCAGGACCGGACCATCTGAGCGACCCGCGCGGGTCGCTCAACGTTGGTCGGTGCTCATGCCCACGGCGTCCTGAGGCGGAGCCTGCGTCGTGCCGGCGGCCGGGGAGATGTGCCACTGCAGGTGGGTCATCGGGTCGCCGAGCACGGCACCGCACACGTCGCACGTCACGTTCGGATCACCACCGCACGACTCTCGTTGCTCACGAACCACCAGGGACCTCTCAAGTCTGCGGGTCGGAAGGCAACCCCGTCAATACATGTCAACTCTGACTGCGTCCAGTGCTGCACCTTGCGCCGCGGTCAATCGTCCGTACCCCGGCGCACCGCGACCCATGCTCCCTCACGGCTCCTTTCGACCCCACCCCGGCCCGGGTGGCCGACACCCCGCCACCTCACGCCAGAGCGACGCCCGTCCGGGCGCTGCCCCGGTCCGCCGACGGACTCGCCAGCACCACGAGCACCACGAGCACCACGACCATGCCGGCCGAGCGCGCTCCCCAAGGCTGCTCGCCGGGCGTGGAGCACGGCCGGCCGTCCCGCCCCGGGTTCGCCGACGTGCCGTGCCGAAAGCGGGAAGTGACCCACCCCACGTCGCTTTCGCACCCTGCCCAAAACCGAAAACGACCCACCCCACGTCACTTCCGCACCCTGCCCAAAACCGAAAACGACCCACCCCGGGTCGGTTCGCGATCCCGGGGTGGTCGAGAAACCGAGGCACCCCGGGTCAGTTCACGATCCCGGGTGGTCAAGAAACCGAGGCACCCCGGGTCAGATCACGATTCCGGGCGGTCGAGAAACCGACGCACCCCGGGTCACGGGCCGGTGGCGACCGGCCTGTCGAGGTTGCTCCACTGCGACCACGACCCCGGGTAGAGCGCAGCCTCGAAGCCGGCGACGGCGAGAGCGGCGATCTCGTGGGCGGCGGTGACGCCCGACCCGCAGTAGGCCGCCACGGGCGCGTCCGCGGTGACACCGAGAGCCTCGAACCGGGCCCGCAGCTCGTCGGCGGCGAGGAACGTCCCGTCTGCGGCGAGGTTGTCGGTCGTGGGAGCGCTGACGGCGCCCGGCACGTGGCCGGCCTTCGGGTCGATCGGCTCGACCTCGCCGCGGAACCGCTCCCCCGCGCGCGCGTCGAGCAGGACCCCGGCGAACGACGGGACAGCGTCGGCCTCGAGGACCGGCACGGCCCCGGCGCCGAGCACCACGTCGCCCGGCTCCGGCACGACGTCGTCGGTCGCCACGGGGCGCTCGGCCCAGGTCCACGCCGACCACGCCCCGTCGAGCAGACGCACGTCGTCGAACCCGGCCCATCGCAGCAGCCACCAGGCACGCGCCGCCGCGAGGCCGCCGTTGTCGTCGTAGGCCACGACGGTGCTCCCGGCGCGCACGCCCCAGCGGCGCGCAGCCGCCTCGAGGTCGGCCGGCGACGGCAGCGGGTGCCGGCCCCGGGTCGGCTCGCCGGGCGCCGCGAGCTCCGCCTCGAGGTCGACGTAGACCGCCCCGGGGACGTGGCCGGTCAGGTAGGCGGCGTGACCCGGCGGTCCCCCCAGGGCCCAGCGGACGTCGAGCACGACGACGTGTCGGTCGTCGTCCGCGAGCAGGTCGGTCAGCTGGTCGGCCGTGACCAGCACGGAGTTGTCGGGCATGTCGGGCATGTCGACCAGTCTCGACCACCTGCGCGACCATGGCCACGTGACGACCAGCCACCGCCCCCTGCGACGACTCGGGTTCCTGACCATCGGGCTCTTCGACCCCGCCGACCCGGGTCCCGGCCACGAGTCGGTGCTCTCGATCATCGAGCTCGGCGAGCGCCTCGGGTTCGACAGCGCGTGGCTGCGACACCGCCACCTGCAGCACGGCATCTCCTCACCGCTGCCGGTGTTGGCGGCTGCCTCCCAGCGCACCAGCCGGATAGAGATCGGCACCGCGGTGACCCCGCTCGGCTGGGAGAACCCGCTGCGCCTGGCCGAGGACCTCGCCACGGTCGACGTCCTGTCCGGCGGGCGGCTCAACCCTGGTCTCAGCGTCGGGCCGCCGATGCACCTCGACGACGTCAAGGGCGCGCTCTACCCCGACACCGCCGAGCTCGAGGACTTCACCTACGGCCGCGTCGAGCGGCTCCTGCGCCTGGTGCGGGGCGAGCCGGCCAGCTCGTTCTCCGGCGTCCAGGGGATCGAGACGTTCTCCGAACGCGTGGAGCCGCACTCCCCCGGCCTGGCGTCGCGACTGTGGTACGGCGCCGCCAGCACCCGCTCCGCGCAGTGGGCCGGGGAGCAGGGCCTCAACCTGCTGACCAGCAGCGTGGTCAAGGCCGAGTGGGCCGAGGGCGAGGAGCCGCTCGACTTCGCCGAGATCCAGCGCGGCCAGATCGAGACGTTCCGCGCGCACCACCCCCTCGGCGCCGCGGCCCGTGTCTCCCAGGGCCTCGTGGTCGTCCCGACCGACTCGGCCACGCCCGACCAGCGTCGGCGGTACGCCGACTACGCCGCGTCGCGCCTGACCCGCACCGCGACCCCGCAAGGACCGGGGCGGCTGATGTTCGCGCCCGACCTCGTCGGTCCCAGCGACGAGCTCGCCGAGCGCCTGCGCGCCCACGCGGGCTTCCGCGAGGTCGACGAGGTGGCCGTCGCGCTGCCGTTCACGTTCGGGCACGACGACTACGTGCAGATGCTCACCGACCTGGCGACGCGTCTCGGTCCCGCGCTGGGCTGGTCGCCGGCTGGCTGATCGGCCGCGTGAGCTCGTGGACACAGGTCGCAGCGGTCGGCCGGTAGCCGAGTGCCTCGTACAAGTGCAGCGCCCCGGAGGCGTTGTCGGCGTCCACCCCCAGGCCGGCCGCGTCGAGGCCGGCCGCCGCGAAGCGACGCATCGACTCGGCCAGCAGCGCCGAGCCGATCCTCCGCCCGCGGTGGCTGGCCGCGACGGCGAGCTCGTCGGTGTAGCCCTCGGTGTAGCCCTGCACCGCCCAGTCCTGCTCCCACGCGCAGTTGATCGCGGAGCCCACGACGGCGCCGGTCTCCTCGTCGAGCGCGAGCACGCTCCAGTCGGCCCGGAAGGCGTGCGAGCCCACGTGCTCCGCCCACATCTCCTCAGTCCGGTCGACGTGGCCCCAGTGGTCGCGGAAGGCGAGATCGACGAACCGGTGCAGCTCGGGCCCCCGCGTCGGGTCCCAGCCGACGAGCCGCACCCCCGGCACGACAGGACCCGACGTCCCCGGGTCGATGTCGTCGAGGCGGCGCGACAGCTCGAAGAAGAACCGCTCGACCACGAGCCCGTGCCGCGTCGCCAGGTCGCGTACGTCGTCCTGCCCGGTCGGGGCGTAGAGGCGCAGCACGAGCGGGCCATAGTCGTCCTCGCGCGACGCGGCGTCCCAGGCGAGCCCGTGGGCGAGCTGCCAGCGCAGCACCGCCCGGCCGATGCCCTGTCCGCGGCGGTCGGGCCGCACGGCACCCCCGAGGTGCACCCCGCGGCGCTCGGTCACGGCCCGGTTGCACCCGGACCACGCCACGGCCACCGCCGCCCCCGCCTCGTCGCGCCCGAGCAGGGTGTCCTCGTCGGGCCGCGAGCGCGGGGAGTCCCAGTACTCCTCGAGGTCGGCCAACGACTGCCGCTCGGGGTTGGCGTCGTACGTCTCGCACTCGGCGTAGAGGGCGGCCACCTCCGGCAGGTCGTCACGCCCGAGCGGGCGCCAGGTCAGTCCGGGGAGGGCGTCGAGGTCGTCTCGGCACTGTCGTTCGGCATGGGGATCGTCGAGGAGCACCTGGTGATCCTGGGTGCTCGACCACGGCGGGCACAACCCGATTGCCCGCACCTCGCGGGTCCGGGTCGCGGTCCGCGTCGGCGTCGGCGTCGCCACCGTCCCTCCGAGACGACCTCGACTCTTAGATCCGGCTCATGACCCCTCGCTACCGTTCGGGCATGAGCCTGTTGAGCAAGCTGACCAAGACCGGGATCGCCGCCAAGGCGATCAGCGAGGCCCGCAAGCCCGAGAACCAGGCGAAGGCGAAGGCCGCGCTGCAGAAGCTGAAGGACAAGCGCAAGCCGCGTCCGCAGGCCCGGTGACGTTCGTCAAGATCTGCGGCCTGAGCACCCCCGCCGACGTCGACGCCGCGGTCGAGGCCGGCGCCGACGCGGTCGGGTTCGTGATGAGCAGCCGCAGCCCGCGCCACGTCACGCCCGCGCTGGCCACGACGCTCGTCGACCACGTGGCCGGCCGGGCGCTCACGGTCCTGGTGACCAACGACCTGCCCGTCGACGAGGCGGTGACCCAGGCCGTCGCGACCGGTGTCGACGTCCTGCAGCTGCACGGTCCGGCGTACGACGCAGGCGCGTTCGCCGTCGCCGCCGAGGCGGGCGTCCGCACCTGGCGGGCCACGTCGCTCGCGCAGGATCCGCACCCCCGCACGGGCAGCCACGGCGAGGACGCGCTGCTGCTCGACTCCCCCGTGCCGGGCTCGGGCCACCGGTGGTCCGCCGCCGACCTCACCACGCGGCCGACCGGGCGGTGGCTGCTCGCCGGCGGGCTCGACCCGGACAACGTCGCGGCGGCGGTCGCCGAGCTGGCGCCGTGGGGCGTCGACGTCTCCAGCGGTGTCGAGAGCAGCCGCGGCGTCAAGGACCACACAGCAGTCCAGCGGTTCGTGGCCGCCGTCCGCGCCTGAGGCTCAGGCGGTCGCGCCCTTGGCGGCCAGTCGCTGCCAGGTCGCCACGACCGTGTCGGGGTTGAGCGACATCGACTCGATGCCCTGCTCGAGCAGCCAGTCGGCGAGGTCGGGGTGGTCCGAGGGGCCCTGGCCGCAGATGCCGACGTACTTGCCGCGGGCCTTGCAGGCCCTGATCGCCAGCTCGAGCATGTGGAGCACCGCGGGGTCGCGCTCGTCGAAGCCGTCGGCGACCAGCGCGGAGTCGCGGTCGAGGCCCAGGGTCAGCTGGGTCATGTCGTTGGACCCGATCGAGAAGCCGTCGAAGTGGTCGAGGAACCGGTCGGCCAGCACCGCGTTGGACGGCACCTCGCACATCATCACGACCTTGAGGTCGTTCTCGCCGCGCACCAGGCCGTTCTGGCCGAGCAGGGCGATGACGCCCTCGGCCTCCTTGAGCGTGCGGACGAACGGGATCATCACCCAGACGTTGGTCAGGCCCATCTCGTCGCGCACGAACCTCAGCGCCTCGCACTCCATCGCGAAGCACTCCGCGAAGTCCTCCGACAGGTACCGCGACGCGCCGCGGTAGCCGATCATCGGGTTCTCCTCGTGCGGCTCGTAGTGCTCGCCGCCGACCAGGTTGGCGTACTCGTTGGACTTGAAGTCGCTCATCCGCACGATGACGGGGTACGGCGCGAACGCCGCCGCCAGCATCGAGACGCCCTCGGCCACGCGCTGCACGAAGTACTGCCGCGGCGAGTCGTACGCCGCCACGGCGGCCTCGACCTCGGCGCGCAGCCTGGGCTCGAGGCGGGACGGGTCGGCCTCGAGGTCGAGCAGGGCCTTGGGGTGGATGCCGATCTGGCGGTTGATGACGAACTCGAGCCGCGCGAGCCCGACCCCGCGGTGGGGCAGCTGCGCGAAGGAGAACGCCTGCTCGGGGGTGCCGACGTTCATCATGATCTTGACCGGCACCTCGGGCATCGCGTCGAGCTCGGTGCGCTCGATCGCGAAGTCGAGGATGCCGCCGTAGACCAGGCCGGTGTCGCCCTCGGCGCACGAGACGGTGACCTCGGCGCCGTCGGCGAGCTCCGTGGTCGCCGAGGTGGTGCCGACGATCGCGGGGATGCCGAGCTCGCGGGCGATGATCGCGGCGTGGCAGGTGCGTCCGCCGCGGTTGGTGACGATCGCCGAGGCCCGCTTCATGATCGGCTCCCAGTCGGGGTCGGTCATGTCGGCGACGAGCACCTCGCCCTCGACGAAGTCGCCCATCTGGTCGACCGACCGCAGCACCCGCACCGGACCGGCGCCGATCTTCTGCCCGATCGCGCGCCCCTCGACCAGCACCGTCGCGTCCTTGGTCGTCGCCGCCTCGATCGAGAACCGCTCCTGCGCGCCGGAGCGCCGCGACTGCACCGTCTCGGGGCGGGCCTGGAGGATGTAGAGCAGGCCGTCGACGCCGTCGCGCCCCCACTCGATGTCCATCGGGCGCCCGTAGTGCTCCTCGATGACCAGGGCGTGGCGGGCCAGCTCGGTGACCTCGGCGTCGGTCAGTGACAGCCGCTGCGACTGGGCAGGGTCGACGTCGACGAACTCCGTCGTCCGGCCCACGGTCGGGTCGTCGGTGTAGACCATCTTGGTCAGCTTGGCGCCCAGGCCGCGCTTGAGGATCGCCGGCCGGTCGGCCCGCAGCGCCGGCTTGTAGACGTAGAACTCGTCGGGGTTGACCGCGCCCTGCACCACACCCTCGCCCAGGCCCCAGGCCGAGGTCACGAACACCGCGTCGGTGAAGCCCGACTCGGTGTCCATCGTGAACATGACGCCCGAGGCACCGACGTCGGAGCGCACCATCTTCTGCACGCCCGCCGACAGCCCGACGTCGGCGTGCGCGAACCCGTGGTGCACCCGGTAGGCGATCGCCCGGTCGTTGTAGAGGCTCGCGAACACCTCACGCACCGCGTGCAGCACCGCGTCGATCCCGCGCACGTTGAGGAACGTCTCCTGCTGCCCCGCGAAGCTCGCGTCGGGCAGGTCCTCCGCCGTCGCCGAGGAGCGCACCGCGAACGAGGCCTGGTCGCCGGAGCCGGCGGCGAGCGTGTCGTAGGCCGAGCGGATCTCGGCCTCGAGGTCGGCCGGGAACTCCTGGAGCACAACGGCCTCGCGGATCTCCTTGCCGACCTCGGCCAGGCGGCGTACGTCGTCGGTGTCGAGGCCGTCGAGCAGGCCGGTGATGCGCTCGGCCAGGCCCGTCTCGCCGATGAAGCGGTGGTAGGCCTCCGACGTCGTCGCGAAGCCGTCGGGCACGCGCACCCCGAGGTCGGTGAGGTGGGAGACCATCTCGCCCAACGAGGCGTTCTTGCCCCCGACCTGCTCGAGGTCGGCCAGGCCGATCTCGGAGAACCAGCGGACGTTGCTACTCGGGGTGCTCACGGGGTGCCTCCTGGGCGTCACGGGCCTTGATGCGCTCACGGCTGGGGACGCCGCCGCTGCGCTTGAGGGTCTGCAGGACGAGGGTGGCCATCTCCTCCACCGACTTGGCCGAGGAGTCGATGACCGGGATCCGGTGGGCGGCGTAGAGCTCGCCGGCCTGGCGCAGCTCCCACCGGCACTGGCTGATGTCGGCGTACTTGGAGCCCGGCCGGCGCTCGTTGCGCACCCGGCTGAGCCGCTCGACGGTGGTGGTGATGCCGAAGCACCGGTCGGCCAGGTCGGCCACCGGGCGGGGCAGGTCGCGGGACTCGAGGTCCTCCTCGACGAGCGGGTAGTTGGCGACGAAGAGCCCGTGCTGCAGCGCGAGGTACATGCTGGTCGGCGTCTTGCCGCAGCGCGACGGCGCCAGCAGCACCACGTCGGCCCGGTCGAGCGCGCGCAGGCTCTGCCCGTCGTCGTGCTCGATGGTGAACTCCACCGCGGCCATCCGGGTGTTGTAGCGCTTGATGTCGCCCACGCCGTGCAGCCGCGCGACCTCGCGCACGCCGCGCCGGCCGAGCACGCCCTCGACCTTGGCCATGTGCATCTCGAAGAAGTCGATGATGGGGGCGCGCGTCTTGGCCAGCTCGGTGCGGATGTGGTCCTCGGCCGCCGTGGTGAAGGCCAGCGGTGTGACCGGCCCGTCCATCGCCTCGTCGAGGATCTGCACGACCTCCCGCGCCTCTTCGACGCTCTTGATGAACGGGATCGTGGTGCGCTCGAAGACCAGGTCGGGGAACTGGATCAGCAGGGCGTTGCCCATCGTCTCGGCGCTGATGCCCGTCGAGTCGGACAGGAAGAACACCGGCACCGGAGCACCGTTGCGCGGGTCGGGCTCCTCGAGGATCACCGCTGTCCCCCTTTCCTCGTGAGCGGTCGCCACGCGTTCGTCGACCATCGCTGGACCCTAGTCCGCGCCTGCCCCGGAGGGCGTGTCATCTCGCCCATCACGACCACCCCTGCGGGCGAAGGGTGCCGACAGCAGCCCCCCGGCCGGGTTAGTTTCACCCCACCACCCACCGACGGAAGTGCGCCATGACCGAGACCCCGCTGCGCGTCGGCGGCCGCTACGACCTGGCCGAGGTCCTCGGCCGGGGCGGCATGGCCGACGTACGACGAGCGCGCGACTCGGTCCTGGGCCGCGAGGTCGCGATCAAGCTGCTGCGCACGACCGACGAGCTCGACCGGTCCCGCTTCGACTCCGAGGCCCGCCTGCTCGCGCTGCTGTCGCACGAGAACATCGTGACGGTGCTCGACGCCGGTGTCGACGACGGCCGGGCGTGGCTCGCCCTGGAGCTGATCGACGGCGACACGCTGGCCGACCGCTACCGTCTCGGGCCGCTCGACGCGACGTCCCTCGCCGCGCTCGGCGCCCAGGTCGCCGCCGCCCTCCAGCACGCCCACAGGCACGGCATCGTGCACCGTGACGTCAAGCCGTCCAACGTGCTGGTCGACGGCACCGATCGTGCCCGGCTCACCGACTTCGGGATCGCCCGGCTGGTCGACGACCGGTCGGCGCTGACCATGACCGGTCACGCGGTCGGCACCGCCGCCTACATCGCCCCGGAGCAGGTGAGCGGCGAGCCGGTCACCACGGCCAGCGACGTCTACGCCCTCGGCCTGCTGCTCCTCGAGGGCCTCACGGGCCGCCGGGAGTACCCCGGTCCCCCGGTCGAGGCCGCCCTCGCCCGGCTCCAGCGCAGCCCCCTCGTGCCCGTCTCGCTGCCGACCGGCTGGCCGTCCCTGATCGCGGCGATGACCGCACGCCGACCCGAGGACCGCCCGACCGCCGACGCCGTGGCCCAGCGGCTGCAGGCCCTGGGATCGGTCCGAGCTCCCCAGGTCGCCGGTCCCCTGTCCACGGCCTCGCTCCCGGTCCTGGTCCCGCCCCCGGCCCCCGTCGGAGCCGAGCGTGGCTCGAGGCGCCGCCCGGGCTGGGTGCTCGCCGGCGTGGCCGCTGCGGTGGCACTCGTCGTCGCCGGGAGCGCCCTGCTCCTCAGCGGCTCACCGGGCGAGTCGCCGGTCGACTCCGTCGTCGAGACGACCCGGCCGCCCACCTCCGCACCGGCCCCGGTCGCGCGCACCACGACCCCGGTGGCCACCTCGGCACGGGCCAGCTCCACGGCCAGCTCCACGACCGTCCCCGTGGTCACCGACCCCGACCCGACCACGCCCGCAACGCCCACCCGACCCACCAAGCCCACGACGACGAAGCCGAAGGGCCCGACCAAGCCGAAGGGCAGCGACAAGGACACGACCGGCCCGAAGGGCCCGGGCAAGGACAAGGGCAAGGGCCCGGGCAAGAGTCCGGGCAAGGGCCCGGGCAGGCGCTGACCACAGCCTTCTAGGCTGCCCGGGTGACCTCCCCCGACGACCGCACCATGCGCGAGCGGATGCTCGCCGGCGACGACTACATCGCCGACGACCCCGAGCTGACCGAGCTGAGCCACGCCGCGCGCGACCTGACGACGGCCTACAACGCCACCGGGTCGCGCGAGCAGCCGCTGCGCCGCCACCTGCTCGAGCGGCTGCTGGGCGCGGTCGGCGACGACACCGAGATCCGGCCGCCGTTCCAGGTCGACTACGGCACCCACATCTCCATCGGTGCGCGGTGCTTCGCCAACTTCGGGCTCGTCGCCCTCGACGTCGCCACGATCACCATCGGCGACGACGTGCAGATCGGACCCCACGTCCAGCTCCTCACCCCCACCCACCCGCTCGCCCCCGAGCCCAGGCGCGCCAAGTGGGAGGGCGCCCGGCCCATCGTGATCGGCGACAACGTCTGGCTCGGCGGCGGCGTGATCGTCTGCCCCGGCGTGACCATCGGTGCCGACACGGTCGTGGGCGCCGGCTCGGTCGTCACCAAGGACCTGCCGGAGCGGGTGCTCGCCGTCGGCAACCCCGCCCGGGTGATCCGCGAGCTGTGAGCTGGACGACGTGCTCGCTCGGGCACGCCCACTGGGGCCGGTACGGCGCCGCCGGGCTGCTCGCGCGCGACGCCACGGTGCTGCTGCAGCTGCGGGCGGGCTGGGCCCACCAGGGCGGCACCTGGTCGGTCCCGGGAGGCGCCCTCGACCGCGGTGAGTCCCCCACGCAGGCCGCGCTGCGCGAGTCCCACGAGGAGCTGGGGCTCGACGCCGGCGCCGTCGTCGTCCGCGGGTCGCGGGTCGCGCTGTGCGGCGGGTGGGCCTACGAGACGGTGCTCGGCGAGCCGGCGACCGCGTCGTGCGAGATCGTGCTGCGCGACCGCTCCGAGAGTGCCGGGCACGGCTGGGTGCCGGTCGACGAGGTCGACGCCCTGCGGCTGCACCCGGCGTTCCGGCGGGCGTGGAACGACCCGGACCGGGTGCTGCGCGACTTCGCGTCAGGCATTACGACGTAAGGTGGCCGCATGATCGGATTCCTCGTCGCCGGACTCATCATCGGAGCGCTCGCGCGCCTGCTCAAGTCGGGCAAGCAGGACCTCGGCCTGCTCGGCACGCTGGGCCTGGGCGTGGTGGGCTCGATCATCGGCGGCACCATCGCCTCGATCATCGGCAGCGGCGACATCTGGGAGCTCAACGTGCTGGGCTTCATCTTCTCCGTGATCGCCGCCGTGCTGCTCATCGGCGTGGCCCAGACCATCGTCGGCGACCGGTCCAAGGGCCGCGTCTGAGCCAGCCGGTCGATCCGGGCGAGCCGGTCAGCCGACCAGCTCGAAGCGGACCGTCCGGGTCGCCACGTCGGCGGCCGTCAGGCGCACCGTGACGTCGTGCCCCAGCGGCAGCGCGGTCGTCCCCGTCACCGGCGCCTCGACACCGAGCGACCCGACGGTGACCTTGCCGCGCGTCTCGTTCTTGTCGTCGACGGTGACCACGACGCCCTCGAACGTCTCGCCGACCCGTCCCGACAGCAGCCCCGCCTCGACGAGGTCGACGACCGCGCGCTCGTAGGCCGAGGCCTTCTGCCCCGACGTACGCATCTCGTCGGGGAGCGCCGGCAGCGCGGCCAGCACCCACCCGGGCACGGGCTGCTCGGCACACAGGGCGACGCACACCTCGCCGCCGTAGCGGTCGACCAGGCGGCGCAGCGGGGCGGTCACGTGGGCGTACTCCGAGGCCAGGGCCGAGTGCTGCGGCTCGGCGGGGACCTCGCCGTCGAAGGCGACGTAGCCGCTGCCGCGCAGCAGCCGGGCACTGGCCACGATGACCGCGGCGTGGGCCGGGTCGTCGGGGTCGAGCGAGCGGATGAAGTCGGGGTGCAGCTGCTCGGCGGGCCAGTCGACGCCCAGGGCCCGCGCGGTGCGGTGCAGACGCTGCACGTCACGCGGGTCGGGCGGCGGCAGGGTGCGCAGCACGCCGACGCGGGCGTAGACCATCAGTGCGGCGGCCCCGAAGCCGGTGAGCAGCGAGACCTGCGCGTTCCACTGCTCGACCGGCAGCAGCGTGCGGAACTCCAGGCGCCACGCACCCGGCTCGCCCTCGACGCAGGTGTCGACCTCCTGCTCGGGCAGCGGCAGCGAGACACCGCCGCGGGCGGCGTCGCGCGCCAGCCGCTTCTCGCCGATCTCCTTGACCAACATCAGCACCTCGGAGGCCGACCCGTCGTCGATCGCGGCCTGCGCGCCCTCGTAGGTGAGCTGGGCGGTCGAGCGGACCAGCGCCCGCTCGACGTGCACGTCGGTGCCCTCGCCGTCGGCGTCGACCCGGATCGTCCAGAGCAGCGCCGGGCGCACCTGGTCGGGCAGCAGCGACGCCGCGTCCTCGCTGATGACGGGCGGGTGCAGCGGCACCTTGGAATCGGCGCCGTAGAGGGTCTGCCCACGCCGGTGGGCCTCGAGGTCGACCGGGTCGCCGGCGGTGACGAACGCCGCCACGTCGGCGATCGCGTAGTGCAGGACGTAGCCACCGGGCCGCTCGGCGTCGCGCTGCACGTGCAGGGCCTGGTCGAGGTCGCGCGCACCGTCGGGGTCGATGGTGACGAACGGCAGGTCGGTCCGGTCGAGATCGGGAAGCCGGGGTGCGGCGGCGGCACGCTCGGCGGCCTCCTGGACCTCGGGCGGGAACTCCGGCGTCACCTCGAGCTCGGCCTGGATCTGCTCGATCCCGTGGCGGAGCGTGGTGACGACGGCACTGTCGTCGGTCCGGACCCGGACCACGCGGCTGCTGGACATGGCTTTAACCTAGCGCCGTGCCGCAGCCCGGGATCGAGACATGCTGATCCTCCTGCCGCCCAGTGAGGGCAAGGCCGCGCCGCGGCGCGGCAAGCCGCTCGACCTCACCGCCCTGTCGTCGCCAGGCCTGACCGAGGCCCGCACCCGGGTCCTCGACGCGCTCGTCGCCCTCTGCGAGGGCGACCCGGAGGTGGCCGCCAGGACCCTCGACGTGCCGAGGTCGCAGCTCGACCTCGTCGCGCTCAACGCCCGGGCCGCGTCGGCCCCGACCGCGCGCGCCGACGCCGTCTACACCGGCGTCCTGTACGACCACCTCGCCCTCCCCACGCTGACGCCGGCCGCCAAGCGACGCGCCACCACGCGGGTCGCGGTCAGCTCGAGCCTGTTCGGCCTGCTCCGTCCGGGTGACCGGATCCCGGCGTACCGCCTGTCCGGCGACGCCACGCTGCCCGGACTCGGGCCCGTCGCAGGGGTCTGGCGCGACGCGCTCGGGCCGGCGGTCCACGACGCGCTCGGCCGCGGGCTGCTGGTCGACCTGCGCTCCGCGATGTACGCCGCCTTCTGGCGTCCGCCGGCCGGGCTCGCGAGCCGCGTGGCCACCGTGCGGGTGCTGCACGAGGTCGACGGCCGACGGTCCGTGGTGAGTCACTTCAACAAGGCCACCAAGGGCCGCATCGTGCGTGCGGTCCTCGAGGACGGCCGCGACCCGCGCACCCCCGCTGCGCTGGCCGCCCTGCTCACCGACCTCGGCTGGACCGTCGAGGTCGGGCCGGTCACGACCAAGGGCACCCAGCTCGACGTCGTCGTCACGCAGGTCTGAGCGAGACCAGCCGGTCGAGGAGCTCGACGCTGATGCCGGCCAGCTCCCAGCGCGCCCAGGCCGGCTGTGCGCGGTAGATCCCCTCGTAGGACACGAGCGTGAACACCCGGTCGCCCACCTCCGCGAGGTCCCAGGCCCGGTCGAGGTCGACGTCCGGGTAGGCCTGGCGCCACACGTCGAGGTAGGCCCCGCGCACCACGACCGCCACCGTCTCGCCCAGGTGGTGCCCGACACTGGAGGCGAGGTGGCGGGCGTCGAGGAACGGGTGGGCGAGACAGGCGTCGGTCCAGTCGAAGAGCAGCGGGACCGCGTCGCGCCACGTCACGTTGCCGAGGTGCAGGTCGCCGTGGACCAGGGTGAGCGGGAGCCCGAGCCCGTGCAGCTCGGCGACCCGGTCGGCCCACCACGGCTCGGCGTCGGCCGCGGCCCTGCGCTGCTCGTCGGTCATGGTCGGACGCTCGACGCCGTCGGCGACGACCCGACGCAGTCCGGCCACGGTAGGAGCGAGTCCGCGGTCGGGTGCGCCCGCAGCGACGAGCGCCGGCAGGTGGGCGAGCGAGGCGAGCTGGAGTCGGGCATGGGCGGCGGCGACGTCGGCGACCTGCTGGGCGGTGGGGTCGTCCTCGGACTCGGGGAACGCCTCGAGCAGCATCCAGGCGCGCGACGCGTCGAGGGCGAGGACCCCCGGCACGGTCACGGGGTCGATCGTCGCGATCGCGGCGGTCAGGGTCGGCTCGGCCCGGAACGCCGCGCCGGTCGCCTTGAACCACACGTCGGTGCCGTCGCCGACCGGGTAGCGCACGACGGCCGACAGGCTCCAGACCTTCACCAGCTCCCGTGGTCCGCTGCGCACGCGGCCGAGCCCCTCGAGCGCACGCTCGACCCAGGCGTCCACCTCGTCGATCCAGCCCGCGACGAACCACGGCTCGCGCCCGTCGTCGGGAACCACCCCGGTGCGCAGCTCGGCGACCCGCGCGGCCAGCGTGGCCGGCGCCTCCACCTCGGCCACCGGGAGCCATCGCGTGCCGTCGCCCGTCGGTCCGCCCGACCAGGCGAGGACGTCGAGCACGGTGCCGTCGGGCTCGCGCACCGGCGGGGCGGCCAGGACGGCTCCGGGGTCACCGACCGCCGCCACGAGGGCCGGGTGGGCGGGCCACTCGTCGTCCAGCGTCGGAAGGTGCCCCTGGGCGTCGACCAGGACGCGCTCGCCGGACACGTCGAGCAGCGCGGCGAGATGGCGTCGGGTGACGGGCACGGGTCGGAGGCCGGATCTACCAGGTCGCGGCGACGAACGCGTCGCGCGCCGGCGGCAGGGCGTTGTAGAGCCGCAGCGACGCGCGGCCGTCGTCGAACCACGACAGCACCGTCACCGAGGCCGGCGTGAGCTCCATCTTGTAGACCGCCTCGAGCGGGGCGTCGAGCGCGTGCGCGACCAGGGTCTTGATGGGGGTCACGTGGCTGACGACGACCACGGTGCCGCCGGCGTGCTCGGTCAGCACCCGGTCGAGCCCGGCGAGCACCCGCGTCTGCACGGTGCGGAACGACTCGCCACCGATCGGAGCGACGTCGAGCGAGCCGAGCCAGGCGGACAGCTCGTCGCCGTGCTGCTCGCCCACCTCGGCGAAGGTCAGGCCGTCCCAGTGTCCGAACTCCATCTCGGCGAAGCCGGGCTCCTCGACGACCTCGACCCCGATCGCGGCGCCGATGATCTCGGCCGACTCGCGCGTGCGGCGTACGGGCGAGGCCACGACGGCGTCGACCCGCTCGGCGAGCGGCTGGAGCCAGTCGCCGACGGCGGCGATCTGCTCGCGGCCCTCGTCGCTCAGCGGCGGGTTGTCGCCGCCGAGCCCGCCGGAGAAGCGCTTGGCCGACGTGTGGGTGGTGACCCCGTGGCGGACGACGACCAGCGTCGTCGTCGACCCGGCCCCGCCCCAGCCACGTGCGGGCGGCTTCTCGACCTCGGCGATGACCGAGTCAGAGGTGTCGGAGGTGTGGGCGGAGCCTGTCGGCCCGGCCACCGTCAGACGCCCGACTCGGCGGTGCGCACGAGGATCCGCTGACACTCCTCGCAGCGCACCACGGTGTCGGCGGGCGTGGCCCGGATGACGCCGATCTCGGCGGGGTCGATGGCCATCTGGCACCCCGTGCACCGGCGCTGCAGCATCTCGGCGGCACCGACGCCGTTCTTGGTGGCGCGCAGCTTGTCGTAGAGCGCGACCAGGTCGGCGGGCAGACCCTCGGCGGCCTGCTCGCGCTCGGCGACGAGGCGGTGGAGCTCGTGGTCGATCACCGCGGACTTCTCGTCACGCTGCACCGCCAGCTCGGCCAGCCGCTCGTCGGAGGCGGCCAGGCGCTGCTGCAGCTCGGCGAGGACGGCCTGCGCCTCCTCGAGCTGCTCCATGATCTCGAGCTCCTCGTCCTCGAGGGTGCCGATGCGACGCTCGAGCGACTCGAGCTCGCGCTGCATCCGCTCGAGGTCCTTGGGGTTGCTGATCAGGCCCTGGGCCATCCGGTCGGTGTCGCGCGCACGCCGGGCCCTGACCTGCTCGACGTCGACGTCGGCCTTGCGCTGCGCGGCCGTGAGGTCGTCGACGACGACCTGCTGGTCGCGACGCTGGTCGTCGACCTCGCGACGGCTGGCCGCGAGGACCTCCATCTCGGCGAGCTCGGGCAACGACCGGCGCTGGTGACGCAGCTGGTCGGCCCGCGCGTCGAGCCGCTGGACCTCGAGGAGCTGACGCTGGGCCTCGACCGGAGCCTTCACGGTGTGGCCTGGAGGAACGGTGGGGCGTACATCGAGTCGGTCACAACCGCATTGTCCACGGATCGGTGACGAGCTCGCTGACCCGGGTCTGCACGCTGTCGCCGAGCTCGGTGCCCAGCCGCGCCGACAGCACCGGGAGCCAGGTCCACTCCGCGGCCCAGTGGGCGACGTCGACCAGGGCCGGGCCGCCCTTCTCGACGAACTCCGCCGTGGGGTGGTGCCGCAGGTCGCTGGTCACGTAGACGTCGGCGTCGGTCCGCAGCACCTCGTCGAGCAGGAAGTCCCCGGCGCCTCCGCACACCGCGACCCGACGCACGCGCCGCTGCGGGTCGCCGGCCACCCGGACGCCGTGGTGGGTCGTCGGCAGCGCCGTGGCGACCACCCCGGCGAACTCCTCCAGGGTCATCGGCGTGATCGTCCCGATCCGGCCG
Organism: Nocardioides plantarum; assembly: GCF_006346395.1. Classification (NCBI taxonomy): domain Bacteria; kingdom Bacillati; phylum Actinomycetota; class Actinomycetes; order Propionibacteriales; family Nocardioidaceae; genus Nocardioides; species Nocardioides plantarum. The sequence continues at coordinate 392,753 of NZ_VDMS01000001.1, forward strand.
CTGCCGGTCACCGCGGCACGGGTGTCGATACCGGGCGCGACCTCGACGACGTCGTACGCCGGCTCCTCGTAGGGATGCGCCGCGCGCAGCGCCGCGACGACGGCGCGGCGCCGGTCGCGGGGCAGCACGACCTCGATACGCGTCTCGTCGACCTCGGCGATCTCGCCGACCGTGCCGATCGTCGGGTCGGCCCCCTCGAGCGGACGGAAGCGGCCCTGCCCGCGGGAGGAGAAGGACGCGAAGTCGTAGTCGCCGATCGCGCCGGCCCCGGCCTCGGCGAGGGCCGCCCGGACGACGGCGGCCGCGTCGAGCGGGACGTAGACCGTGAGCTTGTCGACCCGCTGGCCCTCCCCCGGCACGATCGGCGCCTGGTCGGCGAGTCCCAGCGCGGTGGCCAGCGACTCCGAGACACCACCGACCGCGTGGTCGGCGTTGGTGTGGGCGGTCAGCAGCGCACAGCCGGCCTCGACGAGGGTCGCCAGGGTGCGGCCCTTGGGGGTGGTCGCGGCGAAGCCGTGGACCCCCTTGAGGAACAGCGGGTGGTGGACGACCAGCAGGTCCGCACCCCAGTCGGCCGCCTCGGCCGCCACCTCGGCGGTGACGTCGACGGCGAGCATGACCTTGCGCACGTCGTGCTCGGGGTTGCCCCACACGAGCCCGACGGCGTCCCAGGACTCGGCCGTGTGCGGGGGGTACCAGGCGTGGAGGAGATCGGTGACGTCTTGCAGGCGGGGCACCGGATCACCCTAGAGGCAGCTGTGCCTACGCTTCCCGCATGCTTCTCATCTGGGGCTTCAAGTCCTACGTCACCCTCCTCGCCTCCGGCAACCTGGTCTGCGCTCGCTGCGGCAACCCGGCGGCCCACCGGCTGCACCAGCTGCGGAAGAAGTTCACGTTCTTCTGGATCCCGCTGTTCGCGACCTCCACCAGGTTCTTCCTCGACTGCACGTTCTGCGGCCAGCAGACCAAGCTGACCAAGGAGGAGGCCGACCAGTGCGCCGAGCGTCTCAACGCCGCGCACCCGGCACCCCAGCAGCAGCCGCTGCCGTCGTACGAGCAGCAGCCGCTGCCGTCGTACGAGCAGCAGCCGCCCCAGGCCTGACCGCCCGACCCGCCTCGACGCCGGTCGAGGAGGTTGCGCTAGCAACCGTCTCGAGACCATCCGACCGCCACCGCGCGGTCAGACTGGGCGGATCCTGCGGTCGCGTGGTCTCGAGACAGGCGCGGGCACCTTCCTCGACCACCGGTCAGTTGATCTGGCGGTCGCGACCCTCCCAGTACGGCGCCCGCAGCTTGAACTTCTGCAGCTTGCCGGTGGCGGTGCGGGCGAGCTCGTCGCGGAACTCGATCGACGTCGGCGCCTTGTAGCCGGCCGCCTTGTCCTTGCACCAGGCGATCAGGTCGGCCTCGGTGGCCTCCTCGCCCGGAGCCAGCACGACCAGGGCCTTGATGGTCTCGCCCCACTTCTCGTCGGGCACGCCGATCACGGCGACCTCGGCGACGGCGGGGTGGGAGAACAGCACGTCCTCGACCTCGATCGAGGAGACGTTCTCGCCGCCGGTGATGATGACGTCCTTCTTGCGGTCCTGGATGGTGACGTAGCCGTCGTCGCCGATGACCGCCCCGTCGCCGGTGTGGAACCAGCCGCCGGCCAGGGCCCGGGCCGACTCCTCCGGCTGCTCCCAGTAGCCCTCGAGCACCACGTTGGACCGGGCCAGCAGCTCTCCCCCCGCCGTGGGCTCGCCGTCGGCGTCGGTCGACCCGTCCGACACCGACAGCCGTACGCCGAGCGCGGGCGCCCCCGCACGGGTCAGCTTTTGGGCTCGCTCCTCGGGGCTCAGGTCGTCCCACTCCGCGCGCGAGCGGTTGACGGTGAGCAGCGGCGAGGTCTCGGTGAGCCCGTAGATCTGGATGAACTCCCAACCGAGCTCGGCCTCGACCCGGGCGACGGTCTTGGTCGGCGGCGGCGCCCCGGCCATGATGATGCGCACGGTGTCGCGCCCCGGGATCTCCCCCTCCCAGGACTGGGCGGCCTCCAGCACCGCGGCCGCCACGGCGGGAGCCGCGCACATCACGGTCACCCCGTGGTCGCGGACCCGGCGCAGGATCTCCGCGCCGTCGACCTTGCGCAGCACGACGTGCTTGACGCCGAGCCCGGTCATCGCGAAGGGCATCCCCCAGCCGTTGGCGTGGAACATCGGCAGCGTGTGGAGGTAGACGTCGCGGTCGGTGACCCCGGCGTGCAGCGCGAAGGTGACCGCGTTGGTCCAGATGTTGCGGTGGGTGATCTGCACGCCCTTGGGCCGCGCGGTCGTGCCCGAGGTGTAGTTGATCGTCGCTGTGGCGTTCTCGTCGGGCTCCCACGGGCGCGGCTGAGCGTCCTCGCCGTCGGCGAACAGGTCCTCGTCGTCACCGAGCACGAACCGGTGCTCGGCGCCCACGTCGGCCAGGACCTCGTCGAGCTCGGGGTCGACGTAGAGGACCCGGGCGCCGGAGTGCTCGACGATGTAGCGGACCTCGTCGGGCCGCAACCGGAAGTTGACCGGCACCAGGACCCGCCCCGAGGCCACCACCCCGAAGAACGACGTCAGCAGCCGAGCGCTGTTGTGGCTCACGACCGCCACGCGGTCACCCACCTCGATGCCCAGCTCGTCGAGCCGGACGGCCTGACGGCGTGCGAGCCTCCCGAGCTCGGCGTACGAGAGGTCGCCGAGGGAGGACGCCGGTTGGTCGGGCTCGTCCACCACCCCGACGCGCTCGCCGTAGACCTGGACGGCGCGGTCGATGAAGTCGCGGACGGTGAGCGGAACGAGCATGCGGACTCCTGTGATCGAGTCGAGCGGTGACCCGGGTCACTGTAGTGACGACCCTCCACGGCCGACGCCATGAGAGTCCTCTCATCCGTGGCTCACGCCCAGCCCACGATGGGGCAGGATCGTCCTCGACATGACGAAGTGGCAGACCATCCTGATCGCGGCCGTCGTGCTGCCCGTCGCGGGCTTCACGGCCGGCACCGTCATGTCCTCCCAGGCCGACACCCCGCCCGACCGCGGCGACATCGTCGTCCCGGCGGACGCCCCGGGCAGCGACGCTCCCACCTCCCCCGGCTCGGCCCCGACGTCGGCGCCCACCTCCGACCCGACGTCGGACCCGACGTCAGACGACGAGCCGACGTCGTTCACGAGTGTCACGCCCTCGCCCGACAGCTACGACTACGACGACGACCGGGGCGACGACCGGGGCGACGACCGGGGCGACGACCGGGGCGACGACCGGGGCGACGACTCCGGCTCCGGCCGCTCCGGCGGCGACCACTCCGGCGGCGGTCACTCCGGTGGCGACCGCTCGGGGTCCGACTCCGGACACGGGAGCGACGACGACTGACGTCGGTGCCCCCGCGCCCACCCGACCGTCCCGGTCGGGGTTCTCGGTGCGCGTGCGCATCACCGCGACCGTCGCCCTGCTGACCCTGGCCGGCCTGGCCCTGGCCGGCTTGAGCGTCTACGTCATCGAGCAGCGCCGCATCGACGACCGCAGCGTCGAGGGCGCCCAGCAGGAGCTCGACGAGTTCGCCAAGCAGCTCGACCTGCTGACCACGGCCTCCCCCGGAGGTCTGAGAGCCGCACTGGAGACGTTCCTGCAACGCAACGTCCCCGACCCCGACGAGGCCCTCATCGGCTTCGTCGGCACCCAGCCGGCGGTCGGCAACGGCAACGACGCGGCGGAGCTGCAGGACGAGGCCGTGTTCCGCGAGGCCGCCGTCCCCCTCGTCGACTCTGGCGGGACCACCCGCGTCGACCACTCCGAGCGTGGTCCCCTGCTGCTCAGCTCGCAGCCGGCCACCGTCGCCGGCCAGCACGGCGCCCTGGTCGTCGTGACCTACCTCGACGTCGGGCGCTCCGACCTGCGCGACACCATGCGCACCTACGCCGTCGTCGCCGCACTGGCCCTGCTGCTCATCACCGGCGTGGCCTTCAGCCAGGCCGGGCGGCTGCTGCGTCCCCTGCGGGCGCTGCGTACGACGGCCGACGACATCAGCGAGAGCGACCTGTCCCGTCGGCTCCCCACGACCGGCAACGACGACATCACCGCCCTGACCCGTACGTTCAACGGCATGCTCGACCGGCTCGAGACCGCGTTCGTGGCCCAGCGCCAGCTCCTCGACGACGCCGGTCACGAGCTGCGCACCCCGCTGACGATCCTCCAGGGCCACCTCGAGCTGCTCGACACCGACGACGCGGTGGAGGTCGCCGAGACGCGCGACCTGCTGCTCGACGAGGTCGACCGGATGGCGCGGCTCGTCGACGACCTCATCCTGCTGGCCAAGACCGAGCGGCCCGGGTTCCTCGACCTCGCACCGGTCGACGTCGCCGCGCTCACCGAGTCGGTCGCGGCCAAGGCGACCGGGCTCGGCGAGCGCGACTGGTCCGTCGACGGAGTCGCCGACGTCAGCGTGCCTGCCGACCAGCAGCGCATCACCCAGGCGTTGCTCCAGCTGGCCCACAACGCGGTCAAGCACACCCGGCCGGGCGACGCCGTGGCCATCGGCTCGACCCGCGAGGCCGACGCGGTGCTCTGGTGGGTGCGCGACACCGGCCCCGGGGTCCCTCCCGACGACCGGGCGCGCATCTTCGAGCGGTTCGGGCGCGGCAGCGCGGCCGAGGAGCGCCACGCCGACGGGTTCGGCCTGGGGCTGTCCATCGTCACCGCGATCGCCCGCGCCCACGGCGGAGACGCCTGGCTCGACACCGACTACACCGCCGGCGCACGCTTCGTGCTGTCGGTCCCCCTGCCCGCCGGGTGGGCCGAGCCCGCCCGTCCCGTCCCGTCCTACTCGGAGGTCTGACCCGTGGCACGCATCCTCGTCGTCGAGGACGAGGCCCGCATCGCGGCCTTCCTCACCAAAGGACTCCGGGCCGAGGGCCACACCACCACCATCGCCACCGACGGCCGGGCCGGCCTCGACGAGGCGATGAGCGGCGGCCACGACCTGGTCATCCTCGACCTCGGCCTGCCGCTCCTCGACGGCCACGCCGTCCTCGAGCGGCTGCGCGACCAGGGCAGCCGGATCCCGGTCATCGTGCTCACCGCCCGCGACTCGGTCACCGACACGGTCTCCGCGCTCGAGGGCGGGGCCGACGACTACATGCCGAAGCCGTTCCGCTTCGCCGAGCTGCTGGCCCGGGTCCGCCTGCGGCTGCGCCAGCAGTCCCCCGACGCCGGAGCCCCCGGGCAGGAGGCGCTCGAGGCCGGCGGCGTACGCCTCGACCTGCGTTCGCGACGGGCCCTGGTCGACGGCAAGGAGATCGACCTGTCGGCGCGCGAGTTCACCCTGGCCGAGACGTTCATGATCAACGCCGGCAACGTCCTGTCGCGCGAGCAGCTGCTCGACCACGTCTGGGGCCTCGACTTCGACCCGGGCTCCAACGTGGTCGACGTCTACGTCGGCTACCTCCGCAAGAAGTTCGGCGCCCACACCATCGCGACCGTGCGTGGCATGGGCTACCGGTTCGTGGCGAGCGCCCCCGCCGCCGCACGCCCGGACTAGCCGGAGCGGGCCGGGGCCCGGCGACGGTAAGGTGTCCTCCGGTCATCACGGGCGTGTAGCTCAGCGGTAGAGCCCCTCGCTTACAACGAGGTGGTCGGGGGTTCGATCCCCTCCGCGCCCACCAGACGTGTTTCGGTCGACCCGCCGACCAGCGGATGACCGGTGGTTCATCGTTCCCAGAGCGCGCTGCCCTGGGCATCCCGGCCGTCCAGCGAAGCCGAGTCCGGCCAGGGCTCGAAGCTCCCGGGTCAGTACTGGAACGGGCCTACGACATCAGACACCACGGTGCCGCCAGTCCCGGAGAAGGTCACCCGCAGATATCCCGAATAGTTGTCCACCGAGGCGGGCAGGTTCCGACACGTCTCCGAGTTGTCGCCGCCGTTGTCCGCGACGTCGATCTGTCCGGTGGCCGGCGTGGTGATGGACGCGTAGGCCGTGGCGCCGTTGACAGCGTTGAAGGCCTTCGCGCAGAGCTGGTTGGCCCCGTCGTTGTAGTCCGCGCGGGCCTTGAGGGCTCCGTTGACGGAGACCTGTGCCGTACGGGAGTCGGCCGCGGCGGGCAACGCGGCCGCCAGGACGAGGCTGCTAGCGACCGCTGACAGGGCAAATACGCTTTTCGAGGTGTGGGAGAACATCGCCTGGCTCCTTCGTCGGCACCACCCGACTGGCAGTGACTCCCTCCACCATAGACATGAAACGGCAAGATTGAACAGGTTTCGATTGCCCGATATTGGCAACGCGTTTCCTATTTGATCGAACGGAGATGACTCGTCGCGAAGCGACGAACAGGGGAAGCGCCTCGCGGGCTCCGACACGTCGAGCCGGCACACAGAAACGTCGCCCCATCTCCAGCACGCAGCTTCGGAGACGGGGCGACGCTATTCGACGCTATTCAGCGCGTTGACGGCACCACGCCGGACCTAGTGGACGGCGTCGTACGCCTCTCGCACCGCCGCAGGGATCCGGCCGCGCTCGGGCACGTCGTGCCCGTTGGACTGGGCCCACGCTCGGACCTCGGCAGCCGACGGCCCAGAACCAGAAGGAGCCTTCTTCTTGCCGGTGCTTGACTTGGTGACCTTCGTAGCCACGCTGAGGTACTTCTCGAGCGAGTTGTAGAACTTCTCTGCCTCGCCAGCGGTCAGGTCGATCGTGTAGTCAGTGCCGTCCCAACCGAACGAGACGGTCGGCTGATCGCTGTCGACAATCTCCTTGCCGGACAGGTCGGAGACATAGGTAATGGTGGTGTTCTGTGCCATGCACATAATGAAAGCACATCTCCTCGCAGCTGGTTATCGCAGGTCGGCCGACGGTGATTGGATACCCGCCCGGGCCGCGACCCCACAGGGTTAGGCCAGAGCTGAGTCAGGGGCTTACGACGTGATACTCCTGAGCATGATTTGCTTTGACAAGTTTCATATTGATCGCTCTTGTCACCCACGAGGTCGTGTGGAAGCCTGACGCCATCTCGGGCTCCTTCCACGATTGGACGACGCCATGTCGATCTCCGCGATGACGACCCTGAGCCTGGTGCGAGACACCAGGAACCCGATGAAGTCCGACATCGGCGCGCAGCCGCCCGCCGGCCCCCAGGCTCCGTCGGATCCACCGGGAGACGGAGGAAAGAAGCCCTCGCTCCCCGAGCTGCTCGCCAAAAGCCTGCCGACGGAGATCATCGTCCCCTACACGGCATTCATCGCAGTCCTTGCCCAACTCACGAAGCCCACTGCTGACGACCCCCACCCCGACCAATTGCTGCTCTACCGCTGGCTTGGGTTTGCGGTGCTGGTGGGTGGCACGGCAGCTCTCAGCTACGTCTCGTACCGCAAGAAGGCGACTGCTGCGAAGCAGCCCAGCCAAGCCAAGGACATCGGCTCGCCGCTGGTCGAGGCGTCCGCCTTGACCGTGTCAGCGATCGCGTGGGGGCTGTCGATTCCCGAGTCGCCTCTCCTGACCAAGCTGGATGGCGTCGAAGGCGTGGTCTCGCTCGCGCTGGTCTCCCTGGTCGCCCTGGTGATCAACGCAGTCTTGGCGAAGACGATGACGACGGCGAAGAGTGGGGGCTGACGGCAGATCGGATCTGGTCCGGTCGAGCACGCGGCGCGTCGTCAGGCGTCGCGGGTTCGGTCGGCCGGCCCGCCACGTCCAGCTGATCAGTGAATGAGCTGCGAGCAGTAGTAGATGGCCGGGTACGTCGCCAAGAACGCCCACAAGAACGTGTTGAGACCCATGCAGATGGCAATGCCGACATGCATCAGGGCGCCAGCGATGAAGAAGGCGATCGCCGTAGGGCCACCGACCAGGGCCGCCGCGAGAAACGTGCACTCGAACGCCACGACTCCCCAGGTGAGGAGCTGTCCCAGTAGGGGCTTCGCGGCCAGCAACGCGGCCACATCGCGACGTCCGTAGGTCGAGGTGTTCACGATGGCCCCGACAGCTTCGCCACGGCGCCACGTGGGTGAGACCGCCTTGGCCACACCGGACGCGAGATAGGACAGGCACGATTGTGCGGCGATGAACGCGATCGCCGCAGTGCCGGCGAAGGAGCCGACCGGGCTCCATGCGTAGACGGCCGTGGCGGTGACGATGATGAGCGACATCTGGTCGGAACCGTCGAGCCCGTAGGAATGACGAAAGCTCACCGCGAGGGACGTCAGCAGCAAGAGAGCCGCTCCGACGGGCGGGATCGAGCCGTCGACGACGACGGCACACGCCACCCAGGCCGCTGACAGCAGTCTCAACCCGAGCAAGAACCAGACTCCTGGCGTATCCAGGAGCCGGTTGCCGATCCGCCACACCAGTGGTCGACGAACCAGGAATTGCCTCTCGCCAGCGATCGCCCACGAGTAGAGCCCGCCTGCGGCGTACGACCGATAGGTGGTCAAGAACTCCAGGCTGGCGACACCCACCCCCAGCGATCCCACGAGGGCGGTGAGCTGGAAGGCTTGGTCCAGGGTCAGGTACGAGCTCATCAGGGGAGACCGTGCAGGCCCGAGTGCAGCACGGTCCGCGGTGCTCGTGTGGTGTGAAATCCGAAGGTCTGCAGGACAGCGAACTGAGTGGCTACTGCCTCGCTGGCATGGCCGTCCGCGTTCGACACATAATGCAGCAGGCCGATGTAGGGCAGGCTGAGCTGAAGCGTCTCGGGGTCTGAGCCGAGATTGCGGTAGGTGCGACTCAGGCTTCGCATGAAGTCCGATATCGCTTTCTGTCGGCGCTTTCCCGGATTCCATACACTGACGATCAACCGCCGCTCCCCAGGACTGTTGAGCTCGGACCACGGCGTCAAGCTCCCACCAGGGAGCTGATCGCGGTAGTAGAGGTGGTAGTCGCTGCGCGCCGGGTTGGGTGCGAAGAAGGTCCACCGGGGAATCAGTCCGAAGTAGTCCTTCCGTTTGAGCTTCTTGACAGCCGGCATCTGAAATTGATTGAGCGCCGAGACGATCAACCAGACCGAGAACGTGACGGCGACAGTCACGCTCCAGGCAGCGCTCAACGGCGAACGACTGCTGCTCGCCGGGCCGCGATCAGATCGCTCGCGGTCGGGTTGCTCGGGAGTCCCTGCGCGCTGGCCTTGAGCCTGCCCCGTGCCGTCGGTTGGTCGATGAGCTGCTCGGCCTCCGCCAGGATCGCCGCCTCCGCGATGTCCTCGGTGACTGCCTCGGCTTCGTCCGCAAAGTCGTCGATGTCGTTGCAGTCCTCGCAGCCGTGGAAGTCGTCGTCATTGCCCGGGGAGCTCTCGATGTCGCAATCCGGGCAGGCTTCAGACGCCATCCACACGCTTCCGGGGATGTCCGAGGTCAGTGCCTCGAGCTTGTTGTCAATGGTCATGATGTCTCCTGTGGGGTTGGGCTGAAGCAGACGAGTCTCGTGGTAGGTGGGCAAGAAAACTGGTGTCGTCGAATACGACGTCGATCGGCGGGCCTGACATTGTCCGAGACCGATTCCGATCTCCGGCCGCACCTACGACGTGCTCGAAAGTGACGTATTGAATGCCGTCCCTCCCCATGTGGAATCCTGGTCCATCCGGACGTCAGCTCGATCAGACAGCACCCCGCGGGGGACGACGCCGCCGGGTTTGTCGATGACGTCGAACAGGTGGGAAGCGGAGAAACAGTAGTCATGAAATAGTGCGTCAAACCACGTCAGCAGCACAGGTCTTCTGAACCCGGTCGTGAATCCCCGATATGGCGAACGCGATCGGGCGCCCATGCGGCGGCGCGCGGAGGAGGTCGAGCCAGCTCCACCCTCTTCGGAAATCCGTCGACCGGGCCGGACTTCGGGACGGCGGAGGAACGAACGTGGTGACGCCCATGCCCAAGAACGGCTCGTCACGGCAACGAGTGTATGGCGACATGCTGGCTCCTCGGGATGCCTGCGGACACGTATAGTCAAGCACCGACGATATCAAGAATCACCCAAAAATGTCTTTGCGTGCCAGAGATTTACCGGTTGATCAGATGAGTCGGTCCGCCCGGGGCACGCGTAAGGCCCGCCACCGCTTCGTCGTGAACGGGCCACGACTGCGCGCAGACTCGTGCACCGCAGCACAGGGCCTGGTGCTGCCCTGCGAAGCCGAGAAGTTCATCGCCGGCCCCGGCGTCTACATCTGCAACGAGTGCGTCGAGATCTGCGTGAACATCCTGGCCAGCAGACCCACGACGTCTTTTCCTCCACTCGACGAGAGGAGCGACGACGAGCTCCTCACCGACATGGCCCAGATCGCAGCGTCCCGCGACCAGGTGGAGGAGGCAGTCATCGATCGTGCCCGACGACTACGGGCCCGCGGTGTGACCTGGGCCAGGATCGGCGAGAACCTGGGGATGACTCGTCAGTCGGCGTGGGAACGCTTCTCGACCGACTCGGACTGACCCCCGCACGTGCCGCCGCGCATCGTCGTGCAGACAAGGTGCTCCGTGCCCCGCGACGGCGTCGTACGGGAGAACGGGCGTCGCCACTCGCTCCGGTCGTCGGGCCTCTAGAGTCCGTGGGTGCACAGACTGGTGGCAAGGCTCGCGTGGGCGGTGCACATGCTCTTCGTGGCGTTCGTCGTCTTCGGCGGCTTCCTGGCCTGGCTGGTTCCCTGGGTCCTCATCCCCCACCTCGGCACCGCCGCGTGGGGCGCACGGATGGCGGCGTTCAGGCCCGCCTGTCCCCTGTCGAGGATGGAGAACTGGGGACGCCGCGGCGCGGGCGAGGATCAGCTGGACAAGGCCGGGTTCGTGGCGCACTACTTCGAGAACAGGGTCTACCCGGCACGATGGTCCCGCCGCGTGGAGATCGGCGTCGGGACCCTGGTCCTCGGGTCCTGGATCGGGCTCTCACTGAGGTGACCGGAAGGGGCGGTGCTGGGCGGCGATTCATGTGCGCGTCATGTGGTGGTGCGTCGGGAGGTCGGATCGTAGAGTCTCGACGTGATCGAGCCCGTGCCCTTCGACAGGGTGGGACATCAGGTCCGGATACCCGTGACCGCTGGGCATCTCGAGGGCCGGTTCCTGCTCGACAGCGGGATCGGACTGACCACTGTGTCCACCGACCTGGCCAGACGGCTCGGTCTGGAGCTCACTCGCACGTCGTTCACCGGTCATCGAATGTCGGGTCAAGAGATCACGGTGCCGCTGGCCCGGCTCCCGCGACTGACGGTCGGGGGGCACGTCGTCAGGGACGGTCTCGTCGGCGTGTTCGATCTGGGGCCGACCGAGGGAGAGTCCGGGCTCGACGGCATCCTCGGACTCGATCTCCTGGGTGACGTCGTGGTCCAGGTGGACCCGTCCGCGCGGCTCGTCGAGCTCCAGCCCGACCCACTGCTGGTACACCGCTACGACAACGAGGTGCCGGTCCGGGTCCACCGCGATGGACCGTCGGTAGCCCTCTTCGTCGAGCTGCGGCTGCCCAGCGGTCGCGTCGTCGACGTCGAGGTCGACACCGGCTCGCGCTGCCTGATCCTCGACACGCGGTTCATGTCCGACTGCGGGGTAGGTCCGGACGACGTCACCGAGACGCTGACCGGGACGGACGAGACGGGCCACGACTACTCGCGTTCCTTCGCCACTGTCCGAGGTGCCGTGGGCGTGATCGGCGCGCCATCGGCCGACCAGCCGAGCCCGCGCGTGATGTTCCAGAGCATCGTCCACGACGGTCTGCTCGGCTCGGACTTCCTCGACCGGTTCGTTCACGGTTTCGACGTACGTCGCCGTCACCTCATGTTGTCGGCACTCGAACCCCTTCGGAGTGCGCCCGGCCGTGCCGCGAGCTGACCCGGAGCGGGGAGGCTCGGCACCGGGGTGCTCTCGACCCGTCCTGGTGTCACTCTGTCGTCGATGCCGGTGGCCGGACGACTGGCGGAGGTGGGACCAGGGGTCGCTAGTTTGATCGCGTGACGACGGCAGCCACTCGAGGCGGCACCCGTCTCGGGCTGCTCCAGGTCTGCACTGCGGGGGTTCTCTGGGGCACCGGTGGCCTCGTCGTGACCGTGCTCAACGACCGTGACGGACTGGGCGCGATGACGGTCAGTGCGTGGCGCATGGCCCTGGCCGCACTGGCGCTGCTCGGATTCGTGGTCGCCACCAGGCGGGCCGCGCTGACCGTCTCCACGATGCGGGCTCACCCCGTGCTCGCGACGTCGGTGGGGGCCGGTACGGCCGTCTATCAGGGGCTCTACTTCGTCTCGGTCCTGCTCGTGGGTGTCAGCATCGCCACCGTGGTCTCGTTGGGACTGGCGCCCATCCTCACGGCGAGTTGGGAGCACCTGGCCTCTCGCACGCTGCCCTCGCTGCGCGAGGTGATGGTCCTGTCCGCCGCGCTGGTCGGCCTCGTGCTCATCAGCGCGACAGCCGGGCCCGGATCGAGCTCTCCAGGTGACAACCCCACCCTCGGACTCGCTCTCGCGGTCATGGCAGGAGCGACCTACGCGGCGACCACGGTGCTCGGCCACAGCCTCGCCCAACGCGTCGACCCCGTTGCACTGACCATGTGCGCCACCGTCGCCGGGACCGTCGTCCTCCTCCCGTTCCTCGTGGTCGCCACCGGAACCGGAGACCAGGTCCTGCCGTCCTCACCGTCGTCGTACGCACTGTTGGTCTATCTCGGGGTGGCGACCATGGCGCTGGCCTACGGGCTGCTCTACGCGGGACTACGGACCACGTCTGGGTCCGCGGCCACCGTCGCCACGCTCGTCGAACCGTTGTCGGCAGCGGTCCTTGCTGCGGTTCTGCTCGACGAGCGGTTGCCCTGGCCCGCCTTGCTGGGCGGGGCCTTGATCTTGATGGCCGTCGTGGCCTTGCGCCCGGCCGAGGAGACCCCTGCTTTGACGTGAGCGGAGCCTCCTGGGCCGTGGCGATCCAGGTCGCAGCCGTCGAGTCCGTCGCGGCTCGGCCGACGATAGGGTCGCGCACCGTGGCCGACACCCTCCGACTGGCGATCGCCCAGCTGCCCGTCACCGGTGACCCACGGCGCAACGGCGCGGCCGTGCGGGAGGCGATGCGCGAGGCGGCCGGCCAGGGCGCTCGGTTGCTGCAGCTGCCCGAGGGTCTGCTGTCGGGCTACGCCCTCAACCCCGTCCAGGACTGGGCCGAGGTCGACTGGGACGTCGTCCGCGACGAGCTCGACTCCATCACCCGGCTCGCCGGTGAGCTACGGCTGTGGGTGGTGCTCGGCTCGGCCCACCCGCTGACGCCGCCGAGGTGGCCGCACAACAGCCTGTACGTCGTGTCCGACGAGGGCGCGGTGGTGACCCGCTACGACAAGCGGTTCGTCTCGCACACCGAGGCCACCCGGTTCTACACAGCCGGGTCGGACCCCGTCACGTTCGAGGTCGACGGCTTCCGGTTCGGCTGCGTGATCTGCGTCGAGATCAACTTCCCCGAGCTCTTCATCGAGTACGCCGGGCTGGGCGTCGACTGCGTGCTGCTGTCGGCGTACCCCGTCGACGCGATCTTCGCGGTCAAGGCCCGGGCGTACGCCGCCCTGCACTGCTCCTGGGTGACCCTGTCGACGCCGTCCGACACGGCGTCGTTCATCGCGTCGTCGGCGTTCGCCCCCAACGGCGACGTGCTGGGCGAGGTGGCCGGCAGCGAGGGCCTGCTCGTCGTCGACCTCGACCGCACCGCACCCGAGCTGCAGGTGGCGCTGACCAAGGCCCGGCCGTGGCGCGCCGCTGTGTCCGCGGACCCGACCTACCGCAGCGGCGCCCCCGACGACGCCCGCAGCGTCGACCGGACCTGCCGGTGACGCCGGTGACGATGCGTCGACCCGGTCAGCCGAGCTTGCGGTCGGGGTTCTCCAGCTCCCACTGACCGAGCTGGGCCTGCAGCGCCTTCATGACCTCCCACACCTGGGCGGCGGGGATCCTGACCCGGGTGACGACCTGCGCGTCGATGCGCGCGACCTGCCCGCCCTCCTCGGTGCGGGTGGGCTGCGCCGGTCGGCTCATCGACACGAAGTCGAGGATGAAGGTCTCGTTGTTGTGCCACACACTGGCGAAGTCGGCGTAGTGGCCCTCGAGCTTCTCGGGCGGGACGGTGATGTTGAAGGCGGGCGTCAACGGCTTCTCGGTCATGGCGCCAGTGTGCCGAGACCGCCAAGAGCGGGTGACGGAGCCCGCACCAGTCACCCCCACGGAAGCCGGCGCGGGCTCCGAGAGTGGTTCGGCACCGACGCCCGACCGGATGGGACCAGATCGCGCCGCAGCCACCCGTGATCTCGAGACAGGCGCCAGCGCGCCTTCCTCGACCACCGTGTGGTCGCCCGACCCGCGACAGCGGAGTCGGCGAGCCAGCCGCGGCCAGCCGGAGACGACCATCCCGGCCGCACCGCCCACAAGGCGCCCCAACCCCTACCCAGGCCGACCACAGTGCGCAGGAGTCGCAGGCCGACCCGGCGGCTGGGCGGCCGACTGCCACACCGGCGGCAGCGAGGCCAGGCGGAGTCGGCCAGCCAGCCGTGGGAGGCCGGAGACGACCAAATGAATCGAACCGCTGGAGTCTCGGGTCTCCAGCGGTTCGACGTGAGGAACTCTACTGACGCCCGGCCGATGGTCAACCGGTTGCGGACAACTCCAGCGAATTCGCCCCGGCCGGTCTAGGCCAGCGCCTGCAGCTGACGCAGGTGCTCGTCGAGGTCGCGGGCCTGGGAGGTGGCGTTGTGGACCGCCCACCGCACCGTGCCGTCGCGGTCGACGACGTACGACGAGCGCCGCGGGCAGCCGCGCTCCTCGTCGAGCACGTCGTAGGCCCGGGCGACCTCGCCGTGCGGCCAGAAGTCGCTGAGCAGGGGGAAGTTGAGCCCGTCCTGGTCGGCGAAGGCACGCAGCGCGAACATCGGGTCGCACGAGATGCCGAGCACCTCGGTGTCGAAGGTCATGAACTCGTCGAGCCGGTCGCGGATGCCGGACATCTCGCCGGTGCAGACGCCCGAGAACGCGTAGGGGTAGAACAGGATCGCGACGGCCTTGCGGCCCCGGTAGGCCGACAGCGTGACGTCCTGGCCGAACTGGTCGCGCAGGGTGAAGTCGGGGGCGGGGCCACCGAGCAGGAGGCCGCTCACCGGTCGCTCGACCCGCTGTCGTCCTGGGCGAGCTCGCGCTTGAGGACCTTGCCGGTGGCGTTGCGGGGCAGCTCGTCGAGGAAGACGATCACCCGGGGCACCTTGTAGCGGGCGAGGTTGCTCCTGACCCAGTCCTGGAGGTCGGCCTCGGTGACGTGGGCGTCGGCCTTGACGACCACGAACGCCTTGAGCCGCTTGCCGAAGTCGTCGTCGTCGATGCCGACGGCGGCCACCTCGGTGACGGCCTCGTGGCGGGCCAGGCAGTCCTCGACCTCCTGGGGGAAGACGTTCTCGCCGCCGGACACGATCATCTCGTCGTCGCGTCCCTCGACCATGAGCCGGCCGTCGTCGTCGAAGCGGCCCACGTCGCCGGTCGACATGAGGCCGTCGACGACCTCCTTGTGGCCGCCGCCGGTGTAGCCCTCGAAGAGCAGGCCGTTGCCGACGAAGATCCGCCCGGAGGCGCCCGCGGGCACCTCCGCGCCCTGGTCGTCGAGGATCTTGACGGTCGTGGCGTACGGCGGCCGCCCGGCCGTCGCGGGGTTGGCCCGCAGGTCGGCGGGGCCGGCGATGGCGGCGTAGGCCACCTCGGTCGAGCCGTACGTCGAGTAGAGGTGGTCTCCGAACTGGTCCATCCAGGTCAGCGCGAGGTCACCGGGCAGCGCGGACCCGGAGCTGGCCACGACGGTCAGCGAGCTGACGTCGTAGCGGTCCTGGGCCTCCTGCGGCAGGGCGAGGGTGCGCTGCAGCATCACCGGGATCACCGCGGCGGCCTCGCAGCGGTGCTGCTGGACGGTCTCCAGGAACGACTCGGGCTCGAAGCGCCGGCGCAGCACCACCGTGGAGCCGAGCAGCATCGACAGCGCTAGGTGGGCGTAGCCCCAGGTGTGGAACAGGGGCGCGGCGATGTGGACCCGCTGCCCGGCCTTGAGCGGGATCGACCCGAGCAGCGCGACGGCGGCCTCGACACCGGCCTCGCTGCGCGGGGCGCCCTTGGGCGTGCCCGTGGTGCCCGAGGTGAGGATGATCAGCCGCCCGTGGCGCGACGGGGGGTCGAGGTCCGGGGAGTCGTGCGACTCGATCAGCGACTCGAGCGTGGGGACGTCGCCGACGGTCGCGCCGTCGGTCCAGGCGACGACGCGGATGCCGACCGACGCCTGCGCCACCAGGTCGGTGAACTCCTCGTCGTAGATCAGCACCGTCGGCTGGTCGCGCTCGAGCACCTCGACGAGCTGGGGCCCGGCGAACGCGGTGTTGAGGTAGATGATGTCGGCGCCGAGCTTGGCCACCGCGATGCTGGCGTCGACGAAGCCGCGGTGGTTGCGGCACATGATCGCGACGCCGTCTCCCTCGCCCACACCGAGGTCACGCAGCGCATGCGCCAGGGAGTTGGACCGGGCGTGCAGCTCTCCCCAGGTGAGCTCGCCGAGCTCGTCGACGATGCCGACCTGGTCGGGCACCCGCAGCGCCAACGAGGTGAACCCGCCCGCGGGACCAGTGCCCCACGCCTTGAGCGTGCGGGCCAACCGGGCCAGCGTGAGCGGGGAGTAGGGGCGGATCACCCCAGCACCCCCGAGGACCTTCAACGAGGTGGCGGCAGCGGCGGCGCCGGACGTCAGCTTCTGGAGCACGACGTCACCTTAGACCTGGGCCCGGGCGCACCCGGGCCGGGCTCAGGCGACCGTCTTGGGCGCGACCAGGCGGGTCGCCGACCAGTCCTTGCTGACCGCGGCGGACGTCGTCTGCGACAGCCCCGCGATGGGTGCGGCCTCGGCGATGTCGGCGGCGTCGACCGAGTTGGGCCGGCCGATCTTGGGGGTCAGCAACCAGATCACCCCGCCGCCGACCAGGTCGGTCAGGGCCTCGACCAGGCCGTCGACCAGGTCGCCGTCCTCGTCGCGCCACCACAGCAGGACGGCGTCGACCACGTTGCCGTAGTCGGCGTCGACCATGTCGGCGTCGATCCCGTCCTCGATGGCGACCCGGAGGGCGTCATCGGTGTCGTTGTCCCAGCCGAGCTCTTGCACGACCAAGCCCTTGGTCAGGCCGAGCCTCTCGGCCGGACCCGTCTGGCCAGTTGGGGTTTGGGTGCCGCCACCGGCGGTCGAGCTCACGGGAGATTCCTCCTGAAGGAATGGGAGAGAAAGAAGAGGTTGTCGGGCGTAGTCCATCGGACTGGGGCGCAACCTGCAAGACCCGGGCGATCCGCGTCCCGGTGCTGGACACCGGCTGGACACGGGCTGGGCACCTCCGGGCGACCGGATGCCGGGGCTACCGGCAAGTAGGCCGGGCGTCTCATTCGCACGCCCGGATGCGTGCCAGGATGGCGGGGTGAGCGGCGAGACATCCACCTCCCCCGACCAGACCAGCCAGAGCGACGGACAGGCCGACCAGACCCGGTCGACTGCCCGCGCGGTGATCCACGAAGGGCTGCCCACCCAGCTGCCCGACATCGATCCCGACGAGACCCAGGACTGGCTCGACTCCTTCGACTCCATGCTCGACGAGCGCGGCCGCGAGCGTGCGCGCTACGTGATGCTGCGCCTGCTCGAGCGGGCTCGTGAGAAGCAGGTCGGCGTGCCCGCCCTGCGCAGCACCGACTACATCAACACGATCCCGCCCGAGCGCGAGCCGTGGTTCCCCGGCGACTACGAGGTCGAGCAGCGCATCCGCGCCTTCCTGCGCTGGAACGCCGCCGTGATGGTCTCCAGCGCCAACCGCAAGGGCCTGGAGGTCGGCGGTCACATCGCGACCTACCAGTCCTCGGCGTCGCTCTACGAGGTCGGCTTCAACCACTTCTTCCGCGGCAAGGACGCTCCCGGCGGGGGCGACCAGCTCTACATCCAGGGCCACGCCGCGCCGGGCATCTACGCCCGCGCCTTCCTCGAGGGCCGGCTCAGCGAGCAGCAGCTCTACCGCTTCCGCCAGGAGGTCCAGCACGGTCCGCACGCCGGGCTGTCGTCGTACCCGCACCCGCGGCTGATGCCGGAGTTCTGGGAGTTCCCGACGGTGTCGATGGGCCTGACGGCGATCAACTCGATCTACCAGGCGCGCTTCAACCGCTACCTCCACAACCGCGGTATCAAGGACACCTCCGAGCAGCGCGTGTTCGCGTTCCTCGGCGACGGCGAGATGGCCGAGCCCGAGTCGCTCGGCGCGATCCGGGTGGCTGCTCGCGAGGAGCTCGACAACCTCACCTGGGTCGTCAACTGCAACCTGCAGCAGCTCGACGGACCGGTCACCGGCAACGGCAAGATCATCCAGGAGCTCGAGGCCAACTTCCGTGGCGCCGGCTGGAACGTCATCAAGGTCATCTGGGGCCAGGGCTGGGACGCCCTGCTCGCCCGCGACGTCGACGGCGTGCTGGTCAACAAGATGAACACCACGCCCGACGGCGCGTTCCAGACCTACTCGGTCGAGGACGGCGCCTACGTGCGCGAGAACTTCTTCGGACCCGACCCCCGGCTGCGGCGGATGGCCGAGCACATGAGCGACTCGCAGATCCAGAAGCTCCCCCGCGGTGGCCACGACTACCGCAAGGTCTACGCCGCCTTCGACTCCGCCACCAAGCACGTCGGGCAGCCGACGGTGATCCTGGCCAAGACGATCAAGGGCTGGACGATCGACTCCCTGGAGGGCAAGAACGCCACCCACCAGATGAAGAAGCTCACCCCCGAGGACCTCAAGCGCTTCCGCGACCGGCTCAAGCTGCCGATCTCCGACCGCGACCTCGAGCGCTCCTACGAGGAGACCGGCTCCGCGCCGTTCTTCCACCCGGGCGAGAAGTCCCCCGAGATCGAGTACATGATGCAGCGCCGCGAGGCCCTGGGCGGCTCGGTGCCGCGCCGCGTCGTCCGTGCCAAGGCGCTCAAGCTGCCCGGCGACGCCGTCTACAGCGAGCTCACCAAGGGCGGCGGCAAGCACGCGGTCGCCACCACGATGGCCGTCGTCCGGCTGCTCAAGGACTGGATGAAGGACCCCGAGATCGGTCAGCGCCTGGTGCCGATCGCGCCCGACGAGTACCGCACGTTCGGCATGGACTCGATGTTCCCGAGCGCCAAGGTCTACAACCCGGGCGGCCAGCAGTACGAGTCGGTCGACCGCAAGCTGCTGCTGAAGTACACCGAGTCCGAGAAGGGCCAGATGCTGCACGAGGGCATCTCCGAGGCCGGCGCGATGGCCTCGGCGACCGCAGCCGGGTCGGCGTACTCCACCCACGGCGAGCACATGATCCCGTTCTACATCTTCTACTCGATGTTCGGGTTCCAGCGCACGGGCGACTCGATCTGGGCGATGGCCGACCAGCTGGCCCGGGGCTTCCTGATCGGGGCCACCGCCGGGCGGACCACGCTGACCGGCGAGGGCCTCCAGCACGCCGACGGCCACTCCCCGCTGCTCGCGGCGACCAACCCCGCGATCGTCCACTACGACCCGGCGTTCTCCTACGAGGTCGGCCACATCATGCGCTCGGGCCTCGAGCGGATGTACGGCGAGGGCGGCAGCGACGGCACCGGTGAGAACGTCATCTTCTACGTCACCGTCTACAACGAGCCGGTCGAGCAGCCCGCCCAGCCCGACGACGTCGACGTCGAGGGCATCCTGCGTGGCGTGCACCGGGTCTCCGTGGCCGAGGGCGAGGGGCCGCGCGTGCAGCTGCTGGCCTCCGGCGTCGGCTTCCCCTGGGTCAAGAAGGCCGCGCGCCTGCTGGCCGAGGAGTGGGGTGTACAGGCCGACACCTGGTCGGTCACGTCGTGGAACGAGCTGGCCCGCGACGCCGTCGCCGCCGAGGACCACAATCTCCTCCACGCCGACGACGCCCCCCGCGTGCCCTACGTGACGTCGAAGCTCGACGGCTCCGGCGGACCGTTCGTGGCCGTGTCCGACTACATGGCCGCGGTGCCGCTGCAGATCGCGCGCTGGGTCCCGGGCGACTACTGCGTCCTGGGCGCCGACGGCTTCGGCTTCGCCGACACCCGCCCCGCCGCCCGCCGGTTCTTCAAGATCGACGCCGAGTCGGTCGTCGTCCGCGCCCTGCAGGCGCTCGCCGACGCTGGCGAGATCGACCCGGCCCTGGTCGCCAAGGCCGCCCGCCAGTACCGCATCGACGACCCGATGGCTGTCGCCGACGTCAAGCAGGAGGGCGCCGGCGCCTGACGCCGGCCCCCGGGGCTCTCGGGGCCGCCCGCTCCCGCCCGGCACTTACTGACCGTCGTGACCACTACCTGACAGCTACAGCCGTCAGGTAGTGCATCGGACAGTCAGTAAGTGGCCGGGCCGGGCGGGCCGCAGCGTCAGACCACGACGACGGTGGTGCCGAGCGGGGCGAAGGCCCACAGCGCCTTGGCGTCGGGGGTGGACTGGCGGATGCAGCCGTGGGACCGGGGGGTGCCGAGCTCGGCGCGGCTCTGGACGACGCGGCCGTCGTCGACGGGGATCGTGTGGAAGCCGATCGCGGCACCCGACGGACCGCGGGTGAAGCGGACGAACCACTGCATGGTGCCGGAGTCGTCGATGCCGACGGCGTTCTCGGAGCGGGAGTAGACCTCGTAGGTGCCGGGGTCGAGGTTGTCGGTGACGCTGCCCGACACCAGGTAGGTGCGTCGGATGGCCCCGGTGCTCGACACCAGCCAGACCCGCTGCCGGTCCTCGCTGAAGACGACCCGACGGCCGGTCCCGGACCGGGCCGGCAGCGTCTTGTCGTCGGCCGGGTCGACCCGGGCCGGTGTCTGAGTGGTCGGCTCGGACGTCGGCTTCGCAGCGGGCTCGTCCGGCAGCTCGACCGGCGCCGCGGCACCGACCCTGGTGTCGGCGACGTTCACCCCGGTCGCCGAGGCGGTCGTCCGGATGGCGGAGACGAGGACATCGGTACGGTCGCGGCCGTCGCTGTCGGCGGCCGAGGGCAGCACGCCCACCCCGCCGAGCAACGCGACCGCGGTCGTCAGCAGCGACACCGTCAGCACGACGATGCGGCCGTAGTGGGTCTGGTGGTGCTGCGGGGGCTCGGAGCGGTGGCGGCTCATCGCGACCTCACCGAGCCGCTCGGGTGACCAGGTTGGCGGCCACCTGTCGGTACGCCGCGGCGCCCTTGCTGCTGCGGCTGGTCGACAGGATCGACCGGCCCGCGGCCGGGGCCTCGGCGAACTTGATGGTCTTGGGGATCGGCGGCTCGACGACCTCGAGGTCGTAGGTCTCCGAGATCGTCTCGAGCACGGTCCGGGCGTGGGTGGTGCGGCCGTCGTAGAGCGTCGGCAGCACGCCCCACACCTCGAGCTCACGGTTGGTGAACCGGCGTACGTCGTGGACGGTGTCGAGGAGCTGGCCGACACCACGGTGCGACAGGGTCTCGCACTGCAGCGGGATGAGGACCCCGTCGGCGGCGGTGAGCGCGGCGACGGTCAGCACGCCCAGCGACGGCGGGCAGTCGAGCAGGATCCAGTCGAAATGGACGCCCTTGGCGGCGAGGTCCTCGAGCATCGAGCGCAGCACGTGCTCACGGCCGGTACGGGTGAGCAGGTCGGCCTCGGCGCGGGCCAGCTCGATCGTGGCCGGCAGCAGCGAGACGCCGTCGTCGGTCTCGACGATGACCTCGGTCGGGTCGAGGCCCTTGGTGAGCACCTGGTGGACGGAGAGCTCGAGGTCCTCGGGATCGATGCCGAGGGAGAACGTCAGGCAGGCCTGCGGGTCGAGGTCGACCAGGAGCACCGCATGACCCAGCTCGGCCAACGCGGCACCGATCGAGGCGACACTGGTCGTCTTGGCGACGCCGCCCTTCTGGTTGGCGATCGCGAGGGTGGTGCTCGGCGGGCTCATCCCGGGTCATTGTGCCCGACCGACCGCGTCGAGGGCAGGCGACACGGCGTGGTCCGAGGTCCGGTGCGCGATCACCGGAGCAGGTCCTGGGCGTCCCTGGTTGGATCACAGCCATGCCCACCGCACTCGTCACCGGCGCGACCGCCGGCATCGGCCACGCCTTCGCCGTCCACCTCGCCCGCCGCGGCCACGACCTGGTCCTGGTCGCCCGCGACGGCTCCCGGCTCGAGGACGTCGCGGCCACCCTGCGCACCGACCACGACGTCGACGTCGAGACCCTCGTGGCCGACCTCGTCGTCCCCGACGACCTGCTCCGCGTGGAGGACCGGCTGCGCGACGTCTCCCGCCCGGTCGACCTGCTGGTCAACAACGCCGGGTTCGGGCTCAAGAAGCGGTTCCTCGACAACTCCGTCGGCGAGGAGGCCGCCATGCTCGGCGTCCTGGTCACCGCCGTCCTGCGCCTCAGCCACGCCGCGCTCGGACCGATGACCGAGCGTGGCAGCGGCGGCGTCATCAACGTCTCGAGCGTCGCGGCCTTCCTCCCCCGTGGCACGTACGCCGCCGCCAAGGCCTGGGTCAACAGCTTCAGCGAGTGGGCCGCCACCGAGTACCGCAGCCAGGGCGTCACCGTGATGGCACTGTGCCCGGGGTTCACCAAGACCGAGTTCCACGAGCGGATGCAGGTCAAGCGCGGCGACAGCTTCATGTGGCTCGACGTCGACTTCCTCGTCGACAAGGCCCTCAAGGACTTTGACAAGGGTCGCGCCCTGTCGATCCCCGGCGCCCACTACAAGGCCATCGCGGGCCTGACCCGGCTCATCCCCTCTCGCGCCCTGCAGACCTACCAGTCCATCGGCCGCAAGTAGCCGACAGACCGGCCCCCGGCGTCGGTCGAGGTGCGAGGAGCCCCGGCGACGAGCCTCGAGACCACCCCAGCCGGCAGACCGACCCCCGGTGGAACGTCCGGCTGCGGTGGTCTCGACGCGCCTGCTCAGGAGCGGCGCTCGTGCCTCGCGCGGTCCTGAGCATCACCCCACGTCGGTCGAGGTGCGAGGAGCCCCAGCGACGAGCCTCGAGACCACCCCAGCCGGCAGACCAGCCCCGGTAGGACGTCCGGCTGCGGTGGTCTCGACGCGCCTGTCGCGGGTTCGTTCCTCACCCGCGACGCTTGCTCGACCCTTCGGCGCCCACGCCGTCCGCTCGTTCCTCGCGACCGGCTGCGCCTCACCCCTCGCCGGCGATGAAGGCTCGGACCGCGTCGGCGACGAGCTGGACGGCGATCGCGGAGAGCAGCAGGCCGGCGATGCGGGTGACGAGCAGGACCCCGCTCTCGCGGATCACCTTGAGGATCGGCAGCGAGAAGCGCATCGCCGCCCAGAGGCTGGCGTGCACCGCGACGATGCCGAGCGCGACCGCGGCGAAGGTCGACCAGCCGTCGACGTCCTCGACGAACAGCATCGTCGCCACGATGGCGCCGGGCCCGGCGAGCAGCGGGGTGCCGAGCGGCACGAGCGCGACGTTGGTGCCCGCCGCGGCGGTGGGCTCCTTCTCGTTGCCGGTCAGCAGCTCGAGGGCGACCAGGAGCAGCAGCAGGCCGCCGGCGCACTGCAGCGCCGGCAGCGAGATGTGGAGGTAGGACAGGATCTGCTGGCCGAAGAAGGCGAAGACCGTGATCACCAGGAACGACACGGCGACGGCCTGCCAGGCCGCGCGCTTGGCCGCAGCGGGCGAGCGGCCGTTGGTGAGGGACAGGAAGATCGGCACGGTGCCGACGGGGTCCATGATCACGAAGAGCGTCACGAAGACCTCGACGAGCAGCACGGTGTCGAGGACCGAGCTCATGACCCGACGACCTGGGGCGTCTTACGGCCGGACGCGGCCGAGGCGGCCGCCGCCCGCTCGAGCAACCGCGCGTACTGCTCCGGGTCGGTGGTGTTGACGCCGAGCCCGTGGTCGACCTTGCCCAGGCCGTGGTGGTCGCTGGACCCGGTGGCGACGAGGTCGAGGGCGCCGGCGATGGCACGCAGCTCGGCACGGGCGTCGGCGTCGTGGTCCTGGTGGTCGACCTCGATGCCGGCCAGGCCGACCTCGGCCAGCCGGCCGAGCTCGGCCACGGGCAGCGTGTCGCGACGCCCCCGTCCCCACGGGTGGGCGATGACGCTGGCGCCGCCTGCCTCGGCGACGAGGCGGATCGCGGTGGTGAGCGGGGTCGCGTAGCGGTCGACGTACGCCGGGCGCCCGGGGTTGAGGTAGCGCTCGAAGGCCTCGTCGCGCGAGGCCACCTCGCCCCGGCGTACGAGTGCGTCGGCGACGTGGGGTCGCCCGGGCACCTCGGCGACGATCTCGTCGGCGTGCAGGTCGATGCCGAGCCGGCGCAGCGCGGCCAGGATCGCCGGCGCACGCGATCCGCGACCGTCCAGCACCCGGGCCAGCTCGGCTGCGAGACCGGGGTGGGTCGGGTCGGGCAGGTAGGCCAGCAGGTGCACGCCGCGGCCGTGGTGGTGGGTGCTGAGCTCCATGCCGCGCACCAGGCCGATGCCGGTCTCGCGGGCCGCGGCCACCGCCTCGTCCCACCCGGCGGCGGTGTCGTGGTCGGTCAGGGCCAGGACGTCGAGTCCCGCCTCGTGGGCCGCGCGCACGAGCTCGGTCGCGGTCTGGGTGCCGTCGCTGACGACCGAGTGGGTGTGGAGGTCGATGCGCACCGGCCAACTCTACGGAGAGCCGCGCTCACCAGGCGGGAGCGGGACCGCCGAACGGCAGCTCGACCAGGTGCGGACCCGCCTGCGAGGCGTCGCGCAGGAACCAGTCGTTGCGCAGCAGCAGGATCGCGGACGCCGGACGGAGCACCAGCCACAGCCAGCGCCCGTCGGCCTCCCCCGCGACCACCGAGCGGTCCCACTCGGCGGTGGCGGCGCTCGTCGACACCGGCCACAGCGGCACGACCTGGCGGTCGAGACGCACCCGCACGCTCGGGGGCCCGTCGCCCAGGTCGGCGCCGGGATCGTCGTGGGCCGTGCCGGCGATCCGGGCCCCGAGGCCGGTCCCGGCCTCCTCGGTCACCACGATGACGTCGACCGGCCCGTCGAGCTCGCTGGGTCCCGACGAGCAGGTCATGGTCGCGCGGGCCCGGTCGGGGTCGGCCCCCACGGCGGCGAAGTCGCTGACGCTCCACCCCGGGCTCAGCGGCCAGGGCAGGTAGGTCGGCACCGACGACGAGCGACGCAGGTGGTCGGCGAAGGCGTCGTACGACGGCTCCGCGGGACGCCACAGCGGCTCGATCTCGGCGTGCTCGACGCACACCCAGCCGGCCGGGGTCTCGGTGACCGGGGCGGCGCAGCGGGGGCACCCGATCAGCAGGGACATGGCCCTACGGTCCTGTCCGCCACCGGCAGGAGTCAAGCGTTCCAGCGCCGGACGACGGGGGCGCCGCGGTCCTCACCGAGCACCGACACCGTCGCGGTGTCGAGGTGGAAGTGTCGGCCGTCGGCCACGGGCAGGCCGAGCCAGCGGGCGGCCAGCACCCGCAGCGAGTGACCGTGGGCGAAGGCCAGCACCGGCCCGTCGGCGGCCCGGGCCCGGGCGACGATGCGGTCGAGCCGGGCGCCGACCTCGTCGGGCGACTCCCCCGGCGACTCGCCGTCGGGGCAGCCGTCGGTCCAGATCGACCACCCGGGCGCACCCTCGCGGATGTCGGGCGTGGTGACGCCCTCGTAGGCGCCGTAGGCCCACTCGGCCAGGTCGTCGTCGACCTCGGCGTCGGCGAACCCCGCCAGCTGCGCCGTACGACGCGCCCGCAGCCGCGGACTGGTCAGCACGAGCACGGGGTCGACGTCGGCCAGGCGCGGCGCGAGGGCCCGGGCGTCGTCCTCGCTGTCGGGCAGCAGCGGCAGGTCGGTGATCGACGTGTGCCGCCCGTTGCGGCTCCACTCCGTCGGTCCGTGCCGGACGACCCAGAGCTCACCCTCGTGTTCAGCCACGGTCAGGAGTCTGCCAGCACCACCACCCGGTCCCCCGCACCGACGTCGAGGACCGAGGACTTGTCGGGGTTGACGGTGACCTGCTGACCGGTCTTGAAGCCGATCGCGGTCTCGCCGCGGCGGGTGGCACCGGCCACGACCGTCGCCCAGGAGACCTGGCCCGGGCGCACGTAGAGGTCGGCCGGGCGCAGGTAGACCTCGGCGCCCTCGTCGCCGAGGAGCTGGTCGAAGACCGCCTCGAGACGCTGGTCCTCGGAGAGCTGGGTGACGAGCAGGCTGATGATCTCGCCGCTCACCACGACGTCGTCGACCTGCGCGACCTCGGCGAGGACCCGGTTGCGGTCGTCGAGCATCTCGCTGACGACCGGGGTCGAGACGCCCAGCCGGCCGAGGATGTCGCGCACGTGGAGCAGCGTGACGAGCGTCTTGGCGTCGGCGGCCTGCTGCTCGAGGTGCTCGGAGTAGCAGAGCACCATCACCTGGTCGAGGTCGGCGGTGACGTGCCGGTCGAGCGTGGCCCGGTCGGTCGTCGGGCCGGCCTGCACGGTCACCGCGAGGTGCTCGAGCGGGGGCAGCTCGGAGGCGAGGTCGTCGCCGTACGACGTGAGGACGGTGAGGGTCGAGCCGGCGGGCGCGTACTTGTCGAGCTCGCGCAGCACGATCGGGGCCCGCTCGTTCCAGCCGACGAGCAGCGCCTGGGTGGGCTCGGGCTCGCTCTCGACAGCCGTGCCCAGGGCGCCGAGGTCGGGGCGGGTCGTCGAGCGCGGCGAGGCGGCCAACCCGTCGTCGTCCTCGGCGACCAGGATCAGCGTGCGGTGGCCGATCACGGTGTCGGGGGCCGGGTTGAGGACGGGACCGCCCGGGTCCACGACCCCGATGACCGAGGCCTCCTCGAACGCCAGCTGCGCCTCGGCGTACGTCGAGCCCGCGAGGTCGGGTGCGTCGAGGAAGTAGATCTCGTCGCCGTCGTAGTCGAACAGCTCGACGTAGACCGCGGCGGCCCCGGACTGCCGCGACGTCTGCACCAGCAGCTTGGCGACGGTGTCGCGGATGTCGAGGAGCACCGTGCGGTCGGTGCCGACCAGGCGCGCGGCCTCGAGGTTGGACGGGTTGCGGATCTCCGCGACGATGCGCGGGCCCTCGGCCTCGGGAACCTCGCCGGTGCGGTGGGTCAGCGCCAGCAGGGCCTTGATGACCTCGCTGTCGGGGTCCTCGGACTCGGGCGAGAGCAGGATGACCGAGCGGGCCGTCGTGGGGCTGCTCAGCCCCAGGTCGTCGACGTCCATCGGCGAGCCCGACCGGCAGATCACGCGGGTGCCGCGCAGGTCGGGCACCTTGGCACGCAGGGCGTCCTCCATCTCGACCTTGTCGCGGGGGGCGAGCACCACCACGACCGGACGGCGGCGGCTCTCGTTGGCGATCGTGAGCTCGCTGATGATGGTGAAGATCGAGTCGGACCAGCCGAGGATCACGGTGTGGTCGGCCTCGATGACGACCGACCGGCCGCGGCGCAGCTCGGCCAGCTTCTCGTCGATGCCGGCGGCGATCACGCCGATGAGGGCGCTGACGATGAACAACCCGGCCAGCGTCAGGGCGAGCATGGTGAGCAGGAACTGCCACGACCCGGTGTCACCGCCGATGAAGCCGGCGTCGAGGGCGTGGTTGAGGCTGAGGAAGAGCTCCTTCCAGAACCCCTCGTCGCTGTCGCCGCGCAGACCGGTGAGGGTGGTGATGACCGCGAAGGCGACGATCAGGACCAGCGTGACCACCGCGAGCCAGGCCACCAGCGCCGGCGTGCCCCGCGACATCGAGTTGTCGAACGCGTAGCGCAGCCGGTCGGCCAGGCTCGATCGCGGTTCGCGGGCCGCCGCGGTGGGCTGGGCGCTGCCGGCCGCACGGGCGCCGACCTTCTTGGCGGTGCGGCTGCGCAGCTGCTGGGACGTCTTGGGCATGAGCGCATCGTGACGGACCGACGACGGGTCGGACTGCCGTTCGGCCGAATTGGGAGCCCGTCCGTGCCACGATCCTCCGGTGAGCCCGCTCGTGCAGCACCGTCGCGCCGCTGCCGCGGCGTTCGCCAGTCAGGGGCTGGTCTTCATCAGCCTGACCACCCGCCTGCCCGACACCGCCGACCGGTGGGACCTCGGCGAGCTCGAGCTGTCGGCACTGCTGCTGATGATGGTGCTGCTCGCCGGGGCCGGGTCGGTGCTCGCCGAGCGCCTGGCCGCCACCCGCGACAGCGCGCTGGTGCTCCGCGCGGGGCTGTTGCTGACGGCGGTCGCCGTACCCGCGCTGCTGCTGGCGCCCGTGGTCGCCGGCTTCGTCGTCGGGCTCGCGGCGTACGGCGTCGCGCTGGGTCTCGTCGATGCGACCACCAACATGCAGGCGGTGGCCGTCGAGCACGCGGCCGGGCGGCCCCTGCTCCCGTCGTTCCACGCGGCCTGGACCCTCGGGGGGCTGCTCGGTGCCGGCCTGACCCTCGCGACCTCGGGCCTGCCCGACCGGGCCGGGGCCGCGGTCGCCGTCGTCCCGCTGGTGGTCGCCTTCGGCGCGTTCGTGACCCGGGCCGAGGTGCCCGGCACGGCGGTCGCGCTCGACGACGCCGTCCCGTGGCGCCCGATCCTGCTGGTCGGGCTCGGCATGGTCGTCTTCTACATGGTCGACACCGCCGCCACCACGTGGGGCGCGACCTACCTCGACCGCACCGTCGTGGCCCCCGAGCGCCTGGTGGCGCTGGCGACGCTGCCCTACCTGGGTGCGAGCCTGGTCGTGCGCCTGGCCGGGGACGGCCTGGTCGCGCGGCACGGCGTCGTGCCGGTGCTGCGCGTCGGCACCGTCGTGGGCTGCCTCGGCCTGGTCACGGTGGTGGCGGCGCCGACCTGGCCGGTGGCGGTGCTGGGGTTCGCGATCACCGGTGCCGGCATGGCGGTGGTCGCCCCGCTCAGCTTCTCCGCCGCGGGCCGGATCGCCGGCGGGTCACCGTCACGCACCGATGCCGTGGTGGCCCGCTTCAACCAGTTCAACTACGCCGGGGCCCTGGTGGGCGCGGTCCTCACCGGCGTCGTCGGCAGCGGCTCGCTGCGGTTCGGCTTCGCCGTACCGGCCGTGCTGGTGCTCGCCCTGCTGCCGCTGGCCCGGGCGTTCGCCGCCGAGGTGCCGGGCCGCAGCGGGTCTCAGACGGTCTGAGGACCGGGCCAGTTCTTGTCCGGCTGCGGGACGGGGCGACCGGGCTGCTCGCCACCGCGCGCCTGCAGGTAGCTGTCCTTGGGCACCATCACCTTGCGGCGGAAGACGCACACGACCTTGCCGTCCTGGTTGTAGCCGATGGTCTCGACGTAGACGACCCCGCGGTCGTCCTTGCTCCTGCTCTCGGTCTTGTCGAGCACGGTGGTCTCGCCGTAGAGCGTGTCGCCGTGGAACGTCGGCGCGACGTGGCGCAGCGACTCGACCTCGAGGTTGGCGATCGCCTTGCCCGAGATGTCGGCGACCGACATGCCGAGCAGGATCGAGTAGACGTAGTTGCCCACCACGACGTTCTTGCCGAACTGCGTCGTCTTCTCGGCGTAGTTGACGTCGAGGTGGAGCGGGTGGTGGTTCATCGTGAGCAGGCAGAAGAGGTGGTCGTCGGCCTCGGTGACCGTCTTGCCGGGCCAGTGCTTGTAGGTCGCACCGACCTCGAACTCCTCGTAGCTTCGACCGAACTGCACGACTGGCTCCTGACCTCGTCTGGGGTACGACGGGGGTCAGTCTGGCAGGGCGTGACCGGCGGCAGTCTCGAGGGCCGTGATGCGGTCGAGCTGACGCTGCGGTGGTTTCGACTCGCGGTCGCGACCTCGTTCCTCGGTCGCGCGCTCGCTCAACCCTCCGCTTGCGCGACCCGGCCTCGTTCCTCGGCCGGCTCGCTACGCTCCGCCACCGCCGGCCTTGCGCCGGTGCATCTTCGGCCCGCCGGCGGCGACCTCGGAGCCGTGGGCCTTCTCGTGGAGCGGCGCGTCCTCGTGGACGCCCTTCTCCTTGCGGTTCTTGCGGTCGAGCGCCTCGCGCATCTTGGCCTTCAGGTCCTCGTTGGCGTCGGTCATGCCTCCACCTTGGCACTCCCCTGGTCATCCGTCGACGGGGTTGCTGCTCAGACGGACAGCCAGTCGACAGGGACGCCGTGGGCCCGAGACCGCGCCAGGAACCGCGACTCCGCGCCCGGCCAGGTGCGCAGCACCAGCCAGAACTGGCGGTCCTCCTCGGGCGTACGGCGCCGCGGCTCGAGGCTCAGGTGGGCCAGGGGCGTCTGCGCGGTGGCCTGCGCCCCCAGCTCGTCGAGGCAGGTGAGGACCTCGTCCTGCTCGGCTCGGTCGAGGTACTGCCACATCACGCTGTGCCAGACCACGGTGACCAGGCCGTCGGCCAGCGAGAGGCCCCGGACCAGCTCGCGGGCACTCTCGCGGCGCAACGTCACCGGCGTGTCGGCCGCCACTCGCAGCGCCCCGCGCAGGCGCTCGTGGCGCGCCGTCTGGTCGGGCCAGACGTAGGCGGTCAGGGTGAGCCGGCCGGCCGTGGTCGCCACGTCGACCGGCATCACGTCGGAGCCGATCCGCTCCACGACCCGAGGCCAGCGGGCGTCGGGATCGGTCCATGGCCCCGGCCCGGTCCACGCGCCCTCGAGTCGCACCGGAGACCCCTGGTCGCCGTACGCCACATCCGCGTCGTCGACGTACGAGTAGCGGTCGGCGAGCAGGTTGAGCCCGCCGGAGGACCCGATCTCGAGGAGTCGCAGCGGGAGGTCGGTCCGCCGGGTGATCTCGAGCAGCCCGGCCATCAGCGCGGCGGACCGCCCGACCTCGTTGGTCTGCGGCGGCCGGTCGAGCCACTCGCCCACGGCGTCGGGCTCGTCGGCGACGAGTGCCCGGAACGCCTCCCAGCACCCCTCCGGCTCCCAGGTGCCGCCCACGCTCGGGTAGTACGCCGCCAGCGCACCCGCCCGGCGCTCGAGCACCAGGCGATGCACCGAGCCCGCCAGCCGCAGCGCCAGCGCCGACGGACCGGCCATGCCCTCGTGCCCAGCGAGCACGCGCGCGAACGGCGCGGCCGCCTCGCCGCCCTGGTGCAGCGCGTCCGCGACGCGGCCCAGCAGGTCGGCGTACATCGGGGAGCCGAGGTGGCCGCACGCCTCGGCCTGGCTACGGAACGCGTCCTCGAGGTCCATGCGACCAGCCTGCACCACCCCACGTCGGTCGAGGTGCGAGGCCGGCCACGGCCGAGCCTCGAGACCACCCCAGCCGACGATCCCGGGTCGACCTGAGGCTGCGGGGTCTCGAGGCTCGTCGCTAGCGCTCCTCACACCTCGACCGGCGTCGTGTGCGTCAGCCCTTGAGCTTGTAGTCCTTCAGCAGCGAGCGCCCGATGATCATCTTCTGGATGTCGGCGGTGCCCTCGCCGATCAGCATGAACGCGGCCTCGCGGTAGAGGCGCTCGATCTCGTACTCCTTGGAGTAGCCGTAGCCGCCGTGGATGCGGAAGGAGTCCTGGACGACCTCGTTGCAGTACTCCGCAGCGAGGTACTTGGCCATGCCCGCCTCGACGTCGTTGCGCTCGCCCTTGTCCTTGATGCGGGCCGAGCGGACCATCATCGCGTGGGCGGCCTCGACCTTGGTCGCCATCTCCGCGAGGCGGAACAGGATCGCCTGGTGCTCGGCGATCGGCTTGCCGAAGGTCTCGCGCTGCTGGGCGTAGGCGATGGCCAGCTCGAAGGCCCGGTTGGCGATGCCGCAGGCCCGGGCCGCGACGTTGACGCGGCCGACCTCGACGCCGTCCATCATCTGGTAGAAGCCCTTGCCGGGCTCCCCGCCGAGAATCTGCTCGGCCGCGACCTGGTGGCCCTCGAGGACCATCTCGGTGGTGTCGACGCCCTTGTAGCCCATCTTGTCGATCTTGCCGGGGATGGTGAGCCCGGGCGCGGTCTCGCCGAAGCCGGCCTCCTTCTCGAGCAGGAACGTCGTCATGTTCTTGTAGACGCTGTCGCTGCCCTCGTCGGTCTTGACCAGGGTCGCGACCAGGGTGGAGGTGCCGCCGTTGGTCAGCCACATCTTCTGGCCGTCGATCGTGTAGTCGCCGGCGTCGCCCCGCACGGCCTTGGTCTTGATCGCCGCGACGTCGGAGCCCAGCCCCGGCTCGGACATCGAGAACGCCCCGCGGACCTCGCCGGTGGCCATCCGCGGGAGGTACTTCTGCTTCTGCTCGTCGGTGCCGTGCTGCATCAGCAGGTAGGCCACGATGAAGTGGGTGTTGATGACCCCCGAGACGCTCATCCAGCCGCGGGCGATCTCCTCCACGCACAGGGCGTAGGTCAGCAGCGACTCGCCGAGGCCGTCGTACTCCTCGGGGATCATCAGCCCGAAGATGCCGAGCTCCTTGAGCCCGTCGACGATCTCCTGGGGGTACTCGTCGGCGTGCTCCAGCTCCGTGGCGACCGGGAGGATCTTGTCCTCCACGAACGTGCGGACCGCCTTGAGGATCTCGGTCTGGTCTTCGGTGAGGCCTTCGGTCTCGCAGAGGCGACCCATGATGGGTCCTTTCTCGTCGGGGCTGTCGATGTCGGCGCAGTGTTACCGGTCGGTAATCCTGCTGGACACGGTAGACGCGCGGGCCACCCCGTCCGGGCGGACCCATGGTGAGATGCGTCACCGCGGATCGCGCCGGCGTCGACCGTAGCGTCCTGACCGAGCACGACCCGGCAGGTGGTTGAATCGTCGCGGACCGAGACGACCGAGGAGGCCGCGTGAGCAGCACACCCAACCGCGTGTACGCCGCCCGGCTGGTCGGGCTCCCCATCTTCGACCCCCAGGGCGACCAGGTCGGCAAGGTGCGCGACATCGTCGTGACCATGCGCTCCGAGGCGAGCCAGCCGCGCGTGCTCGGCCTGGTCGGCGAGGTCTTCGGGCGCCGCCGGGTCTTCGTGCCGATGACCCGGGTCACCAACGTCGACAGCGGCCAGGTCTACACGACCGGGCTGCTCAACATGCGCCGCTTCGAGCAGCGCTCGACCGAGACGCTCGTGATCGGCCAGATGCTCGACCGGCACGTGACGATCCCCCACGGCTCGAGCAACGACGTCCGCATCGCCGGCACCGTCTACGACGTCGCGATGGAGCAGGGCCGCACCCGCGACTGGGTGCTCAGCCGGGTCGCGGTGCAGGAGCCGGCCAAGGCGCTGCGCCGGCGCGGCCAGACCCACGTCGTCGAGTGGCGCGACGTGCAGGGCCTGACCCGGCCAGGCGGCGAGACGCAGGGCGCGACCGCCCTGCTCCACGCCCTCAACGAGATGCGTCCCGCCGACGCCGCGACGATGATCCACGACCTGCCGCTGGAGCGCCGTACGGCGGTGGTGGCCGCCCTCGACGACGAGCGACTGGCCGACGTGCTCGAGGAGCTGCCCGAGGAGGACCAGGTCGCCATCCTCGAGCGGCTCGACGCCGAGCGCGCCGCCGACGTCCTCGAGGAGATGTCGGCCGACGACGCCGCCGACCTGATCGCCGACCTGCCGCCCGAGACCGCCGAGATCCTGCTCGACCTGATGGAGCCCGAGGAGGCCGAGGACGTCCGGCGCCTGATGTCCTACGTCGAGAACACCGCGGGCGGGATGATGACCCCCGAGCCCGTGGTGCTCGGCACCGACGCGACCGTCGCCGACGCCCTCGCCCACGTGCGCAACCCCGACCTGACGCCGGCGCTGGCGGCCCTGGTCTACGTCTGCCGCCCGCCGCTCGAGACCCCGACCGGCCGGCTCATCGGCGTCGCCCACATCCAGCGGCTGCTGCGCGAGCCCCCGTCGAGCCTGGTGGCCGGCGCGCTCGACGACTCCATGGAGAACCTGCGCCCCGAGGCCACCATCGACCAGGTGGCCGCCCACCTGGCGACCTACAACCTCGTGTGCGCCCCCGTGGTCGACGAGAACGGCCACCTGCTCGGCGCCGTCACCGTCGACGACCTGCTCGACCACATGCTGCCCACCGGGTGGCGTGACCAGGCCCTGAGCAGCTCCGGGGGCCGCGGCCGTGGCTGAGCGCTCCGACCGCTCCGGTCGCCTCGACACCCCCCGCGACAACCGACGTCAGATCGTCCGGCGACCGGCCTACGACTCCGACGCCTTCGGGGTGTTCGCCGAGCAGTTCGCGCGCTTCATGGGCACCGCGACGTTCCTGATCTACATGACCCTGTTCGTGGTCGCCTGGGTCGGGTGGAACGCGCTCGCGCCGGGCGACGCACAGTGGGACGGCTACCCGTTCATCTTCCTCACCCTGATGCTGAGCCTCCAGGCGTCGTACGCCGCCCCGCTGATCCTGCTCGCGCAGAACCGTCAGGAGCAGCGCGACAAGGTGGTCAACGAGCAGGACCGCCAGGCCAACGCGCGTGCGCACGCCGACATGGAGTTCCTGGCCCGCGAGGTCGCCTCGCTGCGCATGGCCGTCGGCGAGGTCGCGACCCGCGACTACGTGCGCGGCGAGCTGCGCTCGCTGCTCTCCGAGCTCGACGACCGGGTCGAGGACGTCGCGCACCGGGTGCTCGACCGGCGCCAGGGGCTGAGCGACGACGCCGAGGGCGGTTCCGCGACCCCCCACTCGTAGACTGGGGACATCATGACCGCACCCACTCGCGAGCAGCTCGACGCCGCTCTGGCCACCGTCAACGACCCCGAGATCAAGCGACCGATCACCGAGCTGGGGATGGTCGACTCGGTCGAGATCGACGAGGCCGGCATCGTCCACCTCACGGTGCTGCTCACCGTCGCGGGGTGCCCCCTCAAGGACACGATCACCCGTGACGTCACCGGGGCCCTCACGCCGCTCGACGGCGTCACCGGCGTCGACCTCACCCTCGGGGTAATGACCGCCGAGCAGCGCTCCGGCCTGCGCGAGACGCTGCAGGGCGGTCAGGCGCAGCGCGAGATCCCGTTCTCCCAGCCGGGCAACCTGACCAAGGTCTTCGCCGTGGCCAGCGGCAAGGGCGGCGTCGGCAAGTCGTCGGTGACCGTCAACCTCGCGATCGCGATGGCCAAGCAGGGCCTGCGGGTCGGCGTGCTCGACGCCGACGTCTACGGCCACTCGGTGCCCGCCATGCTCGGCGTCGCCGACTCGCGTCCCACCCAGGTGGACGACCTGATCATGCCGGTGCCGACGGCCTCCGGCGTCTCGGTCATCTCGATCGGCATGCTCAAGCCGCGTCGCGACCAGGTGGTCGCCTGGCGCGGCCCGATGCTCGACCGGGCCCTGGTGCAGATGCTCTCCGACGTGTTCTGGGGCGACCTCGACGTCCTCCTGCTCGACCTGCCCCCGGGCACCGGTGACGTCGCCATCTCCCTGGGCCAGCACCTGCCTGGCGCCGAGGTCGTGGTCGTCACGACCCCGCAGGAGGCCGCCGCCGAGGTCGCCGAGCGCGCCGGCACGATGGCCTCGATGATGCACCAGCGCGTGGTCGGCGTCGTCGAGAACATGAGCTACCTGCCCTGCCCGCACTGCACCCCGGCGGGCCCCGACCACGCCGACCACCGCATCGAGATCTTCGGCTCCGGTGGCGGCGACCGCGTCGCGGCGACCCTCGGGCAGCGGTTCGGCTACGACGTGCCGGTCCTGGGCCGGGTGCCGATCGACATCTCCCTGCGCGAGGGCGGCGACGTCGGCAAGCCCATCGTCGAGTCCGACCCCACGGCCCCGGCGGCGCTCGAGCTGACCTCGATCGCCGACCAGCTGTCCGGTCGCAGCCGCGGGCTGGCCGGCATGCAGCTGGGCCTCACCCCGAGCAGTAGGTTCTGACCCATGACCGGCCCGTCGCCCCTGCTCATCGGCGACGTCGGCTTCGGCGAGCTGATGGTCATCGCCCTGGTCGCCGTGCTGGTCTTCGGGCCTGACAAGCTGCCCGAGCTCGCCAAGCAGGCCGGGGCACTCCTGCGCCAGGCCCGCGCGTTCGCCAACTCCGCGCGCGACGACCTGCGCGAGGAGCTCGGCCCCGAGTACGCCGACCTCGAGCTGCGCGACCTCGACCCGCGCGCCATCGTGCGCAAGCACATCGTGGAGGCCATGGAGGACGCCGGCGACGAGGCCACCAAGCCCAAGAAGCGGGGCCTGCGCCCGCTCCTCGAGGGCGAGACGCCGCCGTACGACCTCGAGAGCACCTGACCGAGGGACGAGGTCAGGTGCTCTGACGGAGGTCGAGCGAGCCGTCGTGCCCTGAGCCTGCGGACGGAGACGCGCCAGCGGCTCCGTCGACGGTGATCGAGCGAGCCGTCGTGCCCTGAGCCTGCGAAGGGCACGAACCGGCGTGTCGAGATCTCTGGCCGGACGCTGCCAGGTCTCGACGCCGCTGAGTCACACTTCCCGGCTCTGCACCGCCGCCACCGCGTCGTAGGCCACCAGGACCACCCGGGCGGGCTCCCCCTCGAGCACCTCCACGAAGTCCGCACCGACCCGGCGCAGGGCCCCGTCGTGGCGCCCCCCGTCGAGGCGGTGCACCACGCACCGCTCCCCCGCGTCGGCCAGGCGGCGCAGGGCCGACCCGAGCCCCAGCCGCGCCACCGGTGACCACGCGACCTCCGGCACCGCGCGGTCCGAGGCCCCCTCGACGGCCATGATCGCGGCCAGCCGGACGATCCAGTCCTGGGCGGGCCCGGCGAGCAGGCACCACCCGTCCGCGACCCGTTCGAGTCGTCCCGCCAGGGTTCCGACGCCGGCGACCAGCAGGGTGAGGTCGAGGTCGACGGAGGCCATCAGCCGGGTCGACAGCGCCACCTGCTGGTACTCCGACCGCTCGCGGTCGGCCAGCTCGGGAGCCCGATCGGCGTCGTAGAGCGCTCCGGCCCGTTCCTCGAGGTCGTCGAGGAAGGCGAACAGCTCGTCCTCCCACGCCATGGGATGACTGTATGACGCGGGGCCGAACCTGTGGACAAACGATTGACGAAGGCGTTCAACAGGCGTTGAGTGGCTCAAACACACGCAAACGCATGGTTTGCCACGTCACACGAGGTCTCGGGATGTTTCTTCGCTGTCGCTGCCTGCTCGTCTGGCTTGCGCTCACCGCCAGCGCCGCCGGCGTCGCCGGGTGGGCCGGAACTGCCGCCGAGCCGGCCGTCGGATCGGTCGTTGGGCCGACCGCCCGTTTCGACGAGCTGGTGGTCGCGATCGCCGCGATCTCCCTCGTGGCGTGCGCCGCCTGGGCCTGGGTCGTCGGCTCCGTCGTGGTCGTGCAGGCGCTGCGCCGCCCGGGGCGACCCCCGACCTCGACCCGAGGAGTGCCGTCCTGGGCGTCACGGGTGGTCCTGGCCGCCTGCGGGCTCGCGCTGGTCGCGACGGTCCCCGCGCAGGCGTCGTACGACGTCCACCACCCGCCCCGGCACCCGCCCCGAGCAGGGCAGTCCGTCGACGGGCTGCCGTTCCCCGACCGGGCCGTCGGGCCTGCCACCGCCGCCCGAGCCCCGCAGGCGCTCCGCCCGGCACCCGCGCAGGCATCGCTGGCCGCCGCCTCTGTCGTCGTCCGGCCCGGCGACAGCCTGTGGCGGATCGCCGAGCGCCTGCTGGGGGCCGACGCCTCCGCCGCCGAGGTCGCCACCGCGACCCGGACGCTGCACGACCTCAACCGCGCTGCGATCGGCCCCGACCCCGACCTGATCCACCCCGGACTCCGGCTCCGCACGCCCGGGTCCTGACCAGAGGAGACACGACATGTCCACCCCGCTGTTCCACGAGAACGTCGTCCCGCTGCACCTGCCGATGCCGGTCGCGATCACCCAGGGCACCCTCGCGCTCGACCTGCAGCCGCGCCTGGAGCCACCGTCCCCCGCGCCCGGCGACCTGCGCCGCCGACGCGAGGTCGATGCCTGGGCACACCGGTTCGTCCAGGCTGCCGTCGAGATCGTGGGCGGCGACCGGCCACCCTCCCAGCTGGTGCGCCACACCTCCCGCGAGGTCTACGCCGACCTCGAGCGTCGCGCCCAGCTCGTCGCGCGGGCGGGCGGCCACGTCCCGGGTGCCGCGCGCGTGCAGCCGGTGCGACCGCGGGTGCTGTCGGTGCGGTCCGCCTTCCCCTCGGCGCAGGCCGCCGAGGTCAGCGTGCACCTGCGGTACGGCGCCCGCTCGCGGGCCGTGGCGGCGCGCTTCGAGCGTCGGTCGGGGCGGTGGCTATGCACCGCGCTGGAGTTCGCCTGACTCGCACCGCGCGAGGGACGAGCGCGGTGCGAACGTCAGGCGGGTCGAGGGAGCGCGCGACCGAGGAACGAGGTCGCGACCGCGGCTCGAGACCACCTGACGACACGTGCGCGAGGGACGAGCGCGGTGCGAACGTCAGGCGGGTCGAGGGAGCGCGCGACCGAGGAACGAGGTCGCGACCGCGGCTCGAGACCACCTGACGACACGTGCGCGAGGGACGAGCGCGGTGCGAACGTCAGGCGGGTCGAGGGAGCGCGCGACCGAGGAACGAGGTCGCGACCGCGGCTCGAGACCACCGCAGCGACACGGCCACCGGACCGTGGTCGGGTGGCCGTGAGGCGGCAGGGGTCTCGACTCGGGCTCGCTGGCGCTCGCCCGGCTCGACCACCGTGGGGCGGCGGGAGGGTTACCCGATGCGGGCCGTGACGCCCTTCGGGCCACCGGGTGCACCGTGGCACTGCTTGAACTTCTTGCCCGAGCCGCAGGGGCACTTGGCGTTGCGGCCGATGCCGGCGTACTCGTCGTCGGCATCGAGCGGGCCGGTCTCGACGACCTCGTTGTCGCCGTCGATGCCCGGCGCCGAGGTGCGCAGGTTGCTCGGCAGCGACTGCTTCTCCAGGCCCTTGGCCCGGATGTGCGGCGCCGCCTGCTTCGTCAGGACGGGGCCGGCGGCGGGCTCCTCGTCGGGCTGCGGCTCCGAGCGCAGCTCGCGGGCCAACGGCTCCTCGACCTCGACCTCGACGGGGACGTCGTCCTCGTCGTCGTCGACCTGCACCTCGAGGTTGAACAGGAAGCCGACCGCCTCCTCCTTGATGCCGTCCATCATGGCCGCGAACATGTCGAAGCCCTCGCGCTGGTACTCGACCAACGGGTCGCGCTGGCTGTAGGCGCGCAGGTAGATGCCCTCGCGCAGGTAGTCCATCTCGTAGAGGTGCTCGCGCCACTTGCGGTCGAGCACCGAGAGCAGCACGCGCCGCTCGAGCTCGCGCATGACCTCGTCGCCGACCTCGGCCTCACGGGCGTCGTAGGCCTCCTGCGCGTCCTTCTGCAGGACCTCGATCAGGTGCTCCTTGGTCAGCCCGCCCTGCTCGCCGCCGGCCTCCTCGATCAGCTGCTCGC
The DNA here is from genome assembly GCF_006346395.1 of Nocardioides plantarum. Taxonomy (NCBI): domain Bacteria; kingdom Bacillati; phylum Actinomycetota; class Actinomycetes; order Propionibacteriales; family Nocardioidaceae; genus Nocardioides; species Nocardioides plantarum. Next base: position 431,932 of record NZ_VDMS01000001.1, read on the forward strand.
GGGAGATCGACACCGGCCAGAACTGCTTCAGGTCGGTCCACAGCTGCTCGAGGTCCCACTCCTCGGCGAAGTCCTCGAGCGTGCCGCGCACGGTGCCCTCGACGACGTCGTCGACGAAGGTGCGGACCTGCTCCTCGATGTCGGCGCCCTCGAGCACCTCGCGGCGCTCGCTGTAGATCACCTTGCGCTGGCGGTCCATCACGTCGTCGTACTTGAGGACGTTCTTGCGCGACTCGAAGTTCTGCGACTCGACCTGGCCCTGGGCGTTGGCGATCGCGTTGGTGACCCGCTTGTTCTCGATCGGGACGTCGTCGGGGATCTTGAGCATGGTCAGGACGCGGTCGACCCACTCGGACTTGAACAGCCGCATCAGCTCGTCCTCGAGCGAGAGGTAGAACCGGGACTCGCCCGGGTCGCCCTGTCGTCCGGACCGGCCGCGCAGCTGGTTGTCGATGCGGCGCGACTCGTGGCGCTCGGTGCCGACGACGTAGAGGCCGCCGAGCTCGCGGACCTCGTCGTGCTCGTTGCCGACCTGCTCCTTGATCTTGTCGAGCATCTCGGGCCACGCGGCCTCGTAGGCCTCGGCGGTCTCGCCGGCGGGCTCGAGGCCCTGCTTGCGCAGCTCGGCGTCGGCGAGGAACTCCACGGACCCGCCGAGCATGATGTCGGTGCCACGGCCGGCCATGTTGGTGGCGACCGTGACGGCCCCCTTGTGACCGGCCATCGCGACGATCTTGGCCTCGTCGGCGTGGACCTTGGCGTTGAGCACCGAGTGGGCGACGCCGCGGATCTTGAGCTGGTCGGAGAGGTATTGCGACTTCTCGACCGAGACCGTGCCGATCAGGACGGGCTGGCCCTTCTCGTGACGCTCGACGATGTCCTCGACGACGGCTTCGTACTTGGCCTTCTCGGTCCGGTAGACAAGGTCGGCCTGGTCGCTGCGGATCATCGCCCGGTTGGTCGGGATCGGCACGACGCCCAGGCTGTAGATCTTGTCGAACTCGGAGGCCTCGGTCATGGCCGTGCCGGTCATGCCGGAGAGCTTCTCGTAGAGACGGAAGTAGTTCTGCAGGGTGATCGTCGCCAGGGTCTGGTACTCCTCGCGGACCGTCACCCCCTCCTTGGCCTCGATCGCCTGGTGCAGGCCGTCGTTGTAGCGGCGACCGGCGAGCATGCGGCCGGTGTGCTCGTCGACGATGAGCACCTCGCCGTCCATGACGACGTACTCCTTGTCGTTGCGGAACAGCGCCTTGGCCTTGATGGAGTTGTTGAGGAACGAGATCAGCGGGGTGTTGACCGACTCGTAGAGGTTGTCGATGCCGAGGTGGTCCTCGACCTTGGTGATGCCGGGCTCGAGGACCGAGATGGTGCGCTTCTTCTCGTCGACCTCGTAGTCCTCGTCGACGACGAGCTTGGCGGCGATCTTGGCGAACTCGTCGTACCACTTCACCTCGTCCTGCGTCGGGCCGCTGATGATCAGCGGGGTCCGCGCCTCGTCGATGAGGATCGAGTCGACCTCGTCGACCACCGCGTAGAAGTGGCCGCGCTGCACGCACTCCTCGATCGAGCCGGCCATGTTGTCGCGCAGGTAGTCGAAGCCGAGCTCGTTGTTGGTGCCGTAGGTGATGTCGCAGTTGTAGGCCTCACGACGCTCCGCCGGGCGCATCGACGGCATGATCACGCCGACGCTCAGGCCCAGGAAGTGGTGGATGCGGCCCATCTGCTCGGACTGGAACTTGGCGAGGTAGTCGTTGACCGTGACGACGTGGACGCCCTTGCCCGCCAGGGCGTTGAGGTAGGACGGCAGGGTCGCGACCAGGGTCTTGCCCTCACCGGTCTTCATCTCGGCGATGTTGCCGAGGTGGAGGGCCGCGCCACCCATGATCTGGACGTCGAAGGGCCGCATGCCGGTGACGCGACGCGACGCCTCACGGACCGTGGCGAACGCCTCGGGCATGATGTCGTCGAGCGTGGCGCCCTCGGCCAGGCGCTCCTTGAACTCGCCGGTCATCGCCTGGAGCTCGGCGTCGCTCATCGCCTTGAACTCGTCCTCGATGGCGTTGACGGCCTTGGCGATGGTCTCGAGCTGACGCAGGGTCTTGCCCTCGCCGATGCGGAGGAGCTTGTCGATGATGGCGGGCACGTCGGTGACATCCTCTGGGGTGGGCTGCTGATCCGGGAGGCCCGAACAGGGCCACCGTCCATCTTAACGAGCCGTGGTGGCGGACCGTTCCTCGGCAGTGACCTCGGCAGTGACCTCGGCAGTGAGCTCGACGCTCACCTCGGCCGCCAGGGCGGGCGCCAGGTCGCCGCGCGCCTCGACGACGACCTCGGCGAGGCCGAGCCAGCCGGCCAGCCGCCGTAGCTCGGCCGCCAGCTGTGGCGCGGTGTCGTGGGGCGCGCCGTCCTCGGCGTAGACGCCCCGGACGAGGAGTCGGCCGGTGGCGCGGTCGGCCTTGAGGTCGGCCCGGGCGACGAGCTCGTCGCGCAGCAGGAACGGCAGCACGTAGTAGCCGTGCACCCGCTTGTCGGGCGGGGTGTAGATCTCGATGCGGTAGTGGAAGTCGAAGAGCTGCTCGGCACGCTCGCGGCGCCACACCACCGGGTCGAACGGGCTGAGCAGCGCCCGCGCGCCGACCGCCCGCGGCCGGCGCGCGTCGCGGTGGAGGTACGCCGGGCGCGCCCACCCCTGGATCGAGACCGGCTCGAGCTCCCCCGACTCGACCAGCGTCGCGACGGCGCGCTCGGTCGGGGTCACCCGCATCCGGTAGTAGTCGGCCAGGCAGCCGACCGTGGCCACGCCGTGCGACATCGCGGCGCGTCGTACGAGGGCGAGGTGCTGCTCCTCGACCGTGAGGTCGGGCGCGGCCAGGACGTGGTCGGGCAGCACCCGCTCGGGCAGGTCGTAGCGCACCTCGAACTGGCTCGTGCGGCCCGCGATCGCCAACCGGCCGGTCATGGAGAGGTAGTCGAGGCCCTTGCGCGCCTCGGACCAGTTCCAGCCCCAGTGCTCCTTGGACCGCGGCGCACCGTCGTCGAGCTCGCGCGCGGTGGACGCCCCGAGGTCGGTGACCTGGTCGACCAGGCGGTCGGCCAGCTCGTCGCTCACCCCGCCCCACCACGTGCTCCGGCCCTCGACGTAGTGCCGGCGCCGATGGTCCATGGCCGGCCACAGCTCCACCGGCATGAACGCCTGCACGTGTGCCCAGTACTCGACCAGCCGGCGCCGCTGCCGCCCCGTCGACGCCCGCTCGAGCAGCGCCGGGTCGTAGGCCCCCATCCGGGAGTAGAGCGGCATGTAGTGCGCCCGCGTCAGCACGTTGACCGAGTCGACCTGCAGCACCCCGGTGCGCTGCAGCGTGCGTGCCAGGGTGCGCATGGTCGGCGCCTCGTGCGGCTTGTCGAGGAAGCCCTGCGCCGCCAGTGCGACACGACGCGCCTGCGCGCGCGACAGGGACGTGGGTCGTGGGGACACACCACCGTTCTACCGTGTTCCGCGGACGGTTTCGGGCCGTATGCCGTCCGCCCCACGCCGGTCGAGGTGCGAAGGCCGCCAGGCCTGAGCCTCGAGACCCCCGCAGCGTCGCTGGAGACCGCGGGACGCTGCGGTGGTCTCGAGGCTCGGCGCTAGCGCGCCTCGCACCTCGACCGACGTGCGCCTCGCACCTCGACCGACGGGGGTGGGCTACGGGAGCTCGAGCAGGTTCTCGCGCACGGCGTACATGACGGCCTCCATGCGGGAGTGCAGCTGCAGCTTCTCGAGCATGTTGCGCACGTGGTTCTTGACGGTGTTCTCGCTGATGAACAGCCGCGCAGCGATCTCCTTGTTGCTGTGGCCCTGGGCCACCAGGCGCAGCACGTCGAGCTCGCGATCGGTCAGGCGCAGGGCGGGTCCGGTCTCGCGCTCGGGGCGCGCCATCTGCTTGAACTCGTCGATGAGCTTGATGGCCATCGACGGGCTGATGAGGGACTGGCCGTCGGCGACGACGCGGATGGCCTGGGCGACCTCCTCGATCGAGGAGTCCTTGAGCAGGTAGCCGGAGGCGCCGCTCTTGACGGCCTCGTAGAGGTCGGCCTCCTCGTCGGAGACGGTGAGCATGATGATCTTGGCCGACGGGACGCTCTGCTTGATGGCCAGGCACGCCTCGATGCCGGACCGCTTGGGCATCCGTACGTCGAGCAGGACCACGTCGGGGGCGGCGGTCTCGGCCAGCACGGTGCCCTCGACGCCGTCGCCGGCCTCGCCCACGACCTCGAGGCCGGGCTCGACCGCGAGGAGCATGGTCAGTCCGCGACGGAACAGCTGCTGGTCGTCGACGACCAGCACCCGGATGGGCTCGCGCTCGCCCTGACCTGGTACCGCGGGATCTGCCACGGGGCGATCATCGCACGCCCCGCGGCCGATCCCGCTGCTGTGGCTCGCTCAGGCCAGCTCGTCGGCCTCGAGGTCGAGGGAGATGACGCCGTAGTCGTAGCCGCGGCGACGGTAGACGACTGCGGGCCTCTCGCTCTCCTTGTCGACGAACAGGTAGAAGTCGTGACCCACGAGCTCCATCTCGTAGAGCGCCTGGTCGAGGGTCATCGGCGTGGCCGGGTGGGTCTTCTCGCGCACGACCAGCGGCCCGTCGCCGGTGACGTCGATCGGGCCGACGGAGCGCTCGATCACCTCGTCGGCGACGGGGTCGGGCGTGAGGTCGGGCGTGGTCGTCACGTCGGCGAGGGCCTCGCCCACCGAGACGGGGGCGCGTCGGCCGTGGTGGACGCGGCGGCGGTCGGCGGCGCGGCGCATCTGGGAGGCCATCTTGTCGAGCGCGAGGTCGAGGGCGCCCATCTGGTGGTCGGCGGCCGCCTCGGCCCGGATCACCGGTCCCTTGGAGAACGCGGTCAGCTCGACGTGGATGGACTTGTCCTGCTGGCGCCGGTTGGTCTCGCAGTCGACCTCGACGTGGACCCGTTGGATCCGATGGTCGTGCTTCTCCAGCTTGGCCAGCTTCTCCTCGCAGTGACCCCGGAACGAGTCCGTGATCTCGCAATGGCGCCCGGTGACGACAACATCCATGGTGAACCTCCCGCTAGCGATTGGTTACTCGTTGAATCAGCCGTGGCCGGTGTCCTTCACCGTGCGCACGACGAGAGGAGTCCGTCCGGCCGACCTGGTCTTCGACCCCACAACCGCCTGCTGAGGTGCTCGCGGCTCAGTGCCACTACTGACCTTCTCCCGACGCCCCGAGGGGCTGGCCGTATCTGACGGCCGGGACGGGGCAGGACTTACTACTAAGCCGCACCGTGATCCCCTTGCCCTTCCCTTGCGGGGGGCACACGGGGGGCGAGGCCCTCCGTGCATCGGGTTACGTGGACCGTTTCGCCTGCGACTGGCATCGGCTAGCCGAGCCGGGGGGGACCCCGGTTCGACGCAACCACGGACCCGGACGGACTCCATACAGAGACGTTAGTGCGTGGGCGGGGGTGGCGGAACCTCTGAACCTGAGTTGTCGCCGTGAAACCGGTCGTCGCCCCGAGCCGGCGTACGACGAACGGTCGCGGCGACCACCGCCACGGCGAGCACGTCGATCCCGACGGCGCGCAGCGCGCGTTGGGCCTCTCGCGCGGTGCTGCCCGTGGTCAGGACGTCGTCGCACACGACGACGTGGACGGCCTCACCGCGCCGCGCCAGGCCGCGCAGGGCCCGCGGTCGTACGGCCATCGAGCCGGCCAGGTTGGCCCGCCGGTGGGCGATGTCGAGACCGGCCTGGTCGACGACGCCCGGCCGCGACCGCAGCAGGGGTACGACGCACACGCGGGTCCCGAGCAGGGCCGCGGCGACCCGGGTGGTGGCGAGCATGGGGTCGTGCCCGCGGGCCCGCACGGTCGCCGGACGCGAGGGCACCGGCACCAGCACGACGGGCGCCTCGCCGGACACCGGGGCGAGGGCGGCCGCGACCGAGCACGCCAGCAGGTCGCCCAGCAGCGGGGTGAGCGCCAGCAGGCGGTGCTCCTTGTGCCCGATCACCAGGGCGCGCACGAACCCGTCGTAGTCGGCGACGGCGTACGGCGTGACCAGACCGGGCGGAGGCGGGCTCGGCCAGCGCGGACCGGCCCGGGTCGGCAGCGCGTCGCGGCAGGCCGGGCACACCAGCCGGCCCGGCAGGGCGCAGCCCAGGCAGCTGCCGCCGAGCAGCAGGTCGGCGGCGGCGTCACGCATCCGCGCGGGGTCACGTGACATGCCGTCGATGGCACCAGGGATCGCCGGTCGTGACCAGCGCCCACCGCCGCCCTGTGGACAGCCGGTCAGCCGGCGTAGTCGACGCTGGTCGCCGGCGAGCCCACGAACCCGTAGGACCCGCCGTCGGTGAGGTCGACGAGGTTGTCCTTGGTCACGACGTAGAGCGGCAGCGTCGTGATCGGGGACCCGGCGAGCCCGATCACCGGGCCGACCACCGGCGTGGGGAGCGACTCGGCGCTGCTCGGGGAGCCGTCGACGCCGATCTGGCGGACCCCGTAGATCCGGTCGGGACCCAGGGGGCTCAGCACCGCGAGCGTGGTCGGCGAGGTCCAGGCGATGTCGTCGATGCGCAGGCTGGTGCCCGGATCGACGTCGATCACCCGGGTGCTGCGCACCCGGACGACGTCGCCGACCCCGTCGGCCTCCACCCGGCCGACGCGAAGCTCGTCGCGGTTGGCCCCACGCACGACGGCCACGAAGCGCGTGCCGTCGCGCGAGACGAGGAACGAGCGCACGTCGAGGCCGCTCACGCCGGCGACCTCGACCACACGGTCGCGCCCGTCGACGACGAGGTGGACCACCGCGCCGGCCTTGGTGCGGTCGACGACCCAGACCCGGTCGGCGAAGTCCCAGGCCGGGGTCAGCAGCGAGGTGCCGGTGAGGACGACGTCGGGCTTGGCCGGCGGCTCGCCGTCTGGCTCGTCGGAGTCGGCGGGTCGGACCAGGTCGGCGACGAGCAGGTCGCGACGGCCGACGGCCACCGCGGCCGCGCGCGCGCCGTCGATGTTGGGCGTGGCCGTGCTGATCGGGACGTCGCCGTTGCCGAACACCCCGGGCACCGCCTTGAGCTCGTTGCCGTCGCGCCGCTGCAGCCGGTGGTCGCGTACGGCGAACAGGTCGGTGGACGGGGCCGGCCCGTTGGGGCCGTAGCGATCGGCCTCGCTGACGTCGTAGCGCTCGTCGCCGTCGGGAGCCAGGACGGCCGCGCCGCCGAGCGTGACCTGGATGGCGCGCACGCCCGACTGCTGGCGCAGCGTCCACGCGAGCTGGGCCAGCAGCCGTTCCGAGGCGGCCTTGCTGATCTCGGTGGCCTCGCCGCCGAGGTCGATGTCGGCCACCCCGTCGGCGATGGACACCTGGACCTGCCCGTCGAGACCGGGTGGGAAGTAGGACTGCACCAGCCCGGTCAGCGACGACCGGCCGGTGCTCTCGACGAGTCGGCGGACCAGGGTGGCCGGCAGCTCCTTGCCCCGCGGGACGTAGACCGGCTGCGGCACCAGGATGCGTCCGCTGGGGTCGAAGAAGTAGAGCGACGCCGTGCGGAAGCGCTGGGTGAACCAGCCGCGGGGCACGACGAGCGCGTCGGGTGGGTTGTCGATGCGGTACTCGCCGTCCTCGAGCTCGAGGTCGAAGCGCAGGTCGCCACCGGCGAGGTTGTCGTCGTAGCCGCCGTAGCGGTCGAGGTGCTCGGCGTCGACGAGCTGCACCGACACCGACAGCTGGGTCTCGCGCGGCTGCTGCCGGTCGAGGTAGGTGATGGTCCCGTCCTCGGGGTCCCACGCCGTGGCCGCGGCGGGCGTGAGGTACTGCTTGGCGACGTCGAGGCGGATCGGCGAGGCGTACAACGAGTCGAGGAACCCGTTGACCACCGCACTCGGGGTCATCCCCGGGGTCGGCGGGACCGCGTTGATGTCGCTGGCCTGCTCCTCGTCGACCGTCGAGCGGGCCCCGCCGTCGACCACGGGGCCGGACTCGGGCAGGCCGCTGCACCCTGCGAGCACCAGGCCGGCGAGCAGGCCGACCACGAGGGCGGACACCGGTGCCGGTACGCCGCCGCGGCGGCGGGTCCTGCTGGTCGCGCTCGTCGCCGCCCTCATCGCCGTCCTCATCGCCGCACCGTCTCGGCGGCGGGGTCGACGGCGTCCTCGGGCTGCAGCGGGAGCGGGCTGCGCCGCAGGGCGAACCCGGCGCGCCGGGGCAGCGTCAGGCGGAACTGCGCGCCGCTGCCCGGTCGCCCCCACGCCTGCAGCCAGCCGCCGTGCAGGTGGGTGTCCTCGAGCGCGATCGACAGCCCGAGGCCGGTGCCGCCGCTGGTGCGCGCCCGGGCCGGGTCGGCGCGCCAGAAGCGGTTGAAGACCATGGCCGACTCCCCCGGCTCCAGGCCGACGCCGTAGTCGCGCACGGCGACGGCCGAGGCGTCGTCGTCGACGGCCAGGCGGACCACGATGCCGGGCTCGCGACCGCCGACCGCGGCGTGGTCGATCGCGTTGGTCACCAGGTTGCGCACGATCCGCTCGACCCGCCGGGCGTCGGCCTCGGCCAGGCACGGCCGGCCGGCGTCCTCGACGGCGATGCTGACGCCGCGCTGCTCGGCGAGCGCCCGGGTCGAGTCGACCACCCGGCGTACGACGTCGCCGAGGTTGACGTCCTCGAGGTCGAGCACCGCGGCGCCAGCGTCGAAACGGCTGATCTCGAGCAGGTCGGCGAGCAGGACCTCGAAGCGGTCGAGCTCGGTCTGGAGCAGCTCGGCGGCCCGGGCGGTCCCGGGGTCGAACGTGCCGCGGGCGTCGTGGAGCACGTCGCCGGCCATCCGGACGGTGGTGAGCGGGGTGCGCAGCTCGTGGGAGACGTCGGAGACGAAGCGGCGCTGGACCCGGCTGAGCTCCTCGAGCTGACGGATCTGGCGCTGCAGGTTGCTGGCCATCTGGTTGAACGAGATCGCGAGCCGCGCGACGTCGTCCTCGCCCTTGACGCGCAGGCGCTCCTGCAGCCGGCCGGCCGCGAGCCGCTCGGCGACCTGGCGGGCGAGCCGGACCGGTGCGACGACCTGACGGGTCACCAGCCAGGTGATGCCCGCGACCAGCACCAGCAGCAGCACCGCGGCCGTGAGCAGTGCCCGACCCACGAGGTCGAGGGTCTCCTGCTCCTCGACCAGGGGGTAGATCAGGTAGATGACGTAGATCCGGTTGTCGGCGGGCAGCCGTACCTGGGAGCCGACGACGATGGCGGGGGTGCGCTGCACCGTGCCGTCGGCGGTGGTCACGACGCTCGTGTAGGTCCAGGCGGGGGCGGCCCCGATCGTGGCCAGCCGGTCCTGGAGCTCGGCCGGGACGCTCGCGGCCAGGTCGAGGCCCGCGCTGTAGGTGGCGGTGCGCTCGGCGATGGGGCGGTCGTCGTCGACGGGGCCGGCGACCGCCACGCTGTAGCCGCGGGTCTCGGCCCGGGTGATGATCGAGTCGGCCAGGGTGCGCAGCTGGGCTTGGGCGTCGGTCTCACGGCCGGACTCGGTCTCGAGGCGGCCCTCGGCCTCGGTGGTCTCGTTGGCGGCCTCGGCGAGCACGGTGTCGACGCGGCTGTCGAGCAGGCCGTCGCGGGTCTCGCGCAGGAGGTACCAGCCGACGGCGCTGATCACGATGGCCGACAGCACGAGGGTGCTCACGACGACCCGGGCCTGGGTGGAGCGGCGCCAGAAGGTGAGCGCACGGCGTACGCCGGACGGCAGGCGGGGCCCGCGGCGCGGCCTCACCACGCGCTAGGCCTTGCCGGCCTTGTAGCCCACGCCGCGCACGGTCACCACGATCTCGGGGTGCTCCGGGTCGTGCTCGACCTTGGAGCGCAGCCGCTGCACGTGCACGTTGACCAACCGGGTGTCGGCGGCGTGCCGGTAGCCCCAGACCTTCTCGAGCAGCATCTCGCGGGTGAAGACCTGCCAGGGCTTGCGGGCCAGGCAGAGCAGCAGGTCGAACTCGAGGGGGGTCAGGCTGATGATCTCTCCGTCGCGCGCGACCGAGTGGCCGTCGATGTCGATGGCGAGGTCGCCGATCGACAGCGACTCCTGCTGCTGGGCGGGTGTCGTCGCGGCGTCCTTGCGGCGCACGCGCGCCCGGATCCGGGCGACGAGCTCCTTGGGCTTGAACGGCTTGACGACGTAGTCGTCGGCACCGGACTCGAGGCCCACGACGATGTCGACGGTGTCGCCCTTGGCGGTGAGCATCACGATCGGCACGCCGGACTCGGCGCGGATCTCCTTGCACACGTCGATGCCGTCGCGTCCCGGCAGCATCAGGTCGAGCAGCACGACGTCGGGGCGGTAGTCGCGGAACGCGGCCAGGGCCTGGTCGCCGCGTCCGACGGTCTGGGAGTCGAAGCCCTCCTGGCGCAGCACGATCGACAGCATCTCGGCCAGGGCGGCGTCGTCGTCGACGACGAGCACACGACCGTTGGTCGCCAGGTCGCTCGTCGGCTCACTCATGCTCACCATTGTGTCAGCACACCTCGAAACGACTGGCCCCGGAGACACACGAACGCCACCACGGGGATCGTGGTGGCGTTCGTGACGTTGCAGGCTTGCCGACTGCCTCTACCCGCGTGAGGCGCCCCGACCCGAGCCGGAGCCGACCACACGGCGCACGTCGCGGAGGGTGGCCCCCCGCGCCGGTCGGGTCCGCCGGACCAGGCCGGCGGCAGCCCTACGAGGATGGTGCGGACCGCGCGGCGCGGGGCCGCCCGTAGCGACCATTCAGTCAGTACCGGTAGGTGTCGGCCTTGTAGGGCCCCTCGACGGCGAGGCCGAGGTAGGAGGCCTGGTCGTCGGTGAGGGTCGTCAGCTTGACGCCGAGGGCGTCGAGGTGGAGACGGGCGACCTCCTCGTCGAGGTGCTTGGGCAGCACGTAGACGCCGACCGGGTAGTCCTCGGTCTTGGTGAAGATCTCGATCTGGGCCAGCACCTGGTTGGTGAAGGAGTTGGACATCACGAACGACGGGTGGCCGGTGGCGTTGCCGAGGTTCATCAGACGACCCTCGGACAGCACGATGATGGCCTTGCCGTCGGGGAACGTCCACAGGTCGACCTGCGGCTTGACCGTCTTGCGGACGGCGACGCCGTCGGCCTCGAGGCCGGCCATGTCGATCTCGTTGTCGAAGTGGCCGATGTTGGCGACGATCGCGTTGTGCTTCATCGACCGCATGTGGTCGACGGTCACGACGTCGCGGTTGCCGGTCGCGGTCACGATGATGTCGGCGAAGGGGAGCGCCTCCTCCAGCGTGGTGACCTGGAATCCGTCCATCGAGGCCTGCAGCGCGCAGATCGGGTCGATCTCGGTGACGATGACGCGGGCGCCCTGGCCGCGCAGGGACTCCGCGGAGCCCTTGCCGACGTCGCCGTAGCCGGCGACGACCGCGACCTTGCCGCCGATGAGGACGTCGGTGGCGCGGTTGATGCCGTCGATGAGCGAGTGGCGGCAGCCGTACTTGTTGTCGAACTTCGACTTGGTGACCGAATCGTTGACGTTGATGGCGGGGAAGAGGAGCGACCCCTCCTTCATCATCTCGTAGAGACGGTGGACACCGGTCGTGGTCTCCTCGGTGACGCCCTTGATCGAGTTGGCGATCGGGCCCCAGTAGTCCTTGTTCTGGGCCAGGACGTCGTTGAGGACCTGGAAGATGATCTTCTGCTCGCCGCTCTTGGCGGAGGCCGGGTCGGGCGCGACGCCGGACTTCTCGGCCTGGACCCCGAGGTGGACCAGCAGGGTCGCGTCACCACCGTCGTCGAGGATCATGTTGGGCAGCTCGTTGCCCCAGTCGAGGATCTGCTGGGTGCACCACCAGTACTCCTCGAGCGACTCGCCCTTCCAGGCGAAGACCGGCGTGCCCGACGGGGCGTCGACGGTGCCGTGGGGGCCGACGACGACGGCGGCCGCCGCGTGGTCCTGGGTCGAGAAGATGTTGCACGAGGCCCAGCGGCACTCGGCGCCGAGGGCGGTGAGCGTCTCGATCAGCACGGCGGTCTGGATCGTCATGTGGATCGAGCCGACGATGCGGGCGCCGGCGAGGGGCTGCGAGTCGGCGAAGCGCTCACGCATCGCCATCAGGCCGGGCATCTCGTGCTCGGCGAGCTCGATCTCGGTGCGGCCGAAATCGGCCAGGGAAAGGTCTGCGACCTTGTAGTCCACGGTGTCTCCTCAGGAGGGCGAAGCTGGCGTCTGCGTCGCGCATCTGCGCGTTGTCGGGATCTCCCACGCGACGAAATTCAGCGTAGGACAGCGCCGGGCCGATCCAGGAATCCCCAGAGGGGTGGCGAGACCGCGAGGGCGTGTCTCTAGTGGGCCGCGGCGCCCTTGCGCGGGACGACGTGCATGACCGCGACGACGACAGCGCCCACGACGATGCCGACGACGGCGGAGAGCGCGGTGTTGACCAGCCACCCGGCGACACCACCGACGGCTCCCAGCGCATGTGCGACCTCCTCCTCGAGGTGGTGCACGGCGTCGTACGGCGGATCGACGCCGAGCTCGTGGAGCTGGACGAGCAGGATGTGGCCGCCCACCCACAGCATCGCGGCCGTGCCGACGACCGAGATGACGGCGAGCAGGCCGGGCATGGCGCGCACGAGGGCGAGGCCGACCTTCTGGGCCGCGGCCGAGGAGCGCTGCGCCAGGGCGAGCCCGACGTCGTCCATCTTCACGATCAGGCCGACCACGCCGTAGACCAGGACCGTGATGCCGATCGCGACGACCACCAGGATGATGGCGCGCGACAGGAACGCCTCGTCCTTCACCTCGTTGAGCGCGATCACCATGATCTCGGCGGAGAGGATGAAATCGGTCCGGATCGCCCCGGCGACCATCGTCTTCTCCTGCTCGGGGCTGATCTCCGACGACTTCTCGGCCTCGTCGGGGTGGTGGCCGCGGACGCGCTCCCAGACCTTCTCTGCGCCCTCGTAGGCGAGGAACGTGCCACCGCACACGAGGATCAGCGGGAGCACCCAGTCGGGGGCGAACTGGCTGAGCAGCAGCGCGGCCGGGAGGATGAAGAGGATCTTGTTGCGCAGCGAGCCGACGGCGATCTTCTTGATGATCGGCAGCTCGCGCTGGGCCGCGACGCCCTGGACGTACTGCGGGGTCACCGCGGTGTCGTCGACGACCACCCCCGCGGCCTTCGCGCTGGCCCGACCCGCGGCAGCGGCCACGTCGTCGACCGAGGCCGCGGCCAGGCGGGCGATCGCCGCGACGTCGTCGAGAAGTCCGAACAGGCCAGCGCTCACCCGCGTCAGCGTAGACGAGTGTGGTGGGCGAGCTCGGGTCGTGGTGCCCGCAGCGGCGTCACGTCGACCCGCGGGCCGACGACGACGCCGTCGCCACGGCGGGTGCGCCAGGCCCCGACGGGGTCGACCAGCGGACCGAGGCGACGGATCGCGGGCGGGGTGGCCAGGAGCAGCGCCAGGGCCACGGCGCACCCGACGACGACGAGACGACCGAGCATCGGGTGCACGACGGCCCAGTCGAAGACGCCGAAGGCGTCGGCCGCCCGGATGACGAAGGGGTGCCCCAGGTAGACGATCATCGTCGCCGAGCCCATCCGGGTGAACCAGCTGTCGCGGCTCGGCACCAGGGCGAGGGCACCGAGCGCGCAGCCCAGGCCGAGGAGCAGCAGCGAGCTGCGCACGAGCGCACCCTCCACCAGCCCGGCGCCCAGGACGTCGTAGGGGCGGTAGTAGAGCCACCACGTGCCCGCCCACGAGTCGAGGTCACGCACCAGGACCAGCGTGAGCAGCAGGCAGACCACGCCGGCCTGCTGGGCCGCGGGCGTGCGGATCCGGTCGATCCGCTCCGGGGTGGCGAGCAGTCCGATCACGAAGAACGGCAGCAGGCCCAGCACGCGCGACAGGGAGAGGTAGGGGATGTCGACCATCCCACCGAACAGGCTGATCGCGAGCGCCGCGCCCATCGCCACGACGGGCGGGACCGCGAGGAACGCCGGGGCGGCCAGCCGCCAGGCCGCGAGCGCGACGAGGTACCAGAGCGGCCAGAGCGGCTCGAGGAACGGGTGCTCCGGCGGCGCCCACCCGAGCAGGCCCTGGAACCCGACGAGGGCCGCCTGGTAGAGCACGAACGGGACGACGACCGTGGCCACCAGGGCCCGCACCCGGCGCGAGGACCAGTCGAACGAGCGGGAGAAGTAGCCGCTGACCATGATGAACGCCGGCATGTGCCAGACGTAGAGGTAGTCGTAGAGCCAGCTATTGGTCGCCGAGTCCGGCAGCAACAGGCTCCAGGCGTGCCCGACGACCGCCAAGGTGACCAGGGTCATCTTGGCGTTGTCGAACCACGGGTCCCGAGCAGCCATTCGCACGACCGTAGACACGGTGCCTGAGAGGCGGCCAATCGTTCACCCGCCCGGAGAGGTGCGTTCCGCGTCGTCACGCGGTGTCGCGGTGCGGGACGTGGTCGAGGTCACTCCTTCGGTGCGCCCGCCGGTGGCCGGAGCCGGGGCCGGGGTCCGGGTGACCCGGGGTGGGTCATCAACGCAAGATCCCTACACACGAACTGACCCACCGTGCGTCACTCTGCGTAAGCGGCCTCTCCGCATCTGATGCAGGGTGGGTCACTGTGCGAAGACGGCCCCGTCCACATCCGATGCAGGGCGGGTCACCTTGCGAAAACGACCCCCTCCACATCCGATGCAGGGCGGGTCACCTTGCGAAAACGACCCCCTCCACATCCGATGCAGGGCGGGTCACTGTGCGAAAACGACCCCCTCCACATCCGACGCAGGGTGGGCCACTCTGCGAACCCGGCCTTTCCACCACCGGCGCCAGGCGGAGGAACCCGCGCTCCGGGACGCGCCCGGGCCGGTCAGTCGTCGACGAGACCCAGTCGGAGGAACTCGGCTGCGTAGGTGCCGGTGAGGAGCAGCTCGGCGTAGCGGGCGACCTCACCAGGGGCGTCGGCGGTGACGGTCTCGATGCGGACGCCGCGTGCGGTGGCCGCGGCCTGGAGCAGGCCACGGTGCTCGCGGACGACGGGGTCGTCGGCGCCGTCGTCGAGGACGAGCAGGACCGGGCGCAGGTCACCGGGACCGCCGTCCTCGGCGGCGAACGGGTCGTCGAAGACGTCGCGCTGGCGGGTGGCCTCCAGGACGGGCAGCAGGTGCTCGGCGTCGCCGGCCAGGGCGGTGCGCCCGCTGGCGCGCCGGATCGACTCGGCGACACGGCGGGCGGCGCGGGCGGCCAGGACCGAGCCGCCCCACACGAGCGGGTTGGCGTCGGCCAGGGAGATCGCGAGGATCTTGGCGGGGTTGATGGAGATGTCGCGGTGCGGCGAGCAGGAGATCGCGACCGCGTCGAGGGCCTCGGCGACGGTGTCGGCCTCGGCCTCGGGCCCCAGCCCCACCTGGTGCAGGTAGGACAGCATCACGACGGCGGTGGCGAGCTGGTCGTCGGTGACGGTCGGGAGCACGGTGGTCCAGCGACCCTCGGCGTGCTCGGCCACCATCGAGGCGGGCGGGCAGGCGACGACGACCTGGCAGCCCCGGCGTACGGCCTCGGCGACCGCGGAGGCGGCACCGGAGTCGGACCCGACGGGGGCCAGCACGACGACCAGGTCGAGGCTGCCGGCCCAGCCGGGCAGCGCGGGGCCGGGCCAGGCCACGAACGGCACGGGGCAGAACGGCTCGAGGACGGCGCGCAGCAGGCGGGAGTCGGGGCCGGCGGCGATCACGGCGCGCGGGCGCGCGTCCTGGGCCCGGGTCACCCCGATGGCGGTGGCCTCGGCGGCACCCGCGGCCTCGCGGCGTACGCGGGCACCGGACTCGGCGAGGGTGCGCAACCGGAGGTCGGCGGCACCCAGCGCCGTCTCGTCGTCGAGGCGCGACTCGTCGAACCAGGTCATCGCGCGCTCACGGCTTGCGGGCCTCGTCGACCAGGAGGACCGGGATGTCGTCGCGCACCGGGTAGGCCAGGCCGCACGAGCCGCAGACCAGCTCACCACCGTCGGCGGCGAGCGTCAGGTCGCCGTGGTCGGCCGGGCACACGATGATCTCGAGCAGCGCAGGGTCGATCGCCATCAGTTGTCGCCTTCGCGGATCAGGGCGAGCACGGTGTCGCGCATCGCCGTCATGGTGGCCTCGTCACGGCCCTCGACGTTGAGCCGCAGCAGCGGCTCGGTGTTGGACGGACGGACGTTGAACTGCCAGTCGGCGTGGCTGACCGACAGCCCGTCGAGGTGGTCGATGGTGACGCCGTCGCGCCCGGAGTAGTCGGCCTGGATCGCGGCGACCACCGCGGCCTGGTCGGCGACGGTGCTGTTGATCTCGCCCGACAGCGGGTAGCGCTCGTACTGCGCGAGCAGCTCGCTCAGCGTGCCGTCGTACGACGCCAGCGCAGCGAGCGCGTGCAGCGCGGCCAGCATGCCGGAGTCGGCACGCCAGAAGTCGCGGAAGTAGAAATGGCCGCTGTGCTCGCCGCCGAAGATCGCGTCGGTCTCGGCCATGGTGGCCTTGATGAAGGAGTGGCCCACCCGGGTGCGCACGGGGGTGCCGCCCAGCTCACGGACGAGCTCGGGGACGGCGCGGCTGGTGATCAGGTTGTGGATGACCGTGGCCCCGGGGTGCTTGGCCAGCTCGCGCTCGGCGATCAGCGCGGTCAGCGTCGACGGCGAGACCGCGCGGCCGCGCTCGTCGACCAGGAAGCACCGGTCGGCGTCGCCGTCGAAGGCGAGGCCGATGTCGGCGCCCTCCTCGAGCACCTTGGCCTGCAGGTCGACCAGGTTGGCGGGCTCGATCGGGTTGGCCTCGTGGTTCGGGAAGGAGCCGTCGAGCTCGAAGTAGAGAGGCACCAGCTCGACGGCGTCGCCGATCCGGCCGAAGACCGCCGGGGCGGTGTAGCCGGCCATGCCGTTGCCGGCGTCGGCGACGACCTTGAGGCGGCGCCCGGTGACCGGGGCGAGCGCGAGGAGGTGGGCGGCGTAGGCCTCGAGGACGTCGTGCTCGGTGATCGAGCCGATGCGGGTCGGCGGGGCGACGTCGCCCGAGACGACCAGGTCGCGGATCTCGGCCAGGCCGGTCTCGAGACCCACGGGCTGGGCGTGGGCCCGGCACATCTTGATGCCGTTGTACTGGGCGGGGTTGTGGCTGGCGGTGAACATGGCGCCGGGCACACCGAGGTGGCCGGAGGCGAAGTAGAGCTGGTCGGTCGAGGCGAGTCCGATCAGGGTGACGTCGGCGCCGGCCTGGCTGGCCCCGTCGGCGAACGCCCCGGCGAGCCCGGGCGAGCTGGGCCGCATGTCGTAGCCGACGACGACCTCGGTGGCGCCCACGACCTGCACGAAGGCCCGGCCCGTGGCCCGGGCCAGGTCGTCGTCGATCTGGTCCGGAACGGTGCCCCGCACGTCGTACGCCTTGAAGACGGCCTGGATGGTGGCGGGGTCGAGAGCCATGCGGCAGACCCTAGTGGGCCACGCGACGACGCGGATCGTCAGTCGGTGGTCAGCACGCGCAGGTGGCCGCGGCGTCCGGTCTCGCGCCCGGTCTCGTCGGCGGGAGCGGGCCGGGGCTGCGGCGCCGGGCGCCCGGCCTCGCGGACGGCGTCGGCCAGCGCGAGCAGGTCGTCGTGGTTGGGGCCGCGGTCGACCAGGTCGCTGGCCAGGCGCAGGACCTCCCAGCCGCGCGGAGCCGAGAGGCGCTCGCTGTGCACGGCGCACAGGTCGTAGGCGTGCGGCTCGGCGTAGGTCGCCAGCGGGCCGAGCACGGCGGTCGAGTCGGCGTAGACGTAGGTGAGGGTCTGCACCGCGGGTCGACCGCAGGGGGTGCGCGAACAGCGCCGGGCGAGACTCACGTGAGGGAGGCTACCCGTCAGCGGCACCGGCCTGACCTAGGCTCGCGGTCGTGGGGAGCAGACGTCGTACGCGTGACCGGCGCGACCGGGGCATGCGGGGTCCCGGCGTCGTGCCGCGCGACCCCGGCACCCCCGAGCTGCGCGGCCCCCGGGAGCGATTCGACGCCCTGGTGCTCGCGGTCGTCGGAGACATCGAGGAGCGCTGGCAGGAACACCTCGGCCTGCTCGAGTACGCCGTCGAGGACACCCCCCAGGTGCCCGACGACTGGGACGCGACGTCGGTGCCCCTGGCCTCGCTGGTGCGCGGCTCGGGGGCGACCCCGTCCCGGCTCGTGGTGTTCCGTCGCCCGATCGAGCACCGCAGCACCTCCCGCAGCGAGCTCGAGGCGATCGTCCTCACCGTCGTGGTCGAGCAGGTCGCCGAGCTGCTGGGCGTGACGCCCGAGACCGTCGACCCCCGGGTCGTCGACGACGACGACTAGTCGCCGGCCGTCAGGGCCGGCCCGGCGCGACGTCGGGCACCAGGCTGGTCGTGGGCGCCTCGCGCAGCCGCACCACCGTGGCGCCGCGCGTGCTGGTGACCAGCACGACCGCGGCGATCGGGGTCCGGGTCGGGGTGACGGTGACGAGCCGGGCCCGGCGCGACAAGTCGAGCGTGTCGCCGCGCCCCGGGGCCACCTCGACCCGCTTGCGGGACAGCACGGTGCCGCCGGCATCGCGGGTCTCGACGGTCACCACACCGGCCGCGCGGGCGCCGCCGAGGACGAGCTGCTGGGAGCCGCCCGGCAGGACCGCGGTGGCGGCCGTGGTGAGCGGCGCGGGGGGCACGGACGTGGCGAGGTCGCGGTCGACGTAGGTCGACAGGTTGCTGGTGACGGGGACGGTCGAGCGGATCTGGAGCCCGACCGCCGCCTCGTCCCCGGTGCCGGCCGAGCGGATCGCGCTGGCCACGGGGACCTCGACGACGCTGCGCGGCGGCAGCGTGATCGGCTTGAGCCCGACCGGCGCGAACACGGCGTCGCGGGTCACCAGCGACACCGTCGCCCGGCCCTGCGACCCACCGGGGTTGGCCAGGACCAGGGTGCGCGAGCCGCCGCCCTCGGGGATGCCGAGCACGAGGTTGCCCCTGGCCGGGGCGGCCTGGGAGGCAAGCCCGTCGTCGCCGGTGCGACCGCTGCTGAGGTCACGGGTGGTGTCCAGGACGCTCGCGGCGACCCGGCCGCGACCCACCGTCACGTGGAGCGCCAGCTCGTCGGAGCGGGGCACGACCTCGGCGAGCCGGAGCGTGCGGACCGAGCCGCCCTCGACGGTGATGCCGCGCAGCCGCGGAGCGTCCACGGTGCCCTCGCCTCCCAGGACGGTGACGTCGACCACCGCGCGTCCCGCGTCGGGGTTGACGAGCCGGAGGACCGAGCGGTGCCCGGCGCCGGCGCCGACCCCGGTGAACCACTGGTCGAACTGGGGGGCCTGGCACTCGACGCCGGCCGGCGGCGTCGCGAAGCGGCCGGCGACCAGCCCGGGGGCCACGTCGCCCTCGCCGGTGAGGACCACGACGCCCCCGCCCAGGCGGACGCTGCCCGTGGTCCCGGGTGCCACCCGGGCCTCGGCGGAGGCGTCGCCGGCGCGGGCCCGGATCGACCCGGACGCCCCGGAGGTCGAGGCCACGAGGACGGGGCTGCCGCCCGGCGGGCACACCACGGTGCTGCGGGTCAGCCGGGTGTCCTCGGGCTGGCTGCCGACGCGTGCGGTCGTCGTACCGGTGTGGGCGAGGAACGCCACGAGGAGGGCGAGCACCGGCACCAGCACGGCGACGACCGTGATGGCGTCGGGACGGGTCCGTGCGCCGGGCGCCGTACGACGTCCGGCCCGGCGGCT
Organism: Nocardioides plantarum; assembly: GCF_006346395.1. NCBI lineage: Bacteria > Bacillati > Actinomycetota > Actinomycetes > Propionibacteriales > Nocardioidaceae > Nocardioides > Nocardioides plantarum. The sequence continues at coordinate 451,641 of NZ_VDMS01000001.1, forward strand.
GCCGGGAGCCCGGTCGGGGGCGCGGTCGGGGGCGCGGTCGGGGGCGCGGTCGGGGAGGTCCGGGGTGCTCATGACTCCCTCTCGGTCCGCAGGGTGGGCGCGGCCAGCACCAGGACGGCGAGGAACGCCAGGCCCTGCACGACGAGCAGCAGCACGCGGAACCACGAGGTGCCGTCACCGTCGACGGCGCCGGCGGCCAGCGGCCGGTCGACCTGCCAGGCGCGGCTGCGCGGCCCCGAGCTCGACTGGACCAGACCGGTGGCCCCGTCGAGGGCCGCCGCGACGGTCCCGTCGGCGGGCGCGACCAGCAGGACGTACTCGACACCGAGGTCGCCGAGTCGGTCGACCACCTCGGGTGTCGGTCGCGAGAGCAGGGCCCGGACGGTGGCGGTGACGTCGGAGCCGGGGGTCGTCAGGTCGAGGACCTCGTCCTCGCCCAGCGTGAGGCCGTCGCCGCGACGCACGGTGTAGATGAGACCGTCGTCGACGCTGCCACGGACGACGAGCACGCCGTGCTCGGGCCCGAGCTCGGAGCGCTGCACCATGTATTCAGGCACGATCGAGGCGTCGCTGCTGGTGAGGCTGTCGTCGGCGGTCGCCCACCACGCGGCGCCGGCGATCGGCACCGCCAGGGCGGCGACCGCGCCGGCTGCGGCGAGGACCCGCCAGCCGGTCGCGAGCCGGCCGCGCACCGCCCCCTGGGCGCCCAGCACGACGGCCGTCACCAGGCAGGCCTGGACGACGAGCATCGGGGCGCCGAGGCCCGTCGGGGTGTCGGTGCCGGTCAGCCCGATCGTCACCGGCGTGAGCAGCGCGCCGACCACGACCGCGACGAGCGCGACGATCCAGCACAGGATGACGGGGATGCGACTGGCTCGGGGCAGCAGCGCGAGCAGGCCGACGACGACCAGCACGACGCCGATCCAGGCCGGGGCGCCCAGGTCGCCCAGACGACCCAGGAGCAGGCCCCACCGCCCGGTCCCCGGTGCGGGCGCGCGCCCGGTCTCGAGCAGCAGCGCGCCGCCGTGGCCGCCGACCAGGGCCGGCAGCCACCAGGGCGCGTGCAGCACGAGCGGGACGCCGAGCGCGGTGGCCGGAGCGCCCCACACGTCGCGTGAGGTGACCGCGTCGCGTGCCAGCGCCAGCGCGCCGACCAGGGCCACCGCGACCAGGGCGAGGGCCACGAACCAGGCGACCGGCGCGAACGCCGCCACCAGGGCCAGGAGCAGGCCGACCCGCCAGCCGGCCCGCCGCCGCCGGTCGACGCCCGGATCGGCGAAGCCGAGTGCGGCGTGGGCGAGCCACGGCAGCAGCGCTGCTGCCACCACCAACCCGAGGCGTCCCTCTCCCCAGGCCCCGGAGGTCACCGGTGCGAGGGAGTACGTCGTCGCGCCGCCCACCAGGAGCCAGCGCGGCGCGCCCCGGGGGCTGACCAGTCGGCCGGCGACCCGCAGGAACCGGAACGCGCCCCACAGCCCCAGCGGCAACGACAGCACGAGCAGCGCGCTGACCGTGGCGGTCGGACCGAGGACGCTCGCCAGGAGCGCCAGCAGGACGACGTACGGCGGAGCCGGCACGTCGGTGCCGAAGCCCAGGGGGTGCCAGGTGTCGTAGTGCAGGGCCCACCACGAGCCGGTGTCGTCCGGCACCGGTGACAGGGCTCCCCCGCTGACCTCGCCGAGGGCGGTGCGGGAGGCGACGAGCATGCCGACGACCACGAGGACCAGCAGCAGCGCGACCGGGTTGGTGAAGAAGCGGGCGACGGCACCGGAGTCGGCGAGGTCGTCCTCCTCCTCGCGGGCCGCGCGCTCGGCGCGCAGCCGGGCGGCGGCCTGCGAGGACGGATCGAGCTCGGCAGCGGCGACCCGTCGGCGCTCGGCGACGTCGGCCGCCTGGCTGGTGAGGGCCGAGACCAGGTCACCGACGAAGTCGAGGCCGTGGCGGTAGGGCACCCACGCCGGGGCGAGCAGGCGGCGTACGCGCTCGGTGTCGGGCGCCCGTCCGGCCCGCTGGAGCCACTCGCGTCGCTCCCGGCGTCCGGCACGCAGCGCCCGCGGCTGGAACACCACGGTCACCAGTGCGGCGAGGTCGTCGACCGCCTCGCCCGGTGAGCGGATGACGAGGAACCCGAGCATCCGCACCACGGTGCCCAGGGTCAGCCGCAGCAGCCGCCACGGCAGTGCGGCGGCGCTGCTGTTGACGAGCAGCGTGTAGAGCGCGGCCCGGCGCTCGTGGACGTGGGTGTGGCCGCCGAGCGTGGTCTCCCGTACGCCGCGGTGCGCGGCCTCGGCGTGGAACACCACGGCCGACGGCACGACGAGCGTCGTGTGCCCGGCCGCCGCGGCCCGCCACCCGAGGTCGAGGTCGTTGCCGAACAGGGGCAGCCGCGGGTCGAACCCGCCGAGATCCTCGAGCACCCGCCGGCGCACCAGCATCCCGGCTGAGCTGACGGCCAGCACCTCGCGCTCGTCGTCGTGCTGGCCCTGGTCGTACTCCCCGCGCTCGAGACCCGTCTCGCGACGCCCCGTGCCCGAGATCGTCACGCCCAGCTCGAGCAGCCGGCGCAGCGACGGCCACTCGCGCAGCTTGGGCCCGAGCAGGTCGACGTCAGGACGCCGGGCCGCGGCGTCCAGCAACGACGAGAGCGCCCGCGGCGCCGGGCGCGAGTCGTCGTGCAGCAGCCAGACCCACTCGGCGTCGGCGTGCGTGACCGCGATCCGCTCGAGACCGCGCCGCACCGCCTCGGGGTACGACGTGCTGGCCGCCACACTCACGACGTCGTGGTGCTCCGGGAGCAGGTCGACGCTCTCGTCCCGGCTGCCGGTGTCGACGACGACGACCCCGTCGGGCACCACGACCTGCTCCCCCAGCCCCTCGACCACCCCGGGTAGCCAGCGCGCGCCGTCATGGCTGACCAGCAGCACGACGACACCGCTCGAGGACCCCAGGGAAGACACGGTCGCCGACACTATCGGGGTGGTGGAGGGCGAGCGATTCGTCTGTCGAGGTGTCTGCTCCGCACCGGGTCCCAAAAACGCGAGGGCCCCGACCAGACGGTCGGGGCTCCCTCGAATGAGCGGGTGGTGCTCAGACCACCTTCTTCTTCAGCTTGCGGCGCTCTCGCTCGGAGAGCCCGCCCCAGATGCCGAAGCGCTCGTCGTTCATGAGTGCGGACTCCAGGCAGTCGTCGCGGACCTCGCACGTGAGGCAGACCTTCTTGGCCTCGCGGGTGGATCCGCCCTTCTCCGGGAAGAACGCCTCGGGGTCGGTCTGGGCGCACAGTGCGCGCTCCTGCCAACCTGCTTCTTCATCGTCCCCTGGGGCTTCCAGGAGGAACAGCTCCCTCATGATGGTGACCTCTCGACCCGGCATTCGACCCCGAACAACATTGTTCGAATTACATGCCTGTCATACCCGGAAGTCAAGCGGAACTCTGATAAGGACCTGAGATCAACCGCCCCGGTCCAGACGGCTCGGGGCGACCCGGCAGAGTAGGCCCATGTCGATCACGCGGATCACCGTGCTCTCCGGTGGCATGGGCGGGGCCCGGTTCCTGCAGGGACTGCTGCACGGGATCGCCGCCGGGACGGTCCCCGGGGTGAGTCCTGGGGCCGAGGTCACGGTGGTGGCCAACACGGCGGACGACCTGTGGATGCACGGGCTCAAGATCTGTCCCGACCTCGACACCGTCATGTACACCCTGGGCGACGGCATCGACCTCGACCGGGGCTGGGGACGTCGCGACGAGACGTGGAGCGTCAAGGCCGAGCTGGCGGCGTACGGCGTCGAGCCGACGTGGTTCGGGCTCGGCGACCGCGACATCGCGACCCACGTGGTCCGCACGCAGATGCTCGACGCCGGCTACCCGCTCTCGGCGGTGACCGAGGCGCTGTGCCGGCGCTGGCAGCCGGGGGTGCGGCTGCTGCCGATGAGCGACGACCGGGTCGAGACCCACGTGGCGATCGCCGACGAGGCGGCGCCCAGCGGGCGTCGGGTCGTGCACTTCCAGGAGTACTGGGTGCGGTTGCGCGCCGAGGTGCCGGCGGAGTCGGTGATCGTCGTCGGGCTCGACGCGAGCAGCCCGGCCCCCGGCGTCCTCGAGGCGATCGCCGAGGCCGACCTCGTCGTGCTGCCCCCGTCCAACCCGGTCGTGTCGGTGGGCACCATCCTCGGCGTGCCGGGCGTGCGCGAGGCGCTGCGGACGACCGCGGCGCCGGTGGTCGGCCTGTCCCCCGTCGTCGGCGGCTCCCACGTGCGCGGCATGGCCCACCAGATGCTGACGTCGATCGGGGTCGAGGTGAGCGCGGCGGCAGTCGGCCTCCACTACGGCGACCGGGCGACGACCTCCGAGGGGGTGCTCGACGCCTGGTTGGTCGACGAGCGCGACGCAGACCAGGTCGACCGGGTCCGCGGGGCCGGCCTGGCCTGCGCCGCGGTCCCGCTGATGATGAGCGACGTCGACGCCACGGCCGCCATGGCTGCCGCTGCGGTCGCGCTGGTCACCGACCGCGGGTCGGTGGACGGCGCCCGGTGACGGTCTCGGCCACCGCGCCCGACGGCGTGCCCGAGGTCCGGGCCGGTGACGACCTGGTCGACCTGCTGCTCGCGGCGATCGGGACCGCCGGCCTGCGCGACGGCGACGTCGTCGTGGTGACCAGCAAGGTCGTCAGCAAGGCCGAGGGCCGCGTGGTCGCCGGCTCCCGCGAGGAGCACCTGGTCGCCGAGACCGTCCGCGTCGTGGCCCGGCGCGGCCCGACCACCATCGTGCGCACCCGGCACGGCCTCACGATGGCCGCCGCCGGCATCGACGCCTCCAACGTCGCGCTCGGCTCGGCCGTGCTGCTGCCGCTCGACCCCGATGCCTCGGCCCGCCGGCTGCGTACGACGCTGCTCCAGCGCACCGGGCACAACGTCGGCGTCGTGGTGACCGACACCGCGGGCCGGGCCTGGCGCGAGGGCCAGACCGACATCGCCGTGGGCGCGGCCGGTCTCGTCGTCGCCGAGGACTTCGCCGGCCGTCTCGACGCCCACGGCAACGAGCTCGCGGTGACCGCACCGGCCGTCGCCGACGAGATCGCGGGACTCGCCGAGCTGGCCCAGGGCAAGCTCGGCGGGCGACCCTTCGCCGTCGTGCGCGGACGCGCCGACCTGGTCCTGGCTCCGGACGACCACGGACCGGGGGCCGCCGCGCTGGTCCGGCCCGAGGGGGCCGACCTCTTCGGCTACGGCGCCCGTGAGGCCGTCGTCCGCGCGCTGGGCGGCGTCGCCTCCGACGCGGTGCCGTTCGGCGCCCCCGTCGCGGTCGGCGAGCTGCTCGACGTCGCCGCCCGGGCGCTGGGCGTGACCCTGCGTGTGCTCGACGACGACGTGGTCGTCGCGCCGGCCGACGCCGACCCGCGGCTGACGGTCCTCGCGTTCGCCCACGGCTGGCTACCGCACCCCGCGACGGGTGACCACGACACCGACCTGCGCTTTGCCAGGTCGACTCCGTAGACTCTGCGCGTTCCCCACCCCAGAAGAGGTATGTCGAGCGTGGCCAAGCCGTCCAAGACCGCCAAGACCGAGCGTCAGCGGCTGATCGACGAGACCCTGAAGAAGCAGAAGTCCGCCGAGAAGCGCCGCGGCAACGCGATCGTCGCCGGGGCCGTCGTGATCGCCCTGGTGATCATCGGCATCGCCGCCGTGCCGCCGCTCCTGGGCAGCTTCAAGGAGGCGGCGTACGCCGACACCCCGATCAACGAGATCGGCGCGAAGGCCTCGGTGTGCCAGAAGCCGATCGAGAAGGCCGGCAAGGACGTCGGCACCCACGTGGAGCAGCCGCAGACCGTCGACTACGACACCGCCCCGCCCGCGTTCGGCGCCCACTGGAACGTCGCGGGTGTCGCACCGGCGTCGTTCCGCGAGAAGTTCTACGACGCCGACGACCGTCCCCCGCTCGAGGCGCTGGTGCACAACCTCGAGCACGGCTACACGATCATGTGGTACGACGAGACCATCGCCGACAACACCGGCAAGCTCGCCCAGGTCAAGGCCATCGCGCGCAAGTACAAGGACTCCGGCGACAACCAGAACTTCCGCAACAAGTTCATCGCCGCACCGTGGACCGACGACGACGAGGGCGGCAAGAAGTTCCCGAAGGGCCAGCACGTCGCCTTCACCCACTGGAAGGGCGACTCCGCCACCTCCACCGGTGTGTGGCAGTACTGCTCCGACGTGTCCGGCCAGGCGCTGGTGTCCTTCACCGACACCTACCCCTACACCGACGCGCCCGAGGCCACCGTCCCCTGACCCGCCGACCCGGTCGGGTCCCCCGGGACCCGCTCGGTCAGGTCAGGTCGGCGCGCCCGGAGTCCTTCAGGGCCGCCACGATGGCCTTGACGTCCTGCGCCCGCGCCCGCGTGGTGACGAGCAGGGCGTCGGGGGTGTCGACGACGACGACGTCGTCGAGCCCGACCACGGCGACGACCTTGCCGCTGGCCGGTACGACGAGCCCCGTGGCCGCGCTCGAGCGGACCAGGTCGGCGTCGCCCAGCACGGTGATCGAGGCGGAGTCGGTGTCCTCGAGCAGGGTGGCGAGGGAGTCGAAGTCGCCGATGTCGTCCCACCCGAACGACGCCGGTACGACGGCCACCCGGCCCGCGGCCGCGGCCGGCTCGGCGACGGCGTGGTCCAGGGCGATCTTGGGCAGCCCGGCCCAGGCCGCCTCGAGCGTGTCCGGGTCGGCGGCGATCGCCCGCAGCGCCGCGGCGAAGCCGGGGTCGCCCTCGGCGAGCAGGTCGAGCAGCACCGTGGGGCGCACGACGAACATGCCGGCGTTCCAGCGGTAGCGTCCGGTGGCGAGGTAGCCCGTGGCCACGTCGACCGACGGCTTCTCGACGAACTCGACCACCGCGTGGGCCCCGGGGTGGCCCGCGAGGTCGTCTCCGAGGTGCACGTAGCCGAACGCCGGGGACGCGAAGGTCGGCTCGATGCCGATCGTCACCAGCCAGTCGTCCCGCGCGGCGGCGCAGGCCAGCCGCACCGACGCGCCGAAGGCGACCGGGTCGGCGATCACGTGGTCGGCCGCGAAGGACCCCATCACCGCGTCCGGGTCGCGTCGCTCGAGCATCGCCGCGGCGAGGCCGATCGCCGCCATGGAGTCGCGGGCCGACGGCTCGGCCACGACCGAGGCGTCGTCGACGTCGGGCAGCTGGGCGCACACGGCGTCGCGGTGGGCGCGACCGGTCACCACGACGAACCGGTCCTCGACCAGCGGGGCCAACCGGTCGTGGGTGCCCTGGAGCAGGGTGCGGCCCGAGCCGGTGAGGTCGCGCAGGAACTTCGGCGAGGCCGACCTCGACAGCGGCCACAGTCGCGTCCCGGCCCCGCCGGCGGGCACCACCGCCCAGAAGCCCTCGATCGGGCCGTCGAGGGAAGCCGTGCCGGGGCTGGTCGTCGCAGTCATGGCCGGAGCGTAGTGACTCCCCGTGGCTCGTCGGTGCGGGTTCGGGAGACTGGACCCGTGACCACCTTCACTGCCGTCCTCACCGATCTCCTGCGCGGCGACTCGGGGCGCCCGCTCGTGACGTTCTACGACGACCACACCGGCGAGCGGACCGAGCTGTCGGTGACGACGTACGCCAACTGGGTGGCCAAGGCCGCGTCGCTCCTGGTCGACGAGCTCGACCTCGAGAAGGGGCAGACGCTGCGGGTCGACCTGCCGGCGCACTGGCTGGGACCGGTGTTCCTGGGAGCCGCGTGGACGGCCGGTCTCGTGGTCACCGAGGACGACGACCCCGATGCCGTGGTCTGCGGTCCCGACACCCTCGAGCGGTGGGCTCCTCGGGCCGACGACCTCGTGGTGCTGGCCTCTGCGCTGCTCCCGATGGGGGTGCGACACCCCGACGGTGTTCCTGCCGGCGTGCACGACGTGGGGGTGGAGATCTGGTCGCAGCCCGACGCGTTCGTCGCCTGGGACCCGCCGACGGGCGCCGACACGGCGCACGACCTCGGGGGCCGGCCCGTCTCGCAGGACGACCTCTGGTCGGCGGCCGCCGCCGGCACTCTCGTGTCCGACGGCGACCGCCTCCTGACGGAGGCGAACCCGGCTTCCCCACCGGGGATCGCCACCTTCACCGAGCCGCTGCTACGCCGCGGCTCCCTTGTCCTGGTCGCCCGGGCCGAACGGGAGCGCCTCGAGGCGACCTACGTCGCCGAGCGCGCTACCGCTCGCTTCCCTGCCTGAGCGACCAGACATCTCTCTCGATCCTCTCGGCCCGATCAGCCGAACAGGTCGAACTTCCCGTAGCCGACCCCGATCGCCTGGGGAGCGGCGAGCTTGGTCGACGAGCCGGCGATGAACACCAGGGTGCCGGTGGAGCGCCGCCGGGCGATCAGGTCGGGGTGCCCGGTCAGGTCGATGTCGCTGACCCCCATGATCTTGTCGTACGGCGTGGTGTTGAACGGCAGGGTCCGCGCTCCGGTCAGGCCGCCGGGCCCGTTGCCGGGGTAGAGGATCAGCTTGGAGCCGTTGCGGACCAGGCTGTCGGGCGCGCCGTCGCCGTCCCACAGCCCGACCGGGATCTGGTTGGTGCCCTTGATGCCGCTGTAGGCGACGTAGCTCGGCCGGAGGCCCTGCTTGCCGCGGCCGGGATAGATCCGCATGTCGCCCTTGACCGGCTGTCCCATCAGGTCGGGCCAGCCGTCGCCGGTCATGTCCCCCACCGCGGCCAGCAGCCCCACGCCCTTGAACTTCCCGATCCGGACCGCGTCACCGAACCGGCCGTTGCCACGGCCCGGTCGGAAGTAGAGGTTCCCCGAGCTCGCGAGCCGGGTGATCATGTCCGAGGTCCCGTCACGGTCCCAGTCGCCGGCGTTGAAGATGCGGTCCATGGCGGACAGGTTCACCTTCATCGGGATCGCCGTACCGCGCACGACCTTGCCGTTGACCCGCCGCAGCGGGATGACGTAGCCCTGCCCGTCCGAGGCACGACGCGCGAGCAGGTCGGGCGGATCGCCCGCGACCACGTTGGACTCGAGCTGGCGCCCCGAGAACGAGGCCTGCGCCTGCTTGGCCAGGGTCCGGATCTGCGGGATCTTGGCGTAGAGGTACTTGCCCGGGCACGCGGTCGAGCCGGCGTCGCGGTGGCCGTTGATCGCCTTGAAGTACTTCTTGGTGACGTACTGCCTGGTCGAGGACGCCTTCACGCCGTGCAGCGCGAGCTTCCAGCCGAACAGCGCCCCGTAGGCCTGCACCATCGCGTTGGTGGGCTTGGCCTCCTCGAAGTTGCCGATCGCCGACATCGCGAACGAGTCGTCGTTGTAGCCCAGGGTGTGCGCACCGACCACCGGGCGGTCGACACCGCCGTAGCGGCCCTCCCAGATCCGGCCGAACCGGTCGACCAGGAAGTTGTAGCCGATGTCGGACCAGCCCTTGGACTTGGTGTGGTAGGCGTAGATGCCGCGCAGGATCGCCGGCACGTCGGAGGCCTTGTAGTTGTTGGCGTTGACCGTGTGGTGCACGAAGCCGGCGTGCACCTCGAAGTAGTGCAGCGAGCTCTTGTCGCGCAGCTTCTCGTCGGCGCCCCACTGGGCGCGGGAGTAGATGACCGGCTTGCGGGTGTAGGCGGCCGCCGAGAGCTGGACGTCGCCCGCGGACGTCGGCAGCGTGCCGGCGGCGGGGGGTGCGGTCGACTCGGTCGGCTCGGTCGGCTCGGTCGGCGTGGCCGGCTCGGTGGGCGTAGCCGGCTCGGTCGGCGTGGCCGGCTCGGTCGGCGTCGTGGGCTCGGTCGGCGTCGTGGGCTCGGCCGGGGTGGCCGGCTCGGTCGGCGTCGTGGGCTCGGCCGGTGCGGTCGGCTCGGGGGCTGTGCCCGACTCGTCGAGCGTGCTGGTGTCGATCGCGGGCAGCTCCTCGGCCGAGGTGGCCGCGACGCCCGGGTCGATGACGGCGAGCTTGAGGTCGGCCGGTGCGGCGTGCACCGTGGTGACCTTGACCTGCACCTGGTCGACGTCGCCCACCAGCAGCTCGTCGGTGCCGGGGCGGGCGTGACGGGCCTCGTCGCTGTCGGGGTCCGGGCCGTGGTCGTCGTGGTAGTCCATCGGCGTCCAGCCCGACCAGGCGCCGTTGTCGAGCAGGCGCACCTGAGCGGTGATCTCGCCGTCGGGCACGACCTCGCCGTGCTTCCAGGTCAGCCCGACGGCGCCGTACCCGGTCACGTCCTGGGGGGCGCTGATGATCTCCTGGCCGCTCACGCCGACCGACCGGGAGCTGTCGAGCGCGCGGCGCGACACCGCCCCGCTCGCGGCGGAGGTCAGGGCGACCTCGCGGACGACCGGGTCGACGACCGCGGTCGGCACCAGGGTCGGGATCGTCTGGGCCTTCTCGTACGCCGTCATCGACAGCGCCGGCAGGGTGCCGGTGGCGGGCGCGGCGTCGCCGTCGTCGGGCGACGGCGCGAAGTCGATGGAGACGACTCCGGCCGCAGGGGTCAGGGCAGCCACGATGACGCCCAGGACCAGCAGCTGCTGGCAGGTCGTCACGAAGCGCGGGCGGACGTCGCGCGACCGGGGTCGGTCCGGGTCGGCGAGCGTGGGGGAAGGGGGGAAGAACGGCATTCGAAGTCAGCTCCTGTGCGAGGGGAAGAGTCACACGGGAAGCAACTGTCACAGCAGTCACACGACCTGGGAAGAGGATCTGAGTAACTACAGATCTGTAATTTCCACTCGACACGCCGATGTCTGTGGAAAAGATTGTGGAGGACGGGCACGGTGCACGTCGATCGAGGTGCGAAGGCCGCTAGGCCTGAGCCTCGAGACCCCCGCAGCCGACACGCCCAACCCGACCGAGCGTCCTAGATGTCGGCGCCGATCTCGTCCTCGAGGACCTCGTCCTTCTCGCCCTTGTCGTAGCCCAGTCGCTTGATGCCCGCCTTGGGCTCCCCGTCGAAGACGAGCTTGCCGTCCTCGAGGACCAGGACGCGGCTGCACATGCGACGCACCGACCCTGCGGAGTGCGAGACGTAGAAGAGGGTGCGCCCGCTGTCGCGGATCGCCTCCATGCGTTCCATGCACTTGGCCCGGAAGGGCTTGTCCCCCACCGCGAGCACCTCGTCGGCCAGGAAGATGTCGGAGTCGACGTGGATCGCGATGGCGAAGCCCAGGCGGGCGGCCTGCCCGGACGAGTAGTGACCGACCTGCTGGTCGAGCTGCTTCTCGACGCTGGGTCCGGCGAAGTCGACGATGGCGTCGAACTTGCGGCGGGTCTCCTTCTCGGTCATGCCGAGGATCGCCGCGTTCAGGATGATGTTGTCGCGCCCGGAGAGCTGGGTGTGGAACCCCGCGCCGGTGGCGATCAGCCCGGCGATGCGGCCGCGGACGAGGATCGAGCCGTCGTCGGGCTTCATCACGCCGTTGATCATCTTGAGCATGGTGCTCTTGCCGGAGCCGTTGAGGCCCATCAGCCCGATCGACTCGCCCTGCTCGACGGTGAACGAGACGTCGTCGACGGCCTGGAAGGTCTCGACCGTGCGCTGCCGCCGCACCTTCGCGACGGTGATCTGCTTGATGGTGCGCTGGTAGCGCCGGGTGAACGTCTTCGAGACGTTCTCGACACGGATGGCGTCGGCCACGACTCAGAGCCTCTCGGGGATCTTGTTCTCGAGCCGGGAGAACACCACCTGCCCGATGGCGAGCACCACGAGGCTGATCCCGACCGCACCGAGGCCCACGAGCAGCAGGTGGTCCGGCAGCAGCGCACTCGTGTCGCCGTCGATGGTGCCGATCCAGAAGGCGCGCTGCGAGAGCATCACGGCGTCGGCGATGGGGTTCCAGACGTAGTAGGGGGCGACCGGACCGAAGCGGTCCTGCACCTGGGTGTAGCTGTAGATCATCGGGACGACGAAGCGGATCAGGTTCTGCACGATGCTGACGGCGTTGCCGACGTCGGCGAAGAACACGTTGGCCGCGCTGAGGAGCAGCGCGATGCCGAGGCCGAGGATCATGATGATCAGCAGGGCGAGGACGAAGGCGGCCACCCCGTAGAGGTCGGGCCTCCAGCCGGCCAGCGCCGACACGACCGCGAGGATCACGACCTGCGGCCCCACGTGGTAGAGGGAGGTCAACATCGTCGCCACCGGGAACATCTCCCGCGGCATGGCCATCTTCTTGACGATGCCGCCGTTGCGCACGATCGAGCGGGTGCCGGCGCCCATGGTCTCGGTGAAGAAGTGCACGATCACGATGCCCGAGAAGATGTGGATGGCGAAGTTGGGGATCGCTTTGTGCAGGCCGAAGATCGTGCCCATGATGAAGAAGTAGATGCAGAACTGCGACAGCGGGTTGATGTAGGACCACAGCAGGCCCAGGATCGAGCGCTGGTAGCGGGCCTTGATCTCGCGCTGGACCAGGAGCTTGAGGATGTAGCGGCGCTCGAACGCCGCCTTCAGCCCGGTGACGTCGGACGGCGGCCGCAGCGGCGGCAGGTGGGACGGGTCGAACGTCGCGTGGCCGAACTCGGGCAGGCCGGCGTCCGCGTCGGCAACGACGCGGGAGCCCAGACCTTCGGTTGCGGCAGACACGATCGCTGAGTCTACGGATCGGTGGGCGCGGGCTGGAAACCGCCGCGCGCCGACCGCATCACATCACGCGTGGATAGCACGCGCGGATACCGATTTCGGCCGAATCCGGCTTTACGCTGGCTCTCATGGAGGAATCTCGACCGCACCGCGGCCTGCGTGGCGCGCTGGAGCGCAACTTCGGCTACGCCTGGGCGGCCGGCCTGGTGATGGCCGCCGCCACCGTGATGTTCTCGGTCGTCGCCGAGCTGCCGATCCGCGACCCCGACAGCCTGATCCCGGGCTATATCCGCTTCCCGGCCATCGTGCTCGGTGCCGTCGCCCTCGACGTCGTCCCCCGCGTGGTCGCCCGGGCGCGTGGTCGGCTCTCCGACTACGGCTCGACCTTCGCCGCGGTGCTGCGCGAGCGCTGGACCCGCGCCCACTGCCTCTACGCCCTCGGCGGGGTCGGTGCCTGGTACCTCACCTACGCGACCTTCCGCAACCTCAAGAGCTTCGTGCCGTTCGTCAACAGCCACAACTGGGACACCGAGCTGCGCCACCTCGACCGGTTCCTGTGGTTCGGCCACGACCCGGCGGTCGTGCTGCACCACCTGTTCGGCACGGGGTGGGCCGCCCAGTTCTTCTCCGGCGTCTACTTCGTGTGGATCGGGCTCGTGCCGATCAGCATCGCCATCGCCCTGGTCTGGACCCGTCGTACCACCGCGGGCTCGTGGTACGTCACCGCCGTGGCCTTCGACTGGATGCTCGGCGCCGCGGTCTACCTGATGGTGCCGTCGACCGGTCCGATCTACACCGCCGCGCAGCGCGGCCAGTTCGCCGACCTCCCCCACACCTACAACACCGACCTGGCCGACTCGCTGTGGGACGACCGCGTCACCGTGCTGGGCGACGTGTTCGGCTCGGGCACCCTGCAGACGATCGCGGCGTTCCCGTCGCTGCACGTCGGGATCATGGTGACGATCTGCCTCATCGTCCAGTACGTCGGGCTTGCCCGCTGGATCCGCGTCGTGTCCTGGGTCTTCCTCGGCCTGACCGTCCTGGCCACCATCTACCTCGGCTGGCACTACTTCGTCGACGTCCTCGCCGGCGCAGCCGTCGGCTCGGTGACGGTCTGGGCCGCGGCCCTGGCCACCGGCAACCACGTGGGCCTGCGACCCAGGCTCGCGCAGGAGAGTGACGAGCTCGTCGACGCCTGACGCGGCCTGACGACGGGCCCGTCCGGGGCCGCCCCTAGGGTGGTCGTGTGGACACCGACGCGATCACCACACTGCTCCAGGACGTGGCCGCCGAGGTCGTGACACCGCGGTTCCGGAGCCTGTCGGCCGACCAGGTGAGCGAGAAGAACCCCGGTGACCTGGTCACCGTGGCCGACCGCGAGGCCGAGGTCCTGATCACCGACGCGCTGACCTCGGCCTACCCCGACGCGGTGGTCCTGGGCGAGGAGGCCTCCGCAGGCGATCCCTCGGTCCTGGAGCGTTACGCCGCCGCCGAGCACGCCTTCACGGTCGACCCGGTCGACGGCACCCGCAACTTCGTGCACGGCTCCCCCGACCACGCCGTGATGGCGGCCGAGCTGCGCGGTGGTGAGGTCGTGCGGTCCTGGATCTGGCAGCCGCAGCACGCACTGATGTACGTCGCCGAGCGCGGCGCCGGCGCGTTCTGCAACGGGCAGCGACTGTCCACCACCCCACCCACGGGCGAGCCGGCCTCGTGGGACGTGCGGACCTCGCGTCGGTCGTGGGTCGGTCGGCGGCACGCCGCGGTCGGTGTGCTGTCGCTGACGTGGGTCTCGTGCGGCATCGACTACCCGCGCCTGGTCGAGGGCCGGTGCGACGCCCTGCTCTACAAGTCCACCAAGCCGTGGGACCACGCCCCCGGGCAGCTGCTGCTGACCGAGGCGGGCGGGGCGCTGCGCCACCACGGAGGCGACGACTACGACCCCCGACGGACCGCCGATCGCTGGCTCGTCGCGGCGGCCGACGAGGCGACGTACGACGTCATCGACCGGGGCTGGGACGTCACCTGACCAGGGCCGACGGCACCAGCGTGACCGGGAACGGGTGGCTCAGCACCAGTGCCTCGGCGCCCGAGGCCCGACCGCTCTCGACGTAGCCGCCGTCGACGAGGTCCCAGGCCACGACTGACGGCGCGGCCGGGTCGACCACCCAGTAGGACGCCACCCCGGCCACCTCGAACCGGCTGCGCTTGAGCCCGAGGTCGATGTGGCGGGTGCTGGGCGAGAGGACCTCGACCGCGAGCAGCGGGACGCCCTCGTGGTCGTCGCCGGATGCCTGGGCGGCGGTGGTGACCAGCAGGTCGGGCTGCACGACCGTGCGCTCGCCGAGCACGACGTCGAGCGGGGCGACGTAGACCCGCATCGTCTCGGGACAGGCGGCTCGCAGTGCCAGGTACAGCTCGCCGACCGCGCCCTGGTGCGGCAGACGGGGCGACGGCGTCACGACGATCGCCCCGTCGATGAGCTCGTAGCGGTTGCCGTCGTCGGGCATCGCGTCGAGGTCGGCGCGGGTGAACTCACGTCCGCGCGGCAGCGTGGTCATGGTCTCCATGGTGCCCCCTGCTCGTCATGCGGACCAGGGTGCACCGGACGACGCATGGCTGCCGGCGTCATCAACAGGGCCCTGCTCAGCAGGCGCTGGCGACGTCCTCGGAGTCGTTGGCGGCGTAGCCCTCCTTGAGGGTCCCCCGCGAGCCGCCCGTCATCGAGGTGCTCGACGCGGACCTCTTGCGCTTGGCCGGGGCCTTCGCCTTGCCCTCGGAGCGGTCGATGGCGTTGCGGACCATCTGGCGCACCTTGGCGATGTCGGGGTGGGCGGTGACGATGGCCGGTGGCACCAACGAGATCGAGCCGATCTTCTGGCTCTTGGCCTTCATGCCCAGGTCGAGGAACGTGTCGAACTCCGAGGCCGGGATGCTCGTCTGGACCATGTCGGAGGTCGCCTTGGCGATGGAGGCGAAGTTCCTCACCGCCGAGGCCGGGCTGACCTGGGCCAGCATGGCGCTCATCACGCACTTCTGCCGGGCCATCCGCGAGTAGTCGTCGGACCCCTCGCGGGACCGGGCGTACCAGAGGGTCTGGTAGCCGTTGAGCCGGCGCTTGCCGGCGGGCAGGGTGTTGACGACGCCGTCGTGGGCGTTGCCGATGTTGAGCGGCTCGCGGACGTCGAGGGTCACGCCGCCGACCGCGTCGACCAGGCCGCGGAAGCCGTCGAGGTTGACCATGACCCAGTAGTTGATGGTGAGGTCGGTGATGCCCTCGATCGCGGAGATCGTGGCGTCCATCCCGGGGTCCTTGATGTCACCGAACAGCTTGGTGTTGTCCTGCGCCCAGGTGCTGACACCGTTGAGCATGCACCCGTCGCAGTCGAAGCCGTCGGGGAACTGCTCGGCCATCACCGAGCCCTTGCGGAACGGGAAGTTCGCCATGTTGCGCGGCAGGCCGACCAGGACCGTCTTGCCGGTCTCCTCGTCGATCGAGGCGACCGTCATCGAGTCGGTGCGCAGCCCGAACCGGTCGTCGCCGGAGTCGCCGCCGATCAGCAGCACGTTGTAGCGGCCGTGGGTGGCCGAGGTCGCCTCGCCGTCCCCGGACACGGCCACGATGAAGCCGCGCTGCACCGCGACGATGTGGGCGCTGAACAGCAGCACCCCCGCGACACCGAGCGCCAGGACGCCGTTGAGGCCGACCGACAGCCGACGGTGGCTCATCGAGTAGCTCTGCGGCTGCCCGATCCGCCAGGCGTCGACGAAGAGGTACGCCCAGCCGATCGCCACGGCCATCAGGACGATGTTGAGCCAGAACAGCAGGGTCGTGTTGACCGCCAGGTCGAGCGCGAGCCCGTGGTCGAAGGCGATCATGACCACGGTCACCGCGCCGATCGCCAGGAGACCGAGATAGGTGCGGAACGCCACCAGCCCGACCCTGCGGTTGCCGGCGACCAGCTGGGCCGTGCCCGGCGCGACGAGCGTCATGGCCATCAGCGACAGGGCGCGGCGAAAGCGCACCTGGGCGGCACGATCGGCCAGGGGGGTGGCGGGGGCGCCCGAGGGTCGACCGAGGCCGGACGGGCTGGACGGACTGGACAGCGAAGACATCAGGGGAAGAGCTCTCTGCTGGGGAAGGAAGCAGACTGCGGCTCAGTATCACCAGTCACACGCGCCACATCGGGCATGACGCGCCGCCCGGGGTGGATTGCCCGGATTGGTCGGTCCCCCCGGCCGTCGGGCACGACCGGGTCCCCGGGTTCCCACGCCTCGGGCGGTAGCGTCACGCGTCATGAGCGATCGTCCCGGCAACGGCGGACCCGACGAGGGTCCTGAGTTCGGCTGGCTCTACGGCCGGCCCGGTGCCGGCGACGAGCCGGCGCCCGAGGCCACCCGTCGCATCCCGGTGCAGCCGCGTCCCACGCAGCCGCGGCGGACCGAGCCGCGTCCTGCTCCCCAGGGCGCCGGCGTCGAGCCGCGCCCACCCGTGCCGGCCCCGGCGCCGTACCAGCAGCCGTACGAGCAGCCCCAGCCGCAGCCGCCTCATCAGCCACCCCAGCAGCCGGGTCGGGGAGGCGGCGGCTTCTGGGCGCGCCGGCTGCGCCGCCCGGGGTTCTACCTGCGGATGGCCCTGGTGCTGCTCCTGCTGTGGGCGACCTACATCGTGGCGGTCCCGTTCATCACCTGGCGCAGCTCGGAGAAGGTCGCCTACGCACCCCAGGGCGACCGACCCGCCGAGCAGGACGGCACGACGTACCTGCTGGTCGGCAGCGACTCCCGCAAGAACCTGTCGGCCGCGGAGCGCAAGAAGTACCGCACCGGCAACGTGACCTCCGTGCTGACCGACACCATCATGCTGCTCCACACCGGCGGCGGGCCGAGCGTGCTGCTGTCGATCCCCCGCGACACCCGGATCGACGAGTCGTTCTACTCCGGCAAGATCAACGGCGCCTTCAGCCGGGGCGGTGCGCCGCTGCTGACCAGGATCATCGAGGCCGAGACCGGCATCCGCATCGACAAGTACGTCGAGATCGGGCTAGGCGGCGTCGCCGACGTCGTCGATGCGGTCGGCGGCATCGAGGTCTGCCCCAAGGAGCGGCTCCTGGACGGCCAGGCGGGCCTCAACATCTACAAGGGGTGCCAGGAGGTCGACGGCACCACCGCCCTGGCCTACTCACGCTCCCGCAAGAAGTCGGCCCTGGGCGACCTCGAGCGCGTACGCCGCCAGCGCGAGGTCATCGGGGCGATCGGCAAGAAGGTGCTCTCCCCGTGGTCGGTGGCCAACCCGGTCCGCTGGTGGCGGCTCAACAAGGCGGTCCCGTCGTTCTTCACCTTCGGCGAGGGCACCAGCGCCCTCGACGCCAGCAGGTGGGCGCTGGCGATGACCAGGACCGGGAGCGGCGACAACCTGACCTGCACCATGCCGGTGACCGACGGCACGGCCGAGACGTGGGACCGCGACCGCGCCGACCCGATGTTCGCGGCCATCATCGACGACAAGACCGACGAGATCACCAAGGACCAGTGCACCCCCAACGGCGTCAAGCCCTGACCGTCCGGTGAGGATGGGCTCCATGGCCACCGCTGCGAGCTACGAGACCCTGGACTGGTCGGTCGACGCCGACGGCGTCGCGACCCTGACCCTCAGCCGACCCGACGCGCTCAACGCCTTCGACCTCACCATGGCGCGCGAGCTGCTGAGCGTCTTCACGACCGACGCGCTCGACGACGACGTGCGCGCCGTCGTGGTGACCGGGGCCGGCCGGGCCTTCTGCGCCGGCATGGACCTCTCGGCGCCGGGCAACGTGTTCGGGCTCGACGAGTCCCTCGAGGTCACCCCCGAGACCCTGCGGGACCACCTCTCCGACCCGGCGTACGACGACGGGGTCCGCGACACCGGCGGCAAGGTCACCCTCGCCATCCACGCGCTCCCCAAGCCGGTCATCGCCGCGATCAACGGCGCTGCCGTCGGCATCGGCGCGACGATGACGTTGGCGATGGACCTCCGACTCGCCTCGACCAAGGCCCGCATCGGGTTCGTCTTCGGTCGGCTCGGCATCGTGCCCGAGGCCGCCTCGACGTGGTTCCTGCCGCGCATCGTGGGCGTGCAGCAGGCCCTCGAGTGGGTCTACGCCGCCGACATCCTCACCGCCGAGCAGGCCCTGGCCGGGCGGCTGCTGCGCTCGGTCCACGAGCCCGACGAGCTGCTCCCGGCCGCGCTCGAGCTGGCGCGCTCGTTCGTGGTCGACCGCTCCCCCGTCGCCCTCGCGCTGGCCAAGCAGCTCGTCTACGCCAACAGCGCCGCCGACCATCCGCTCGACGCCCACCTCGCCGACTCCGTCGCCATGTGGCACACCTCGATCGGCGACGGCAAGGAGGGGGTGGCCGCGTTCCGCGAGAAGCGCACCCCCCGGTTCACCGGCCTGGCGTCCCAGGCGCCCCGCATCCTCCCGGAGTCCTGAGCCCGGCCCGCTCAGGCGACCCCTCGGCGAGGGTCAGGCGGCCAGCGACGCGCGCAGCCGACGCAGGATGCCGCTGATCAGGCGCGACACCTGCTCCTGGGTGACGCCGACCTCAGCACCGATCTCGGACTGGGTCCGGTTCTCGAAGTAGCGCAGCTCGAGGATGCGACGGTCCCGCGCGGGCAGGGACCGCATCAGCGGCACCAGGGCCAGGCGCGCCTCGGCGCTGGCGAAGGCGGGGTCGAGGTCGCCCATCCGCTCGATCGGCGCCTCGGCGGTCTCGGCACCGGCTCGCGGTGCGTCGAGCGAGTCGGGGCTGAAGCAGCCGTGGGCCGACAGGGCGTCGGTGACCAGCCTGAGCGGGACGTCGAGGTGGTCCGCGAGCTCGCTGGGGCGTGGGCCGCGTCCCCACCGCTGGGTCAGCTCGACCTCGGCCTCGCCCAACCGGGCCTGCACCTCCTGGACCGACCGGGGCGGGCGTACCGCCCAGCCGGCGTCGCGGAAGTAGCGGCGGATCTCGCCGCGCAACGTCGGCACGGCGTAGCTCAGGAAGTCGACGCCGCGGGCCGGGTCGAAGCCCCGCACCGCCTTGACGAGTCCCAGGTAGGCCACCTGGTCGATGTCCTCGGCGGGGATGCCCCGACCGTGGTAGCGACGCGCGACCTCGGAGGCGACGACCATGTTGGCCTGGATGGCCTGTTCCTCGTAGCGGGCCCGGACCTCGCCGCGACTGGCCCGGGCGCGGGAGAGCAGCAGGGCGGTGTCGACGCGGCGGCGCGCCTCACTGGTGGTGCGATGCGACCCCATGTCGACTGACCTTCCGCGCTGGACCGCGACTACCACCGCGGGGCGCACATGCTGACACGGCCCACGGGCCCGGCACAACAGCCTTGTGGACGCCGGGTCGTCATGGGTCGCGGTCGGGGAGGAAGGGGTGGAGGCGCCGCCGAACGGGGGGATCCCGGCGGCGCCTCCACGCTCGCCGTACCCGGCGGGGCCGCGGGTATGCGTTGACTACGCTGGAGATGTGCCCACCGACCCGACGAACACCCCCGCCAGCGGCGCGGCGGCGAGCTGGCAGGACCCCGCCGCGGTCTCGTTGATGCTCGACGACTGCCAGACCTGGGCCGTGGTCGGGCTGACGACCAACACCGGGCGCACGGCCCACTCCATCGCCGCCCTGCTCCAGCACCGCGGCAAGCGGATCGTCCCGATCAACCCCGACGGGGCCGAGGTGCTCGGCGAGACCGGCTACCAGCGGCTGTCCGACGTGCCGTTCCCGGTCGACGTCGTCGACGTCTTCCGCCGCTCCGAGGCCGCGGGCGAGTTCGCCGACCAGGCCGTCGCGATAGGCGCGCGCGGCGTGTGGTTCCAGCTCGGGGTCGTCGACGAGGCCGCCTTCGCACGCACCCGGGCCGCCGGCGTCGCGATGGTGATGGACACCTGTCCCGCCATCGAGTTGCGCAAGCGCTGAGGCCGGCGTGGCGGGCCCCGGTGACGACCTGGAGGTGCGGCCCGGGGTGGTGATCCCCGCGGTCGAGCTCGTCGAGCGGTTCAGCCGCTCGTCCGGCCCGGGCGGCCAGTCGGTCAACACGACCGACAGCCGCGTCGAGCTGGAGTACGACGTCATGACCACGATCGCCCTGACCGACGCCCAGCGGGTGCGGGTCGTCGGCCGGCTGAGCTCGCCCGTCCTGATCGTCGCCTCGGAGCACCGCTCGCAGCACCGCAACCGGGTCGCCGCGCGCGAGCGGCTCGCCACCCGTCTGCGCGACGCGCTGCTCCCCCCACCGCCTCCGCGGCGGGCCACCAAGCCCACCAAGGGCTCGCAGCGACGTCGCCTGGAGGCCAAGAAGCAGCGCGGGACGACGAAGTCGCTGCGCGGGCGCGTCCGCGACGAGTAGGGCGGTACTTCGGGCCAGCCGACCGGCACTTGCGGCCGATGCCGCGCCGCCCCGCCGGTTCCTAACGTCCTCCTTGTGCTGACCGACACCGTCCTCCTCCTGTCCGACCCGTGCGTGGCCGCGGTGCCGGTGCTCGACTCCGGCGAGCCTCTGGTGCGGCTGCCGCGCTACCTCTCCCCCGGTCGCGTGCCGGTACGACGTGGTCTGGCCGACCGGCTCGCCCGCGCCGCGGACCGCCTGCCCGCGGGCATCGGCCTCCGGGTCGTCGAGGGCCATCGCTCCGCCGCCGACCAGGAGGCCATCGTGGCGTCGTACTCGGCCGAGCTGCGGACGCTGCACCCCGGCATCGACGACGCGTCCCTGCGGGTGCTGACCAGCCGGTTCGTCTCGCCGCTCGAGGTGGCGCCCCACGTCGCCGGGGCGGCGGTCGACCTCACCCTCGTCGACGCGTGCGGGGAGGACCTCGACCTGGGCACCCCGATCGACGCGACCCCCGAGCAGAGCGACGGCCGCTGCTGGACGGCCGCCGACGGCATCGGGGCCGACGCCCGAGCCCACCGTGACCTGATGGCCCACGCGCTGGGCGGCGCGGGGCTCGTCAACTACCCCACGGAGTGGTGGCACTGGTCCTACGGCGACCGCTACTGGGCGCTGTCGACCGGCGCCGACCACGCGCTCTACGGTCCCCTGCGATGACCGCGGTGCTCGCCACCCGTGCCCCCGCCGGGGCCCGCCTCGAGGTCGACCTCGGCGCGGTCGCGAACAACACCCGCCTGCTCTCGGCGTGCACGCCCGGCGCCCTCATGGCCGTGGTCAAGGCCGACGGGTTCGGCCACGGCGCCGTCGGCGTCGCGCGGACCGCACTGGCGCACGGCGCCTCCTGGCTCGGGGTCACCAGCATCGACGAGGCGCTGGCACTGCGGGCCGCGGGCCTGCGGGCGCCGGTGCTGAGCTGGCTCAACACGGTCGACGCCGACTTCGTCGCGGCCGTGGGTGCGGGCGTCGACGTCGCCGTACCGAGCCTGGCGCACCTCGAGGCCGTCACCCGGGCCGGCATCGGGGCGCGCGTGCACCTCCACCTCGACACCGGCATGGCCCGCGACGGGGCCGCACCGCACGAGTGGCCGGCGCTGTGCCGGGCCGCTCGCCGGGCGGAGCGGAGCGGGGTGCTGCGGGTGGTCGGCGTGATGGGGCACCTGGGGTGCTCCGACGTGCCCGACGATCCCGCCAACGCTGCCGGCCGCACGGCGTTCGACTGGGGCGTCGGCGTCGCCCGCGGGGCCGGTCTGCGGCCGCCGCTGCGCCACCTCGCCGCGACGGCCGCGACCCTGACCGACCCCGCGTCGCTGCACACGATGAGCCGTGTCGGCGCCGGGCTCGTGGGCATCGACCCGAGCGGCACGACCCGCCTGTCCCCCGCGCTCACGCTGACCGCGCCCGTCGTCGGCACCCGGCGCGTGGCCGCCGGCACCTCGGTCGGCTACGGGCACGCCTGGCGCGCCGACCGCGCCACGACGCTCGCCCTGCTGCCCCTCGGGTACGCCGACGGCCTCCCCCGGACGACCGGCGGTCGCGCGCAGGTCTGGCTGGCCGGACGACGCCGCGCGGTCGTCGGCCGGATCTCGATGGACCAGGTCGTCGTCGACCTCGGCGACGACGCGGTCCTGCCGGGGGCCGTCGCGACCGTCTTCGGCCCCGGCCACCACGGCGAGCCGACGGCCGCGGAGTGGGCCGCCTGGGCCGACACCATCGAGCACGAGATCGTCACCGGAATCGGCGCACGGGTGGCCCGCGGATGACCGCGCGTACCCGCGTCGCGGTCATCGGCGGCGGAGCCAGCTGCGAGCACGAGGTGTCGCTGGCCAGCGCCGCCTCGGTCGCCGACGCCCTGGCCGGTGCCGCCGACGGCGAGCGCTACGACGTCGTCCGTCTCACCATCGACCCGCACGGCACCTGGCTCGACGTCGGCGGCCGGCCGGTCGGACTCACCGGTGCCGCCTGCCTGCTGCGGCGCTGCGACGTGGTGCTCCCCGTCGTGCACGGCCCCCACGGCGAGGACGGCACGCTGGCCGCCCTGTGCGACCTGGCCGGACTGCCCTACGTGGGGTCCGGGCTGCGTGCCGGCGCCCTGGCGATGGACAAGTGGACGACCAAGCTCGTCGCCGCCGCGGTCGGTGTCGCCACGGCCCCCGGCGTCCTGCTGACGCCCGGCACCCGGGCGGCGTACGCCTGGACGCACCCGGTCGTCGTCAAGCCGGTCGCGGCCGGGTCCAGCCACGGGGTCTCGATGGTGGCGCGCACCGAGGACCTCGACGCCGCGCTGGCCGCGGCGTTCGCGCTCGACGACCGGGTCCTGGTCGAGGACGTGGTGGTGGGCCGCGAGATCGACGTCGCCGTGCTCGCGCGCCCCGACGGCAGCCGGGTCGTGGCCCCGACGCTCGAGATCGTGACGGCAGCGTCGGACGGCGTGTTCGGCTACGAGGAGAAGTACGGCGGCACCGCCGACTTCCGGATCCCCGCGCCCCTCGACGAGACCGACACCAAGACGCTCGAGGACGCGGCGGTCGCGGTGTTCGACGCACTGGGGTGCGCCGGGGTGGCCCGCGTCGACTTCTTCTGGACCCAGGACGGGCCGGTGCTCAACGAGGTCAACACGATGCCGGGCTTCACCGAGCAGTCGCAGGTCCCGAAGATGTTCGCCGCAGCCGGTCTCGCCTACGCCGACCTCCTCGACCTGCTGGTGCGCGACGCCGTGGCGCCGGGCATGGAACGATGACCGCACCATGAGTCCCCGCCCCGTCCCGCACCCGTGAACGACCGGGTGCGCGCCTGGGCCCCGTCGGTCTCCCTCGGGCTGGTCGTGCTGGTCCTCGGCGTGGTCGAGCTGCTCAACACCGACCCCATCGTCGACCGGGCCTACGACCGCGGCCTGGCCGTCCTGGTGCTCGCGACGGCGGTGGCCGTCGGGCTGGCGCGCCGGGCGCCGGCGGCGGCGCTGGCCCTGTCGGGCGGCATCGGCCTGGTCCAGTACACGACCGACAACCAGATCATGCTGATCGAGGTCGCGTTCTTCGTCGTGGTCTTCGCCGCCGCCCGGTGGGGTCACGTCGTCACGGTCGTCGCCGCTGCCCTGGCCGTCCCGCTCGCGGCCGCCCTGGCGGTCCACCTCGCCATCACGCAGGAGTACGTCCCCCTGTTGTCCAACGACGACATCCGGACCCTGCTCGACACCGCCGAGCGCGTCGGCAACTCCTCCGCCCGGGCCGGCATCACGGTCTTCCTGGTGCTGGTCCTGGCCTCGCCCTGGCTGCTCGGGGTCGCGTTCCGCTTCGGCGATCGCGCCCGCGCGTCGCGGATCTCGCAGGTGCGGGCCGAGGACTCGGCTGCGGTGGCCGTCCAGCAGACCGAGCAGGCCCGCGAGATCGCCCGGTTGCGCGACGAGCAGGCCCGCCTGGCCCGCGACGTCCACGACGTCGTCGGGCACTCCCTGGCCGTGATCCTGGCCCAGGCCGAGTCGGCGCAGTACCTCCCGGACGACGACCCCGACCGGCTCAAGCAGACGATGGCGACGATCGCGGGCTCGGCCCGCTCGTCGCTGCAGGACGTGCGCCAGGTGCTCTCCGCCCCCGACGCGCCCACCGTCACCCGCCCCCTCGACACCCTGGTCGACGGCGTCCGCGCGGGCGGTCACGAGGTCGTGGTCCGCGAGCTCGGCACCGCCCGGCCGCTGCCCCCCGAGCTGGAGGTGACGGCCTACCGGGTGCTGCAGGAGATGCTCACCAACGCCGTCAAGCACGGTCGCCGCGAGGAGCCGGTCTTCGTCGAGCGGCACTGGCCCGACGACTCGCTGTCCGACGAGCTGCGCATCGAGGTCCGCAACTCCGCGTCGAGCGCCGTCGGTGAGCGCGGCTCGGGCCTCGATGGCATGCGCCAGCGTCTCGCGGCGGTCGGCGGACGCCTCGACGTACGCCGCCGCGAGGAGCCCGACACCACGACGTTCACCGTGACGGCATGGATACCGTTGGTCCCGAGATGAGCGACATCAGGGTGCTGCTGGTCGACGACCAGGACCTCTTCCGCGAGGGCGTCCGGGTCATCATCGACGCCCAGGAGGGCATGGGGGTCGTGGGCACGGCGGGTGACGGCGTCGAGGCGGTGCGGCTCGTCGACGAGCTCGCCCCCGACGTGGTGCTCATGGACATCCGGATGCCGGAGATGGACGGCGTCGAGGCGACCCGTCAGCTCCTCGCCCCCGACCGGGTGGCCCGCCGCGCGGCCACCGGGGCGGCGCCGGTCCGCGTCATCGTGCTGACGACGTTCAACCTCGACGACCGGGCCGCGACGGCGATCCGCCACGGCGCGAGCGGCTTCCTGCTCAAGGACACCACCCCGCTGCAGCTGCGCGACGCCATCCGCACCGTCCACGCCGGCAACGCCGTCCTGGCGCCCGACGACCTCACGGCGCTGATGGCCGGCAGCTTCGTGGCGCCGACGCCCACGCCCACGGCGTACCTCGAGCTGACCGACAAGGAGCGCGAGGTCTTCGCCGCGGTCGCGCGCGGGCTGTCCAACATCGAGATCGGCGCTCTCGTCTTCGCCTCCGAGTCCACGGTGAAGACCCACGTGGGGGCGATCCTGCGCAAGCTGACCCTGCGCGACCGGGTGCAGATCGTGGTCTACGCCCACGAGCACGGGCTCGTCTCCTCGTGAACCCGGTGCCGTCACCCGGCACAATCGGCACCATCGACACCGTCGACACCGCGACGTGAGTCCCTGCACTCAGGCGCGCCGACCGTCTGCCCACCAGGCTCCGGACATGCCCACGATCCCGCGTGCCCCGCGCCTCGTCCTCGTCCCCTCCCTCCTGCTCGTCGGCCTCGCCGCCACCGCCTGCGGCAACGACGTCACCACCGACATCATCGGGAGCGCCGGCGTCACCGTCGACGCCCAGGGCGGCGCCGTCGTGCTCGTCACGGTGTG
This sequence comes from Nocardioides plantarum, assembly GCF_006346395.1. Classification (NCBI taxonomy): domain Bacteria; kingdom Bacillati; phylum Actinomycetota; class Actinomycetes; order Propionibacteriales; family Nocardioidaceae; genus Nocardioides; species Nocardioides plantarum. The sequence continues at coordinate 477,543 of NZ_VDMS01000001.1, forward strand.
CCGGGACGACGTCGACTCGATCGACCTCCTGGGCGGCCGCGGCGGCCTGGAGCCGGATCAGCCCAACCCGACGATCGCCTCCTGGTCCGCGAGCACTCCGCAGCGCGGCACGATCGTCCTCGACCTCGACACCCCCACCCCGACCTGGGACGGGCCCGCGTCGGTCGACCTCGAGGACTCCGAGCTCTACATCGTGTCGGCCGACCGCTCCGACGCCGACGCCGAGGTCACCCAGACCTCGTTCCGGGGCCGTGACCTCGCTGCCCTGTCCCCCGACCAGGTCATCGTCCGCGACGGCACCGTCGTGACCCGCGCGGCCTTCGACGCCGAGGCCTGCGACTGACTCGACGACCTCGTCGCGGTCCGCAGCCAGGGGGCCTCGAACAGCCAGGTCCCGCCGAGCCGGCGCACGCCGCCGTGCAGCGCCAGGCAGACGGCGAGCACGACGCCCGTGACCACCGCCGGGTAGAGCACGGCCAGCGGCAGCGACCGGGCCGGGGCCGAGCCCTCTCCCACCAGCTGCACCGACCCGAGGTGGACCAGCGCGACCAGCGGCAGGTGCAGCACGTAGACGGGCAGGGTGCGGCGTCCCAGGCCGGCGAGCGCCGACCCGAGCCGCGGCACCCGGGCCAGCGTGGCGGCGACGGTGAGCCCGGCCGCGATACCGAGCGCGCCGAGTGCCGGGCGCACGCCGAGCCACTCGTCGGCACCCAGCACCTGCCACAGCGCCGCCCCGGCCGCGAACGCAGCCACTGCGGCGACCAGCGTGGCGCGGGTCGGACGGGTGAGCCGGGTGACCCAGCGGGTGAAGTGGGGCAGCCGGGTGCCGAGCAGGAACCACACCAGGTTGGTGAGCAGCCCATAGCGGTTGCCGGGTGTCGGCACCCACCCGGCCGCGGCGACCGCGCTCAGCAGCAGCGCGACGCCCAGGGCCCAGTGCGGGGCCCGGCGCGTGGCCCGCGCCACGACGACGTACGACGCCAGGGCCAGGAGGTACCAGAGGTTGCCCGGGGTGATCGTCAGCTGCACGAGCAGCTCGCCCGGCGACCCGGCGACGGCGGTGTCGAAGCCCGGCGTCAGCTGCAGGAGCAGGGTGTGGAGCAGCGTCCAGAGCACGAACAGGTAGAGCAGCGGCGCCACCCGCCCGACCCAGACCTGGCGCCACGGGCGCGCGAGCCGGCCGACCGCGAACAGGCCGGAGATGAGGAAGAACAGCGGCATCCGCACGGGCAGCAGCACCTCCGACAGCGTCCCCCAGCCTCCGGTCACCGGGCCCTCCCCCGCCCACGGGAGCAGCAGGAAGTCCTTGCGGGTCACGTGCCAGAGCACGACCAGGACGATGCAGAGACCCTTGGCCACGTCGGCCCACCGTTGACGTTCGTTCACGCCCTGATCCTCGGTGGGCGGGGACCGCACCGGGATCGGTCCGAGGTGCCGGTGACGTGGTCGCAGGTACCGGGTCTCACGTGGTGACGACCAGGGTGAACCCCGGAGTCGTTTAAGCGTAGTGTTTCACGTAACTTAGTCTCCACAAGGAGGGAGGAACCATGACCAGCACCCTCGACCGTGCCGACCTGCGGGTCCGCCAGGTCGGCGGCCGGGTGGGCGCCCACATCGAGGGCGTCCGGCTGGGTGGCGACCTCGACGAGGCCACCGTCGCCTCGGTCCGCGCGGCCCTCCTGCGGCACAAGGTCGTCTTCTTCCGCGGCCAGGACCACCTCGACGACGCCGAGCACCAGGCCTTCGCGGCCCGGATGGGCCCGCTGACCACCGCCCACCCGACGGTCGACACGGGCTCCGGCCGGGTCCTCAAGGTCACCGCCGACAAGGGCATGGCGGCCAACGCCTGGCACACCGACGTGACCTTCGTCGACCGGGTCCCCGCGATCAGCGTGCTGCGCGCCGTCGCCCTGCCTCCCTACGGCGGCAGCACCGTGTGGGCCAACTGCGTCGCGGCCTACGAGGCGCTGCCCACCTCGCTGCGCGCCCTGGTCGACGACCTGTGGGCCGTGCACACCAACAGCTACGACTACGCGCAGCTCGACGAGGAGTCCGAGGAGCCCGACGCCCACTACACCCGGGCCGACTTCACCTCGCAGGTCTTCGAGACGGAGCACCCCGTCGTCCGGGTGCACCCCGAGACCGGCGAGCGGGCGTTCGTGCTCGGCCACTTCGTCAAGGGCTTCACCGGACTCAGCACGAGCGAGTCGACGGCGATCTTCCACCTGCTGCAGAACCGGATCACCAAGCTGGAGAACACGGTGCGCTGGACCTGGGAGCCGGGCGACGTCGCCATGTGGGACAACCGCGCCACCCAGCACTACGCCGTCGCCGACTTCGACACCCACTACCGCGAGATGCGGCGGATCACCGTCGCCGGCGACGTGCCGGTCGCGATCGACGGGCGTCGCAGCCGGGTGGTCCGGGGCGACGCGACGGCCTACTCACGCCTCGACGAGCTCATCTCCTGACCTCGTCGCGGGACTGCGACCGGATCCGCGCCGGTAGCCAGCCGACCAGCCGCTCGAGCGGGCCTCGACGTCGCAGGGCGGCGTACACGCTGCCGATCCAGAGCACGACCACGACGTGCCACACGTACGACGACGGCACCTCGTCGGGCCAGACCCGCTCGGTCCTCATCACCACGTGGAGCGTGTAGAGCGTCAGCGTCATCGCACCGGCCCCGAAGGCCACCTGCACGGCGCGCTCGGCGTGGTCCGAGAGGTCGCCGAGCCAGTCGACGACCAGCAGGCAGAGCCCGATCACCAGGGCCGCGCTGCCCGCGGTCTGGGCCAGGTCGAACGGGGTCGAGGAGTGGGGCGCGACGACGGTCAGCCACCGCCAGCCCGAGCCCGGCCCCTCGGTCGGGGTCTGGCCGTACATCCCGCCGGCCATCTCGTCGAGCTCGCGCACGGTGAACCGGCTGCGTGTCAGGGCGTCGGAGACGAGGACGGCGGCGACCGCCACGGCCAGTCCCGCCGCCGCCAGCACCGCCGCGACCCGGCGTGAGCGCAGGTCGAGGCGCCCGATCGCCAGGCCGAGCAGGAGGTAGGTCAGCCACGGCACGGCCGGGTAGTAGCCGGTGAACAGCAGCTCGGACAGCAGGGGCCAGGGCGTCTCGACCTGGTCGAACCCCGGGCTCGCGAACTGGCGGACGGGCAGGTGCGGGACCAGCAGCCGGCTCGCCACGGGAGCGGCGACCGCCCACCCGGCCGCGAGCGCCAGGAGCGGTCGCCAGGTGAGCCCGAGGAACGGCAGGCCCAGCACGAACAGCACGGCGTAGTAGGTGAGGATCACCGCGATCCCGGTCTCGAGCCGGCCCAGCGCCAGCCCCAGCACCGCGATCGCGAGCGACCGTACGGCGATCGCCAGGCTCACGCGCACCCGCACCTGGCCCCGGACCGGCGTACGCCGCCCGGAGACGAGCGCCAGGGCCACCCCGGCCAGCACGGCGAACAGCGCCGAGGCGCGGCCGCCGGCCAGCCAGTGCGACGTGGTGATCTCGCCCGCGGGCGTCCGGCCGTCGAGCACGTGGGTGGCCATCATGCCCAGCAGCGCCAGGCACCTCGCGACGTCGAGACCGACGAGTCGGGGGCTCCTCGTCGAGCTGTCAGAAGCCGAGGCGGCGGCCACCGGTGTCTCCGCGCACGGCCGCTCCCTTGTCCTGTGCCGCCTTCTTGAGGTCGGCCTGGAAGGTCACCATCTGCTCCTGCAGGGCGGGGTCGGACGCCGCCAGGATGCGTACGGCGAGCAGCCCGGCGTTGCGGGCGCCGCCGATCGCGACGGTCGCGACCGGCACCCCGGCCGGCATCTGCACGATCGAGAGCAGCGAGTCCATGCCGTCGAGGGTCTTCAGCGCCACCGGCACCCCGATGACCGGCAGCGGCGTGACGGCGGCGAGCATGCCGGGCAGGTGGGCGGCACCGCCGGCGCCGGCGATGATCACCGACAGACCGCGACCGGCGGCCTGCTTGCCGTAGGCCAGCATCTCCTCGGGCATCCGGTGCGCCGAGACGACGTCGGCCTCGTGGGCGACGCCGAACTCGGCGAGTGCCTCGGCCGCCTGCTTCATCACCGGCCAGTCGGAGTCGCTGCCCATCACGATGCCCACGCGGGGGCCGGTCTCGCTGCTCATGTCGTCACTCGCTTTCGTTGCCGAGGTCGCCACGGAACCACGCGGCGGCGTGCCGCGCGCGCTCCAGGCAGTCGTCGAGGTCGTCGCCGTAGGCGTTGACGTGGCCGACCTTGCGGCCCGGGCGCAGGTCCTTGCCGTAGAGGTGCACCCGCAGGTGGGGGTCGCGGGCCATCGCGTGCGGGTAGCCGTCGTAGAGGCGGCCGACCTGGTGGTCGGGCCCGCCGAGGATGTTGACCATCACGGTCCACGAGGCGCGCGCCGCGGGCGAGCCGAGGGGCAGGTCGAGCACGGCGCGCAGGTGGTTCTCGAACTGCGAGGTGACGGCGCCGTCCTGGGTCCAGTGGCCGGTGTTGTGGGGTCGCATCGCGAGCTCGTTGACGAGGATCCGACCGTCCTGGGTCTCGAACAGCTCGACCGCGAGCACCCCCGTCACGTCGAGCTCGCCGGCGATCGTGAGCGCGACCTGCTGGGCCTGGGTGGCGAGCTCGGGGTCGAGGTCGGGCGCCGGGGCGACGACCTCGTGACAGATGCCGTCGACCTGCGTCGAGGCCACGACCGGGTAGGCCGCCGCCTGGCCGCTGGGCGAGCGCACCACCAGGGCCGACAGCTCGCGGCGGAAGTCGACGAGCTCCTCGGCCAGCAGTCGGACGCCCTTCTCGGCGGCGACACGCAGCGGCTCGGCCACGTCGGCGGCCGAGCGGACGAACCAGACTCCCTTGCCGTCGTACCCGAGGCGGGTGATCTTCAGGACGCACGGGAGCCCGAAGGCCTCGACGTCGGCCGGTGAGGCGACGATGGCGTTGCGCGGGCACGGCAGGCCGAGCTCGGCGAGCCGCTCGCGCATGACGCCCTTGTCCTGGGCGTGCACGAGCGCGCTGGGGCCCGGGCGGACGGCCACGCCGTCGGCCTCGAGGGCGTGCAGGTGCTCGGTCGGGACGTGCTCGTGGTCGAAGGTGACCACGGCCGCGCCGGCGGTGACCGCGCGCAGGTCGGCGAGGTCGGTGTGGTCGCCGACGAGCTGGTCGACGATCACCTGGGCGGCCGAGACCCCCTCGGCCTCGGCGAGCAGGCGGAGCGGGACGGCCAGCGCGGCGGCCGGCTCGGCCATCATCCGGGCGAGCTGTCCGCCCCCGACGACCGCGACGAGCGGAGCAGAGGTCACGGGACGAGACTAGTGAGAGGTCACGTGGCCCTCACGGGCGCCTCGGTCTCGAAGCGCAGACCGCGCCCGCGCAGGGTGGTGATGAGGTGGGGACGCCGGCTGTCGTCGTGGAGCTTGCGGCGGACCCACCCCAGGTGCACGTCGATCGTCTTCGACGACGTCCAGAAGGTGGTGTGCCAGACATCGCGCATCAGGTCCTCGCGGGAGACGACCTCGCCGGCGCGCGAGATCAGGGCGAGGAGCAGGTCGAACTCCTTGCGCGAGAACGTGACCTCGTCACCGTCGACCCAGACCCGGCGGTCGACGGGGTCGACCCGCACTCCCTGCACCTCGTGCACGGTCCCCAACGTAGGAACGCAGCCCGCCGCGCACACCCGTTCGGCCAAAACCGGGCCGGGTGATCTAGACCGGTCGGTGCCGTCGGTGCCCCGTCGGTGACCCGTCAGTGCCGTCGTACGGCGACGGGCTCGACCAGGCCGAACCCGCGGACCGGCCGCTCGGGCAGCCGGCGGGTCTCGAACTGGTCGCTCGGCAGCAGCTCGGCGGTGGCGGCGTCGATGATGATCCGGTTGCGGCGGGCGACGGCGGTCAGCCGCGCGGCGAGGTTGACCGGGGGGCCGAAGACGTCGCCCAGGCGCATCACCACGTTGCCGCTGGCCAGGCCCAGACGTACGTCGGGCATCCGGCTGTCGCGGCCGATGACGTTGATGATCCCCTCGGCGGTGTCGTAGGCCCGGATCGGGTCGTCGTTGACGAAGAGGATCGAGTCTCCGATGCTCTTGATCACCCGGCCGCGCTGCGCGGCGACCACGTCGGCGCACCGCGACTCGAACAGCTCGACGAGGTCGCCGATCCGCTCGCGCGAGATCTCGTTGCTCAGCGCGGTGAAGCTGACGATGTCGGCGAACCCGACGGTGAGCTGCGTGGTGTGCAGGTCGTCGGCCTCCCCCAGCGCCACGATGCGCGACACCGCGGCCGCCAGGTGACGGCGCCAGGCGTAGATCATCATCGCCTCGAAGCCGTCGCTTAGGTCGTCGAGCATGCGCAGCGCGGTCGTCGTACGGTCGGCGGCCTGCTCGCCGTTCTCGGCGGACTGCTGCTCGAGCTCCTCGACGCGGTGCACCAGCGCCGCGACCTCCCAGTCGGCCAGCCGGGCCATCGTCTGGCCCAGGGCCCGGGTGATGGTGATCGCGAGGTCGAAGTCGAGGAGCCCGGTGTCGATCGCGGCGCTCAGCGCGCGGATCGCCTCGACGTCGGAGGCGGTGTAGACCGCCGCCCCCTCGGCCTCGGGGAAGCCCAGCGCGCGCCACAGCCGGCGTGCCTCACCGAGGGTGATCCCGGCCTCGCGGGCCACCTGCGAGGCGGAGTACGACGGCACCTCGCGCAGGATCGCCTCGACGATCTCGTTGGGGTCGCCCCACGCCCGCGGGGTGGGGTCGGCAGGCTCGTCGATCAGTGGCCCTCGGCGCTCTGGGTCTCGCCGCCGTGGAGCTTGTGCAGCAGCTGGTTGAGGTCGCGCTGGGTCTCCTCGACGTGCGGGATGTCGTAGATCAGCACCTGGCCGTTGGTGCTCGCGTCACTGATCACCAGCGTGCCGCAGCCCAGCATCCGGTCGATGAGGTCGCGCTCGTAGGCCACGTCGCTGATCCGGCTCAGCGGGATGTCGTGACCGCGGCGGGTCAGGATGCCGTTGCGGGTGATGAGGCGGCGGTTGGTGATCGTGTAGGACGCCATCAGCCAGTCGAGGGTCGGCCACACGACCCGCCACAGCACCAGCACCAGCACGACCCCCCAGATGATCAGCTCCAGGATGCGCTCGGTGTCGGCGTCGTCGAGGTCGATGAGCACCTGCGCCGCGACCCCCACCGCCAGCAGCACCACGAGCGTCAGCAGCGGCAACAGCAGCGCCTTGGCGTGCGTCCGGGTGCTGACCATGATCTCTTCGCCGGGGTTGAGCAGCTTCTGGGAGATGGCCACCCCGGGATCATTCCACCTTCGCGGCGTCCGCGGGACGCAACCGGCGGTCGGGGTGTCTCGGAACCACCCGCCGCGAGGTGAATGCCCACGTCGGTCGAGGTGCGAAGGCCGCCAGGCCTGAGCCTCGAGACCCCCGCCGCCGACGCACCCGACCCGACCGCGGTGTCGTTGGATCGGGGCTCTCGACGGCGCGGGTCTCACGGGGTCGGGGTGTCCGCGCGCCTACCATTCCGGTCCTCGCCGTCAAGGACGTCGCTTCGCTCCGCCGCTACGCGGTCGCTACGCGATCCTTGACCGCGAGCCTCTCCCGGAATGGTTGACGGCGCAGACAAGGGCGGGCTCCGCCGCGCCCTCGTCCAGCGCGGACACCCCGACACCCAGGTCTCTGGCGACTGGAGAGAATCCCGTGAACCTGGTTCACGAGAATCTCTCCAGTCGAGCCACCCGCCACGTGAGCGGTGCGCCAGCCACCGAACCCACCCGCCCCCAGACCCCAGAACTGTGGCTCACGCGCCGCCGCCCGACCCGGACGACGTGAGACCTAGGGACGAAAGACGTCGCTGCTGACCGGCGTACCCCTGCGGAGGTCTCGAGGCTCGGCGCTAGCGCGCCTAGCACCTCGACCGACGTCGGGCCTGGCGGCTTCGCACCTCGACCGACGTGGGGAGCCGACGTGCGCTCAGACGGCCCGCACGTGGACGACGTCACCGGCCGAGACGAAGGTCCGCCTGCCGTCGGACTCGACGACGAGCTGGCCGGCGGGGTCGATCTCGGTGGCGCGGCCCTCGAGGACCGAGCCGTCGGGGAGGTCGACGCGGACGTCCTGGCCGACGGTGACGCAGGCGGCAGCGTACGACGAGTGCAGGCGCATGCCGCTGTCGTCGCCCCCGAGCTCCCAGGCGTCGACGGCCTCGCGGATGGCGTTGAGGCTCTCGACCAGGACGTCGGTGCGGTCGACGGGTCGGCCGAGCTCGAGCTCGAGGGAGGTGGCGGTAGGCACCGGGAGCTCGTCGGCGGTGAGGGAGACGTTGATGCCGACGCCGACGACGGCGGCGGGGCCCTGGGGGGTCTCGACGCGCTCGACGAGGATGCCGGCGACCTTCTTGTCACCGACCAGGACGTCGTTGGGCCACTTCACGCCCGCCTCGAGACCGGAGGCGCGGATGGCCTTGTCGATGGCGTACCCGGTGAGCAGCGGCAGCCACGGCCAGGCGCGGGTGGGCGTCGTGGGGCGCAGCAGGATGGAGAAGGTGACCGAGGTGCCGGCGGGTGACTCCCACGTGCGGTCGAGCCGGCCCCGGCCCCCGGTCTGGTGGTCGGCGACGACGACGAGCCCGTCGGGTGCGCCCTCGAGCGCGCGACGGATCACCTCGGCGTTGGTGGACCCGAGGGAGTCGACCACCTCGACGGTGAGGTCGGGCATGAGCTCGGGGTTGCCGCTGCCGAGGCGGGCCTTGTCGAGCGGTGGGCGTGCGGCCGAGTCCGTGGTCACGAGGTCTAGCCTGTCCTACCGAACCTCCCAGTCCAAGCACCCCCTCAGTTCAGGAGAGCCGTGAGCGCACAGCCAGGAGTCGGCATCGAGGTCCCGGACGATCTCGACCTCCACACGACCGCGGGCAAGCTCGCGGACCACGAGCGCCGGATCGACGCGGCCATCCACGCCGGCTCCCAGGCGGCGATCGAGAAGCAGCACGCGAAGGGCCGGCTGTCGGCCCGCGAGCGCATCGAGCTGCTCTTCGACGAGGGCTCCTTTGTGGAGCTCGACGAGCTGGCCCGCCACCGCTCCACAGCGTTCGGGCTGGAGAGGACCCGTCCCTACGGCGACGGCGTGATCACCGGCTACGGCACCATCGACGGCCGCCAGACGTGCGTGTTCAGCCAGGACTTCAGCGTCTTCGGCGGCTCCCTGGGCGAGGTCTACGGCGAGAAGATCGTCAAGGTCATGGACCTGGCGATGAAGGTTGGCTGCCCGATCATCGGCATCAACGAGGGCGCCGGCGCCCGCATCCAGGAGGGCGTCGTCTCGCTCGGCCTCTACGGCGAGATCTTCCGCCGCAACGTGCACGCCTCGGGCGTCATCCCCCAGATCTCCATGATCATGGGCAACTGCGCCGGCGGTCACGTCTACTCCCCCGCGGTCACCGACTTCACCGTCATGGTCGACCAGACCTCGGCGATGTTCATCACCGGGCCCGACGTCATCAAGACCGTCACCGGCGAGGACGTCTCGATGGAGGACCTCGGCGGCGCGCGCACCCACAACACCAAGTCCGGCAACGCCCACTACCTGGCCGCCGACGAGGCCGACGCGGTCGACTACGTCAAGGCGCTGCTCTCGCACCTGCCGCAGAACAACCTCGACGAGGCCGTCGTCCTCGACGACGAGACCGACCTGGCCGTCACCGACCTCGACCGCTCGCTCGACACCCTGATCCCCGACAGCGCCAACCAGCCCTACGACATGCGCGACGTGATCACCGCGGTGCTCGACGACCAGGACCTGCTCGAGGTCTCCGAGCTCTTCGCGCCCAACATCATCACCGGCTTCGGCCGCGTCGAGGGTCGCCCGGTGGGCGTCGTGGCCAACCAGCCGATGCAGTTCGCCGGCACCCTCGACATCGACGCCTCCGAGAAGGCCGCCCGGTTCGTCCGGTTCTGCGACGCCTTCAACATCCCCGTGCTCACGTTCGTCGACGTGCCCGGCTTCCTGCCCGGCACCGACCAGGAGTGGAACGGCATCATCCGCCGCGGCGCCAAGCTGATCTACGCCTACGCCGAGGCCACCGTCCCGCTGGTCACCGTGATCACCCGCAAGGCCTACGGCGGCGCCTACGACGTGATGGGCTCCAAGCACCTCGGCGCCGACATCAACCTCGCCTGGCCCACGGCCCAGATCGCCGTCATCGGCGCCCAGGGCGCCGTCAACATCGTGCACCGCAAGACCCTCAAGCAGGTCGAGGCCGACGGCGGGACCCCCGAGCAGGTCGAGGCCCGGCGCGCCGAGCTGATCGACGAGTACGAGACCACGCTGGCCAACCCCTACATCGCGGCCGAGCGCGGCTACGTCGACGCCGTCATCAGCCCCCAGGAGACGCGCGCCGAGATCATCAAGGCGCTGCGCCTGCTGCGCTCCAAGCGCGCGACCCTGCCGCCCAAGAAGCACGGGAACATCCCGTTGTGACCGGTCAGCCACCCCCGTCGGACGACCCGCGCCCGACGCTGCGCATCGTCAACGCCGACGCGACGCCCGAGGAGATCGCCGCGGTGGTCGCGGTGTTCGCCGGCCTGGGCGGCGACGAGGCGCCGACCCGGCGTCCCCGGGCCCAGTGGGGGGCGCCGCACCGTCACGTACGCCGTCCGCTGTCCCACGGCGCCGGCGGCTGGCGGTCCAGCTCGCTGCCCGGCTGACCCCGACCCCGAACCCGGGCCCCGGCTGGGGACCGGTCGCGGGCCACCGGGCGAGAATGGGACCCGTGCCGATCTTCGTCCTCGCCTCCGCCTCCCCCGCCCGCCTGCAGACCCTGCGCAGCGCCGGCCTCGACCCGCTCGTCGTCGTCTCGGGGGTCGACGAGTCGCAGGTCGCGGGGGTCCCGCCCGCCGAGCTGGCGCTGGCGCTGGCCGAGCTCAAGTGCGCCGCCGTGCTCGACCGCAGCGAGGTGCCCGACGGCGCCCTGGTGCTGGGGTGCGACTCGGTGCTCGACCTCGACGGCGTGGCGCTCGGCAAGCCCGACGACGCCGCCGACGCGGTCTCGCGGTGGCGCGCGATGCGCGGACGCTCCGGTGTGCTGCGCACCGGTCACAGCCTCCGCGACACCTCCTCCGGCCGGGTCGTCTCGGCGACCGCCTCGACCACGGTCCGCTTCGCCGATGTCACCGACGCCGAGATCTCGGCGTACGTCGCCACCGGCGAGCCGCTGCACGTGGCGGGCGCGTTCACCGTCGACGGGCTCGGCGGCGCGTTCGTGACCGCGATCGAGGGCGACTTCCACAACGTGGTCGGGGTGAGCCTGCCACTGCTGCGCACGCTCGTGGCCGACCTCGGCCACGCCTGGACCGACCTGTGGGCCGCGAGCGCCCGGCAGGGCTAGCGACACGCCCTACGGCGCGGCTAGCCGAAGAGCGCCGACGCCTTGCGGATGGTCTCGACGAGGCCGTAGACGAGCGGGATCCCGACCAGGGCCCAGGCGGTGACGAGTCGCGCACTCATGCCGCACTCCTCTCGTTCAGCTTGCCGGTCGGGCTGTCGTCGTCGGACCGGGGTTCGTGGAAGCGCTCGGCGACCGGGCGCACCAGGAGGTTGGCCACCAGGCCGACGGCGAGCACGCCGACCATGGTCAGCAGGGCCGGACGGTAGGCATCGGCGGTGAGCGAGCCGGGCTCGCCCTGGGCGTCGAGGAAGCGGTTGACGATGAACGGTCCGGCCACGCCCGCCGCCGACCACGCCGTGAGCAGGCGGCCGTGGATCGCGCCGACCTGGAAGGTGCCGAACAGGTCGCGCAGGTAGGCCGGGATGGTGGCGAAGCCGCCGCCGTAGAAGCTGATGATCACCGCCGCGAGCAGCACGAAGAGCGCGGTGGAGGTCGAGCCGACCGTCGACAGCAGGACGTAGAGGGCCAGGCCCAGGCCCAGGTAGATCAGGTAGATGGGCTTGCGGCCGACCACGTCGGAGGTGGACGACCACACGAACCGGCCGGCCATGTTGGCGATCGACAGCAGCCCGACGAAACCGCCGGCTGCGGCGGCGCTCACGGTCGACGTCTCGCCCTCCCGGAAGAAGTCCTGGATCATCGGCGAGGCCTGCTCGAGGATGCCGATGCCCGCCGTCACGTTGCAGAACAGCACGACCCACAGCAGCCAGAACTGCGGGGTGCGGATCGCGTTGCCGGCCGACACCTGGGCGGTGGTGACGAGCTTCTTGGCGCGCACCGTCGACGGGTCCCAGCCCGCCGGGCTCCAGTCGTCGGCGGGGACCCGCACGGTGAACGCGCCGAACAGCATGAAGACCGCGTAGCCGGCGGCCAGGGTGACGAACAGCAGCGCCACCGCACGGCCGTCGGCGAGCGAGGTCGCGTCGGTGGAGTCGTACGCCGAGTCGTAGAGCGACATCAGCCGCCCGCTGAGCGGGCTCGCGACCAGCGCACCGCCGCCGAAGCCCATGATCGCCATACCGGTCGCGAGACCAGGCCGGTCGGGGAACCACTTGATCAGCGTCGAGACCGGCGAGATGTAGCCGATGCCGAGCCCGATGCCCCCGATGAACCCGTAGCCCACGAAGACCAGCCAGAGCCAGCCGAGGGCGATGCCGAGAGCGGCCACCAGGAAGCCGGTCACCCAGAAGCAGGCGGAGACGAACATCGCCGCGCGCGGGCCGTTGCGGTCGACCCAGGTGCCGCCGAACCCGGCCGCGAGGCCGAGCATCACGATCGCCAGCGAGAAGACGAGCCCGATCGTGGTCAGGCTGCTGTCGAAGTGGGCGACCAGCGCGGTCTTGTAGACGCTGGTCGCGTAGACCTGACCGATGCACAGGTGCACGGCGAGGGCTGCCGGTGGGACCAGCCAGCGGTTGAAGCGAGGACCAGCGACCGTGCGGTCGCGAGCGAGGAACGAGGGGAGCACGGTGGACCTTCCGAGACGGAAAGGCCCAGCGTGGGCGTCAGGCGGAGACGGTCGCCACACCCCTCAGGACGGGGCGCTCACCGCGGACGTGGGCGCCTCGAGCGGCCGGCGGAACACGAACCGCTTGAACAGGTAGAACCGGGCTCCGAAGGCGAGCACCAGGCCCACCCCGTTGGCCGACAGGTTGTCGGCGAGCATCGAGTCGAGGTGGAGCACGTGGCGGGTCAGGAACAGGCAGCCCACGGGCAGCACCATCGCGAGCAGGTTGATGACGACGTAGGCGGTCCACCCGCCGTCGGCCTGCCGGGGCGGGCGGTGCGGGAACACCCAGCCGCGGGCGCCGTGGTAGCTGATGACCATGCCGACGCAGTTGGCCAGGACGTAGGCGACGATCGGCTGGTCGCCCATCACGGTGGTGCCGACGAGCCAGCCGTGGGCCAGCACGTTGAAGATCACGAACGACACCCACGTCGCCAGCTGGGCGACGGCGAAGAATCGCCACACCTCGCCCAGGAGGCGCTGCCAGCGGTCGGACATGGGGCGATCCTATACGGAGAGCGACTCCGGTCGTGGCAGCGGCGCTACTCGACGGGCAGGCCGAGGCTGCGCGCGATCAGCATCCGCTGGACCTCGGAGGTGCCCTCGCCGATCTCGAGGACCTTGGCGTCGCGGTAGAAGCGCGCCACGGGGTACTCCTCCATGAAGCCGTAGCCGCCGAAGACCTGCGTCGCGATGCGGGTCGCGGTGACGGCGGACTCGGTGGAGTAGAGCTTGGCCACCGAGGCGGCACGCTTGACCTCCTGGTGCGGCGCACCGGCGTCCTTGAGGGCCGCAGCCTTGTAGGTCAGCAGTCGCGAGGCCTGGAGCATGACCTCGAGGTCGGCGATCTGGAAGGCGACCCCCTGCTTGCGCCCGATCGGCCCGCCGAAGGTCTGCCGCTCACCGGCGTAGGCGACCGCCATGTCGAGACAGGCCTGGATGCAGCCGACGGAGAGCGCCGAGATCGCGATCCGGCCGTCGTCGAGGGTGGCGAGGAACTGCGCGTAGCCGCGGCCCTCGTCGCCGAGCAGGTGGTCGGCCGGGACGTGGACGTCCTCGAACGACAGCGGGTGCGTGTCGGAGGCGTGCCAGCCGAGCTTGTCGTAGGCCTTCTCGGCGGTGAAGCCGGGCGTGCCGCTCGGCACCATGATCGCGCTGATCGCCGGTCGGCCGTCGTCGCGAGAACCGGTACGGGCGGTGACGGTCACCAGGCTGGTGATCTCGGAGCCCGAGTTGGTGATGAACTGCTTGGCCCCGTTGACGACCCACTCGTCACCGACGAGCTCGGCCTTGGTCTGGGTGGCCCCGGCGTCGGAGCCTGCTCCGGGCTCGGTCAGCCCGAACCCCGCGAGCGCCTCGCCGGCGACGAGCGCCGGGAGCCAGCGCTCCTTCTGCTCGGTGGTGCCGTAGGCCAGCAGCGGGTTGATGCCCAGGCCGACCCCGGCCTGCAGGGTGATGCCCATCGACTGGTCGACGCGACCGAGCTCCTCGATCGCGACGCAGAGGCTGGTGAAGTCGCCGTCGTCGCCTGCTCCGCCGTACTCCTCGGGGGCGGTGAGGCCGAAGAGGCCCAGCTTGCCCATCTGGTGCACCACGTCGACCGGGAAGTGGTGCTCGCGGTCCCACTGCGCCGCGTGCGGCGCGATCTGCGCCTCGGCGAACTCCCGGACACTGCGGCGGAACTCCTCGTGCTCACGACTCAGCTCGAACGTCATGCCGGAGATCATGCCACGGTGGTTAACGTTTGTTAACCACCCGGGCGGGGTGCCGACGAGGTCGGCGTCAGGTGCGCAGGTGCCGCACGGCCTGCCACCCGGGATCGGGGGTGTGGACGACCTCGACGCGACCCTGGGTCCAGCCGCCGACGGCGGCCTCCACCATGCCGGCGGTGGGTCGGGCGGAGTCGACGTAGTAGTGGAGGGTACGGCGACCACGACCGGTCTCGTGGGCGACCAGGCGCCCCGAGCCGGCGAGCCGGGTGGTGACGTGGTCCTCCAGCGCGCGCAGGTCGTCCAGCGCACCGGGGGCCGGCAGCCCCTCGTCGGTGGTGTCGGTGAACGGCACGTCGACCGCCAGGTGGGCGTCGAGGTGGGGCGCGAAGCTCGAGGCCAGGGGCACCTGCGCGACCGCCATCAACGGGGACCCGTCGAGCTCGCCCTGCAGCATCACCCAGGTGGGCTCGCCGTCCTCGCCGATCGCGTCGGCACGCACCTCGGCGACCAGGTCGCGCAGGCCGGCCAGGGTCACCGCGTCGGCCGGGGGGTCGAGGGCGGGCTCGACGTTGCCGATCCACGTCTCGCAGTCGGTCTCACCGAGGGTGTGGTCGAGGGAGATGAACACGACCACGCCGCGCGCCTGCTCGGGCAGGTCGCGCAGCAGCGGGTGGTGCACCGCGACGTCGACGTGGTGGCCGACCCGGGTGGCGGCGACACGGATCTCGGCGAAGTCGACCTCGGTGTCGCCGACCCGGATCGAGCCCGACTCCGGGTCGGGGTCGGCGGGGCGGGCGTCGGCGTAGGTCCAGGTCTCGGTGGGCTCTGGCGCCGCCAGCAGCCACCGCCGCGCCGTGGCCCGGGCCGCCGGGTTGCCCTCGGGGCTGACCACCAGCCGGTGGGCCGAGGTCTCGCTCGGCCCGAGCTCCCAGGTGAGCTCGGGCGACAGCGCGTGCACGCGGGCGTTGAGCTCGTCGACCAGGTCCTCGATCGTGCCGGCCTCGATCCCGGCCTCGCACGCCGCGGCACCCCCCGCGCCCCACCAGGCCCAGAACGCGTCGAAGTCGGGCGGGTTGGTCCCTTCGTCAGCCATGCGTCCGAGCCTAGGAGGTAGGCCGGCTGCGGTGGCTTCGAGGCTCGTCGCCAGGGCTCCTCGCTCCTCAGCCGACGTGACGACCCAACCCCTGAGAGGCGCCCCACGCCCCACCCAGGCCGACCACACGGCGCACGGAGACGGAGGCCGGCCGGAGTCGACCAGACCGACTAGCCGCAGTTGTCGCAGACGCCGGTGGCGGGGATGGCCATGAAGCACGTGGGGCACACGTTGACCGGGCGGTCGGAGGCGGCGATCCGCTTGGGCGCGGCGACCGTGGGCTCCTTCGGGGCGCGCGGCGCCTTGGGGGCGCGGGTGCCGGCCGCGGTCGTGGAGCGGGGGGCCCTGCTGCGGGTGGTCGAGAGCACCTCGGCCGGCACCCCGCCGTCCTCCGGCGCCGAGCCGGCCCACTGGTAGCACTCCAGGCGGGCGCGGGCAGCGTGCCGCTCGCGGGCGGCCGGGGTGGCGATGGGCAGCTCCTCGATGGCGCGCAGCACGTCGTCGTACCGCTCCCCCACCCAGCCGTGGCCGTCGACGACCAGCGCGGTCAGCGGCGGGTAGCCGTCGCGGTGGTGCAGGTGGGCCAAGGGCTGGAGCACCTTGGGCAGCCACCGCTCGAGCGGCCGGGTGGTGCGGATGGCGCTGGCGGCCTGCACCCGTTCGGCGAGGTCGGCCTCGCGGACGACGGCGTGGTAGGTCGTCGCCGTCTCCTCGAGTACGTCGTGGGCCGCGCGGGCCCAGTGCTCCAGGGCGATCGCCTCGGTGGTGGGCCGGCCCTCCGGCTCGTGCCAGAAACCCTTGCGCTCCTGCATGTACTCGGACATCCCGCCCAGGATATGCCCCCGCCCGGAGGTCCCCGACACGGAGTCAGGTCCCGTTCGGCGATCTGCCACCCGCGGAGCCTTCCGGACCAGATAACGTGCCCGACGGCCCCGGACCGCCACTAGTCTGCGCCAGTCCCCACGCCAGCGCCCGCGCTGGCACCGAGTCGCACCAGGAGCACGTGTTGCCCGACGTCAAGCCGTTGCAGAAGGTCCTGATCGCCAACCGCGGCGAGATCGCGGTCCGGGTCATCCGGGCGTGCAAGGACGCCGGGATCGGCAGTGTCGCCATCTACGCCGACCCCGATCGCGACGCCCAGTTCGTCCGGCTCGCCGACGAGGCGCACGCCCTCGGTGGGGCCACGCCCGCTGACTCCTACCTCGACATCGCCAAGATCATCGCGGTCGCGGAGCGCTCCGGGGCCGACTCGGTCCACCCGGGCTACGGCTTCCTGGCCGAGAACGCCGACTTCGCCCAGGCCGTGCTCGACGCCGGGCTGATCTGGATCGGTCCCCCGCCGGCCGCCATCGAGGCCCTCGGCGACAAGGCCAAGGCCAAGCACATCGCCGAGAAGGCCAACGCCCCGCTCGCCCCCGGCACCAAGGACCCCGTGAAGGACGCCGACGAGGTCGTCGCCTTCGCCAAGGAGGCCGGGCTGCCGGTGGCCATCAAGGCCGTCTTCGGCGGCGGCGGCCGTGGCCTCAAGGTCGCGCGCACCCTCGAGGAGATCCCCGACGCCTACGAGTCCGCGGTCCGCGAGGCGATCAGCGCCTTCGGCCGCGGCGAGTGCCTGGTCGAGAAGTTCCTCGACAAGCCGCGCCACGTCGAGACCCAGTGCCTGGCCGACTCCCACGGCAACGTCGTGGTCGTCTCCACCCGCGACTGCTCGCTCCAGCGCCGCAACCAGAAGCTCGTCGAGGAGGCGCCCGCGCCGTTCCTGACCGACGAGCAGGTCGCCGAGCTCTACGCCTCGTCCAAGGCGATCCTGCGCGAGGCGGCGTACGTCGGCGCCGGCACGTGCGAGTTCCTCGTCGCCTCCGACGGCACCATCTCCTTCCTCGAGGTCAACACCCGCCTCCAGGTCGAGCACTGCGTCTCCGAGGAGGTCACCGGCATCGACCTGGTCCGCGAGATGTTCCGCATCGCCGCCGGCGAGGAGCTCGGCTACGACGACCCGCCGGTCACCGGGCACGCCATCGAGTACCGCATCAACGCCGAGGACGGCGGCCGCAACTTCATGCCCGCTCCCGGCACCCTCTCGGCCTGGGGCCCGCCCTCGGGCCCGGGCGTGCGCGTCGACGGCGGCTACGAGAAGGGCGAGACCATCCCCGGGGCGTTCGACTCCCTGATCGCCAAGCTCGTCGTCAGCGGCCGTGACCGTACCCAGGCCCTCGAGCGCTCGCGTCGCGCCCTCGACGAGTTCGTCGTCGACGGCATGCCCACCGTGATCCCGTTCCACCGCGCGGTCGTGCGCGATCCGGCGTACATCGGCGACGGCACGACGTTCCACGTCTACACCCAGTGGATCGAGACCGAGTTCGACAACCGGATCGAGCCCTACGGCGGCGACGTGGCCGAGGCCGAGGAGCCGCAGGAGCGGCAGACGGTCGTCGTCGAGGTCGGCGGTCGGCGCCTCGAGGTGGTCATCCCCTCCGGTCTCGGCGGCCTGTCGTCCGGGGGCGCCGCGGGCGGAGCCCGGAAGCCGAAGCGTGCGGGCGGCAAGAAGGCCGGCGCGGCCGCGTCGGGCGACTCGGTCACCAGCCCGATGCAGGGCACCGTCGTCAAGGTCGTCGTCACCGACGGCCAGGACGTGGCCGAGGGCGACACCATCGTGGTCATCGAGGCCATGAAGATGGAGCAGCCGCTCAAGGCCCACCGGGCCGGCACCGTCACCGGGCTGGCCGCGGAGGTGGGCGCGACCGTGACGAGCGGCCAGACCATCTGCGACATCAAGGACTGACACATCAACAACCGCTCCTCCCGCGACCCGCAGCTGGGTCAGGCGGTCGTCGCCGGCATCGTCACCGCCGTCGTCGGCTTCACCTCCTCCTTCGCGGTCGTCCTGGCCGGACTGGACCACGTCGGTGCCTCCGCCGGCGACGCGGCCTCCGGGCTGCTGGTCGTCACCATGACGATGGGTCTGGGGTGCCTGCTCTTCTCCTGGCGCACCCGGATCCCGGTGACGATCGCCTGGTCGACCCCGGGCGCGGCCCTCCTCGCCGGCGCGACCGTGCCCGACGGCGGGTACGCCGACGCCGTCGGCGCCTTCGCGCTCGCCGGCCTGCTCTACCTGGCGACCGGCCTGGTCCGGCCGCTGGGCGACCTGGTGCGCCGGATCCCGACCGCACTGGCCAACGCGATGCTCGCCGGCGTGCTGCTGAGCCTGTGCGTCGAGCCGTTCCTGGCCGTGGTCGACCAGCCGGGTGCCGTCGCTCCCGTGCTCGTGGTCTGGCTGCTGCTGCTGCGGGTCGCCCGCCGGTGGGCCGTGCCCGGCGCCTTCGCCGCCGCGATCGTGGTCATCGTGGCCTCCGGGTCCCTCTCCGAGGTCGCCGGGGGCGACCTCGCCCCGACCCTGACCTGGACCACCCCCACCGTCGACGTCGCCACCATGGTCGCGATCGGGGTGCCCCTCTACCTGGTGACGATGACGAGCCAGAACATTCCCGGGGTCGCGGTCCTCGGCTCGTTCGGCTACCGCGCGCCGCTCGCCCCCGCGCTGATGTACACCGGCGTCACGACCGTCGCCACCGCGCCGCTCGGCGGCTTCTCCATCAACCTCGGGGCGATCTCCGCGGCCATCTCGGCCGGGCCGACCGCCGGGGAGGACCCCGATCGCCGGTGGGTGGCCGGCGTCTCCACGGGCGTCACCTACATGCTGCTGGGTCCGCTGACCGCGCTGGTGACCGCCGTGTCGGCGGCCGCCCCGGCCGGTGTCATCGCGACGGTCGCCGGGCTCGCCCTCATCGGCACCTTCGGCTCGGCGGCGGCATCGGCCCTGGGCGACGACGGCTACCGCGAGGCCGCCGCCGTCGCGTTCGTCGTCGCGGCGTCCGGGCTGACGATCGCCGGCGTCGGGGCGGCGTTCTGGGCGCTGCTCGCAGGCGGCGTGTTCGTGCTGGTGATGCGCGTCGGCGCGTCGCCCGCCCCCGCCGCGCGGTGACCCTCGTCAGGGCCGGGTCGAGGTCGCCCACGCGGCGAGGTCCTGCTCACCGAGGAGTCGCCGGCCCAGCCGCCGACCGGCCTCCACGAGCTCGTCGACGGTGGAGGCGACCGTGACCGAGGACAGTCCGAGCGCTCCGGCCTCGGCGGCGCTCAGCCGGGTCTGACCCACCACGGCGTGGACCGGCAGGGGCCCCTCGGCCCGACGGCACGCCTCGAGCACGCCGGCGATCACCTTGCCCTCCCGGGTCTGGCCGTCCAGACGCCCCTCGCCGGTGATGACGGCGGCACAGGGCCGGGCTGCGGCAGCGAAGCCGAGAGCGTCGAGCACCACCTCGATGCCCGACCTGAGCTCGGCGCCGAACCGGGCCCACAGGCCACCCGACAGGCCGCCCGCGCACCCGGTCCGGGGCACGCCTCGTGGGTCGCGCGGCAGCCGTCCGGCCAGCGACGCCAGTCGCTCCTCGAGCCGGGCGACGGTCACGGTGTCGGCGCCCTTCTGGGGTGCGTAGACGGCGGCGGCCTGCTCGAACGGGGTGGTCACGTCGCAGAGCACCTCGAGGCGGCAGCCCCCCAGCCCGCCGTGCTCGAGGATCGACTCGATCGCCCCGGCACCCCCGTCGGTGGTGGCACTGCCACCGACACCGAGCAGGATGCGTTCGGCTCCGCTGGCCACGGCGGCCGCGACGAGCTCGCCGGTCCCGCGGGTGCTGGCGTCCCAGGCGCTCCTCGGGTCCGGTACGACGAGCGAGAGGCCACTGGCCGAGGCCGTCTCGACCACCGCCGTACGGCGGTCCTCGGAGACCAGGAAACGCCCCACGACCGGCGTCCCGAGGGGGCCGGTCACCGGCACGTGGTGGACCGCACCGCGGAAGGCGCGACGCAGCACGTCGAGGGTGCCCTCGCCGCCGTCGGCCAACGGCAGCCGCACCGGCTCGGCGCCGACGGATCGCAGCCCGGAGGCCACCGAGGCGGCCACGACGTCCGCGCCGTGGGTTCCCTTGAAGGAGTCGGGGGCCACCAGCACACGGACCACGCGGTCGGCCCCGGCGGCCGCGTCCATCAGGCGGCGAACGGACCGACGGTGATCTTCCACTCCTGCAGGACGCGGTCCTTGGTCACGTCGAGCTGGGTGTAGGGGTCCTGGTCGACGAGTGCCTGCGCGGCGTCGAGGTCGTCGGCGGAGAAGACGATGATGCCCCCGGTGAGGTCGGCCAACGGCCCGGCGAGGACGACGGAGCCGGCCTCCTCGAGCGTGGCGAGGTGGCTCATGTGGTCGGGACGCCGCTCGGCCCGCAGAGGGGTGTCGTGATAGCCGTAGGTGAGGACGAAGTAGGCCATGGTCGTTCCTTTCGTAGGTGGATCAGGGTGGGAACAGTGGGCTCAGCCGGCGATGACCGACTGGCGTTGACGGCCGAGACCGTCGATCGAGATCTCGACGACGTCGCCGTCGCGGAGGTAGGGGTAGCGGCCGGAGAGGGCGACACCCTCCGGGGTCCCGGTGAAGACCAGGTCCCCCGGCTCGAGGACCAGCACCTGCGAGAGCCACCACACCAGGTGGTCGACGCCGAAGATCATGTCCCCGGTGTGGGAGTCCTGACGGGGCTCGCCGTTGACCCAGGACCTGATGGCGAGGTCGTCGTGGTCGACCCGGTCGAGCACGATCGAGGGCCCGAGCGGACCGAAGGTCGCGAAGCTCTTGCCCTGCGACCACTGGCCGCCGTCCTTGCCGAGCTGCCAGCTCCGCTCCGACACGTCGTTGCCCACGGTGAACCCGGCGATGACGTCGGCGGACTGCGCCGGCGAGGCGAGGCGACTGGCGCGGGCGCCGATCACGACGACCAGCTCGGCCTCCCAGTCGCTCTGGGTGCTCGCCGGGGGCAGGACGATGTCGTCGTCGGCGCCCACCAGGCAGCTGCGGGCCTTGAAGAACAGGATCGGCTCGCGCGGGGGCTCGCTGCCGGACTCCGCCGCGTGCGCGGCGTAGTTCTGGCCGATGCACAGCACCGCTCCCGGCCGAGCGACCGGCACGCCGACCCGGAGCCCCTCGGCTCCGTCGAGCAGGTGCAGCCGGCCGGCGTCGTGGGCCTCGCGCACGCGGTCGACACCGCCGGCTGCGAGGAAGTCCGGATCGATGTCGTCGGTGACGGTCCGCAGGTCGTAGACCGCCTCGTCGACCCGCAGGGCCGGGACCTCGGCGCCGAGGGGCCCGAGTCGCAGTAGTTCCATGTCGTCTCCTGGGTTCGTGTGGTCAGCGCCCGCTGGGGGCGTGGACGGGGTCGTGGATGCGGGCGTGGACGGGGACGTCACGCACCGGCGGTTCCCAGCCCGTAGACGCGACGGGCGGTGTGCGAGAAGACGTCGGCCTGCTCCCGGGGCATGCGGTGACCCACCGCCCGCTTCCACGCCCGGGTCAGCTCGGGCATCGAGGTCCACAGCTTCTCGACCGGGAAGTTGGTGCCGAACATCGCCCGGTCCGACCCGAAGCGGTCGAGGACCTCGTCGGCGACGAAGCGCAGGAGGTCGGGGTCGAGGCGGTGCACGAACGTGCCCTGTCCGGTCAGCTTGACCACCACGTTGGGGAGGGCGGCGAGCAGGTCCATGCCGAGGCGCCATCGGCTGAGCTCGTCGGCGTCGCCCCGGTCGACGAGCATGCCGGCGTGGACCAGGACGAAGGTGACCTGGGGGTGCGCCCGGACCAGCGCGGCAGCGTCGGACATCTGGCCGGCGAAGACCTGCAGCTCGAAGAGCCAGCCGAGATCGGGCAGGCTCGCGAGGTTGCGGTCGAAGACCGGGTCCTTCATGCGGTCGGGGCCGTCGGCGAAGCGGAACTCCGGGCGCTCGTGCCAGTGCAGCTGGAGTCGCGTCCCGACCACGAGCGGGCTCAGTGCCTGCTGGGTCCGCATGACCTCGCCGGCGTCCTCGGAGAACAGGTCGGCACAGCCGACCATGGCCATCGGCCAGCCGGTCCTCTCGTGGAGCTCGGCGATCCAGCGCACCTCCTCGACGACCCGGTCCAGCGGCCAGTTGGGTTGCACGTAGACCGAGGTCCCGATGCCGGAGGCGCGGGCGTCCTCGACGTACTCCTCGACCAGGTAGTCGCGTCGGATCGGCTCGTAGGGTCCGAAGATGCGGGGCACCATGGGACCGGAGAGCCACGGCATGTCGGCCTGCCGCCATACGTGGTGGTGGGCGTCGACGATGTCGCCGTCGTACAGCTCCTCAGCCATGGTTCCTCCTGGTGGGGTGGTGCGCGGGAGCGCGGGAGAACGAGCTGCGCACCTGGGTCAGCGCGGTCTCGAGGTCACGGACGCCCGCCAGGGCGTCGAGGTCGCCGACCACCGCGGCCATGCCCCGGGTCAGCGGCCGGTAGGCCGGGTCGCACGCCAGGGGGGACCACCAGACGAGCCGGTGCGCGAGCCGGGAGAGGCGCCCGACGGCCCCGACCATGGCCGTGCAGTCGCCGCGCTCGAGGCCGTCGGAGAGGACCAGCACGAGCGCGCCCCGCGCCATGGTCACGAAGTGCGCGTCGCGCAGGAACTCCGTCAGGCTCTCGCCGATGAGCGTCCCCCCGTCAGCGTCGAGGACCAGCGGCGCCAAGGAGCCCAGCGCCTCGTCTACGTCGCGGTGGCGCAGGGCCGAGGTCACCCGGGTCAGCCGGGTGCCGAAGGTGAAGACCTCCACGCCCGAGCATGTTGCGAGCACGGTGTGCGCGAAGCGGAGGTAGTCGGGGCTGTGCTGCTTCATGGAGCCCGAGACGTCGATGAGCACCAGGACGCGACGAGTCTGCGTCGGCCGGTGCCGCCACCGCAGCCGGACGATCTCGCCCTGGGTGCGCCGAGACTCGAGGTAGACCGCGCGCAGGTCCACCCGGTCGCGCCGACGTCCTGGTCGGTAGCGGCGCGAGCGCGCCCGGGGAACCGCGCGGGGCAGCTCAGCGGCGATCTCGCGCATCACCGCGCGTGCCGACGCCGAGGTGCCCCCGAAGCGCTTGGGCAGCTCGGGGCTGCTCAGCCCGGCCCGCAGGCCCGAGCCGCTCGTCTCCGCGACGAGGAGGTCCTCGGCCTGGCTCTCCCCCGGCGCCGAGCTCTGCTCCTCCTCCGCATCTGCGTCCGCGTCGGGGTCCTCCGCAGGCTCGTCGATGACGAGGACGGCGTCCTCGGGTGAGCCGAAGAAGCGGCGGAACACCTCGTCGAAGACCTGGTGCCCGGACTCGGAGGTGACGATCGTGGCGACCCCCACCCAGTAGAGCTGCCCGGTGGTGGACGGCGCGATGGTCTCGATGCCGGCGAGGAAGTCGCGCTGCTTGGTGGCCGGTACGGCGAGCCCCGCGTCGTGCAGGGCCCGCAGGAAGGCGAACAGGTGGTCCTGGGTGCGGGAGACGAGGCGCGGGTCGACCGTCGCCGGGCGCACCGCGGGACTAGTCGTCGGCATCGGTGAACACCTCGCGGTCGTGGGTCGCGACCAGCTCGACGTCCTCCTCGTTCTTGACCAGGAGCCCGAGGGACGCGCGCAGCGACTCGCCCCACGCGGTGCCGTCCTCCGAGAGCGCCACGGCTCCCTGGGCCCACGCGATCGACTCCGCGATCCCCGGCCGCTTCACCGGCCCCAGGCTGCGGATGACGTTGACCGAGCGCACCAGCTGTGCGGCGCTGCGTGCGCTCAGCCCGGGCGCCTGGGCCTCGACGATGGCCCGCTCGCGCTCGGGCTGGGGGAAGGGGATCCAGTGGTAGAGGCAGCGACGCTTGAGCGCGTCGTGCAGCTCGCGGGTCCGGTTGGAGGTCAGGACCACGACCGGCGGCACGGTCGCGGTCACCGTGCCCGTCTCGGGGATGGTGATCTGGAAGCCGTCGAGGAACTCCAGCAGGAACGCCTCGAACTCGCTGTCGGCGCGGTCGATCTCGTCGATCAGCAGGACCGCTCCCGCCGGGCTGCGCAGGGCCTTGAGGAGAGGCCGCTCCAGGACGAACGCGTCGTCGTACAGGTCGGGGACCACGGCACCGTCCACCTCGGCGGCACGCAGGCTCAGCAGCTGCTTGGGGTAGTCCCACTCGTAGAGCGCCTGGGACACGTCGATCCCCTCGTAGCACTGCAGGCGGATGAGCTCGCGGCCGAGTACGTCGGCGAGCACGTGCGAGACCTCGGTCTTGCCGACTCCGGGCTCGCCCTCCAGCAGCAGCGGGCGTCCCAGGGCGACGGCCAGCCGTACGGCGGTCAGCAGGCCCTCGTCCGCGAAGTACCGGCGCTCGGACAGCTCGCGGTCCAGCGTGGCGTGGTCGATGAGCATCAGGTCGACGGCTCCGCGGCGCGCAGCTCGTCAAGACCGCGCAGGATCGACTCCGGGGTGAACGGCATCACGGTGATCCGCACGCCGCAGGCGTCGAAGATGGCGTTGGCGACGGCCGGGATCGGGGCGTTGGCGGTCATCTCACCGATGCCCTTGGCGCCGAACGGGCCGTTGGCCGCCGGTCGCTCGAGGATGACGCTGGTCTGGACGGGGGTCTCGGCCGGTCCGGGCATCAGGTACTCGCAGAAGTCGGTGGGGCCGTGGGCCCGTGAGCTCGGGTAGTAGGGCTCGGTCGACTCGAACACGGCGTGCGAGACACCCATCCAGGCCCCGCCCTCGACCTGCTGGGTCACCATCGCGGGGTTCAGGGCCCGGCCGATCTCGTAGGCGTTGTGCAGGCTGAGGACGGTGACGATGCCGGTCTCGTCGTCGACCTCGACCTCGGCGACCGTGCACGCGTGCGCCTGGGCCGAGTCGGGGTCCATCTCACCGGTCTCGGGGACCGGGTAGCTGCGCTCCTTGAGGAAGATGCCGCGCCCGGAGATCGTCTTGCCCTGCTTGAAGTGCGCGGCCAGCGCGATGTCCTGGATGTGGATCTTGGTCTCCGGACTGCCCTTGAGCCTGACGAAGCCCGAGCCGTCGGTCTCGAGGTCGTCCGCGTCGACCTCGAGCTCCTCGGCCGCGACCTGCAGCATCACCTCCCGGGCCTCGCGCGCCGCCATGATCACGGCGTTGCCGACCCGGTGGGTGCCGCGGCTGGCGAAGGTGCCCATGCAGTGCGGGCCCGTGTCGGTGTCGGCGGTGTCGACGATGACGCTGTCCATGGGCATGCCCAGGGTCTCGGCCGCGCACTGGGCCGCGATGGTCTTGAGGCCCTGGCCCAGGTCGACCGAGGAGAGGCTGACGACGAAGCCGCCCATGGTGGTGGCGTGGATCAGGGCCTGGGAGGGGTCGCCGCCGAGGTTCATCCCGGTGGGGTAGTTGACGGACGCGTAGCCGCGCCCACGCAGCAGGGCCATGCTCAGGCCTCTCTCGGGGTGGACGACGACATGGCGAGGTACTCCGGTGGGAGGTCGTGGCCCACCAGGGCAGCCGCCCGCTGGATGACCTCGATCAGGGCGGTGCCCGACGCGACCTTGCGGTGGGCCTTCAGGTCCCCGTCGCGGTAGGCGTTGCGCAGCCGGAACTCGAGCGGGTCGAGGTCGAGGGCCCGGGCGATGCGGTCCATCTGCGACTCGATGGCGAAGTCGGCGATGGTCACCCCGAAGCCGCGCATCGCGCTGGACGGGGTCCGGTTGGTGTAGACGCAGTGACAGTCGGCGTGGACGTTGGGGATCGTGTAGGGGCCGGGCAGGTGGGCGGCCGCCTTCGTGGTGCCGTACGGCGTGTGCCGCGAGTAGGCGCCGGAGTCGACGTAGAGCATGACCTTGCGGGCCACGATCCGGCCGTCGGCCATCACGCCGTCCTTGATGTAGATGCGCTCCGCGGCCCGGGGAGAGGAGACCTGCATCTCCTCCTCGCGGCTGTAGACGAACTTGACCGGACGGTTGGTCAGCGTCGCGGCGATGCAGGCCAGCGGCTCGACCATCACGTCGACCTTGCCGCCGAAGCCGCCGCCCACGGTGCCGCCCTTGACCTGGAGGTCGGTGAACGGGCGGTCCAGGATCAGCGCGGTGTTGTCGAGGGTGAAGAACGCGGCCTGGGTGTTGGAGTGGATGAGCAGGCGGTTGCCGGCCTGCGGGACCACGATGCATCCCGTGGTCTCGGTGGGCGCGTGCTCGATGGGTGCCGAGCTGTAGCGCCACTCGAAGACGTGGTCGGCCTGCGCGAACCCCTGCTCCACGTCGCCGAAGCGGATGCGCCGGGCGTGGTGTCCCTCGTAGACGAAGTAGTTGGTGCCGTCCTTCTTGATGACCGGCGCGTCCGGTGACAGTGCCTCCTCGACGTCGAGGACCGCAGGCAGCTCGGTGTAGGACACCTTGACGCGACTGGCCCCCTCGATGGCCGCCGCCTCGGTGTCGGCCACCACCGCGACGATCGGCTCCCCCACGTAGAGGACACGGTCCTCGGCCAGGACCGGCTCGTCGTACGGCTCGACGCCGATCAGGCGCAGCACGAGGTACCAGTTGGCCGGGACGTCGCGGTGGGTGATGACCCGCAGCACGCCGGGGACCGCGAGCGCCTCGGAGCAGTCGACGCTGTCGATGAGGGCGTGGTGGTGGACCGAGCGGTGGATCTTGACGTGAGCCAGGTCGGGGAACGCACGATCCTCGAAGAACTCGGTCTTGCCGGTGACGTGGCCCAGCGCGTCGGACCGCTGCGCGGGCGTGCCGATGACGGTGAAGCTCGACGAGCGCTCGTCCTTGAAGAACTCGCTGTCGATCGGGTTGATCTTGGCCATCAGACGTCCGCCCGCATGCCCTCGGAGGACTCGTACGCCGTGGTCGGCGGCGGACCCGCGTCGGTCTCGGGGGTGGTGGCGGCGATCGCACCACGACGACGGGCGGCGGCATCGAGGATCGCGGTGACGATGGGCTCGTAGCCGGTGCACCGGCACACGTTGCCGCTGATGGCCTCGTGGACCTCGTCGGTCGTCGGGTCGGGGTTGCGCTCCAGGAGCGCCTCGGCGGAGATGATCATGCCGGGGGTGCAGAAGCCGCACTGCGTCGCGAACCCGTCGAGGAACGCCTGCTGCACGTCGCTGAGCGCCTGACCGTCGGACAGGCCCTCGATGGTGCCGACGGCGCAGCCGTCGACCGTGACGGCGGGCACCAGGCAGGACACCACCGGGCTGCCGTCGAGCAGCACCGTGCAGGAGCCGCAGGCGCCCTGGGCGCAGCCGCGCTTGGCGCCCGTCATCCCGAGCTGGTCGCGCAGACCGAGGAGCAGGGTGGTGTCGGGCCGGGCCATGAACGCCCTGTCGACGCCGTTGAGCTTGAGGTTGACGATCTTGACCGTCATCGCGGGACCTTCTTCTCGGTCAGCGCCCGAGCAGGGCTCGGCGCAGGTGGACGGGGAACACGCGGGCTCGGTACCAGGCCGAGGCGTAGGCGTCGTCGGCCGGGGCGAGCTCGCCGAGACCGGCCTGCGCGGCTGCCGCGACGGCGTCCTCGTCGAGGGGCCGGCCGACCAGGGCCGTCTCGACGGCGACCGCACGGACGATCTGCGGGCCGACTCCCCCGAGCGCGACGCGGACGGCGGACACGACGCCGTCGTGCTGCTCGACGACCGCGGCGACCGTCACGATCGAGGCCGAGTTGAAGCGACGCCGGGTCGCCTTGAGGTAGCGGAAGGTGCCCGGGGCGGGAGCCTCGAGCAGGACCTCGGTGACCACACCGTGGTGCTGTCCGACCAGCGTGTCCACCGCCTCCTCGCGGACGCCGGACGCGTCGGCCACCGACGCCCGGGCGTCCAGGGCGACCAGCGCCACGGTCAGGTCGCCGTACGGCTGCCGGGCGAAGAGGTTGCCCCCCACGGTCGCCAGGCTGCGCACCGGCACCGAGGCGATCGAGCGCACCACCGGCGACAGGAACGCGATCCGGTCGTCGTGCTCGACCTGCGCCAACGTGGTCGTCGCGCCGATCCGGACGGTCGTCCCGTCGACGCGGACGCCGGCCAGGCCGACGCGGCGCAGGCTCACCAGCTCGGTGGGCGGCGACGCGTGGTCGTTGAGCCGCGGCATCACGCTGGTGCCGCCGCTGAGGACTCCCGCCCCACCCCCGACGAGCCGGACGGCCTCGGACAGGTCGTCGGGAACGTGCACCTCGGTGAGCATCTGGCCTCCATTATCGATATCGATAATGACCGTATCCGGTGGCCCTATGCTGGTCAACACCGCCGTCCGGAGTCGTGCGACGGCCGCACCTCCTCCACGGGAAGAAGAGCCCTTGCGCATGACGACCTCCGGGCCCGCAGAGCGCACCCCCACCGGCCGGGTCGCCAAGCCGACGCTCAGCGAGCGGATCCGCGACGGCCTCGTCGAGTCGATCGTCTCCGGCGAGCTGGAGAGCGGGGAGCGGCTGGTCGAGACCAAGATCGCCGCCGACTTCGGCACCAGCCAGGCCCCGGTCCGCGAGGCGCTGCGCGAGCTCGAGGGCCTGGGCCTGATCGAGAGCCGTCCACGACGGGGCCGACACGTGCTCCCCTTCGTCGAGCAGACGCTGCGCGAGGCCTACGTGGTGCGGGCCGCCCTCGAGGAGACGGCCACCCGGCTGGCGATGATCGGCGGGAGGCTCCCCTGGGAGGCGCTGGAGGGCGACGTGGCCGACATGTACCGCAGCGCCGAGGGCGGGGACCCGCACGCCATGGGCCTGGCCAGCAGCCGGTTCCACCGGCGCATCGTCCAGGCCAGCGGCAACTTCCTCCTCGACCGCGCCTGGGAGGGGCTGCAGATCGAGGCCCGGACCGCCATCGCGCTGGTCGTCGCCGGCCCCGACCTGAGGCACGTCGCCGACGAGCACGCCGAGCTGCTCGAGGTGCTGCGAGCCGGGGACGTCGAGGTGGCCTGCCTGCACGCACGCGTGCACCAATGGGCCTACGCCGACCTGCCGCACGACCTCAACGGCGTCGCCCACCCGGTCGAGACCGACCGCTCCGACTGACGGGGTCGGCCTGCCCGCTCCTGGCGCCGCTGACGGGGTTCAGCGCATCACCATCGACCCGACACCGACGTCGCTCGGGGCCAGGCCCGCGAGGGCGAGCTCGGGGCCGTCCGGGCCGTCGGCACACCAGGACACGACGGTGGCGGTCCTGGCGCGCGTGCCGAGCCAGGCCTGCGTCTGCTGCTCAGCGAGCTCGGCGGCCGGCAGGGACGGGTCGATCTCGGCCATGCCGGGCGCCAGGACCACCAGCCCGACCAGGTCGTCGGGCCCGACCGCACCCTCGTGGACGCCACCGGTCAGGACCACGGCCCCGTCGGCGCCCGCCCGGACCGCGGTCACCTCGAGCATGAAGTGGCCGGCCTCCCCCTCCGGGGTCGCCGGCCCCATCAGCTCCTCGAGCTCGCGGATGACCTGGTTCATGTGCTCCATCCCCTCGGCCTCGCGGGGGGTCAGGGGCTGGTCGGTCGGCGTGGTCGGCGTCCGCACGGTCGCCTGCTCCTGGAGGGCCGCCAGGCTCCGCTCGGCGTCGGTCGGCTCTCGCTTCCAGAACTTCCATCCCATGGGCGAACCCTAGGCGGCGACTCTCCTGCTGGCCCGCTGACGACTCACATCTCCGGGCGCGCCGGCGCCCTGGCGTCACGCAGCGCGGTAGGAGTCGAGCACCGCGGTGACGCGCCGCTCGACCGGACTCATCAGGTCGACCTGGGCAAGCCGGTTGTCACGGGGTACACCGGCCGGACGTGGTGGGGCGGGGGCCCGAGAGCGATATCGCTGACCGGCGGGGGTGGTGGTCTCGACGGCATGGCGGCCGCTGTCGTCGTCGGCGACCCGCTGGCGCCAGCCGGGGGCCTGTTTGGCGTAGTCGCAGGCCTCGCAGAGGCCCTGCAGCTGATCGGCGTCGGTCGGCCCGCCGTCGGCCCACGCCACGACGTGGTCGGCATGGCGGATCGGGGCGTCGCACCACGGGGTGCGACAGGTGCCCTGGTCGCGCACCGACAAGAAGGTGGCCAGACCCTCGGTGGCGAGCCGCTGTCGGGTCGTCATCGCGACAAGGTGGCCGGCGGGGTCGGCGTACAGACGACGGACCCAGGCCTGCAGCGCGTCGGAGGCCCGGGCGACCATCTCGCGCGCGACCTGGGCGGGCACCGGCCCCCAGCCCGGCACCGTCGCCGGCTCGGGGTCGGCACCGAGCAGGGAGCCGTCGGACATGACGAGGTCGACGACGACGGGAACAGCGTCGGCCTCGGCCTGACCGGTCAGTCGCTCGACCATGAGGTCGGCCATCACCTGACCACGTCCGCGACCCTCTCCCCCGGCCCGCGCGGTGTCGGCGGACCTGGAGAGGTTGGCCCAGCAGGCGACGGCCTGCGGCATCGGCAACAGCCCCGTCAGGTAGGCCATGCCCTCGGGAGCGGGGCGGACCGAGACGGTCCGCTCGGACACGGCGCGCTCGTGGCGGCGTACGACGGAGGTCGGGTCGGCGGCGTAGGCCCGCCTGCGCAGCTCGGCGACCAGCTCTCCGGTGCCGAGACCGTGGAGGAAGTCGGCGTCACCGCACACCTCGCCGTCGACCACCACCCGGTCGTCGCGGTCGAGGCACCCGGTCTCACGCGCGACCACCATCGCCCGGAACTCGTTGAGCCGACCCTCGCGCAGCGCCGTCCGGGTCGCGGGCAGGTCGGTGGCCAGGTCCTTGGCCAGGCCCAGCAGCACCTGACCGCGGTGGGGCGACTCCTGCCTGGCCAGCGCGACCTCCGCTGCGACGCCTCGACCCCGCCGACGGGTCGGGACGTCCGCTGCGGACTGCTGCTCGCGGACCGAGGCGTCGAGGCCGACCGTCAGGTCGGCCTGTGCGGCGCACGCGGCCGACTTCAGCCGCTCGAGGGCGGCGATCAGCTCCACCCGGGCCGCGTCGGCGGCTGGGTCGTGGGCGCCTGGGTCGATCCGTTCGTCGACCAGCACAGCACGCAGGCTGCGGACCTGATCGAGAAGGGAGGGCATGGCAGTACTTTATTCGAACATCTGATCGACCACAAGGCATCTGGACGCCTAGTTAGCGAGCAAGCACTCGCCAAGTTAGGGTCGGGGGCGTGCCCACCCAGCTCGAGCGTCGTACGGCGACCGTGACCCGGCTGCTCGACGCGACCGAGGTCGTCGTCCATGTGCGCGGGTACGCCGACACGACGGTCGCCGCGGTCTGCGCCGAGGCCGGGGTCAGCCAGGGCGGGCTGTTCCGGCACTTCCCGCACCGCCGGGCCCTGCTGGTCGCGACCGCCGCCCGGGTCGCCGAGCGGCAGACCGACCACGTGCCCGACGGCCTCGGCCTCCTCGACGCGCTGCGCCACCTGCGCGCGCTGGTGCGCTCACGGCCCAACCAGGTCTGGCACGAGCTGGTGCGCGCCGCGCGCACCGACGCCGAGCTGCGCGCCGACCTCGCCCCGGCACTGCGCGACTACCACCGGCGTACCGGCTCGGCCGTCGCCGCGCTCGCCCCCGCCGGCCGCCCCTGGACCACCCACCACCAGGCGGCGCTGCGGATCGTCGTCAACTACCTCGACGGTGAGGCCGCTGTCGCACACGTCCTGCCCGACCCCGACCGCGACGAGGCGACCCTGCGCGCCCTCGCCGACCTGCTCCGCCCACTCTTCGAGGAGAACCCGTGACCACCTCCCCCCGCTCCCCCCGTGACTTCGAGCCCGACGCCATCGTCGTCGGGGCCGGCCTGGCCGGCCTCGTCGCGACCCACGAGCTCGTGCTCGCCGGCAAGAAGGTCCTGGTGCTCGACCAGGAGAACCGCGCCAACCTCGGCGGCCAGGCGTTCTGGTCGCTCGGCGGGCTGTTCCTGGTCGACTCCCCCGAGCAGCGCCGGATGGGCATCAAGGACTCGAAGGAGCTCGCCCTGCAGGACTGGTGGGGCTCGGCGCAGTTCGGCGACTCCGTCGACGAGCGGGGCGACGACTGGGGCCGCCAGTGGGCGCGCGCGTACGTCGACTTCGCGGCCGGCGAGAAGCGTGACTACCTCCACGAGCTCGGCCTGAGGTCCGTGCCGATGGTCGGCTGGGCCGAGCGCGGCGGCGCCGACCCCCAGGGCCACGGCAACTCGGTGCCACGCTTCCACCTCACCTGGGGCACCGGCCCCGAGGTGGTGCGGGTCTTCGAGGAGCCCGTGCTGGCCGGCGAGGCGCGCGGCCTGGTGCGGTTCGCGTTCCGACACCAGGTCGACGAGGTGATCGTCGAGGACGGCACCGTCGTCGGCGTCCGTGGGTCCGTGCTGGAGCCGAGCGACGAGGTCCGCGGCGCGGCGTCGTCACGGGTCGTCGTCGACACCTTCGAGCTGCGCGGGCCGGCCGTCATCGTCACCTCCGGCGGCATCGGCGGCAACCACGACCTGGTGCGCCAGACGTGGCCGACCGAGCGGATGGGGGCAGCCCCCGAGCACCTCATCTCCGGCGTACCGGCCCACGTCGACGGGCGGATGCTGGCGATCAGCGAGGCCGCCGGTGCGCGCGTGGTCAACCGCGACCGGATGTGGCACTACACCGAGGGCATCCACAACTGGGACCCGATCTGGCCCGACCACGCCATCCGGATCATCCCCGGCCCGTCGTCGCTGTGGCTCGACGCGACCGGCAAGCGGTTCGCAGCCCCCAACTTCCCGGGCTGCGACAACCTGCAGACGATGCGGGAGATCCTCAAGACCGGCTACGACTACTCGTGGTTCGTGACGACCCAGACGGTCATCGAGAAGGAGTTCGCGCTCTCCGGCTCCGAGCAGAACCCCGACATCACCGAGAAGGACCTGCGGGTGCTGCTGCGCGAGCGGCTCTCGAAGGGAGCGCCGACGCCGGTCGAGAAGTTCAAGGAGCACGGCGAGGACTTCGTCGTCGCCGACACGATCGACGACCTCGTCGCCGGCATGAACAAGCTGTCGCGCGGCGGCGCCCCCGACCTCGACGTGGCCACCGTCGAGGCGATGATCGTGGCCCGCGACCGCGAGCTCGACAACGGCTTCTCCAAGGACGCCCAGCTGATGCTCGTCGCCAACGCCCGGCGCTCGCGCACCGACAAGATCGTCCGGGTCGCCAAGCCCCACAAGGTGCTCGACCCCGACCACGGCCCGCTGATCGCCGTCCGCCTCAACATCCTGACCCGCAAGACCCTCGGCGGCATCCAGACCGACCTGTCCTCGCGCGCGCTCGGTGCCGACGGCTCCCCGGTCCCCGGCCTGTACGCCGCGGGTGAGGTCGCCGGGTTCGGCGGCGGTGGCGTGCACGGCCACAACGCGCTCGAGGGCACGTTCCTCGGCGGGTGCATCTTCTCCGGGCGTGCGGCCGGGCGGGCTGTCGCGAACGGCTGACAAGACGGCGCCCGACGCGGATGATCTGCTCGTGAGCACTCCTGCCGACCTCCTGATCACCCGCCTCCGCTTCGCCTGGGCGACCCTCGCCGTCGTCGCGGCGGGAACCATCGTCCTCGGGTGGCCTCGCGACGTCGTCTGCAAGGTCGACAGCCCGAGCTGCTCCGAGGACACCACCTCCGGCGCCTGGGCCGTCGTGAGCATCGGCGCCTTCCTGGCCGTCGTCGCCCTCGGCGTGCTCGTGGTCTGGGCCTCGGCCGTCGGCACCCGCCTCGGCAACCGCGCCGACCGGGAGGCGGTCTCCCCGAGCGAGGTGCCGGCCGGCGCCTGACCGGCCTGGGCGCTGGCTGCGGGGGTCTCGAGGCTCAGGCCTGGCGGCCTTCGCACCTCGACCGACGTGGGTGACAACTCGGTTGCTGCCGCGTTCCCCGACCGCGAGGCTCCTCCTCGTGCCCGACCTCGACCCCGCAGTCCTGCTCGCCGCCTACGACAGCCAGCTGCGCGAGGAGGCCGAGGTGGCCACGATGGCGCACGTCGAGCGCCACGGTCCCCTGCTGTGGGCGCGGTCGGGCAGTGGACGCGGGTTCGTGACCTACCGCGACCTCGACGGCGCGACGGGCGTGGCGCTGCGCGAGCTCGTGTCCGCCACCGTCGCGCACTACGCGGCCGACCCCGAGGTCGCCAGCCTGGAGTGGAAGACGCGCGGTCACGACCACGCGCCCGGGTTGCACGAGCTCCTGCTGGAGCACGGGTTCGAGCCCGAGGAGCCGGAGTCGGTGATGGTCGGGCGCGCCGAGGACCTCGTCGGCGACGCCCCCCTTCCCGACGGCGTCGTCGTCCGGCAGGTCAGCGAGCCCGACGATGTGCGCCGGATGTGCGCGATGGCCGACGTCGCGTTCGGGCGGCCCTTCGCCGGCATGGCCGACCACCTCGTCCACCGGATGCAGTCCGCGGACAGCGAGATGGAGATCTGGGTGGCAGAGGTGGACGGCGAGATCGTGTCCTGCGGACGACTCGAGCCGGTCGCGGGCACGGACTTCGCCGGGCTCTGGGGCGGCGCGACGCTGGCCGAGTGGCGCTCGCGCGGCATCTACCGCGCGCTGACCGCCGAGCGGGCGCGGTCGGCCCTGCGCCGCGGCAGGACCCTGGTCAACAGCGACAGCACCGAGTACTCCCGGCCGATCCTCGAGCGCGCCGGGCTGGTGAAGGTGACCACCACGACGCCGTACGAGTGGAGCCGCTGACCCTCAGTCGGTCCCGGGCATGGCCACCCGGAGCGGCACCGTCACGACGTCGTCGAGCTCGATGCCCTCGGCGCGGCGTACGGCGTCCTTGACCGGCACCACGTAGCCGCCCTCTCGCGGCCACAGCGACGTGGTGAAGTCGGTGGCGCCGATGCGGCCGGCCACCGGGATCATCCCCCAGCCGTAGGACACCAGCCGGGCGACGTCGGCGAGCTCGGTGCGCTCGGGCTCGGGCACCGCCACGAAGTGGTAGGGCGCCGGCCCGCGCCACGAGTAGACCGCACCGCTGAACTCCAGCTCCACGGCCGCCAGACTACGGAGCCTAGGAGCCTGGTGAACAAGAGCGTGGATGCCCGCGTCGCGAGAGTCGTGCGATGGCAAGGCGCCGCTTCGAAGGTCGGCCGTCGCCTTGCGAGGAGCGGCAACGCCGCCAGCGTGCGGCTGTCGCGGCGTGGGCGCCGCGCGGTTGTTCAGCAGGCTCCTAGGCTCGGGCGCATGTCCGAACCCGGGATCAGCCTGCGCGACCCCGCCCACCGGGTCAGCCCGCGCGCCCGCGCCATGTGGACCGTGTCGGCCGTCGTCGAGGGTGCGGTCGCGCTGGGCGTGCTGCTCGTGGCGGTGCTCGTGTGGGAGGTGCCCGCCTGGACCCTCGCCGTGCTGGGCGCGGTGGTCGTGGCCTGGGCGGCCGTCGTACCGCGGTGGCGGTTCCTGGTGCACCGCTGGGAGACCACCGAGACGGCCGTCTACACGCAGACCGGCTGGTGGGCGCGCGAGCGCCGCATCGCGCCGATGAGCCGCATCCAGACCGTCGACTACGCCGAGAGCGCGGTCGCGCGCCTCTACCGGTTGGCCAGTGTCACCGTCACGACCGCGTCGGCCGCGGGCGAGCTGCGCATCGACGGTCTCGACCGCGACGTCGCGCGGCGCCTGGTCGACGACCTCACCCGGCAGGCCGACGCCGTCGGCGGCGACGCCACGTGAGCGCTCCGACGCCCCCCGTGACGCCCCCTGCGACGGTGGAGTGGCAGCGGCTCGATCCCCGGATGCTGCTGGTGCTGCCGATCCGCGAGCTGGTCCGGTTCCTGCCGGCGCTGATCGCGCTGCTCGTGGCCGGTACGACGTCCGGCGGCGCGCCCTGGCAGCTGCTGGGCGTCCTGGTGCCGGTCGCGCTCGGGGTGCTGCGCTACCTCACGACGCGCTACCGCATCGGCGCCGGCCGGATCGAGCTGCGCCGCGGGCTGCTCAGCCGCAAGATCACCTCGACGCCGCTCGACCGGGTCCGCACCGTCGACCTCACCGCGTCGCTCACCCACCGCGTGCTCGGGCTGACCACGCTGCGCATCGGCACGGGCCTGGCGGCGTCGGCGGACGGCGACGCCCTCGACCTCGACGGCCTCCCTGTGCAGCGCGCCCGCGCGCTGCGTGCCGAGCTGCTCCACGCCGCGCCGGTCACCGGGGACGACGCAGACGGATCGGGCGGCCCGGGCGGATCGGGCGGCCCGGACGACCCTCCCCGAGCCGCGTCGTACGACGTGCAGACGGTCGTCGCGTTCGACCCGCGGTGGCTGCGGTTCGCGCCGTTCACCGGCACCGGCCTCGTCGTCCTCGCCGCCACCCTCGGCGGCGCCAGCCAGCTGCTCGACTCGTTCGACGCCTGGGACGACCTCGGCAGCGGCGGCGTGCACGTGCCGTCGATGGTCGGGATCGCCGTCGGCCTGCTCGCCCTGCTGGTCGTGCTCCTCGTGGTGTCGGTGCTCGGCTACCTCGTGACCAACGGGGGTTTTGCGCTGACCCGGCAGGCGGGCGCCTGGCACGTGCGCCGCGGGCTGCTCACCACCCGCGAGACCAGCATCGACGAGGAGCGGCTGGCCGGCGTCGCGATCGGCGAGCCCCTGGCCCTGCGGCTCACCGGCGGGCGCCACCTGCAGGCGATCGTCACCGGCGTCGACCGCTCCGAGACCGGCAGCTCCATGCTGGTGCCCCCGTCGTCGGCCACCGTCGCCCCCGCGGCCGCCCGGTTGCTGCTCGGCACCGCGGCCCCCGTCGACGTCGCCCTCACCACGCACGGGCCGGCGGCGGCGCGCCGTCGCTGGACCCGCGCCCTGCTGCTGCCCTTAGTCCTCCTCGCCGCTGCGGTCGTGGCCGTCGTGGCCGGGGGTCCCTGGTGGCTCCTGCTGCCGACCCTGGTCGTGCTCGCGGGGGCAGCGGTGGTCGCCGCCGACCGGGTCGCGGGCCTGGGGCACGCCCTCGTCGACGGCCACCTGGTCAGTCGCTCGGGCAGCCTCGTACGCCGCCGCGAGGTCCTCGACGTCGACCACGTCATCGGCTGGAACCTGCGCGCCACCTGGTTCCAACGCCGCGTCGGGCTCGCCACCCTGGCCGCCACGACGGCCGGCGGCGGCGGGTCGGTCGGGCTGCTCGACGTGCCCGAGGACGCGGCCGCGCGGCTGGCCGACGCGGCCATCCCGGGGCTGGTGTCGCAGTTTGCGACGGGCGGTTCGCCCGGGGTCTGAGATCGGCAACGGGACCGCACCACCCGCCCCACTAGGTTGACGCCCATGTTCTCGAAGGTGCTGGTGGCCAACCGTGGCGAGATCGCGATCCGGGCGTTCCGCGCGGCCTACGAGGTGGGTGCGCGCACCGTCGCCGTCTTCCCCCACGAGGACCGGTGGTCCGAGCACCGCCTCAAGGCCGACGAGGCCTACGAGATCGGCGAGCGCGGCCACCCGGTGCGCGCCTACCTCGACCCCGAGGCGATCGTCGCCGTGGCCGTCAAGGCCGGCGCCGACGCCGTCTACCCCGGCTACGGCTTCCTGTCCGAGAACCCCGCCCTCGCCGAGGCCTGCGCCAACGCCGGCATCACCTTCGTCGGGCCCACGTCGACGGTCCTGGAGCTGACCGGCAACAAGGCGCGCGCGATCGCGGCGGCCAAGGCGGCCGGCGTACCCACGCTGGCCAGCGTCGAGCCCGGCACCGACGTCGACGCCCTGGTGGCCGCGACCGAGGCCGCGCGTGACGGCGCCGGGATGCCCTATCCCCTGTTCGTCAAGGCCGTGGCCGGTGGCGGCGGCCGCGGGATGCGCCGTGTCGAGCGCCCCGAGGACCTCCGCGAGGCGGTCGAGACCTGCATGCGTGAGGGCGAGGGCGCCTTCGGCGACCCGACGGTGTTCATCGAGCAGGCCGTCGTCGAGCCGCGCCACATCGAGGTGCAGATCCTCGCCGACGGCGAGGGCAACGTCATCCACCTCTTCGAGCGCGACTGCTCGGTGCAGCGCCGGCACCAGAAGGTCGTCGAGATCGCCCCGGCGCCCAACCTCGACCCGGAGCTGCGCGAGCGGATGTGCGCCGACGCGGTGCGCTTCGCCCAGGAGATCGGCTACCGCAACGCCGGCACCGTCGAGTTCCTGCTCGACCCCGACGGCAACTACGTCTTCATCGAGATGAACCCCCGCATCCAGGTCGAGCACACGGTGACCGAGGAGGTCACCGACGTCGACCTCGTCCAGTCCCAGCTGCGGATCGCCTCGGGTGAGACCCTCGCCGACCTCGGCCTGTCGCAGGACAACATCGTGCTGCGCGGCGCCGCCCTGCAGTGCCGGATCACCACCGAGGACCCGGCCAACAACTTCCGTCCCGACACCGGGATCATCACGACCTACCGCTCCCCCGGCGGCG
Organism: Nocardioides plantarum; assembly: GCF_006346395.1. NCBI lineage: Bacteria > Bacillati > Actinomycetota > Actinomycetes > Propionibacteriales > Nocardioidaceae > Nocardioides > Nocardioides plantarum. Next base: position 516,422 of record NZ_VDMS01000001.1, read on the forward strand.
GCGGCGTCCGTCTCGACGGCGGCACCGTCTACACCGGCGCCGAGGTCTCGGCCCACTTCGACTCGATGCTGGCCAAGCTGACCTGTCGCGGCCGCACGTTCGAGAAGGCCGTGGAGAAGTCGCGCCGCGCCGTCGCGGAGTTCCGCATCCGCGGCGTGGCCACCAACATCCCGTTCCTGCAGGCGCTCCTCGACGATCCCGACTTCGCCGCCGGGCGCGTCACGACGTCGTTCATCGAGACCCACCCCCACCTGCTCAACGCCCGCAGCTCGGGCGACCGCGGCACCAAGCTGCTCAGCTACCTGGCCGACGTCACCGTCAACCAGCCCCACGGCGCCGCTCCCGTCACGCTCGACCCGGCGACCAAGCTGCCCGACGTCGACCTCGACGTCCCGGCGCCCGACGGCACCCGGCAGCTGCTCCTCGAGCTCGGCCCCGAGGCCTTCGCCCGCCGGCTGCGCGAGCAGAACACCGTGGCGGTCACCGACACGACCTTCCGCGACGCCCACCAGTCACTGCTCGCCACCCGGGTCCGCACCCGCGACCTGCTCACGGTCGCCGGCCACGTCGCGCGCACCACCCCTGAGCTGTGGTCGCTCGAGGCCTGGGGCGGGGCGACGTACGACGTCGCGCTGCGCTTCCTCGGCGAGGACCCCTGGGACCGGCTGGCCGCGCTGCGCCAGGCAGTGCCCAACATCCAGCTGCAGATGCTGCTGCGCGGCCGCAACACCGTCGGCTACACGCCCTACCCCCGCGCGGTCACCGAGGCGTTCGTCGAGGAGGCCGCGGCCACCGGCATCGACGTCTTCCGGGTCTTCGACGCGCTCAACGACGTCGAGCAGATGCGCCCCGCCATCGAGGCCGTGCGCGCGACCGGCACCACGCTCGCCGAGGTCTGTCTCTGCTACACCGGCGACCTGTCGAGCCCGGGCGAGAAGCTCTACACCCTCGACTACTACCTGCGGCTCGCCGAGCGCATCGTCGAGGCCGGCGCCCACGTGCTCGCGATCAAGGACATGGCCGGCCTGCTGCGCGCCCCCGCCGCCCGCACACTGGTCACCGCCCTGCGCGAGCGCTTCGACCTGCCGGTCCACCTGCACACCCACGACACCGCCGGTGGCCAGCTCGGCACCCTGCTGGCCGCCATCGACGCCGGCGTCGACGCGGTCGACGCCGCCACCGCCTCGATGGCCGGTACGACGTCGCAGCCGCCCCTGTCGGCGCTGGTCTCCGCGACCGACCACTCCGCCCGCGAGACCGGTCTCTCGCTCGCGGCGATCAACGCCCTCGAGCCCTACTGGGAGGCGACCCGGCGGGTCTACGCGCCGTTCGAGTCGGGGCTGCCGTCGCCCACCGGCCGCGTCTACCGCCACGAGATCCCCGGCGGCCAGCTGTCCAACCTGCGCCAGCAGGCGATCGCGCTCGGCCTCGGCGAGAAGTTCGAGCAGGTCGAGGACATGTACGCCGCCGCCAACGACATGCTCGGCCGGATCCCCAAGGTCACCCCGTCGTCCAAGGTGATCGGCGACCTCGCCCTGTCGCTGGTCGGCATCGGCGCCGACCCCGCGGAGTTCGCTGCGTCGCCCGAGAAGTTCGACATCCCCGACTCGGTCATCGGCTTCCTCAACGGCGAGCTGGGCGACCCGCCCGGCGGGTGGCCCGAGCCCTTCCGGACCAAGGCCCTCGAGGGACGCACCTGGAAGGCCCCGGCCGAGTCGCTGACCCCGGAGGCCGAGGCCGGTCTCGCCGGCGGGTCGCCCTCGCGGCGTCGTACGCTCAACGAGCTGCTGTTCCCGGGCCCGACCAAGAGCTTCCTCGAGGTCCGTCAGACCTACGGCGACGTGTCGGTGCTGCCGACACTCGACTACCTCTACGGACTTCGCCAGGGCGACGAGCACGAGGTCGAGATCGAGCCGGGCAAGACCCTGCTGATCGGGCTGTCGGCGATCAGCGACCCCGACGAGCGCGGCTACCGGACCGTGATGGCCATGATCAACGGCCAGATGCGGCCGATCTCGGTGCGCGACCGCAGCGTCTCCTCCGAGGTCGCGGTCGCCGAGAAGGCCGACCCCGCCAACGACCGGCACGTCGCGGCGCCCTACCAGGGCGTCGTCACCCTGGCCGTCGCCCAGGGCGACACCGTCGAGGCCGGCCAGACCCTCGCCACCATCGAGGCGATGAAGATGGAGGCCTCGATCACCGCTCCCGCCGCCGGCACCGTCGAGCGGCTCGCGGTGTCGGTCACCCAGGCCGTCGACGGCGGCGACCTGGTGGTCGTGCTGGGCTGAGCGGCCCGGTCAGGCGCGCACGACGAACCAGGTCGAGTTGAGCCCGAAGAACGACCGGAACTGGTCGCCGGTCAGCGTGGAGGTCGCCTTCGACCCGACCACCCGGATCGACGTCACCCGGCCGCCCCACTCGCCGTGGCCGTCGCGGCGGATCGTGTCGAGGCGGACGAAGGTGCCGATGGCCGGCAGCGCGCGCTCGAGCTCGGCGGGCGCGATCGAGTCCTCGACGCCGCGGAACACCTTGTCGGCGTTGTCCTGGCGGGCGACCTGGTAGGTCTGGGAGCCGCCGGCCGTCCAGCCGCCGTTGCTGGCCGAGAACTGGGTGAACGCCGGCCGGCCGCCGCTGGTGAGCACCTGCCCGGCCGTCGCCTTGATCGCGGCGTCGGTGGTGTCGACCTCGTCGGCGTAGCCGCCGTAGACCTGCGACGACGTCGTGTCGTCGACGTGGAAGTAGCGCGTCGAACGGTCGTTGCGCTCGAAGGCGGCATAGGTGCGGGCGGCGACCGCCTGGGCCTGTAGCGCGGCGGGGCGCCACGACGCGAAGACCTCGCGGGGCACCACGCCGCGCAGGTAGGACTCCAGCGGGACGACGTTGACGGTGTCGCGCGTGGTCGCGGACGACGACGGCAGAGCCGAGCGCAGGGCTCCGCGGTAGGCCTTGGTGCCCGTCGGTGTGACCAGGGTGATCGGCAGTCCGCCCGCGGAGAACTCGGCCTGCCCGGCCAGGGTGCGCCACGTGCGCCACGACCCGGTGGCGGCCCGCCACGCGACGGTGCTGCGCCCGCCGGACGCCGCGACGATCTTCCAGCGCTTCGCCGCCACCGGGCTGTCGAGGCGGTAGGCCTTGCCGGTGCCGAGGCTGCGCACGCTGAGGCCGGCGCGGTCGACGATCACGACGTCGGACGACGTGTCGGCGGTGATCAGGACCTTCATCGAGCCGGTGCTGGTGCCGGTCGCCAGGCCTGGGTAGTAGAAGCGCAGGATCTCCTGGCGCGTGTGTCCGAGCTTGGCGCGCGCCTGGGCGCCGTACTGCGACAGGCCGCGGCCGTGGCCGAACCCGTTGGTGAGCAGGCGCACCGTGGCCGCGCGCGGCTCGGCGGGGTCGGCGGGGTCGGCGGCCTGCGCCGTCGCGGGCAGCCCGAGGTGGGCCGAGAGCGCGACGGCGGCGGCGGTGGCTGTGGCGGCGACGAGACGTCTCACCGGGACTCCTGGGCGTGGGGGGAGGTTTGCGGGGGGCCGGGTGGTGCGAAGGGGTGGAGGCCAGGTGAGAGTACGTCAGTGGCTGCCGCAGCCGCAGCCGCGGAAGACCACGACCGCTCCGCACGCCGCGACCACCCCCACCCCCGCCCGCAGGAGGCACCGTGAACCCGTTCGCCCCCCGGAGGCGTCGCCGGCAGGAGCGCGCGGAGGCCTACGAGCAGTTCTCGGCCCGGCGCCGCTACCTGCGCGAGGACATCACGGTCTTCGGCGAGGAGCTCGGCCAGCTGCACCTGGACACCCTGGCCGACACCCTCGGCCCCGACGCCACCGCCTACTACCGCCACGCCCTGGAGTCCTACGAGCGCGCGAAGGCCGGCCTCGTGGCCGCCGAGGTCGCAGCCGACCTCGACCCGGTCGCCGCCGACCTCGTCGACGGACGTCACCAGCGCGCGTGCGTGCTGGCCACCGTCGCCGGCTCTCGCCGGCCGGACCGGCTCGCGGAGTGCTTCTTCAACCCCCAGCACGGACCCTCGTCGACCGAGGTCACCTGGGCACCGCCCGGCGGGGTCGAGCGCCGGGTCCCCGTCTGCCGCGCCGACGCCAACCGGCTGCTGCACGGCCAGGCCCCCCGGATGCGACTGGTGCTGGTGGGCTCGCGCTACGTCCCGCTCGCGATCGCGCGCGACGCCGACGACGAGCGGTTCCCGGTGTACGTCGACGAGCACCTGGTCCGCGAGGTCCGACACCACGCCCACGCGCAGGCCGAGCTCTACGGGTTCCAGCAGGGTAGGGTCGGCGGGGGCAACGAGTTCTTCGGCGGCTGACGCGCGCTCAGAAGCGGTGCAGGCGGCGGGCGGCCTCGGCGATGGAGCCGCTGACCGACGGGTAGACCGTGAACGCCTGGGCCAGCTGGTCGGCGGTCAGGGACTCCGCGACCGCGATCGACACCGGGTGGATCAGCTCGCTGGCGCGCGGGCCGACGACGACACCCCCGACGACGATGCCGGTGCCGGGGCGGCACAGCAGCTTGACGAACCCGTCGCGCACGCCCTGCATCCGGGCCCGGGGGTTGCCCGACAGCGGCAGGGTGACGACCTCGGCCTGGATCTCGCCCGCGTCGACGGCCTGCTGGGTCCAGCCGACGGTGGCGATCTCGGGAGCGGTGAAGACGTTGGAGGAGACCTTCTTGAGGTCGAGCGGGTGCACCGTGTCGCCGAGGAAGTGCCACATGGCGATCCGGCCCTGCATGGCGGCGACGCTGGCCAGCATCAGCACGCCGGTGCAGTCGCCCGCGGCGTAGACGCCCCGCGCGGAGGTGCGCGAGACCCGGTCGACGTTGACGAACCCGTTGTCCTTGAGGACCACGCCGGCCTCCTCGAGACCGAGGTCGACGGTGTTGGGCACCGACCCGAGGGCCAGGATGCAGTGACTGCCCTGCACCTCGCGGCCGTCGGTCAGGCGGACCGTGACGACGTCGCCGTCGCGGGTCACCGACTCCATCCGCGACTTCGACAGCACGGTCATCCCGCGCCGGATCGAGACGTCCTCGAGCACCTTGGAGGCGTCGGCGTCCTCGCCGGGCAGCACCCGGTCGCGGCTCGACACCAGCGTGACCGGGATCCCGAGCGCGAGGTAGGCGCTGGCGAACTCCGCACCCGTCACGCCGGAGCCGACGACGATGAGCTCGGTCGGCACGTCGGTGAGGTCGTAGACCTGCTCCCAGGTCAGGATCCGCTCGCCGTCGGGCTGCGCGCTCGGCAGCGTGCGCGGCGCGGCGCCGGTGGCGACGAGGATCGCGTCGGCGTCGTACGACGCCCCGTCGACCACCACGCAGCCGGGGCCGTCGAGGCGTCCGCGCCCCTGCACGACGCGCACGCCCTCCTTGTCGAGGCGGCGCGCGATGTCGGCGCTCTGCTCGCCCGCCAGCGCCTTGACGCGGGCGTTGACCCGGGCCAGGTCGACCCGGATCGTGGTGGCGGCGTCGCCCTCGTGGTCGTGGAAGTCGATGCCGAGCTCAGCCGCGGCCGCGACCTCGGTCATCACCTCGGCCGTCGCGATCAGCGTCTTGCTCGGCACGCAGTCGGTCAGCACCGCCGACCCACCGATGCCGTCGGAGTCGACCACCGTGACCTCGGCCCCGAGCTGGCTCGCGACCAGGGCTGCCTCGTAGCCACCGGGTCCTCCACCGAGGATGACGACCTTGTCGCTGCTCATGGGCTCAGGCTATCGAGGGCGATCCCGCGCCCGGTCGGGGCGTCGCGGGCGGGCCGGGACGGGGTCGTGTGCCCCACACCGACCCGAGGACCGTCCTCAGGCACACGACCACACCCGCCCGCACCCGACCCGATCAAGCCACTGACAAACCGGCGCCCCAGCACGCAAGCGGGCACAGGCGCCCGGGCCACACGTCGAAGCAACCACACGGCGCACGCCGACGGCGACGGTCCCCCGCGCGGGTCGGGCCCGCCGTACCAAGCAGCGGCAGCCCTACGAGAGTGCGGCGGGCCCGCCGCGCGAGACCGTTGCCGGCGGCACGTCAGATCAGAAGTTGATCATGTGGCCGGAGATCCCGTGCACGGCCTCCTTGACGGCCTCGGACAGGGTCGGGTGGGCGAAGATGTTGCGCGAGACCTCGTCGGCGGTGAGGTCCCACTGCTGGGCGAGCGTCAGCACGGGCAGCTGCTCGGTGACGTCGGGGCCGATGAGGTGGGCGCCCAGGAGCTCCTTGTGCTCGGCGTCGGCGACGACCTTGACGAACCCGACACCCTCGCCGAGGCCCTGGGCCTTGCCGTTGGCCGAGAACGGGAACGTCGCCGTCCGGACGTCGTAGCCCTTGTCCTTGGCCTGGGCCTCGGTGTAGCCGAACGACGCGACCTGCGGCTGGCAGTAGGTCGCGCGCGGCACCATCACGAAGTCGATCTCCATGGTCTCGGCACCGGCGATGGTCTCGGCCGCGACGATGCCCATGGCCTCGGCGACGTGGGCGAGCATGAACTTCCCGGTGACGTCGCCGATGGCGTAGACGTTGTCGACGTTGGTGCGGCCGCGGCCGTCGACGTCGATCGCGCCGCGCTCGGTGGTCGCGACGCCGATCGCGTCGAGGCCGTAGCCCTCCAGGCGCGGGGCGAAGCCGAAGGCCGCGAGGAACTTGTCGGCCTCGAGCACCTGCTCCTCGCCGCCGGCGGCGGGGGCGACGGTGACCTTGACGCCGGAGCCGGTGTCCTCGACGCCCTTGACGGCGGTGGAGGTCAGCACCTTCACGCCGAGCTTCTTGTAGTGCTTGGCGAGCTCCTTGGACACGTCGGCGTCCTCGGTGGGGACCATCCGGTCGAGGTACTCGACGATGGTGACGTCGACGCCGAAGTTCTTCATCACGTAGGCGAACTCGACGCCGATCGCGCCGGAGCCGCCGATGATGATCGAGGACGGCAGCTCCTCGTCGAGGATCTGCTCCTCGTAGGTCACGACGTTGCCGCCGATGGTGACGCCGGGCACGGTGCGCACGGTGGCACCGGTGGCGATGATCAGGTTGTCGAAGGTGTGGGAGGCGGTCTCGCCGTCCTTGGTCTTGACGTCGATGCCGGTCGACGAGGTCAGGGTGCCCCAGCCGTCGATCTCGGTGATCTTGTTCTTCTTCATCAAGAAGTGGACGCCCTTGACGATGCCGGCGCTGACCTGGCGGCTGCGCTTGAACGTCGGCCCGTAGGACATCGTCGCGTCGCCCTCGATGCCGTACTTGGCCTTGTCGTGGGTCAGCGTGTGCGCCAGCTCGGCGTTCTTGAGCAGCGCCTTGCTGGGGATGCACCCGACGTTGAGGCAGACGCCGCCCCAGTACTTGTCCTCGACGACGGCGACGGACTTGCCGAGCTGGGAGGCGCGGATGGCGGCGACGTAGCCACCAGGGCCGGCACCGAGGACGAGGACATCGAAGTGGCTCACGTCCTCGATCGTAGTGCGGGCCCCAGGCCGCCCGGCCGCGGGCACTACGCTGCGGTCCGTGACGCTGTACGCCGCCTACGGGAGCAACCTCGACCCGGCCCGGATGAGCGAGCGTTGTCCTCACTCCCCGCTGCAGACGACCGGCTGGCTGACCGGCTGGCGCCTGACGTTCGGCGGCGAGGACCTCGGCTGGGACGGCGCCCTCCCGACCCTGGTGCAGGACCCGCTCGAGCAGGTCTTCGTCGCGGTCTACGACGTCGGCCCCAAGGACGAGGCGACGCTCGACGGCTGGGAGCAGGCCGACTCCGGTCTCTACCGCAAGACCAAGGTGCGGGTCTCCACCATGACCGGTGAGCTCGTCGTGTGGACCTACGTCCTCGACGCCTACGAGGGTGGACTGCCCTCGGCCGTCACCCTCGGCGTCCTCGCCGACGCCGCGGAGGCCGCCGACGCCCCCGAGGACTACGTCGGCGCGCTGCGCCGACGGCCGTGCCGCTCGATGGGGCTCTGAGCGTCACCCAGGCCGACTCCTCGGTACGACGTCCTAGAGTCACGCCTTGTGAGTGACTCCACCCCGACCCCCCATGACCTGGCCCGTGCGGCCGCCGCCCGCCTCGCCGAGCTGACCGGCGTCGAGCGACACGACGTCGCGCTGGTGCTCGGCAGCGGATGGCTGCCCGCCGTCGGCGCGCTCGGCGAGGCGACCGCCGAGATCGACACCACCGACCTGCCGGGCTTCTCGGCGGCCGCGGTCGTCGGCCACTCCGGCAAGATCCGCAGCATCCGGGCCGGCGACAAGCAGCTGCTGGTCTTCCTCAGCCGCACGCACTACTACGAGGGCAAGGGCGTCGCGGCGGTCGTGCACGGTGTCCGGACCGCGGCGGCCGCCGGGTGCCGGGCGATCGTGCTGACCAACGGCTGCGGCGGGCTCAAGGAGACCTGGAGCCCGGGCACGCCGGTCCTCATCAGCGACCACATCAACCTGACCGGTCGGTCCCCCATCGAGGGGGCCCACTTCGTCGACCTCACCGATCTCTACTCCCCCCGGCTGCGGGCCATGTGCCAGCAGGTCGACCCGAGCCTCGACGAGGGCGTCTACGTCCAGTTCCCCGGGCCCCACTACGAGACTCCGGCCGAGATCGGCATGGTCCGCGCGATCGGCGGCCACCTGGTCGGCATGAGCACGACCCTCGAGGCGATCGCGGCCCGCGAGGCCGGGCTCGAGGTCCTCGGCATCAGCCTGGTCACCAACCTGGCCGCGGGCATCAGCGGCGAGCCGCTCGACCACAGCGAGGTGCTCGAGGCCGGGCGCGCCGCGGCCAGCCGGATGGGCGACCTGCTCGGGCGCGTCGTACCCGGGATCTGAGCGAGCCCGCCGTGACCGACACCCCGTCCAGCTCTGCCGACGAGACCCGCCGCCGTCTCGTCCACGCCGCGACCGTGGGGTTCGCCGAGAACGGGGTCCACACGGCCTCGCTCCTCGAGATCACCCGCAAGGCCGGCCAGCGCAACCGGGGCGCGGTCCACTACCACTTCGCCTCGCGCACGGGCATGCTCGTCGCGGTCCTCGAGCAGCACGTCGAGATGCTCGCCGCACGCGAGCGCGAGCTGCTCGCCGTCGCGCAGGCCCGACCCGACACCGACATCGCCTCGGCGGTGGAGGCACTGGTGCGACCGGCGGTCGAGCTCGCCGAGCTGGGCAGTGAGGGTCGGGCCTACCTGATGATCCTGGCCCAGCTGGTCGAGGAGAACCCAGAGACGATGGACCCCGACGTCCTCGGCGCCCTCGAGCGGCTGGGCGGGTACGACGCCTACGCGCTCCTCGAACGACGAGTGCCCCCGCTCCCCGACGACGTGCGCTCCGAGCGCCTGTCGCTGGTGACGGCGTTCATCCTGCGCACCATCGCCGACCGCGGCCGGGCCGGCGAGCGCCCCTCGTCGCGCCGCCAGCTCGAGCCCGAGCCGTTCACCGCCAACCTGGTCGCGATGGTCGTCGGGATGCTGAGCGCGCCGGCCCCCTGAGCGCCTGCGTGGGCCGGGAGACCACCGGGGCTACGTTGAGGTTAGGCTAACCTTAATCAGTTGCCTTGCCGTGCTCTCGGGCCTCCCAGACTCAGGACCCAGCGTTGACCACTCGTCCCACCGTGCGCGCCGTCGCGAGCGCGCTCGCCGTCCTCGTCCTCGCCGGCTGCGGCCCGGTCCTCGGCTCCGACGAGGAGCAGAAGACGCAGGACCGAGCGCAGACCCGGGTCCCGACCCTGGGCGAGGTCACCCCGCTCGCGGACCCGCGCTCCTGGGACGGGGTGGTCGACCTCGCCCTGCCCGATCCCGAGATCGTCCCGGTCGAGTCCGACCCGCGGCCGGTGCTGCCGGCGACCGTCACCGACGCCCAGGGCGAGAAGGTCGTCGTCGACGACGTCAGCCGGATCCTCGCCCTCGACATCTACGGCACCCTGGCCCACACCGTCTTCGACCTCGGACTCGGCGACCACGTCGTCGGCCGCGACCTGTCGGCGTCGTTCCCCGAGATCGAGGACCGCCCGCTGGTCACCGAGAACGGCCACGAGCTCAACGCCGAGGCGATCCTCGACCTCGACCCCAGCGTGATCATCACCGACACCTCCCTGGGCCCCTACGACGTCCTGCTGCAGCTGCGCGACGCCGGCATCCCCGTGGTCTTCGTCGACTCCCACCGCGGCACCGACAACCTCGCCTCGCTGACCCAGGAGGTCGCCGACGCCCTCGGTGTCCCCGAGGCCGGCCGGGTGCTCGGCGCCCGCATCGAGAAGCAGGCCAAGGCCACCGAGGCGGCCATCGCCGAGGTGGCCCCGGCCGACGTGACCGGCAAGCTGCGCACGGTCTTCCTCTACGTGCGCGGCCAGGCCGGCGTCTACTACATGTTCGGCGAGGGCTCCGGCGCCGACTCCCTCATCGAGGCCGCCGGCGGCTACGACGTCGCCGGCGAGATCGGGTGGAAGGGCATGCGCCCGGTCACCGACGAGGCCCTGATCGAGGCCGCACCCGACGTGCTGCTGATGATGAGCAAGGGCCTGGAGTCGGTCGGCGGCGCCGACGGCCTGCTCGAGCGGTTCCCGGCGCTGGCCAACACCCCGGCCGGCGAGCGCGAGCGCATCGTCGCCATGGACGACGACGTCGTGCTGAGCTTCGGTCCCCGCACCTCCGACGTCCTCAACGCCCTCGCCGTCGCGCTCTACGCGCCCGACGCGCTCTAGACGCTGCGCCCACGATGACCCAGACCGCGCCCTCCCCGGCCACGACGACGACCGGGCCTGCCGCCGTACGCCGACCGCGCCGGCACCCGGGCCGACCCACCGTCCTCCTCACGGTGCTGGCGGTCGGCCTGCTGGTCGGCTCGCTCGTGGCCGCCGGGTCCGGCCAGCTCGTCATCCCCTTCGACCAGGTCCTCGGGTCGGTGCTGCACCGCCTGGGCCTCGACCTCGGTCCGATGCCCACCCACCCGCGCGGCGACGACACGCTGTGGTCGGTGCGCTTCCCGCGCGTCACCATGGCGATCCTCGTCGGCGCCGCGCTCGGGGTCGCGGGCGCGCTGATGCAGGGCGTCTTCGGCAACCCGCTCGCCGAGCCCAGCGTCGTGGGCGTCTCCGCGGGGGCCGCGGTCGCCGCCGCCGCCTCGATCGCGTTCTCGTGGACCTTCGCCGGGCAGTGGACCATCGCCGTCTGCGCCTTCGTCGGCGGGCTCGCGACGACCCTGGCCGTCTACGCCCTCTCGCGCGCCGACGGCCGCACCGAGGTGGTCACCCTCGTGCTCACCGGCATCGCCGTCAACGCGGTCGCCGGGGCCGCGCTGGCGTTCCTGCTCTTCGTGGGCGACACCCAGGCCCGCGAGCAGATCGTGTTCTGGCAGCTCGGCAGCCTCAACGGCAGCCGCTGGCAGTACGTCGCCGTGGTGGCCCCGTTCGCCGTCGTCGGCTGCGTCGTCGCGCTGCTGTGCGCGCGTCGCCTCGACCTGCTCGCCCTCGGCGAGCGACCCGCACGCCACCTCGGCGTCGACGTCGAGCGGCTGCGCGTCGGGCTGATCGTCGTGGTCGCGCTGCTGACCGCCGCGGCCGTCAGCTTCTGCGGCATCGTCGCCTTCGTCGGGCTCGTCGTCCCCCACCTGGTGCGGATGGTCGTGGGGCCTGCACACCGCGTCGTGCTGCCCGCCTCGATGCTCGCGGGGGCGCTCGTGCTCGTCGTCGCCGACACCGTGGCCCGGTCCTTCGTCGCCGGCGCCGACCTCCCCATCGGCATGCTGACCTCGCTGGTCGGCGGTCCGTTCTTCTTCTGGATGCTGCGTCGTACACGCCGCTCGGCGGGGGGCTGGGGATGACGCCACCGCCCTCCGCGCTCGTGGCCCGCGGGGTCGTCGTGCGCTTCGGCACGACCACCGTGCTCGACGGGGTCGACCTCGACGTGCGCCACGGCGAGGTCCTCGCGCTCGTGGGACCCAACGGTGCCGGCAAGTCCACGCTCCTCGCGGTCCTCGCCGGCGACGTCGTGGCCGACGAGGGCAAGGTCGAGGTGCTGGGTCGTCCGCTCGACGAGTGGCGGCTGCGCGACCTGGCCCGCGAGCGCGCCGTACTCACCCAGGAGCACGCCGTCGCCTTCCCGTTCCCCGTCGAGCACGTCGTCCGGATGGGCCGCGCGCCCTGGCGCGGCCGGCCCGAGGAGGACCACGACGACGAGGCGGTCCTCGACGCCATGACGACCACCGACGTCACCCACCTCGCGCCCCGCCCGTTCGGCGCGCTCTCCGGCGGCGAGAAGGGCCGCACGTCGTTCGCGCGGATCCTCGCCCAGCGCACCGGCGTCCTGCTGCTCGACGAGCCGACCGCCGCGCTCGACCTCGGGCACCAGGAGGCCGTGCTCGCCCGGGCCCGCGCCCAGGCCGACGCGGGCGCCGCGGTGGTCGTCGTCCTGCACGACCTCAGCCTCGCCGCCGCGTGGTCCGACCGGGTCGTGCTGCTGCGGCACGGTCGCGTCGCCGCCGAGGGCCCGCCACCCCGGGTGCTGCACGGGCCACTGCTGAGCGAGGTCTACGACTACCCCGTCGAGGTGCTCCCCCACCCCGTCACCGGCGACCTGCTGGTGCTCCCCGACCGCCTTACCGCGAAGGAGCAGCCATGAGGCGCACGCTCGGCCGCCGCACCACCGTGCTCGTCACCCTGGGGCTGCTCGCCCTGGGCGTCGCGCCCGCCCACGCCGACTCCCGCGTCGAGGTGACCAACGACCGCGGCACCAGCAGCGCCGACCTGACCTACCAGACCCGGCTCACGATCGACGGCCGCGGCTTCCAGGTCGTGCGCGGCGGCTTCGGCGGCGTCTACGTGCTCTTCGGCTGGGTCGACGACCCCACCGGCAGCTCGTGGAAGCCCTCGCGGGGCGGGCTCACCGGTCGCGACTACCAGTACATCCCCGACGCCGAGACCACCGCGGACAGCAAGGGCTACCTGCGCTTCGTCGCCTTCCCCGGCAGCTCCACGGCCGGCGAGGCCGCGGCGGTGCTGTCGGGCTCGGGGGGCTTCCGCGTCGAGCTGACCGTCCCCGGCCCGGTCTTCCAGAGCGTCGACCGCGACGGCAAGGTCGCCGAGGTCGACTGCCGCACGGTCACCTGCGGCGTCATCACCGTCGGCGCGCACGGCGTCAAGAACGCCCGCAACGAGACCTTCACCCCCGTCGCCTTCGACCGCGTGTACGACGCCGCGCCGGCCGGGACGACCGCACCGACGGGGTCGCCCTCCACCGCACCGTCCGCCGCACCGTCCGCCGCGCCCACCACCTCGCCCACCGCTCAGCCCACTGCCGCGGCCTCGAGCGGGACGACCTCGGGAGCGTCACAGGCTGGTGCGGGCCGGGTCGGCGCCGCGGGCGTCACCGTCGACCGGACCACCGCCGTCCGCGGACACGCCATGACGTTCTCGGCCCGCGGCTTCTCCCCCGGCGAGCAGGTCGTCGCGGTCCTCGACGACGGGGCCGTCGCGCTCGGCCCGATGGCCGCCGGCACCTCCGGCGAGGTGGCCGGGGTCCTGCAGCTGCCGCTCGACCTCGAGGTCGGCACCCACGAGCTGAGGGTCACCGGTGCCGCCTCGGGCACCACGCGGACCGAGCGGTTCCCGGTCGCGGCCGGCGATCCGACGCCTGCCAGCACGGCCGGGGCCTCGACCTCGACCGACGGCTCCTCGCCCTCGGGCGCGCTGGTCTTCCTCGCCGTCGCGGTCGGCGTGTTCGTGCTCGCGGCGCTGGCGTTCCTCCGCACGAGACTGCGCGGCCGCAGCCGCCGTACCGCTGCTCCCGCGGTGACCACGTGAGCGCCCGCGCACACGGCCTCGTCGCCGCAGTCGCCGCCCTCGTCGTCCTGCTGCTGGCCGGCCTGGGGCTCACCGGCATCGCGGTCGCCGACGAGACAGCCACCCCCGACCCGACCCCCACCACCGCACCCACCACCGCACCCACCACCGCACCGACCGGGACCCCGCCGGCCGGCCCGACCTCGCTCGACGACGCGGTCCTCTCGTGGAGCGTCAACAACGAGAGCAACAACAAGGCCTTCGCCCCAGGCACCTACAACTTCCTGTCCGCCGGCGCGGTCCCGGACCCCGGACGAGGCGGGCAGAGCATCGTCAGCCCCGGCGTGTGGCGCGGCACCAGCACCCGGGCCTGGCGCGCCCGCGTCGGCGACGTGGCCCTGCAGAAGCGGCGTACCGACGGCACCCTCGCCGCCGCCACCTTCGGCGGTCTCGCGACGGGACCCGACGGCACGCCGCTCACCTCCACCACAGGACCGTTCTCCGGTCACCGGATCGTGCTCAGCGGCGGCCGCGGCACCGTCGACGCGAGCGCCGGCACCGCCTCGATCGCCTGGACCGGCACCTTCTCCGTCGTCTACTACTCAGGGCTCACCTTCTTCACCGTCACCGACCCCACCCTCGACGTCGCCGACGGCACCGGCCGGCTGCGCGCGACCGTCGCCGGCTACGCCGCCGACCGCACCGACCCCGAGACGTGGTCGGCCGTGCCCGCCCGGCGCGTCGTGCTCGCCGACCTGCCCGCCGTCGACCTCCGCCCCACGACCGGCTTCACCGCACGACCCGCCTACCTCGGCGTACGCCGCGACGGCGGCGACCAGGTGCGCGAGGGCAGCTCGTGGGGCGCGTTCCCGGCCTCGTTCCTCGACTACATGGACCGGGTCGGGTCCGCCGCCTTCTGGTACTCCACCGGCGGGGCCGCCGACCCCCACAAGGTCCCCCTGCCCGTCACCGTGTCGTACGACGCAGCCCGCCCCGTCACCCCGCCGACCGAGCAGCCCACCGACGGCCCCGGCGGCGACCCGAGCGGCGCGCCCACCGCCGAGCCCACGACGTCGGTCGGCCCGACCCCGCCGGAGCCGACCACGCCGTCGGCCCCCGCCTCCCCCTCCACCACGCCCGCACCGACCGCACCCACCCAGCCACCGGGCCCCGCCCTGCCGGCGCAGCCGCTGTCGCCCGTCGCGGGTCCCCCGGTCGCCGTCGTCGCCCCGGCCGCCGTACCCCAGCCCACGGTGCCGCCGACCGTCTACCGCCTCAGTGCCGCCGAGACAGGTGAGACCGGCGAAGCGGCTGCCCCGGCCGGGTCCGGCGCTGCCTGGGCCTGGTGGCTCGGGGGCCTCCTGCTGGTCGCCGCCGCCGGACTCGCCCGGACCGTCGCGCTCGCGGGCCGGTGATGCGCGGCTAACCTCGGAGCGTGCCGAGGATCAGCGCCGGCTCCGTCGAGGAGCACCGCGAGCAGGTTCACCAGCGCGTCTTCGACGCCCTGGCGACGCTGCTCGGCGAGCGCAGCCTCGACGCCATCAGCATGGCCCAGCTCGCCGCCGCGGCCGGCCTGGGGCGCACGGCGATCTACCACCACTTCCCCGACAAGGAGGCGGTGGTGGTGGCGTTCGCGTCCCACGAGACCAGTCGCTACCTCGAGGGGCTGCGGGCGGGGCTCGCCGACGTGGAGGGGCCGGTCGAGCGGTTCCGCGTCTACGTGCGCCACCAGCTCGAGGCGGGCCAGCAGTTCCACATGGGCCTGGGCAGCCAGCTCTACGCCGCCCTGTCCCGCGACTCGATGCTCGCCATCCGCGACCACGTCGTCGAGGTCGAGCAGGTGCTGCGCGACCTCCTCGCCGACGGCGTCGCCTCCGGTGACTTCACGGTGGAGGACGAGGCGGCCACGATGTCGCTCGTCCACGCCTGCCTGTCCCCCCGCACCCTGCCCCCCGACGCGGTCGAGCGCTTCGTCCTCCGCGCCCTCGGCTCCTCCCACCCGCCGGGATAGTCCCTGACGTAGATCAAGGCGGGAAGCCGACCCGCCTTGATCTACGTCAGGGACTATCGCGCCGACCCGGCCAAAGTAAGGCGAGGCTAACCACATGCTGGTACGGTTGTTGACAGACCGTCAGCATCTTGCCGACACTATGTCAGTAACCTCGGGACCCGCCGCCAGTACTGGAGACGCCGCATGACGATCACCGCCGACAGCCTCGCCACCGACCACCCGACCGGCACGACGAGCCTGTCCACCGCGATGCGCGAGGGGTCGAGGGCCGAGCACGAGGCCGCGGAGAGCACCTCCTTCATGGCCGAGCTGCTCGAAGGCCGGCTCGTGGCGCAGGCCTACGTCGACTACCTCGCGCGCTACCGCGGCATCTACGCCGCACTCGAGGACGCGCTCCGCACCCACGCCGGCGACCCGCTGGTCGGCGCCGTCCACGACGGTGCGCTCGAGCGCCTCGAGGCGATCGACGCCGACCTCGCCCACTGGGCCCCCGACCGCGACCCCGCCGCCCCGGTCGACTCCCCCGCCGCGACGGCGTACGTCGCGCGCATCCGCGCCGCGGCCGACGAGGCCGCGGCCGGCTGGGGCGGCGCCCTGGCCGCCCACCACTACACGCGCTACCTCGGCGACCTCTCCGGTGGCCAGGCGATCGGCCGCATCCTCGACCGCAGCTTCGACCTCGACGGCGCCGGCGTCGCGTTCTACGACTTCGCCGAGATCCCGAAACCCAAGCCCTACAAGGACGCCTACCGCGCCCGGCTCGACGCCCTCCACCTCGACGAGGCCGCCGTCGCGCGCGTGGTCGCCGAGGTCAAGGTCGTCTTCGGTCTCAACCAGGCCGTCTTCGTCGAGCTCGGCGAGAGCCTCCCGGCCTACCGCCGCTGATGCGCCCTGTTGCCGCCTTGTGCTGGAGCGTGCTCCAGGGTTGACTGGTCCGATGACCGACGGGCTCACCATCGCCGAGGCGGCCGAGCGGCTCGGGCTCACCCCCGACACGCTCCGCTACTACGAGAAGGACGGGCTGCTCCTGCGTCCCGTCGGCCGCGCCGCCAGCGGCCACCGCCGCTACGGCCCCCACGACCTGCGCTGGATCGAGCTGGTCACCCGACTGCGGTCCACCGGCATGGCGATCCGCGACGTACGCCGCTACGCCGACCTGGTCCGTGAGGGCGACGGCACCGAGGCCGCCCGGCTCGAGCTGATGCGCGAGCACCGGCGCAAGGTGCTGGCCCAGCTGGCCGAGGTCCAGGAGCACCTGGGCGCGATCGACCACAAGATCGGGATCTACACCGACATCCTCGAGGGGCGCGACGTCGGCGCTGCCTGACCCATGCCGGTCGTCGACCCACGCCGGTCGAGGTGCGAGGCGCCCCGGCGCCGAGCCTCGAGACCCCCGCAGCCGGCGCACCTGGCCCGATCGCACGGGTCGCGTCGCTGGGATCGGCTGCGGTGGTCTCGGCTCACTCGCGCGGGTTCGCAGGCTCACCCGCGTCGCTCGCTCGACCTGCGCACGCCACGACACACCGCTCGTTCCTCGCGGTGTGTCTGCGTGCTTGACCTGGAGCGCGCTCCAAGGGACAAGGTGGAGGACATGACACTCCAGACCCGCACGCTCGGTACCGACTCCCCGCTCGACGTCTCAGCCCTCGGCCTCGGCTGCATGGGCATGTCGGAGTTCTACGGCACCCCCGACGAGGCGGGCGGCATCGCCACCATCCACCGCGCCCTCGACCTCGGGGTCACCTTCCTCGACACCGCCGACATGTACGGCCCGTTCACCAACGAGCGGCTCGTCGGCAAGGCCATCGCCGAGAGCAGCCAGGGCCGCGACGGCGTCGTGCTCGCGACCAAGTTCGGCAACGAGCGCGGCGAGGACGGCTCCTACCTCGGCGTGAACGGCCGCCCCGACTACGTCCGCTCGGCCTGCGACGCCTCGCTGCAGCGGCTCGGCGTCGACCACATCGACCTCTACTACCAGCACCGCGTCGACAAGACGGTCCCGATCGAGGAGACCGTGGGCGCCATGAAGGAGCTCGTCGAGGCCGGCAAGGTGCGCCACCTCGGGCTCTCCGAGGCCGGGCCCGACACGATCCGCCGCGCCCACGCCGTCCACCCGATCACCGCCCTGCAGACCGAGTACTCCCTGTTCACCCGCGACCTCGAGTCCGAGATCCTCCCGGTGCTCCGCGAGCTCGGCATCGGCCTGGTGCCCTACTCCCCGCTCGGGCGCGGCATCCTCACCGGCACCATCACCCGCGGCTCGCTGAGCGACGACGACTCGCGCAACAGCCGCTTCCCGCGGCTCAACGGGGCCGCCCTCGACGCCAACCTGGTGCTGGTCGAGCGGGTCAAGGAGATCGCCGCCGAGAAGGGCGCTACCCCGGGCCAGCTCGCCCTCGCCTGGGTCCTCGCCCAGGGCGACGGCCACGTCGGGGTCGCCCCGATCCCGGGCACCAAGCGGGTCGCCTACCTCGAGGAGAACCTCGGTGCCGCCGACGTGGAGCTCACGACCGGCGACCTGGCCCGCATCGCGGACGCGGTCCCGGCCGACGCCGTCGTCGGCGACCGCTACGGCGACATGAGCACCGTCGAGGCCTGAGCCGTCTCGAGCCGCCCACCGAGGTACGGCCTCGGTGGGCGGGGCTGGTTCACGGACCGACCCGGCCACCTCCCAGGTCCAGGCGACGCTCCAGCGCCTCCCAGGCGCGCGCCGCCTGACGTCGTACGTCGGCCCGGTCGTCGTCGAGACCGGCCCGGACGGCCCCGACGTGCTCGCGGTCGCCGCAGACGGCCAGGCACCGCAGGGCCTGCACGCGGACCCGGGGCAGGGCGTGCCCGGCCAGCCGCGCGGCCCCGTCACCCGCACCGGCCACGTCGTGGCGGGTCGCGACCTTGAGGCACATCTCGGCGGGACGGTAGTGCTCGTCCTCGAGCCCCCGCACCACGGCCGCCGTGGCCGCGTCCGACCACACGTGGAGCAGGCCCCGTGCGCCCCACGAGCGCACCCAGTGGTCCTTCCAGGCGTCGTGGTCGAGCACCGGGTCGCCCGGGCGCCAGCCGTGCCCCGTCAGCATCCGCAGCTCCTCGACGTACCGCTCGCGCGGAGCCCCGTCGAGCAGGTCCACGCACACCGCCACGAAGGCCGGTACGCCGATCCGCCCGGCCAGCTCGCGGATCGACCCGGCCACCGGTCGACGCTCGGGCCGGTGCTCCGGAGGCGGGTCGGGCATGGCGCTACGGTGCCTCACATGAGTCCCGACGTCGACGTGCTGCTCCAACGCGCCCGGGCCTGGATGGCCGAGGACCCCGACCCGCAGACGCGCGCCGAGCTCGAGACCGTGGTCGCCGACGTGACGGCCGGCGGCCCCACCGACGACCTCGCCGACCGGTTCCGCGGCACCCTCGAGTTCGGCACCGCGGGCCTGCGCGGCGCCCTGGGGGCAGGGCCGAACCGGATGAACCGCGTGGTCGTGCTGCGCGCGGCGGCCGGCCTGGCGGCCTACCTGCGCCAGCTGGACCGCCACGGCCAGTCGGGCCAGCAGTCGGTCGTCATCGGCTACGACGCCCGGCACAACTCCGACGTGTTCGCCCGCGACACCGCCGAGGTGATGACCGGCGCCGGTTTCACCGCCTGGGTCATGCCGCGCCCGTTGCCGACCCCGGTCCTGGCCTACGCCATCCGCGAGCTGGGCTGCGCCGCCGGCGTCATGGTCACCGCCAGCCACAACCCACCGCAGGACAACGGCTACAAGGTCTACCTCGGCGACGGCAGCCAGATCGTGCCGCCCGCCGACCACGACATCGCCGCCCACATCGACGCGGTCGGCCGGCTGGCCGACGTCCCGCGCGGTGACTCCGGCTCGGTGCTGAGCGAGGAGCTGGTCGACCACTACCTCGACACGGTCGCCGCGCTGGCGCAGGACGGTCCCCGCGACCTCAAGGTCGTCTACACGCCCCTGCACGGCGTCGGCGGCACCTCGGTGCTGCAGGTGCTCGAGACCGCGGGGTTCGGCGAGCCGCGGGTGGTCGCGGAGCAGTTCGAGCCCGACCCGGACTTCCCGACCGTGGGCTTCCCCAACCCCGAGGAGCCGGGTGCGATGGACCTCGCGCTCGCGCTGGCCGAGGAGTCCGGCGCCGACCTGGTCGTGGCCAACGACCCCGACGCCGACCGGTGCGCGGCCGCGGTGCCCGTGACCTCCGGCTCCGGCTGGCGGATGCTGCGCGGCGACGAGGTCGGCGTCCTGCTCGCCCACCACCTGCTCTCCCGCGGGCGCGTCGGCACCTACGCCACCTCGATCGTGTCCTCGTCCCTGCTGGCCAAGCTCGCCGCCGCGGCCGGCCAGCCGCACGAGGAGACGCTCACCGGGTTCAAGTGGATCGGTCGTCTCCCGGGGCTGGCGTTCGGCTACGAGGAGGCGCTCGGCTACTGCGTCGACCCCGAGCACGTCAGCGACAAGGACGGCGTCTCCGCCCTGCTCCTGCTCTGCGAGCTGGCCGCCCGGCTCAAGGCCGAGGGCCGCGGGCTGCCCGACCTGCTCGACGACATCGCCCGCGAGCACGGCCTGCACGCGACCGACCAGGTGTCGGTCCGGGTGGCCGACCTCGACGTGATCCCCGCGGCCATGGCCCGCCTGCGCGCCCAGCCGCCCACCAGCCTGGGTGGGCTCGACGTGCTAGCCGTCGACGACCTCAGTGCCGGCAGCGGCGGTCTCCCGCCGACCGAGGGCCTGCGCTACCGCCTGGCCGACGGCGCTCGGGTGATCGTGCGGCCCAGCGGCACCGAGCCCAAGATCAAGTGCTACCTCGAGGTCGTCGTCCCCGTCGAGGACGGCGTCGAGGACGGCGTCCAGGCCGCCCGCATCAACGCCGCTGGTCGCCTCGACGCCCTCGGCACCGACATCCGGGCCGCTGCGGGGCTCTGACCCCGACGACCCCGGTGACCCCCGGGGCCGGTCAGAGCACGACCGCGAGCACGACCGCGAGCACCGAGGCGCTCAGCGCGGCGATCTCGGGCCACGCCCACGTACGCCGGATGCCCTCGGCCAGGGCGTCCTGCTCGCGCGAGCCGACCCTCACGCCCGCACGGGTGCGGGCGTCGGCGGCCAGGGAGCTCAACCGGCTCTCGACGTAGAGCCCGAAGGACGCTCCGTCCGCGTCACCCGCGTCGGCGCCGATCGCGCCTCCCAGCGTGCTCGCCCCACCGAGCGCGCCCGCGCCGCCCGCACCCCCGCCTCCTGCGCCGGTGCCGCGGACCTGGTCGCGGAACATCTCCCGGCGTCCTCGACCCACGGCCGCGGACGAGTACTTCCGGTCGCCGGCGACCACCGACAGCACCTGGCGCACCGAGACCTGCTCGATCGCGCCCAGCGGGATCGAGACGGTGTCGACCATCCCCCGCAGCATCAGGTCACCGCCGGCGACGCTGACCGACGGGCGCAGCAAGGCCGTCCACGACAGCACCAGGATCAGGACGCCGATGCTGGGCACCTCCCAGGTGATCGGCGAGCCGGACAGGCCCCCGACGACGAGAGCTGCTCCGACGAGCAGGCCGATGATGCCGAACACCCGGCCGCTGGTCGCGCCGAAGCTCTCGCGCTGGTTGTCCCCGTCCATGTCGTCAACCCTATGCTGGGCCGATGCCCGCACTCGCTACGGACTTGTCCGACGTCACCCGGTCCGAGGCCTCGCTGCGTCGCTTCCTGCACGGCCTGTCGGGTGTCGACCAGGTCGGCGCCGAGGCCCGAGCCGCCTCGCTCGGCACCCGCTCGATCAAGACCACGGCCAAGGCCCAGGCCCTCGACCTGGCCATCTCGATGGTCGACCTGACCACGCTCGAGGGCTCCGACACCCCCGGCAAGGTCACGGCGCTGGCGTCGAAGGCGATGCGGCCCGACCCCGCCGACGGCTCCTGCCCCCAGGTCGCCGCGGTCTGCGTCTACCCCGACATGGTGGCCACGGCCAAGGCGACGCTCGGCTCCTCCGGCGTCAACGTCGCGGCTGTCGCCACGGCGTTCCCCAGCGGCCGCGCGGCGCTCGACATCAAGCTGGCCGACACCCGTGACGCGGTGGAGGCCGGGGCCGACGAGATCGACATGGTCATCGACCGCGGTGCGTTCCTCTCGGGCCGCTACCTCCACGTCTTCGACGAGATCGTCGCCGTGCGCGAGGCGTGCGTCCGCACCGACGGCGAGGACGCCCACCTCAAGGTCATCTTCGAGACCGGCGAGCTGCAGACCCTCGACAACGTACGCCGGGTGAGCTGGCTGGCCATGCTGGCCGGCGCCCACTTCATCAAGACGTCGACCGGCAAGGTCCAGCCGGCCGCCACGCTGCCGGTGACGCTGGTGATGCTTGAGGCCGTCCGCGACTTCCGCGAGTCGACCGGCCAGATGGTGGGCGTCAAGCCCGCCGGTGGCATCCGCACCGCCAAGGACGCGATCAAGTACCTCGTGATGGTCAACGAGGTCACCGGCCCCGACTGGCTCGACCCCGACTGGTTCCGCTTCGGCGCCTCGACCCTGCTCAACGAGCTGCTGATGCAGCGCACCAAGCTGACCACCGGGCGCTACTCCGGTCCCGACTACTTCACCCTGGATTGAGAAACATGGTCTCGACAAGCTCGACCACCGACCTGTTCACCTACGCCCCCGCGCCCGAGTCGCGCAGCGTCCTCGACCTCAAGCCGTCCTACGGCCTGTTCATCGGCGGCGAGTTCGTCGACGGGCACGGCTCGGCGTTCAAGACGATCAGCCCGGCCACCGAGGAGGTCCTCGCCGAGGTCGCCGAGGCCGACGCCGCCGACGTCGACGCGGCGGTCAAGGCCGCCCGCCGTGCCTACGACCGCGTGTGGTCGCGGATGCCGGGCAGCGAGCGCGCCAAGTACCTCTACCGCATCGCCCGGATCATCCAGGAGCGCGCCCGCGAGCTCGCCGTGCTCGAGTCCCTCGACAACGGCAAGCCGATCAAGGAGTCGCGCGACGTCGACGTCCCCATCGTCGCCGCGCACTTCTTCTACTACGCGGGGTGGGCCGACAAGCTCGAGCACTCCGGCTACGGCACGACCCCGATCGGCGTGGCCGGCCAGATCATCCCGTGGAACTTCCCCCTGCTGATGCTGGCCTGGAAGATCGCGCCCGCCCTGGCCTGCGGCAACACCGTCGTGCTCAAGCCCGCCGAGACCACGCCCCTGACCGCGCTGCTGTTCGCCGAGATCTGCCAGCAGGCAGACCTGCCGGCCGGCGTCGTCAACATCGTGACCGGCGCCGGTGCCACCGGCCAGGCGATCGTCGACCACGCCGGCGTCGACAAGGTCGCCTTCACCGGCTCGACCGCCGTCGGCAAGGCCATCGCGCGCTCGGTCGCCGGCTCCACCAAGAAGGTCACCCTCGAGCTGGGCGGCAAGGCCGCCAACATCGTCTTCGACGACGCCCCCATCGACCAGGCCGTCGAGGGCATCGTCAACGGCATCTTCTTCAACCAGGGCCACGTCTGCTGCGCCGGCTCGCGACTGCTGGTCCAGGAGTCGATCGCCGAGGAGCTGCTCGCCAAGCTCAAGACCCGGATGGGCACCCTGCGCCTCGGTGACCCCCTCGACAAGAACACCGACGTCGGAGCGATCAACTCCGCCGCCCAGCTGGCGCGCATCCGCGAGCTGAGCGACATCGGCGAGGTCGAGGGAGCCGGGCGCTGGTCGCCGCCGTGCGACCTGCCCGAGCGCGGGTTCTGGTTCCCGCCGACGCTCTTCACCGGTGTCACCCAGGCCCACCGGATCGCCCGCGAGGAGATCTTCGGACCGGTGCTCTCGGTGCTGACCTTCCGCACGCCCTCCGAGGCCGTCGAGAAGGCCAACAACACGCCGTACGGCCTGTCGGCCGGTGTCTGGACCGAGAAGGGCTCGCTGATCCTGCACATGGCCGGCGCGCTCAAGGCCGGTGTGGTCTGGGCCAACACGTTCAACAAGTTCGACCCCACGAGCCCGTTCGGCGGCTACAAGGAGTCGGGCCAGGGCCGCGAGGGCGGTCGCCACGGACTGTCCGCCTACCTGAAGGGCGGCGACCTCTGATGGCCCGCGACACCACCCGCATCGACGTCCGCAAGACCTACAAGCTGTTCATCGGCGGCGCGTTCCCGCGCTCGGAGTCGGGATACTCCTACGTCGTCAACGACGCCAAGGGAGAGTTCGTGGCCAACGCAGCCCTCGCCTCGCGCAAGGACGCCCGCGACGCCGTCGTCGCCGCCCGCAAGGCCGTCGGCGGCTGGTCGGGTCGCACCGCCTACAACCGCGCGCAGATCCTCTACCGCGTCGCCGAGCTGGTCGAGGACCGCCGCCCGCAGTTCCTCGCCGCGGTCCAGCAGTCCGAGGGGCTCAGCTCCAGCAAGGCCACCGCGGCCGTCGACGCAGCCGTCGACCGCCTCGTCTGGTACGCCGGCTGGGCCGACAAGCTGACCCAGGTCGTCGGCAACGCCAACCCGGTGGCCGGGCCGTTCTTCAACCTCTCGACCCCCGAGCCGACCGGCGTCGTCGCGGTGCTGGCCCCGCAGGCGTCGTCCCTGCTGGGCCTGGTCTCGGTGATCGCCCCCGCGATCGTCACCGGCAACACCGTGGTCGTCGTGTCCTCCTACGAGCGGCCATTGCCGGCGGTCACGTTCTCCGAGGTCCTGGCCACCTCCGACGTGCCCGGCGGGGTCATCAACATCCTCACCGGCTCGGCCGCGACGATCGGCCCCTGGCTCGCCTCGCACATGGACGTCAACGCCATCGACCTCACCGGCGCGGCCGGCGACACCGACCTCACCACCGCCCTCGAGGTGGCCGCGGCCGACAACCTCAAGCGGGTACGTCGCGCACCGGCCGCCGAGCCCGACTGGACCGTGACGCCCGGCCTCGACACCATGACCGACTTCGTCGAGATCAAGACGGTCTGGCACCCGATGGGTGTCTGAGACACACACCCATGCCTGCCCGCGTCATCGTGCTCGCCGGTCCCTCGGGGTCGGGCAAGTCGCGCCTCGCCGAACGCCTCGGACTGCCGGTCCTGCGGCTCGACGACTTCTACAAGGACGGCGGCGACCCGACGCTCCCCCGCATCACCGAGGGCGCCAACGCCGGCCTGGTCGACTGGGACCACCCCGACTCGTGGCTGTGCGACGACGCCGTGGCCGCCGCGATCGCCCTGTGCCGCGACGGGGGCGGCGACGTCCCGGTCTACGAGCTCGCGCGTGACGGTCGCACGGGCTGGCAGCACCTCGACCTCGCCGGGGCCCCGTTCGTGGTCGCCGAGGGGATCTTCGCCCAGGAGGTGGTGCCGCGGCTGCGCGAGGAGGGTCTGCTCGCCGCCGCCTACTGCGTGCGACGGGCCCCGATCGTCACGTTCTGGCTGCGACTGGTGCGAGACCTGCGCGAGCACCGCAAGCCGCCCCTGGTGCTCGTGCGACGCGGCCTGGCGCTGATGCACGAGCAGCGCCACGTCGTCGCGCACGCGGCCGAGCTGGGGTGCCGCCCGGTCAAGCCCGACGAGGCCGCCGCCGAGGTCGAGCGCCTGCGCGCCACGGTCTCCTGAACCTGGCCTGGCCCCGGCCTGACACCGGCCCGGTCCTGGCCGGGCCCGGCGGCACTACCCGTGGTTCAGCGTCGACCCGCGGCCCGGGCGGCGGCCTCGGGGACCAGCTCGGCGTAGACGTCGTCGACGATGCCGGTGATGTGGGACCAGTCGCGCTCGGCGCGCACCCACGTGCGGGCGTTCTCGCCCATGCGGGCCCGGAGGTCGGCGTCGTCGGCGTACCGCTCGATGACGCGGGCCAGGTCGCTGGCGTCGCCCTTCTCGAACACCAGGCCCGTGTTGCCGTCGTCGACGATCTCGGTGAGGGCGGCGACGGAGGAGACGATGACCGCCTTGCCCATGGCCATCGACTCGAACGGCTTGATCGGCGAGATGGCCTCGCACACCGGCAGCGGCAGCCGTGGGAACGGGGCGATGTCGACGAGCGAGAGGTAGCGGGCGACGTCGTCGTGCGGCACGCGGCCGGTGAAGGTGACGTGCCGGCCGAGGTCGAGCTGGTCGGCGAGCGCGTGCAGGCGGCCCTCGACGTGGCCGTCGCCGACCACGACCAGGTGCAGGTCGTCGCGACGCGAGACCAGCTCGTGCACGGCCCGCAGCAGCAGGTCGAGGCCCTCGTAGTCGACGAGCCCGCCGGCGTAGCCGATGACGGTCTTGCCGACCACGCCGAGCTCGGCGGCCAGCTCGGGGTCGCGCGGACGGCGCTCGAAGCGGTCGGTGTGGACGCCGTTGGGGAGCACCACGAGCTTCTCGGCCGGCACCCCACGCTCGATCATCAGCTCGCGCAGGGCGTGGGTGATGACGAAGACGCGGTCGGCGTGCTGGGCGATGCCGGTCTCGAGCCCGGCGGTGAACGCGTGCCGCTCGGAGGTCTCGAACGACGGGTCGCGCGAGACCTTCATCAGCTCCTCGAGGCCACGCATCTCGTAGACGAACGGCACGCCGAGCTTGGCGGCCACGGCCTGGGCGGCGAGCCCGTTGACGTGGAACGAGCTGGCGTGGATGACCGCGGGCCGGTGCTCGCGGGCGATGACCTCGAGCGCCTTCGTGTAGCGGTCGATGTAGTTCTGCAGGGGGAACTGCGGGTAGCGCCGGTCCTGGGTCAGGATCCGCTGGTAGGTGATGCCGTCGACCACGTCGACGGGGGCGACGACGCGGCGGTCGCTGCTCGCCCACCGGTCATGGGGGAACCCGGGACGGGTGACGGCCCGCACGTCCCAGCCGCGGGCCGCGAGGCCGGTCAGCACCCCGTGGGTGCGGGTGGCGTAGCCGCCGGAGGTGTGGGGCATCGACTGCGCCAGCACCGAGAGCACCGCGTCGGGGCGCGGGAGGTAGCGGCGGGTCGGGTTGACCGGGGTGAAGGACCAGCCGTGGTCGACGACGTCGACGAGGTCGCGCGCCGTGGTCCAGGTCTCGCGAGCCCATGTGTCGTCGGGCGCGAGCGCGAGCGCGTGCGCGGCGAGCCGGCGGGCGACGCGGGCCCGGCCCTTCTTGAGCGCGGTGCTGGCCGCTCGGCGCAGCTCGAGCGCAGCGGCGGCGACGTGCACACCGGCACCGGCCCGGTTGACCGGGTGGGCGTCGACGTAGTCGGCCAGCAGCTCCCACTCGCCGCGACGGACCAGGGCCCGGGCCACCACGGGCACCGGACGCAGCAGCGTCTGCGTCGCGGTCTCCAGCGCCGCCGGCAGGTCGGTCGCGTCGACGAGGACGATCTCCTGCGCGGCCTCGGCCAGGACGGTCTCGAGACCGTGGCGGCCCCACGCGGCCAGGCGGGCGCGGTAGGCCTCGATCTCGTCCAGCGTGCTGTAGGGCAGGACGGCCAGGGCCCGGTCGAGGTTCTTGCGGTTGCGCGGCTCGGCGCGCAGGATCGCGGTCAGGGCGGCGAAACGGTGGGTGTCGTCGGGCCCGGTCGGGTTGCCGAGCACGCGATGGCGCTCGAGCAGCGCCGTGAAGGCCACCGGCTCCGACGCGACGGCCTGGGCAGCCGCCTCCCGAGCACCCGCCTGGTCGCCCGACGTACGACGGACCTCGGACAGCAGCGACCACGCCTCGCTGCGCTGGGTGCCGGTGAGGTCGTCACCGAGCACCCGCTCGATCAGGCGCGTGGCCTTGGCGGCGTCCTTCTCCAGGCGCAGGGCCCGCCGGGCGTCGGCCAGGAGGGCGCGGGCCACGAGGGGGTGGGCGGCGCCGGGGCCGGGCACGCCCTCGCCGGGCAGGCGGTCGGCAGCGGCGCTGACGACCGCCGCCCCGGTACGGCGGACGTAGCGACGGGTGCGCAGGCGCAGGCTCTGGGCCATGGGTCAGACCTCGACGTGGGTGCGGGGGTCGCCGTGGAAGACCAGGCGGCCGGTGGCGGTCATGAAGGTGCGCTCGGCGACGGTCCAGGTGTGCCCGGAGGTGTCGGACTCGCGGATGGAGACGTAGTTGAACCGGTCCCCGGACCAGACCGGGACGCCCTCGGCGAGGGCGCGGTCGAGCACGTCGGAGTCGACGCCCCGGGGCAGGTCGCTGAAGCGGATGCGGCGCAGGAGGTCGCCGTCGAAGACCATCGACCCGCCCTGGATGCGTCGCTGGTAGGTGTTCTCGGCGTCGGGGTAGCGCAGCACGACGGCCTCGCTGCCGCGCAGCCAGACGTAGTGGGCCCACTTGCCGACGACGCCGGCACCGGTCGAGTCGAACGCGTCGACGAGGTCGGTGAGGTAGTGGGCGCCGTAGTAGTTGTCGTCGTCGAGCTTGGCGAGGTAGTCGCCGCCAGCGGCGTCGATGCCGAGGTTGAGGCAGGCCCCGAGCGTGAGCTCGACGGGCGCCTCGACGACGGTCAACGACGTCACCCCGGCCGCGGTGGCGCGCTCCTTGAGCTCGCCCTGGTCGAGGTCGAAGCCGTGCAGCACCAGGACCAGCTCGACCGCAGGGTGCACCTGGCGGCCGACGTTGGCCAGCACGGTGTCGAGCTCGTGCGGCCGGTTGGTCGCGACGATCGCCGAGACGCTGCGCAGCGGTGCCGGACGCTCGAAGCCGATCGCGTCGGCCATGGTGGCCACGCGCGAGGTCAGCGAGTGACCGTGGCGCACCGCACGCGCCAGGGCCAGGCCCTCGCGGTCGCGCAGCTCGGGCTGGTGGATGCGGGCGACCAGGTCGCCGCGCCAGGTGCGCGCGTCGACGTGCGTCGGTACGTCGAGCCCCTCGGGCGTCGTCAGGTCACCGAGACCGACGACGGGCGTGCCCGCGGCGGCGGCGGCGAGCAGGGTCCAGGTGTCGTCGGGCGCGCGACGCGGGCCGTCGGCCAGCACCGCGGCGTCGGACAGCAGGTCGTCGAGGCCGGCGGGCTCGGTGAGGTCGGTGACCCGCTTGGCCAGGACGCGCGCGACGCGCACGGTCGGGTCGAGACGGGCCAGGCGGAGCAGCTCGGGGTCACCGGTCTCGGGGTCGATGAGCGGACGCAGGCCGGGCAGCAGCACCGCGGCGGTCAGCGCCGCGGGCTCGGGCGCGACCGGGCCGTCGACGACCAGGACCGCACCGTGGCGCGGCTCCGGCGGGGCGGGACGCAGCCGGCTCGAGCCGGCCGGGGCCAGCAGCCGGGCCGAGGGCGCCACGGCCTGCCATGCGGCGAGCTGGGAGGCGAGGGCGACGTAGACGTGGGTCGCCTGCGCGAGCAGCGCGGTGTGCTTGGCGGCCGGGCGGGCCGCGGTGACCCACACGACCAGGGGGACGTCGCCGAGGTCGAGCCCCTCGGGGACCTCGACGCCGTCGGCGACCTCGACCAGGGCCAGGTCGGCCCGGGGCCGGACGCCGGGAGCCAAGGGCACCTGGCGCCACTCGCGGTCGAGCGCGGCGCTGAGCCGCTCGGAGGCGTGGACGGCCACCCGCAGGCCGGGCAGGGCCGGCTCGATCCGGTGGGGCACGACGGGGACGGGCCCGGTCGGCTCCTCCTCGGCGGCGCGGCTCCAGGGCAGGACGGCGGACAGCGACTCGGGCCAGGTGAGCTTCATCAGTTGTCTCCCTGCTTCTCGGACCAGGTGACGGCGTTCTCGAGGGCGCGGCCCAGGACCGGGGCGAGCGACTCGACGTAGGTCTTGGTGATGTGGGAGCCCTGTCGGTAGACGAGGATGTTGCCGACGATCGGCGGGCAGGTCTTGCCCTCGGGGCAGATGTAGTCGGTCATGTCGAGGAACGGGATCTTGGCCTTCTCGGCTGCCTCCCGCTGCACCGAGAGCCCGCTGGCGTCGACGCCCTTCTGGCGGTCGTAGCCGCACGGGGTGACGTCCTTGTCGAACTCCTCGGACACGCAGGTGTAGACCTCCTTGAACGTCTGCGGGGTGTCGGCGAGGCCGACCACCTTGACCCCGGCGTCCTGGAGCTTCTTCCAGTAGGACTCCATGCCGGCGCGCATCGCGTCCTCGCTGGTGTCCTTGGGGTCGCCGTTCTCGTCGACGATGGCGGTCCGCCGGGCCTGGGCGGTGAGCACGACGTCGGGCTTCTCGTCGCCGGTCAGGCGGCTGAGGACGTCCTTGCCCCAGTCGCGGCAGGTCGAGTAGGCCTCGCCGTTGAGCGTGACGGAGGCGTCGACGAACGGGCACGCCGACTTGGTGTAGGTCGTGACCTTCCAGTTGTTCTTCTCGGTCAGCGCCTGCAGGGCCGGCACCCACTGGGCCGCCTTGGAGTCGCCGACGACCGCGATCGTGAGGTCGGCGTCGTCGGGGCCGTAGGTGCACACGTTGACCTCGGCCGAGTCCTGGGCGGTCTGGCAGCCCTGGTCGTAGAGGTCGGGCACGTCCTCGACGGCCGCGAGCGGGTTGGGGGTGATGTCACCCAGGCTGCCGTACGTCTTCGGTGGGGTGGGCAGAGGAGGAGCCGGGAGCGCGTCGTAGTCCCAGGGCTCGTCGGGTGCGACGGCCGACGGGAGGTCGGTGGCGAACGGACTGGTCGGCGCCGGTCCGCTGCTCGTCGAGCTCGCGTTGGCGAAGCCGAGCGCCAGCATCAGCCCGGCCACCACGGCGATCAGCGTCGACACGACGCCGACACCGAGGGCGACCCGGACGTGGTCGGAGACGAACTTCGAGTGGCGGATGGGGTTCTCGACGAACTTGTAGGACAGCCACGCCGGGATCACGCACAAGATCACGATGAGCATGCCGACCGGGACCGAGATGCCGTCGTAGCGGTCGCGGGCCACGGTCAGCAGCGGCCAGTGCCACAGGTAGAGCGAGTAGGTCAGGGCTCCGATGAACTGGATCGGCCGGTTGCCGAGGATGAGGACCGGCCCCTTGGACCCGGCCGCGGCGCCACCCGCGATGAAGAAGCTGGCGCCGAGGATCGGCAGCAGCGCGGCCGCGCCGGGCCAGGTCGTGGCGTCGGTGTAGAAGAAGCCGGCCGCGAGGATCATCAGGAGCCCGGTCCAGGCCAGGGCCGCGCCGAACCACTGCGGGAACCGGTCGAAGCGGGTGATCAGGATCGCCACGATGGTGCCGGCGGCGAACTCCCACATGCGTCCGGTCGTGTCGAAGTAGGCCGAGTCGGGCGAGTGGTGGGCGGAGTAGGTCGACCAGATCAGCGAGACCAGGGCGAGGCTCCCGATCACGGCCAGGAGCACCGGGCGGAAGAGCGGGGGCCCCGACGGGCTCTCCCCGGAGTCGACCGCGCCGGCCGCGGCGGTGGCCTTGCGGTGCATCCGGTTGGTGATCCAGATGGCCAGGAGCACCAGGAGCGGCCACACGAAGTAGAACTGCTCCTCGACCGACAGCGACCAGTAGTGCTGCACCGGGGACTTGGCGATGTCCTCGTTGAGGTAGTCGACCGCCCGGCCGGTGAGGTGGTAGTTGATGAAGTAGAGGGCCGAGGCGACGATGTCGCCACCGGTGTTGGCCCACCGGATTTTGGGGACCAGGAAGTAGACCATCGCCGCGGTCGCGACCAGCACCAGCCCGGCGGCCGGCAGCAGGCGCTTGGCGCGCCGGGCGTAGAAACGGCCCAGCGAGACGTGACCGTCACGGTCGGCCTCGCGCAGCAGCTGCGCGGTGATCACGAACCCGGAGATCACGAAGAAGACGTCGACGCCGACGAAGCCGCCGTGGAGCAGCTTGAGTCCGGCGTGGTAGGGCAGCACCAGCAGGACGGCGATGGCGCGCAGGCCCTCGACGTCCTTGCGGATCCGGTGGCCGCCGACGGCGCCGCTGGGTCGGGCCGCGCGCTTGCCGGAGGGCCGGCCGTCGTCGGAGCTCCCGGGGTTTCCGGGGCGGTCGAGCAGGGTCATCAGGCCTCCGCGTGTCGGGCAGGGTCACCGTGGAAGAGCAGTCGCGAGGAGCGGCGCAGGATCTCGTTGTCGGAGATCGACCACGTGTGGCCGCCGGCCGCGCGACGCACGGACACGAAGTTGAACCGGTCGGCGGCGTAGACCGTGCCGCCTCCGGCGTGGATGGAGCGCAGGAAGTTGGTGTCGACCGCGCGCGGCAGGTCGGGGAAGCCGACCTCGCGGGCCCGCTCGCGCGAGGTGAGGATCGTGCCGCCCTGGACCAGGTCGGTGTGGCGGTGCTCGTGCTCGGCGAAGCGGAGCAGCACGGCGCCGCTCTGCTCGAGGTGGACGAAGTGGGCCCACTTGCCGACGACGTCGGCCTGCGCGTAGGCGTGGGCGCGGACCAGGTCGGTCAGGTAGTGCGGCAGGTAGAGGTTGTCGTCGTCGAGCTTGGCGACCAGGTCGCCGTCGGCGGCGTCGAGCGCGACGTTGAGGCAGGCACCGAGCGTGAGCGACCGGTCGGCAGGGCGGACGACGAGGTCGGGCACGCCGATCTCGGCCGCGCGCTCGGCGAGGTCGTCGGGCACGTCGAAGCCGTGGGGCACCAGCACGAGCTGGCGGTTGGTCCACGACTGCGCCGCGACGAACCGCAGCACGTGGTCGAGCTGCTCGGGGCGGCGCGTCGGGATCAGTAGGCTGACCGACTTGCCGAGGTCGGCCTCGTGCGGCACGTCGACCGCGCGCAGCACCGCGGCGACGCGGTGCTCGTAGAGGTGGTCGTCGAAGACGGTGCGGTGGGCGTGCAGGGCACGCCGCTCGCGCAGGTCGTCGTGGCCGAGCAGGACCTCGAGGGCGGCCCGGGTCTCGTCGGAGTCGTGGACGACCTCGACGTCGGCGCCGAACACCGGGGCGATCGCCGGGGACGGCGTGGAGATGATCGCGGTCTGCGCCGCGGACAGCTCGAAGAGCCGGCGGCTGCACATGGTCTTGCTGGTGGTGACCGAGTTGACGTTGAGGAACACCTGGTAGGCGGTGTAGCCGGCCAGCATCTTGGGGTAGGGCAGGCTGCCGACCACGTAGGGAGAGAACTCCCGCGGGAACTGGTAGCGCTTGTCCTCCGACATCATCCGCGACCAGATGTGCAGGCCGAAGTCGCGCGCCGGGCTCAGCAGGTAGGTCAGCTGACGGCGTCGGTCGGGGTGCTTGTCGGCGAACCACGTGCCGGCGAAGGCGACCGGGTAGACCCGGCCCTTGCCGCGGCGTACGGGGTTGTGGATCTGGGGCTGCGCGGCGAACTGCAGCAGGTCGACGCGGTCGTGGCCCAGGTCGGACTTGTAGTGCGGGATGCGGTCGGCGTCGACGGTGAAGACCTGGTCGAACAGCCGTGCGGTCTCGAGGAACAGGTCGTAGTTGGGCGGGTCCTCCTTGTTCCAGAAGACCGTCGGGACCTGCTGCTCGCGGCACCAAGCCACGAGGGCCTGCAGCTCCTCGCTCGGGCTCCCGGTGAGGTGGAGCCGCCAGGTGCCGTCGTTGCCGTTCCAGGCCGACTCGACGAACAGGACGTCGGGGCGGTCGGCCTCGAGCGCGGCCCGCCAGGAGTCGGGGCGCACCGGGGTCTGGCGCCACTCGTAGCCCAGGGCCAGCACGGAGAACTCGTCGAGGACGACGGCTGCGTGCACGTCACGGGCGGGGGCGTGACGCGGCAGGGTCACGGCGTCGAGCTTGGGGACGTCGCGTCGCCCGCCGAGCACCCGGGTGCGGGTGCGGGCCCGGCGCAGGGTGACGACGGCGCGCTTGGCGCCCTTGCGGGCTCGTCGCTTGAGGGCGTCCTGGGCCCGACTCACACGCTCTCCCGCTCCGCCAGGAAGGACACGATGACCTCGGCGATGCGAGGGCCGGCGTGGCCGTCCCAGAGCGGGGGCACCGGGTGGTCGCCACCGGGGGCCGCGAGGACCTCCTTGACGGCCTGCGCGAGGTTGTCTCGGGTCACGAGCTGGTTGGTGCCGTGGGTGATCGTCACCGGGCGCTCGGTGTTGGGCCGCAGGGTCAGGCAGGGCACGCCCAGGACGGTGGTCTCTTCCTGCACGCCGCCGGAGTCGGTCACCACGACGGACGCGCCGCGGACCAGGCCCATGAAGTCGATGTAGCCGATCGGGTCGACCACGCGGATGCCGTCGTGGTCGAGCAGGCCGGCGGCCTCGAGGCCCGCGCGACCGCGCGGGTGGAGCGGGATGACGACCGGCAGCTGGTCGGCGACGCCGTGGAGCGCACGGACCAGGGCCTTGACGTCCTCGGGGTCGTCGACGTTGCCGGGGCGGTGGAGCGTGCCGACGGCGTAGGGACCGGTCAGGCCGTGCGCCTCGCGGGCCGCATCGACGTCGTAGCGGTCGATGTTGGCCAGCAGGGTGTCGATCATCGGGTTGCCGACCAGGTGGATGGCCTCGGCCGGGGTGCCCTCGTGGGTCAGGTGCTCGACGGCGTCGGCGCTGGTGGCCAGCAGCAGGTCGGACAGGCGGTCGGTGACGAGTCGGTTGACCTCCTCGGGCATCGAGCGGTCGAAGCTACGCAGACCGGCCTCGACGTGGGCCAGCGGGATCTGCAGCTTGGCGGCGACCAGGGCGGCCGCGACGGTGGAGTTGACGTCGCCGTAGACGACGATGACGTCGGGGCGCCCGTGCTCGCCGTTGAGGACGAGGTCCTCGATGCCGACCAGCACCGCGGCGGTCTGCGTGGCGTGGGTGCCCGAGCCGACGCCGAGGTTGATGTCGGGGCGGGGGATGCCGAGCTCGCGGAAGAAGACGTCGGACATGGCGTCGTCGTAGTGCTGCCCGGTGTGGACGAGCACGTTGCGCACGCCGCGCTCGGCGAGCGCGGCCAGCACGGGCGCGGCCTTGGGGAAGTTGGGGCGCGCGCCGGTGACGTGCAGCGCGGTCAGCGCCGGGGTCGGGGCCGAGGTCGGCTCCGAGGTGGGCGGGAGGCCAGCGGGGTCAGGCACGAGCGAGATCTCCAGTCATCGGGAACGGGTGACAGGGGTGACACGAGGCGACACGGGTCGACACAGGTGAGGCGGGGCGACACGGCAGGCCGAGTCGCGGAGGCGGGAAAACCTGCTCTAATCTACTGGGAATCGGTGGCGTGTTACGCATCGGCGCGGCGGGTCCGGCCACCTCGCACCCTGAGCCATCGCCCCAGCCGAGCCAAGACCCCGAGGAGGAAGCCGAGTCGTGCCCTGGCACCCCCTCATCGCCGCCTCGGTCGCGCGCCGACACCTCGACCAGGGTCCGGGCCACGCCCTCCGCATCGCGCGGCGGGTCCTGCCCGCCCGTGCCCGCAGCGTCCTGCCGGCCCCGTCGAGCGACCGTGCCTCGGCCACCCGGGAGTGGCCCACGGTGGCCGCGACCCAGGCGCGGCGGAGCGGACGACGCCGGCGCGCCGCCCGCCTGCAGGGCGAGGTGGCCGCCCTGCGGCCCGATCTGCGGCCCGACCCGCGAACCGCGGCCGCGCCGTCCCCGGGGCCCCGCCACGCTCCCGTCCGCGCCCGTGCCGACGTCCCGGTCGGCGTCACCCACCTCGTGACGGCCGCCCTGCCCGAGACGGTGGCCGGCTACACCGTGCGCACCCACCGCATCGCCCGCGCCCAGGCCGCGGCCGGGCACCGGGTCCAGGTCGTCACCCGACTCGGCTTCCCGGTCACCCGGGGCCACCTGCGGGCCGACGCCCTCGTCGCCCTCGACGGCGTCGACTACCGACGCCTGCTGGCGACGCTCCCCGCGCGTGCCGACCACGGCCTGGCCCGTGACGCTTCTCTCACGCAGGCGCTGGTCGAGCAGGCCGGCGCCGGCGTGCTCCACGCCCACAGCACCCACGTCAACGCCCAGGTCGCGCTGACCGTGGGCGGTCGGCTCGGCGTCCCCGTCGTCTACGAGGTGCGCGGCTTCCAGGAGGAGACCCGGCGCAGCGCCGACCCCGACCGCACCCTCACCGAGCACTACCGGCTGACCCGCGACGCCGAGACCTGGTGCGCACGACACGCCGACGCCGTGGTCACCCTGTCGCCCAGCATGCGCGACGAGCTCGTGGCCCGCGGGATCGACGGTGACCGCATCCACCTGGCCCCCAACGCCGTCGACGAGGCCTGGCTGAGGGTCGACGACGCCGACCGCGCCGCCGCGGCCGCGCTGCGCGCCTCGCTCGGCTTCGCCGACGACGACCTCGTCGTCGCGGCCGTCGGCACGCTCAACGCCTACGAGGGCCTCGACGTGCTGGTCGGGGCCATCGGTCTCCTCGCGTCCGAGGCGGCCGCGTCCACGACGCCCGGCGGGCCGACGGTCCGGCTGCTCGTGGTCGGCAACGGCCCCGAGCGCGACCGGCTCGCCCGGCTCGCCGAAGGCCTGCCGGTGACGCTGCTCGGAGCCGTGCCGCCCGACGACGTACGCCGGTGGCTGCTGGCCGCCGACGTGTCCGCCCTCCCCCGCCTCGACCTGCCGGTCACCCGGCTGGTCCCGCCGCTCAAGCCCGTCGAGGCGATGGCCCTCGGCCGGCCCGTGGTGGCCTCCGACCTGCCGCCGACCCTCGGGCTGGTGCGCGACGGCGAGACCGGGCTCCGGGTCGCCCCCGGCGACCCCGTGGCGCTGGCCGCCGCCCTGCGCACCCTGGCGACCGATCCCGACCTGCGGCGCCGGCTCGGCCGGGCCGCCGCCGAGCACGTCGCGGCGACCCACACCTGGTCGGCCGTCGCGTCCCTCTACTCAGACCTCTACACCCAGCTCATCCACCAGCGCGAGGAGACACCCGCATGAACAGCCCCACCGCCGCAGACACCGCCACCGACCAGATCGACCTGGTCGTCATCGGGCTCGGCTACGTCGGCCTGCCCCTGGCCCACGAGGCGGCCCTGTCGGGACTCCGGGTCGCCGGGTACGACGTGACCGCAGCCGTCGTCGACGGCCTCAACTCCGGTCGCTCGCACGTCGACGACCTCAGCGACCAGGACGTCGCCGACATGGTCAGCCGCGGCTTCGTGGCCACCCGCGACGAGAGCATCCTCGACCGAGCCACCACCGCCGTCATCTGCGTGCCGACGCCGCTGTCGCCCGAGGGCGGCCCCGACCTCGGCGCCGTCAACTCCGCGACCGCTGCGATCGGCCGTCACCTCAAGGCCGGCCAGCTGGTCGTCCTCGAGTCGACGACCTACCCCGGCACCACGACCGACGTCATCCGCCCGGCCCTCGAGGCGGCGTCCGGCCTGGTTGCCGGCACCGACTTCGCGCTGGCCTTCTCGCCCGAGCGGATCGACCCCGGCAACAAGGTCTACACGCTGCGCACCACGCCCAAGATCGTGGGCGGCCTGACCGAGGGCTGCACCAAGCGCGCGGCCGCGTTCTACAGCCAGGTCGTCGACACGGTCGTCGAGGCCGCCGGCCCGACCGAGGCCGAGACGGCCAAGCTCCTCGAGAACACCTACCGCCACATCAACATCGCGCTGGTCAACGAGATGGCCCGGTTCTGCCACGACCTCGGCATCGACCTGTGGGACGTCATCAACGCCGCGGCGACCAAGCCGTTCGGCTTCCAGGCCTTCCGCCCGGGTCCCGGCGTCGGCGGCCACTGCATCCCGATCGACCCCAACTACCTCTCGCACAACGTGCGGGCGCGCCTGGGCTACCCGTTCCGGTTCGTCGAGCTGGCCGAGGAGATCAACGCCACGATGCCGGCCTACGTCGCCCAGCGCGCGCAGAACGTGCTCAACGAGGTCGGCAAGCCGATGAAGGGCAGCAAGGTCGTCCTGCTCGGCATCACCTACAAGCCCGACATCGCCGACCAGCGCGAGTCGCCGGCGGTCCCGCTGGCCAAGCGGCTCAGCGAGCTGGGGGCCGACCTCGGCTACCACGACCCGCACGTGACCGAGTGGACCCCGGGCGTGCCGGTGACCCGCGTCGAGCTCGACCAGCTCGGCGACGCCGACCTCGTCGTCCTGGTGCAGCAGCACACCGCCTACGACGTGCAGGCGCTGGTCGAGGCCTCCGCCCTGTTCTTCGACACCCGCGGCGCCACCAAGCGCGGCACGGCGCACCGGCTCTGATCCCGGTGCCGGACGACGGGACGACCGGGGCGGGCCACGTGCCGAGTGCCCTGGTCGTCACCGTCGTGCACCGCCCCGACGACGCCCGCATCCGGCAGCGTCAGATCGCCGCGCTGCTGGCCCACGGCTGGCGGGTCACCTACGCGGCGGCGTTCGACGGGCACGGGGTCGTGCCGGCCGACGCCCCCGGCCTGACGTCGGTCGTCCTGCCGCGCGCGGCCGGGAGGCGGCGACTGACCGCCCTGCGCGCCGCCCGTCGGCTCCTGGTCGCCGAGGCCCCGCGCCACGACGTGGTCGTGCTCCACGACCCCGAGCTGCTGCTGGCGACGGTCCGCCTGCCGTCGGGGTCGGCACCGGTGGTCTGGGACGTGCACGAGGACACCGCCGCCGCGCTGGCGACCAAGGCGTGGGTGCCGCGCCCGCTGCGACGTCCGGCTGCCGCGGGGGTGCGCGTGGCCGAGCGCGCCGCGGAGCGCCGGGTCCACCTGCTCCTCGCTGAGACGGCGTACGCCGAGCGGTTCCGTCGGCCGCACCCCGTCGTGCCCAACCTGTCCCCGGTCCCCGGCACGACGCCTGCGCCCGACGTGCCCCGCGCGGTCTACGTCGGCCACCTGACCCGGGCTCGCGGGGTCGCCGAGATGCTCGAGGTCGCCCGGTCGGTGCGGGCCGACGGGATCCGCGTCGAGCTCGTCGGCCACGCCGACGCCGAGTCGACCGCCCTGATCGAGCGCGCCGTGGCGGCCGGCGAGGTCACCTGGCACGGCTTCCTCCCGCTGGCGCAGGCGATGACCGTCGTCGACGGGTCCTACGCCGGGTTGTCGCTGCTGCACGACCTGCCCAACTACCGGCACAGCCAGCCGTCGAAGGTCATCGACTACCTCGCCCACGGGGTGCCGGTCGTGACCACGCCGCTGCCCCTGGCCCGCGAGCTGGTCGAGCGCTCCGGCGGCGGGATCGTGGTCCCCCACGCCGACAGCGCGGCGGCCGCCGACGCGCTCAGGCGCCTGGCGGACGACCCGGCGCTGCGTCGTCGCCTGGGCGCTGCGGGTCATTCCTACGCTCGGGACCACCTCGACTGGGGCCGAGCGGCGGAGGGGTTCGTTGCGGCCCTTGCGGACGTGGCCGCATCCGGCGCCGCTCCCGCGGGATCGAGCGCAGGAAGCCCGCCCCCCACGTCAGGTGCATGATCGCGACCACCACCGGCAGCCGGAGCCTGACGCCGCGCGGCAGCCCGCGGCCCATCGCCGCGGTGGCGGCCAGCACGCCGAGGCCGTAGCCCACCGGGGCCAGCCAGCCCAGCAGCAGCACCACCGCGACCGGCGTCGGCGCGACGGGCAGGGCGACGAGGCCGGCGATCCCCAGGGCCGTGCCGAGGGCGACCGCGGCGGTGACGATCGGAGGGGCGAGGTAGCGCAGCGAGGCGGTGTCGGGGTGCAGGCGCACCATCTCGCGCCGCCAGCGGCCCGAGCCGTGGAACTGCCGGGCCAGGGCCCGCGGTGAGCGCCGCGGCGCGTAGCTGACCGCGAGGTCGGGGGTGAACCAGATCGTCTCCCCCGCCGCCCGCAGCCGGTAGTTGAGCTCCCAGTCCTGGGCGCGCCAGAAGTGCTCGTCGAACCCCCCGACGGCCTCGAGCGCGTCGCGCCGGAAGGCCCCGAGGTAGACCGTCTGGGCGGGGCCCGCCTGCCCGCCGACGTGGAACGACGCGCTGCCGATGCCGAGCGGCGAGGTCATCGCCCGCGCGACCGCGCGACCGAAGTCGGTGTCGCCCTCGGCGTGCATCAAGCCGCCGACGTTGGCCGCGCCTGTCTCCTGGAGCAGCCCGACCACCGTCCGGAGGTAGTGCGGCGGGATGAACCCGTGGGCGTCCACGCGCACCACGTAGTCGTGCGAGGCTGCTGCGATCGCCAGGTTGAGGGCGTTCGGGGTCCGCCGCGCCGGGTTGGCCACGACCCGGACGCGGGGGTCCGCGGCGGCGAGCCGCTCGGCGATCTCGGCGGTCCGGTCGCTCGAGGGCGCGACGGCCAGGACCAGCTCGATGGGGCCGTCGTAGTCCTGGTCGAGCACCCGGCGTACGGCCTGCTCGAGGTGGAGCTCCTCGTCGAGCACCGGCATCACGAGGGAGACCGGCACCGGCGGCGTCGAGGGCCCCGGCTCAGCCATCGAGCAGGGCGGCGTACGCCGGCTTGATCACCTGGTCGATGATCGCGAGCCGCTCGTCGAACGGCAGGAACGCCGACTTCATCGCGTTGATCGTGAACCAGCGCAGGTCGGCGAACCCGTAGCCGAACGCCTCGACCAGGGCCGTCATCTCGTCGGTCATCGAGGTCCGGCTCATCAGCCGGTTGTCGGTGTTGACGGTGACCCGGAAGCGCAGGCTCTTGAGCAGCCCGATGGGGTGCTCGGCGATGCTCGTGGCCGCGCCGGTCTGCACGTTGGAGGCGGGGCACATCTCGAGCGGGATCCGCTGGTCGCGGACGTAGGACGCGAGGCGGCCCAGTGCGACGGTCCCGTCGTCGTGCACGGTGATGTCGTCGACGATGCGGACGCCGTGACCCAGCCGGTCGGCGCCGCACCACTGGATGGCCTGCCAGATCGACGGCAGCCCGAACCCCTCGCCGGCGTGGATCGTGAAGTGGGAGTTCTCACGCTGGAGGTACTCGAAGGCGTCGAGATGTCGGGTGGGCGGGTAGCCCGCCTCGGCCCCGGCGATGTCGAACCCGGCCACGCCCCGGTCGCGCCAGGCGACCGCCAGCTCGGCGATCTCCATGGAGCGGGCCTGGTGGCGCATCGCGGTCAGCAGCTGGCGTACGACGATCGTGCGGCCGGCGCTCACCGCGGCCGCGACCCCCTCCTCGAACCCGGCCTGCACGGCCGCGACCACCTCGTCGAGGCTCAGGCCCTCCTCGACGTGCTGCTCGGGCGCGTAGCGGATCTCGGCGTAGACCACGCCGTCGGCGGCGAGGTCCTCGACGCACTCGCGCGCGACCCGGGCCAGCGCCGGCGCCGTCTGCATCACCGCCACCGTGTGGTCGAAGGTCTCCAGGTAGCGCTCCAGCGAACCCGAGTCGGCCGCCGACGCGAACCAGTCGCCCAGGGCCTCGGCGCTCTCGTGGGTGGGCAGCTCGTGCCCGATCTCCCCGGAGAGCTCGAGGATCGTCGCCGGGCGGAGCCCACCGTCGAGGTGGTCGTGCAGCAGCACCTTGGGTACGGCCCGCACCTGCTCGCGTGTAGGTTCCATCCGATCATCCAACCACCCCTGACGGAGGCACCGATGCGCACCTTCAGCACCCTCGACGAGGTCGCCTCCGCGGCCGGTGAGGAGCTCGGCACCGGGGAGTGGCTCGAGGTCACCCAGGACCGCGTCGACACCTTCGCCGACGCCACCGACGACCACCAGTGGATCCACGTCGACGTCGAGCGCGCCAACGCCGGCCCCTTCGGCGGCCCGATCGCCCACGGCTACCTCACGCTCTCCCTCATCCCCCACCTCGGCACCAGCGTCTTCGCCTTCGAGACCCCCGGCGCCAAGCTCAACTACGGCCTCAACAAGGTCCGCTTCCCGAACCCCGTCAAGGTCGGGCAGCGCATCCGCGACGTCGTCACCCTCCTCGCCGTCGACGACCTCCCCGCCGGCAAGCAGCTCACCATGAAGCACGTCATCGAGATCGACGGCGAGCCCAAGCCGGCCTGCGTCGCCGAGATGCTGGTCGTCCTGCTCGCCGACTGACCGCCGTACGGCGACGGACGAGAGCCCACGTCGGTCGAGGTGCGAAGGCCGCCAGGCCTGAGCCTCGAGACCCCCGCAGCCAACCCACCCGACTTCACCCCCACGTCGGTCGAGGTGCGAAGGCCGCCAGGCCTGAGCCTCGAGACCCCCGCAGCCAACCCGCCCGACTTCACCCCAGGTTTCGCCGGATCGGGGCTCTCCCCGGCGCGGGATCCGCGGGGTCGTGGTGTCCGCGCGCCTAGCATTCCGGGTCTCGCCGTCAAGGACGTCGCTTCGCTCCGCCGCTGCGCGGCGCCCTGCGGGCGTCCTTGACCGCGAGCCTCTCCCGGAATGCTTGAGGGCGCAGACAAGGGCGGGCTGCGCCGCGCCCTCGTCCAGCGCGGACACCCCTTTCCGCCGACCTGAGAGCACTCTCGGGAACCATGGGACCTGCGGGACATCTGAGGGTCGGGCGGCGGCGCAGGCGACGGCGAGCGAGCGAAGCGAGACCTCGCCGTTGGTGCGCGCGCCGAAGCAGACCGCGAGAGGCTCGGGGTCAAGGACGGCCGAAGGCCGCCGCGAAGCGGCGCGAAGCGTCCTTGACGCCGAGACGCGGTCTGCTACGCGCGCCGCCGCCCGACCCGAACGACCAGTGACCCGCGACGAGAAGACGTCGCTACAGACCGGCGTACCCCTGCGGTGGTCTCGAGGCTCGACGCTGGCGCGCCTCGCACCTCGACCGACGTGGGATCAGCTCACCCGGTCGATGACCAACGCCGACGCGGCGGGAGCAGCGGACCCGATCTCCCAGCCGCCCTCGAGCGAGGCGAGGGCGCGGTCGAAGCGGGCGGGCTCGTCGGTGAGCAGCGTGAAGAGCGGCGCCCCGGCTACCACCGGGTCACCGGGCCGCGCGTGCCAGACGACGCCGGCTCCCGCCTGCACGGGGTCCTCCTTGCGGGCGCGGCCGGCGCCGAGGCGCCAGGCGGCGAGGCCGACGGCCATGGCGTCGAGACGGGTCAGCACGCCGGACGACGGCGCCACCACCACGTGGGACTCCCGGGCCACCGGGAGCGCGGCGTCGGGGTCGCCGTCCTGGGCGCGGATCATCGCCTTCCAGGCGTCCATGGCGGAGCCGTCGGCGAGGCGGTCAGCGGGGTCGACGTCGTCGCGGCCGGCGCCGGCGAGCATCTCGCGGGCCAGGGCGAGGGTGAGCTCGACGACGTCGGCGGGGCCACCTCCGGCGAGGACCTCGACCGACTCGGCGACCTCGATGGCGTTGCCGGCGGTGAGGCCGAGGGGCACCGACATGTCGGTCAGCAGGGCCGTCGTACGGACGCCGGCGTCGGTGCCGAGGGCGACCATCACCTCGGCGAGCTCACGGGCCCGCTCGACGTCCTTCATGAAGGCGCCGGTGCCGACCTTGACGTCGAGGACGAGCGCGCCGGTGCCCTCGGCGATCTTCTTGCTCATGATCGAGGAGGCGATCAGCGGGATCGCCTCGACGGTGCCGGTGACGTCGCGCAGCGCGTAGAGCTTCTTGTCGGCGGGGGCCAGGCCGTCGCCGGCGGCGCAGATGACGGCGCCGACCGACTCGAGCTGCGCCATCATCTCGGCGTTGCTGAGCGCGGCCCTCCAGCCGGGGATCGACTCGAGCTTGTCGAGGGTGCCGCCGGTGTGGCCGAGCCCGCGCCCCGACAGCTGGGGTACGGCGACGCCGCACGCCGCCACGAGGGGCGCCAGCGGCAGCGTGATCTTGTCGCCCACCCCGCCGGTCGAGTGCTTGTCGGCGGTCGGGCGCGAGAGCGAGGAGAAGTCCATCCGCTCGCCCGAGGCGATCATCGCCCCGGTCCAGCGGGCGATCTCGGGGCGCTCCATGCCGTTGATGAGGATCGCCATGGCCAGGGCCGACATCTGCTCGTCGGCGACCTCACCCCGGGTGTAGGCGTCGACCACCCAGTCGATCTGGGAGTCGCTCAGGGTGTGGCCGTCGCGCTTGGCGATGATCACCTCGACCGCGTCGTGACTGCTCATCCGACGACCCTACTGAGCACGGACCCGCACCGAGGAGTGACCCCGCAACACGAAGGTGCCACGACTGCGGGGCTCCTCGAGCAGCTCCAGGCCGGGGTACGTCGCCACGAGGGCGGTGAGCGACTCGGCCAGCTCCATCCGCGCCAGCGGGGCGCCCAGGCAGAAGTGGACGCCGGCCCCGAAGGCCAGGTGCGGGTTGGGGTCGCGGTCGAGCAGCAGCTCGTCAGGGCGTGCGAAGGCCACCGGGTCGCGGTGGGCGGAGCCGATCAGGGCGGCGATCCGCTGGCCCGCCTCGACGACGACACCGGCCACCTCGACGTCCTCGGTAGCGGTGCGCTCGAAGAGCTGCAGCGCGGAGTCGAAGCGCAGCATCTCCTCGACCGCGAGCCCTGCGTCGGGCCCGGGCACGGGCTCGGGCACGAGACCGTGGCGCAGCATCGCGGCGAGACCGTTGCCGAAGAC
Organism: Nocardioides plantarum; assembly: GCF_006346395.1. Lineage (NCBI taxonomy): Bacteria > Bacillati > Actinomycetota > Actinomycetes > Propionibacteriales > Nocardioidaceae > Nocardioides > Nocardioides plantarum. The sequence continues at coordinate 560,235 of NZ_VDMS01000001.1, forward strand.
GTTGACCGAGGCCTCGTGCCCGGCGTTGAGCAGCAGCACCACGGCGGCCACCACCTCGTCGTCGCTGAGCTCGGTGGCGGCCAGGTCGCTCGTCAGGTCGGTGGACGGCGTACGCCGGCGCTCGGCGACGAGCTCGCGCACCAGGCCCGCGAAGTCGGTCGCGGCGGCGACGGCCGCGGCCTGCACCTCGGCGTCCGGCGCGACCTCGTACATCCGCACGATCGCCTGGGACCAGCGGCGCAGGTCGTCGGTGTGGGCGGCCGGCACCCCGAGCAGCTCGGCGATCACGAGCACCGGCAGCGGCTCGGCGTAGTCGCCGACGACGTCGAAGTCACCTGGGTCGACCCGGTCGAGCAGCTCGCGCGCGAGCTCGCGCACCCGGGGCCGCAGCCGCTCCACGTGGCCGCGGTTGAAGGCTCTCGACACCGGCCGGCGCAGCCGCGTGTGGACCGCCTGCTCGTTCTCCATCATCTGGTTGCGGTGCAGCAGGTTGAAGGGCTCGAGCACGTCGAGCGGCTCGCGGTCGCGCCACAGCCGGCCCAGCCGCCGGTCGCGGAGCACCTCGCCGACGGCGGCGTGGCTGAACGCCAGGAACCTCCCGGACGCCTCGTGCCACGCCACCGCGTGGCGGGCGCGGTGCTCGGCGAGCTGGGGATAGGGGTCGGCGACGAGCTCGGCCGACCCGAGGTCAAGCGAGGTCGTCGGGACCGAACGCATCGGGCAGGACCTCGGCCATCGTGCGCACGCCCCGCGGCGTCTCGACGAGCAGGTCGGCACCGCCGTTCTCCCACAGGAGCTGGCGGCAGCGCCCGCACGGCATGATCACGTCGTCGTCGCCGTTGACGCAGACGAAGTGGGTCAGCCGGCCGCCTCCCCCGGCGTGCAGCGACGACACCAGCCCGCACTCGGCGCACAGCGTCACGCCGTACGCCGCGTTCTCGACGTTGCAGCCGACGACGACGCGACCGTCGTCGACGACCGCGGCGGCCCCGACCCGGAAGTTGCTGTAGGGCGCGTAGGCCCGGGCAGCCACCTCGACGGCCGCGGCCCGCAGCCCGGACCAGTCGAACGTCTCGTCGCTCATGACTTCACGTACGGCTCGCCGTCCGCGGCCGGCGGGCGGACCCGGCCCACGAAGCCGGCCACCGCGATCACCGTGGCGAGGTAGGGCATCGCCGAGATGAACTCCGACGGGACGCGGCCCAGCGTGGAGAGCTGCACCTCGAGCGTCAGCATGAACCCGAAGAACAGCGCTGCGGCAGTGGCGCCGATGGGGTGCCAGCGGCCCATGATGACGGCGGCCAGCGCGATGAAGCCGTAGTTGGCCGTGACGCCGTTGTCGAAGGTGCCGTTGGAGCCCACGGTGAAGTAGGCGCCGCCGAGACCGGCGAAGACACCGCCCAGGAGCACGGCCTGCCAGCGCACCCGGGTGACCTTGATGCCGACGGTATCGGCGGCCTTGGGGTGCTCGCCGACCGAGCGCACCCGCAGGCCCCACCGCGTCTGGTAGAGCAGGAACGACACCACGATGATCGAGAGGTACATGAGGTAGACGAGCACGTTCTGGTCGAAGAACGTCAGGCCCACGACCGGGATGTCGGAGAGTCCCGGGATCTCGATGCGGTCGAGGATCAGCGGCGCGTTGAGGTACTTGCGGACGTCGGGGTCGTCGGGGATCTGGCTGAGGAAGAAGCTGGTCAGACCGCCGGCGAAGGCCACCAGGACCACACCGAGGACCACCTGGTTGACGTGGTACTTCATGGCGAAGACGCCGAGCAGTGCGGCGATGAAGACACCGGCGAGGACACCGCCCACCAGGCCGGCCTCGGCGCTGTAGGCCAGGCTGGAGGCGACCGAGGCGAAGAACGCCCCGGCGATGAACTGGCCCTCGATGGCGATGTTGATGACGCCGGCGCGCTCGCACAGCACCCCGGCCAGGGCCCCCAGGATGATGGGCGTCGAGCGCCGGATCGCCTCGGGCATGGGGTTGAAGAACACCCGGCCCGCGCCGGAGCCGGCCTGGTCGGTGAAGTTCCAGATGATGAAGCCGGCCAGGAACGCGACCCCGACCAGCACGAAGAGCACCAGCGCCCAGCCGTTGCGTGGCACCAGGTTGGCTGCGGCGAGCCCGAGCGCGACCACGACGAGCACGAGGCACCCCAGCAGGAGGCCGTGGGCGTCGAAGTCCTTGGGCAGGTCGTCCTTGGTGATCCGCTCGGCGAGCGAGTAGCGGATGCCGAAGTCGTCGATGTCGACGAGGAAGAAGGTCAGCAGCGCCGCCACGACCGCGAACACCACGACCAGGCGGACCTGGCGGCGTACGTCGGCCCGGTCGCGCACGTCGGGTGCGGCGGTCTCGAGCGGCTTGTCGAGGTCGATGCTCACGAGCCCCATCCCTTCGCCATGACGGTCGACCCGCCTCCGGCTTCCTTGAACCGCAGCACGCCCTTGACCAGCGCCGGGGCCGCCACGAACAGCACGATCAGCGCCTGCAGCACGTCGGTGAGCTCCTCGGGCGTGCCCGAGGCCTCCATCGCGACGCCACCGACGGCCATCGCCCCGAAGAGCAGGCCCGCCAGGACGGTGCCCAGCGGGGTCGCCCGACCGAGCAGCGCGACGGTGATCGCGTCGAAGCCGATGCTGCCACCGACCCCGAGGCTGATCGAGTCACCGCGACCGAGGATGTTGCTGACGGCGGCGAGCCCGGCGAGGCCGCCGGCCAGCACCATGGCCAGGGTGTAGACCTTGGCGATGTTCATGCCGGCCGTGCGGGAGGCGTCGGCGTTGGCGCCGACCGCGCGCAGCTCGAAGCCGAGGGTGCTGCGCTCGAGGACCCACCACACGAACACGGCCGCGGCGAAGGCCAGCAGCACGCCCACGTGGACGTCGAAGACCTGGGGGAACCGCGCCGAGTCGTCGACCGGGGGCGAGAGCGGGTTGTCGCTGCCGGGGCGCTGGAAGGCGTCCTTGCCGAGGGCGTAGAGCACCACGGACGCGGCGAGGTAGTTGAACATGATCGTGGTGATCACCTCGTGGGCACCGGTGCGCGCCTTGAGCACCCCCACGATGCCGCCCCAGAGGGCGCCCCCAAGGATGCCGGCGACGGCGGCGACGAGCAGGTGCAGGCCACCGGGGAGGTCCCAGGTGAACCCGACGTAGCCGGCGGCCATCGCCCCGACCAGCAGCTGGCCCTGGGCGCCGATGTTGAACAGCCCGGCCCGGAACGCCAGGGTGACGCCGAGCCCGGCGCAGATCAACGGCGCGGCCCGCTCCAGCGTCGTGCTGATCGCGCCCCAGGAGCCGACGGACCCGGTGACCAGCGAGGAGTACGCCGACCAGATGGCGTCGCCGGAGCGGCTGAAGAAGTCCCACGGGTAGGAGAAGAAGTAGGGCAGCGACTCGATCACCCGGTCGTCGCTCAGGGCGATCAGCACGGCCCCGATCAGCAGGGCGAGCAGGACGGCACCGAAGGTGACCTTGAGCGTCGGCAGGTAGGACGCCAGGTCGAGCGGGCTGGTCGTCCGGTCGGCCCGGGCCAGGGAGGCCTTGACCTCCTCGTCGGCCACGCTGTCGGCGGGCGGCACCGTCTCGACCGCCGCGGTCTCGGGACCGGGCGCCTCGGGGGTCTCGGAGGTCGGCTCGGCGTCGCCGGGACGGGCGCCGCGCCCGCCCTCGTCGGGGTTGCTCATCGTGCGGGGCTCCCATCGTCGGTGGCGGGGCGGCTCGGGTCGTCGGCGGGGACGGCGCCGGCCATGAGCAGGCCGATGTCCTCGCGCGCGATGTCGGGGCTGACGGTGGCCACGATCCGGCCGTCGTACATGACCGCGATCCGGTCGGAGAGCGCGAAGATCTCGTCGAGCTCGGTGGACACGATGACCACGGCGGTCCCCTTGTCGCGCTCGGCGACGATCCGCTTGTGGATGAACTCGATGGAGCCGACGTCGACCCCGCGGGTGGGCTGCGAGGCGATGAGCACCTTCAGCGGGCGTGAGAACTCGCGGGCGACGACGACCTTCTGCTGGTTGCCGCCGGACAGCGAGGAGACCGGGGTGCTGGCGGACTCGGTGCGGATGTCGAACTCCGCGATCCGGGCGTCGGCGTTGGCCTTGATCTTGTCGAGGCGCAGCGCGAGCCCGTGGGAGAAGTCGTCGTGGCGGTAGAGGTCGAGGATGAGGTTCTCGCGCACGCTGAAGCCGCCGACGTAGCCGTCGTGGCTGCGGTCCTCGGGGATGTAGCCGATGCCGTTCTCGAGGCTCTGGCGCGGGCCCTGGTTGCTGATGTCGCGACCCTCGACCAGGATCCGGCCGGCGTCGGGCTTGATCAGCCCGAGCAGCGACTTGATCAGCTCGGTCTGGCCGTTGCCCTGGACCCCGGCGACGCCGAGCACCTCGCCGGCGCGGGCCTCGAAGGAGACGTCCTTGACGACCTGGTGCCCGCGCGGGTCGATGACGGTGACGTTGCGGACCTCGAGGACGGGGTCGCCGGCGCGGGCGGCGTCCTTGGTGACCCGCAGCGAGACCTCGCGACCGACCATCATCTCGGCCAGCTCGGCCTCGGAGGCGGTGGGATCGGCGGTGCCGACGACCTTGCCGCGGCGGATCACGCTGATCCGGTCGCCGACGGCGCGCACCTCGCGCAGCTTGTGGGTGATGAAGATGATCGAGGTGCCCTGGGCCTTGAGCTCGCGCATGATGCCCATCAGCTCGTCGATCTCCTGCGGCGTCAGCACCGCGGTCGGCTCGTCGAGGATCAGCACCTTGGCGTCGTTGGCGAGCGCCTTGAGGATCTCGACGCGCTGCTGGACGCCGACCGGCAGGTCCTCGACGAGCGCGTCGGGGTCGACGGCGAGCTTGAACCGCTCGGACAGCTCGCGGACCGCCTGGGAGGCCTTGCGCCGGTTGAGGATGCCGGCGCCGCGGGTCTGCTCGCGGCCCAGCATGACGTTCTCGGCGACGGTGAAGACCGGGACGAGCATGAAGTGCTGGTGCACCATCCCGATGCCGGCGTCGATCGCGTCGCCGGGGGTGGCGAAGGTGACCGGTCGACCGTCGACCACGATCTCGCCCTCGGTGGGGTCGAGCAGGCCGTAGAGCATGTTCATCAGCGTCGACTTGCCGGCGCCGTTCTCACCGAGCAGGCAGTGGATCTCGCCGGGCTCGACGGTCAGGTCGATCTGGTCGTTGGCGGTGAACGAGCCGAACCTCTTGGTCAGGCCACGGATCTCGAGCTTCATCGCGCTCCCTCGCATTGCGCACGACGTCGTGGCGGGTTCCGGACGGGGACACCCACGCTAGTCGATGCGACTGGTCGATGACGGAGGCCGGGGTGAGGGAAAGTCCCTCACCCCGGCCTCCGTCGTGGTCGGATGACCCGCAGGTCAGCTCGTGGTGATGTCGCCCGAGATGATCCCGGCCTTGAGCTCCTCGAGCTTGTCCTTGACCTCCTGGTCGATGGACCCGTCGAAGTCGTGGAACGGGGCCAGGCCCACGCCGTCGTTCTCCAGCGTGCCGGAGAACGGCTCGTTGGTGAAGGTGCCCTCGGCGGACTCCTTGATCGCCTCGGTGACCGAGACGTCGAGGCCCTTGACGACCGAGGTCAGCAGGATGTCGCCGTACTCGGTGGACTCGTAGCCGTCGGTGTCGACCCAGATGCCCTTGGCACCGGCGTCCTTGGCGGCCTGCAGGCCACCGAGGCCGGCGGGACCGGCGACCGGGAACAGGATGTCGGCACCCTGCTGGATCAGGTCGGCGCCGACGCTCTGGCCCTTGCCCTTGTCGTTGAAGTCCTCGGTGAAGGAACCCTTCTTGCCGTCCCAGCCGAGCAGGGTGACGTCGTCGCCGTCGTTGTCCTTGTTGTACTGCTCGACGCCGAGGCGGAAGCCCTCCATGAAGATGGTCACGGTCGGGATGTTGAGGCCGCCGAAGGTGCCCACGAAGCCGCTCTCGGACTGGCTCGCGGCGAGGTAGCCGGCCAGGAAGGAGGGCTGGTCGGTCGCGTAGTTGAGGCCCTTGAGGTTGGCGGCGGGCTTCTCGTAGCCGAAGTCGACGATGGCGAAGTCGACCTTGGGGTTCTTCTTGGCCGCGGCCTCGGTGGCGTCACCGAGCAGGAAGCCGACCGTGGTGATCTCGTTGCAGCCGTCGGCGATCAGCTGGTCGATGTTGTCGGCGTACTCGGTGTCGCTGTCGGACTGGACCTTGGCGGTCTGGACGCCGAACTGGGCGGCGGCGTCCTCCTGGCCCTTGAGCGAGGTCTGGTTGAACGACTTGTCGTCGAACCCGCCCGAGTCGGAGACCATGCACGCCTTGAAGTCGGGGAACTGCTCGGCCGCCTCGGACGGCGTGGCCGACTCCGACGCGGCGCTCGAGGTCGAGGGGTCGTCGGAGCCCTCGTCGTTGTTGTCGTCGCGGTCGCCGCACGCGGAGAGCGACAGGGCGAGCAGCGTGGCTGCCGCAGCGATAGTGGCCGTCTTCTTCACGGCGTTCCTCCTGGGGTTGATCGAGAGAGCGTGCACCATGGGGAAAGCACGTCGCGTCACCATAGTGTGGCGATCGCGCCGACGGGCCGATCGCGCAGGAAAACCCCTGACTGTTACCTGTCGGTGACATACGCGCCCCGCCTCGGGCACGACGCGCAGCCGGATCGGCCCCTCAGACGGGCTGCTGGGCGCCGATCGCCGTCTCGGCGAGGACCCGCGCGCCGATGGCGATGGCGCGCTCGTCGACGCGCAGGTTGCCCTGGTGCAGGTCGTACGTCGGTCCGCCCGGTGTCCGGGTGCCGAGCCGGAACATGGCGCCCGGCACCTGCTCGACGTACCAGCCGAAGTCCTCGCCGCCGAGGCTCTGCGGCACGGCGGTCTGCCCGGCCGGGCCCAGGACCGAGCGGACGGCGGCCTCGACGACGGCGTTGGAGGCGGGGTCGTTGACGACCGGCGGCACCCCCTGGAGGTAGTCGACCCGCGCGGTGACGCCGTAGGGACGCACGATGTCGTGGACGGCCTCGCGGATGATCGGCTCGCACTGCGTCCATGCGACGGCGTCGAGGATGCGGACCGTGCCGGCGACCATGCCGCGGTCGGGGATCACGTTGGGGGCCGACCCGGCGCGGACGACGCCCCACACGACGCTGACGCCGGCGCGGGGGTCCATCCGGCGGCTCAGCACGGCCGGCAGCTCGCTGGTCACCTTGGCCAGGGCGAAGGTGAGGTCGCCGGTGAGGTGGGGGCGCGAGGTGTGGCCGCCGGTGCCCTCGAGGTGGACCTCGATCTTGTCGGCGGCGCTGGTGAGCGGCCCGGTGCGCATGCCGACCCGACCGACGTCGACGGCGGGGTCGCAGTGCAGGGCGAAGACCCGGCTGACGTCGTCGAGGTGGCCGTGCGCGACGAGCTGCTTGGCCCCGCCCGGCATCACCTCCTCGGCCGGTTGGAAGAGCAGCCGCACCCGGCCGGGCAGCTCGCCGCGCTCGGCGAGCTCGCCGAGCGCGAGGCCCGCGCCCAGGAGGGCGGTGGTGTGGACGTCGTGCCCGCAGGCGTGGGCCACCCCGGGCACCGTGCTCGCCCACGGCTCCCCCGTCACGTCCTGCACGGGGAGCGCGTCCATGTCGGCCCGCAGGGCGACGACCGGCCCCCGGTCGGGTCCGAGCTCGGCGACCACGCCGGTCGGCGAGGGGTAGGCGACCCGCCAGCCGGCGACCTCGAGGCGGTGCCCCACGAGCTCGGTGGTCCGCGTCTCGCCCCACGACAGCTCGGGGTGCGCGTGCAGGTCGCGGCGCAGGTCGGTCAGCTCGGCGGTGTACTTGTCGACGACGTCGGCGATCACCGCGGAGGAGTCGGTGAGGGAGCCAGGCACCTCGTCAGGCTAGTCGACGTCCGTGGCCGGGCCGCCGTCGTACGCCGCGAGCAGCCGGTCGGCGGCGATCGTCGCCGGCAGCCCGCCGCCCAGCACGTCGCGTCGTACGTCGTCGCGGATGGCGCGCACCCCGGGCGAGTGCCGCAGCCGCTGGTCGAGCTCGTCGCGGACCAGCGCCCAGGTGAAGTCGAGCTGCTGGGCGGCGCGCTTGGCGGCCAGCCCGTCGACACCGAGGTGGTCGCGGTGGGCGAGCACGTGGTCCCAGACGTCGTCGACGTGCCGGTCGTGCAGCGCCGAGCAGGTGACCACCGGCGGCGCCCACTCGTCGTGGCCGCGCACCAGGCGCAGCGCGCCCGCGAGCTCGCGGGCGGCGCCCCTGGCCTCGACCTCGTGGTCGCCGTCGGCCTTGTTGACCGCGACGACGTCGGCGATCTCGAGGATGCCCTTCTTGATGCCCTGCAGCTGGTCGCCGGTGCGGGCCAGGGTGAGGAACAAGAACGTGTCGACCATGCCGGCGACGGTGACCTCGGACTGGCCGACGCCGACGGTCTCGACCAGCACCACGTCGTACGACGCCGCCTCGAGCACCGCCATGGCCTGCACGGTCGCCCGCGCGACCCCGCCGAGCGTGCCGGCCGACGGCGACGGCCGGATGTAGGCGGCCGGGTCGGCGCTGAGCCGGGACATCCGGGTCTTGTCGCCGAGCACCGATCCGCCCGTGCGCACGCTGCTCGGGTCGACCGCGAGCACGCCGACGCGGTGGCCGGCGGCGGTCAGCCGCGACCCGAGGGCCTCGATGAACGTGGACTTCCCGACCCCGGGCACGCCGGAGATGCCGACGCGCACGGCGGGCGAGCGCACGCCCGACCGCTCACCGGTGAGCTCGGTCAGCAGCTCGCGGGCCGCCGTACGACGCTCGGGCTTGGCCGACTCGACCAGGGTGATCGCCTGCGCGACCGCCGCGCGACGTCCCCCGCGGACCCCGTCGACGAGCGAGGCGACGTCAACGGGCATCAATGCCCGAGCTGCTCGCGCAGCTTGGCCAGGAGGGCGAGGGCCGACTCGGCGATGACGGTGCCGGGCAGGAACACCGCGGCGGCGCCCATCTCCTGGAGCACCGGCACGTCGTCGGGCGGGATGACGCCGCCGATGACGGTCATGATGTCGGGCCTCCCCTGCTCGGCGAGCGCGGTCTTGAGCGCCGGCAGCAGCGTGAGGTGGCCGGCGGCCAGCGAGCTGACCCCGACGATGTGGACGTCGGCGTCGACGGCCTGCTGGGCGACCTCCTCGGGCGTGGAGAACAGCGGGCCGACGTCGACGTCGAAGCCCAGGTCGGCGAACGCCGAGACGATGACCTTCTGGCCGCGGTCGTGACCGTCCTGGCCCATCTTGGCGACGAGGATGCGCGGGCGGCGCCCCTCGGCCTCCTCGAACTCGGCGGTGGCGTCGAGGACCTGCGTGAGCAGGGTGCCGTCGCCCTCGCCGGCCGTGTCGCGGTACACGCCGGAGATCGTACGGATGACCGCCTGGTGGCGGCCGTAGACCTTCTCGAGGGCGTCGGAGATCTCGCCGACGGTCGCCTTGGCCCGCGCGGCGTCGACCGCGAGTGCGAGCAGGTTGCCGTCGAGGGAACCCTTGGCCGCGCCGCGGTCAGCACTGTTGGTCAACGCTTCGAGAGCACTGCTCACCGCGTTGTCGTCCCGCTCGGCGCGCAGACGCTCCAGCTTGGCGACCTGCTGGCGGTAGACGTCGTCGTTGTCGACGCGCAGCACGTCGAGCTTGTCCTCGGCGGCGAGCCGGAAGGTGTTGACGCCGATGACCTTCTGGGCACCGGAGTCGATGCGGGCCTGGGTGCGCGCGGCCGCCTCCTCGATGCGCATCTTGGGGATGCCCTGCTCGATGGCCTTCGCCATGCCGCCGGCCTGCTCGGCCTCCTGGATGTGCGCCCAGGCCTTCTCGGCGAGGTCGTGGGTGAGGCGCTCGACGTAGTAGGAGCCGGCCCACGGGTCGATCGTGCCGGTGGTGCCGGACTCCTGCTGCAGCAGCAGCTGGGTGTTGCGCGCGATGCGGGCGGAGAAGTCGGTGGGCAGCGCGATGGCCTCGTCGAGGGCGTTGGTGTGCAGGCTCTGGGTGTGGCCCTGGGTGGCTGCCATCGCCTCGATCGCCGTGCGCCCGACGTTGTTGAAGACGTCCTGCGCGGTCAGCGACCAGCCGGAGGTCTGCGAGTGGGTGCGCAACGAGAGCGACTTGGGGTTCTGCGGAGCGAAGTCGCGCACCAGCCGTGACCACAGCGCACGAGCGGCGCGCAGCTTGGCGACCTCCATGTAGAAGTTCATCCCGATGGCCCAGAAGAAGCTCAACCGTGGGGCGAACTGGTCGATCGTCATCCCGGTCTCGAGGCCGGCGCGGATGTACTCGACCCCGTCGGCGAGCGTGTAGGCCAGCTCGAGGTCGGCCGTCGCCCCGGCCTCCTGGATGTGGTAGCCGGAGATCGAGATCGAGTTGAAGCGCGGCATCTTCGCCGAGGTGTAGCTGAAGATGTCGGAGATGATCCGCATCGACGGCGCCGGCGGGTAGATGTAGGTGTTGCGGACCATGAACTCCTTGAGGATGTCGTTCTGGATCGTCCCCGCGAGCTGCTCCGGCCTCACCCCCTGCTCCTCGGCCGCCGCGATGTAGAGCGCGAGCACCGGCAGCACCGCGCCGTTCATCGTCATCGACACCGACATCTCGTCGAGCGGGATGCCGTCGAACAGGGTGCGGGTGTCGTAGATCGAGTCGATCGCCACGCCCGCCATGCCGACGTCGCCACGCACCCGCGGGTGATCGGAGTCGTAGCCGCGGTGGGTCGCCAGGTCGAAGGCGACCGACAGGCCCTTCTGGCCCGCCGCGAGGTTGCGGCGGTAGAACGCGTTGGACGCCTCGGCGGTGGAGAAGCCGGCGTACTGGCGGACCGTCCACGGCTGCGTGGTGTACATCGTCGGGTAGGGCCCACGCAGGAACGGGCTCAGGCCCGGCCAGGTGTCGAGGGCGTCGAGGCCCTCGAGGTGCTCGGGTCCGTAGACCGGCAGGATGTCGATGCCCTCGGGGCTGGTCCACGCCTTGCCAACGCCCCTCGAGCCACCCTCGGTGGTCGAGCTTGTCGAGACCCCGCGCAGCGGCAGGCCGGAGAAGGACTTCGGTACGCCGCTCATGACAGGGCCTCTCTCGTGCGGGCCAGGAACGCGAGCGCATCGACACCCATCGCGCAGGAGTCGTCGGCCACGTCGAAGAGGTCGGTGGTCGAGCTTGTCGAGGCCCCCGCGACGACGACCCGGGTCGCCCCGGCCTCGCGCAGCGCGCTCGCCGCGACCTCGCCCCACTCGGCGTACGCCGCGTCGGCGCCGGCCAGGCAGACCACCGCCTGCCCGTCGTACGCCGCGACGAGGGCCGCCACGGAGTCGGTCGGGCCCGCGACGTCGACGGCCACGCCGCCGGCCGCGAACAGGTTGGTGGCGAAGGTGGCGCGGGCCGTGTGGGCGGCGACCGGGCCGAGCGTGGCGAGGAAGACGTGGGCGGCCGGCGGGTCGTCGCGCAGTGCCTCGAAGCTGGCGCCGTAGGCCCGGACCCCGGTGGTCGAGCCCGTCGGGACCCGCTCGGGCAGCGTCTCGTCGAGGTGGGGGAACTCGCTGAGGCCGGTGAGCGGCCGTTTGCGGGTGGCGACGAGCCTCTCGCGGGCGGCGACGACGTCGGCGATCGCCGCGTCCCACGCATCGCCCGCGCCACCGTCCTCCAGCTCGCCCAGGACGGCCCAGGCGGCGACGGCGAGGTCGTCGGTGAACCTCTCCACGGCGTAGGAGCCGCCGGCCGGGTCGGCGACCCGGGCGACGTGGGACTCGCTGATGAGCAGGTGGGAGGTGTTGCGTGCGATCCGGCGACCGAAGGCGTCGGGCCGACCGAGGGCCGAGTCGAACGGCAGGACCGTCACCGCGTCGGCGCCGCCGACGCCGGCCGCGAACGCGGCGACCGTCGTACGGAGCATGTTGACCCACGGGTCGTAGCGCGTCATCATCGGCCGGCTGGTCACGGCGTGCAGGCGCATCGGCACCGGGTCGGAGCCGCTGAGCTCCTGCACGCGGGCCCACAACCGTCGCGCGGCGCGGAGCTTGGCGATCCCGGCGAACTGGTCGTCGGTGACGGCGAGCCGGAACTCCACGAGCCCAGCGGCCTCCCCCACCGACAGCCCGGCGGCGGTGGCGTCGCGCAGGTAGGTGGCCGCGGCCGCCATGGTCCAGCCGAGCTCCTGTCCGTCGGAGGCGCCGGCGTCGTGCGTCCCGAGCCCATCGATCACGAAGCCGAGCACCCCCGCGGCCGAGGCGCGCGCGGCGACGGCGGCGTCGAAGGTGGGCAGGCCGAGGTTGGTGCCGGGGTGGATCTCGCGATCACCGGCCCAGTCGAGGAAGGCCGTGGCTGTCGTCGTCGGATCGTCGCGGGCGTCGAGCACGACCGGCGCGAGGTCGAGGAGGACGCCGTCGAGCGTGCCGGCGAAGTCGGTGCCGGACGCGGCGTGGAGCCACAGGGAGGTCACGCCGCCCTCGAGGTCGCCGAGGACCTCCTCGTTGACGACCTTCGGGTCGCCGTCCGACACATGGGCCCGGATGTCCCAGTCGCCGGCGCGGGCCGGGCGACCGGAGGTCTGCAGGCCGTCGAGCAGCTCGGGCGTGCCGAGGGGTGGCACCGCGATCGCGTCGAGGGTGGTGCGGGTGAGCTTGTCCCACACCAGCCGGTCGGGGTCGTCGTCGGTCATCCGACGCGCCTTGCGCAGCACCTGGGCGGTCTCGCGCTCCCAGTCCTCCCGCGAGTGCCGGTCCTCCGGCTGCGCCAGGCGGAGCGTGCCCTGCTCGGGCTCCAGCTCGCGGGGCTCGTCCAGACCACCCTCGACGGCGGTCCCCTCGGTCGTCATGGTCCGAACAGTAGGAGGCGTCTGTGACCACGACCACCCGGTGTGACCTTTTCGGTACGCCGCCCCGCCGCGGGCCGACGCCCTACCCTCACGCCATGAAGGTCTCGGACCCGACCGGCCAGGTGTGGCGGGTACGCCGCCGGTGGGTGCCCTGGCGGCGGCGGCTGACGGGCTGGCTGAGCGACTCGTGGGGGTGGGCGAGCCTGGGCGACGACCCGATCAGCCTGATCGTCTTCGTGGTCATCGGCATCCCGGTGCTCGTCATCACCGCGATCGCCTTCGCCGAGCTGCTGCTCCTGCTGCTCCTGCTGCCGTTCGTCCTGCTCGGCCGGGTGCTGCTGGGCCGGCACTGGACCGTCGAGGCGCGCAAGGGCCTCACGATCTGGTGGGAGGAGACGTCCGGCGACTGGCGGGCCAGCGCCACCCGCATCGCCGACGTGGCCGCCGCGATCGAGCGCGGCGCGGTGCCCGAGCAGAACGTCGACCGGCCCGATCCCGCCGCACCTCAGTGACGGGTCGACGTCGTCTCGGTCGGGTAAGCCGTCGGGACTGGGGGCGGACCGTGGCAGCAGCACGCGGACCCACGTGCCGTGGTCGGGGGTGCTGCCGATCTCGATGCGTCCCCCGTGGGCGGCCACGATGCTCCGGGCGATGCCGAGGCCGAGGCCGGCCCCTGGCGCGGCCCGCTCCAGCGCACCCTTCGCGCGGAAGAACGGGGTGAAGACCCGGTCGAGGTCGTCGCTGTCGATGCCGATCCCGGTGTCGGTGACCACGATCTCGACCTCGGCGGCCGCGACGTGCTGGCGGACCTCGACCCGGCCGCCGCGCTCGGTGTACTTGAGCGCGTTGGAGATCAGGTTGTCGAGGACCTGGCGCATCCGCTCGCGGTCGACGACCAGCGAGGCGGCCTCCGAGGCGGCCTCCAAGGCGGCCTCCGAGGCGGGCGCCGGCAGGTCGGTGACCAGCTCGACCCCGCAGGTGGACGCCGTCGGTACGGCGGCCTCGACGGCGTCGCGCAGGACGCCGGTGAGGTCGGTGGCCGACCGGGTCAGCGCGACCGTCCCGTCACGGCGGCTCGCCGACAGCAGCAGGTCGGCGACCAGGCCCTGCAGCCGGTGCGAGTTGCGCTGGACCACGCGCAGCTGGTGCCGGACGTCGGGGGGCAGGTCGTCGCGGTCGGTCAGCAGCTCGAGGTGACCGAGGACCGAGGTCAGCGGGGTGCGCAGCTCGTGCGAGACCAGGGCCAGGAACTCCTCTCGGGACCGCAGGGCACGCATCAGGTCGGTGATGTCGCTGTAGCCCAGGACGGCTCCGGTGAAGGCCCCCGAGGGGTCTCGCACGGCCCGGGCGGAGACGGCGAGGGCCCGGCGCGTGGTCGGGTCGTCGCCGACCCAGATCCGGTAGTCGTCGAACTCCTCGCCGCGGACCGCCCGGGTGGTCGGCATGTCCTCGGAGGCCAGGACGGTCACCCCGTCCGCGGCGAAGACGTGGCCGGTCTGGCCGGCCTGCCCGAGGTGGCCCTCGGGATAGGCGAGCTCGAGGAAGTCGCTGTGGCGTCGGTTCCACTGCTCGTAGTGGCCGTCGCGGTCGATGAGGACCATGCCGAGGTCGACCGTGTCGAGGATGGCCTCGGCCGTGCGCCGATGACGATCGATGACCCGGCTCGCCTCGGACAGGCGCTCGCGGTCCTCACGAGGCCGGCTGACGTCGTTGATCTGCCCGATCAGGTGCAGGGGCCGGCCGTCCTCGTCGCGCAGCAGCACCACCGACAGGTCGCCCCACAGCGTGCTGCCGTCGGCCCGCACGCAGCGCTTGGTGATGCGGTAGCTGGAGCGCGAGCCCGCGATCGTCTCGTCGAACAGGCGCTGGTGGGCGGCCAGGTCGTCGGGGTGGGTCAGCACCTGGAAGGCGGACCCGCGCAGCTCCTGCTCGGTCCGGCCGAGCATCGTGCACAGGGATCGGTTGGCCGAGAGCAGCAGACCGTCGGGGCTGACCAAGGTCATGCCGACCGGCGAGTGCTCCATGGTCAGCTGCCACAACCGCTCGGCGCCAGAAGGCTCGCTCACGTCACCCCCACCGGTTCGTCCCGTGGCCCCACACTGCCACCACCGGGCCCGGATGTCGCCTGCCCGCCCAGAACCTCCCGACTGGGCCAGACCAGCCGTACGACGACCGCAGACGGCCCCGGCACCCCGACCAGGGCGCGGTGCGCCCTGAGAGTTCACGCGGCGGACACGCCCGCATCGGCATCAGGTCGTTCGGCCACCGCATGGTCGGAGCATGCGGATCGCCTTGGTCACCGAGACGTTCTATCCCGCCGTCGACGGCACCACGACCACGCTCAAGGCGGTCGCGGACCGGTTGGTCGACCTCGGGCACACGGTGCGCGTGGTCGCGCCGGGGCCCGGGCTGACGACGTACCGCACCTCCCAGGTCGTGCGGGTGCGTCCCCTCGAGCCGGTCGGCCCGCAGGTGCGGGCCGCCCTGGACCAGTTCGCGCCGGACGTCGTGCACGTGACCTCCCCCGGCGCCCTGGGGCGCAAGGCGCTCAAGCACACCCGGCGTACGGGCATCCCCTCCGTCGTCGTCGAGCAGTCGGCCGTGCTCGACCAGAGCGCTGACTACTGGCGCTCGCGGGTCGCCGACCGGGCCGACCGGGTGCTGGTGACCTCCGACTGGATGGTCCACCGGCTGGGTGAGTTCGGGGTCGAGGCCGGGCTGTGGCGTCCCGGGGTCGACACCGCCGCGTTCACGCCGGCCCTGCGCGACCAGTGGCTGCACGACTCCTGGTCGCGGGCCCGGGCCGCCGGCGGTCCTCGCGTCGTGGTCGGCTACGTCGGGGGGCTGCACCGCCGTCACGCCGTACGCCGGCTGGCCGAGCTGGGCTCGGTGCCGGGGATCCGCCTGGTCGTCGTCGGCGCCGGCCCCCAGCGCGACTGGCTCGAGAGCCGCCTGCCGGGTGCGCGGATGACCGGCCCTCTGTCCACCGGTGACCTCACCATCGCCCTCCCGACGCTCGACGTGCTGGTTCACCCGGGGGAGCACGAGACCTGCAGCCACGCCCTGCGCGAGGCGGCGGCGTCCGGTGTGCCGGTGGTTGCGCCGCGCGCCGGCGGTGCGCCCGACGTCGTGCGCCACCTGGAGTCGGGGCTGCTCTACGACCCCGCCGACCACCGCGCGTTCCGGCGCAGCGTCGAGGCCGTGGTGGCCGACCGGCACCGCGGTCTGCTCGGCCAGCGTGGTCGCGAGCTCGCGGCGGAGCGCGGCTGGAGCGAGGCCGTGGACGAGCTCGCCCTGCACTACACGAGCCTCGTGGGGTCGCTCTCGCCTCTATGATCCGCGCATGAGCTCGGCCTCTCAGATCCTGGAGCGCGACACCGAGCTCGCCCGGATCGCCGAGGCCCTCGACAGCGCCACGGCCGGCCACGGCCGGGTCCTGGTCATCGAGGGGCTGGCCGGCATCGGCAAGACGCGGCTGGTCCGCGAGGCCCGCGAGCTGGCGCGCGCACGCGGCTTCGGACGACTCCAGGCCGCGGGCGACGACACCGAGACCGCGATGGCGTGGGGCGTCGTACGACAGATGGTGGAGCGCTCGGTCTCGCGCTACAGCGGCGACGTGCGGCGCGCCATCCTCGACGGGCCGGCCGGCGCCGCTCTGCAGGCCCTCGACGTCGCCCCGGAGAGCTCGGCGACCGACGCCGAGGTCGCCCGCACCCTGCACGCCCTGTGGTGGGTCGCGATCGACCTGTCCTCGACGCGCCCGCTGCTGATCACGGTCGACGACGCCCAGTGGAGCGACCAGCCGTCGCTGCGCTTCCTCGGCTACCTCGCCCGACGGGTCGCCGACCTGCCGATCGCGCTGGTCGTCAGCACCCGCCCGCCCACCGGCGCCACGGGCCCGCTCACCGACCTCACCGTGTCGCCGTACGTCGAGAGGCTGCTCCCCGAGACCCTGTCGGCGACGGCGGTGGCCGCCTTCCACACCCCCGAGGGCGTCGTGCCGTGCCCCGACGTCGTGACCGCCATGCACGCGGCCTGCGGCGGCAACCCGTTCCTCACCGGAGCGCTGCTCGACGAGCTGGTCAGCGCGGGTCACGACGTGAGCAACCCGGTCACCGCGGCCGCCATCGGCGGGCTGGGCCCCGCGACGATCTCGCGCGCCATGCTGAGCCGGCTCTCGCCCGAGGCCCTCGCCCTGGCCGGGGCGGCGGCGGTGCTCGGCGTCGACGCCAGCCCGTGGCTGGCCCGCCGGGTCGCGCAGGTCGACGAGGAACGGCTCGAGCCGGCGGTCGCCGACCTCGTGCGGGCCAACGTGGTGCTCGGCGGTGCTGACGGGCTCACGTTCGTCCACCCGGTGATCCGGGAGGCGACCGTGGCCGCCCTCGGCTCGCTCACCGTCGCCGGGATGCACGCCCGTGCCGCGGTCGAGCTCCGCGCGCGGCACGCCCCCGCGACCCAGCTCGCCGTCCACCTGCTCGTCGCGCCCGTCGGCACGCTCCCCGACGCCGCCGACCTGCTGTCCGAGGCCGCCCGGTTCTCCCTCGCGGCCGGCGACCGCGAGGTCGCCGCCGACTGCCTGGCCCGGGCGCTGCTCGAGCGTCCCGGCGACCTGGTCGTGCGCGAGCGGCTCGGCGCGACCCTGCTGCGGGCCGGCCGTCCGGCCGAGGCCCGCCCCCACCTGCTCGAGGCCGCCGAGGCCGAGACCGATCCCCGACGTCGCGCCGAGATGCAGGCGGCCGCCGCCTCGGCGACGCTCGCGACGGCCGGCGCCGAGGCCGCGGTCGCCGAGCTCGTGTCGGTCCTCGACCGCTGGCCGCCCCTGGACCACGAGCCGGCCCGGCTGACGCTCGAGGCCGCCCTCGGGGTGACCCGCCAGTTCGTGCCCTCGCAGCGCCCGCTGTCCCTCGAGCACCTGAGCCGCTTCGAGCAGCTGCGGGGCGACACCGCCCAGGAGCGCACCCTGCTGGCCCTGCTCGCCCAGCGCGCCCGCCACGAGAACCAGCCGCACACCCGGGTCGCCGACTACGGCCTGCGGGCGCTCGGCGACGGCGCGCTCTTCGACGACTGCGCCCGTGGCGACGGCCTGGTGCCCTGGACGCTGGCGATGATGGCAGCGATCACCGCCGACGCTGTCGTCGAGGCCCGCCACGAGCTCGACCGGGCCCGCGCCCGGATCGTGCGCGGCGGGTCCCCGGTCGACTACGCCATGGCGGCCAACGCCGCGCAGGTCCTCGCCTGGCGGCTCGGCGACGTGGTCGCCACCGACACCGAGTCCGAGGCCGTCCTGGCCGCGGTCGCCCTGGAGCCCCTCACCCCCGAGGTCCTCTCGCTCCGCACGACGGCCGCGCAGTTCGCCTGCTACGTCGCCATGGAGCGGCGCGACCTGGCGGCGGCCAAGGCGGCCCTGGCCGGTGTCGACTCCGGCACGCAGGGCATCCGGGTGATCCCCCTGATCTGGCTCCACGAGGTCCGTGCCCGGGTGAGCCTGGCCGAGGACGACCCCCACGCCGCGCTCGGTCACCTCGCGACCCTGCAGCGCGAGACGCAGGCGGTCGGGATCGACCCGGCCGGCCTCGCGTGGCGGCTCCCGGCCGCGATCGCCTGCTCCCGGCTCGGTCGCGACGACGAGGCCCGTGCCCATCTCGCCGCGCAGGTCGACCGCGCCCGCGCCTGGGGCTCGCCGACCGAGCTCGGGGAGGCGCTGCGGGTGGCCGCCCGCTTCGACCCCGACCCCGATGCCCGCGCCCAGCGTCTCGACGAGGTGGTCCTGGTGCTGGCGGGCTCGCCCGACCGGCTCGAGCACGCCAAGGCCCTGGCCGACCAGGCCGAGTCGTGGCGCGCGCAAGGACGTCGTACGGAGTCGCGCGAGCTGCTGGCCGAGGCAGCCGACCTCGCCCGGGCCTGCGGCGCCCGGGCTCTGGAGACGCGGATCTCGGGCGCCCTGGCCGCCCTGGGCGACCGACCCCGCCGTACGACCAGGGCGGGGAGCGAGTCGCTCACCGCCAGCGAACGACGGGTCGCCACGCTGGCCGTCGTCGGCCGCAGCAACCGCGACATCGCCCACGAGCTGTTCGTCTCCCCCAAGACCGTCGAGAACCACCTCGGCCGCGTCTACACCAAGCTCGGCATCGGCAGCCGCCGCGAGCTGGCCGGGGCGCTGGCGCCGTAGCACCCGTCGAGGGCCCCGACCTTGCGCCGTCCCCGCGACGTATGTCACACCTGGGGGGTGAACACGTCTCCTAGCACGGTCGTAGAGTGAACTCTCGTGGCAACAACGACCCGGCCCGCCCTCGTCACGGGCTCACGATCGACTCGTTCTACGGTCGCCCTCAAGATCGCGATGGCCGCCAGCGGCCTCGTCTTCGTGGCGTTCGTGCTCGTGCACATGTACGGCAACCTCAAGGCCTTCTCGGGCCAGGAGTCGTTCAACGGCTACGCAGAGCACCTGCGTGAGTTCGGTGAGCCGATCCTCCCGCACGAGGGCTTCCTGTGGATCTCGCGAGCCGGCCTCCTGCTGGCGCTCGTCGTGCACGTCACGTCGGCCGTGATCCTGGCCCGCCGGGCCGGCCGGGCCCGCACGACCAAGTACGTCGTGAAGAAGAACCGCAGCTCGAGCCTGTCGTCGCGCACGATGCGGTGGGGCGGCGCCACGCTGTTGCTCTTCATCATCTGGCACCTGCTCAACTTCAGCTTCGGCAAGATCAACGTCAGCAACGGCAACACCGGCGACGCCGCCGGCGATCCCTACACGCTGATGGTCGACAGCTTCGACGTCTGGTGGCTGACCGCTATCTACCTCGTCTCGATGGCGGCGCTGGCCCTGCACCTGCACCACGGCACGTTCAGCGCCACCCAGACCCTCGGCTTCACCAACTCCGCCAAGGCCCGCCGCAACGCCCGGGCCGCCGGGATGGTGCTGGCGATCGTCGTCGCCGGCGGCTTCTCGCTGGTCCCCATCGGCGTCCTCGCCGGCATCATCGACTGACTGAAGGGCTCACACCATGGCCGGATCGACCTTCCACGAGGGCCTCACCCCGCTCAACTCCGCGCCGACCCAGACGTCGGACGACGCCCACGACTACTACACCAAGGGCGACAAGATCGTCGACGCCGTCGCGCCGACCGGTCCGATCGCCGACCGGTGGACCACCCGCCGCTTCGAGAACCGGCTGGTCAACCCGGCCAACCGCCGCAAGTTGACGGTGATCATCGTCGGCACCGGCCTGGCCGGTGGCGCGGCCGCCGCGACGCTCGGCGAGGCCGGCTACAACGTGAAGTCCTTCTGCTACCAGGACTCCCCGCGGCGGGCGCACTCGATCGCCGCCCAGGGCGGCATCAACGCGGCCAAGAACTACAAGGAGGACGGTGACTCCACGTTCCGGCTCTTCTACGACACCGTGAAGGGCGGCGACTACCGCGCCCGTGAGTCCAACGTCTATCGGCTGGCCGAGGTCAGCACCAACATCATCGACCAGTGCGTCGCGCAGGGCGTCCCGTTCGCGCGCGACTACGGCGGCCTGCTCGACAACCGCTCCTTCGGCGGCGTGCAGGTCTCGCGCACCTTCTACGCCCGGGGCCAGACCGGCCAGCAGCTCCTGATCGGCGCCTACCAGGCCATGGAGCGCCAGGTCGCGGCCGGCACGGTCACCCAGTACACCCGCCACGAGATGCTCGAGCTGGTCGTCGTCGATGGCAAGGCCCGCGGCATCATCGCCCGCGACCTGGTCACCGGCGAGATCGAGACCCACCTGGCCGACGTCGTCGTCCTGGCCTCGGGCGGCTACGGCAACGTCTTCTTCCTCTCCACCAACGCGATGGGCTCCAACGTCACCGCCGCGTGGCGTGCGCACCGCAAGGGCGCCTACATGGCCAACCCCTGCTACACGCAGATCCACCCGACCTGCATCCCGGTCTCGGGCGAGCACCAGTCCAAGCTCACCCTGATGTCGGAGTCGCTGCGCAACGACGGCCGGATCTGGGTGCCCAAGAACCGCGACGACTGCGACAAGGACCCGCGCGACATCCCCGAGGAGGACCGCGACTACTACCTCGAGCGCATCTACCCGTCCTTCGGCAACCTCGTCCCCCGCGACATCGCCTCGCGCCAGGCCAAGAACGTCTGCGACGAGGGCCGCGGCGTCGGTCCCCTGGTCGGCGACTTCCGGCGTGGTGTCTACCTCGACTTCACCGACGCCATCGCGCGCTACGGCAAGGCCGGCGTGGAGGAGAAGTACGACAACCTCTTCGACATGTACGAGCGGATCACGGGTGAGAACCCCTACGAGGTGCCGATGCGCATCTACCCCGCCGTGCACTACGTCATGGGCGGTCTGTGGGTCGACTACCACCTGCAGTCCAACCTGCCCGGCCTGTTCGTGACCGGCGAGGCCAACTTCTCCGACCACGGCGCCAACCGCCTCGGGGCGTCGGCCCTGATGCAGGGCCTGGCCGACGGCTACTTCGTGCTGCCCAACACGATCCGCGACTTCCTCGCCGACGGCCCGTTCCCGGCCATCGACGAGTCGCACCCCGAGGTCGTCGCCGCCCAGACCTCGGTCAAGGAGCGGGTCGACCGCTTCCTGTCGATCGGCGGCACCCGCTCGGCCGACAGCTTCCACCGCGAGCTCGGCAACATCATGTGGGAGTACTGCGGCATGGAGCGCACCGAGCCCGGGCTGCGCAAGGCCATCGACATGATCCGTGAGCTCAAGCAGGCCTTCTGGTCCGACCTCAAGGTGCTCGGCACCGGCGACACGCTCAACCAGTCGCTCGAGCGAGCCGGACGCGTCGCCGACTTCATCGAGCTCGGTGAGCTGATGTGCATCGACGCCCTCAACCGGCGCGAGTCCTGCGGCGGCCACTTCCGCGGCGAGTCGCAGACCGAGGACGGTGAGGCACTGCGTCACGACGAGGAGTTCGCCTACGTCGCGGCCTGGGAGTGGGGTGGCGACTCCCTGGAGGGCGGCCAGCCCGTGCTCCACAAGGAAGACCTCATCTACACCGCCATCGAGATGAAGCAGCGGAGCTACAAGTAATGAACCTGACCCTGAAGATCTGGCGGCAGTCCGGCCCCACCGCCCCCGGCGCGATCCACACCTACCAGGTGGGCGACGTCTCGGAGGACATGAGCTTCCTCGAGATGCTCGACCACCTCAACGAGGACCTCAACGAGAAGGGCGAGGAGCCCGTCGCCTTCGACTCCGACTGTCGCGAGGGCATCTGTGGCTCGTGCGACCTGATGATCGACGGCCAGGCCCACGGCCCCGAGGTCACCACGAGCTGCCAGCTGCACATGCGGTCCTTCAAGGACGGCGACTCGATCACCGTCGAGCCGTGGCGCGCCGACCCGTTCCCGGTCATCAAGGACCTCATCGTCGACCGCTCGGCCTTCGACCGGATCATCCAGTCCGGCGGCTACATCTCGGCCAACACCGGCTCCGCGCCCGAGGCCAACTCGGTGCCGGCCCCGCGCGACAAGGCCATGCGTGCCTTCAACGTCGCCACCTGCATCGGCTGCGGCGCCTGCGTGGCGGCCTGCCCCAACGGCTCGGCCTCGCTCTTCCTCGGCGCCAAGATCACCCACCTCGGCGAGCTGCCCCAGGGGCAGCCCGAGCGGTGGTCGCGGGTGACCGCCATGGTCGCCCAGCACGACGCCGAGGGCTTCGGCGGCTGCACCAACATCGGTGAGTGCACCGCGGCCTGCCCCAAGGAGATCCCGCTCGACGTGATCTCGCAGCTCAACAAGGACTTCCGCACCGCGGTCAAGAACGGGCACTGACACCCGTTGGGAAAATCTCCGCTGTAGCGGTGAAACTCCCACCTCCTCGACGAAGCTCCGTCGAAGGGGAATGAGTTTCACCGCTACAGCGGTGAAACTCCCACCGCATCGACAGAACTCCCACCCGCCCCCACCCCCGCCATCCAGACCGCCCGCCGCGCGAAGGCGTCACGCAGCTCGGCGGGCTTCTCGACCGTCATCGGCAGGGTGTGGTCCGAGAGCCGCAGCACCGTGGCGTCCAGGTTGCGGGTGGTCAGCCGCAGTCGGGTGCAGGTCGCGTCGACCGGCTCGGCGACCCCGACCCACCTCGGGATCGTGGCGCGTACGACCTCGAGCGGGGCGTGGAGCAGTACGCTCACCGTCCACTCCTCCCAGCTCGTGGCGAGCGAGGTCTCGACGGCGGCCGCCACGTCGAGGCCGGACGGCGTACGGAAGGTCTCCGCGAGGAGGTCGGCGGCGCTGATCCGGTCGACGCGGAAGGTGCGTCGCGCGCGGCGTAGGTGGCACCAGCCGTGCAGGTAGAGGTGACCGCGCACGACCGCGACGCCGTAGGCGTTGACGTCACGGGTGGTCGACCCGTGCCGGATCCGGCAGACCCGCTCGCCCACCACCCCCGCGGCCAGCGTCGCGAGCAGCGAGGGGTCGGGGGTGGCGCCGGGGGCGAGCCGGTCGCTGCGCTCCGGGGGTACGACGGCCGCGAGGACGTCGTCGACCCGCTCGGCCACCGCGCGTGGCAGCGCCCGGCGCAGCTTGCCCAGCGCCGCAGCCGCCGGCCCGGGCGGGCCGTCGGGAGCCCGACCGGTCAGGACCGCCATGGTCAACGTCAGCGCGACCGCCTCGTCGGTGCCGAGCATCAGCGGCGCCATCCGGTAGCCGGCCTCGAGGTGGTAGCCGCCGACCCGGCCCCGGTGGGCGGTGACCGGGATCCCCAGCTCCTGGAGGGTGCCGACGTAGCGGCGTACGGTGCGCTCCCCCACGCCGAGCTCGGCGGCGAGCTGGTCGGCGGTCAGCCCAGGGCGTTCCTGGACGCGTTCGAGCAGGGCCAGCACCCGACCCGACGGGCTCGCCAATCCGGTCGGGAACTGTCCGCTCACCCGGCTAGCGTACGGCGCATGACCACGGCACTGATCGTCATCGACGTCCAGGAGGGCAACACCTCCGGCGCCCACGACCGCGACGGCGTCGTCGCCCGCATCCGGGGTCTCATCGACCGGGCGCGAGCCGACGACGTCCCCGTGATCTGGATCCAGCACGAGGCCGGTCCGTTCGTGCCCGGCTCCGACCCGTGGCAGATCGTCGAGGAGGTCCGGCCCGGCGCCGGCGACCCGGTCGTCGCCAAGCTCTACCTCGACGCCTTCGTCGAGACCGACCTGCGGGCGCGCCTCGACGCCCTCGGCGTCACCCGACTCGTGCTGTGCGGCGCGGCGACCGACGCGTGCGTCCGCAGCACCGCCGCCCGCTCCCAGATCGAGGGCTACGACACGGTGCTGGTCGCCGATGGCCACACCACCGACGAGGGTCCGTGGGACCTCGACCTGCCCGACGGCACCACCGTGCCGGTCGGGGCCAAGGAGATGATCGCCTACACCAACTTCTTCGTCGCCGACACCGAGTACCCCGGCGTCACCACCGAGGTGGTGCCGGCGGCCGACGTCACCTGGTGACCGACGTCCGCTCCTCGGCAGCCGCAGCGGCGCGCGAGGCCCGCAGCGCCTTCCAGCCCAGCGAGCCGAGCACGCCCGCGATGGCGAAGTTGACGACGATGAGCACCGTGTGGGCGACCCAGTAGCCCGTGGGTCGGTCCTCGCCGGAGTCGTAGGCGGCGTAGAGGTTCTTGGCGAAGGTGCTGAAGGTGACGACGTTCCAGACCGCGACCCCCAGCAGCAGGACGGCGTGCTTGCGTTCGAACCTCATGGCTTGTTCCTCCGCAGGAAGGCGACCACGGCCAGGGTGACCGCGCTGCCGGCGGCGAACGGCGCCGGCCACGTACGACGCGCCGCGGCTGTCTCGTTGCCAGCGGTGACGATCGCGGGGAGCTCGGTGAGGTCGGGGGTGGCCGGGCCCTGGACCGGGTCGGCGGGCGCCCCCTGACGCAGCGCGATCGCCGCCGGCGTCGTGTAGGCCCACGTGGCGGCGTAGAGCACGAGGCGGGAGAAGTAGTTGATCCAGACCAGCAGGATCAGCGCGATGCCGAACGCCTGGAAGGCCGGCTGGCCCTTCGTCGAGCCCAGCAGCAACCCCGAGAGCTGCTTGAGCACCTCGAAGCCGACCGCGCCGAGGAGCGCGCCCGACCACAGCGACCGCGACGGCGGGTCGGGCTCGGCGAGCAGCTTGAACAGCGCGTAGAAGAGCAGGGCGTTGGCGGCCAGGCCGAGGACGATCGCCAGCAGCCTGACCAGCCAGCCCAGCTCGGAGCCCAGGCCCAGGAAGTCCAGCACGTCCTCGGAGAACCCGGAGACGAACCCAGCGACGGCCACCGCGACGACCAGGACCAGGCCCACGACCACGAGCGCCTCGAGGTCGCGCAGCTTGCCCTTGACGAACGACGGCTGCTCGCGCTGCGGGGTCTCGAAGACGACACCGAGCGCGTCGCGCAGCGCCGAGACCCAGCCGAGACCGGCGTACAGGACACCGAGGAGACCGACGACGCCGGCCAGCCCGGAGAAGTCCTGCACGTCGTCGATCGAGATCTGGCTCTCGCCGTCGCCGATGATGCCGGGCAGGACCGAGTCGATCGCGGTGACGACGTTCTCGCGGGCGTCGGGGTAGACGCCGGCGATGAGCCCGACGGTGAAGAACGCCAGGGCCAGGATCGGGAAGAACGACAAGAACGCGAAGTAGGTGACGGCCCCGGCCTGCTGGCCCGCCTTGACCCGGCCGTAGTGCTCGTTCATCAGCAGCACGTGGTCGAGGGCGGGGTGCTCCTCGCGCGCCTCGCCCAGCCGCTCCTTCACCGAGACCATGCCGGTCAGCCTCGGGCCAGGGCGAAGTCGCGCGAGGGTCGCCAACCGCGCTCGTGGTCGTGGACGTAGAGGTGGAAGTCGGAGACGGTGAACTGGCACTCGAACGCGGCCAGCTCGGAGAACGCCAGGTCGAGGCGGTCGTCGGGCAGGTGGTGGGCCACCGTGACGTGGGGGTGGTAGGGGAAGTCGAGCGCGACGTCGAGCGGTCCGCGGCGTACGGCGTCGGCGAGCTGCTCGCACTGGGAGATGCCCTCGACCAGGCTGACGAACACCACCGGCGAGACGGGACGGAACGTGCCCGTGCCGCGCAGGTGCACGTCGAACGTGGCGATCTGGGACGCCGTCTCGGCGAGGTGCTCCTCGACGACGGCGAGCTCGTCGTCGATCTCGACGGGCGGGACCAGCGTGATGTGGGTCGGGATCATCGTCGCGGTGAGGTCGCCGACGGTGGTGCGGTAGTCCTGCAGCTCGGACGCCCACGGCTCGGGGATCGCGACGGCCACTCCGATCGTCGGCATCAGGCGACCCTAGCGCTGCGCGGGGGCCACGAAGCCCACCCGCTGGTAGACGTCCCTGAGCGTGGTCCGAGCCACGTCGCCGGCCTGCTCGGCGCCCTGGCGCAGCACCTCGCTCAGGTAGGCCTGGTCGTCGAGGAGCTCGAGCGTGCGGTCGCGGAACGGCGTCACGAAGGTGACCACCGCGTCGGCCAGGTCGCCCTTGAGCGCACCGTAGCCCTGACCGGCGTACTCCTGCTCGAGGTCGGTCACGGTGGTGCCGGACAGCGCCGAGAAGATGGTGAGCAGGTTGCTGATGCCGGGCTTGGTCTCGGGGTCGAAGCGGATCTCGGCCTCACTGTCGGTGACCGCGGAGCGGATCTTCTTGGCGCTGACCGAGGGCTGGTCGAGCATCTCGACGATGCCGGCCGGGGAGGACGCCGACTTCGACATCTTCGACGTGGGGTCCTGCAGGTCGGCGATCTTGGCGGTCGCCTTGAGGATGTAGGGCTCGGGCAGCCGGAAGGTCTTCTTGTAGCGGTGGTTGAAGCGCTGGGCCAGGTCGCGGGTGAGCTCGAGGTGCTGGCGCTGGTCCTCGCCGACCGGCACGTAGTGCGGGCGGTAGAGCAGGATGTCGGCGGCCTGCAGCACCGGGTAGGTGAACAGCCCGACCGACGCGGCACCCTCGCCGCCCTTGGCCGACTTGTCCTTGAACTGCGTCATCCGACGCGCCTCGCCGAAGCCGGTCAGGCACTGCAGCACCCAGCCGAGCTGGGCGTGCTCGGGAACCTGGCTCTGCACGAAGATCGCCGAGCGGGCGGGGTCGATGCCCATGGCCAGCAGCTGGGCGGCGGCGCGCAGGGTGCGCTCGCGCAGCACCTTGGGGTCCTGCTCGACCGTGATGGCGTGCAGGTCGGCGATGAAGAAGAACGGCTGGTGGTCGCGCTGGAGGTCGACCCACTGTCGCAGCGCGCCGAGGTAGTTGCCGAAGTGGAACGAGTCGGCGGTGGGCTGGATCCCGGACAGGACACGGGGCCGCGCCCCTCCCGCCGCCAGCGTGGGCACACTGACCTCGGGCTGGGTGGTCGCAGACATGGCGACCATTCTTGCCGATGCCCTGGGAGACTCCTGACGTGCCCACCGACCTGACGTTCTCCCAGCACCTGGCGGGCCTCCACACGGCCATGCTCGAGCTGGCCCGCCACGCCGGCCGGTCCGGCCTCGACGTGCCGGTCCCGTCCTGCCCGGAGTGGACCGTACGCCGCCTCGTCGGCCACCAGGGGGCCGTGCACCGCTGGGCGGCTGCGTCGTTCCGCGGCGAGGACCTGGAGTGGACGCCGATCGAGAAGGCCGGGCGCAGCAGCAGCGACCCTGTCGAGTGGCTGCGCGACGGGGCGATCGCGCTGGTCCGGACCCTGGTCGAGGCGGCGGACGACGCTGACGCCCCGGTCTTCCTGCACGACGCTGCCCCGCCCAAGCGCTTCTGGGCGCGGCGGCAGTGCCACGAGACGACCATCCACGCCGCCGACGTGCTGGGCGCCGCGCTCGGACGGCCGGCCCGGGCCGAGGAGACCTGGGTGACCCCCGACGTCGCCCTCGACGGGGTCGACGAGCTGCTGCTCGGCTTCGTCCCGCGCTCCACGTCGCCCCTGCGCTCCGCCGAGCCGGTGCGGGTCGCCGTACGCCCCACGGACGCGGCGCGCTCCTACTCCGTGCTGGTGACCGACGAGGCGCCGGTGACCACCCGGCACGACGACGGCGACGCGCCCGGCGACCTGGTCGTCGAGGGCACGTCGGCCCAGCTCTACCTGTGGCTCTGGAACCGCACCGACGAGCTCGACAGCGACGCCACCGACCTGTGGCGCACGATGATCGTGACCTGAAACCCGGGCGCGGAGCCGGGGTCCGGCGTGACAGGGTCGTGGCCATGGACGTCCCCATCCTCACCGACGGCACCGTGACCCTGCGGGCGCTCGACGACCGCGACCTGGCCGGGGTGCTCGAGCAGTGCCTCGACCCGGTGTCGATCGAGTGGACGCAGGTGCCGGTGCCGTTCGGGCTGGCCGACGCCGTCGAGTTCGTCGACGTGATCGCACCCGGCGCCTGGGCCGACGGGTCGCAGTGGATCTTCTGCGTCGACGCGGTGCTGCCCGACGGCTCGCGCTACGCCGGCAACATCGCCCTGCGCGACGAGGGCCACGGCCGCGCCGAGATCGCGTACGGCGCGCACCCGGCCGCCCGCGGCACCGGGGTCATGGAGGCCGGGCTCCGGCTGCTGCTCGAGTGGGGCTTCACGCAGCAGGGCCTGCAGACCGTCGTGTGGCGGGCCACCGTCGGCAACTGGGCCTCACGCAAGCTCGCGTGGCGCCTCGGGTTCAGCCTCGACGGCGTGCTGCGGCACTCCCACGTCTCACGCGGCGAGCTCGTCGACGCCTGGGTGGGCACCCTGCTGGTCGACGAGCCACGGGAGCCGTCCGGGCGGTGGCTGTCGGTGCCCGTGCTGGAGGGAGGCGGCCTGCGCCTGCGGCCCTTCGTCGACGACGACCTGCCACGGGTCGTCGAGGCGTGCTCCGACGAGCGCACCCAGCAGTGGCTGGGGCGGATGCCGGCGCCCTACACCGCGTCGAGCGCGCAGGCCTGGATGGCCGCCAACACCGAGAAGCAGGCGACCGGGCGATCGGTCACCTGGGCGATCACCGACCCGGCCGACGACGTGGCACTCGGGTCGATCGAGGTCTTCGACATCGCGCCCGAGGACGCCGAGATCGGCTACTGGTCGCACCCCGACGCCCGTGGCCGGGGAGTGATGACCGGCGCGCTGCACCTCGTCACCGACTGGGCGTTCGCCGAGCTCGGATTGGGCCGCGTGCGTGCGTTCGCCGCCGTCGGCAACGCTGCGTCACGTCACGTGATCGAGGCGGCCGGGTTCCGCCAGACCGGTGTCGAACGTCTCGGCACCGTCCTGCGCACCGGCCTCGCCGACGTGGCGATCTACGACGTGCTGGCGGAGGAGTGGTCGCGCCGCTGAAGCGCGAGTGACACGAGGACCACGACCAGGCCGGTGGCCGACAGCCCGATGCCGACCAGCGCCGGCGCCCGGTAGCCGTAGCCGGCCGCGATCACCAGGCCACCGAGCCACGCACCCAGGGCGTTGGCGACGTTGAGGCTCGCGTGGTTCATCGCGGCGCCGAGGGTCTGCGCGTCACCGGCGACGTCCATCAGCCGCAGCTGGAGGTTGACCACGAGCACCGAGCCGAGCGCGGTGACGAGGAAGGCGATCGGCAGCAGCCCCCACCCGGTCGGCGCGAGGAGGAACCACGCGACCAGCGCCAGGCCCATCCCCCCGGAGCCGAGAATCAGCGCGCGGAACACCGACCAGTCGGCCAGCTCACCGGCGACCCAGGTGCCGGCGACCATGCCGAGGCCGAAGACCAGCAGGAACACCGGGACCGCACCGTCGCCCAGCCCGCCGGCCTCGGTGACCGTCGGGGCGACGTAGGAGAAGACGGCGAACATGCCGCCGAAGCCGATCGCGCCGGCCAGGAGCGTCAGCCAGACCTGCGGCTTGCGGAGTGCGGCGAGCTCGCGGCGGCCGGTCGCGTCGGCGTTGCCGGGGAGCGAGGGGACGAACGCCCACAGCATCACGACGGTGGCCAGCGACAGTGCCGCGACCGCCCAGTACGCCGAGCGCCAGCCGAGGTGCTGACCCAGCCAGGTGGCACCGGGCACCCCGACCACGTTGGCGACCGACAGTCCGAGCATCACCGACGCCACGGCCCGACCCTTGCGGCCCGGAGCCGCGAGGTCGGCGGCGACCAGGGACGCGACCCCGAAGTAGGCGCCGTGCGGCAGCCCGTCGAGGAACCGGGCCAGCAGCAGCCAGTGGAAGCTCGTCGCGACCGCGCTGAACGCGTTGAAGACGGCGTACGCCGCCATCAGCCCGACCAGCAGGGCACGACGCGGCAGCTTGGCGCCGAAGAACGCCAGCAGCGGAGCCCCGACCACGACCCCGACGGCGTACGCCGAGATCACGTGTCCGGCGCTGGGGATCGACACCCGCACCCCGCCCGCGATCTCGCGGATCAGGCCCATCGTCACGAACTCCGTGGTGCCGATGGCGAAGCCGCCCAGCGCCAGCGCCAGCACGGCGAGGACGAAGTGCGGCGTGCGCACCGACGGCTCGGCCCGGTCGGCCCGGTCGGCCCGGTCGGCCCGGTCGGCCCGGTCGGCCGGGTCGGCTGCGTCGGTGGTGCCTGGCTCGGTGGGGGCGGTGGTCATGTCGGCTTCCGGTCGGGGACGTCCATCCTCCAACCGGCAGCCGAGCACGACCTATTCCGAGTCGGTGTGATCTCGGTCGTGGCTCAGCCGGCGACCGCCGAGGCGAGGTTGCCGAGGGACGCCTCGAGGGCCTCCTGCGGGACCAGCGGGAAGCTGAGCTTGGCGAGCAGGTCCTTGTCGGTCACGTTGCTCCAGTCGTAGACCAGGGTCACGTGGGTCGAGTCGGGCCCCTCGGCCTTGAGCTCCCAGACCCACTCCCAGCCGGGCGGCTCGGCGCCGGCCGGCGCGGTCTTCCAGGCCAGCAGCTTGTTCTCGTCGTAGCCGATGACGTGGTTGTCGGTCTGGTAGTCGCCGCCCATGTGGTCGCCGCTCATGTTCATCGTGAACTTCTGCCCGGTGCCGGTGATCCGGTCGGAGCGGTCGTCGCCGATCACGAACCCTGACCCGTCGAGCTCGGCGTGGCGAGCGGGGTTGGAGAGCACGTCGAACACGGCGGTCGTCGGCGCGTCGATGGTGCGGCTGACGGTGATCCTCTTGTCGTCGGTCATGTGTCCACTGTGGTCACGTCCGGCGACGGGGTTGACCACCCGTCGGGGTTAGCAGGCACTGCGCGGGTGAGCCCTCGTCCGTCGTATCCCAGCATCATCGGCGTCATGGACCTCGACGGGGCACGAACACTGGTGGCGGGCGCGAGCGGCGCCCTGGGTGGTCGCCTGGCGGACGCACTGCACGAGCGTGGGGCGCGGGTGGTGGTCGGCGGGCGCCGACGTGACTCGCTCGACGCTCTCGCGGACCGCTTCGGCACGCAGCCGGTGCTCTTCGACGCCGTCGACGGCGACTCGTGCCGCCGTGCGGTCGACGAGGCGGTCGATCAGCTCGGCGGCCTCGACCTGCTGGTGGTCGCGGTCGGCGTCGCCGCGTTCGGGCCGGCCGCCGAGGCAGACGCGGCGGTCGTGGACGAGCTGTTCGCCGTCAACGTGCTCGGCCCGATGTCGCTCGTGCGGGCCGCGGCGCCCGCGCTGGAGGACAGCGACCGTGGGCGGGTCGCGGTGCTGTCCGCGATCCTGGCGGACCTGCCGACCAACCAGATGGGCGAGTACTCCGCCACCAAGGCCGCCCTGTCCGCCTGGCTCGGGGTGCTGCGCCGCGAGAACCGCCGGGGCTTCGGCGTGCTCGACGTCCGCCCTCCCCACCTCGACACCGGGCTCGAGACCCGAGCCCTGGCCGGCTCCCCTCCCCCGCTGCCCGAGTCGTGGCCGGCGGGCGAGGTGGTCGACGCCGTCGTGGCCGCGCTGGCCGACGACACCCGGGTGCTCGGGTGGGACCCGAAGCTGAAGCAGCTGGTCAGCAGAGCTGCTTGACGTCCGCGACCGCCCGGTCGAGGTCGCCCTTCGCGTCCTGGACCGCGGTGGTGTCGACCTCCGCGCCCCGGGCGGCGTCCTCGGCCTGACCCAGGAGCCTCTCGACGGCTGACCTCGCGTCGGCGAGCTTGTCCTTGGTGTCCCCGCTGACGCCCTTCTCGGCCGTCGCCAGCGCGTCTCGGACGTTGCGCAGGTCGCCCTCGGCGGCCTGCGGGTCGGCGCCGATCTCGTCCACGGCGTTGCCGGCCTGCCGACCGGCCTCGTCCACCGCGCTGCGCGCGACCGAGCACGCCGCGTCGCCGGCGGCGTCCTTGGCGGCGTCCTCGGCCTGGGAGCAGGCGGTCAGCGCGACGGCAACGGTCAGGGTGACGGCGACGAGGGCACGGGTGGGGCGCATGGGGCCAGGGTGCCAGGTGGCCGGTGGCGGTTGCGTCATACGAGACGGCGGCGGGCGCCACCACGACGTATGACGTCCCGACCCCACGCTCACCCCGGCGTGATGACCAGGAGTCGTCCACAGGCCGCGTGCCGACGCCGTCGTCCACAGGCGGCGCCCGACATCGACGCGATGGTCGGCGTTCGAGCCGATCGTCGGTGCCATGCCCGATGCCCAAGCCCTCGCACCCCTGCGCCGTCGCCGTCGCCGTGCCCTGGTCGACGCTCTCTCCCAGGAGCAGGCCGGGATCGTCTCGCTCCGCCGGCTCTACGACGAGGGCATCACCCGAGGTGAGGTGCGGGCCAACGTGCGAGCTGCTCGGTGGCGACGGTGCGGCACGCACGCCGTGGCCCTGCTCACCGGTCCCCTGTCCGACGAGGCCAAGCACTGGGTCGCCCTGATCGAGGGCGGCCCGCGGGCCATGCTCGACGGCGAGTCGTCGTTGCTGGTCGGCGGGCTCCAGCGCTACCGCGTGCGCCTCATCCGCGTCACCGTGCCGCGCGGAGCGCGCATCCGCCACCGGGGGTCCTCGGTCGACATCCGGCAGACCCGGCGATGGCAGGCCACCGACCTCGATCCGGAGTCCCCGATCCCCCGCACCCGCACCCCGATCGCCGCGGTCCGGGCGTTCCTGTGGGCGTCGACAGCGCGGCAGGCCACCTTGGTGCTCACGATGGTCGTGCAGCAGGAGCTCGCCACCGTCGAGGAGATCGCCGAGGCGGCGCTACGCATCCGACGCGATCCTCGCCGCGACCTCCTGCACGCCGTCATCCTCGAGCTCGCCGGCGGCGTCCGCTCGCTCGGGGAGCTCGACGTGGTCCGCCTGTGTCGAGCCCGACATCTCCCTCCGCCGACGAGCCAGACCGTGGTGAGGACCACCGACGGCCGCTACTACCTCGACCTGCGGTGGGCCGAGTTCGGACTGGTGGTCGAGGTCGACGGCATCCAGCACACCTGGGCGGAGCAGGTCGTCCCGGACTCGTTGCGCCACAACGAGATCGCGCTCGGTGACCAGACCGTGCTGCGGATCCCCCTCCTCGGGCTCCGTCTCGCCCCCGACGCCTTCTTCGAGCAGATCGAGGCGGGACTGCGCGCGGGCGGTTGGACACCTGACGTGGCGGCCTGAGGAGTCGGCTGACGGGGGGCGGTCGGGCGGGTGGGCCTGTCGGACGTCATACGGAGCGGCCGCGCGAGCCACCACCTCGTATGACGCACCGGACGACCGGGGTGTCATACGAGCTGGCTCCCAGAGCCGCCAGGACGTATGACGCACACCTCAGCCCGCGAGGTGGCCCCAGGCCCCGGACAGCTCGCGCCACGGGCCGGAGGCGGCGACCTCGCCGTCGACGAGGACGACGACGGTGTCGGCCTGTTCGAGGGCGGCCCGCTTGGAGGTGGCGCCGATGACGGCGGCGCCGCGCTCGCGCAGGGCCGCCCACAGCTCGACCTCGGTGGCCGCGTCGAGGGCGCTGGAGACGTCGTCGGCGAGCAGCAGCTCGGTGTCGGCGGCCAGGGCGCGGGCCAGGGCGAGCCGCTGGACCTGTCCGCCCGAGAGGCGTACGCCGCGGTGGCCCACCACGGCGTCGGCGCCGCCGGCGTCGTCGAGGTCGCGCTCGAGGCGGGCGTCGGCGACGGCGCGGTCGAAGACGCGGTCGTGGCCGAGCAGGACGTTGTCGCCGAAGGTGCCGGAGAGCACCCGCGGGACCTGGGCGACGTGGGCGACCTGGCCGGGTCGCAGGAAGGCCTCGGCGTCGGTGACCTCGACGTCGTTCCACCGGATCGAGCCGGTGTGCTCGACCAGACCGGCCAGGGCCGAGAGCAGGCTGGACTTGCCCGACCCGACCTGACCGAGCAGCAGCACGAGCTCGCCGGCGCGCACGGTGAGGTCGACGCCGACGACCCCGCGGGTGCCGTCGTCGTGCACGGCCGCGACGTCACGCAACGTGAGGGCCTGCAGCGGGGTGCGGGGCACCTCGGCCGGGGCCGGGGCCGTCCCGGCGACCAGGTCGACGCCGGGACGCTGCGACACCAGGTCGACGCCGCCGGCCAACCGGCTGGACGCCTTCTGCCAGGCGCGCACGCCGGGTGCCTCGGTGACGACGGCGCCGGCCACCCGGCCGAACCAGTCGAAGCCGTTGACCGCGCCGGAGACGAGGATGGCGGTGGCGAGGTTCCAGCCGCCGAGGAAGTAGGTCGCCCAGGCAGCGACCACGCCGGCCTGGACCATCACCACGGGCACCCCGTCGAGGACGGCCTGCACCCGGTGCTCGAACACGGCGGCCTCGACCCGGCCCTGGTCGACCGACTTGAGGTGTCGGTGGACCGACGGCGTGGCGGCGGCGAGCTTGACGGTGCGTGCGGACTCGAGGGCCGAGACGAGCGAGCGGCCGAACCGGGCGCGCGCCGCCGAGGACTCCGCGGCCGAGCGGCCGGCGATCGGCCGGCCGAGCGAGGACGCCGCGGCGGACCCGATCATGACCGCGAGCAGCACGCCGCCGGCGAACAGGCTCTGGCCCGCGATGCAGGTCACCACGACGATCGCGAGGCCGTTGATGAAGTCGACCCAGCGGTCGGCGTAGCGCGCGTAGCGGTCGGCGTCCATCGAGCGCGCCACGACCTCACCGGGCGGGGTGCGGGTCAGGCGGTGCTGCTCGGTCTGGCCGATCAGCATCGACATCCGCACCCGCAGCATGACCTCGATCCACCAGCGCGGGTAGCGCTTGATGGCCTCGGTGATGATGACGGGGGCCGCCATGATGCACAGCGCGAGCGCGATCGAGAGCCACCACGTGGTGGGGTGTCCGCCGCGGCCCTCCTGGAGGTCCTGGACGAGGTTGCCCCAGACCCAGCCGGTGATCGCGCCGAACGCGCCCACCAGGGCCTGGAGCAGGAACAGCCCGGCAGCGAACGCGCCCCACCACGGCCGCACCAGCAGCGCGTGGGTGATGCCGCGGGCCAGGCTCGGGCCGTTGCCGACGACGGGCAGCACGGGAGGCTCACCGGTACGGCGGGCACCGCCCACCGCACCCGCCGGACCGACGTCGGCAGGGTCGACGGGGTCGGCGTCGACAGGAGCGACGCCCGCGACGGGCTCTGCGGGCTCGGCGGGCTCGGCGGTCGGGTCGATCTCGTCACCGTGGCTGGCGTCGAGGAGCCGGCGGAACGGCCCCGGCTGCTGGGCGAGCACCTCACGGGGTCCGGTCTGCACCACGCGCCCGGCCTCGAGGACCGCGACCAGCTCGGCGCGCGCCGTCGTGGAGAGCCGGTGCGCGACCAGGAGGCCGGTGCGGCCACGCAGCAGCCGATCGGAGGCGAGCACCACGAGCGACTCGGTGAGGGGGTCCATCCGCGCGGTCGCCTCGTCGAGGACGACGACCTGGACGTCGCGCACGAGCAGGCGGGCGAACGCGACGAGCTGCTCCTCCCCCGCGGACAGCGTCGTGCCACCGGGCCCGAGAAGGGTGTCGACGCCCTCGGGGAGGCCGTCGACCCACGCGTCGAGGCCGAGCTCGGTGACCGCGGCCAGGACGCGCTCGCGGGGCACGTCGGTGAAGAGCGTGATGTTGTCGGCCAGGGTGCCGGCCAGGATCTCGGTGCGCTGGGTGACCACGCCGACGGCGGCGCGCAGCTGCTGCAGGTCGAGGTCGAGGACGTCGACCCCGCCGACGAACAGGGTGCCGGGGTGGGGGTCGACCGCGCGCGAGACGAGCGAGGCCAGCGTCGACTTGCCCGAGCCGGTGCGACCGACCAGGGCGATCGTGTGGCCGGCAGGGACGTGCAGGTCGACGTCGCGCAGCGCGAAGGAGCCCTCGTCGTAGGCGAAGTGGAGGTCGCGCAGCTCGACGGCGAGGGAGCCCTCGGGCAGCGGCAGGCCCCCGACCGGCTCGGGCTCGGTGTCGAGCACCTGGCGCAGCCGGATCACGGCCCCGAGCCCGGCCTGCAGGTCGGGCAGGTGGCGGGCCATCTGGTCGACCTGGCCGACGAAGGTGCTGGTCACGAGGAACAGCGTCACCAGGCGACCGACGGACAGGTCGTCGTCGACGACCAGCGCGACCCCGGCGATGGCGATGCCGGTGAGCAGGGCGTGGAGCAGGAGCCCGGTGCGCAGGGTGATCTTGGTCTGCATGCGCAGCAGGTCGGCGAAGCGGTGGTGGACGGCGCCGGACAGCGCGGCCAGCCGGCGTACGACGTGGGCCTGGCCCAGGCTGGTGCGCAGGTCGTCACGGCCCGAGACACCCTCCTCCATCGCGGCGGCGTGGTCGGTCCAGGCCATCTCCTCCAGGACGGTGAGCCGCTTGACCTCGGGCAGCAGGGGCCGCATGACCCGCCAGGCGACGTAGCCGAAGATCGGGAAGAGGAACCACGCCGGCCACCAGGTCAGGCCGGCGACCACCCACATCGGCACGGCGGCGAAGACGGTGCGCAGCGCGTCCCAGACCTGGCGGCGCAGCAGCGCGCCGACCTCGTGCGTGTCGTCGTCGACCCGGTCGAGGACCTCGCCGACGGCCTGCTCGTGCAGCTCGACCAGGGGCTGGTGGAGCGCGGCCTCGAGCAGGTCGCCGCGCAGCTTGCCCTCGGCGCGGTCGACCACGGCCGACCAGACCGTGCGTCCGACGGTGTCGAGCACGGCCCCGCCGACCACCACCAGCGCAAGCAGCCAGACCAGGGCCTCGGTCGGACCGTCGGCGAGCGAGCCGGCGACCACGGTGCCGAGGGTCTTGCCGAGGGCACCCAGGAAGGAGGCTCCCATGGCCCACCCGACCGAGGCCTTGCGCAGCCGTCGCCAGTCGACCGTGCGGGCGGGGGTGGCGACCCGACCCGTCGGGCCCTCGGGGTCGGGCTTGGTGGGTCGCGCGGCGGTCGAGGTGTCGGTCATCGCCGTCGAACCTACGCGCTCCCACCGACAGTCTTCACCCCGGTTTCCGGGTGGTCGGGAGGACGTGGCGCGGAGCACTCGCACCCCGCCCGCCGAGCGGTGCGGGCCACGCCGGGCCGCGCCGGGCCGCGCCGGCCACACAGACGTCCGCCCCGCGGCGAGCCGAGGCTCACCGCGGGGCGGACGACCAGGACGGGTGGCTCAGAAGGCCGCGAGCGCCTCGTTGAGCGTGGCCGAGGGACGCATGACCTGCTCGGCCTTGGCCTCATCGGGGCGGTAGTAGCCGCCGATGTCGGCGGGACTGCCCTGGACGGCGTTGAGCTCGGCGACGATCGTGTCCTCGGCCGCGGCCAGCCGCTCGGCGAACGGCTTGAACACCGCGGCGAGGTCGGTGTCGTCGGTCTGGGCCGCGATCTCCTGGGCCCAGTAGAGGCCGAGGTAGAAGTGCGAGCCGCGGTTGTCGATGCCGCCGATCCGACGGGTGGGCGACTTGTCGTTCTCGAGGAACGTGCCGGTCGCCTTGTCGAGGGTCTCGCCGAGCACCTTGGCGCCCTTGTTGCCGGCGTAGTCGGACAGGTGGTCGAAGGAGGCGGCCAGGGCGAAGAACTCACCCAGGCTGTCCCAGCGCAGGTAGTTCTCCTTGACCAGCTGCTGCACGTGCTTGGGCGCCGAGCCGCCGGCACCGGTCTCGAACAGCCCACCGCCGTTCATCAGGGGCACGATCGACAGCATCTTGGCCGACGTGCCGAGCTCGAGGATCGGGAACAGGTCGGTGTTGTAGTCGCGCAGCACGTTGCCGGTGACCGAGATGGTGTCCTCGCCCTTGCGGATCCGCTCGAGGGAGTACGCCGTCGCCTCGGCCGGGGGCATGATCTCGATGGTCAGGCCGTCGGTGTCGTGCTCGGGCAGGTAGGCCTCGACCTTGGCGATCAGGTTGGCGTCGTGGGCGCGGTTGGCGTCGAGCCAGAAGACGGCCGGGGTGCCGCTGGCGCGGGCCCGGGTGACGGCGAGCTTGACCCAGTCACGGATGGGGGCGTCCTTGGTCTGGCAGGCCCGCCAGATGTCGCCGGGCTGCACGTCGTGCTCGATCAGGACGTCGCCGTTGCTCGCGACGACCCGGACGGTGCCGGCGGCCGGCACCTCGAAGGTCTTGTCGTGCGAGCCGTACTCCTCGGCCGCCTTGGCCATCAGCCCGACGTTGGGCACCGAGCCCATCGTGGCCGGGTCGAAGGCGCCGTGGGCGCGGCAGTCGTCGAGCACCGTCTGGTAGACGCCGGCGTAGGACGAGTCGGGGATCACCGCGAGGGTGTCGGCCTCCTCGCCGTCGGGGCCCCACATGTGGCCCGACTGGCGGATCATCGCCGGCATCGAGGCGTCGATGATCACGTCGCTCGGCACGTGCAGGTTGGTGATGCCCTTGTCGGAGTCGACCATCGCGATGGCTGGGCCCTCGGCCAGGCCCTGGGTCACCGCGGCGCGGATCGCCTCGCCCTCGGGCAGCGAGTCGGCCGCCGCGAGCAGCGCGCCCAGGCCGTCGTTGGGGCTGATGCCCGCGGCCTTGAGCTGCTCGCCGTACTGGTCGAAGAGCGTCGGGAAGAACGCCTGCACGACGTGGCCGAAGATGATCGGGTCGCTGACCTTCATCATCGTCGCCTTGAGGTGGGCGGAGAACAGCACACCGTCGGCCTTGGCGCGGGCGATCTGCTCGGTCAGGAAGCGGCGCAGCGCGGCGACGTCCATGAACGTGCCGTCGACGACCTCGCCGGCCAGGACCTTGGTCTCGGCCTTCAGCACGGTGACCGTGCCGTCGACGCCGACGTGCTCGATGCGCAGGGTGTCGTCGGCGGGGATCACCACGGACTTCTCGTTGGAGAAGAAGTCGTGCTCGCCCATGGTGGCGACATTGGTCCTGGAGTCGGCCGACCAGGCCCCCATGCGGTGCGGGTGGGCCTTGGCGTAGTTCTTGACCGACAGCGGCGCACGTCGGTCGGAGTTGCCCTCACGCAGCACGGGATTGACCGCGGAGCCCTTGGTCCGGTCGTACTTGGCGCGGACCTCGCGGTCCTCCTCGGAGGACGCGCTCTCGGGGTAGTCGGGCAGGTCGAAGCCCTGGTCCTGCAGCTCCTTGATGACGGCCTTGAGCTGGGGCACCGACGCCGAGACGTTGGGCAGCTTGATGATGTTGGCCTCGGGCCGGGTCGCCAGCTCGCCGAGCTCGGCGAGGGCGTCGTCGGCGAGACCGAACTGCGCCAGGACCCGCCCGGCCAGGGAGATGTCGCGCGTCTCGACGTCGACGCCCGCCTTGGCGGCGTACGCCGCGATGATCGGCAGCAGGGAGTACGTCGCCAGCAGCGGCGCCTCGTCGGTGTGGGTGTAGATGATCTTCGACGTGTCAGCCATGGGTGGTGATCAGCTCCTGGGCGATCGAGGTGGGACGATCGAATGGTTTCTTGACGTCAAGATACCTGACGTCCCGGGCCGGGCCTCAGTCCGTCGGGCCCAGCCTGCCAGCCGGGGCAGCACCGGCGCACGCCTGCGCCCCACTAGAGTCGGGCCACTCAGGTTTGGCCCCCCAGTCCGAAGGGCAGTCCCCGCGCCATGGAAGCAACCCCACCCACCACCGTCCACAAGCTCGCCGGCGAGGCGATCGGCACGCTGATCCTCGTGGTCGCCGCCTGCGCGAGCACGATCGGGACCACCGGCGTCAACCCGGCCGCTGCCGGCTTCGCGCTCGTCGCCCTGACCTACGCGTTCGGGCGGTTCGCGGGCGGTCACTTCAACCCGGCCGTCACGCTCGGCTCGATCCTCGCCGGCCGCACCGCGTGGTCCGAGGGCGGCAAGCTCATCGGCGCCCAGTTCGTCGGTGGCCTCGTGGGCGGGCTGCTCCTGCTGATCTTCGCCTTCGGCAACGACGGCTTCGAGGCCTTCGACACCCCCCTGGGCACCAACGGCTGGGGAGACGACGGCACCGGCTACGCCCTGTGGGCAGCGCTCCTGCTGACCCTCGTGGTGACCATGTTCTTCGTCCTCATCTGGCTCGCCCTCACCGACGTGCGCAACGAGATCGTCACGTTCGCCCCGCTCGCGATCGGCCTGGCGCTCGTCGCCGCCCTGACCGCGACCTCGGCCGCCACCGGCGGCACGGTCAACCCCGCGCAGTCGCTGGGCACCGCGGTGTTCTCCGGGTCCGACCCGCTGATCCAGGTGTGGGTCTTCCTGATCGGCACGATCCTCGGTGGCGTCGCTGCCGGTTTCGCCTACCCCGCGCTCTTCGGCGCCGACCGCGACAAGGTGCCCGGCTCGGGCCTCGACTTCGGCGGCCCCAAGGCCCCGCAGCAGAACTTCGGCCCCGGCGGCTACCAGCAGCAGTGGAACCAGCCCGGCGGCTACCAGCAGCCCGGCGGCTACCAGCAGCCCGGTCAGCCCGGTCAGCCCGACCAGTTCGCCCAGCCGCAGTCCGGCGGCTACTCCGCGCCGGCCGCTCAGGCGGCGACGCCCCAGCCGGCCGCCGAGCCGCCGATCATCCAGGACGGGTGGCAGTGGGACCCGCAGGCCCAGCAGTGGATCCCCGCCCAGCAGCAGGCGCCGCAGCAGTCGTGGCCCAACCCGGCCAGCGGTGAGCAGACGCAGGTCCGCCCCAACGACGGAGTCTGACCCCGACCACGCCCTGCACGCGCCCTACTCGCCCGCCTCCTGGCGGGCCAGCACGACCGAACCGGTGTCGGTCTCGACGAGGTCGAGGCCGACACCGTTCGTGTAGGTGGACCGGGTGACGACCCCGTCGGTGACGTCCTGGACCACGACGCTGTCGCGGTCGACCGAGAGGACCGTCGAGCGCAGGTCCTGGCCCGGGACGTCCGCGCGCCGGTAGCCGTCGCCACGGCGCGGCGAGGCCGCCATGACCAGGCCCGCCACGGCACCCCCGGAGCCGGCCCGCCAGGTCGCGCCGGGGGCCGCGTGGCCGAACCACCACACGTCCCCGAGGGCGTCCTGGGCGTAGAGGTCGGTCACACCGTCGAGCGTGACGGCGGTGGTGGGGACCCCGCCCACGTCGGGCCCCTTGCTGACGACCCGCTCGACCCGCGACCCGCTGCCGTCGGCGTACGTCGCGTCGTCGAGGCCGAACCACGGGTTGTCGATCGCGTCGACGAAGTCGGCCGGACCAGGTGACGGGGTCGGGATCACGAGCTCGTCGACGCCGGTCGAGGGGCTCGGGGCAGAGCCCGTGGAGCAGGCCGTCGTCCCTCCCAGGACGAGAGCCACCGCCACACCCACCCGCACCACTCGTCTGCGCACGGCCCCATCGTCGCTCAACGTCGGCGCGCTGCTAGCGTCGGGAGGCGTCAGCCACCCACCTTTCCTCGTCCCAGGAGTCCACGTGAGCTCTGCTCCGTTGAAGGTCGCCGTCACCGGCGCCGCCGGCCAGATCGGCTACAGCCTGCTCTTCCGTCTCGCGAGCGGCGCGCTCACGAACGGCCGTCCGATCGAGCTGCGACTGCTCGAGATCACCCCGGCCCTCAAGGCGCTCGAGGGGGTCGTGATGGAGCTCGACGACTGCGCCTTCCCGAGCCTCGCGGGTGTCGAGATCGGTGACGACGCCGAGAAGATCTTCGACGGCGTCAACCTCGCCCTGCTGGTCGGCGCGCGCCCGCGCGGCCCGGGCATGGAGCGCGGCGACCTGCTCTCGGCCAACGGGGCGATCTTCACCGCGCAGGGCAAGGCCCTCAACGCGGTCGCGGCCGACGACGTCCGCATCGGGGTCACCGGCAACCCGGCCAACACCAACGCCCTGATCGCCCACAAGAACGCCCCCGACATCCCGGCCGAGCGGTTCTCGGCGCTGACCCGCCTCGACCACAACCGGGCGATCTCGCAGCTCGCC
Source organism: Nocardioides plantarum (assembly GCF_006346395.1). Taxonomy (NCBI): domain Bacteria; kingdom Bacillati; phylum Actinomycetota; class Actinomycetes; order Propionibacteriales; family Nocardioidaceae; genus Nocardioides; species Nocardioides plantarum. The sequence continues at coordinate 602,089 of NZ_VDMS01000001.1, forward strand.
GCCAAGACCGGCGCCCCCGTCACCGACATCACCAAGATGACGATCTGGGGCAACCACTCCGCCACCCAGTACCCCGACCTGTTCCACGCCGAGGTCGCCGGCAAGAACGCCGCCGAGACCGTGGGCGACCAGGACTGGCTCGAGAACACCTTCATCCCGACGGTCGCCAAGCGCGGCGCCGCGATCATCGAGGCGCGTGGCTCCTCCTCGGCCGCGTCGGCCGCCTCGGCCACCGTCGACGCCGCCCGCGACTGGCTCTTCGGCTCGGCCGAGGGCGACTGGGTCTCGATGGCGGTCGTGTCCGACGGTTCCTACGGCGTCCCCGAGGGTCTCGTGTCCTCGTTCCCCGTCACCACCAAGGACGGCGACTGGTCGATCGTCCAGGGCCTCGACATCGACGACTTCTCGCGCGCCCGCATCGACGCCTCGGTCGCCGAGCTCGCCGACGAGCGCGACGCGGTCACCGAGCTCGGCCTCATCTAGGCCCCATCAGCTCACACCACATCGACCCGTCGCCCGTGGGCGACGGGTCGATGTGGTTTTCAGGGCTGGTCGGGGATCGACCCGGCCAGCCACCACAGCGACGTCCCCACGACCAGCAGGAGCAGCACGTCGATCGAGCGGCGGCGTACGGCGAGCATGCCGGCGTCGTCCTGTCGCAGGACCAGGCGGAGCACGCCGGCCGCGATCAACGCCGAGGCCAGCACCCGGACGCCGACGCGCCAGTCGCCGAGCACGATCACCAGGAACGCGGTGCCGGAGGCGGCCAGGACGCCGAGGTAGAAGACGCCACCGATGCGCTCGGGCCAGAGCCGTCGGCGCCGACGGGGCGCGACGGCCTCGTCGATCGGCTCCGGCACGGCGGCGGGCTCCACGGGGTCGGTCACCGGGATCAGGACGCCGCGTCCTCGAGAGCCCGCTCGGCGCGGGCGACGATGTTGGTCAGCAGCATCGCGCGGGTCATCGGGCCGACGCCGCCGGGGTTGGGCGAGACCCAGCCGGCGACGTCCCAGACGTCGGGGGCCAGGTCGCCGGCGATCTTGCCGTCGACGCGCGAGACACCGACGTCGAGCAGCGCGGCCCCGGGCTTGACCATGTCGGCAGTGACCAGGCCGGGTACGCCGGCGGCTGCGACGACGACGTCGGCCTCACGGACGTGGGCGGCCAGGTCGCGGGTGCCGGTGTGGCACAGGGTGGTGGTGGCGTTCTCGGACCGGCGGGTCAGCAGCAGGCCGAGCGGCCGGCCGACGGTGAGCCCGCGTCCGACGACCACGACGTGGGCGCCGTCGAGCTCGACCCCGTGGCGGCGCAGCAGCTCGATGCACCCGATGGGCGTGCACGGCAGCGGGCCGGCCTCGCCCAGGACGAGCTTGCCGAGGTTGACCGGGTGCAGACCGTCGACGTCCTTGTCGGGGTCGACGCGCGAGAGCAGCCGGAACTCGTCGAGACCGGTGGGCTGCTGGACCAGGAAGCCGGTGCACGACGGGTCGGCGTTGAGCCGGTCGATCTCGGCCTCGACCTCGGCCTGGGTCGCGGTGGCCGGCAGGTCGACCCGCAGGGACTCGATGCCGATCTCGGCGCAGTCCTTGTGCTTGGCGCCGACGTACCAGTGGGAGCCGGGGTCGTCGCCGACCAGGACGGTGCCGAGCCCGGGCACGACGCCCTTCTCACGCAGCAGGGCGACCCGCTCGGTGAGCTCGGCCTTGATGGTCTTGAGGGTGGCGGTGCCGTCGAGCCTCTGCGCAGTCACGGGCCTCAGTCTAGGGACGCCGTACCTCACACCCCGACCGGCGCTCCGACCTTGACGAGGTGGCGCTCGGCGGCGCGGGCAGCGGGGTGGGAGACGACGGCGGCGGTCACGGCGATGACCGCGATCACGGCCCACCCGGGCGGGCCCCACTCCAGGGCGAGGAAGGTGAACAGCGCCGGGAAGATGATCGACTCGACCTGACCGCCCATGCCCCACACGCCCTGGTAGTCGCCGAGGCGGCGGTGGTCGGAGAGCTCCGAGGCGAACCCCCAGCTGGCGGCGGACTGCCACAGCTCGGCGCCGGTGATGGTGACGTGGCCGACCCAGATCAGCGCGATCGAGACCCAGCCGACGGTCTCGTGGGTGATGCTGATGACCAGGCAGGACAGCACGAACGCCCAGCCCGACCAGCGCACCGCCCGCAGCGCCCCGGCGACCGTCTCGGAGCCGCGCGACGCGCGCACCTGCAGGCAGACCGCCAGCACGGTGTTGGTGCCGAACAGCCAGGCGAGCAGCTGGTGCGGGGCGTCGGTGCGCTCGACGAGCCACAGCGGGACCACGACGTTGAGCAGCACCTGGTTGGACTGCAGCACGCCGTTGCACAGCGACAGCACCACGAAGCCCGGGTTGCGCAGCGCCGCTCCCCCGGCCAGCTCGAGGTCGCCGTGCGCCTTGGGTGGCCGGGTGATGGTCGGCAGGAACGAGACCATCACCGCGTTGAGCACGAGCAGACCGCCGGTGAGCAGGGGGACGCCGATGATCGCCTCGCGGCTGCCGACGCCCAGGGCGATGCCGCCGGCGGCCGCCCCGAGCGTGTAGCCGACGTTGCGGGCGGCGCGCATGTAGGCCATCGCCCGGACCCGGGTCTCCCGCGGGAACACCGCGATCCGATAGACCTCGCGCGCCGAGCGCGCCGCGGTCTCGACGCAGGCCAGCACCGCCAGCATGGCCACGAACGCTGCGAAGGAGCCGATCAGCGGCCAGATCAGGTAGAGCCCCGCCTCGAGCAGCGAGGCGACGACCCAGAGCCGCTTGGCGCCCACGACGTCGGTGAGCCGACCGAGCGGGATCGACAGCGCGAGACTGACGGCCGCCGCCACCGACATGCCGAGGCCCACCTGGGCGCCGCTGAGCCCCACGATCTGGGTGAAGAACACCGCCGTCCCGGTGAGGAACGACCCGGTCGCGAACGCCGACAGCACGCACTGGAGGGCCAGGTCGCGCTCGAGCTTGGACTTCGGCAGCACGTTGCTCAACACACCCACGGCGTCATCCTCTCAACTCCCGTCCACCGGGTTTGCGACCGGCGTACGCCGTTCTCGACCGCACGTCCCGCCCGGGCGTCGCCGTGCGACTCCGGGGGCGGCTCATCCGCTTCTGGGGCGTTGCAACGGGCCCGGAGTGCAGGAGTCCCCGGGTACCCGGGGATCCCTGCCACCCGCGAATCAATGCGCGAAGTGCCGCGTCCCGGTGAAGTACATCGTGACCCCCGCGGCCTCGGCGGCCTCGACGGTCAGGTTGTCGCGCATCGACCCACCGGGCTGCACGATCGCCGCGACTCCGGCGTCGATGAGGATCTGCGGGCCGTCCTCGAACGGGAAGAACGCGTCGGAGGCGGCCACCGAGCCGGCGGCCCGATCGCCGGCGCGCGAGACCGCGAGCCGGCAGGAGTCGACGCGGTTGACCTGGCCCATGCCGACGCCGACGGACGCGCCGTCCTTGGCGAGCAGGATGGCGTTGGACTTCGCCGCGCGCACCGCGCGCCACGCGAACGCGAGGTCGGCGAGGACCTCGGGCGAGGCGGGCGTGCCGGTGGCGAGGGTCCAGGTGGTCGGGTCGTCGCCGTCGGCGTCGATGGCGTCGCGGTGCTGCATCAGCAGGCCTCCCGACACCGGGCGGGTCTCGACGCCTCCGCGGGTGGGCGCCTCGGCGACCAGGACCCGGATGTTCTTCTTGCGGGCCAGTACCTCGACCGCGCCGTCGTCGTACGCCGGGGCGACGATGACCTCGGTGAAGACCTCGGCGACCTGCTCGGCCATGGCGACCGTGACCGGCCGGTTGGCCGCGATCACGCCACCGAACGCCGAGGTCGGGTCGCACTCGTGGGCGCGGCGGTGGGCCTCGGCGACGTCGCTGCCGACGGCGATGCCGCACGGGTTGGCGTGCTTGATGATCGCCACGGCCGGCTCGTCGAAGTCGTAGGCGGCGCGGCGGGCGGCGTCGGTGTCGAGGAAGTTGTTGTAGGACATCTCCTTGCCGTGCAGCTGCTCGGCCTGGGCGAGCCCGGCCGGGCCGTGGTCGTCGACGTAGAGCGCGGCGGGCTGGTGCGGGTTCTCGCCGTAGCGCAGGCCGGTGGCCTTGGTCCAGGTCGCCCCGACCCACGCCGGGAACCCGTCGCCCTCGGAGGTGTCGGTCAGCACGCTGCCCATCCACGAGGCGACCGCGACGTCGTACGTCGCCGTGTGGACGAACGCCTCGGCAGCCAGCCGCTGCCGCTGGGCGAGGGTGAACCCGCCCGCGGAGACCGCGGCGAGCACGGCGTCGTAGGAGGCGGGCGAGGTGATCACGCCGACCGACGGGTGGTTCTTGGCCGCGGCGCGCACCATCGACGGGCCGCCGATGTCGATCTGCTCGACGCAGTCGTCGGGTGCGGCCCCCGAGGCGACGGTCTCGGTGAACGGGTAGAGGTTGACCACGACCAGGTCGAACGGCTCGACCTCGAGATCGGCGAGCTGCTGCACGTGGGCGGGGAGGCGGCGGTCGGCGAGGATGCCGGCGTGCACGCGGGGGTGCAGCGTCTTGACGCGCCCGTCGAGGCACTCGGGGAACCCGGTGAGGTCCTCGACCCGGGTCACCGGCAGACCCAGGCCCTCGATCAGCGCGGCCGAGCCGCCGGTCGAGACGAGGGCGACGCCCGCGTCGTGGAGGCCCCGGACGAGCCCCTCGAGCCCGGTCTTGTCGTAGACGGACACGAGGGCCCGCTTGATCTCGATGCGGTCGGGGCGGTCGGGTGTCTGGTCAGCCATGGGGCGTCTCCTGGGTCGAGGGTTCGAGGACGGAGGGTCACCCAGGCGGACGATGACCTCGACGTTCACTCCCCGGTGGTTGCCCACCTGCGCCAGTCGTGTGGCCGCAGCCTATCGCCCGAACCGGACCCGGCGACCCTCGACGGTGAAGCCCTCGCGGGCCATCCGTCCGACCGCCTCGACGAGCATCGTGCGCTCGGCGACCTTGATCCGGTCGTGGAGGGAGTCGACGGTGTCGTCGTCCTCGACGGGGACGGTGGTCTGCGCCACGATCTGGCCGGTGTCGACCCCGGCGTCGACCATGAACAACGTGGCCCCGGTGACCTTGACGCCGTAGTCGAGCGCCTCGGCCGGGCCGCGCATCCCCGGGAAGGACGGCGACAGGGCGGGGTGGGTGTTGACCACGCGCCCGCCGTGGGCGGCCAGGAACGACTCCCCCACCAGCTTCATGAAGCCTGCGAGCACGACGAGGTCGGGCCGGTGCGCGGCCACCTCGGCGGCCAGGGCGGCGTCCCAGTCCGCCCGCGTCGGGTGGTCCTGGACCCGGCACACGAACGTCGCGACCCCGGCCCGCTCGGCCCGCGCCAGACCCTCGATGCCGGGCCGGTCGGCACCCACGGCGACCACCTGCGCGCCGTACGACGGGTCGGCGCAGGCCTCGAGCAGGGCCTGCAGGTTGGTGCCGCCGCCGGAGACGAGGACGACCAGGCGCGCGGACACGCCCGGGACACTACTGGTCGAGCGTGACCTCGACCGGCATGGTCCGCCGCTGCCACCACGTCACGGCGAGGCCGCCGAGCAGTCCACCGATGCCGAAGGCGGTGACGGCGTGCAGCAGCACGTCGAAGGCGTACGGCGCCACGTCGGCCATCCGGCCCGGCCCGACCGCTCCACCGGCGAGGGAGGTGGCCAGCCCGAACAGCACACCGGCGGTGATGCCGCCGGCGGCACCGCGCACGGCGCCCTCGGCGTAGTAGGCCGTCGGCCACACCCACTGCGACCAGGCGGCCGCGGCGAACGCCACGACCGGCGGCAGCAGGAACACCCACCCGGTCCAGGCCGGGGTCGGGCCCTCGTCGGGGAGGGCGGCGAGCATGGGGAACGCCGGCAGCGCTCCGAGGACCACGGCGCCCGGGGAGACCAGGGTGCCGGTGCCGACGGTGAAGCCAGGGCCGAGGAGGTAGGAGCTGCTGAACAGCACGGCGTTGGGCAGCAGGACGATGCTGAGGACGATGACGAGCGCGAGCGCTCCGCCGCCCCCGCCGACCTGACCCATCACGTTGGCCGCGGTCGAGAAGTCGACCACCAGCGCCACGACGAACGCCGCGAGGGACACCACGAGCCACACCGTCACGATCCGGCGCGCGACGGCGGCAGAGGCCCGCACCGTCACCGGGACGTACGCCGTCCAGATCGCCAAGCGACCCGCTCCGGCCGCGATCGCGGGGACGCCCACGACAGCACACAGCAGCAGCGACCACAGCACGACCCGCGGGGTGCTCGGCGCGGTCGCCGCGGAGGCGGCGAGCGTGATCGTCACCACGGCCACCAGGACGTAGCCCGCGGCGAACATCAGCGCCGCCAGCGGCACCACGACGTCGCGCTGGCCGTCGGCGATGCCGTCGGCGTCGGGCCCGTGGCCCGAGACCGACCAGCCGATGCGTTGACCGACGCGCCAGATCGCCCAGGCACACATCAGGGTGACGCCGAGGGGCATCGCCGTGATCGGGACTCCCCCGACGCTCACGCCGGAGCCGTGCCCCATCAGCCAGCCCAGGGCGCCGATGCGCAGACCGTCGCGAGGGGCCCCGTGCGCGCCGCCGTCGCTGAGGTACCAGCCGGCGACCCCGGTGGCCAGGCAGACCAGCAGGGTGGCCGCAGCCGCGGTCGCGCCGCCGGCGACGGAGACCAGCACCAGCGGGCGTCGGGTCGCCAGGTCGTGGCGGACCTGGTCGCTCGAGCGGCCGGCAGATCGGGCCGAGGACCGGTGGGGAGGCGGGAGCAACGTGGTCATGGCCGGTCCATCGTGACCCGACGGGGCGGCGTACCGGTGCTCCCACGCCGACCACGGCTCCCTCGTGCCGGTCGTCTACCGTGAAGGCCGCCATGAGACAGCCCGACGACTTCGACGCGTTCTACAAGGACGCCCGAGAGCGCCTGCTCGTGCAGACCTACGCGCTGACCGGCGACCTGGCGGCGTCGCGGCGGGCCGTGCGCGAGGCGTTCGTCGTCGCGTGGCACCACTGGCGCAAGCTGTCGCGCCACGAGCACCCCGAGGACCAGGTGCGCCCCCACGCCTGGCGGCTCGCGCAGCGCAAGCACACGGCCCGGGTGTGGCACCGCGAGAAGGACATCGCCCCCGAGACCCGCGCGATCCTCGACGCCCTCGGCCGACTCTCGATGACCCAGCGGCGCGTGCTCGTGCTGACCCAGCTGGCGTCGGTGTCGATGGGCCAGATGGCCCGTGAGGCGGGGCTGCCCCTCGAACGCGCCGAGCAGGAGCTCCAGACGGCCGCCACGTCGGTCGCGGTCGCCCTCGACACCCAGCCGTCCCAGCTGCCGCTCGTGTTCGAGCAGCTGGGTGCGTCCATCGCCGGTCGCGGCCGCTGGCCGCGCCCCTCGATCGTCCGGCGATCGGGCGCCGCACGGCGCCGCGCCCACACCGTCGCCGGGGTGCTCGGGACCGTCGGGCTCGTCGTCGCGTCGGGCTCCCTGGTCAGCGACGCGACCGGCGTCCGCCCCTCCCTCGCCGAGGCCGGGCCCAGCCGCTCGGCCACGCCGGGCACGACCGGCTCGCCCGGCTCACCAGGCGGCTCGACCCCCACGGTCGTCGAGCTCCCCAGCTCGACGCTGCTCGGCACGTCCGACCTGGAGGACGCCTACCCGTCACGGCGGTGGACCTCGATCAGGACCGGCGACAACAGCACCGGCAACGGGCTCGTGGTGCCCTGCCAGCAGGAGCGGTACGCCGACCCGCGCGGCCGAGCCATCCTCGTGCGCGACCTGCAGGGCACCGCCCGCTCCGGCAGCGCGACGCCCGCGTCGGTGACCCAGCTCACCGAGGCCTCCGGCTCGACCCGCGCCGCGCAACGCACGTTCCGCACCATGTCGGCCTGGGTCGCCGGGTGCACCGACCCGCGGGTCCAGCTGATCGCCACCCGCACCCCGGTCTCGGTCGCCGACGAGGCGATCGAGTTCGTGCTGCGGCGCTGGGACTCGCCGGTCACGACCTACGTCGTCGGGGTGGCTCGCACCGGCGGCTACACCACCACGACCGCGGTGCGGCTGCCCGGCTCGACCGCGCCTCCCCGTACGGCGGGGGCGGCGCTGCTCGGGACGGCGACCGACCGCCTCTGCGCACTGCCCAGCGGCGGTGCCTGCGCGCCCGACAGCCCCCAGGTCACCAACCGGACCCCGCTGCCGACCGGCAAGCGCCCCGCCCTGCTGTCCGAGGTCGACCTGCCGCCGGTCCGCGGCGTCCGCGCCCCGTGGGTCGGCACCCCGCCCAGCGCCCCGACGACCAACGACGCGGCCACGGCCTGCGACGACACCTCGTTCGCGACGCGGTTCCGGGGCGCGCGGATCACCCGCGCCGCCACCCGGACCTTCGTGGTGCCCGAGGCCGACCTGCCGAAGGAGTTCGGGCTCACCGAGACGGTGGGCGCGCTGCCGGCCGCCCAGGCAGGCGCCCTGGCCGCCCGCGTGCGCAGCCGGCTCGCCACCTGCTCCGACCGCGAGCTCAACACCGACGTCACCCAGCTCGCCAGCCGCGACGGGGCCGGCACGTCGCTGCGCGCCTGGCGCCTCGACGTCCAGCTCCCCGGCAAGCGCTCGGTGGTCTTCTACATGGCGTTCGTCCGCTCCCGGACCGCCGTGGCCCAGGTCGGCTTCGTGCCCGGGCCGAAGGCCGACCTCCCCGAGGGGGCCTTCGTCGAGCTGGCCGAGCGGGCGCAGCAGCGACTGAGCCAGCTCCCGGCACCCTCCTGACCTCTCGCGTCCCCTGCGAGCCGGGCTGACGGCCCGGACGACGAACGGCCCGCCGCCCCGGGTGGGGTGGCGGGCCGTCGTACGACCTCGGGGTGGCTGGATCAGCCGGCGGAGGTCACAGGCTCTGCAGGACCTCGCGCATCAGCGCCGCTGTCTCGGACGGCGTCTTGCCGACCTTGACGCCCACGGCCTCGAGGGCCTCCTTCTTGGCCTGCGCGGTGCCGGACGAGCCCGACACGATCGCGCCGGCGTGGCCCATCGTCTTGCCCTCAGGGGCGGTGAAGCCCGCGACGTAGCCGACGACCGGCTTGGTGACGTTGTCCTTGATGTAGGCCGCGGCCCGCTCCTCGGCGTCGCCACCGATCTCGCCGATCATCACGATCGCCTTGGTGTCGGGGTCGGCCTCGAACGCCGCCAGGGCGTCGATGTGGGTGGTGCCGATGATCGGGTCACCACCGATGCCGATGGCGGTCGAGAAGCCGTGGTCCTTGAGCTCGTACATCATCTGGTAGGTCAGGGTGCCCGACTTGGAGACCAGGCCGATCGGCCCCGTGCCCGCGATGGTGTGGGGCGTGATGCCGGCCAGCGACTCACCGGGCGTGATGATGCCCGGACAGTTGGGGCCGATCATCCGGGTGCCGGCGGTGTTGGCGTCGCTCTTGAGGTAGGACCACACCTCGGCGGTGTCCTGCACGGGCACGCCCTCGGTGATCACGACGAGCAGGCCGATGCCGGCGTCGATGGCCTCGATGCAGGCGGCCTTGGTGAAGGCCGGCGGCACGAACGCGACCGAGACGTCGGCGCCGGTCTCCTTCATCGCCTCGGCGACGCTGCCGAACACCGGCAGCTCCTTGCCGCCGAGCTCGACGCTGGTGCCGGCCTTGCGGGCGTTGACGCCACCCACGATGTTGCTGCCCGACTCGACCATCAGCGTGGTGTGCTTGGCACCCATGCCACCGGTCATGCCCTGGACGATGATCTTGCTGTCCTTGTTCAGGTAGATCGACATGTCAGCGCCCCTCAGCCGTTCGCGAGCTCGGCGGCCTTGTCGGCCGCACCGTCCATGGTGTCCACCTGCGTGACCAGCGGGTGGTTGAGCGTGTCGAGGATCTCGCGACCCTTGTCGACGTTGTTGCCGTCGAGGCGTACGACGAGCGGCTTGGTGGCCGCGTCGCCGAGGATCTCGAGGGCCCCCTTGATGCCGTTGGCGACCTCGTCGCAGGCGGTGATGCCGCCGAAGACGTTGACGAACACGCTCTTGACCTGCTCGTCGTTGAGGATGACGTCGAGGCCGTCGGCCATCACCTGGGCGTTGGCGCCGCCACCGATGTCGAGGAAGTTGGCGGGCTTGACCCCGCCGTGCGCCTCCCCGGCGTACGCGACGACGTCGAGGGTCGACATGACCAGGCCCGCGCCGTTGCCGATGATCCCGACCTGGCCGTCGAGCTTGACGTAGTTGAGGCCCTTGGCCTTCGCCTTGGCCTCCAGCGGGTCGGACTCGTCCTTGATCTCGAAGGCCTCGTGCTCGGGGTGCCGCACCTCGGAGGCGTTCTCGTCGAGGGAGACCTTGCCGTCGAGCGCCTCGAGCCGGTCGCCGGCCAGCCGCGCGAGCGGGTTGACCTCGACGAGCGTGGCGTCCTCTTCGACGAAGACCGTGTAGAGGGCCGTGATCATCTCGACGGCCTGCTCGAAGACGGCCTCGGGGAACTTCGCCTCGGTCGCGATCTCGCGGGCCTTGGCGGCATCGACACCGGTGCCGGGGTCGATCGCGATCTGCTTGACGGCGTCGGGGTTGGTCTTGGCGACCTCCTCGATCTCCACACCACCCTCGACGGAGGCGATGCAGAGGTACTGCCGGTTGGCCCGGTCGAGCAGGAAGGAGAAGTAGTACTCCTCCTCCGGCGGCGTCGCCGGCGTGACGAGCACCCGGTTGACGGGCAGGCCCTTGATCTCGAGGTCGAGGATCGCGGTGGCGTGCTCGAAGGCCTCGTCGGGCGTCTTGGCGAGCTTGACGCCGCCGGCCTTGCCGCGACCGCCGGCCTTGACCTGCGCCTTGATCACGGTCACGCCGCCGATCTTCTCGGCTGCTGCCTTCGCGTCCTCGGCGTTCTCGACGACGATCCCGAGGGTCGTTGCCACGCCGTGCTTCGCGAAGAGCTCCTTCGCCTGGTACTCCATCAGGTCCACTGGTCCACCATGTCTCTCGGTGTCGTCTGGGTGCCTCTCGGTTGCGCGGCAGGTACGCCGTCGCGCAAGGCATTTACCTCGCCGCACCCTAGACCCGCTCCACGGCCGCCGACGGACGAGGTCCGCGGGACGCCGCCGGGTACGTCGCGCGGCTCACACCGGACGAGGATCGGCGAGTTCTCGCGTTTCGCCCCCACGGGTGTCGCGACCTGTCCACAATCGGGTCGCGGCGGATTACCGGCCCCGTCACCCATCCGTTACAGTCGGGGCCGCGTCGAGACGAGCAGCCGGCATCCGGCAGGTCGCTCGACACCGCGCGTCCAGCACCAGCGTCCACCAGTCCCCGACCCGGAGTCGTCTGTCCATGGGAAACCACCGAGCGGAACCGAGCGGCCACGGCCGCCGTCCCTCGGACTCCCGACCCGACACCGCCTACGTCGGACGCCGCATCGCCCGCCCCGCCGAGTCTCCGGCGCAGCCCGCGGCGACGCCTGCTCCCACCGGCACCGGCACGCACTACTTCGGCGACCTCGACCACACGGCCGAGCTGCCGCTGGTTCGCGCCCAGGCTCCAGGCAAGCGCCGGGCGGTCCGTCACGCCGGGTCGCGCGGTCCGCTCTTCCGCGGCCTGCCGTCGGCACCGGTCCTGCTCGGTGTCGCCACCATGGCGGTGGCGATCGGCGGCGTGCTCGTCTCCCCCAGCAACACGCCCGCCACCACCCTGACCAGCGCGCAGGTCAACACCGTGCGCCCCGCCACCGCCCTCAGCGGCTCCGGCGGCATCGGCACCGTCGGCGACTCCCGCACGACCCTCAGCCGTAGCGGTGAGCGCGACACCCTCGCCCAGGCCAGCGGCGACGAGCTCGTGGCTGCCGCCGAGGCGCAGGCCGAGGAGCGCAACGCCGCCCTGGGCCAGCTCGCCGCCCAGGCCGAGAAGCAGGCCGCCACGATCAAGGAGAACCGCTGGTTCCTCCCCACCGACCCGGTCGTCCTCACCGCCCGCTTCGGCGAGTACGGCCTGTGGGCCAGCTATCACACCGGCCTCGACTTCAACGGTGAGGACGGCGACCCGATCCACGCGATCGCCAACGGCGTCGTGACCTTCGCCGGCTTCGACGGCTCCTACGGCAACAAGACCGTCGTGACCCTCGAGGACGGCACCGAGATCTGGTACTGCCACCAGACCGACCAGTACGTCTCCGTCGGCGACGTCGTCACCGGCAACGAGATCATCGGCACCATCGGTTCCACCGGCCACGTCACCGGCTCCCACCTCCACGTCGAGGTCCGCCCCGGCGGCGGCGACCCGGTCGACCCCTACGCCGCCTTCGTCGCCAACGGCGTCACCCCCTGACCTGACCCGACCTGATCTGCGCCGGTCGAGGTGCGGCACGCCGGTCGAGGTGCGAAGGCCGCCAGGCCTGAGCCTCGAGACCACCGCAGCCGACGCTCTCACTCCACCAAGGCTCCGTCGGATCGGGGCTCTCCCGGCGCGGGACTCACGGGGTCGGGGTGTCCACGCGCCTACCATTCCGGTCCTCGACGACTGGAGAGAATCCCGTGAACCTGGTTCAGGAGAATCGCTCCGGTCGAGTCACCCGCCACCTGAGCGGTGCGTCAGCCACCGAACCCACCCGCCCAAGGCCCCAGAACGGTGGCTCACCCACCGCCCGATCCACGCGGCCAGACCAGCGGTGCGTCAACCACCGAACCCGCCCGCCCGAGACACCAGAACGGTGGCTCACCCACCGCCCGAACCAGGAGGCCCGAGGGGGGCGGCGGCGCAGGCGACGGCGAGCCGAGCTTGCGAGGCCTCGCCGTGGTGCGCGCCGAAGCAGACCGCGAGAGGCTCGGGGTCAAGGACGGCCGCAGGCCGCCGCGCAGCGGCGCGAAGCGTCCTTGAAGCCGAGACGCGGTCTGCTACGCGCGCCGCCGCCCGACCCGGACGTCGCGACACCTGGCACGAGAAGACGTCGCTTGAGTCCGCAGGACGCTGCGGTGGTCTCGAGGCTCGGCGCTAGCGCGCCTCACACCTCGACCGACGTGAGGGCGCGGACTAGAGCTTCTGGATCGGGGCCACGCGCAGCAGCAACCGCTTGACCGGGCCGGACCCGAAGTCGATGGAGGCGATCGTCTTGTCGCCCTGGCCCTCGAGGGCCACGACGGTGCCGAGGCCGAAGGAGTCGTGGGTGACGCGGTCGCCGGGGTCGAGGGAGGGGATCGTGCGGTTGCGGATCGACTTGGCGTCGGCGTCGGCACGGGCCGCGGCCGCGGAGAAGTGGCGTCGGCCGGCGGCGGTCGGCTGGCCGAAGCCGCCGCCACCACTGCCGTACGCCGGGGAGGACGAGGCGAGGTCGGGGCGGTTCCAGCTGGTCTGCGCGGCCTCGGTACGGCGCCAGTCGACGAGGTCGACGGGGAGCTCGTCGAGGAAGCGGCTCGCCGGGTTGTGCGACGGCGCGCCCCAGGCCGAGCGGACCACGGCCCGGGAGATGAAGAGTCGCTCGCGGGCCCGGGTGATGCCGACGTAGGCGAGGCGGCGCTCCTCCTCGAGCTCGACGCGGTCACCGAGCGAGCGTGAGTGAGGGAAGACGCCGTCCTCGAGGCCGGTGAGGAAGACGGTGGGGAACTCCAGCCCCTTGGCGGTGTGGAGGGTCATCAGGGTGACCACGCCCTGGGTGTCGTCGTCGTCGGGGATCTGGTCGGAGTCGGCGACGAGGGCGACGCGCTCGAGGAAGTCGGAGAGGCCGGGGGCGACCAGGTCGGCCTCGACGTCGGCGGGGTCGGCCGAGGGCCCGGCCAGGGGGTCGTCGGAGAACTCGCGGGCCACGGCCACCAGCTCGCCGAGGTTGTCGACGCGGGTGGCGTCCTGGGGGTCGTCGGAGGCCTCGAGCTCGGCGAGGTAGCCGGACTTGAGCAGCACGTGGTCGAGGACGACGTCGGCGCGCTCACCCGCCTCGACCATCGCCTGCAGCTCCTCGACCATGGCGACGAAGCCCCGGATGTTGGTCAGCGACCGGGTCGCCAGGCCGGGGGCCTCGTCGGCGCGGCGCAGTGCGTCCCAGAAGGTGACCCGCTCGCGCACGGCCAGCTCGTTGACGCAGGCCACCGCCCGGTCTCCGATGCCCCGCTTGGGCACGTTGAGGATGCGGCGCAGCGAAACCGAGTCGTCGGCGTTGACGAGCATCCGCAGGTAGGCCAACGCGTCGCGGACCTCGCGGCGCTCGTAGAACCGCACGCCCCCGACCACCTTGTAGGGCTGGCCGGTGCGGATGAAGACCTCCTCGAACACCCGCGACTGGGCGTTGGTGCGGTAGAAGACCGCGACGTCGCCGGCGCGCTTGCCGTCATCGGTGAGCTTGTCGATCTCGTCGCTGACGAACCGGGCCTCGTCACGCTCGTCGTCGGCGACGTAGCCGACGATCCGCTCGCCGTCACCGGCGTCGGACCACAGCTTCTTGTCCTTGCGGCCCTGGTTGTGGCCGATGACCGCGTTGGCTGCGGTGAGGATGGTCTGGGTCGAGCGGTAGTTCTGCTCCAGCAGGATCGAGGTGGCGTCGGGGAAGTCCTGCTCGAAGTCGAGGATGTTGCGGATGTTGGCGCCGCGGAACGCATAGATCGACTGGTCGGCGTCACCGACCACCATCAGCTCGGCCGGCTCGATCCGCTCGCCCTCGGTGAGCTCGGGGTCGTCGGCGCACAGCTGGTGGATCAGGGCGTACTGCGCGTGGTTGGTGTCCTGGTACTCGTCGACGAGCACGTGGCGGAACCGGCGGCGGTAGGTCTCGCGCACCTCGGGGAAGGTCTGCATCAGGTGGACCGTCATCATGATCAGGTCGTCGAAGTCGAGGGCGTTGGCCTCACGCAGGCGCCGCTGGTAGAGCGTGTAGGCGGCGGCGTAGCTCTCCTCGACGCCGTTCTTGGCGTCGGCGGCGGCCTGCTGGGCGTCGCGCAGCTCGTTCTTGTGGTTGCTCACCCAGTGCAGCACCGGCCCGGGCTGGAACTGCCGCGCGTCGAGATCGAGGTCCTTGACCACCAGGGCCATCAGCCGCTTCTGGTCCTGGGCGTCGTAGATGGAGAAGCTCGACTTGTAGCCCAGCTTGTCGATCTCCTTGCGCAGGATGCGCACGCACGCGGAGTGGAAGGTGCTCACCCACATCAGCCGGGCGCGCCGGCCGACGAGCTCCTCGACGCGCTCCTTCATCTCGGCCGCGGCCTTGTTGGTGAAGGTGATGGCCAGGATCGAGCCCGGGTGGGCCTTGCGCTCGGAGATCAGCCAGGCGATCCGCCGGGTCAGGACCCGGGTCTTGCCCGACCCGGCACCCGCCACGACGAGCAGCGGGTGCCCCGCGTGGCGTACGGCGGCCCGCTGCGGGTCGTTGAGACCCTCGAGCAGCTCGTCGGGCGTGGGCCCGCGGCGGGCCGGGCGCTCGTCGGGGTCCTGGGGGTCGCCGACGGCGAGTCCGTCGAGGGAGGGTTGGGCACTCATGCTGCGCCCAGCCTACGACCGCCCACCGACAGCCGCAGACCGCCACCGGCTACCCCAGCCTCACGCCAGCCTCACTCCAGGCTGTGCTCCCACTCGGGCGCGCTGGCGCCGGGCACCTCGGGCGGGTACCACCGGCTACCGAGGCCCTCGATCACCGACCGCACCTCCTGGGTGCGCGTGGCCATCTCGGTGAGGCTGTCGTCGAACGGCGTCAGGTGCTTGTCGTAGAGCGTCGAGGTCAGACCGGTGTAGATCTCCTCGGCGGTCGAGACCTTGAACGGTGCCGGCTGGGAGAGGTCGGGATCCACCCCGAACAGGGCCAGGACGTCACCGGTCAGCCCGACCACGTCCTCGACCGTCGAGACGGCCTTGTCGGCGGGCGGGATCAGCCCGATGATCTGCCGGCCGATCGAGAGCACGTCGGCGACCTTCGGGTTGGGCCCGGACCGGTCCATCGGGCTGCCCTGGGTGATCGACCACTCCTTGAGCTGCAGGTCGAGCTGGTCGTCGACCTCGCGCAGGAAGGGCAACAGCCCGTTCTGGGTCTGCAGGGCGAAGGCGGACGCCGAGGCGAACCAGTTCTCGGCGTGCGCGAGGTAGAGCTCGTACTGCTGCATGGAGTCGAAGAGCTGGGCGATGAACGCCTGGAACTGGTTGTGCGCCTCGCCCTGCCAGTCGTCGACGTTGAGCTCGGTCCAGTTCGCCGGGACGGCGCCCTGCAGCAGCGTCCGGACACTGGAGAAGTCGTCGGCCGCCTCGCGCAGGTAGCTGGCCTGGGGACGGGTGAACGGCGAGCACATGTCGATCAGGTAGCCGCCGATGCCCGATGCCCACCCGCGGCCGTTGTTCCAGGCCTGTTCGGCCACGGCCTGCACCTGGGCCGCCTGGGGACCCTGGGCGTCCAGGTCACCCTCGAACTCGGGCATCCCCGTGTAGTAGAAGTCGACCCAGTAGTCGACCTCGGCGGGGGTCGACTGGTAGCCGAGGGCGAAGGGGCTGCGCGGGTAGTTCGGCCCCAGCTCGGCCTGGTAGGAGTGCCACCACTCGCGCACGGCCTCGTTGGCCCGCAGGATCCCGAGGCGGTGCTCGATGGACAGGCAGACGTCGTTGAACTCGCCGAGGTCGAAGGTCATCCGGCCACCTCCACGTCGGGCTCGGGCAGCGCGTCCTGGTCACTGTCGAGCTGGTCGTTGCGGTCGTCGAGCTCGTCCTCGGGCGACTGCACGTCGGGGGCCGAGGTGTACTCGTCCCCGTCGCCGTCCTGGAGGAGGTGCTCGGGGATGATCTCGTTCGGCACGGTGGCCTGGGCGATCGGCCCCGTGGTCAGGCCCTGGTTGAGCCCGTTGAAGACCTCACGGGCGAACTCGTCGCGGGCCACGAAGTCGTCAGCGATGTGGACCAGCCCGACGGCGCAGTCGTTCAGCGTCGTCACGGTGCGGACCAGGGCGTTGTGCACGTCGGCGCACGTCGCGAGCATGTGCTGGGTGACGTCGGGGTCTCCGAGCTGGGCGGCGCGCCCGTTGAGGTTGTCGATCAGCTCGCTGAGACGGGAGGTCACCGTCGCCACGTCGGCAGCGCGGTCCGGGAAGTCCATCCGTCCGGCGCGGTACAGCAGCGTGATGTCGCTGCGGATTTCGCCCTTCTCGGCTTCGGAGTAGGTCATGGGACGGACCTCTCCGCGCCAGGGCAACGGTGGGCGGCGTCGTGGTGAACACCCGGTGAACGCGTCAGCGACGCGTCGGACTCACAGCAGCCGACGGTCGGACGCCCAGCGCGCCAGCTCGTGGCGCGAGGAGAGCTGCAGCTTTCGCAGCACCGAGGACATGTGGGTCTCGACGGTCTTGATCGAGATGAACAGCTCCTTGGCGACCTCCTTGTAGGCGTAGCCGCGGGCGATCAGGCGCATCACCTCCCGCTCGCGCTCGGTGAGCCGGTCGAGGTCCTCGTCGACGGCGGCCGGCACGATCGAGCCGGCGAACGCGTCGAGCACGAAGCCGGCCAGGCGCGGCGAGAAGACGGCGTCGCCCTCGGCGACGCGCCTGATCGCGGCGACCAGCTCGGCACCGGTGATGGTCTTGGTGACGTAGCCGCGCGCTCCGCCGCGGATGGTCCCGATGACGTCGTCGGCGGCGTCGCTCACCGAGAGGGCCAGGAACCGGGCCGACGTGCCGGGCGAGCGGCTCATCACCGCCGCTCCCCCGCCGCCGGGCAGGTGCACGTCGAGCAGCACCACGTCGGGTGCGTGCTCGGCGACGGCGCGCACGGCCTCGTCGACGTCGGCGGCCTCGGCGAGCACCCGGACGACGCCCGCACCGGCGGCCTCGAGCTCGGCGCGCACGCCGCGGCGGAACATCGCGTGGTCGTCGACGATGACCACGGTGACCAGGTCGTCGGCCAGGTCGTCGGCCAGGTCGTCGGCCGGGTCGTCGGCCGGGTCGGCCAGCTCGTCGGTCAGGTCGTCGGTCCGGTTGGCGCCGGCGGGCTCGGGGGCAGTCATGTGGGGTCTCCGTGTCGGGTGCGGGGCAGGTGGAGCCGGACCTCGGTGCCGCTGCCGGGCTCCGAGCGGACCTCGGCGGTACCGCCGTGGCGGCGCATCCGGTCGATGATGCTGTGTCGCACTCCGTGGCGGTCCTCGGCGACGTCGGCGAGGTCGAAGCCGACCCCCCGGTCCCGGACGAACACGTCGACGGCGGCGTCGGTGATCTCGGCGTAGACGTCGACGCGGGGCACGCCGGCGTGCTGGGCGGCGTTGGTCAGCGACTCGCGGGTGGCCGCGACGACGGCGCGCAGGGAGTCGTCGTACGCCGCGTCGCCGACGGTGACGACGTCGACGCTGGTGCCGTGGGCGTCCTCGACCTCGGCGGCCACACCGCGCAGGGCGCTGGCGACCGAGGACTCGTCGGTCGCCTCGTCGGCGAACAGCCACGACCGCAGGTCGCGCTCCTGGGCGCGGGCCAGCCGCGACACCGTCGCCTGGTCGCCGGCGTTCTTCTGGATCAGGGCGAGGGTCTGCAGCACCGAGTCGTGCAGGTGGGCGGCGACGTCGGCCCGCTCCTGGGTGCGCACGCGCTCGGCCCGCTCCTCGGTGAGCTCGGTGGCCAACCGCCACACCCACGGCCCGAGCACGAGGCCGATGGCCAGGACACCCAGCCCTCCGGCGATGACCGAGCCGCGCGCCTGGCGCAGCGAGCCCTGGTCGAAGCCGAGCACGAACAGCGCCGCCAGCAGCAGGGCCAGGCCGATCCCCACCCGGGCGTAGGAGGCCCAGCCGCCCGAGCCGAAGACGATGCGCACGGGGTCGACCCGCCCTGTGTCGAACCAGCGCTCACGCTGCGCCTCGTCGGCCTGGCGCCACAGCAGCGCCACCCCGACGACGGCGATCGCCACGGGCCAGAACACCGCGCCGCGGCCCAGGACCGCCTCGACGGTGAGGATCGCCGCGACACCCATGGCCCCGAGCACGATCACCGGACCGGCGTCGCTGAGCCGGCGGCGTACGCCGGGGCGCCGGCCACCACGGGTGGCGCTCTCGAGACCGGGAGCCGCGTGGGTGAAGCCCGGCCCCGCCGGGAGCAGCACCCAGAAGGCGGCGTACAGCGCGAGGCCGAGCCCGCCGAGCGCGGTGGTCACCACGAACCCGAGCCGCACCCACAGCACCGGCCAGGCCAGGTGGTGCGCCAGCCCGGAGGCCACCCCGCCGACCGTGGCGTCGTCGAGGTCGCGCGACGCGCGGCGGTGCTGGCGCACCGGGGCATCGGGGAACGTGGTCATCTCGGATCCATCGTCACACAGCGAGCGGCGCCGCCCCATGAGGTGAGACCCCGGTCCGACCCTGAGGCCGAGCCCCCCGGCGGGGCGCGAGGATCAGGGGCGTCCCCGATGGTGGGACGGCCGCCCGAGGACCACGCTGGAGCCATGACCACCAACCCCACCGAAGCACCCCCGGACCCGACCGGGCCGCGGGTCACCCGCGACGAGATCCGCGACCTGACCCGGCTGCGCCGCTCCCGCGACGACCGCAAGATCGCCGGCGTCGCCGGCGGCCTGGCCCGTCACCTCGACATCGACCCGGTCATCCCCCGGGTCCTGCTGGTGGTCCTGATCTTCTTCGGCGGCGCCGGCATCCTGCTGTACGCCGTCATCTGGCTCGTCGTGCCCACCGAGGGCACCGAGGAGGTCCCCGTCCGGCTCGACGAGCGCAGTCGCAGCGTCGTCCTGGTCATCGCCGGGGCCATCGCGGCGCTGGCCCTGGTCGGCGACAGCCTCGGCGGGTGGGGACCACCGTGGCCGATCGTGGTGGCCGGGGTGGCGGTCCTCGTGGTGCTACTCGCCCGGGGTGGCGAGCCCCGGCTGCACCCGCTCCTGCGCGAGCCCGTCGTGCCCCCGGGCGGGCCGGCGTACGGGCCTTCTTACGGGCCGGCGTACGTGCCGTCCTACGTGCCGTCGGTCAAGCCCGTGGCGACGCGGCGCCGCGGGCCGGTGCTGTTCTGGTACGCCCTCGCGCTGATCGCGTTGGGCACCGGCACCCTCGGGGTCGTCGACCTCGCCGGGGCGGACGTCGCCGGCTCGGCGTACCCCGCCGTGGCCCTGGGCACGAGCGCCGCGCTGCTGCTGCTCGGCGCGTTCTGGGGACGGGCCGGCGGCCTGATCCTGCTCGGGCTCGTCTCCGCGGTCGCCACGGCCGGGGCCACGGTCGCGGCCGAGGCCGACGCGGGCCACATCGAGGCCACCCCCACCACCGCGAACGGCGTCCAGGACCGCTACGACCTCGCCTTCGGCGCGATCGACCTCGACCTCACCGAGGTCGTCGACCCCGAGGCCCTGGACGGGCGCACCGTCGAGGTCGAGCTGGGCGTCGCGGGCCGGATCGAGGTGCGGGTGCCGGACGACCTCGACGTCGTGGTGCGCAGCACCATCGACGAGGGCTCGGTCCGGGTCTTCGGCGACCGGCTCGGCGACGGCGAGCAGACCACCACCCTCGACGGCGGCGCGGACGCGCCCGAGCTCACGCTCGACGTGAGCACCGTCTTCGGCGAGATCCACGTCATCCGAGAGGACCCGAACCGATGAGCACCCCCACCCCCGATCCCACGTCCGCCCCCACCCCCGACCCCGACCCCGCACGCGGGTCCGGCCGCCACCCGGTCACCATCGCCCACCTCGTCATGGGGGTCGCGTTCGCGGGCCTCACCGTCGTGTGGGCGCTCATCGCCGGTGACGTCGTCCAGGGCGACGACGTGCGCTGGCTGCTGCCGGTGCCGTGGGTCCTGGCCGGCCTCGCCGGCCTGGTCGGCCTGATCACCTCCGACCGGCGCCGCGTCGCCCAGCAGCAGACGGGATGGGTGGGCCCGGCCGGCGAGCCGGCGGGCAGGATGACGGAGTGAGCACTCCCTCCCTCGGCCGGATCACCACCGTCCCCGCCCTCGACCGCACCGACCTCCTCGCCCCTCCCGTCGCCGCCGTCCTGGCCGGCTGGGAGCACGCGGCCGAGGTCGGCGTCGTCGAGATCGACCCCGCCGTCGCCGACACCGCCGCGATGGCCGAGGCCTACGAGATCGGGATGGACACCGGCGCCAACTGCGTCGTGGTCGCCGGGAGGCGCGACGGTCAGGAGCGCGTCGCGGCCTGCCTGGTGCGCGCCGACACCCGCGCCGACGTCAACACCCTCGTCAAGCGCCTGCTCGACGTGCGCAAGTGCTCGTTCCTGCCGATGGACCGCGCCGTCGAGGAGTCCGGCATGGAGTACGGCGGCATCACCCCCGTCGGCCTCCCGGCCGACTGGCGCCTGCTGCTCGACACCCGGGTGGCCGAGATGGACGTGGCCGTCATCGGGTCCGGCGTACGCCGCTCCAAGCTGCTCGTGCCCGGCCGCCTGCTGCCGCTGCTGCCCGGTGCCGAGGTCGTGGAGGGGCTGGCCGGCTGAGCCGTCGCCCATGGGCGACGGGTCACCGCGAGATTGAGATCGACCCGTCGCCCATGGGCGACGGGTGAGCGATAACGGTTGGATCACGAGGGGTCGGAGTCCGTACCGTCGCCGGGTGCGACGCCTCCCTCTCGACCATCCCGGGACGGCGGACCACCGCTCGCCGATGCGGTTCCTCTGGTGGCTGGCCCAGGGCCAGCGGCAGACCCTGCTGGGGGGCATGGCGTTCGGGATCGTGTGGATGAGCTGCCAGGCGGTGATGCCGGCGGTGATCGGGCGTGCCATCGACCGGGGTGTCTCCGATAAGGACGGCTCGGCGCTTCTCGGGTTCGCTGCGCTGATGCTCGGCATCGGTCTGCTGCAGGCGTTCACCGGGATCATGCGCCACCGGTTCGCGGTGACCAACTGGCTCACGGCGGCCTACCGGACCGTGCAGCTGACCGGGCGGCACGCCGTCCACCTGGGCGGCACGCTGTCGCGCAAGGTGTCGACCGGCGAGGTCGTCGCGATCGGCAACAGCGACATCTCCCACCTCGGGCAGGTGATGGACGTCAGCGCCCGGTTCAGCGGGGCCGTCGTGTCGTTCGTGCTGGTGGCGGTGATCCTGCTGCAGACCTCCACGCCGCTCGGGCTCCTGGTGCTGCTGGGCGTGCCCGGCCTGATGCTGCTGATCGGGCCGTTGCTCTCGCCCCTGCAGAAGCGCAGCGCGGCCCAGCGCCAGCTGACCGGCGAGCTGTCCAACACCGCCAGCGACATCGTCGGCGGGCTGCGCGTGCTGCGCGGCGTCGGCGGCGAGGAGGTCTTCCTCGACCGCTACCGCCGCGAGTCGCAGGCCACCCGTCGCGCCGGGGTCTCGGTCGCGCGCGTCCAGTCGCTGCTCGACGCGCTGCAGGTGTTCCTGCCCGGGGTCTTCGTGGTCGTCGTCGTCTGGCTGGGTGCGCGGTACGCCGTCACCGGCCGGATCAGCCCCGGCGAGCTCGTGGCGTTCTACGGCTACGCGGCGTTCCTGATGATCCCGCTGCGCACCGCGACCGAGTTCGCCAACAAGGTCATCCGGGCGCGGGTCTCCGCCTCCCGGGTCTGCCGGCTGCTGGCCCTGGAGCCCGAGGTCGAGGAGCCCGCCACGGCGACCGAGGCTCCCCCGTCCGGCGCCGAGCTCGCCGACGCCCGGTCGGGCCTGCGGGTGCGCCCCGGCACGATGGTCGCCGTCGTGAGCGAGCCCACCGACGACGCGGCCGACCTGGCCGACCGGCTCGGGCTGTGCGCGCCCGAGCCCGACGACGACGTGACGCTGGGCGGCGTACCCCTGACGGCGCTGCCGCGGGCCGACGTACGCCGTCGCATCGTCGTCTCCGACACCGGCGCGACCCTGTTCTCCGGGCGCCTGGGCGACCGCCTCGACGTGACCGGCGCCGGCGGTGCGCGCCTCGAGCGGGCGCTCGAGACCGCCAGCGCCGACGACATCCTCGACGCCCTGCCCGAGCGTCTCGACACCGTCGTCGCCGAGCGCGGCCGTACCTTTTCCGGCGGTCAGCGGCAGCGGCTCGTACTCGCCCGCGTGCTCACCGGCGACCCCGAGGTGCTGGTGCTCGTCGAGCCGACGTCGGCCGTCGACGCCCACACCGAGGCGCGGATCGCGTCGCGGCTGCGCGAGCACCGCGCCGGCCGCACGACCGTCGTGGTCACCAGCAGCCCGCTGATGCTCGACGCCGTCGACGAGGTCGCGTTCCTGCGCGACGGGGTCGTCGTCGCGGTCGGCACCCACGCCGACCTGCTGCGCGAGGTGCCGGCCTATCGCTCGGTCGTCACGCGCGAGGAGGTGACGACGGCATGAGCACCGCCGGGACCAAGCTGCCCGTCGCCGACAGCCGTTCACTGCGCCGCTACGCCGTCGACCTGGCCAAGCGCCACCCACGGCTGCTGTGGAGCGCCCTGGGCCTGCACGTGCTCGCCGCCGTCGCCGGCCTGGCCGCGCCGCGCCTGCTCGGCGGGCTGGTCGAGTCCGTCGAGAACGGCACCACCACCGGCCACGTCGACCGGATCATCCTGCTGCTGGCGGGGTTCCTGGTCCTGCAGACGCTCCTGACGCGCTACGCCCGACTGGTCAGCCAGGTGCTGGGCGAGCAGGTGCTGGCCGAGCTGCGCGAGGACTTCGTCGAGAACACGCTGGCCCTGCCGGTTGGCGTCGTCGAGTCGGCCGGCTCCGGCGACCTGCTGACCCGCACCGGGCGCGACGTCGACCAGCTCGGCTGGTCGGTGCGCTGGGCGCTGCCCGAGTGGACGATCGCGGTCGTCACCGCGGTGCTGACCTTCGCCGCGGCGATCAGCGTCGGGTGGTGGGTGGCCCTGCCGTGCCTGCTCGGCGTGCCACCGCTGGTGATCGGGCTGCGCTGGTACCTCGCCCGCGCCAAGGACGGCTACCTGCGCGAGTCCGCGTCGTACTCGCAGATCAACGCGACCCTCACCGAGACCGTCGAGGGCGCCCGCACCGTCGAGGCCCTCGGCCTCGGACAGGAGCGCGTCGACGCGATCGACGACGACGTGCGCGAGTCGTACGCCGCCGAGCGCTACACGCTGCACCTGCGTACGGTGTTCTTCCCGAGCATGGAGATCAGCTACCTCGTCCCGACCGTGATGACGCTGCTCTTCGGTGGCTACCTCTACACGCAGGGGTCGGTCTCGCTGGGCGACGTCACCGCCGCGACGCTCTACGTGCAGATGCTCATCGACCCCGTCGACCGGGTCGTGGCGATCCTCGACGAGCTGCAGATGGGTGCCGCGTCGCTGGCCCGGCTCCTCGGCGTGGCCCAGGTGCCCGACGACCGCTCGGTGTCGGGACGGGTCCCGAGCGGCGAGGCCATCGCCGCCGACGACGTCCGGTTCTCCTACGTCGAGGGTCGCGACGTCCTGCACGGCATCGACCTCACGGTCGGCGTCGGCGAGCGGATCGCCATGGTCGGCCCCTCCGGGGCGGGCAAGTCGACGCTGGGCCGCCTGCTCGCCGGCATCCACCCGCCGCGCACTGGGTCTGTCACCGTCGGCGGCGTCGGGCTGGTCGAGCTGCCGCTCGGCGACCTGCGCGGCCACGTCGCCCTGGTCACCCAGGAGCACCACGTCTTCGTCGGCACGCTGCGCGACAACCTCGCGCTCGCCGCCCCGCCGGGCGCGGGCGAGGCCGAGGTGCGGTCCGCGCTCGAGGCTGTCGACGCCCTCGACTGGGCCGACGCGCTCCCCGAGGGCCTCGACACGGTGGTCGGCTCAGGGGGTCGCGCGCTGAGCGCGGCCCAGGCCCAGCAGGTCGCGCTCGCGCGCCTGGTCCTCGCCGACCCGCACACCCTGGTGCTCGACGAGGCGACCTCGCTCATCGACCCGCGGGCCGCGCGCCACCTCGAGCGCTCGCTGGCCGCCGTGCTCGAGGGGCGCACCGTGATCGCCATCGCCCACCGGCTCTTCTCGGCCCACGACGCCGACCGCGTCGCGGTCGTCGAGGACGGCCGGATCGCCGAGCTCGGCTCCCACGACGAACTCGTCGCCGCCGACGGCTCCTACGCCGCCCTGTGGCGGTCGTGGAACGGCGGCTGAGCGGGCGCGGCCGGGCTGGCTTGTTACTGACCGTTCGGACTGCTGGGCAGCGCTTCAACGCGCATGCCAGCAGTCGCAACGGTCAGTAACAAGCCCGGTTGACCCCGGGCCGGGCGATCAGTGGGCGTCGAAACCCGTGATCCGGATGCCGGAGTGGATCTTGTACTTCTTGTTGATCGAGATGAGTACGGCGGTCAGCGGCTCGAGCTGACGGGCCAGGCGGAGGCGACCGGCGTCGATGCCGTCACGGCCCGACAGCGAGCGGGCGAGCTCGATGACGACGGCCTTGGCGTCCTTGTCGTCACCCACGACGAGGACGTCCTCGTCCTCGATCAGGTCGCGGTCGCCCCACAGGGTGACCGCCGAGACGTGGTGGAAGGCGCCGACGACGTGGGCACCGGGGGCCAGGCGCTGCGCCGACTCGGCGGCCGAGCCCTCACCGGCGTCGACCACCTGGCCGCTGGGGCCCTGCTTGTCGAAGGCCAGCGGGTTGACGCAGGAGACGACGACCTTGCCGTCGAGAGCGCCGCTCTCGGCAAGCGACGCGACCAGCTCGTCGTGGCCGTCGTACGGGACGGCGAGCAGCACGACGTCGGCGCCGGCCAGCGCGTCGGAGTTGCTCGCGCCGGTGACCTCGCCGGCGCCGTCGACGCCGGCGAGCCGCTCGGTGACCTCGGTGGCGACGGGCACGGCCTTCTCGGCGGCGCGCGAGCCGAGGACGACGGTGTGGCCGTGGCGGGCGAAGCGGTAGCCCAGGCCCTTGCCCTGCGGGCCGGTGCCCCCGATGACGGCGATGCGGTAGCTGCTCATGGCGGCGATGATGCCAGCCACCGGTCACCCCTTCGGAGCCGGACCGCCTCCTGGGCTATCGTGACAGTTCCACTGTCAGTGTCGACTCCCAGGAGCGCCCATGAAGCTGTCCACGATGCTCATGTACGACGGCAACCCGCGTGCCGCCGCCGACCAGGTCGTCGACCTCGAGAGGGCCGGGCTCGACGTGGTCTGGGTCGCCGAGGCCTACGGCTTCGACTCCCCCACGCTCATGGGCTACCTCGCCGCCAAGACCGAGAAGGTCCAGATCGGCTCGGGCATCCTCAACGTCTTCTCCCGCACCCCCGGTGCGCTGCTGCAGACCGTCGCCGGCCTCGACAACGTCTCCGGCGGCCGCGCGATCCTGGGTCTCGGCGCGTCCGGCCCGCAGGTCATCGAGGGCTTCCACGGCATGCCCTACACCCGACCCCTCGGCCGCACCCGCGAGATCATCGAGGTCGTGCGGATGGGCCTGCGCCGCGAGAAGCTCGAGCACCAGGGCCGCGACATCACCCTGCCACTCCCAGCCGACCAGGGACTCGGGCTCGGCAAGCCGCTCAAGCTGCTCACCAAGCCCGAGCGGGCCGACGTACCGATCTGGGTCGCCGCACTCGGCGACAAGAACGTCGAGATGACCGCCGAGCTCGCCGACGGGTGGATGCCGCACCTGGTCTACCCCGAGAAGGTCAAGGAGACCTGGGGCGGTCCGCTCGCGGCCGGTGCGGCCAAGCGCTCGGCCGACCTCGGCCCGCTGCAGATGACCGGCGGCGGCGTCCTCGCGATCGGCGAGGGCCCCGAGGTGAAGTCGATGCTCGACTTCGCCCGACCGATGTTCGCCCTGTACGTCGGCGGCATGGGCGCGCGCGGCAAGAACTTCTACAACGACCTCGCGGTCCAGTACGGCTACGAGAAGGAGGCCGCCGAGATCCAGGACCTCTACCTGTCCGGCAAGAAGGACCAGGCCGCTGCGCTCGTGCCCGAGGAGTGGCTCGAGGCGGCCAACCTCGTCGGCCCCGCGTCGTACGTCGCCGAGCGGGTCGAGGCCTTCCGCGAGGCCGGCATCACCCACCTCAACGTGATGCCCGCCTCCGCCGACCCCGCCAAGACGCTGGCGGAGCTCAAGGAGATCGTCGGCTAACCCGTTGGGAGTTTCACCGCTGGGGCGGTGAAACTCTTGGTTCTAGGACGAAACTTCGTGTGGGCGGCGGGAGTTTCACCACTTGAGCGGAGAATTTCCCAACGCCTGCGCGGATCAGTCGCGCGCAGCCAGCGACCGGGTGATGACCGCGTTGGCGGCGCGCTGGAAGCCGTGGACGACGGCCTCGAGGGTCAGCCGCCGCAACGTGGAGACAGTCTCCTCCAGGCGGCGGGCGTCGTCGGGCGAGGTGCTCTCACGGCGGTAGGGCTCGAGGACCTGCTCGTGCAGGATCGTGGTGAGCTCGTCGGCCAGGGCCTCCATGTGGCGGCGGATGGCGGCCTCGGCGAGGCCGAGGCTCTCGCGCGGCACGTCGACGTCGAGCAGCCCCAGGCCGACCGGCAGCGACGCCATCACCCGCCAGCCGCCGTCGGCCTGCTCGACGGCACCCAGCCGGGTCAGCAGCTCCAGGTCGGCCGCGGAGAGCCGGCGTCCGGCCTTGGCCTCCAGCGCCCGTCGGGTGAGGACCTCCGGGGGCTCGGAGGACCACGAGGTAAGCATCGCGCGCTGCAGCGCGAGCTCCTCGACGCTGGCGTCGACCGGGATGGAACCGAGCACGCGCTCGGCGGCCTGCAGCGTGAACCCGTGGTCCTGCAGCGCGCGGACCAGCTCGAGCCGCGCCCGGTGGACCGGGCCGTAGTAGGCGATGCGCCCCTGCCGCACCGGCGGCGGGACGAGACCGAGGCTGGCGTAGTAGCGCGTGGTGCGGACCGTCGTACCGACGGCGGCGGCGAGCTCGTCGATCGTCAGCAGGTCGGGGTCGACCTCGGGGGCTGCGCTCATGACGATGACAGTAGTACTGTCACATCAAGAGTGGCACACCCGCACTGGCGACACCGATGACCCATGGAGGACAGCATGCCCGAGACCCCGACCATCTACGAGCAGGAGCACGAGGACTTCCGCTCCTCGGTGCGCGCGTTCATGGACAAGGAGGTCGTCCCCCACCACGCCCAGTGGGAGAAGGACGGCCAGGTCAGCCGCGAGGTGTGGACGAAGGCCGGCGAGATGGGCCTGCTGTGCTTCGACGTCGACGAGCAGTACGGCGGCGCCGGCATCAGGGACTTCCGCTACAACGCGATCGTCGCGGAGGAGATCAGTCGGGTCGGCGCGAGCGGGCTCGGCTTCCCGGTCCACACCGACATCATCGTCCCCTACATCAGCTCCCTGGGCACTGAGGAGCAGAAGCAGCGCTGGCTGCCCGGCCTGGTGAGCGGTGAGCTCATCTCCTCGGTCGCGATGACCGAGCCCGGCGCCGGGTCCGACCTGCAGGGCATCCGCACCAGCGCGATCGACAAGGGCGACCACTACGTCCTCAACGGCTCCAAGACCTTCATCTCCAACGGCATCATGAGCGACCTGGTCATCGTCGTGTGCCGCACCGACCCCGACGCCGGCCACCAGGGCATCAGCCTGCTCGTCGTCGAGCGCGGCATGGAGGGCTTCGAGCGCGGCCGCAACCTCGACAAGATGGGCATGAAGGCCCAGGACACCGCCGAGCTGTTCTTCGACAACGTCCTGGTGCCCAAGGAGAACCTCCTCGGCAAGGAGGGCGAGGGCTTCATCCAGCTGATGGTCAACCTGCCCCAGGAGCGCATCTCGATCGCCGCGATCGCCGTCGCCGCGATGGAGAACATCATGGAGATGTGCCTGACCTACGCCAAGGAGCGCGAGGCCTTCGGCAAGCCGATCGGCAAGTTCCAGCACAACCGCTTCATGCTGGCCGAGATGGCCACCGAGGTCTACATCGCCCGCCTGTTCGTCAACGACTGCATCCTCAAGCTCAACGCCGGCGAGGTCGACACCTCGCTGGCGTCGATGGCCAAGTGGTGGACCACCGAGCTGCAGAAGAAGTTCGCCGACCAGGGCGTCCAGCTCCACGGCGGCTACGGCTACATGTCCGAGTACCCCATCTCCAAGGCGTACGTCGACTCCCGCATCCAGACGATCTACGGCGGCACGACCGAGATCCAGAAGGAGATCATCGGCCGGATGCTCGGCGTCTGAGCCGACCCTCCCCGATCGGGAGGAAACCTTCCGCGCGGGTCGCACGTTCGCCACACTGTGGCCACGTGTGACGCGCGCCACGCCTGCAGTCGACGGAACCCACCAGGAGAGACATGCCCCAGAGCCCCGACGTCCTGTCCGAGCGAGCCCGGGTCCAGGCCCTGGTCGAGGGGCGCACCCTGCCCACCGCCCTGGCCGAGACCGCCGCGTCGGCGGCCGACCACCCGGCGTACTCCGACAAGCACGACGTCCCCGAGGGCGAGGCGTGGCGCACCCTGACCTGGAGCCAGACACGCGAGCTGGCGCTCGACGTCGCGGGCGCGCTCATCGGTCTCGGCGTCCAGCCGGGTGACACGGTCGCGATCATGGCGACCAACCGCATCGAGCACTTCGTCGCCGACATCGCGGCCGTGCACGCGGCGGCGACGCCGATGTCGATCTACAACACCCTCTCGCCCGACCAGGTCGCCTACGTCGCCTCCGAGTCGCAGCCCAAGGTCGCGTTCCTCGAGACCCCCGACCACCTCGCGCGCTGGCAGAGGGCGCTGGCCGAGACGCCCAGCACGACGACCGTCGTCCTGATCGACGCCGAGGCGCCGGCCGGCGACGACCGGTTCACGACGTGGACCCAACTGCTGGCCGACGGGGCGGCCTACCGCGCCGAGCACGAGGCCGAGGTCGCCGCCCGCGCCGGCGAGCTGAGCCCCGACTCGCCGGCGACGATCCTCTACACGTCCGGTACGACGGGCAACCCCAAGGGCGTCGTGCTCACGCACCACAACGTGCTCTACGAGGCGCAGTCCACCCTCGAGGCGGCCGGACTGTTCGACCCGCAGGTGGGTGTCAGCTACCTGCCGCTGGCGCACATCGCCGAGCGGGTGCTGGGGCTCTACGGCCCCCAGATCCAGGGCAGCCACGTGCACGCGATCGGCGACCCGTCCCAGCTGCTGGCCACGCTGGGCGAGGTGCACCCGACGGCGTTCTTCGGCGTCCCGCGGGTCTGGGAGAAGATCAAGACCGGCATCTCCGCCAAGCTCGCCGCCGACCCCGACCCGGCCAGCCGCAAGCTGGTCGAGGACGCCATGGCGGCCGGGCTCGCCTATATCTCCGCCCAGGAGGTGGGCGGCGTGATGACCCCCGAGATCGAGCAGGCGTACGCCGAGGCCGACGCCGCCATGCTCGGCTTCCTACGCCTGATCCTCGGGCTCGACCAGGTCACCTGGTGCGGCTCGGCCGCGGCACCGATGCCCGTCGACGTCGCCCGGTTCATGGCCGGGCTGGGGCTGACCGTCTTCGACGTCTACGGCATGACCGAGACCTGCGGCGCGATCACCGCCAACGGCCCCGGCGGCTTCCGTCTCGGCACGGTCGGGCGCGCGACGCCCGGCATGGAGGTCAAGCTCGGCGACGACGCCGAGATCCTCGTGCGCGGACCGGTCGTGACGCCGGGCTACCACCGCCAGGCCGAGGCGACCGCAGCCCTCATCGACGCCGACGGCTGGCTCCACACCGGTGACATCGGCACCCTCGACGACGACGGGTTCTTCGCGGTCGTCGACCGCAAGAAGGAGCTGATCATCACCTCGGCCGGCAAGAACATCGCGCCGTCCAACATCGAGAACTACCTCAAGGAGTCGCCGATCATCGGCCACGCCATGGCCGTGGGCGACAACCGCCCCTACGTCGTGGCGATCCTGACCCTCGACGGCGAGGTCGCCCCGGTCGTCGCCGCCAGCATGGGCATCGAGTTCAGCGACCTCGCCGAGCTCGCCCAGAACCCGCAGATCCTGGCCATCGCCCAGGCCGCCGTCGACGCGGCCAACGAGCGGCTCTCCCGCCCCGAGCAGGTCAAGGCCTTCGAGCTGCTGCCGACCGAGTGGACCGCCGAGTCCGAGGAGCTGACCCCGACGCTCAAGCTCAAGCGGCGCGTGGTCAACACGAAGTACTCCGACGTGCTGGACCGGCTCTACGGCTGAGGCCCGACCCCGTTGGGAGTTTCACCACCGCGGTGGTGAAACTCCTGCCGGTACGACGAAACTTCGTGACAGATGCGGGAGTTTCACCGCTGAAGTGGTGAAACTCCCACCGGGGGCGCTGGGGCGCCCCACACCTCGGCCGACGCAGGTCGAGGTCAGCTCGTCGCGTACTCCTCCCTGAGCCTCCCCTTCACCATCTTGCCGGTGGGGGTGCGAGGCAGCTCGTCGCGGAAGTGGATCTCGCGCGGCACCTTGAAGTGCGCGATCCGCTCGCGGGCGTAGGACGTCAGCTCGGTGGCCAGGGACTCGTCGCCCTCGACGCCGGGGGCCGGCTGCACGAAGGCGACGACGCGCTCCCCCATCTCGTCGTCGGGGACCCCGAGCACGGCGATGTCGAGGACGGCCGGGTGCAGGGAGAAGAGGTCCTCGATCTCCTGCGGGTAGATGTTGACGCCGCCGCTGATGATCATGAAGGCCTGGCGGTCGGTGAGGTAGAGGAAGCCGTCGGGGTCGAGGTAGCCGAGGTCGCCGACGGTGGTCCAGTTGGGGTGGTCCGGGTGCTGCGTGGACGCCGTCTTGTCCGGGTCGTTGTGGTACTCGAACGGGGCGCCCTCGAACTCCTCCCGCTCGAAGTAGAGCGTGCCGATCTCGCCCGCCGGCAGCTCGGCGCCGTCCGGGCCACAGATGCGCGGCCGGCCGATGAGCGGCACCCCGACCGATCCGGGGTGGGCCAGCCACTGCTCGCTGTCGATCATGGTGCCGCCGTTGGCCTCGGTGGAGGCGTAGTACTCGTTGACGATCGGGCCGAGCCACTCGATCATCCGGTGCTTGACCTCGACCGGGCAGGGCGCGGCCGCGTGCACCACGCACCGCAGCGACGACAGGTCGTACGACGCCCGCACCGGCTCGTCGAGCTTGAGCAGCCGCACGAACATCGTCGGGACCATCTGGGTGTGCGTGACCCGGTGCTCCTGGACGGCCGCGAGGAAGTCCTCCGGGTCGAACCTCTCCATCATCACCAGCGTCCCGCCGAGCGCGTGCACGACGCCGCCGAACCGCAGCGGCGCCGCGTGGTAGACCGGCGCCGGCGACAGGTAGACCGTCGAGGTGTCGAAGCCGTAGAGCCCGCCGAAGATGGTGACGTACTTGTAGCCCGGCTCGTCGACGGCGTAGTCGGGCAGCGGCAGCTTGATGCCCTTGGGTCGCCCGGTCGTGCCGGAGGAGTAGAGCAGGTCGTCGCCGTGCGGCTGCTCGGGGAGCGGGTCGTCGCCGGCGTCGGCCAGCGCGGCCTCGTAGTCGCCGTACGACGCGACCGGGCCGCCGAAGGCCAGCCGCTCCTCGACGTCGACGTCGAGGGCCTCGACGAGCGCAGCCTTGGCCGCTGAGACCACCAGGGCCCGCGCCCCGCAGTCGCGCACGATGTAGGACGCCTCGTCGGCGCTGAGGTGGTGGTTGACGGCGGTGATGTAGAGACCCGAGCGCAGCGCCGCCCAGTAGACCTCGTAGGCCTCCGGCGTGTTGTCGCTGACCAGGGCGACGACGTCGCCGGGCCGCAGGCCCGCCGCGCGCAGCCGGTGGGCCAGGCGCAGGCTGCGGTCGTCGAGCTCGGCGTAGGTCAGGGTGCGGCCGGACCCGGCCATCACCAGGGCGGGCTTGTCGGGGTGGGTCGTGGCCCAGGTGCCGGGATACATGTCACGACTGTGTCAGTCGCCACGTCAGGGAACCAGAGATGAGTTTGCGTCCCGGCGCCGGTCTATCGGGGGAAACCCCGATGCCGAACGTCGACACCCCTGGAAGGGTGACTCCATGCACCGTCAGATCGCCGGTCGGCTGACCGGCCGCATCACCAAGTGGATCGTGCTCGTCGGGGTGCTCGTCATCGCCGGCCTCATGGGCTCCTTCAGCTCCCAGCTGGCCGACGTCCAGAACAACGAGGCGTCCTCGTGGCTCCCCGAGTCCGCCGAGTCCACCAAGGTGGCCGACGCCCTGTCCGCGACGGTCGACCCCAACGACATCCCGACGCTCGTGGTCTACAGCCGCGACGAGCCGCTCAGCGACGACGACTTCGCCGCCATCGAGGAGCAGGCCGGCAAGATCGCCGAGATCTCCGGCGTCACCGAGGCCGGCGTGCTGACCCCGGCCAAGGCCGAGCAGCTGGCCGCGACCGGCGCCCCGGTCCCCCCGCTGGTCTCCGAGGACGGCGAGGTGGCCTACGTCTACCTCACCTTCAACTTCGGCAAGGACGGGTGGGCCAAGATCCCGGCCGCAGCCGACGAGATCCGCGACATCGCCACGATCGACGGCGTCCAGGTCCACCTCGCCGGGTTCGGCGGGCAGGCCGCCGATGCCGCCGAGGTGTTCGAGGGGGTCGACGGCGCCCTGCTCGGCGCCACGTTCCTCGTCGTCATCGTCATCCTGCTCTTCACCTACCGCAGCCCGGTGCTGTGGGTCCTCCCCATCGTCAGCGCGGCGGTCGCCTACACCGTGGCCGCCGGCGTCATCTACCTGCTCGCCAAGTACGCCGGCCTCACCGTCAACGGGCAGAGCCAGGCGATCCTCGGCATCCTGGTCATCGGCGCGGGCACCGACTACGCCCTGCTGCTCGTCGCCCGCTACCGCGAGGAGCTGCGCCGCCACGAGGACCGGCACGAGGCCATGGCGTTCGCCCTGCACCGCGCGGCGCCGGCGATCCTGGCCAGCGCGGCGACCGTGGTCGTCGGCCTGCTGTGCCTGGTCTTCGCCGACCTCAACTCCACCGCCGGGCTCGGCCCGGTCCTGGCCGTCGGGGTCGCGGTCACCGTGCTGGTGATGGTCACCCTGCTGCCGGCCATGCTCGTCATCTGCGGACGGTGGCTGTTCTGGCCGATGCGACCCCGGTTCGGCAGCCCCGAGCCGACCGCGTCCGGGTTCTGGTCTCGGGTCGGCAACCGCATCGTGCCCCGGGCCCGCATGGTCTGGGTGGTGACGGCCGGGATCCTGGTCCTCGCCTGCCTCGGCCTGTTCAAGCTCGACGCGTCGGGCATGTCGACCGAGGACAGCTACACCAAGGAGTTCGACTCCATCATCGGGCAGCGCATCCTCACCGAGCACGGGCTCCAGGACTCCTCCAACACCGTGCAGGTGGTGGCCGAGACCGACCGGTTCGACGAGGTCACGGCCGCGCTCGAGAGCGTCGACGGACTCGGGTCGCTCACCGAGGTCCGTGACATCGGCGGTGGCCGGTCCTACGTCGAGGCCGCCCTCTCCGAGGACATCTCGTCACCGGCCGCGTTCGACATCGTCGAGGCGACGCGCGACGCCGTCCACGGCATCGACGGTGCGGGTGCGCTCGTCGGCGGCGGGTCGGCGTTCTACCTCGACACCAAGGTCGCCTCCAACCGCGACAACCTGGTGATCATCCCGATCGTCCTGGTGGTCGTGTTCCTGATCCTGATCGGACTGTTGCGCTCGCTTCTCGCACCGGTCCTGCTCATGGGCACGGTGGTGCTGTCGTTCGGTGCCGCGCTCGGCATCTCCACGGTGCTGTTCCAGGAGGTGTTCACCCGGCTGCCGATCTTCGACAACGCCGACGGGTTCAACTACGCCGATCCCGGGTTCCCCCTGTTCACGTTCGTGTTCCTGGTGGCGCTCGGCATCGACTACAACATCTTCCTGATGACCCGGATCCGCGAGGAGACCGCCACCCACGGCACCCGACGCGGCACGCTCATCGGGCTGTCGTCGACCGGCGGCGTCATCACCTCGGCCGGCCTGGTGCTGGCCGCGACCTTCCTGGTGCTGGGCACGATCCCGTTCGTGTTCCTCACCGAGCTCGGCGTCGCGGTCGCGCTCGGCGTCCTGCTCGACACGCTCATCGTCCGCTCGGTCCTGGTGACCGCCCTCAACCTCGACCTCGGCGGCCGGATCTGGTGGCCGAGCAGGCTCGACGCCGACAACCGGCCGCTGGAGCCGGAGGACGACGAGCCGACCAAGGAGTCGGTCGGCGTGTGACCACCTTCTCAAAGCCTGCCTAGAACACGTTCCGCCCAGCGGGCCACCCGGTCCGCCGGCGGGGGGTGAGCGTTACCGTTGACCGAGATGAGCGACGCCGCCCCCACCCCCCAGCAGGTACGCCGCGCCCTGGCACGCGCCGAGCGGGGCGCCGCACTCGACGTGGCCGAGGCCACCGTGCTGCTGGCCGCCACCGGCGCCGACCTCGACCGGCTGACCGCCGCCGCGGCCAAGGTGCGCGACGCGGGCCTGGTGCACGCGGGGCGTCCGGGCGTGGTGACCTACTCGCCCAAGGTCTTCATCCCGATCACCAAGCTGTGCCGCGACCGGTGCCACTACTGCACGTTCGTGGAGACCCCGGGACACGCGGCCCGCGAGGGCCGTGAGCCGTTCATGTCGCCCGACGAGATCCTCGAGATCGCCACCCAGGGCGCCGCGATGGGGTGCCTCGAGGCGCTGTTCACGCTCGGCGACCGGCCCGAGGACCGCTGGCCCGAGGCCCGCGACTGGCTCGACTCCAAGGGCTACGACTCCACCCTCGCCTACGTGCGCGCGATGGCCGTGCGGGTGCTCGAGGAGACCGGGCTGCTGCCCCACCTCAACCCCGGCGTCATGTCGTGGGAGGAGATGAACCGCCTCAAGCCCGTCTCGCCCTCGATGGGGATGATGCTCGAGACCACCTCGCGTCGGCTGTTCGAGACCAAGGGCGAGGCCCACTTCGGCTCCCCCGACAAGGACCCCGCGGTCCGCCTGCGCGTGCTCGAGGACGCCGGGCGCCTGTCGATCCCCTTCACCACCGGCCTGCTGGTCGGCATCGGCGAGACGCTCACCGAGCGGGCCGAGACGATCTTCGCGCTGCGCAAGGTCTCCACCCAGTTCGCCTCCGTGCAGGAGGTGATCGTGCAGAACTTCCGCGCCAAGCCCGACACCGCGATGCGTCACACCGACGACCTCGACCTCGACGACTACCGCGCCGCGATCGCGGTCACCCGTCTCGTCCTGGGGCCCAAGGCCCGGGTCCAGGCGCCGCCCAACCTCGTCGACCTGGCCGAGTGCCGCGCCCTGCTCGACGCCGGCGTCGACGACTGGGGCGGGGTCTCACCCCTGACGCCCGACCACGTCAATCCCGAGCGTCCCTGGCCCTCGCTCGAGCGGCTCCGCTCGATCACGGCCGAGTGCGGCTTCGACCTGCAGGCCCGGCTCACCGTGCACCCCGAGTACGTGCGCGCCGGCGAGCCGTGGCTCGACCCGCGCGTCTCGGCCCACGTCGCGGCGCTCGCGACCGACGAAGGGCTCGCCGTGCCCGGCGTACGGCCCGTGGGGTCGCCGTGGCAGGAGCCCGACGGTGGGTTCGCGTCCGTGGGCCGCACCGACCTGCACGCCTCGGTCGACGCCGAGGGCCGCACCGACGACCGCCGCTCCGACTTCGCCGACGTCTACGGCGACTGGGACCAGGTCAAGGACGCCGCCGCCGGCACCTCCCTGATCGACGGCGCCCCGTCGGTGCTGCACGCCGAGGGCCGCGAGGCCCTGGCCGCCGCCGAGGCCGACCCGGGCCACCTGTCCGACGAGCACGCGCTGACCCTGATGACGGCCGAGGGACCGCTGCTCGACCAGGTGGTCGCGCTCGCCGACGGCCTGCGCCGCGACGTGGTCGGCGACGACGTGACCTACGTGGTCAACCGCAACATCAACTTCACCAACGTCTGCTACGTCGGCTGCCGGTTCTGCGCGTTCGCCCAGCGGCGTACCGACGCCGACGCCTACTCGCTCTCGCTCGACGAGGTCGCCGACCGCGCCGTCGAGGCCTGGGACCTCGGCGCCACCGAGGTCTGCATGCAGGGCGGCATCGACCCCGAGCTGCCCGCCACGGCGTACTTCGACCTCGTCTCCGCGGTCAAGCAGCGCGTGCCCGACATGCACGTGCACGCCTTCAGCCCGATGGAGGTGGTCAACGGCACCGCCCGCACCGGCCTGTCGGTCGAGGACTTCCTGATCAAGGCCCGCGAGGCCGGCCTCGGCTCCCTGCCCGGCACGGCCGCGGAGATCCTCGACGACGAGGTCCGCTGGGTGCTCACCAAGGGCAAGCTGCCGGCACGCTCCTGGATCGACATCGTGAGCACCGCTCACCGCGTCGGCATCCCGACGACCTCGACGATGATGTACGGCCACGTCGACAACCCCCGACACTGGGTCGGCCACCTGCGCGTGCTGTCCCGCATCCAGGACGAGACCGGTGGCTTCACCGAGTTCGTGCCGCTGCCGTTCATCCACACCAGCGCGCCGATCTACCTCGCCGGCGTCGCGCGCCCCGGCCCCACCCAGCGCGACAACCTGGCGGTCCACGCGATGGCGCGCATCCTGCTCCACGGCCGCATCGACAACATCCAGACCTCGTGGGTCAAGCTCGGCGTCGACGGGACCCGCGCGATGCTCCGCGCCGGCGCCAACGACGTCGGCGGCACCCTGATGGAGGAGACCATCTCGCGGATGGCCGGTTCCGAGCACGGCTCGGCCAAGACTGTCGCCGAGCTCGTCGAGATCGGGGCCGGCATCGACCGCCCGGTCCGCGAGCGCACCACCCTGTACGGCGTACCCGCGACGCGCTGAACCGGCTCAGCCGGTCTCCGGCACCGTCGACCACGGCTCCTGAGAGCCCTCTTCACGACGGTTTCCGTTGCGCCCGTGGGGGTGAGGCGATGGTCCCGGCTGAACGGCAGGGTCGGGGTCGCCCGAGATCCGGGCCGGGCCCACACCCCCACACGCGGGCCCACCAGCAGTCAGGAGCAACACCATGGGCTTCCTTCTTTGGATCCTTGCCGTCATCCTCGTCGTCGTCGGCGTCGTCCAGCTCATCCAGGGACAGATCCTCTTCGGCATCGTCCTCATCGTCGTCGGCCTGGCCATCGGCCCCGGCGGCTGGAGCATCTTCAACAGCCGCAAGGGAAGCCGCGTCTGACGCTCGTGCCGCCCCTCGGGGCCGCGAGCACGACCACCCGTGAGGGCGTCTCCCGTCTCGGGGGGCGCCCTCGCGGCGTCGTGGCGTCACTGCTCGCCGAGGCGCTCAGACGTCGAGGACGATCTCGACCTCGAAGCCCTCGGAGCTCTCCAGGTAGAGCGCCGTGTGCTCGTCCCCGCCAGCGTGCGGGTAGCGGTCGGCGTACATCTCGTGCCAGCCGTGGGCCGTCGACTCGGCCCGGATCCGGTCGAGCAGGACCCGGGTGTCGACCGTGACCGCCAGGTGGTTGACCCCCGGCCGGTGCCGGTCGTAAGGCTCGTCGACCTGGTCGGCCGAGCGCTCGAGGAAGAGGTAGGTGCCGTCGGGGTGGACCCACGACGAGCCGGGCACGTCGATCTCCCAGCCGGCCTCGCCGAGCAGCCAGCCCCACTCGTCGGCGGCCAGGCCCGCGTCGGCCACCCACAGGTCCACGTGATGGATCGCTCGTCCCATGCGCGCAGCCTAGGACGCCGCACCAGGCCGTGCCGCTGATCGGGCCTACTACGGTGGGGCCATGAGCGAGTCCGGCGGCACCGACGAGTACGGCACCTACGACACCGACGACAGCGACCAGCTGACCGGCGAGGACACGCTGGGCGACGGAGCCGGCAACGACGTGGCCGACGAGCTCGACCGCGGCTACTCGCCGCCCGAGAAGTGGTCGGTGGCCGAGGGGTTCGGCAACACGCCCTACGAGGAGTCCGTCGGCGAGAGCTTCGACCAGCGCCTCGCGCAGGAGGAGCCGGAGGCCGAGGTCGACCTGCCCGAGCCCGACGAGCAGAGCGAGTCGGCGATCGACGACGGTGAGGTCGGGCGGGCGCGGGCCGGACGGCTGGTCGCCCCCGACCAGGGGTTCGGCGAGGACACCGAGAAGGACCTGATCGGCTTCGACGTCGGCATCGACGGTGCCGCCGCCTCGGCCGAGGAGGCGGCCATGCACGTCGTCGACGAGGACGACCACGTGCTCGACGACTGACCTCAGCCCGCGAACGAGAACACGTTCTAGTTGGGTCCTCTACGCTGGCGCGGTGCGCTTCTCCATCGTCACCGCCTTCCAGCCGGCCGACCAGCTCGTGGCGCTGGCCCGCGCCGCCGACGAGCTCGGCTACCACGCCGTCTCGGTGCCCGACCACGTCGTCGACCTGGAGGAGCTGTCGACGCCGTACCCCTACACGCCCGACGGCGCCCGGCGCTGGGACATCGAGGCTGAGTGGCCCGACCCGTGGGTGCTGATCGGCGCCCTGTCGTCGGTGACGACGCGGATCCGCTTCTTCACCTCGGTCTACGTCGCCGCCCTGCGCAGCCCGTTCCAGGTCGCCAAGTCCGTCGGTACGGCGGCCGTCCTGTCCGGTGGCCGGGTGTCGCTCGGCGTGGGGATCGGCTGGTGCAAGGAGGAGTTCGAGCTGCTCGGCGCCGACTTCCACACGCGCGGCCGGCGTACCGACGAGGGCATCGCCCTGATGAAGGCCCTGTGGGAGCCGGGCTGGACCGAGTTCGAGGGTGAGTTCTACTCCGCGCCGCGGATGCAGATGAACCCCTCTCCCCCGTCGCAGGTCCCGATCCTCGTCGGGGGGCTGTCCGAGATCGCCTTCCGGCGCGCGGTGCGCCACGACGGCTGGGTCGGCGACATCTACAGCGTCGAGGAGGCCTGCGGTCACGCCGCCCGGCTGCGCGAGCTGCGGGCCGAGGCCGGCCGCGCGGACGAGCCGTTCGAGATCATCACCGCCCTGTCCGACGCGTTCCTGCCCGAGCACTTCGCGACCGCCCGCGCCGCCGGCGTCACCGAGGTCTGGACGATGCCCTGGGCCTACTACAGCGGGCTCGACGCGAGCCTGGAGCAGAAGCTCGACGGGATGCGGCGCTTCGCCGAGGACGTGATGGCGCCGGCGCAGGGGTAAGGGATCTCGACAGGCTCGATCACCGAGTATGTCGTCGGCCGAGGTACCTCGTCGGTCGAGCCTGTCGAGACCCGCCGGTCACCCAGGCGGAGGTGGGTCAGCAGGCGCGGCAGCCGCCACACTGGGCGGAGATGGAATCCGAGGCCTACTTCCTGCTGGCGGGTGCGTGCCTGCTCGGGGCCGTGGCCCTTCCAGCCCTCCTGCACCGCTACGCGGTGTCCCCTGCGATGGTGCTGCTGCTCACCGGGGTCGTGCTCGGGGCGACCCCGCTCGCCGACTCGTTGGTGATCTACGTGCCCGACGAGGGCGACCGGCTCGTCGTCGAGCACGTCACCGAGCTCACCGTCATCGTGGCCCTGATGGGCGTCGGCCTGGCGATCGACCGGCCGCTCGACCTGCTGCGCCCCTCGACGTGGCGACGCTGGTCCCCGACCTGGCGGCTGCTGCTGGTCGCGCTGCCGGTGACGATCGGCCTGGTGGCGCTCCTCGGGTGGGCCGCGTTCGGGCTCGCTCCGGCCACGGCCCTCCTGCTGGGAGCAGTGCTCTCCCCCACCGACCCCGTGCTCGCCTCCGACGTCCAGGTCGGTGGCCCCGGGTCCTCGATCGGCGACGACGAGCCCGACGAGGTGCCCTACGCCGAGGACCGCACGCAGGTCGACCTGGCCGGCGAGGTGCGGTTCGCTCTCACCTCCGAGGCCGGGCTCAACGACGGTCTGGCGTTCCCCTTCGTTCACCTCGCCGTGCTGGTGCTGGCCGGCGGGTCCTTCTGGGCCGGGGCCGGTGAGTTCCTCGGCTGGTACGTCCTCGGCAAGGTCCTCATCGGCGTGGCCGTCGGCGTCGGGCTTGGCCGGCTGCTCGGCGCGGTCGCGTTCCGCAGCCGCGCCGAGTCGCTCCGCCTGGCCGAGCAGGGCGAGCCGTTGCTCGCGTTGGCGGCCCTGCTGACGGCGTACGGCCTCACCGAGCTCGCCCACGGCTACGGCTTCCTCGCGGTGTTCGCCTGTGCGATGGCGCTGCGCGCGGCCGAGCACCGCCACGACTACCACCGCGAGATGCACGAGGTCGTGCAGCGCCTCGAGCGACTCCTGACCCTGGTCGTGCTGCTGCTGCTCGGCGTCGCGTTCTCCTCCGGCCTGCTCCAGGACCTCGACTGGCGCGGCGTGACCATCGGTGTCGTGCTCGTCCTCGTGATCCGACCCGTGGTCGCCTGGCTCTCGCTCGCGATCGTGCCCCGGCTCAACTCCAAGGCCGGCGGGCTCGACACCCGAGGTCGGTTCGCGGTCGCCTTCTTCGGCATCCGTGGAGTCGGCAGCCTCTACTACATGGCCTGGGCGACCAACGAGGCCGAGTTCCCGGACGCCGGCTGGGTGTGGGCGACCGTCGGGTTCACCGTGGCGTTCTCGGTGATGGTGCACGGCATCGCCGCGACGCCGGTGATGCGACGCCTCGAGTCCGTGCCGTCCGGCAACAGCGACTGAGCTCGTTGCAGGCCTGTCGCACTCAGGGCCCCAGCAGGCCGAGCGGGACGACCGCCACCCCGTCCGGACGGCGGTAGGCGCGGCTGCCCGACGTGATCACCACGAGGCCCACGACGTCGCGGGGCAGCTGCTCGCGCAGCCAGTGCAGGTGCCGTACGTCGCGGTCCTCGACCGCGGCGGCGAGCTTGACCTCGATGCCCACCACGCGCCCGTCCGGCCCCTCGACCACGAGGTCGACCTCGTGGTCGCCGTTGCGGGTGCGCAGGTGGCCGACCGTCGCCTCGGCGGTCTGGGCGAGCTCGGCGTCCAACGACCTGACCGCGTAGTCCACATCGCAACGCAATCTTTAGCTCATCGCTCACGCTACTTTGAGCAGCAGCCCTAGGCTACCGTGAGCATAGTCGACTGAGTCGCCCACCGAAGGTCGCGACTATGGGCTGCAGCGCTATGTGGCGGCGCTCTGTTCGCCTTCCGTGGCAGTTCGGCTTACCGATCGCGGTGGTTCGCAACTGATCACGGGACATGGTGAACCACCATGAGCCTGCCGTGTGCCACGGATGCGCCCGACAATGTCGCGCTGCCGGCTCCGCGCGACCACCCCGCGCAGCGACATCCCGCTTGAGTCGCCTAGATGTCCTCGTCGTCCTCCACCTCCTCGCCGAGTTGTCGTCGCTGGTTTGTGCTGAAGTACCAGTCGGCAGCCTTCCAGCCTGGTGGCAGAGTGTCGGCTTGGACGCGGTAGCGGGCGTTCAGGCGGAAGGCCTGAAAGTGGTCCCAGTCATCGGTCATCTGCATAACTGCCGATTCCGAGAGTGTGATTCGACCATCTTGTTGGAGGGCACCGCCGAAATCCCACCGTGCCGTTCGACCAGTGTCGACGTTGTGCCATCGAGACTTATTGAAGAGGACGTCGTAGGCGGCCTGTTCAAGCCGTGGCAGCCTAGGCTCGACGTCGGGGTCGAGCAGGATGCGCTTGGACCGTGACAGGTCGGCGTGGGTGGCCGGATCGCGTAGTTCGCGAACCCAACTATTGACCTCACCGCGGGTGTACCCGGCGCGGTAAGGGTGGGTGCGGAGAAAGTCGGTAAGTGGGTCGACAAGTCGGTGCCCCGCGACGGCGAAGGCATTCTCGAATAGGCGCATAAGCTCGTGCAGCTTGGCGACTCCGTGCCCGGCCGCGAGTGCGGCGCCAAGCAGCGTGATGCCGGCTGGCCGGTCGTCCAGCAGGGCCTGAAAGTTCACTTGTTGGTGACTGCCCGGTGCGAGGCGTAGCGGTCCAGGCCGGAACGAGGGCAACTCGATCTTGACGCACTGCTCGAGTTGGTCGACCTCTTGCGCGGTCTCAGCCTCCAGAAACAAGTATGGGCGTGGTGAGTAGACGTCGTACTTGGCCTGGCATATGACCGACAACAGATTCGCTGCTTGCGCGAGACCGGCCTCGGCCGCGGCGAGCGTCTCGCGGGGCACTCGGATTCTGAGGCCGTCCACCTCCACGTCCACCGGCGCCGAGGCTTCAAGCATGACCCGGGTGGGCGTCGATTCCGCCGGCCTGGCCCACGACATCGTAAGTCCCGGGGCGTGCTCGAAGACGGTGTAGTCCTCGCAGCCCTCGAAGTTGTTGATGGCGACCACGGTGTCGCCGTTTACATAGAGGACACAGCGACGGAGACCGACCGGCGGGGGCACGAGTTCGGTGACCGCTAGGCGGTGCAATTTCATGTGCCAAGAAGATCACGACAGTTGGCGGTATGTCGCGTGCCGGATCTGATGGAGGCTCGGGACTGCTGCGCGAACCGGTGACAGGTTCGGTCAGGCCGCTTGGGTCGCGGTTGGCTTCATGATCAGTTCGTATTCGACCGGGGTCAACCTTCCAAGAGCAGCTTGCCGACGGCGTCGGTGATAGGTCCTCTCGATCCAGGTCACGATGGCGATCCGCAGCTCCTGACGTGTCGCCCACGCCCGTTGGTTGAGGACGTTCTTCTGCAGAAGCGCGAAGAACGACTCCATGGCCGCGTTGTCGCCAGCGGCTCCGACTCGACCCATCGAGCCGATCATCGAGTGGCGGTTGATGTTGTGGACGAACTTCCTGCTCCGAAACTGCGACCCGCGGTCGGTGTGGATCACACAGCCGGCCACATCGCCACCCTCGAGTCGGCGGCGAGCAACGGCGTTATTCAGCGCCGTTACCGCCAGCGACGACTTCATCCGCGAATCGATGGAGCAGCCGACGATCCGGTTGGAGTAGACGTCCTTGATCGCGCAGAGGTAGAGCTTGCCTTCGCCGGTCCAGTGTTCGGTGATGTCGCTGAGCCAGAGCTTGTTCGGGCTGCTGGCCTTGAACTCGTGGCGGGTCACCCCGTGTTTGTCGGTGACCGCGCACAGGTCGTCGTGGACCGGCGGGCCTGGCTTTTTGCCGTTGCCGCCGCGCTTCTTACCGTGCGAGGACCACCAACCCAGTTGCGAGCAGATCTTCCAGGCCGTCCGCTCGGCCATCGACTCGCCGACTTCTCTGGCCTCGTCGAGCAGGAACCGGTATCCGAATTCAGGGTCGTCGCGGTGAGCGTCGAACAGGGCATTGGCACGGTAGGCCGCAGCCAGTTCGGCGCGGGTGACCGGACTGAGGAGCCAGCGGTAGTAGGGCTGGCGGGCGATCTTGAGGACCCGGCACGTCACCGCGACGGGGACCCCGTCAGCGGCCAGCTCGCGGACGAGCGGGTACATCATTTTCCCGGCAGGTTCGCCTGGGACAGGTAGGCCGCTGCGCGGCGTAGGACCTCGTTCTCCTGCTCGAGCAGCTTGATCCGCTTGTTCGCCTCGCGCAGCGCCTCGGACTCGGCGCCGCTGCTGCGCGAGCCCGACGACCGGGTCGAGGTCTTCTCATCGACCGCAAGCCAGCGCTTCAGGCACGACGGCGAGATACCGAAGTCCTTCGCGACCTGGGCCATCGAGGCATCGGAGTCCTTGTAGACCCGGATCACGTCCTCGCAGAACTCCTTGGGGAACGCCTTCGGCATGGTGCACATCCTTCCAGCGCCGACCCACATCGACGCAGATCAGATGTCACCTATCCGTGCAGCAGTCCCGGATGTCGACCAATGGGTGCCAGGTCCGCTGTCTCGCGTCTATGGTCCTTGGAGTCGACTGGGGAGGGC
This sequence comes from Nocardioides plantarum, assembly GCF_006346395.1. NCBI lineage: Bacteria > Bacillati > Actinomycetota > Actinomycetes > Propionibacteriales > Nocardioidaceae > Nocardioides > Nocardioides plantarum. Next base: position 646,531 of record NZ_VDMS01000001.1, read on the forward strand.
CTGCGGTGGCGATAGAAGATCTCGGCACGCCCGACGGGGCTGCGGTCGGTGTCGATCGTGCTCGTGAAGCGGCTGGGCATCTTGTTCGCGAGCCGGATGACCCGGTGCTGCATGAACCACAGGGTGCTGCTGAGTGCTTCGCTGCCGTTGAAGGTCTAGCGGAAGCGTTTCGTGCGGCTGGGAAGACGTTCGAGGAAGTGATCGACAACAGTCGAGGCGGCGCAGAGTCGCTGTCGACTGACGCGTTCCAAGGACTGTCGGAGGTTGTGCAGAACGCCAACGACGTGGCCGCCACGGTGGTGTCGTTCATGCTCGATGACGACGTGTTGGAGGTTCGGCACAACGGCCGTGCCGTCAATCTCCGGGACCTGCGGGCGATGGCCGTGCCGTGGCTGACGACCAAGTCGGATGACGCTGCGGCAACGGGACGGTTCGGTGTCGGGTTGAGCACGCTTCACCGGTTCGCTGAAACCTTCGAGGTCCACAGCGGCCACTATCACGTTCAGGTGGGTGACCCCTTTGTGTCGAACCTGCTGTCGACTCCCGATGAGAGCGTGTACGTCGAGGAAACCGTGCTGAAGGTCGCCTTCCGCGAGGGCGCCGCGACCGAAGCCGAGTTCTTGGAGTGGTGCGACCGCTGGGATGACGCCGCGCTCATGTTCCTCGGCCACGTTCGCAAGGTCGTGTTCGCGACCCCTCATCGGTCGCGGACGCTGCAACTCGATGTCGGCAGGGAAGCGAAAGTCGAGTGGGAGCTCGACACGAACACCCCCGAGTCTGGGATACCGACGGCCGAGCAACCTGCCGACGCCCAGTCCGAGTTGATCGCGAACCGGCCCGATCGCGTGTCAGTAACGGTCCGTCGCGTAACCGCTGCGGACGGGCGCCGATGGCTTCTCTCGACGTGTGAGGTTCCGAGTCCGCCAGACGTGGATCGAGTCAGAAAGCGGAAAGGGGCTACGACGCCGATCGGAATCGCACTGCCATTGTTCAATCGACAGTCGAGCCATGGCGTCATGTATGCCGGGCTACCCGTGGTCGACCTGCCAGTGGTCCCGGCACTCGTCAACGCCCAGTTCGATCCGTTCACCACACGTCAGGGGCTGCAGAACAGCGACTGGAACTTCGCCGTCGCGCGACTCGCCGCCGGGCTCTGGCTTCGCACGATGGCCCACTTGTTCGACACTCAGCCTCGGAAGGCCTGGCGCTGCGTCCCTGCCCTGGCAACCGCACCGAACGCGGCGACCAATCACGGCTCAGCAGAGGCGTCATCGACCGACGACCTTGTCGACGCGTTTCGGTTGGACCTGATCGATCGCGCGACCAACCTGGCGTCACACATCACGTTCCCCGTTGACGGTGAAGCAGTGCCCCTAGGGAGTCTCGCGGTGGAAGCAGCACCGTTGAGCAGGCATCTGACCGATGATGAGGTCGCCCGGCTTGCCGAACTGCCTCGTCGCCTCCCAGAAGAGGCGCGGGACAAGCGTGGAGTGTGGAGATCAGTGCTCACACAGTGGCGGGCCACCGAAGCCGCCCTACCCGCTGAGGTCACCGTTGCCGACGCACTGAGACTGTTCGACGGCCAGGTCGCCGCCGAACCCGACATCAGCCGAACCATCAACCTCACCGCAGTTGCTCTCGACGCTGGACTGGCGACTCTTCTTGGAGACCACACGTGCGTCATCAACGATCGGGGCGAACGGGTCAAGCCACCACAACCCCACCACCCCCGGGTGCTCGTACGGGAGAGCGGCAGCCTCGCCCAATCGCTCGGCTTCGGCGAAGTCATACATCCGGAGTACCTCATGTCGACCGGACCATCCACCGCCGTTCTGGACTGGCTCACCACAACACATCGGCTGATCGGGCCAGACGATGTTGCCTCGCTCGAACGGCTCGCCACTGCCGGAGCACATGGCAACCCGATCGAGGCGCCCCTCAAAGACGAACACCTCGCGGCACTACGCACCGCGATGGAGCCTCTCGGAACGACCGAATGGAGACGCCTCGGCCCAAACCTCGGAAGGGCGATCTTCATCCGCGTCACCTTCTACGACACCACGGGCACGGAGAAGGAGGGCCACGCCCTGCCCTGCCAGGCCTACCAGCCACGCCAGATCGAGGGCAACGCCGACGGCTTCCAGACCGCTGCCGGTCCGACTCCGGGCCTCAGGTGGGCACACCGGCGGTACAACACACTGTTGAAGTCGGAACTCAAACGCGACGGCGGGCTGGGCGCGTCGCGACTACTGCGCGTCCTGGGTTGTCTGACCGCACCCCGACTCGCACCTCACGCGGCGGGCAACCAGTACTACCGGAGCAGTTATCGCAAGGGAGTTCCGCAATACCTCAACGGTGGTCCGGCCGCGCGAAGTCGCGCGCTCGTGGACCTCGACGCCAACTGGACGCTCGACGACTACGACTACGACAGCCTCGACCTCACCGCAGTGCTGCAGAACATCGCACGGGACACGAACAACGACCAACGGCGAAAGCGCGCCTCAGCGATACTCGCAACACTGCGACGCGGATGGCGTGAACTCAGCGAACACGCTTCCGTCGATGCAGCGCACGCACACCACACGTGGCATCACCGAGGGACCACCCGAGCCTTCTGGCTCTGGCGGGCATCCTCTATTCCGTGGCTCGAAAACGCAGCCGGGCAGGCGTCGACACCATCGAACCTCCGCCGCCAAAGCGAGTCGAACCGAGCCCTGTTCGGAAACGACCCGAGCGCTCTTGTCCATCCTGGGTTCGCAGACACACGCCCGGAGATCCTCGACGCCCTCGGCGTGTACGGCGAACCAAACACGATGGACCTCGTCCGACGGCTTCGCGAACTACGCGGCGAATCCGCGACCGACGAGACGTTCGCCGAGTGCGGAGTCATCTACCAAGCCCTCGCGAACCGGGTCAGGGCGGGCCGGGAGTCTCTCGGCCTGACCGAACGACAACTAGTCGACCACCTATCGCAGCGTGGCGGACTGATCCGCATCAGCGAGGGATGGTGCACCCCGGCCGAACTCCTGCGCGGACGACCCATCTTCGGCACACGACGACAATTCACGCCACCGATCCCCAGAACCGACCCACTCTGGCGGGCGCTTCGCATTCCCGAACCGAGGCTGGAGGACTGCATCAACGTACTTGTCGAGATCGGGAAGACAAAGCACCAACCCACATCGGACGACGAAACGATCATCGTCGACACGCTCCGCACCATCGACCAGTTGCTCCAGGCGCGTCGACAACCACTCCCTCGGCGCCTCAAGGACAAACTCCGCACACTCCCCCTTTGGACCTCCATCGGATGGCATGCTCGCCGTCCCGTCTACTCAACCGATGACCACCAACTGGCACTGGGGATCGGCACCGACCGACCCATGTGGCTACCCGGCGTCGACCCTGCACAGTTCCAAAGGCTCTTCAACGACCTAAGGATCACCGCCCTTGACCGCGACCTCGTCCGCGTCGCCGATCCGAGCGCAGGAGCGATCGACGAAACAACGACGCGGACCTTCACCCGGATCCTGGACCAGTTCAAGTCCGACCTGACACGCAACGCACCGGTGCTCGTAGACACGATGCGGATCGCCTGGACTGACGCGGCCGCATACGAGGTTCGCATCGACCCGGCCCTCAAAGCCACACTCACCCTCCCCAACGACAAGACGCCGCTCACCATCCCGATACGAGCGATGTTCGACGCTCAGGAGGCGGCGCTGTTCATCTCTGACATCGAGGAGATCGAACGTGTCGAAGGAGTCGCACGTGCTCTCGCAACACTCTTCACGGGCGACGCACGGCCAGTCACTCACGCCTGGCTGGCAGCCGTCCTGGCCGATCGGGAAGGGCAGCACATCAATGCGCTCACCCTGGCCGCAGAGCACGCCGAACGAGACGCCGCAGCAGCCGCACTCGCCATAGCCCGCCTCGAAGCACTCTCCACCGACGCAGCAGACGCTCACGACAAGAAGCAACAGGCTGCCAAGAAGACAGCCGCCGCCAAGAACGGAAAGAAGGCGTCCACCGCAGCCACACCCGCACAAGCGAACGACACGGCCGGTAACGACGCAGCCGAGAACGATACGACGACCCCTGCGGACGCAGAAGCATCACCAGTCCGCAAACCAAGATTCCTCGTCAACCCGGACAACCTCTTCGTCAAGGACATCAAGGGCAAGATCGTCCACGGAACGGCCTCGTCATCCGACCCTCCCCCCGATCCCTCCGACGCGGCCGACGGCGCCAGCGCCAGCGGCGCCGTCCACGGCAATGGCTCCTCCCCGAAACACCCGAAGAGCAAAGCGACGAACGACAGCGGCACGGCGCCTGTGGACAAGTCGAAGCCACCACCCAAGCGCTCAACTACCTACCGCGCGTACAGCGAGGACGAGAAGGAACGGCTAGGCATCGAGATCGCCAGTCGCGTCCTGAAGGGCGACGCACAAGCCCTCCAGGACATCCGCAACCAACGAGGAGTCGGCGCCGACGCCATCGACGACCTTGAACGGTTCTACGAGTTGAAGGTATTCGGTCGCGAGGAGCACAACACAGTACGGCTGGAGCCATCGCAGATCCGACTCGCGCTGACAGAGCCGAACTTCTTCCTCGTCATCGTCTCCAACCTCGAAGGACCCGACGCACGTCCAACGGTCCGTGTCATCAGCGACCCCATCAACCAACTCACCATGAAAGAGACGAGCGTCATCACATACAGCGGGATCCAGGAAGCGACGAGTCTGATGTTCACGCTCGACCAGGACGAAGAAGACGGACCTGCACCGGCCGCCGATTAGCAAGGACCCGATCTAGGAACTTGAGATTGGTGGCGAGGTCATTCTCGTGGCTATGCGTGCCGCCCTTGGCCTCTGCGACGCCCCATCCGTGACGGCCGTCGATCACTCTGTCGCCTGACAACCTATAGACCACGCGCCGGAACCGATTGTCCTGGTGCGAATTGGGTGGCGTCGCGGCGTGCCGAGGCGTGTCGACCGGGCAACGGGTCGATGTGTGGAAACGTCGTGCAGGTGCCGAACACGCTGGTTCCCGGTCAGTCCCGGTTGGGACACGTCCTCCACGATGACGAGGGCGGCCCATTCCCAGCGTCGCTGAGCCTCGAAGATCGGAAACTTAGGCTGACCGTGCCGTGGTTTGGCGACGAGGAGCAACGGCACGAGCGGCGGTTCATAGGCGATGCGGCATGGTGGGGCGACGACCCGGACGGAACCAGATTCCGTTACTCGATACCGAACGAGTTGCTGTTCGTTGACCCTGCCGGGACTGTCGTCCTTACGGGCTGCCGCAGCGTCGGCTGGACGACGAGTTTCGGCGTCGGGGCCGGAACCGGTCAGATCGCAGTCGACTTCGCAATCCTCGGAGCCAACGACACCTCGCACTTCACGAGGATCAACGGCCTCCAAACGCAGGTCGAAGGCCTCGGCATGTGGCTGCGGTCTAGCAGCATCGACGAGCAGGTCGAGAGCAATCCCGACGGAACTCTTCGGGCGCTCATGTTGCGTCTTGAGTCACCACCACCAATTGCCGGGTCGCCGATTCTGAACTTGGAGTTCCATCCCTCCTTCATGCGCGCTCACGAACGCGCCGACCAGATTCTGGTTCACGACGGAGTGTCGGTGCAGACCATGACCGGGAAGGTGCGGTCTTGGGGTGAACACCTCGACTGCCACTTCGCAGTGCGCGACCTGATGCGGATCGCGGCGTGGCGGGCTGTGAACTTCGTGGATGCGAAAGCCACGCGCAACGCGTCGCCAGAGCGGCTCATGAGTGGCGAGATCGTTGGACGCGCCTGGCGTCCCGTGGTGTCACCGCTGCTCGGGGCCATGGGGTCGTCTACGGAGTTGCGACGCTCGGATCTCCTGTTCTCCCACGCCGACGCGGCGCCCGGAGGCGTCCACCGGTGGGTGAAGATGCATCGTGAGGCGCCGCGAGCGATCCAGCCCGTGCTGCGGCTTCTCGACTTGGAGGGCGCCAGCCTGGAGACCCACGTCGCGCAACTCGGCATGGGGTTGGAGGCGCTTGCCTACCACCTGGCAAGGGGTGCTGGAGTCGGCGCCCAGGATGCTGGCAACGAGTCTTTCCGAAGCCGGATCGAACGCATCTGTGCGCTCCTGCCATCGGGTCTGTCGGTTCTCGAGCCGAACGACTCACTTCCGGCGGACCTTGCCCAGGGGTACAACGCGGTCAAGCACGCGAACCGGCCCCTCCCAGACGCCGACTTCCTCCTGAACGTCTACCGGCGCGGAATCCAACTCTTCCGAGCGTGGGTCCTCACCCTGATCGGCGTCCAACGAAACACGCTCCGGTCGCGTATCAACGGTGACCGGATCACCCGGCTGCTCAATCAGTAGGGCACCGGGACCGAGGCGTAGGTGGGCGGCAATTGCGGAACCCCACGGACCACCGTCGATCGTGCCTTCGAGCAGACGGCAGATGTGCAGCCGTCGCACGGGGGCGGACGAACTGCGACATGGGCGCCGTTCGCCGTAGCGACCGTTGAGTGCAAGGTAGGCAGGTGACCGAGACCCCTCCGGATATGCAACCGGTAGTGCAGCCACATGCGGTGAGCGTGATGCGCACGCGAGTCGAGGGATCCTGGGCGCCAGCGTCGTCCGACTCGAATCTGGCGGCGCCACCACCGCAGGGGCGGCCCGCGTTTGCGCCTGCTGGCGCTGACCTCGACCTCCGTCTGGGGTGGGATCGGTTCGAACAGTTCGTCTTCGCGCTCATGAGACGTACGCATGGCGCTAGGGACTTCCAGTTCCGCCGCTACGGGGTCCAGGGCCAGGCGCAGCATGGGATCGATCTTGCGGGCCGGATGCCGGACGGCTCGTGGCTGGTCGCCCAGTGCAAGGACTACATCGCATTCACCGCCAGTGACCTCCGCTCCGCAGTCGAGACGTTCGCCGTCGGGACGCGGCCCTTCGGCGCCCAGACATTCATCGTGGTGACGTCGGCATCGACGCAGACCACCCAGTGCGCAGACGAACTCGCCGTGCTTCAGGAAGAACACCCCGACCTTGTTCTGGACCTATGGGGCAGCGAGCAGATCAACGAGCGATTGCGTGACCTCCCCGACGTGGTGGGCCGATTCTGGACTCGCGAGACCGCTGACGCCTTCTGCACCGGCGCACCACTACCGGGGATCCCGGCCCCGCCACTCGACCGGCAGCAGCGGGCAGAACGTATCCTGCTCGGACCACTCAGCACCACAGACGTCGCCCCCGTGCTCCGAGAGGCGGAGGCCCTCATCGGTTCCGATCCCGTCCGGTCAGCACAACTCTTCGGTGAGGTCGCTCAACGGCTTCACGATGACCACTTCCTTGGTCACGCGTTTGTCTTGCGACGTCGTCAACTGGAGGTCCTGGCCTCGGCGGCACGTCCGGAGGACGCGGTCGCATTGGCAGGCGGCCTGACCGCTACCGCACTGATGCGTGGCGATCGTGACGCAGCCAGCGAACTCGCCCGCCGAGTCCGCGCCATAGCCGAACAGACCGCCGAAACATCGACTGCTGAACAGGCCCGGCACGTTCAATTGATCGAAGCGGCCGTGTACGACGCCCTGCGACCTATCGATGGCCCCTCGCGTCTAGAAGCAGCACTCCCCCCAACGCCGGACGCCCCCAATCCGCCCTACCACTCGACACTCGTCCTCCTCCTCGCAGAGGACATGCTTGCCACCGACCCCGGACGGCTTAGCCACATCGACGTCCATATCCAGACGGCGATTGCCGACGCGGCTGCACGGGAGCCGGACTCTGACCTCCTCCTGCAACTTCGCCTGGTCCGGGCGGAATACGACGCCGACGAACGACTCGACCTGAACATCAAGGCGCGCCGCTACCAGGTCCCCCGTCGTGCCGCAGCGCTCATCGCATCCCGCGAAGCGCGACGCTGTGCCAACGATGGACGGACCGAAGACGCTTTGGATGGCTGGCGGGATGCCGTCAGCCACGGCATCGAGAGCGACCTAGACAGAGAGGCAGCAGGATGGCTCTACTCCATCCGCGCGCTGAACTCCCGGTACGGGCCGCTGACAGATCACATCGATGACGAGCACCGACTGGCGCAGGCGTTGCGGGCGACTGCCACCGGCACATACCTGCACCGCGTCCGGAGTCCGCGTGAAGCAGCGATGGCTGCACTGGTGTCAGACCGCCCGATCGAATCTGTATTGCATGCGCGGCGATGGCTGATCGACGCGTGCATCACAGGTGCGTGGGCCAGCGAGGTCGAGGCCATCACGTTTCTGGCCGACAGATACGCACAGAACCGTGAACCGCTCCGAGCGGCGCTGCTCTACCAGCGGGCGGGCGACGGCAAGAAGATCGTCGCTCTAGCCGAAGCACTGGGTGACACGCCGTTGCCGTTCGGGCCTCTCGCAGACCAGCCATGGTGGGTAGCCTCCACGATCTTGAAGCAGGTTTCCGCACAAGAGGACCTGCTGCCCGCTGAAGTTGTACGCGCTCTGCTGCGGTCGTCGATCGCGTTGGCGCGACGCGGCCAGGTCGGGGAACTCATCGACTCTCCGTTTGGTCATCTGGCGACACAATCAATTAAGACGACATGCGAACTCGCGCACCGAGGATCGTCGGAGCAGGCCGTCGAGGTTCTCGAACTGTTGGCGCCGTATGTGGAGCGCCAGCCGAACCATGGGTGGAGTACCGACAAACCGCAGGCAGGATGTTGTGTCCCGATTGCGATCGAGCATCCGACGCTCGCCTACCTCGCCCTGACACGCTTGATCGCACTCGCAGCGGCTGGCTCACAGGATGCCCAGAAGGCCCTACTTCACGATCAGGTTCGACCGCTGATCACTGGTGACGACGCGGACCAAATCCTTCCACCGACTTACATCTCGACGATCACACCGTCCGAACGAGAAGACCTCCGATCACGAATCATCCGGCTTGCGGAGGAGGGGCAGTACCTCAGCGACGTCGCTCTGCAAACGATCGTCCCTGACCACGACATCGTCCAGCATCGGGCACGCGTTGCACGCGACCGCATCCTCAACCGTGAGGACCCAAGACCTGGCGTGACGACCTTCGGAACAGGGATTCCTAGCGACTCGTACTTGGTCAGCCTCCTCCCGGTTGACGAGTCGCAGCCATGCCTCGACAAGTTGCTTTTCATCGCCACCGACCCCCGTGAAGCGGCGCTCAACCGACAGGATGCCCTGATTGGTGCAAGGAACCTGGTCATCGATCAGGCGCCTGGCGCCAGGGCAGCCGCCTTTGAGACGGCCTGGATGCTGCTCTCCGAAGCGCCAGGCCCGAGCGCCCTTGACCAGTTCACGGGCACACCACATCCACTCAGCGCTCTCCAGGTTTCGATGGGCTCAGCATCCTTGCGCGGCGAGGCGCTCCGCCTGGCACACGCCGCGATCGCGCATGACGGCGATCCCGAGCAGGAGCGGAGGATTCTTCGAGCGGCGATCGACCTGTTCAACTCGACCGAGGGTCGCGACCATTACTGCGCCGCTCTCACCATCCATCAGTTGCCGCACGATGTCACCACGAGCGTCGACGCAGCGCTTCTCGCGAGCCGTGACCAGAACGTCCTCCGACAAGTGGCAGCGACTCTCACGGTCCGAGAACCTGATCGATACGTCGAGGTCCTGCTCGCCCAGGCACATGATCACGCCCACCAGGTACGTCGGACGCTAGCCGAAGCCATTGCCCGTCTCGACGTTCCACTGCCACCGCCGCTGGCCGCGATCCGCGACATCCTGATCACCGACATCCGGCATTCAGTCAGACGATGCTTCGATCGACCGTCAGTTGAGGGTGCATAGATGCCGTGCGGCGGGCCCGTTCCTTCGCACCAAGCCGATGGGCTCCGGGTTGGCGACTCTCCGCTGTGAGGCTTGTACCAGTAGCGCACCTGATGGCGGTGTGGCTGCGTTGCGGCGATGCGAATCAAGACTTGAAGCCCGTGCCGTATCCGAGTCGTCCGGCGCTGGAGCCGTTGCCGGAGTTCGTGGGGACGTCGGGTAAGCGCGGGCAGACGGCCATCCCGTGCCTGTGATGTACGGCTGCGACGACCACGACTGATCACAAGTCGACACCTGCCGACCTACACAATCACCATCAAAACCGGTACCAACGCACACACGATCACCAACCGAACCTGCGCCGGAACGCCGAGCACGCCATATCCTTGGCCGATCACCCTGACGACTGACGACACCAACAAGTCAGTCGTCACCGTCACGGCCACCGACCGGGCGAGCACCGTCCCTACCACCGTGACCTGAACCTACATGCCAGCGACGTGCTCACTTCTGCCACTATTGCCGTTCTGCCAATGACCGCCAGCGCAGTCACCTCACTCACGTGAATGTGCTGAGTGACCACTCGAACGCCCAGCAACACTGGGGCACCAAACCGGCCACCGGCCGCTCCAACGAAGCAACTCGGGTTGAGACGTGGCCACGTCTCGCCCCGCGTCCAGCAACCGCGCTGAATATGCGTCTCGCGAGTCCTCCGGGGATCCGTCGGACCGCTCGGCTAACGTGTGCCTACGTCGATGGTGATCGACGGCGACACTCGTTTCTGCAGGTCAGAGTTGGTGGCTCACTCCCACTCGATCGTGCCCGGCGGCTTGGAGGTGATGTCGACGGTGACCCGGTTGACCTCGGCGACCTCGTTGGTGATGCGCGTGGAGATCCGCTCCATCAGGTCGTAGGGCAGGCGGGCCCAGTCGGCGGTCATCGCGTCCTCGCTGGTGACCGGCCGCAGGACGACGGGGTGGCCGTAGGTGCGGCCGTCGCCCTGGACGCCGACGGAGCGCACGTCGGCCAGCAGGACCACCGGCATCTGCCAGATGTCGCGGTCGAGACCCGCCCGGGTGAGCTCCTCGCGGGCGATGGCGTCGGCCTGGCGGAGCAGGTCGAGGCGCTCGCGGGTGACCTCGCCGATGATCCGGATGCCGAGGCCGGGGCCGGGGAACGGCTGGCGCCAGACCATCGTGGACGGCAGGCCGAGCTGCTCGCCGACGGCGCGCACCTCGTCCTTGAACAGCGTGCGTAGCGGCTCGATCAGCTCGAAGTCGAGGTCGTCGGGCAGACCGCCGACGTTGTGGTGGCTCTTGATGTTGGAGGCACCGGCTCCCCCGCCGGACTCGACGACGTCGGGGTAGAGGGTGCCCTGGACGAGGTAGGCCGTCGCGGCCCCGGCCTCGAGGTCACCGAAGACCCGGGCCTCGGCAGCCTCGAAGGTGCGGATGAACTCGCGCCCGATGATCTTGCGCTTCTCCTCGGGGTCGCGGACCCCCGCGAGCGCGTCGATGAACTGGTCGGCCGCGTCGACGACGTCGAGGACGTCGAAGACCTCCTCGAAGTCGTGGCGGACCTGCTCGGTCTCGCCCTGACGCATCATCCCGTGGTCGACGTAGACGCAGGTGAGCCGGTCACCGATGGCGCGCTGCACGATCGCCGCCGCGACGGCGGAGTCCACGCCGCCGGACAAGGCGCAGATGGCCCGGCCCTCACCGACCTGGGCCCGGATGTGCTCGACCTGCTCCTCGACGATGTTGAGCATCGTCCAGGTCTGGCGGCAGCCGGCGATGTCGTGGAGGAAGTGCTCGAGCACGGCCTGGCCGTGCTCGGTGTGCAGCACCTCCGGGTGCCACTGGACGCCGGCCATCCGCCGGTCGAGCGACTCGAAGGCCGCCACGGGGGTGCCGGCGGTCGCGGCGAGCACCTCGAAGCCGGACGGCGCCGCGGTCACCGAGTCGCCGTGCGACATCCACACCGAGTGCTCGGCCGGGAGCTCGGCGAGCAGCGTGCCGGGGGTGCCGACCGCGACCGGGGTGCGGCCGTACTCCCGGGCGCCCGTCGCGGCCACCTCACCGCCGAGACCCTTGGCCATCAGCTGGAAGCCGTAGCACATGCCGAAGACCGGCACGTCGGCCTCGAAGATCGCGGCGTCGATGCCGGGGGCCCCCTCGGCGTAGACCGAGGACGGCCCGCCGGACAGGATGATCGCCTTCGGCTTGCGGGCCAGCATGTCGGCCACCGGCACGTGGTGGGCGACGATCTCGGAGTAGACGCGCGCCTCGCGCACGCGGCGAGCGATCAGCTGGGCGTACTGGGCGCCGAAGTCGACCACCAGGACCAGGTCGTGCTCGGCAGGGGTCTCGGTCGCCGTCATGGTCGAAGGGTATCGAGGCCCGCGCCCACGCCGTTCCTAGACTCCCTGCATGACTCCCCCCGCAGACCAGCCCGCCGAGTTCGTCGCCACCGCCGACCTCCACGACGAGCACGGGGACGCGCTCGGGTCGTGCGACCTGCAGCTGCGCCAGTACGGCGGGAGGACGAGGTTCCGGGGCGAGGTCGTCACGCTGCGCTGCCACGAGGACAACGTGCTGGTGCGCCAGACGCTCTCGGAGCCGGGGCACGGCAAGGTGCTGGTCGTCGACGGCGACGGCTCGCTGCACCGGGCGCTGATGGGCGACGTGATCGCCGACCTCGCCGTCGGCAACGGCTGGGAGGGCGTCGTCATCCACGGCGTCGTCCGCGACTCCGCCCTGCTCGCCGGGCTCGACCTCGGCGTGAAGGCCCTCGGCACCAATCCGCGCAAGAGCACCAAGCACGGCACGGGTGAGCGCGACGTGCCGGTGGCCTTCGGCGGCGTGGTCTTCACCCCGGGCGCGACGCTGGTCAGCGACGAGGACGGCGTGGTCGTGCTGCCGTAGCCCCGTCAGGGGATCAGGGCCAGCTTGCCGCCGGGGTGCTGCTGCTGGAGCAGCGTGGCTGCTTGGACGGCGTCGGCCAGGGCGAAGGTGCGCGCCATCGGGACCACCAGCCGCCCGGCCGCGGCGAGGTCGACCAGGTGGGCGCGGACGCCGTCGCGGAAGGCCGCGCTGGCCGGCATCGCCCCGCCGATCGCCCGGAACCCGTCGGTGCCTGCTCGGGCGGGCGCCGCGATCGTGACGATGCGGTCGCGGTCGGCGACCAGGGCGAGCGAGACGTCGACGGCCTCGTCGGTGCCGACGCAGTCGAGGGCGGCCACGACGCCGTCGGGCGCGAGCTCGCGGATCCGCTGCTCGAGCCCGTCGCCGTACTCGACGGGCGTGCCGCCGAAGCGGCGTACGACGTCGGCGCGCGCGGCGCCCGCCGTGCCGACCACGCGAGCGCCGAGGAGCGCGGCCTGCTGGAGCACGCTGACGCCGACCGCACCCGAGGCACCGTGCACGAGGATGGTGTCGCCGTCGGCGACCCCGGTCACGTGGAGCATCTCGGCCGCGGTGGTGCCGGCCAGGAGAAGGTTGGCGGCCTCGGGGAACGACAGGCGCGGCGGCTTGGCGAACACGTCGCGCGCCGGCACGGTCAGCTCCGTGGCCCAGCCGCCCACGACCCGGAAGGCCAGCACCTCGTCACCGACCGCCACGGCGCCCGAGGCGATGGCGGTGTCGGGCCCGACCGCGCTCACGACCCCGGCGACCTCGTAGCCGAGGCGCTTGGGGAAGTCGGCGGCGTCACCGCGGGCCACGTGCTTGGCGTCGGCCGGGTTGAGCCCGGCAGCGCGTACGGCGATCGTCACCTCGCCCTGCCGCGGCGGCGCGAGGTCGTGCTCGACCAGCTCGAGGACGTCGAGGCCGCCAGGACGGGTCGCGATCCAGCACTGGGCCATCAGGCCACCGTAGCCAGGCGGGACGGTCCGCACAGCACCCAGCCCCGCCGGGAGGGAGGGTGGCGGGGCTGGCGCGTCCACGTGGATGCGGGCATCACACGGGCATGAACTCGGCCCTTCGGGAGGGAGCAGGTGTTCACCGAGTTCGTGGGTTCAACGAGGCTCCCGCGAGGGGGTTACGCCTCAGGACACCTTGACGATGGGCAGCCGGAGCGCACCGGACGCGGTCGGCGGCACCGCGGGGTGACGGGGCTGCACGGGCTCGACCCGGCGGTAGTCCTCACCGAGGGCGGGCCGCTGGTCGACGTCGCCCTTGTTGGGCCACAGCGCCATGGCCCGCTCGGCCTGGGCGGTGATCGTGAGCGACGGGTTGACGCCCAGGTTGGCCGAGATCGCCGAGCCGTCGGCGACGTGGAGGCCGGGGTGGCCGAAGACCCGCTGGTAGGGGTCGACAACGCCCTCCTCGGGCGAGGTGCCGATCGCGCAGCCACCGATGAAGTGGGCGGTCAGCGGCATGTTGAAGGGCTCCCCGATGTTGCCACCGGGCGTGCCCCCCGTGATGCCGGCGATCCGGCGTACGGCCTCGTTGGCGACCGGGATCCAGGTCGGGTTGGGCGCGCCGTGTCCCTGGCGCGACGTCATCCGCCAGCCGAGCAGGGACTTCTTGCCGTAGGTGGTGATCGAGTTGTCGAGGCTCTGCATCACCAGGGCGATCACGGTGCGCTCGGACCAGTGCTGCATGTCGTAGAGCTCGCGGATGTTGGCGCGCTGCTTCCACAGCTCCTTGAGCCAGGACTGCCAGCGGGGCACGTCGCCGTCGCCGTCGGTGAGGACGGTCTGCATCAGGGCCATCGTGTTGTAGCCCTTGCCGTAGCGGCAGGGCTCGATGTGGGTGTGCTCGTCGGGGTGGAAGCTCGACGTGATCGCGACGCCGTAGGAGTAGTCGGTCTTGTCGGTCCTGGGAGCGATCGCGCCGAGGATCGACTCGGAGTTGGTGCGCGACAAGAAGCCCAGCCGGTCGGACAGGCGGGGCAGGTGACCCTCGTCCTTCATCCGGTGGAGCAGCTTCTGGGTGCCGAGCGAGGCGGCCGCCATCACGACGTGCTCGGCGGTGATCGTGCGGGTGTTCTTGGCGGTGGCGCGCTTGGCCTTGGTGTACTTGACCTTGACCTCGTAGCCACCCTGCGCGCGCGGGCTGATGCGGGTCACGGTGGTCAGCGGGAGCACCCGGGCACCGCGCTTCTCGGCGAGGTAGAGGTAGTTCTTGACCAGCGTGTTCTTGGCGTTGTGGCGACAGCCCGACATGCACTCGCCGCAGTTGAGGCAGGCGTTGCGGCTCGGGCCCTCGCCGCCGAAGAACGGGTCCTCGACCTGCTCGCCGGGCTTGGCGGACGGACCACCGAAGAACACGCCCACCGGGGTCGGGTGGAACGTGTCGGCGACGCCCATGTCGCTGGCGACCTTCGCCATGACGTCGTCGGCCGGGGTGTGCACGGGGTTGTCGACCACGCCGAGCATCCGCTTGGCCTGGTCGTAGTAGGGGGCCAGCTCGTCCTTCCAGTCGGTGATGCCGGACCACTGCGGGTCCTTGTAGAACTGGTCGAGCGGCTCGTAGAGCGTGTTGGCGTAGACGAGGGACCCACCGCCGACCCCGGCGCCGGCGACGATCAGGGTGTCGCGCAGCGCGTCGATGCGCTGGATGCCGTAGCAGCCGATAGCCGGGGCCCACAGGTAGCGCTTGAGGTCGAAGGTGCCCGAGGCGAAGTCCTTGTCCTCGAAGCGCGGACCGGCCTCGACCACGCCGACCGTGTAGCCCTTCTCGATCAGCCGGAGGGCGGCCACGGACCCACCGAAGCCGGAGCCGATGACGAGTACGTCGAAGTCGAAGTCGTTGCTCATGCGCGTCCCAGCTTCTTCATGATCGTGAGGTTGGCGGTCATCATCTTGGCGTAGGTCTCGTCGGACATCCCGAGCATCGGCGCGAACCGGATCAGCCGCTGCGTGGCGACCGACTGCGACTCGGTGTAGCGGTGGATGCCCTCGCTGCCCTGGCGGCGGCCCATCCCCGACTCGCGCATGCCGCCCATCGGGGAGTCGATGCTGGCGAACGTCGCGCCGAACGCCTCGTTGATGTTGACGGTGCCGCACCTGACGTGACGGGCGATGGCGCGGGCCCGGTCGCCGTCCTGGCTGTAGATCGAGGCGTTGAGGCCGTAGTCGCCGTCGTTGGCCCGGGCGACCGCGTCGGCCTCGTCGTGGAACCGGTAGAGCGACACCACGGGGCCGAAGGTCTCGCGTCCGAAGCACGTCATCTCGGGCGTGACCCCCTCGAGGATCGTGGGCTCGTAGTAGTAGGGCCCCAGGTCGGGCCGGGCCCGACCGCCGGTCAGCACCCGCGCCCCCTTGGCGACGGCGTCGTCGACGTGGGCGGCGACGGTGTCGAGCTGGTCCTGGCTGATCAGCGAGCCCATGTCGTTCTCCCAGGCCAGGGTGGCGCCGAGCGTCATCGCCTGGGTACGGGCGACGAAGCGCTCGACGAACCGGTCGTAGACCTGGTCGGCCACGAACATCCGCTCCATCGAGACGCAGAGCTGGCCGGCGTTGGAGAACGAGGCGCGTACGGCGCCCTCGGCGGCCTTCTCGAGGTCGGCGTCGCGCAGCACGAGCAGGGGGTTCTTGCCGCCGAGCTCGAGCGAGCAGCCGATCAGCCGCTCGGCGCACTGCGCCGCGATGAGCCTCCCGGTGGCGGTCGAGCCGGTGAAGCAGACGTAGTCGGCGCGCTGGACGATCGGCCCGCCGATCTCGGGCCCCCCGCCGGCGACGACCTGCCACAGGCCCTTCGGGAACCCCGCCTCGTCGAGCAGCCGGGCGCCGAGCAGCGCGGTGAGCATCGTCTGGGCGTCGGGCTTGGTGACCACGGCGTTGCCGGCCAGCAGTGCCGGGAGCCCGTCGCACAGCGCCATCGTGAAGGGGTAGTTCCACGGCGAGATGATGCCGACGACGCCCTTGGGGACCCGGTTGACCTCGACCCGCGTGAGGCCGGGTACGACGCCGAGCCTGCGCCGGGTGTCGAGGTGGCGGTGGGCGGTGCGTGCGTAGTAGCGGGCGGTGAGCGCGATGTGGAGCGGCTCGTCGAACGCGTGCTTGCGGGCCTTGCCCGACTCGAGCACGGTCAGGTCGATGATCTCGTCCTGCCGCTCGAGGACCAGGTCGTGCAGGCGCAGCAGCATCGCGGCCCGCTCGTCGATCGGCGTACGCGCCCAGGCGGCCTGCGCACGACGGGCCCGGACGAACGCCTCGGCCACGTCGTCCTCGCTCGACTGCGGGATGTGCGCGAGCGGGGCGCCGTCGAGCGGGCTGCGCACCGCGGCGGTGCGACCGGTGGTGGCCACCAGCCGCGAGGTGAGGCCCGCGACGTAGTCGGGCTCGAGCGCGTAGACGGCGGTGGGGTCGTGCTCGGGATCGGCCGGCCCCTCGACCAGTGGTCCACCTGCGGGCATCGGGTTCTGGGGCGGGGCCATATACCGAGAGTATGTGACCAGCGTCTCCGAGGCTACCGATCGGTCACTTTTGTGGTTCTTTACATGGGACGGGTGGTTGTCAATCGGTGTGACCCCGGTGGGAGTTTCACCACCGACGTGGTGAAACTCCCACGTCTATGACGAAGGTTCGTCGAGGCGGCGGGAGTTTCACCGCCGAGGTGGTGAAACTCCCAACGCCTCACCGCCGCCCATTCGGGCGCTCAGCCACCTGCCACCTGCGACCGACGTCAACCCGCGGGCGCCTCGAGGTAGATCGACTTCAGCTCGGTGTACTGACCCAGCCCCTCGGGGCCGAACTCGCGCCCCAGGCCGGAGGCCTTGTAGCCGCCGAACGGCGCGGCGAAGTCCATCGTGTAGGTGTTGACGCCGTACGTGCCGGTGCGCACGCGGCGGGCGACGTCGAGCCCGGCGGCCTGGTCGCCGGTCCACACGGTGCCGGCCAGGCCGTAGTCGGAGTCGTTGGCGATCCGGACCGCGTCGTCGACGTCGTCGAAGGGGATGACCGAGAGGACCGGGCCGAAGATCTCCTCCTGGGCGATTCGCATCCGGTTGTCGACGTCGGCGAACACCGTCGGGCGGACGTACCAGCCGCGGTCGAGCCCGTCGGGCCGACCGTTGCCGCCGGCCACGAGGCGGGCGCCCTCCTCCTGGCCGATCGCGATGTACTTCTCGACTCGCTCCTGCTGGCGCTGGGCGACCATCGGACCGATCTCGGTGGCGGGGTCCATGGGGTCGCCGACCTGCATGCCGCTCACAGCCTCGGCGAGCGCGTCGACCACCTCGGCGTAGCGCGTGCGGCTGGCCAGGATGCGGGTCTGCGCGACGCACGCCTGGCCAGAGTTCATCAGCGCGGTGAACTTCAGGCCCTCGATCGCGATGCCCAGGTCGGCGTCGTCGAGCACGATCGCCGCCGACTTGCCGCCGAGCTCGAGGCTCACCCGCTTGAGCTGCTGACCGCAGACCGCGGCGATCTTGCGGCCGGCGTCGGTCGAGCCGGTGAAGGCGACCTTGTCGACGCCGGGGTGGGCGACGAGGTGCTCGCCGACCTCGCGGCCGCCGGCGACGATGTTCACGACGCCCGCCGGTACGCCGGCCTCCCGGAGCAGCTCGGCCATCAGGTAGCCGTCGAGCGGTGTCTCGGGCGCCGGCTTGACCACGACGGTGCAGCCGGCGAGCAGGGCCGGGATCACCTTGGACATGATCGTGAACTGCGGGACGTTCCACGGCGGGATGGCGGCCACGACCCCGACCGGCTCGCGGCGCACCATCACGGGCGTGCCGAGGACGCCGGTGCGGGTCTCCTCCCACGGGTAGTCGCGGGCGATGCCGAGGAACGCCTCGATCTGCATCCACGGCGCCGGCGACTGCGCGAGGTTGGCGAACGACGTCGGCGAGCCCATCTCGGTGGTGATCAGGTCGGCCATCTCGGCCAACCTCCCGGCGTACAGCCCGGAGAAGACCTGGACGACGTCGATGCGCTCCTGCGGCGTCAGGCGCGGCCACGGGCCGTGGTCGAAGGCCCGACGGGCGGCGGCCACCGCGGCGTCGATGTCGGCCGGTGTGCCCTCCGGGACGGTTGCCACGACCTGCTCGGAGTGGGGCGACACCACCTGGATGGTCCGGCCCGAGGCGGGGGCGGTCCAGGTGCCGTCGATGAAGAAGGCGTCGCGGTCGAGGGTCATGAGGTTCTCCGTTGTCGTGGCGGGCTAGGGGGCGAGGGTGAACCAGTCGGCGAAGCCCGACGGGTCGTGACGGCCGATGGCGCCGTGCTCGAACAGGCCCCATCCCTCCTGGCCGTCGAGGGTCGCGCGGCCGACGTGGTCGACGACGCCGAACATCACACGGCCGGCGACGTCGGGCGCGGTCATGTCGTAGGTGACGCGCTCGGTGAACCCGGCGCCCTTCCAGAGGCCGTGGCTCCAGTCGGAGTCGCCGCCGTAGCCGCCACCGACGTGGAGCGGGACGGGCAGCAGCGACTCGACCTCGACGACGAGGGGCTTGCCCTCGGGGGTGGTGCAGGTGATGGTCGCGCCGGTCGGCACGCGGGTGCCGGACCCGTAGCGGACCTGGACCTGCGGCCAGCCGAGCTGCTCGATCCGGCCGTCCTTCCAGACGCGGTGGCAGTCGTTGAGGGCGCGGTAGCCGTCGGGCTCCTCCTGGATGATCAGGCAGATCATGAAGTCGTCGAAGCGCATCGGCACGTAGAGCCACCACATGCCTTCGAACTCGGGGGTCAGCGGGGCACCGGCGGGCGGGGCCTCCCCCACCGGCCGGATCCCCCAGGAGCGGTCGCGGCTGCCGAGCCACCGGTCGGGGGTGACGGCGATCTCGGTGCCGTCGACGGTGATGTGGCCCTCCCACGTGCCGACCTGGGCGAAGCGCTGGGCGTCGAGGGTGACCCGCGAGCCGGCGCGCATCACGTGCGGCATCTCCTGCAGGGCCGGGAAGGAGCCGTTCCACGTCAGGTCGGCGGAGATGCCCTCGGTCTCGTCGAGGACCATCCGCACCTGCTGCAGCGGCTCGACCACCTCGAGCCGGTAGCCACCGACGTGCTGGTTCATCCGGTCGCCGTCGATGGCGTCGCCGAGGTGGACCGCCGTCTGCTCGTCACCGCGGCGGATCATGAAGAACGCGTCCTTGGTGCCCAGGTTGGGGTAGTAGCCGTGGCCGAAGATCGCGAAGACGTCGCCGGTGCGGTCGTGGGCGTTGAAGTAGGACCGGTCGTAGAAGTTGCGGTCGCTCGAGGCGGCGTACGCGATCGGCAGCGGGGCCTGGTGGATCGGGTACTCGTCGAGACCGGTCAGGCCGTGGTGGCTGGGGTTGCGGGGATCGCTCATCACGCACCGGCCCTCTCGAGGATCGACTCCATGAGCATCTTGTGGTGCATGAGGGTCTCGATGTCGTCGGGCCTCTCGATCTCGCCGAAGTGGATCGACCGGGCGCCGGTGCGCATGAAGACGACGCACCACTGGACCGCGTTGTAGACGTGGAACCAGGTGAGGTCGGCGAGCTTCACGCC
Organism: Nocardioides plantarum; assembly: GCF_006346395.1. Taxonomy (NCBI): domain Bacteria; kingdom Bacillati; phylum Actinomycetota; class Actinomycetes; order Propionibacteriales; family Nocardioidaceae; genus Nocardioides; species Nocardioides plantarum. Next base: position 666,750 of record NZ_VDMS01000001.1, read on the forward strand.
GGTGATCTCCTCGTACGTCGCCGCGATGTCGTCCTCGTGCATGAAGTGCGGCATCCCCGGCATGCCCATCACCCCGGTGATGGACTCGAAGACCATGTGGGCGAAGGCGATCCACGACAGGTCGAGCTCCCGGGGCCCGATCGCGGCCATCTCCCAGTCGAGCACGGCGACCGGCTCGAAGTCGCGGTAGATCATGTTGCCGATGCGACTGTCGCCCCAGCAGAGGACGACGTCGCCGCTGCCGCCCGCCTCGGCCTCGTGCAGGTGGGCGTCGAGCCAGTCGAGCCCGCGCTCGGCGAGCGGCGAGCGGCCGATGTCGGGGACCGCGAAGTCGTACCAGGCGCGCACGCGGGCGAGGTTGCGCGCCAGCGGGGTGTCCCCCGGCTGCTGCGGGTCCAGGAAGGAGAACGTGCGCTGGGCGTCGGGGATCGCGTGCAGGTCGGCGATCACCCGGACCGAGGCGTCCTGCAGGCGGCGCTGGTCCTCGTGGCTCGCGTCGTGCAGCCAGTTGTCGCCGAAGTTGTAGGGCAGCACGTCCTGCGGGATCACCCCGTCGACGCGGTCCATCAGGAAGAACGGCGTGCCGAGCACGGTGCCCGAGGACTCCATGTGACTCACCCTCGGCACCGGCACGTCGGTGAGCTCCGCGACCAGCCGCATGGCGTCGTACTGGTCCTGCAGTGCGTACGTCGGGAACACCGGGAAGTCGTCGGCCGACGGCGCCACGCGGGCGACGTACTCGTGGGTGGCGCGGTGTCCACCCTCGGTCCAGGTCGCGTCGAAGATCAGCGTCTCGGAGCTCATCCCGTTCGCGTCGATGCCGGAGTGGAGCACGACCTCCGGCTCGGCCCCGGCCGGGAGCAGCGCCGCGAGCCATTCGGCCAGCAACCGGGGGACGGTCTCGGCGTCGCGGCTGGACCGCTGGAGCTTGAAGTCGGCGGCGGGCGGTGTGGCTTGGGTCACGTTCTGGAGTGAAGTGGAACGTGTTCTAGTTGTCAACGTTGCACGAAGGACTGAACCGGGGTTCACTTGTTGGGTGCCCTACCGCCGTACGCTCGCCGTGCAGGAGCGGCTCGACGCGACCCGCGCCTCGCTCGTCGCGGCCGCTCACGCGCTGGTCGCCGAGCGCGGGTACGCCGGGTGCTCGATCGCCCTGGTGGCCGCGGGCGCCGGGGTGGCGACGGGCACGGTCTACCGGCACTTCCCCGACAAGGGCGCGCTGTTCGCCGAGGTCTTCCGCGGCGCGACCCAGCGCGAGGTCGACGCGGTCGCCGCGGCGGTCGCGGGGCCCGGGTCGGTGGCCGAGCGGGTCGGCCGGGCGGTCGAGACGTTCGCCCGCCGTGCGCTGGCCTCGCCGCGGCTGGCCTATGCGCTGATCGCCGAGCCGGTCGACCCGCAGGTCGAGGTCGAGCGGCTCACCTACCGCCGCGCCTACCGCGACATCTTCGCCGCGCTGATCGACGACGCCGTCGTCGGCGGCCACCTGCCCGTCCAGGACGCCCAGGTCTCGGCCGCCGCCGTCGTCGGCGCGATGGCCGAGGCGCTCGTCTCCCCGCTGCACGCGGTCTCGACGGGCTCGACCACCGACCGCGTCGTTCCCGAGCTCACCGCCTTCGTCACCCGATCGATCGGAGCCATCTCATGAGCAGCACCCACGAGGTCACCAACCAGGTCCCGCCGCTGGTCGGGCACGACACCGCGCAGGACCCGGCGCTGCTCGCCGCGGTCGAGCGCGAGGGCGCTGGCTGGGCGCTCGACGAGATCAGTGCTCTCGGTCGGCTCGGCGGCTCCGAGGAGGCCCAGGAGTGGGGGCGCCTCGCCGAGCGGGTGCCGCCGGTGCTGCGCACCCACGACCGCTACGGCCATCGCGTCGACGAGGTCGACTACGTGCCGGCCTACCACTCGCTGATGACCACCGCCGTCGAGCACGGCCTGCACGCCGCACCCTGGGCCGACGACCGGCCGGGCGCCCACGTCGCCCGCGCCGCCAAGTTCCTGGCCTGGAACGTCGACGCCGGCCACGGCTGCCCGATCTCCATGACGTACGCCGCCGTCCCGGCCCTGCGGATGGCGCCGGACCTGGCGGCGACGTACGAGCCGTTGCTGACCTCTGCGACCTACGACCCCGGGCTGCGGGTGCCCGGCGGCAAGGCCGGTCTGATCGCCGGGATGTCGATGACCGAGAAGCAGGGCGGCTCCGACGTCCGCGCCAACACGACGCAGGCGGTGCCGCAGACCGACGGGTCGTGGCGGCTGACCGGTCACAAGTGGTTCACCTCGGCCCCGATGTCCGACCTCTTCCTGGCGCTGGCCCAGGCGCCGGGCGGCCTGTCGTGCTTCCTCGTCCCGCGCGTGCTGCCCGACGGCAGCCTCAACCCGATGCGCCTGATGCGGCTCAAGGACAAGCTCGGCAACAAGTCCAACGCCTCCGCCGAGATCGAGTACGACGGAGCTGCGGCCTGGCTGGTCGGCGAGGAGGGACGCGGCGTACGGACCATCGTCGAGATGGTCAACCTGACCCGCCTCGACTGCACCCTCGGCACCGCCTCGGGCATGCGCCTGGCGACCGTCACCGCGGTCCACCACGCCCGCCACCGCTCGGCGTTCGGCAGGCACCTGGTCGACCAGCCGCTGATGAGGAACGTCCTCGCCGACCTCGTCGTCGAGTCCGAGGCGGCGACGACGGTGGCGATGCGCCTGGCCGGGGCCACAGACCGCGCCGTACGCGGCGACCTCGACGAGGCGTCGTTCCGGCGGCTCGGCCTGGCCGTGTCGAAGTACTGGGTCTGCAAGCGCGGCCCCGCCCACGCCGGCGAGGCGATGGAGTGCCTCGGCGGCAACGGCTACGTCGAGGAGTCCGGCATGCCGCGCATCTACCGCGAGCTGCCGCTCCTGTCGATCTGGGAGGGCTCCGGCAACGTCGCCGCCCTCGACGCCCTGCGCGCGATCGGCCGCGAGCCCGAGTCGCTCGAGCGGTTCTTCGCCGAGGTCGAGCTCGCCGCCGGTGCCGACCACCGCCTCGACGACGCGATCTCGCTGGTCAAGAAGGAGCTCTCCGACGGCGCCGAGCTCGAGCTGCGCGCCCGCCGCATCGTGGAGCAGCTGGCGCTGGTGCTCCAGGGCTCGCTGCTCGTCCAGCACGCACCCTCCGCCGTCGCCGACGCCTTCTGCGCCTCCCGCCTCGGCCGCGACTGGGGCGGCGCCCTCGGCACCCTGCCCCCCGGTCTCGACCTCGACGCGATCCTCGAGCGCGCGTACGTCGACCTCGCCTGACCTCCCGCTCCCACGCCGGTCGAGGTGCGGGCCCCACGTCGGTCGAGGTGCGAAGGCCGCCAGGCCTGAGCCTCGAGACCTCCGCAGCCGACGCGTCGACTCCACCGGTGTCCCGCCGGATCGGGGCTTTGAACGGCGCGGGTCTTGCGGGGTCGGGGTGTCCGCGCGCCTACCATTCCGGGTCTCGCCGTCAAGGACGTCGCTTCGCTCCGCCGCGCCCTCGTCCAGCGCGGACACCCCTCGACGCACGTGGTCCGAGCCTTCGGTGCGCTCGATCCGCGCTCCCGACGTACCTGGCACGTCGCGAGCAAACATCGAGCGACCGGCCGCCGGGCGGTGCGTCAGCCACCGAACCCACCGACCCGAGGGGCCAGAACAATGGCTCACCCACCGCCCACGTGGCACGACCCGCACACAGTGAGACCTACGACGAGAAGACGTCGCCTCAGACCGCAGGACGCTGCGGTGGTCTCGAGGCTCGGCGCTAGCGCGCCTCACACCTCGACCGACGTGAGGGGTGGTCTCGAGGCCCGGCGCCAGCGCGCCTCACACCTCGACCGACGTGAGGGGTGGTCTCGAGGCCCGGCGCCAGCGCGCCTCACACCTCGACCGACGTGGGTGCAGCGCGCCTCACACCACGACCGACGTGGGGTGGGCGGAGGCGCGCGCCATACGATCGACCCGTGACTGCCACCCTTGTCGCCAAGGACCTGTCCGGGGGGCACGGCCACCGCGTGCTGTTCGAGGGGCTCGACCTCACGGTCGCGCCGGGTGACGTGGTCGGGGTGGTGGGGGCCAACGGGGCGGGCAAGTCGACGCTGCTCGCGCTCCTGGCCGGGCAGGCCGACCCCATGGACGGCACGATCACCACCGCACCCAGCGATGCGTTCGTCGGATGGCTGCCGCAGGAGCACGAGCGGGTGCCGGGCGAGACGGTCGCGGCCTACCTGGCGCGGCGGACCGGCGCCGCAGAGGCCACCGTCGCGATGGAGACCACTGCCGCCGCGCTCGGCAGCGACGAGCCCGGCGCCGACGACGCGTACGCCGTCGCGTTCGACCGCTGGATGGCCAGCGGTGCCGCCGACCTGGAGGACCGCACCGGGTCGGTGCTGGCCGACCTGGGCCTCGACGTCGGCGCCGACGCCCTGATGACCAGCCTGTCGGGCGGACAGGCGGCCCGGGTCGCCCTGGCCGCACTGCTGCTGAGCCGGTTCGACGTGGTGCTGCTCGACGAGCCGACCAACGACCTCGACCTCGACGGCCTGGCCCGTCTCGAGCGCTTCGTGCAGGGCCTGCGCGGCGGGGTGGTGCTGGTGTCGCACGACCGCGAGTTCCTGTCGCGCTGCGTGACCCGCATCGTCGAGCTCGACCTCGCCCAGCAGCAGGTGACGGTCTACGACGGCGGCTACGACGCCTTCCTGGTCGAGCGCGAGGTGGCGCGGCGGCACGCCCGCGAGGCCTACGACGAGTACGCCGAGACCCGCGCCGACCTGGTCGGGCGGGCCCGCACCCAGCGCGAGTGGAGCTCGCAGGGCGTGCGCAACGCCATGAAGAAGAGCCCCGACAACGACAAGATCCGCCGCAAGGCCGCCACCGAGTCGTCGGAGAAGCAGGCGCAGAAGGTGCGCCAGATGGAGTCGCGGATCGCCCGGCTCGATGAGGTGGAGGAGCCGCGCAAGGAGTGGGTGCTCCAGTTCGACATCGCGGCCGCGCCGCGCTCGAGCGCGGTGGTCGCAACGCTCAACGAGGCGACGCGCCGGCTCGGCGACTTCGTGCTCGGCCCGGTGTCACTGCAGGTCGACGCCCGCGAGCGGATCGGCATCACCGGGCCCAACGGCGCCGGCAAGACGACCCTGCTGCGACTGCTCCTGGGCGACGACGCCCCCGACTCGGGCACCGCCTCGCTCGGGGCGTCCGTCGCGGTCGGCGTGATCGACCAGGCCCGCACCGGCCTGGCCGACGACGAGCCGCTGGGCGAGGCGTTCGAGGCCGTCGTACCGGAGTGGACGCAGGCCGAGGTGCGCACGCTGCTGGCGAAGTTCGGGCTGCGGGCCGACCAGGTGTCGAGCCTCGTCGGGCGTCTCTCCCCCGGCGAGCGCACCCGCGCCGCAATGGCCCTGCTGCAGGCCCGCGGCGTCAACCTGCTGGTGCTCGACGAGCCGACCAACCACCTCGACCTGCCGGCGATCGAGCAGCTCGAGCAGGCGCTGGAGTCCTACGACGGCGCACTGCTGCTGGTCTCGCACGACCGGCGGCTGCTCGAGAGCGTCCGGCTCGACCAGCGGTGGGAGGTCGACGCCGGCCGGGTCACGACCTCAGTCGGCGGAGTCGGCGGAGTCGGCGAGTCCGTCGGCCGGTAGGTCCGCGAAGGCCTGCTTGGTGTCGCGGTACCAGCCCATCGCCTTCTTGGGGTGGCGCCACCGGCCCTTCATGTCGTTGCGGGCCGGCTCGTGGGCGGTGTCACCGGCCTTGACCGCCTCCTTGAGGTGCCGGTCCTGGGCGTTGATGACGTCGTCGGCACTCTCGCCGTGGTGCTCGAGGTCGCAGGGACCGCCGAGGTCACGGCAGGTCATGGTCTTCATGTCGTCTCCTTCGTGGGCGTGTGTCGTGGGTACGACGACCGGGCCGGGTCGGGTGTGACGCCTCACCCGCGGCGCGCGCCGCCGTCGCGGCGTACGACGTCGGCGAGCACCTCGGGAGCGGCGCGGAAGGTGATGGCGACGACCTGGCCGTCGCTGATCGTGAAGTCGAAGACGACCTTGGCCCGGCCCAGGTGGTACCACGCGGCGCCGGGCCGGTCGCCGACGAAGACGGCGAGCGCCGAGCTCGCGCCGCCGTTGAAGAACGCGGCGACGTCGTCGCGACCGTCGATGCGCGCCGGGGTGCCGACCAGGATGGCGGCGTCGTCGGCGGTCACCGCGGCGTCGGGGGCCAGCAGCTGCAGCAGCCGGTCGAACTCGGCGTTGCGAGCTGCGGCCATGAACGCGTCGACCACCTCCCAGTCGGCCAGCCGGTCCTCCGCACGGGGTTGGGCGACCTTGGCCCGGGCCCGCGAGGCCAGCTTGCGCGCCGCCGCGGGTGTCGTGTCGAGCACCGCGGCGATGGTCGGGAACTCGAAGCCGAAGCTGTCGTGCAGCACGAACGCGACCCGCTCGCGCGGCGAGAGCCGGTCGAGCACGACCTGCAGGGCCATCCCGACCGTGTCGGCGAGGACGACGTCGTCAGCGGGGTCGTCCGAGGTCTCGGCGAGGGCATCGGCCTCGTCGATCTCCTCGACGGGGACGGGGGTGCGGGCCCGCAACCGGTCGAGGCAGAGCCGGGTGGTCACGGTGGTCAACCACGCCGGGAGGCTCTCGATGACGGTGTCGGTCGTGGTGGCGGTGTGGTGCAGCCGCAGCCACGCGTGCTGCACCACGTCCTCGGCCTCGGCGTGGTCGCCCAGCACCCGGCTCGCGATGCCGACGAGTCGGGGCCGCTCGACCTCGAACTGCTCGGTCTGGTCCTGCGGCTCGTGCTGGTCCACGTCGGTCACCCTTCCACGCCGGCTCGGTCAGAGGGTTGACGCGCGAGCGGGCCCGCGTGTGACCGGGTGTGACCGGGTGTGACCGGCTCAGACGTGACCGTCTCAGAAGCGTCCGGCCGCCACCAGCGTCGGGCGGCGCTCGTCGGGCAGCGTCTCCTCGACGACGAAGCGCCGCGGCCCTGAGTCGGGTGCGTGCAGCAGGGTGTCGGGCCCGGTCCAGAAGCCGACGTGGGTGATCCGGCCGCCGGCGCCGTCGCGGGCGAAGAACCACAGGTCGCCGGGGCGCTCCTCCCCCAGTGGCACGGACTCGCAGCGCGCCGCCTGGTCGGAGGCGTCGCGCGGCACGGCGACCCCCACGGCGCGGAAGCTCGCGTGCACCAGGCCGGAGCAGTCGATGCCGTCGTGGGTCAGGCCTCCCCAGACGTAGGGGGTGTCGAGGTAGGTGCGCGCGATCTCGACCACGGCGTCCTCGTCGAAGGCGAGGTCGGCAGCCAGGACCCAGCCGGGGTAGCCGATCGGGTCCTTCGCCGACCACTGGCCCGGCGCGACCACCTTGAGCCAGTCGCCGTCGCGGGCCTGCACCTCGACGTGCTCGCCGGGCAACAGCTGGGTGACCTGCTCGGCGGACCCCTCGGGTCCGGCCAGCACGCCGGTGACACGGATCGCTCTCACTTCACTCCTTCGATTCCCAGGCCGGGTCGTTCGGACAGGACGAGCCGGTCGCCGTCGTACGACGCCCCACCGACGTACGGCGACGAGACCGACCACCACGCGGCGTCGAGGTCGGGCAGGCTCGAGGTGCCGACGGCGGCGACGAGTGCGGCGGCGGCAGCCACCCCGAGGTGGGACTCCATCATCGAGCCCACGAAGGTCCCGAACCCGTGGAGGTGGGCGACCCGCAGCAGCTCGAGCGCGGGCGTCAGCCCGCCGCACTTGGCGAGCTTGACGTTGACCAGGTCGGCGGCGTCGAGGCGGATGATCTCGACCAGGTCCTCGAGCGTGAAGAGCGACTCGTCGGCCATCACGGGCGTCTCGACGTGAGCGGTGACGTAGGCCAGACCGATGACGTCGGCTGCCGGCACGGGCTGCTCGACCACCTCGACGTCGGTGCCGGCCGCTTCGAGAGCACCGATCACCCGGACGGCCTCGAAGGCGTCCCACCCCTGGTTGGCGTCGAGGCGGAGCGCCACATCGGGCCCGACCGCGGCGCGCACCGCGAGGACCCGGGCCACGTCGGTGGCGGCGTCGGTGCCGACCTTGAGCTTGAGGGTCGCGAAGCCGTCGGCGACCCGGCCCGAGGCGGCCGCGGCCAGCTCGGCCGGGGTGCCGGCGGCCAGGGTGACGTCGGTGCGGACGTGGGTCGGGGGCAGCGTGGTCACACCCGCCCACGACGCGAGGTGCTCGGCGAGCGTGAGCCCCGTACGGCGGGCCGCGAGGTCGTGCAGGGCGATGTCGGCGGCCATCTTGGCCGACCTGTTGGCCACCACCGCCCGCTGCACGAGAGCAGTGCTCTCACGAAGGTCGGGGGTGCGGCCGACGAGGGCATCGCGCAGCGGACCGTCGAGACAGGCCTGCGAGCCGGCGAGCGAGTCACCGGTGACCTGCCACACCTGCGGCGCCTCGCCCCAGCCGACGGCGCCGTCGCTGTCGACGACCTCGACGACGACCGTCTCGACCGTCGTCGTACGCCGCAGCGCGGTGACGAAGGGCGTGTGCAGCGGCACGCTCAGGCGGCGGGTGCGCACCTCGGCGATCGTCGTCATCGCCGACGCCCCCAGGCCTCGGCGGCCAGCCCGGCGATGCGCTTCTCGGCGACCTCGTGGGGGTCGTCGGTGCGCGTGAGCACCACCAGCGCGAAGGGCGCGCCACCGTGCTCGTCGGTGGGTCGCACGATCGCCATGTCGTGGGTGATGCCGTCGACCCAGCCGGTCTTGTTGGCCACGTGGGTGCCGGCGGGCAGGCCCGCGGGGATGGCGTCGCGGTAGCGCTGGCCGAGCATGATCTCCTCGACCGACGCCGGCGTGTGGGCCAGGACCCACCCGAGGTCGCGAGCGGTGACCTGGTTGGCCAGCCCGGCGTCGCGGGCGGCCAGGTCGCCGATGCCGCGGGTGATGGTCGTCCGGTCGCTGACCCCGGCGGCGCGCAGCACGTCGTGGACCGCGGCGATCCCCACCTGCTCGAGCAGCAGGTTGGTGGCGATGTTGCTGGACTCGACGATCGCGCGTCGCCGCAGCTCGCCCAGCGTCTCGGTGCTGCCGAGCGCGTCCCACGTGGCGTCGTCCTGGTCGTCGTCGCGCTCGATCGTGAAGCGGCCCCCGGCCGCGGACGCGAAGTCGGCGTGCACCGGCACCCGACGTTCGAGGTCGAGCACCTCCGCCGCGGTCGCCAGCGGCACCTTGACCAGGCTGGCGGCGTACGCCGGTTCGTCGGCGTCCTGCTCCCACCAGGTCTCGCCGTCGAGACCGCCGAGCCAGACCGCGACGAGCTGTTCCACGGACCAAACCCTAACGGGCCCTGCCTAAGACGACTCCGTCACTTCAATCGCCTGCCAGCGGACTAGCCGCTGGATTATGCCACGGACACGCACGGATGGGCCGTCAGAACGTACCCGCCTGAATTGCGAATGCTACTAACCGGTTGAACTCTTCCGCTACAAAATTGTCTGCCTGGCGGGAGGCGGAATAGTTCTGCCGAAACGCGGTCCCGTTATATTGCCCCAACCCCTTGCCGAGACTGAAGGAAGCCCGACCTGATTGCGACCACTCAAAACCGATAAATCGGTCGTGCATTTCCGAGGAACGCTTGGACGTCGGAAGCACATGCAGATCTATCTGCGGCCGCGTCACTAGACCAAGACCTCTGACGAAATTATCAAAGAGATTAACGAGCGATGCGGCACTCGGGACTGATCCGGCGAGCGATCCCCCTACGCCTGACACCAAGCCAATCTTTGGTAGCCCGCAGGACGCAGCCAATCGAATAAACTTCTCCAATCCCGAATTTGGTTTTCGAACGGCATCCGTAACTAAGTACGGATCAATCACCCAACACTGTTCCGAAACGGCAAGAACTGTGGCGAAACGGCGGACAAGGTCCAAATTGCAACTGTTGGATTTCGCACATCCAGTGTGTTGCAATTGCGTAGCCGCGTGGAGTGGGGTGCTCGTGATAAGGGATGCGAATGATTCAGGTAAAGTATTGCAGCCCGCACATTCGACAGGGTTCGCGACTACGGACAGGGCCACCGCACCGACGCATCCACAGGTCGAACAAGATGGTCGACGCACAGAGGCCATTCGGCGGCGCAACAAGTCGATCCACCTGTGCTGAGTATCTAAGGGAGCGTTGGCTATTATGCGACGGAGGTGGTCCATGAATTGTGCGTCAGCGGCTCGCATAAACACGGTCGACTCTGATCGGTAGGCAACGGAGTTTAGTACGGCCGGGCTAATTTCTGAGATTTCACCGAGCCCGAGTGAACTACCGTTCAACAGCTCAAACATTGGTTGCGTTCACGAACAGGTCGTCAAACTTCTCGTCAAAAAATCCACCGGGCCACGGTGTCAACATTTGCCCATCGGCACTGAGTTCAATTTCTTTGACGAAACTCCCCTCTGAGCCGACGCCGACGTAAGAGATACCAAGTTCATCCAAGCCGATGACCTTCTCGCGGATTCGACGTTGTGCTCGCAACGCGAGGTGCTCGCTATGGGTTTCAATTAACAGCTGGTTTCCGTTGTGCGCCACAGAGGAGACAAGAATATCCGTTAGGCGGCTCTGCATGCGAGGATGAAGGTGAATTTCAGGCTGCTCGATGAGAATTAGGCGCTCCCTGTTGCCAAGAAGTTGCACTACTACCGGTAAAACCTGACTCAAACCGAATCCAACATCTGTCGGACTGAGATCAACACCGGATTTGTTATCCCTAAGCACCGCGAACGCGACATCACCCAATGCATCTTGCATGCGTTCAGAACTGATTCGTTCGACCGAGAGTTTATAGTCAATTTCCAAGTCCTTAAACGCCTCGTTGATTGCATCGACAAGATCCGGACGCCGTCCTAGGTAGAGCACAAGACGTTCGCCGCGTGTCCCGAGTCCGGCATCCTCGCTTGCCTCCGCGGCTACCCTTCGGGGGAAGTCGCGAAGTGGACCCACGTAGACGATACCTTCGAGAAAATCACTGAACTGGGTCGTAAAGTGGAAGACCCACTGTTGCCACCACCACAAGAATATTTGCAACTGTTGGTTGCGGTCAGACTCCAAGCGACCACCGAAAGGTCGCCCCATCTTGCCTGCTCCGTACTCGGCTGGAACCCAGAATGGAAGCCATCCATGCAGGCGACACCCATGCTTTCTTGCCCATTCTCTTAGCCACCTTCGATCAGCGTCATTCGGCAACTTGAATGGCAGCCGTTGATTCTCGGAGACTCTCCTGAGGAGTTCAATAAATCGATCGACCAGTACGGCCGAAGAAGTCGCATCCGCTAGCCTCAATTGACCAAGATCTTTATCGAACTTGAACGAGACCTCTCGATCATCGGCGAGAGTTACTCCCAAGACGTGCGGCTCTACGTCAGACGACGACCGCAGTCCGAACCGAAAGCGAACGCTCATCTCAGGCGTGAAGAATGGAATGCCAGACAGTTCCAGGTCCTTCAGGCTTAGACCTATCTCGATTGATCGATCAGTTTGGTGGCCGTGCACGAACGTCCTAAACCCACCCAGATCTGCGCTACCTCCACGGAATTCCAGCACGCCCGGGTCCGTACTGAGCGCGCGAGGAAAGCTCTGCTTCAGGAGGAGGAGCGACTGGATTATCGAACTCTTGCCGCTCGAGTTGGCACCGTAGAGCAGATTTACGCCTGTTAGTGGGATCTGCGCAAACTGATCAAAGCCCTTGACTGACCCCAGTCCTACGCTCGTCAACTTCATCTGGACGGTCTATCACACCAGCAAGCTGGCCGTCGGGAAACATCGGCATTGCATCGTTCGCGAGGTCGCTGAGCTATAGATGCACGGGTTTGCAGGCACTGGACGTGACCGCCGCCTGAGCGGACATCCATCGCACCGACCCTTGGCCGTATCACGTGCTGATACGAGTGCGCCCGGCCAAACTGACCCAGCCGGGCCGCGGCCCAGCGGTGTCCACGAGGCTCGGCGAGTCCGTCGCACGATCCAAAGATCGTCCTATCGCAGCCTGTGTCCGACTTCGCGACGTCAGAACGTCACCGGGGGGTATCGATCGGTCAGACGGGTACCAGGTCAGCCGCTCAGCAACATCTCGGACTGGGGCCCCACCGCTCGTGCAGCGTGCGTACCTACAGGAGCAAACTCAATGCTGGCTACATGTGGTTGGTGCATAGACCTCCGGACGTGACCTGATCTTGCTGATCTTCGCCCGGCAGGAGGGGCGGACAAGCTTCCATACCTCCAAGCGCGTATCAGCAAGCCGATCACGTCTACGCTGCCGTGCGCTGGTCCGCCTGAGCCCAACCCCCGGACGGCACGACGCCCCGGACCGTGGTGGTCCGGGGCGTCGTACGACGGGCGATCAGCGCTTCGGGTAGGCGAACGCGGTGTTGTTCTGCGTGTCCTCGGTGCCGGTGAAGCCCTCCGCCGGGCTGTAGACGTCCTCACCGAAGCGGACGTCGAGATCGTCGGCGGTGCCACCGACGTTGTCGGGCCCGACCCCGAACAGGTTCTGGAAGTTGGCGCCACCACTGTCCATCAGGTTGACGTCGTCGGAGGCGTTGTCGGTGTGGTAGCTGCCGACCAGGTGACCGATCTCGTGAGCGGTCACGTTGCCGACCGCACGCCCGACGAACCTCTCACGGTCGCTCGCGGCGGTGAGGTAGGTGTTGAGCGACGCCGGCCCGTCGGGGTCGCTGAGCACGTCGAGCAGCACCAGCGCGGTGTCCTCGTGGCCGTAGTTGCCCGGATCGATGTACTGGGCGATGCCGATCGTGGAGATGCCGGACTGGTCGATGGTGCCGCCGACGATCACCCGCGAGACGTTGGCGCGACCACGCAGCTCGGGGTGGGTGCGTGAGTTGACGACCGTGACCTTCGGGTTGTTGAGCCCGTTCTGGCCCGCCTCGAGGAGGTTCTGGCGCACGACGTAGGTGATCTTGTCGATCATCGCGCGCTCACGGGACTGGGAGATGCCCCACTTGCCGAGGAACGACTTGAACGGCGACAGCTCGCGGACCCCGGCCCCGCCCCACACGGCGGTGTTGACGCGGCCGCCCTCGAAGTCGAGGTAGACCACCTGGGACTTGTTGGTGTCGACCTGGGCGCCGGGCCGGTAGCCCTCGACCTGGACCGTGTAGGAGCCGATGGCCCCGGACACGTCGATGACGTAGAGGCCGCCCTGCTCGGCGACGTAGCCGAAGCTCGTGTTGCCGCCACCGGGCAACGGCGAGTCGGGCGGATAGAGCGAGGAGGCGTCGACGCCGGGAGCGCCGACCGCCTGGGTGCCGTCGGGGCGCGTCACCGTGAGGGTGTCGGCACCACCCTGGGCCACGGCGCCGATCACGTCGCCGGGGTGCAGGTTGATGGAGTACTTGTCGCGGTCGCTGGCGCTCTGGGTGATCGCGAGGCTGTAGTCGCCCTCCTCGGCGCCTCCGGCACCCGAGCCGCTGTCGGTGGGGTCCTCGGGCAGCGGCCCCAGGTCGGCGTAGCCGGCGACCAGCAGGTAGTAGGTGCCGCTCGCGGCGACGTCGTACTCGAGCAGGCTGGCCGTTCCGGTGCCACCGTCGTCGTCGGACGCGACGATCTCGCCGTCGGCGTCGTAGAGCACCGCCACGGTGTCGGTGCCGTCGGGCGTGCCGCTGTCCGCCGAGGACGTGTCGGCGGTCAGCGTCAGGCCCTCGGTGAGGTCGACGGCGTAGAAGTCGAAGTCGTTGGTGCCGTCGCCGGCCGAGCCGTGGGGCCCGTCGCCCAGGACGCCGGTCGTGGTGAGCGCGGAGCTGCCGTCGATGTCCGTGGGGGTCGCCAGCGGGATCGCGCCGTTGTCCTCGGCCCCCGTCGGCAGGGCCACGGGGGTGGGGGTCGGCAGCTCGGCCCGGGTGCCGTTGATCCGCACCACGTTGCGCTTGCTCTTGGTGGTCCCGAAGACGCTGATCCGCTCGGCGGTCGCGTCGGTGTCGTTGGACCCGGAGGTGCCGGTCGGCTCCTGCTCGTCGTAGGACACGACGGTGGCCGCGGCCGGCGTGACCGCGTTGGCCTCGCTGCGCGCCTGCCGGTAGGCCGCGGAGCCGGCCCGGCGGTCGGCCGCGGACGACAGCCGCTGACGCCAGGCGGCGAAGTCGACCCGGGACTCGTCGGGAAGGTTGGCGAGGTAGGGATTGGCGCCGGTGGCGCCGGCATCGGTCTTGGGCCCGACCTGCAGGCCGGCGGCGAGGGCCCGCTGCTGGTCGCTGCTCGCGCCGGCGTCGTGCTGCGCCGGCGCGGCGAGCGAGGCCCCGCCGACCGCCAGGGCGGTCAGGGCGATGCCGACGGACCCGGCGGCCCGTGCTGGTCGGCGCGATCGGCGTACTGGTCTGGTCATGAGGTTCCCTCCCACGAAGTCGGCCGGGGAGGTCGGTGCCGCGCTCGTGCCCGAGAGCCGCCGCCGACGAGCCCCCGATGGCCCGGAAGGTGAACCTAAGCCGAACTCTCGTCCGGGGTACAGGGTGCGGCCGACCAGCAAGGGAAACCCCTCAGCAGAGGGTGGCCAGAGGGCTACTCGACGACGACCTCGACGCGCTGGAACTCCTTGAGATCGGTGTAGCCGGTGGTTGCCATCGAGCGACGCAACGCCCCGATGAGGTTCATCGTGCCGTCGGCGACACGGGACGGCCCGAAGAGGATCTCCTCGAGGCTGCCGACCTGGTCTAGCTTGACGCGCTGCCCGCGCGGCAGGGCCTCGTGGTGGGCCTCGGCGCCCCAGTGGAACCCGTGCCCGGGGGCGTCGGTGGCGCGGGCGAACGGCGAGCCGACCATGACCGCGTCGGCGCCGCACGCGATGGCCTTGGCCAGGTCACCGGACTTGCCGATCGAGCCGTCGGCGATGACGTGGACGTAGCGCCCGCCCGACTCGTCGAGGTAGTCGCGGCGGGCGGCGGCCACGTCGGCGACCGCGCTGGCCATCGGCACCGCGACGCCCAGGACCGTGCGGGTCGTGTGGGCCGCGCCGCCGCCGAACCCGACGAGCACCCCGGCCGCACCGGTGCGCATCAGGTGCAGCGCGGCCTGGTGGGTCGCGCACCCGCCGACGATGACCGGCACGTCGAGCTCGTAGATGAACTCCTTGAGGTTGAGCGGCTCGGCCTGGCTGGAGACGTGCTCGGCGCTCACGGTGGTGCCGCGGATGACGAACATGTCGACGCCGGCGTCGACGACGACCTTGGCGAACTCCTTGGTCCGCTGCGGCGACAGCGACCCCGCGACGGTCACCCCGGCCTCGCGCACCTCGCGCAGCCGCTCGGCGATGAGCTCGGGGCGGACCGGCTCGGTGTAGATCTCCTGCATCCGGGCCGTCGCGTCGATGCCCTCGAGCTCGGCCACCTCGGCGAGCAGGTCGCTCGGGTCGTCGTACCGGGTCCAGAGGCCCTCGAGGTTGAGCACGCCCAGCCCGCCGTGGCGCCCGAGCGCGATCGCGGTCGCCGGCGACATCACCGAGTCCATCGGGGCCGCGAGCACCGGCAGGGAGAAGCGGTAGGCGTCGATCTGCCAGTCGATGCTGACCTCCTCCGGGTCGCGCGTGCGCCGCGAGGGCACGATCGCGATGTCGTCGAAGGAGTAGGCCCGGCGGGCCCGCTTGGCCTGGCCGATCTGGATCTCGGTCATGGCCCGCAGTCTTCCACGCGCCGCCCCCAGAGGCCCCGCAGGCCTACACCGGCCGGGACACGGAGCCCGCCACACGTCGGTCGAGGTGCGAGGCGCGCTAGCGCCGAGCCTCGAGACCCCCGCAGGCGTACGTCGGTCCGACGCGACGTCCTCTCGTCGTGGGGGTCGAGCGGGGTCCGTCGGCGGCGGGGGTCTCGAGGCTCAGGCCTGGCGGCCTTCGCACCTCGACCGACGTGGGGTGGACCGGCGTACGGGTCCCGACGTGGGTCGCTCAGGCCCTGGCGGCGGCCACGGCCTCGCGCAGGCCCTGGGAGGCGAGCCGGTCGGCGCGCTCGTTGCCCTCGTTGCCGGCGTGACCCTTGACCCAGTGCCACTCGACGTCGTGCTGGGCGCAGGCCTCGACGAGGCGCTGCCAGAGGTCGACGTTCTTGACGGGCTGCTTGGCCGAGGTGCGCCAGCCGTTCTTCTGCCAGTTGACGACCCACTGGGTGATGCCGCTGCGCACGTAGACACTGTCGGTGTAGAGCTGCACCGTCGAACGGCGGGTGAGCGACTCGAGCGCCATGATCGGCGCCATCAGCTCCATGCGGTTGTTGGTGGTCGTGGTGGCCTCGCCGCCGCACAGGTCCTTCTCGTGCGGTCCCGACCTCAGGTAGGCGCCCCAGCCACCGGGACCGGGGTTGGGCTCGCAGGCGCCGTCGGTGTAGATCACGACCTCGGCCGGAGTCGACGTCACGTGGTCAGGCGCCCGTGTAGTTGGGCGCCTCGACGGTCATCTGCACGTCGTGCGGGTGGCTCTCCTTGAGCGAGGCCGACGTGATGCGCACGAACCGGCCCTTGTCCTGCAGCTCGGGGACGGTGCGCGCACCGACGTAGAACATCGACTGGGTGAGCCCGCCGATGAGCTGGTGGGCGACGGCCTCGAGCGGACCGCGGAAGGCGACCTGGCCCTCGATGCCCTCGGGCACGATCTTGTCGTCGGTGAGGACCTCGGCCTGGAAGTAGCGGTCCTTGGAGTAGGACTTCTTGCCGCGGCTCGACATCGCGCCCAGCGAGCCCATGCCGCGGTAGGCCTTGTACTGCTTGCCGTTGGTGAACACGAGCTCGCCCGGCGACTCCTCGCAGCCGGCGAGCAGCGAGCCCACCATCACCGAGTCGGCGCCCGCGACGAGGGCCTTGGCGATCTCGCCGGAGTGCTTCATCCCGCCGTCGGCGATGACGGGGACCCCGGCCGGCCGGCAGGCCAGGGAGGCCTCGTAGACCGCGGTCACCTGGGGCACGCCGACGCCGGTGACGACCCGGGTGGTGCAGATGGAGCCGGGGCCGACGCCGACCTTGACCGCGTCGGCTCCAGCGTCGACGAACGCCTGGGCGCCCTCGCGGGTGGCGACGTTGCCGCCGATGACCTGCACGTGCCGGGTGGCCGGGTCGGACTTGAGTCGGTGGACCATCTCGAGCAGCATCCGGACGTTACCGTGGGCGGTGTCGGCGACCAGCACGTCGACGCCGGCCTCGACCAGGGTCGTGGCGCGCAGCCATGCGTCGCCGAAGTAGCCGATCGCGGCGCCCACCATCAGCCGGCCGTGGGCGTCATTGGAGGCCAGCGGGAACTGCTCGCCCTTGACGAAGTCCTTGACGGTGATCAGGCCCGCCAGGCGGCCCTCGGGGTCGACCAGGGGCAGCCGCTCGCGCTTGTGGCGGCGCAGCAGCAGGGTGGCGTCCTCGCGGGAGATGCCGACCTCACCGGTGATGAGCGGCATCGGGGTCATCACCTCGTCGACCTTGGTGGTGGCCCACTCGGCGACCGGCGTGAAGCGCAGGTCGCGGTTGGTGCAGATGCCGAGGAGGCGGTTGTCGGTGTCGACGACCGGGAGCCCGGAGACGCGGTACTCGCCGCAGATGCGGTCGAGCTCCTCGAGCGTCGCGTCGGGCCCGATGGTGACGGGGTTGGAGATGATGCCGGTCTGGGTCCGCTTGACCAGGTCGACCTGGTAGGCCTGGTCCTCGATCGACAGGTTGCGGTGCAGCACCCCGAGGCCGCCCTGGCGGGCCATCGCGATCGCCATCCGCGACTCGGTCACGGTGTCCATCGCGGCGCTGATGATCGGCACCTTGATGGTGATCTCGCGGGTCAGCCGCGTCGAGGTGTCGATCTCGTCGGGCGCCAGGTCGGAATGACCCGGCAGCAGCAGGACGTCGTCGTAGGTGAGACCGAGGGCAGCGAACTTCTCAGGTACCTCCACGCGTCAAGCCTACGCGGAGACCTGGGTCACCCACCCCAGGGGATGACTCGGGAGGACTACTCTCCGCGCGGGCGCAGCTCGGTCACCGAGATCCGCACCGTCAGGGTCTCCCCCGCCATCCGGATCCGCCCGCGCATGCCGGCCGCCAGCACCATCGGCATCACCGCCCGGTTGTCGTGGGCGGTGGTCAGCACGACCTCGGTGGCACCCATCCCGCGAGCCAGACGAGCCGCGTCGCCGAGCAGCTTGGTGCCGATGCCGCGCCGCTGCCAGGAGACGTCGACCTCGAGGTCGATGGTGTGGACGCTCGGGTCCGCCGCCGTGGGTACGACGTGGGCGTGGCCCACCGCGACGCCGTCGGCGAGCACGGTGACCCGGCCGCCGTCGACGACGTACTCGGGGACGGCACCGCTTCCCATCCGCCGGCCGCCCGACGGCGCGAACGCCGGTCGGTCGCGACCCAGCACGTCGCTGACCAGGTCGGCCATGGCCGCCCCGCGGGCGCGCTCGACGGCGGTGAACGGTGCGGCGCGGCGGACCTGCACCTGCACGTCGCCGACGCTCATCTCCATCACGTCCTGCGCCTCGTCGCCGGGGTGCACGTCGGCGTCGAACAGCGCTGCGACGACGTCGGGGAACGACGCCGGCTGGGCCAGCACGGCACGCGCGGCCGCGACGTAGCGGGTGGGCTGGTCGACCAGGGCCGCCTCCGAGCAGGCACTGGCCGCGACCTGGTCGGCCCCGGCCCGCTCGACGAGGTCGACCAGGTCGGCGGCGTCCCACCCGTCGGGGGTGCGCAGCACGAGCTCGTCGGTGACCTGCTCGACGTCGGGGAAGACCTGGAAGCCGACGATGTTGGCCCCGGCCTTGCCGCACTCCTGGGCGAGACCGGCGAGAGCACCGGGCCGGTCCGGCAACGTCGCACGCACTCTCCACAGCATGTCGCGAGCGTGCCCCGGTGGCGTTGCCGCCGCAAGTCCCCATCGTTTCGGCAACGGAAAGATCCTGCGGTCAGAGCGCCTCGATGCCCCTGATCCTCCACACCCCGCCGCTCAGCACGACGTCGACCCGGGCGCGGCTGCGCGACAGCACCCGTGGCTCGCCGGCGCGGACCCCGCGCCCCGCGACGAGGAGCTGGTCGACGTAGAGCAGGCAGACGACCCGGGTGTCGCCCCGGGTGCGGACGATCCCGGCGCCGCGGACCAGACCCTGGGCCACCGCCCGCCGCTGTCGCGCGAAGGGACGGACCCGACGGTCGAAGGTGCGGGCGAACACGCGGGAGTACGCCGGGGTCATCAGCGCGGTCGCCCGGGTGAGCGAGCCGTCGAGGTAGCGGTAGTCGTAGCTGAGGCTCGTGGACACCCCGGTGACCGCCGCGGCCAGGGCGTCCCCGCCGGGCCCGCGCAGGTCGGCGGTGCGGAAGCCGGGCGCCCGGTCACCGGTGCTCCCGGGAGGTACGCCGGCCCCCTCGGCCTGCGAGCGGGTCAGGGCCAGCAGCACGCACAGCGCCGAGCCCGCCAGCACCAGGACGAGCAGGACGGCGACCCGGCGGTCGCGCAGCACGCCCATCTCAGGTCACCTCGCCCTCGACGTCGTCGACGAGCCACGCACCGTCGACGAGCTCGACGGTGATCCGGGCGCGGTAGCGGGTCGTGCTCCGCTCGCCGGCCCGCGTGGTCGTGACGTCGACCGAGACGAGCACGATCGCCCGGTCGCTGACGAGGTACTCGGTGGCGGTCCCGTCACGCGGCAGCCGACCTGTGAGCCGGAGCCGCTGGCTGGTGATCCGCTTGGTCAGGGCCCGCACGCCGGCGTCGTACTGCTCGACGAACTCGGGGGTCCCCAGCCGGCGCATGCGGGTCATGTCGGCCTTGACCGTGCGGTGGTCGAGGGTGAAGTACGTCGTCGCGGCGGTCCGGGCGGCCTGCACCGCCTGCCCGGAGCGGGTCCGGGTCCAGCCGGCGGCACCGATGTCGGCCGGCCGCAGGCTGATCGCGTCACCGCCCCGGTCCCGGTCGCGGACCAGGACCACGTCGGTCGCGACGACCAGGAGCAGCAGCACCGCGAGCAGGCCGCAGAGCAGGCCGGAACGTCGCGGCGTGGCGTCGTCCATCGCTCCTCCCAGGGCTCACGGGCTGACCGGGCCACCCTGGCACGAAGCGGACCGGCGTGCGTGGAAAACGGCCGGCGGCCCGGTGCCGAGGCACCGGACCGCCGGGGGTGGAGCAGGTGGATCAGTGACCGTGGCCGTGGCCGTGGCCGCCGGCGCCGGCGGCCTCGTCCTCGTCCTCGGGCTTCTCGACGATGAGCGTCTCGGTGGTGAGCAGCATCGCGGCGATGGAGGTCGCGTTGATGAGCGCGGAGCGGGTGACCTTGACCGGGTCGAGGACGCCCTGGGCGACCAGGTCGCCGTAGGTGTCGTCGGCGGCGTTGTAGCCGTTGCCGACGCCGAGCTCGCGGACCTTGCTGGTCACGACGTAGCCGTTGACGCCGCCGTTCTCGGCGATCCAGCGCAGCGGCTCGTCGGCGGCCTTGCGGACCACGCGGACGCCGAACGCCTCGTCACCGGTGAGGCCGAGGTCGCCGTCGAGCACGGACACGGCGTGGATCAGCGCGGAGCCACCGCCGGGGACGATGCCCTCCTCGATCGCGGCGCGCGTCGCGGAGACGGCGTCCTCGATGCGGTGCTTCTTCTCCTTCAGCTCGACCTCGGTGGCCGCGCCGACCTTGATGACGCAGACGCCGCCGGCGAGCTTGGCCAGGCGCTCCTGGAGCTTCTCGCGGTCCCAGTCGGAGTCGCTGTTGTCGATCTCGGCCTTGATCTGGTTGACGCGGCCCTCGACCTCGGCGCTGTCGCCGGCACCGTCGACGATGGTGGTGTCGTCCTTGGTGACCACGACGCGGCGGGCGGTGCCGAGCACGTCGAGACCGACCTGGTCGAGCTTGAGACCGACCTCGGGGGCGACGATCTGGCCACCGGTGAGGGTGGCGATGTCCTGCATCATGGCCTTGCGGCGGTCACCGAACGCGGGGCTCTTGACCGCGACGGCGTTGAAGGTGCCGCGGATCTTGTTGACGACCAGGGTCGACAGCGCCTCGCCGTCGACGTCCTCGGCGAGGATGAAGAGCGACTTGCCGGCGGCGATGACCTTCTCGAGCAGCGGGAGCAGCTCGGACACCGAGGAGATCTTGCCCTGGTGGAGCAGGATGTAGGGGTCCTCGAGGACGGCCTCCATGCGCTCCGGGTCGGTGACGAAGTACTGGCTGATGTAGCCCTTGTCGAACTGCATGCCCTCGGTGAACTCGAGCTCGGTGCCCATGGTGTTGGACTCCTCGACCGTGATCACGCCGTCCTTGCCGACCTTGTCGAAGGCGTCGGCGAGCAGGTCGCCGATGTGGTTGTCGCGGCTGGAGATCGTCGCGACCGAGGCCATGTCGTCGCGGGTCTCGACCTCGCGGGCCGACTCGAGCAGGGCGTCGCTGACGGCCTGCGCGGCGAGGTCCATGCCGCGCTTGAGGCCCATCGGGTTGGCACCGGCGGCGACGGCACGCAGGCCCTCGTGGACCATGGCCTGGGCCAGCACGGTGGCGGTGGTGGTGCCGTCACCCGCGATGTCGTTGGTCTTGGTCGCCACCTCCTTGGTGAGCTGGGCGCCGAGGTTCTCGAACGGGTCGTCGAGCTCGATCTCACGCGCGACGGTCACACCGTCGTTGGTGATGGTCGGCGCGCCCCACTTCTTGTCGAGGACGACGTACCGGCCCTTGGGGCCGAGCGTGACCTTGACGGCGTTGGCGAGCGCATCGACGCCGCGCTCGAGCGCGCGGCGGGCGTTCTCGTCGAACTCCAGGATCTTGGGCATCTGGGTGTGGCTCCTTGCGAATCAGGTGCTTGAGGTGGTGCGGGGGCGAAAAGCGGTTCGGGTCGTGTGCCTGGCACCGGTCCTCAGACCGGCCGCAGGCACACGACCCGAGAGATCAGGAGACGACCGCGAGGACGTCGCGCGCGGAGAGGATGAGGTACTCCTCGCCGGCGTACTTGACCTCGGTGCCGCCGTACTTGCTGTAGATCACCTTGTCGCCGACGGAGACGTCGACCGGGATGCGGCCGTCGCCGTCCTCGTTGGAGCGACCGGGACCGACGGCCACGACCTCGCCCTCCTGGGGCTTCTCCTTGGCGGTGTCCGGGATGACCAGGCCGGAGGCGGTGGTCTGCTCGGCCTCGAGGGGCTTGACGACGATGCGGTCCTCGAGGGGCTTGATGTTGACCGACACGATGTCGACCTCCACTTTCACTGTTGTCACTGGTGCGGTGGGCTCAGGTGGCGCTCGCGGGAGTACGCCGTCGCGGGGGTCGCACGTTCGCAAGCGCTGGCACCCTCGGGTCGAGAGTGCCAGTTCCGAAACTAGCACTCCCCCCACGCGAGTGCCAGGGAGGGTTGGCCGGGCCGGACTGGCAGGATCGCGGCATGGACCTCGACGCCTTCCGCTGGCTGCTGACCGACGACGGCCAGGCGCTGCTCGCGTCCGCGACCACCGCCACGGCCGAGGCCGGCGGCGACGCGGGCGGGCTCGCGGTCCAGACGGCACTGCGCCGGCAGGCGACGCCCGAGCACGTCGCCGCGGCCCTGACCCAGGTCGGGCTGCGCCGCCGGGCCGAGGTCAAGCTCGGTCCCAGCGCAGCGAAGATGTACTTCACCCCCGACGGCCTCGAGCAGGCGACCAGGCTCACCGTGGCCCGCCACCGGGCCGGGCGGCTCACGGCGTTCGACGCCCACACCCACGTCGACCTCGGGTGCGGCATCGGCGGCGACCTGATCGCGGTGGCCGAGGCCGGCATCACCTGCGTCGGCTTCGACCTCGACCCCGTCCGGGTCGCGGTGGCCGAGGCCAACCTGGCGGCGCTCGGGCTGCCCGGCGCCGTGAGCGTGGCCGACGCGACGACGGTCGACACCTCGCCCTTCGACGTCGCGTTCGCCGACCCGGCCCGGCGTACGGGCGCGGGGCGGACGTTCCGGGTGGAGGACTGGACCCCGCCGTGGTCCTTCGTCGAGACGCTGCTGCGCCGCGACTCGTGCGTCAAGGTCGCCCCGGGCATCCCCCACTCGCTGGTGCCCGACGGGGTCGAGGCCGAGTGGGTCAGCGACCACGGCGACGTCAAGGAGGCGGCCCTGTGGTCGGGCCGGCTCGCGACGACCGCGCGCCGCGCCACCGTGATCGGCGACGGCGGCCTCGCCACGCTCACCGACGAGGACGACCCCGGCGCCGCGTCGGTCGGGGTGCGCGAGGTCGGCGACTTCCTCTACGAGCCCGACGGCGCCGTGGTCCGCGCCGGGCTCGTCACAGCCGTGGCGGCCGGCGTGGGCGGTGGCCTGGTCGACGAGCACATCGCCTACGTCACCTCCGACACCTCGTTCCGTACGCCGTTCGCCCGCGGCTACCGCGTGCTCGACGAGCTCCCCTACCGCGAGAAGCTACTGCGGGCCGCGCTGCGCGAGCGCGGCGTCGGGCGGCTGACCATCAAGAAGCGCGGGGTCGACGTCGTGCCCGAGCAGCTGCGCAAGCGGTTGGCCCTCTCCGGCGACCGCGAGGCGACGATCGTGATGACCCGGGTCGCCGGAGTCGGCACCGCGTTGCTCGTGCAGCCGTTCTAGGCCTCAGCGGTTCCAGGCCTCAGCCGTCGAGAGCGGTGCGCTCGGCCCCGATGGTCGTGTCGTCGCCGTGGCCGGTGTGGACGACGGTCTCGTCGGGCAGCGCGAACAGCTTGGCCCGGATCGATGCCTCGATCGTGGGCCGGTCGCTGAAGCTGCGGCCGGTGGCACCGGGGCCGCCCTGGAAGAGGGTGTCGCCGGTGAAGACCGCACCGAGGTCGTGGACGTAGAGGCAGACGGCGCCAGGAGCATGGCCCGGGGTGTGCAGCACCTTGACCGAGGCCCCGGCGATCTTGAGGCTCTGCTCGTCGGAGAGGTCGACGTCCCACAGGTAGTCGGGGTGGGTGAGCTCCCAGACCGGCTTGTCGTCGGGGTGCAGCAGGATCGGCGCGGTCACCCTCTCCCGCAGCGCCGGGGCCACCCGGCTGTGGTCGTCGTGGGCGTGGGTGAGCACGATCGCCTTGACCTGGCGGCCCGCGACGACGTCGAGGATGGCGTCGACGTCGTGGGGGGCGTCGATGACCAGGCACTCGTCGTCGTCGCCGAGCACCCAGACGTTGTTGTCGACGTCGTGGGTCTCGCCGTCGAGGCTGAAGGTGCCCGAGACCACCGCGTGGTCGATGCGCAGCGTGCCCATCAGAGGATCACCACCGAGCGGAGCACGTCGCCGCCGTGCATCTTGTCGAAGGCGGCCTCGATGTCGTCGATGCCGATCTCCTCGGTGACGAACGCGTCGAGGTCGAGGCGACCCTGCAGGTAGAGGTCGACGAGCATCGGGAAGTCACGCGAGGGCAGGCAGTCGCCGTACCAGCTGGACTTGAGCGCACCGCCGCGGCCGAAGACGTCGATCAGCGGGATCTCGGGGATGGTCATGTCGGGGGTGGGCACGCCGACCAGCACCACGGTGCCGGCGAGGTCGCGGGCGTAGAACGCCTGCTTCCAGGTCTCGGGTCGGCCCACGGCCTCGACGACGACGTCGGCGCCCTCGGCGCCGGGGTAGGTCTCGGCGCAGATGCGCTTGATCTCCTCGACCGGGTCGACCTTCGAGGAGTCGACCGTGTGGGTCGCACCCAGCTTGGTGGCCGTCTCGAGCTTCTTGGCCGAGATGTCGACGGCGATGATCGGGCTGGCGCCGGCCAGCGCCGCACCGGCGATCGCGGCCACCCCGACGCCACCGCAGCCGATGACGGCGATGCTGCGACCGCGACCGACCTGGCCGGTGTTGATCGCCGCACCGATGCCGGCCATCACGCCGCAGCCGAGCAGGCCCACGGCCGCCGGACGGGCCGCCGGGTCGACCTTGGTGCACTGGCCGGCCGCGACGAGGGTCTTCTCGGCGAACGCGCCGATCCCGAGCGCGGGGCTGAGCTCGGTGCCGTCCTCCAGCGTCATCTTCTGGGTGGCGTTGTGGGTGTTGAAGCAGTACTGCGGCTCACCGCGGTTGCACGCGCGGCAGTCGCCGCACACCGCGCGCCAGTTGAGGATCACGAAGTCGCCGGGCTTCACCGACGTCACGTCGGGGCCCACGGCCTCCACGATGCCGGACGCCTCGTGGCCGAGCAGGAACGGGAAGTCGTCGTTGATCCCGCCCTCGCGGTAGTGCAGGTCGGTGTGGCACACCCCGCACGCCTGCACCTGCACGACCGCCTCGCCCGGACCCGGGTCGGGCACGTTGATCGTGACGAGCTCGACCGGAGCTCCCTTGGCCTTCGCGACGACGGCCTGGACCTGCTGCATGTGTGCTCCTCGTTCGTGGGACTTCGGTGTCTCGGTGGTGTCGGGTCCCATGCAACCGCATGGACGGTTGCGCGGCACGGGGGGTGAGGTCAACCGCGCTACCGGGTCGCGCCCCCACGGGCCCGGGGGCGACCGGCTGGACGCGGTCGACCGCGACGACCGATCGACCATCGTGCGGACCCGCCGTGACGGCTCACGAGAGCTGGCCGCACCGTTCGTACGACAGGGCGCGGCGAGTGGGACGGGCGCCCGCACGCTCACCCTCCCCCGGCGCGACTGACGGCGTGCCGGTGGCCCCGCGGTCCTGGTGGACGGCGGGGTGTGGGGCGTTCAGGGTCGTCGGCGTCGGTCGACGAGGTAGGTCGCACCGGTGGGGCTGGTCCATTCGTAGTGGCCGGGTTCGAGCATCCGGTAGGACCAGGATCCGTGGGTCTTGGCGCGGTGGTGCCTGCGGCAGAGCATCGCGAGGTTGTGAGCGCTGGTTGGTCCGCCGAGGTCGAACGGGTGGATGTGGTCGAGGTCGACCTTGCGTCTGCCGCAGTCGGGGAACACGCACGTCCGGTCGCGCAGGTGGACCTGTTCGCGCATCGTCTCGGTGGGTCGGTAGGCCGTGGTGGTCGGGTCGGAGGCGAGGTCGATGACGGGCTTGAGGGTGACCGTGGTGCCAGCGGTCTCGCACCACTGGCGGATCTGCTCGACGAGGACCGGGGTGAGGGTGTTGTCCAGGACCGCTGAGGTGTCCTCGGCGGTGAGGTGGGCGTAGATCGTCACGCCTCTGCTTGCCCCGGTGGTGTCGAGGTCGAGGGTGAGCTGGTGGAGGGACACCTCGCCGAGGGCTTGGGAGCGGCGTACGTCGAGGGTCTCGGTGGAGCCGAGGTCGGCCAGCACCTGGGCGCCCTCGCGCAGGGCGGTCTCGAGGTCGAGGGCGTCGGCCAGGTCGAGGGTGGCGGTGACGTCGACGGTGCCGGTGGTCGTGGCGTCGGTGAGGTGGACTGAGGCGTGGCGTCCCTCGGCGGCGACCAGGCGGCGGCGTTCGGCCTCGGCGGGGTCGTAAGCCGCTCGGGCGGCCTCGACAGCACGGTCGACCTGGGCCCAGGAGCAGGTGTGCAGGAACGGGCTGATGACCCGGTCCACGTGGGTCGCACCGGCGGGTGGCAGGGCGATGGTCTGCTCGGCGACCCGGAACGCCTTCCACAGCGAGACCTCGAGACCCACGACCCTCGCGTACAGCCGCGGCAGCCGGTGGCGCAGCTCCAACGCCTTGCCGAGGTAGGCCAGCCCGCCGTCGGTCGACATCCCCAACGACAGGGCCAGGTCCAGGGCGGCGTACTCACCGATCACCGGGCAACCGGGTCCACCGAGATGCAGGGCGGGCTCGACCATCGGGTCCAACAGCCCGGCGGTCTCGACCTCGTCGGCGGTGTTGGCGACCGCCCAGTCCAGCACGGCGGTCAGGGTCGCGACCTGGTCCCGTGCCTCGGCCTGCCGGCGCGTGTGCACCGACTCCAGCAGCGGGTCGCTGCTGCGGGTGCGGGTCGTGGTCGCCATGGGCCCATTCTACCACTTGGTTCGAACCTGTGTTCGAATCGAGGGAGATTGTGGATACCGGACTTGCACGCGGGGTGTCCGCGCATGGCAAGGGCGCGGCGCAGCCCGCCCTTGTCTGCGTCATGAAGCATTCCGGGAGAGGCTCGCTGTCAAGGACGGCTGCAGGCCGCCGCGTAGCGGGCGCGCGAAGCGCGATCCTTGACGGGGAGGCCCGGGATGCTAGGCGCGCGGACACCCCGACCCCGTTGAACCCGCTCTGCGATAGCCCCGATCAGGCGAGACACCGGGCCAGTTGGCAGCGTCGGTTGCGAGGGTCTCGAGACGGCCGCGGGCGGCCTCCTCGACCGACGTGTGGCGGCTGCAGCGGTCTCGAGACGGCCGCGGGCAGCCTCCTCGACCGACGTGTGGCGGCTGGAGCGGTCTCGAGACGGCCGCGGGCGGCCTCCTCGACCACCGTCGGGTCCGGTCGGTAGAGGGCTTTGCAACCTTCGCGACGACGGCCGCGTCTTGGTGGCGTGACCGAAGGAGGAAACCGATGATGCAGCTCCACAGCCGGGAGGTGCCCGAGACTGGTGGCGTGAGCGGGCGGCCGAGGGATGCGGTGAGGGACGCCGAGTTCACGGCGTACCTGCACGCCCGGCAACCGAGCCTGCTGCGCACGGCGTACCTGTTGACCGGCGACCGCCACACCGCCGAGGACGTGCTCCAGACGTCGCTGGCCAAGCTCTACCTGGCCTGGGACAAGGTCCGCGACCGCGACTCGGTCGACGCCTACGTACGGCGGATCATGGTCAACGAGAACAACTCGCTCTGGCGCCGGCCCTGGAAGCGACGCGAGCACGCCAGCGACACGATGCCGGAGACCGCCTACGCCGACGAGTACGACGACGGCCGCGGCTCGGCCCTGTGGCAGGTCGTGCAGTCCCTGCCACCGAAGGCCCGCGCGGTCGTGGTGCTGCGCTACTACGAGCAGCTCAGCGAGGCCGAGACGGCCGACGTGCTCGGCATCTCGGTCGGGACCGTGAAGTCCCAGTGCAGCCGCGCGATCGCGGCGATGCGCGAGCGCGTGCCGGCCGACCTGCACCCCGGACACCCCGGACGACCGGAGGAGACCCGATGAGCGACACCCCGAACAACACCCCGAACAACCCAGACAACAGCAGCAGCGACCCGTGGGGGGACGAGATGACGAGCGAGTTCGACCGCCGCGTCCGTGACCTCCACGAGGCGCCGCTGACCCTCGACCAGGTGAAGGGCAAGGCCGTGACCATCAAGAACAAGCGCCGAGCGGCCGTCGCCGGCGCCGTCCTGGCCGCGGCGGCGGTGATCGTGCCGGTGGCGGTCGCCGCCGGCAACGGCTTCGGCCACGACAAGGCCGACGTCGCACCGGCGACCAGCACGCCGTCCGAGACCGCGACCGACCCGGCGACGCCCGACCCGACCCCGGACCCCACGCCACCTCCGGCCGCGGGTGCCGGCGTGGCTTACCTCGAGGGCGCCGACTACCACCGCGCCGACGGCACCGTGACGACCCTGCCGAGCGCGGACTACCTCGACGCGGCGGTGCTCGGCGACCAGGTGGCGGCGTACCGCTTCGCCGGCGAGAACGGCGTAGTCGACCTCATCGACGGCCAGACCGTCTCGCAGACCTACGAGGTCCGCACGTCCATGGTGACCGCCCCCGACGGGGCGACGGTCGCGTTCGTGACCACGGACGACGAGCTGGTCTTCCTCAACGGGGAGCACGGCGAGCAGAGCCTCGGCAAGGTCGACCCCGACGTCACCCTGTCGGCGATCATCGGCGACGGCGACTGCGGGCTCGAGTCGGGCTGCCACCCCTTCCTCGAGCACGCCGACTTCACCACCGGTGACGCTTTCGAGATCAACTACGAGGGTCCCGAGACCGCCCCGGCGCCCGGCGCACTGCAGGTGCACGACGCCGACGACCGCTTCCTGGTCTCGGTGACCACCAAGGTCACCGACGACTCGACGTGCGGCGGTCTCTTCGAACGTCGGAGCCAGCAGTGGGTCTTCCAGACCTGCGAGCACCAGGTGCAGGAGATCTCGCCGACTGGGGAGTTCACGACCGCGTTCCCGTCCTACTACGACGGGCTGGGGCCGGGTTCGTTCAGCATCCTCGGCACCGACGGCGAGCCCGTCGCCGAGAAGACGGCGAAGGACGGGGTCGTGGAGCGGGTGGGCTGGCTCGACGACACCCACGCGGTCGCCACGGTCTACGACGACGGCGCGTGGAAGATCATCTCCCTCGGTGTCGACGGCGAGGAGAAGGTGCTCGTCGAAGGTGCCGCGGGCGCCATCGAGGAGTCGCCCTACCACCTCACCGGTCTGTGACGGCCGGTCCGGCGGCCCCGCCGCCCCCGCCGGCTCCGTCGGGCAGCGGCAGCAGCAGCACCACGGCGGTGGCGCCGTCGCGGTAGTAGCGGCGCCGCCGGTCGATCTCGCCGAAGCCCTGGCCCTCGTAGAAGGCCAGGGCTTCGGCGTTGTCCTCCCGCACCTCGAGCAGCACCCGGTCGGCGCCGTCCGCCCGGGCGACGGAGACCAGCTCGGCCAGCAGCCGCGCAGCCAGTCCCGTACGACGATGGGCCCGGTCGACCGCGATCCGCTGGAGCTCGGCGATGTCGCCGGCGATGCTGGCCGCGAGGTAGCCGACCGCGACCCCGTCGACCTCGGCCACCCACCAGGCGACGGTCGGCAGGTCGCCCGAGACCCCCGCGGCGACCAGGCCCGGCGACCAGGCGTCGATGCCGAGGTTGTCGGCCTCGAGGTCGGCCAGGACCTCGGCGTCGGCGGGCCGCGCCCGCCGGATCACGAGACCGGCTTGGGCGCCCGGGGCACCTCGGCGTCGGGACGCCGCAGGTAGAGCGGCTCGGGGTCGAGCAGCTCGACCCGCTCCTCGACCACGGCACGGCCCAGCCAGCCGGCGCTCGGCCGCACGGGACCGACCGGCTGCGGGAACGCCTCGGGGTAGAGCATGGCGCCCTCCCCCACCACGGGGTCGCTGCTGGCCGCGGCCTCCGGGCGCTCGACGAACGGTCCGCTCATGCGGTCGCCGTTCTCGTCGTACGTCGCCAGGTAGACCTCCTTGCGCCGGGCGTCGGTCGCCACGACGAAGGGCGTGGCGACGGCCCCGGTCTCGGCCGCCTCGAGCGCGAGTGCGTCGAGGCTGCAGACGCCGTAGACGGGGACGTCGAGCACGAACCCCAGCGTGCGGGCGGTGACCAGCCCGACGCGCAGCCCGGTGAAGGGCCCCGGCCCGGCGCCGACGGCGATCGCCGTCACGTCGAGACGGGTCGCACCAGCCTCGGCGAGGACCCGCTCGATCAGCGGGGCCAGCTGCTCCCCGTGGCGCATGGTCTCGGCCGAGACGAGCTCGGCGAGCACGTCGCCCACGTCGTCGAGCAGGGCGACGGTCACCTGGGGCGAGGCGGTGTCGAAGGCGAGCAGCACGCCTCGACGATAGTGGCGACGGCGCTCGCGTCAGGTCTGGGCCCAGCGTGGGCCAAGCCGCAGGATCTCGACGGTGCGCGGCTCGACCTCGTCGGTCACCTCACCGCGCGCCCCGGACGACACCGGGTCGCGGGTGATCCGGATCTGCAGCCGCGAGTCGGCGAGGTCCTCGGCGACGCCCTCGCCCCACTCGACGACGGTGACGGCGCTGTCGAGGGAGGTGTCGAGGTCGAGGTCGTCGAGCTCGGCGGCGCCGCCGAGGCGGTAGGCGTCGACGTGGACGAGCTCGGGCCCATCGCCTCGAGAGCGGTGCTCTCGCGCGATCACGAACGTCGGCGAGGTGACCGCTCCCTCGACACCGAGGCCGAGCCCCAGGCCCTGGGTGAAGGTCGTCTTGCCGGCTCCGAGGTCGCCGGTGAGCACGACCAGGTCGCCGGGCCGCAGTGCGGTCGCGACCCGGGCGCCGAGCGCCTTCATGTCGTCGGCGGTGCGGACCTCGTGGAAGGTCGGGACCGGCCGCACCAGCTCGACGTACGGCGAACGCCGGTCGGTCTGCCAGAAGCCGCGGTGCACCCAGAAGCCGACCGTCTGCGGCAGCTCCTCGCGGGCGACGACCCGCAGCCAGCGGTGTCCGCCGATGGTCACCGCCGCCTCGGTCGCGGCCTGCACCATCGCCCGGGCCACGCCGTGCCCGCGGGCCGCGGTGAGCACCCCGAACCGGCGCAGGTAGACGGAGTCGCCGACGGCGTCGAGCAGCAGCGCCCCGACCGGCACGCCGTCGAGGCGCGCGACGAGGCCGCCGCCGAGCGCGAGACGGGTGGCGATCGAGGCCTCGGTCTCGGTGAGGGCGTCAGCGGGTGGGTCGAGCGGCGGCCGGCTGCCGAACGCCTCGTGGACGATCGCCAGGACGACGGCCGCCGACTCGGGACCGACGCGGCGCACGGTGAGGTTGCTCAACGGGTCACCGGGCGCCCGCGCGGGTCGTGGCCGCGGTGATCAGCTGGTCGAGCTCGGCGTTGACCTGGTCGTGACGCTCGAGCGGCACCATGTGCCCGGCACCCTCGCACTCGAGCAGCCGCGAGGAGGGGATGCGCGCGTGGAGCTTGCGCGAGTGACCCACCGACGTCAGCTTGTCGGCGGTGCCGCAGATCACCGAGACCGGCACCTGGTCGAGGACCTCGACGTGGTCGAACTTGTCGAGCCCGGAGAAGCTCGGGAAGAAGTCGGCAACGACCTCGAACGGCGTCGCCGCCAGCATGTCGTCGACGAACGACACGTAGGACGGGGGGACGTCGCCACCGAAGGCGAACCTGCTCGTGGCGACGTTGGCGATGAAGCGGCCCACCCGGCGTACCTGGTCGACCGCGCCGTGACCCACGGCCAGGGTCGCGACCGCGCGGTGCGTGGCGCGGTTGGTGAGCCGGGCGGGCAGCAGCGGCAGCAGGATCCGGCTGACGTCGAGACCGCCGGCCGTGGTGGAGAGGAGCGCGACGCCGATGACCTTGTCGCCGATGAGCTCGGGGTAGTGCTCGGCGAGCGCACAGACGGTCATCCCGCCCATCGAGTGGCCCACGAGCACCACCGGGCCGTCGGGGACGACCTGCTCGATGACCGCGCGCAGGTCGTGCCCGAGCTGGTCGATCGTGGCGTGCTCGCGCTCGGACCGGCCGGAGCGGCCGTGGGAGCGCTGGTCGTAGTAGACGGTGCGGACCAGGCCCCGGTAGGCGGCGCGCTGGAAGTGCCAGGAGTCGAGGTTGAGGCAGTAGCCGTGGGCGAAGACGACGGTGACGGCCGGGCCACGGCCCTGTCCCCGGCGCCGCCGGGGCTGGTCGTCCTCCTCGACCTCGTCGACCTCGACGTGGAGCGGGAGGCCGTCGTCGGCCACGACCGTGATCGGGCTCGACCGCAGCGTGCCGAACGCGACCTCGTCACCCGCGTCGCGGCCCACCGAGCGCTGCTGGCGCAGCAGGCCGACCGCGGTGCCGGCGGCGGCCAGCCCGACCGCACCGCCGATCGCGCCGAGCAGGCGACGGCGTCCGGTGGTCACGAGGTGGCTCCTGTGTAGCGACGGGTCATCCGTCCTCCGATGCGGGTCACGATCTCGTAGTTGATGGTGCCGCACGCCTCGGCCCAGTCCTGGGCGGTGGCCCGGCCGCCGCCCGGCGGACCGAACAGCACGACCTCGCTGCCCTCGGGCGGGGTGTCGCCGCCCAGGTCGACGAGCACCTGGTCCATGCAGACCCGCCCGCGCACCGGGCGACGCTTGCCGTCGACGGTCACCTCGAGCCGGTTGCTGCCCGCGACGGGCACACCCTCGGCGTAGCCGGCGGGCACCAGGCCGATCGTCGTGCGCTCCGGGGCGGTCCAGGTGTGGCCGTAGGACACCGCGTCGCCGGCCTCGAGCTGCTTGACCAGGGCCAGCTCGGCGCGCACGGTCATCGCCACCCGCAGGTCGGTGCCGTGGTCGACGCCCGGCGCGGGGTCGAGGCCGTACGTCGCCAGCCCGACGCGCACGGCGTCGTAGCGGCTCTGCGGGCGCAGGATCGCCGCGGCGGAGTTGGCCAGGTGACGGATCTCGGGGGTCAGCCCGATGTCGTCCGCGAGGGCGAGCGCGTCGTCGAAGGCTGCCTGCTGGGCGTCGTTGGCCGGGTGGGCGGGCTCGTCGGCGCAGGCGAAGTGGGACCAGATGCCGGTGACCTTCCACTGGCCGGCCTGCTCGCCGGCCCGGGCCCGCGCCAGGAACGGCTCCCAGTCGGCACGCGCGGCTCCCCCGCGCGACAGGCCGGTGTCGACCTTGAGCTGCACCCGGGCCGGCGCACCGACGTGGGTCGCGGCGGCGGCGATCTCGTCGAGCTCGGCGACGGAGTAGGCGGTGAGGTCGACGTCGGCGCGGATCGCGTGGTCGTACTGCTCGTCGGGGACGGTCAGCCAGGTCAGCAGCCGACCGGTGTCGCCGGCCGCGCGCAGGCGGCGTACCTCGTCGAGGGTCGCCACCGCGAGCCACTCGGCGCCGGCGGCGCGAGCCGCCCGAGCGACCGGCAGCATGCCGTGGCCGTAGGCGTCGGCCTTGACGACGGTGATCATCGCGACGCCGGTGAGCGCGCGCAAGGTCGACACGTTGTGACCGATCGCGTCGAGGTCGACGACGATCTCGGCTCGGGACCCTCCGCTCATGGGGTCGATTGTCGCAGCAGCGCCCGCAGGACCTCCGGCACGGCTGCCGCCACGGCGCCGGCGGTGATCGGGCCACCCTGCGAGGCGTGCGTGGCGGCAGCCCCGTGCAGCCACGAGCCGACGCTCGCGGCGTCATAGGGGTCGAGGCCGGCGGCGGCGAGGGCACCGACGACCCCGCCGAGCACGTCGCCCGCGCCGGCGGTGGCCAGCCAGGGGGTGCCGGTGGTCGTGGCGCGCACCCGGCCGTCGGGGTGGGCGACGAGGGTATGGCGCCCCTTGAGCAGCACGACGCAGCCGTAGCGGTCGACGGCGATCCGGGCGTGGGCGAGCGGGCGGGCCTCGACCTCGGCCCGCTCGACGTCGAGCATCGTGGCCAGCTCGCCGGCGTGGGGGGTGAGGATCGCGTCCGGCCGGTCGCGCGGGGCGTGGGCGAGCGCGTCGGCGTCGACGACGGTCGGGACGTCGTCGGCCAGCGCCTCGGCCAGCATGCCGCGCGCGCCGTCGCCGCTGCCGCTGCCGACCACCCACGCCTGCACCCGCCCGGCGCCGACCACCTCGGGGTGCTGCGCGCGGACCAGGTCGCGGACCACGTCGTCACCGACGTAGCGCACCATCCCCGCCAGGCCGCAGCCGGCGCCGGCCACCGACAGCAGCCCGGCGCCGGGATAGGCCGCGGACCCGGCGCGGACGCCGACGACGCCGCGGGAGTACTTCTGGGCGTCGGCGGTCGGACGCGGCAGCAGGGCGGTGACGTCGACGGGCTGCAGCGCCTCGACGGCCGGTGCCGGCAGGTAGGGGCCCAGCCCGAGGTCGACGAGGTGGACGGCGCCCGCGGCGGCGGCGGCCGGGTCGACGAGGTGGGCGGGCTTCAGGGTGCCGAAGGTGACGGTCAGGTCGGCGCGGACGTGGGGCGTGTCGGTCGGCAGCTCGCCGGTGTCGACGTCGATGCCGCTGGGGGTGTCGACGGCGACGAGGGGCACGCCGGCCAGGGCGTCGAGCGCCGCGGCCGCGTCGGGTCGCAGGCCGGGGCGACCGCCGATGCCGACCACGCCGTCGAGGACGAGGTCGGGTCGCTGCGTGGGGGCCCGCGTGGTCGTCGTACCCCCGGACGCGCGGAGCGCGGCGAGCCCCGCCTCGTGGGCCCGGTCGGAGAGCAGCCAGGCCACGACCGACACGCCGCGGCGGGCCAGGACGGCGCCGGCCAGGAGCGCGTCGCCCCCGTTGTCGCCCGAGCCGACCAGCAGCAGCACCCGCCGGCCGTAGGCGCCGGGGCCGAGCAGGTCGAGCACCGCGTGGGCCAGCCCGTGGGCCGCGCGCTGCATCAACGTGCCCTCGGGCAGCGTCGCGGCCAGCTCGCTCTCGGCCGCGCGGACCTGGTCGACGGTGTGTGCCTGCCTCACCGTGCCCACGCTAGTGGGCACGCGGCCGGCGCCCGGGACGGACCGGTCAGCGCACGGTGACGGCGAGGACGCCCGACCGGGCGCCGGTGGCGGCCTCCGAGCCGGTGACGGCCAGGCGGTAGTCGTAGTGGCCGCGGCGCGTCTGGGTCGGGAAAGTGACGCGGCCCGCGCCGTCGGCGTTCGTGCTGACGGCCTTGACGGTGCGCCAGGTGCTCCCGCTGCGCTGCTGCAGGACGACGTCGGCCGCACCGGCCTGCCTCACCACGACCGCGTCGGTCGCGGCGGCCCGGCCGCGGGCGACGGTGACGGTGCCGGCACGGAAGCCGTCCACCCGGGTCACGGCGACGGGCGCGTCGTACGTCGCGGGGTCGCCGTCGGTCGTGGCGCGGCAGCGCAGGGCGCCCTGCCAGTGGTAGTTGGTGCCCGCGACCTGGATCCAGCTGACGGTGTAGTCGGTGACGCCGGCCGGCCACTGGCGGTGCTGGGAGTAGGTGAAGCCGACGGTGCCGTCCCAGGTGCCCTGGTCGAGGTGGTAGTTGAGCGAGACCTGGCCGCGGTTGGTCTCCAGGCGGATGTTGACGTCGTTGGCCTGGCCGCTGGGCAGGTCCGAGGGGTAGGCCACGGTGAGGGCGTCGCAGGCCGGGGCCGGGTAGGTCCAGTTCCAGTCGAAGGAGCCGGTGCTCGACGACGGCGGGTTGTCGGGGATCACCGGGTCGGTGGTGGGCTCGGTGGGCGTCGTCGGCTCGGTCGGCGTCGTCGGCGTCGTCGGCGTCGTCGGCTCGGTGGGCGTCGTGGGCGTGGTCGGCGTGGTCGGCGTCGTCGGCGTCGTCGGCTCGGTGGTGGGGGTGGTCGGCGTCGTGGCCGAGGTGAGTGACAGCGAGTAGTGCGTGAGGTTGCCGCCGTCGGTGTGGGTCAGCGACAGCTGGGCGACCGGAGTGACGAGCGTGACGTACTGGGGGGCGCCGGTGGTGCCCCTGAGGCCGGCGGACTTCACGCAGTAGCCGGTGATGAGCTTGCCGGTGGCGGCCGTGACCGTGATGCGGTCCTGGTTGCCGGGCACGACCTGGCGGCCGGAGTCGAGGTCGGCGCAGTTGCCGACGGGAGCAGCAGCGACTGCGGTGGTCGGCAGGGAGACGAGGGCGGCGAGCGGCAGGGCGACGAGGGCGACGACGGCTGCGAACGTGGGGGCTACGCGGGTCATGGGTCAAGAGTGGGGCCGGTTCCGGCCCTCGAGCCCGTCCTTGAGCCAATCCCCCAGACGGCGGACCCAACCTTGGGCTCCCCTTGAGGATTCGCAGAGGCTGGGGTCAGGACTCGAGCACCACGACGGCCGAGGCGATCCCCGCGTCGTGCGAGAGAGACACGTGCACGTGCCGTACGCCGAGCTCGTCGGCCCGCGCGCGCACCGTGCCGCGCAGCTCGAGGAGCGGCCGACCGGACTCCTCCGAGACCACCTCGGCGTCGTGCCAGGCCAGTCCCCCGGGCGCGCCCAGGGCCTTGGCCAGCGCCTCCTTGGCGGCGAACCGTGCGGCGAGCGACGCGGGCGGGCGGGTGGCCTCGGCGGGGGTGAACAGCCGGTCGAGCAGGCCGGGCGTGCGGGCCAGCGACGCCGCGAACCGGTCCAGGTCGCACACGTCGATGCCGACCCCGATGACCGCCACTGAGCGATCCCTACTCGACCGTGACGGACTTGGCCAGGTTGCGCGGCTGGTCGACGTCGTGGCCCATCACGGTGGCCAGCTCGCAGGCGAAGAGCTGCAGCGGGACGGTGGCGACGAGCGGCTGCAGCAGCACGGGCACGCGCGGCAGCCGGATCAGCACGTCGGCGTACGGCTCGATCTTGGTGTCGCCCTCCTCGGCGAGGCAGATGGTCCGGGCGCCGCGGGCCCGGACCTCCTGGATGCCGCTGATCATCTTCTCGTGCAGCTGGTCGCGACCGCGGGGCGGCACGACGCACAGGATCGGCAGGCCGGGCTCGACGAGCGCGATCGGGCCGTGCTTGAGCTCGCCGGCGGCGAAGCCCTCGGCGTGGATGTAGGCGAGCTCCTTGAGCTTCAGCGCGCCCTCGAGGGCGACGGGGTAGCCGGCGTGGCGACCCAGGAAGAGCACCGAGCGCGTGTCGACGTGCTCGGCGGCCAGGTCGTAGATCTGCTGGGCGCCGGCCAGGACGGTCTCGATCTGCTCGGGGATGGCCTCGAGCTGGGCCATCACCTCGTCGACCTCGTCGCCGTAGCGGGTGCCCTTGACCTGCGCGACGTAGAGGGCCAGCAGGTAGCAGGCCACCAGCTGGGTGAGGAACCCCTTGGTGGAGGCGACGCCGATCTCGGGACCGGCGTGGGTGTAGATCACCGCGTCGGACTCGCGCGGGATCGTCGAGCCGTTGGTGTTGCAGATCGCGAGCACCTTGGAGCGCTGGGTGCGGGCGTGCCGGATGGCCTGCAGGGTGTCGGCGGTCTCGCCGGACTGGCTGATCGCCACGACGAGGGTCGAGTAGTCGAGGATCGGGTCGCGGTAGCGGAACTCGCTGGCCAGCTCGACCTCGACCGGGATGCGGGTCCAGTGCTCGATGGCGTACTTGGCGACCATGCCGGCGTAGAAGGACGTGCCGCAGGCGATGATGATGATCTTGTCGATGTCGCGGATCTCGTCGTCGGAGAGCCGCATCTCGTCGAGCTGCAGCAGGCCCGACTGGCTGCGCCGCCCCAGCAGCGAGTCGGCGACGGCGCGCGGCTGCTCGAAGATCTCCTTGCGCATGAACCAGTCGTGGCCGTCCTTCTCGGCGGCCGAGAGGTCCCAGTCGACGTGGTAGGCCTGCGCCTCGGCGGGCTCGCCGTGGAAGTCGGTGATCTCGACGCCGTCGCGGGTGATGGAGACGACCTGGTCCTGGCCCAGCTCGAGCGCCTCGCGGGTGTGCTCGATGAACGCCGCCACGTCGGAGCCCAGGAAGTTCTCGCCCTCCCCCACGCCGACGACCAGGGGGCTGTTGCGGCGGGCCGCGACGACCCGGTCGGGGTCCTGGCCGTCGATGGCGACCAGGGTGAAGGCGCCCTCGAGGACCTGGCAGACGCGCTGCATCGCGGTCGTCAGGTCGACCCCGGACTGCACCTGCAGCTCGACGAGGTGGGCGACGACCTCGGTGTCGGTCTCGGAGACCAGCACGTGGTCGTCGGCCTCGAGGCGCGAGCGCAGCTCGGCGAAGTTCTCGATGATGCCGTTGTGGACGAGCGCGACCCGGCGCTCGTGCCCGAGGTGGGGGTGGGCGTTGACGTCGTTGGGCGCACCGTGGGTCGCCCAGCGGGTGTGGCCGATGCCGGTGTGCGACGGCGGCAGCGGGGCGTCGGCGACGTGCTTCTCGAGGTTGGCGAGCTTGCCGGCCTTCTTGGCCTCCGCGATCCGGCCGCCCGGGCCGGCGCCGTCGGCATCGGGGACGACCAGCGCCACCCCGGCCGAGTCGTAGCCGCGGTACTCGAGGCGGCGGAGCCCCTCCACCACGACGTCCTGCGCCTGGCGCGGCCCTACGTATCCCACGATCCCGCACATGGGCCACGATCCTACGTGCCATCGAGCCGTCGAGCCGACAGGCTCCCCGGTCGCGCGGCCTGCAAGGATGACGCCCATGTCCCACGGCGGAGGCCATCGCCTCGACGAGGCGCACCGGGAGGCCTCGCCCTACATCGAGCTCGACCGCTCGGCCTGGGCGGCGCTGGCGCACGAGACCACCAACCCGCTGCGCCAGGACGAGATCCAGGCCCTGAGCGGGCTGGGCGACGCCCTCGACCTCGAGGAGGTCCAGGAGGTCTACCTCCCCCTCTCCCGCCTGCTCAGCCTGTACGTCGAGTCGGCCAGTCGCCTGCACCGCGAGCAGGAGCAGTTCCTGCACCAGCGCACCCCGCCGCGCACGCCGTTCGTGATCGGTCTCGCCGGGTCGGTCGCCGTCGGCAAGTCGACGACCGCGCGCGTGCTCCAGCAGATGCTGGCCCACTGGCCCGAGCACCCCAACGTCGCCCTCATCACCACCGACGGGTTCCTCTACCCCAACGCCGAGCTCCAGCGGCGGGGGCTGCTGCAGCGCAAGGGCTTCCCGGAGTCCTACGACCGTCGCGCGCTGCTCCGCTTCGTCGTCGACATCAAGTCGGGCAAGGACGAGGTCGAGGCGCCGACCTACTCCCACCTCGTCTACGACGTCGTCCCCGACGAGAAGGTCGTGGTCAAGCGCCCCGACATCGTGATCATCGAGGGCCTCAACGTCCTGCAGCCCGCGCGGGTGCGCGACGACGGACGGGCGGGGCTGACGCTGAGCGACTTCTTCGACTTCTCCATCTACGTCGACGCCGGGCGCGACAAGATCCGCGACTGGTACGTCTCCCGCTTCCTGCGACTGCGCGAGACCGCCTTCCGCGAGCCGGGCTCCTACTTCGCGAAGTACGCCGCCCTCACCCACGACGAGGCCGTCGTCGAGGCGACCCGCATCTGGGACACCATCAACGGCCCCAACCTCGTCGAGAACGTGCTGCCGACCCGCTCGCGCGCGACGCTGGTGCTCCGCAAGGACCGCGACCACTCGGTGCGCTACGTGCGGATGCGCAAGCTCTGAGCGCACCCGCCGACACCGGCGTGGCTCAGGTGCCGTCGTCGACCGAGAGGATGTCGACCACGAAGAAGAGCGGCGCGTTGGCCGGGATGACCGGCGGGCTGCCGGCGGCGCCGTAGCCGAGGTCGGGCGGGATCGACATGATGATCCGGCTGCCGACGGGGATGCCGGGGATGGCCTGGTCCCAACCGGGGATGACCTGGCCGACGCCGATGGCGAAGGTCGCCGGCTGGCCGCCGCTGTAGCTCTCGTCGAAGGGCTTCTCGCTCTGGTAGAGCGAGCCGTAGTAGTGGACGGTGATCGACTGCCCGGCCTCGACCTTCGGCCCGTCGCCCTTGGTCACGGTCGCGACCTGCAGCTCGGCGCCCGGCTTCGGGGTGTCGGTGAAGTCGAGCCCGGTGACGGCGTCGCCCTCGGTCAGGATCTTCGGGGACCACGCAGGCAGCTCGGCCCCCTGCTCACCCGACTCGGAGCCGGCCGTCGACGAGGCCGACGTGGTCGGCGTGGTCGGCGCCGGGTCGGTGCCCGACTCGTCGTCGTCCTCGCTGCCGCAGCCCACCAGGGTGACGGCGAGGAGCGCTGCGGACGCGAGCAGCGGCCAGCGCCGGGCGCGGGTCAGGGTCCGGGATCGGGTCATGGGGTTCCTCCATGGGTTGGGTCGAGCGGGTTCGGGAGCTCGAGGCCGACCTCGAGGGGCACGACGGGGTACGGCGGGGCGTCGCTCACCCGAGCGCCAGGCGGGTGCGCACGACGCCGGCGAGCCGGTCGGCCACACCCTGGGCGCCCTCGGACGTGGCGGCCTCGACCATCACACGCACGAGCGGCTCGGTGCCCGAGGGCCGCAGCAGCACCCGGCCGCTGTCGCCGAGGGCGGTCTGCTCGGCGGTCACGGCGGCGACCAGCTCGGGGTCGTCGCACCGGTTCTTGTCGACACCGGGGACGTTGACCAGCACCTGGGGGAACCGGGTGACCACGGCGGCCAGGTCGCGCAACGACTGGCCGGTCACCGTCATCCGCTGGAGCACGTGCAGCGCGGTGAGCAGGCCGTCGCCCGTGGTGGCGTGGTCGGACATGATGACGTGACCCGACTGCTCGCCACCGAGGTTGTAGCCGCCGGTGCGCATGTCCTCGAGGACGTAGCGGTCGCCGACCGCCGTCTGGCGCACGGTGATGCCCGCCGCCTCCATGGCCCGCACGAAGCCCAGGTTGCTCATCACCGTCGCGACCACGGTGTCGTCGGCCAGCCGGCCGGCGTCGCGCAGCCCGACGGCCAGGATCGCCAGGATCTGGTCTCCGTCGACGACGGTGCCGGTGGCGTCGACGGCCAGGCACCGGTCGGCGTCGCCGTCGACGGCGAAGCCCGCGTGGGCACCGTGGTCGACCACGGCCTGCTGCAGCCGCTCGAGGTGGGTGGAGCCGTAGCCGTCGTTGATGTTGAGGCCATCGGGCTCGGCGCCGATCGTCACCACGTCGATGCCGGCGTCGGCGAACGCGCGGGGGCCGACCTCGCTGGCCGCCCCGTGGGCGCAGTCGAGCACGACCCGCAACCGCTGCCCCCCGGCGTCCGAGTCGTCGAGCGACCCGTCGAGGGAGCCGTCGAGCGTGCGTACGAGGTGGGCGGCGTACTCCTCCGAGGTGGGGGCGTAGGGGCGCACCCGGCCGACGTCACCGCCGGTGGGTCGGTCCCATTCCTGACCGAGGTGGGCCTCGATCTCCCGCTCGAGGGCGTCGTCGAGCTTGACGCCGCCACGGGCCAGGAACTTGATGCCGTTGTCGGGCATCGCGTTGTGGGACGCACTGATCACCACGCCGATGTCGGCGCCCAGAGCGTCGGTGGCGTAGGCGACGCCGGGGGTCGGCAGCACCTCCAGCAGGAGCACGTCGACACCGGCCGAGGCCAGGCCGGCCACGATCGCGTGCTCGAGGAACTGCCCCGAGATGCGGGTGTCGCGGCCGACGACCGCCAGCGGACGTCGGCGTGCGTAGTCACCGTGGTCGACCAGGACTCGCGCCGCAGCCACGCCCAGGTCGAGCGCGAGCTCGGCCGTGAGGTGGCTGTTGGCGAGTCCGCGGACTCCGTCGGTGCCGAAGATGCGCGTCATCAAACCTCCTGGAACGACGAAGGTCGGCGGTCCGGGGAGGACCGCCGACCGACGTGGGCAGCCACGTGCCGAAGCACGCGGCCAGTGATCAGCGCTTCGAGAACTGCGGAGCCTTGCGGGCCTTCTTCAGACCGGCCTTCTTGCGCTCGATGACGCGCGAGTCGCGCGTGAGCAGCCCGGCCTTCTTGAGCGTGGCGCGGTTGGTCTCGAGGTCGATCTCGTTGAGGCACCGGGCGATGCCGAGGCGCAGCGCGCCGGCCTGGCCGGTGATGCCGCCGCCGTGGATGCGGGCGATGACGTCGAAGCGACCCTCGAGCTGCAGGGCGGCGAACGGCTCGTTGACCACCTGCTGGTGCAGCTTGTTGGGGAAGTAGGAGTCCATCGTGCGGCCGTTGATGCGGAACTGGCCGGTGCCGGGGACGATGCGCACGCGGGCGACCGCCTCCTTGCGACGGCCGGTGGCCGCCGCGGGGGCGATGGTCGCGGGACGGGCGGGGGTGTCGGCCGACGCGGAGCTCTCGGACGTGTAGGACACGCCGGACTCGTCGGGGGTGAAGGTCTCGTCGACCTCGGTGGCGTTTTCGGTCATGGGGTTTCTACCTGCTCAGTCTGTGGTTGAAGGTCGCGACTACTGGGAGATCTGCTTGATCTCGTGGGGCACGGCCTGCTGAGCGGCGTGCGGGTGCTCCGGGCCGGAGTAGACCTTGAGCTTGCCGAGCTGCTGACGGCTCAGCTTGTTCTTGGGGAGCATGCCCCAGACGGCCTTCTCGACGACCTTGCGGGCGTCCTTGACCAGGATGTCGCCGATGGAGGTCTCGGTCAGACCACCGGGGAAGCCCGAGTGGCGGTAGACCTTCTTGGTGACCTTCTTGTTGCCGGCGAGGGCAACCTTCTCGGCGTTGATGACGACGACGAAGTCGCCGCCGTCGACGTTGGGCGCGTAGGTGGCCTTGTGCTTGCCACGAAGGAGCGTCGCGCACTCGACGGCGAGACGGCCCAGTACGATGTCCTCGGCGTCGATGACGTGCCACGTGCGAGTGATGTCGCCGGGCTTGGGGGCGTAGGTACCCATGACCTTGCTTTCTGCGTTCGTAGGATCCGACCCGGGAATCCTCCCGGCGGAGGTGCTGCTCGCGTCTCTTGACGAACTCGGCCCGGCTGCCCTCGTGGTGGAGATGTGGTCGAGCTGGTGGTGCGGAGGGCTCCGGGACTGCACCGGCCCGGGTCAGGGGCACGGCACGGTAGGGACGCGACCGCCAAGACTACGGCCGGGCGCCGGTGTCCGCCAATCGACGGGCGTCGTGCGGGCCTCTGGCGGCGACGACTACCTTGGGAGGGTGACCGATTCCCTCACCGTCCGCGACAACCGCACCGGCACGGAGTACGACGTCCCGATCACCGACGGCACCATCAAGGCCGCCGACATCGGGAAGATCCGACCCGACGAGGAGTCCTCCGGACTCGCCGTCTACGACCCGGGCTTCGTCAACACCGCCTCGTGCCGCTCCTCCGTCACCTACATCGACGGCGACAAGGGCATCCTCGAGTACCGCGGCTATCCGATCGAGCAGCTCGCCGAGAAGTCGAGCTTCCTCGAGGTGGCCTACCTGCTGGTGCACGGGGCGCTCCCGACCAAGGCCGAGTACGACGCGTGGGTGCACGAGATCACCTACCACACGTTCGTCCACGAGAACGTCAAGAGCTTCATGCAGGGCTTCCGCTACGACGCCCACCCGATGGGCATGCTGATGGCCTCCGTGGGCGCCCTGTCGACCTTCTACCCCGACGCCGGCCGCATCGGCGACGCCGACAACCGGCACATCCAGGTCGTCCGGATGATCGCCAAGATGCCCACGCTGGGCGCCTGGGCGTTCCGCCACGCGCAGGGCAAGCCCTACGTCTATCCCGACAACGACCTGAGCTACACCGCCAACTTCCTGTCGATGCTGTTCAAGATGAGCGAGTCCAAGTACGAGGCCGACGAGCGCCTGGTCAAGGCCCTCGACGTGCTGTTCATCCTGCACGCCGACCACGAGCAGAACTGCTCGACCAACGCGGTCCGCTCGGTCGGCTCCTCGCAGGTCGACCCCTACTCGGCGGTCGCGGCCGGCGTCGGCGCGCTCTACGGCCCGCTGCACGGCGGCGCCAACGAGGCCGTGCTCAAGATGCTGCGCCGGATCGGCTCGAAGGAGAACATCCCCGCCTTCATCAAGGGCGTCAAGGACGGCAACGAGCGGCTGATGGGCTTCGGCCACCGCGTCTACAAGAACTTCGACCCGCGGGCCACGATCATCAAGAAGGCCTGCGACGACGTCTTCGAGGTCACCGGGGTCAACCCGCTCCTCGAGATCGCCCTGGAGCTGGAGAAGATCGCGCTCAACGACGAGTACTTCATCAAGCGCAAGCTCTACCCCAACGTCGACTTCTACTCCGGCCTGATCTACGAGGCCTTCCAGTTCCCGCCCGAGATGTTCACCGTGCTCTTCGCCATCGGCCGTACGCCGGGCTGGCTCTCGCAGTGGTCGGAGCTGGTGCAGGACAAGGAGCAGAAGATCGCGCGCCCCAAGCAGATCTACACCGGCGACCGTCAGCTGACGTTCGTGCCGGCCTCGGAACGCTGGGCCTGACCCGTCGTACCCCGCTGACCCGTCGCCCGTGGGCGACGGGTCAGCGTGTTTTTGGCGGTGACCCGTCGCCCATGGGCGACGGGTC
This sequence comes from Nocardioides plantarum, assembly GCF_006346395.1. Classification (NCBI taxonomy): domain Bacteria; kingdom Bacillati; phylum Actinomycetota; class Actinomycetes; order Propionibacteriales; family Nocardioidaceae; genus Nocardioides; species Nocardioides plantarum. The sequence continues at coordinate 711,001 of NZ_VDMS01000001.1, forward strand.
AGCGTCAGGGGAGGTCGGGCAGGGGCTTCTGGTGCAGCCAGGTGACGAACAGGTCGGTGAGGTCGGGGCCGTCGGGGGCGGTGCGCTCGACCGCCATCGACACGAAGTCGGCGGTGGTGACGTTGCCGCCGGCGTGGGTGCTCACCCACGCGCGGAGCAGGTCGAAGAACGCGTCGTCGCCGATCGTGCGACGCAGGGCGTGCAGGGTGAGCGCGCCGCGCTTGTAGACCCGGTCGTCGAACATCAGCTCGGGCCCGGGGTCGGCGAGCAGGAGGTCCTGGTCGTCGTCGGCGAGGCGGGCGTGGTGGTGGTCGGCCCAGTCGTCGGCCGACTCGCCGCCGGAAGCCTCCGACCACAGCCACTCGCTGTAGCAGGCGAAGCCCTCGTGCAACCAGATGTCCTGCCAGCGCCGCAGGGTGACGGCGTTGCCGAACCACTGGTGGGCGAGCTCGTGGGCGACCAGGCGGACGGCCTCCCAGTCGTCGGTGAGGAAGTTGCGGCCGAACGTCGACAGGCTCTGCGACTCCAGCGGGATCTCGAGCTCGTCGTCGGTGACGACGACCGAGTAGGTCGGGAACGGGTAGGGCCCGAAGAGCTCGCTGAACGTCGTCAGCATCTCGGCGTTGCGGCCGAAGCCGGCCTCGAACCCCTCCCCCGCGTCGTACGGGATCGCGGCCAGCAGCGGCGGGTCCTCGGCGAGCTCGCGGACGTCGTAGCGCCCGATCTGGACCGTGGCGAGGTAGGTGGCCATGGGGGCCTGCTGCTCGTAGACCCAGGTGGTCGCGCTGGAGCCCCGGCGCCGGGAGGTCAGGGTGCCGTTGGCGACGACGGTGTAGTCGTGGGGTGCGGCGATCGTGAGCGAGTATGACGCCTTGTCGTCGGGCCGGTCGTTGCAGGGGAACCAGGTCGGGGCCCCGTGGGGCTGGCCGGCGACGATGACGCCGTCGGTGAGCTCCTCCCACCCCGCGTCGCCGTGGTGCTTGTCGATGAGCGGCTGGGGCGTGCCGGCGTAGGTGATCCGCAGCTCGAACGTGGTGCCGGCGCGCAGCGTCTGCTTGGGCGTCACGACCAGCCGGTGCCCGCGCGCGGCATAGCGCGCCGGCGACTTGCCGTCGAGCACCACCTTGGTGGCGCGCAGGGACGAGAGGTCGAGCACGATCCGCGAGAGGTCCTCGACGGCGACCGCACGGATGACGGCCTGGCCGCGCAGGTGGTTGCGGACCAGGTCGTAGCCGAGGTCGAGGTCGTAGTGCTGCGCGCTCCAGGACGGGTCGCCGTGGTCGGGCAGGTAGGGGTCGGCGGTGGGGAGGCTCGTCACCGGGTCTGGTCCCAGGGACCGATCGGGTTGCCGATCCAGGTCGTCTTGTCCGGCACCGACTCGCCCCTCATCACCAACGACACGGGGCCGACCGTAGCGTGCCGACCGAGGGTCGCCGCGGGCAGGATGACGCTGTTGGGGCCTAGCGTCGCCCCCCGCTTGAGCACCACGACGTCCTTGGCGAACCGGCGGTCGTGGAACAGGTGGGTCTGCACGACGCTGCCCTGGTTGACGGTCGCCCCGTCGCCGAGCTCGACCAGGTCGGCCTCGGGCAGCCAGTAGGTCTCGCACCACACGCCACGACCGATCGTGGCGCCCATCAGGCGGAACCACGCGTTGAGGACCGGGGTGCCGCTGACCGCGCGGGCGAACCACGGCGCCGCGACGACCTCGACGAAGGTGTCGGCCAGCTCGTTGCGCCACACGAACCAGCTCCACAGCGGGTGGCTGCCGCGGCGCATCCGGCCCACCAGCAGCCACTTGGCCGCCACCGTGACCAGGGCGGCGGCCAGCCCGGCGCCGACCAGCAGCGGCCCGGTGAGCAGCAGCGCGAGCAGGACGTGGTCGTCGAGCAGCGCCACGAGGGCGATCGCGACGATGCCGCCGAGCGCGAGCGAGACCATCTGCGGCACCAGGCGGCACACCTCGACCAGGGCGCGATAGACCCGCAGCCGGGTGGGCGGGTCGTAGGTCGTCGTGTGGTCGGCGTCGGTGGCCGCCGTACGGCGCAGCGGGGCGGGTGGGCTGCCGAGCCACGACTCCCCCTTGCCCGCCGTACGCCGACGGGGCGCGGCGGACAGCACGGCGACCAACGACGCCTTGGGGACCTTGCGCCCGGGGGCGGCCATGCCGGAGTTGCCGACGAAGGCCCGCTTGCCGATCTTGACCTTCTCGGCGCGCAGCCAGCCGCCGCCGAGCTCGTAGCCGCCGATGAGGGTGTCGTCGGCCAGGAACGCCTGGTCGTTGACCTGCGTGAGCGACGGGATCATCAGGACCGTCGACGCCTCGACGTCCTTGCCGATGCGGGCACCGAGCGCGCGCAGCCACACCGGCGTGAGCGTCGAGGAGTAGAGCGGGAACAGCCAGGTGCGGGCCTCGTCGAGCACGCGCATGGTCGCCCAGACCGCCAGCGCCGGGCGGCTGCGGACCGGGAACGCCCCCGAGGTCACCGATCTCCCGGCGAGCCGGACGACGGCCCAGACCAAGCCGGTGAGGACGACGAGCCCCAGGACCGTCGAGAGCGGCAGCCACCACAGCAGCCGGAGCAGGCCGTGGGCGTCGTCGGGCGCGTCGGCGAGCAGCAGCGGCGGCAGTGCGCCTGCGACGACCGCGACCAGCGGGAGCAGGCCCAGCAGCGCCGCGACCACGGCGTACGCCGCCACCCAGGCCCGGCTGCTCACCGGGCGCTCGGAGAACCACGGGCCGCGGGCGTCGTCGGAGACCCGCTCGGCCGGCGAGCCCGACCAGAACTCGCCGGGCGGGACCTCGCCGAAGACGGCCGAGCCGGGGGCGACCTCGGCGCCGGCTCCGACCACGGCACCGGGCAGCAGCATGCTGCGGGCGCCGACGCGGGCGCGGGCGCCGACGCTCACCTCGCCGAGGTGGAGGACGTCGCCGTCGACCCAGTAGCCCGTGAGGTCGACCTCGGGCTCGATCGAGCAGCCGCGACCCAGCCGGAGCAGGCCGGTGACGGGCGGGACCGAGTGGAGGTCGACGTCGCGACCGATGCGGGCGCCGAGGAGGCGGGCGTACCAGGTCATGAACGGCGCGCCGCCCAGGCCGATGGCACCGACCTCGTCGACGACGTGGCTCGCGAGCCACAGCCGCAGGTGGGTCTTGCCGCCGCGCGGGTGGTCACCGGGCTCGACGGTGAGCAGCAGGAGGCGGGCGGCGCCGGCGGCCACCAGCATCCGCCCCGGCGGCAGCACGAAGCCCGCACCGAGGACGGCCAGCAGCCAGACGGGCACGTCGGGCAGCCAGCCCCAGCCGTCGAGCGAGCCGACGAGCAGGCAGACCAGGCCCACCCAGAACACCCAGCGCGGCGCCGCCAGGCACCGCACCAGGAGGGTCGCGACGACCTGGCCGTTCTGGGTCTTGAGGGGCGTGGGGCGCACGCTGCGGTCGCTGGCCGGTCCGGCCGCGGCCATGCCGTCGAGGTGCGCGGCGATCGCGCCGAGCGTCGGGTGCTCGTAGAGGTCGCCGACGACGACCTCGGGGTGACGCTCGCGCAGCCGCGAGACCAGCTGGGCCGCCGACAGGCTGCCGCCGCCGAGGTCGAAGAACTCCGCCTCGCGGGTGTCCACGGCCGCCCCGAGGATGTCGAGCCACAGTCCGGCGACCCAGGTCTCGGTGTCGGTGAGCCCCGCGGCAGCGGTCGCGTCGGCCGCGGACGGGAGCGGCCACGGCAGCGCGTCGCGGTCGACCTTGCCGGAGGTGCGGGTGGGCAGGGTGTCGACGACCGCGAGGCGGGGCACCAGTGCTGCCGGCATGGACGCGCGCAGGCTCGCGACGGCGGCAGGCTGGTCGAAGGTGGCGTCGACGGCGACGTAGCCGACGAGCAGGCTGTTGCCGGCGGCGGTCCGGCGTACGGCGGCGGCCGCGCTCTGCACCCCGGGCAGCGACAGGAGCGCGCTGTCGATCTCGCCGAGCTCGATACGTCGACCGCCCAGCTTGACCTGGTCGTCGGCCCGGCCGCCGAACAACAGCCCCGCGGGGTCGTTCACGACCAGGTCGCCGCTGCGGTAGGCGCGCTGCCAGCCGAGCGTGGGCATCGCGGCGTACTTCTCGGCGTCCTTGACCGGGTCGAGGTAGCGCGCCAGGCCGACCCCGCCGATGATCAGCTCGCCGGTCGCCCCCTCGGGGACGGGGTGGCCGTCGGCGTCGACGACCGCGAGGTCCCACCCGTCGAGCGGCAGCCCGATCCGCACGGGCCCCTCGCCGGTGAGCTCGGTGCCGCAGGCGACGACGGTGGCCTCGGTCGGGCCGTAGGTGTTCCAGACCTCACGACCCGGGGCGACCAGGCGGGCGGCCAGCTCGGGCGGGCAGGCCTCGCCGCCCATGATGAGCAGCCGGACGGCGGCCAGCGCCTCGGCGGGCCACAGCGCCACCAGGGTGGGGACCGTCGAGACCACGGTGACCCCGTTGGCGATCAGCCAGGGGCCGACGTCGATGCCGCTGCGCACCAGGGCTCGCGGCGCCGGGACCAGGCAGCCGCCGTAGCGCCAGGCCAGCCACATCTCCTCGCAGCTCGCGTCGAAGGCGACCGACAGCCCGGCCATCACCCGGTCGCCGACGCCGAGGGGCTCGCGGCCGGCCGACCCCTGCAGGAACATCCGCGACTCGGCGTCGACGAAGGCGGCCGCGGACCGGTGCGACACCGCGACGCCCTTGGGCTTGCCGGTCGAGCCGGAGGTGAAGATGACCCACGCGTCGTCGTCGAGACCCGGGTCGGACGGCTCCCGCGGCTCGGCGGTATGCCGGGTCGCCACCGTCAGGCCCGCCCCCACGACCGCGGCGACGTCGGCCTCGCCGAACACCAGGCGGGCCCGCTCGTCGGGGTCGTCGGCGTCGACGGGGACATAGGCGGCACCGGCCAGCAGGATGCCGATGATGGCGACGTAGAGGTCGGTCGTGCCCGACGGGACCCGGACGCCCACCCGGTCGCCGGGCCCGATGCCGAGCGCGGCGAGCTCGTCGGCGAGCCCGTCGGCGGCCTCCTCGAGCTCGGCGTAGGTGAGCACACCGGTGCCGGCGTCGACCGCGGGCTCGTCGGCGGCCTGCTCGACGGTGGCGCGGAAGATCTCCACGAGGGTCCGCGGGGCCGGTGCGAGAGCCCCGCGGCGCAGCGGGTCGTTGGGCGGGATCACCGGGCCACCCTTGCGGAGGAGGGTGAACGGTCGGTGACCGCGTCCCGGTCCGCGGTGCGGGTCGTCAGCGCAGCAGGGCGTCGAGGTCGACCTCGACCTCGACGTGGTCGCCGTAGGACGCCACCACGACCCCGGACGTGTGCACGGCTGCCACCCGGAACATGTCGTCGTGAAGCTCGTGGACCACGAGCTCGTGGTCGCGCCGGTCGACGGTCCAGTAGGTGGCCGCGCCCCAGCGGGCGTAGCGGAACATCTTCTCGACCAGGTCGGTGCGTCGGTTGGACGAGAGCACCTCGACGACCAGCAACGGGGTGGATGCCGTCAACCGCTCGTCCTCCTGGGAGGTGTGCACCATCAGGTCGGGCCCGAGCTCCTCGCGGACGCCCACGGGCGACCAGCCCCAGGACGGGAGGACCTCCGCCCCGGGCGGGAGGGTCTCCTTGATCAGGATCGCGAGATCGAGGACGATCCGCTGGTGGCGCCTGCTGGGGAACCCGGTCACGACGAGCTGGCCTCCGAAGTACTCGCCCCGGACGTCCTCGAGCGCCTCGTAGTCCTCCCAGGACATCGGGGTCCGGGTCTCGTCGAGCGTCTCGGTGGTCATCGGGCTTCCTGTGCTCACGGAGGTGATCGTGCCGACACAGCGTACGCCGCACCACCGGCGCCGCGCAGCCTGTGGACAGCCGCCCGGACCGTGCTCATCCGCGGGCTCCGATGACGTCGACGGGGCCGTCTGCAGCGTCGCGCATCGCCCCCGCGATGCAGCCGAAGTCGCCGGACGGGACCTCGAACAGTCCCCGCCGGAACGGCAGGCCCCAGTGCTCCTCGTCATCGATGAACCCGAGCATCGGCAGCAGCGGCTTGACCGGCACCGCCGCCACCGCCTCGAAGTCGACCCGGCGACGCCACGGGCGGAACCCCTCGCGCACGTCGACCCGGAAGGGCTCGTCGTCGGCCACCACGCCGAGCGCCGTGAACTGCTGGAGCGGCCGGCCGGTGCGCATCGCCGTGCGCGGGGAGTAGAAGGCGATGCCGTCGCCGTGGCGCAGGCGCCGCAGCCGGGTGTCGGCGCCGTGGTCGGCCTGCGTGAAGCCGCCCTCGACGCCGAGCAGCACGTGATCGAGGCTGATGGTGTTGACCCAGTAGCGGGTGCGGTCGCCGGTCATGGGCCCATCACAGCAGCGACCACCGACAGGATCAGTCCGCGACGTCCTGGTGGTGCGGCCGGCCGGGGTCGGGCTCGGCCGGCTCGGGCTGGTGGGCCCGCAGCGCCTCGAGCTGGGCGCACACCGCGACCCCGAGGAACAGCGAGATCGCCGACATCAGGCTCCACAGCAGCAGCGCGACGATGCCGGCCAGCGGCCCGTAGGTGCTGTCGAAGGACCCGCTGACGTTGACGTAGAGCGCCAGACCGGCGGCCGCGGCCATGCTGAGCACGACGGCGACCACCGAGCCGAGGGCCAGCCAGGACAGCGCGGGCTGCCGACGGCGTGGGGCGTGGTCGAGCAGCACCGCGATCGTGCTGACCAGCAGGACCAGACCCGCCGGCCACCGCAGCACCTGCCACGTGGCGTGGGCGCCGTCCGACCAGCCGTACTCGCGGACCATCGCGTCGCCGAAGGCGCCGCCCGCGACCAGCAGGAAGAACCCCAGGCCGACCGGGACCGCCAGGATCGCGGTGAGCACCGCGGCCCGGCCGTACTTGGCCGGCGCCGGCCGGTCGCGGCGGATGCCGTAGATCCGGTTGCTCCCCCGCTCGACCTGCGCCATCGCCGTGGTCATCGACACCAGCGCGAGCAGCAGGCCGAGGACCAGGGCCACCTCGCCCGCGCCCTCCGAGCCGCCGGACACCGCCCCGGCCAGCGCGTCCTCGCCATCGCCGCCCGGCGACACGGCATCGACGGTGAACGAGACGACCCGCGACCACCGCTCGTCGTCGACGTCGGCCGCGAGCCCGGTCGCCGCGAGCAGGAACGGTACGACGCCCAGGCAGGTCTGCAGGGCCAGGGCGCGGCTGTTGGTGAACCCGTCGCCGTAGCGGAACCGGACGAACGCGCCGACGAGCACCGCGCGGACGCCGTGGCGTCGCACCAGGTGCCAGGCGTCCTCGGCGTCGAGCTCGTCGCCGTCCATCTCGATGGTGACCGGCACCAGCCGTGCGGTGGTCATCAGCTGGCCAGGTCGAGGAGCCCGAACAGCACCAGGACGGCGCCGATCACGATCACGACCACGCCCGACACGACGTTGTTGGCCCGCGACAGCCCCGCACGCACGCGCGACGACGACCCGGGCGAGGTCCGGCGTACGAGGACGGTGCCGAGGACGACGACGAGCAGTCCGAGGGCGAGCTGCAGCACGAGATCTCCGATGCGTGGGCGGACCCGAATCCCATCACGACCGGCCGGCGGGCGGTCAGTTGACCTGCCGGTCGCGGCCCTGCCAGTAGGGCGTGCGCAGGTCGCGCTTGAGGATCTTGCCGGTGGGGTTGCGCGGCAGCGGGCCGGTGACGTCGACGCTTCGCGGGCACTTGAACGCCGCGAGGTGCTCGCGGCAGTAGCCGATCAGCTCGTCCTCACTCGCCTGCTGCCCCTCGTGGAGCGACACCACCGCCTTGACCGACTCGCCCCAGACGTCGTCGGGCACGCCGATCACGGCGACCTCCATCACGGCCGGGTGCTCGGCCAGGACCCGCTCGACCTCGGGTGAGTAGATGTTCTCGCCACCGCTGATGATCATGTCCTTCATCCGGTCCTCGACGTAGACGAACCCGTCGGCGTCGACCTTGCCGAGGTCGCCGGTGCGGAACCAGCCGTCGTCGGTCACGGCCTCGGCGGTGGCCTCGGGCTTGCCGAGGTAGCCCTGGAAGAGCTGCGGGGTGCGAAGCCAGATCTCGCCGTGCTCGCCGGTGCCGACGTCGGCGCCGGAGCCGGGGTCGACGATGCGCACCTCCACCTCGGGGATCGGCTTGCCGGCCGACACCAGCCGCTCGGGGTGGCCGTCGGCCACGGCGGTGCGGTGGTCGTGCGAGCCCAGCTGGGTGACGACGCCGGCGACCTCGGTCAGCCCGTAGACCTGGAGGAAGTCGGTGTCGGGCCACGCCTCCATCGCCGCGCGCAGCAGCGGCGGAGGCATCGGGGCGGCGCCGTAGGTGTAGGTCTTCAGCGCGCCGAACAGCCGGATCGCGTCGGGTCCGGTCTGCAGCACCTGGGCCAGGACCGCCGGCACGAGGAACGTGCGGTTGGCCCCGGCCAGGATCGCCGCGGCCAGGGACGCCCCGTCGGGGTCGCGGGTCATCACGATCGGCACGCCGTCGTGGATCGGGAACATCACGTACGACGACCCGCCGACGTGGAAGAGCGGCATCGCCACCATGCACTTGTCCCCCGGCTCGAAGCGCCAGCCGTCGTGGGCGTTGCGGGTGTGGCTCAGCAGGTTGCGGTGCGACAGCATCACGCCCTTGGGACGCCCGGTGGTGCCGGAGGAGTACATGACCAGGCAGGTGTCGTCGGGGGTCACGTCGTCCCGACGCCCGACCGGGGTGGACGCCGCCAGCCAGGCCTCGTAGGCGTCGCCCTCGCCGCCCTCGGGGGTCACCTCGATGATCCGCTCGACACGGGTGAGCCGGTCGCGGATCCGCTCGATGGTCGGCATCAGCTCGGCACCGACGAACAGCACCCGGGCACCGCAGTCGTTGAGCGCGTAGTCGACCTCGTCGCCGGCCGAGCGCCAGTTGACGATCGCGTTGGCCGCGCCGAGCGACGCCGCGGCGAGAGTGGTCTCGACGCAGGCCGGGTGGTTCTTGTCCAGGAAGGCCACGACGTCGCCCCGGCCGATGCCGAGCGCCTGCAGGCCACCGGCGTTGCGGCGTACGCGGTCGTCCCACTCGCGCCAGCTGAAGGTGCGCGACAGGTAGGTGATCGCGTCGGCGTCGGGGGTCTCGCCAGCCCAGTGGGCCAGTCGGTCGTCGAGGAACTGGGGCTCGGGGGCGGTCACGTCGTCATTGTGCCGGGAGAGTGTGAGCGAGGACACAGCAAAGCCACCACGAGGACCGAGATCGCGCCGGGTTCTTCTCACTCCCCCAGCCCGGTCTCAGCCCAGCCACAGGGTCAGGCGCGAGGCTCGGGAGCATGAACGACACGCCCTCTTCGACCCCGCCGCCCTCTGGGCCCCCGGAACCGCAGCAGCCGCGGTTCCACGACTACCACGACGCCCCGCCCCCGCCGCCGGCGTACCCGCCCTTCGAGCACCAGACCCAGATGCTCGCCCAGCAGTCGCGTCCGGCGCTCCCGCCGCGACGTGGGCGCAAGGGCTTCGCGGCCGCCGTGGTCGCTGCCGCCCTCGTGGTGGGTGGCGGAGCCGGGCTCGGCGGCGCCGCGGCGTACGACGCCATGAACGGCGACGACTCGTCGGCCACGTCGTCGTCGTCGACGGTCTCCGCGAGCCCCGTCGTCGCCCGCGGCGACAACGACCCGGCCTCCGGGAGCGGCGTCGAGGCCGTGGCCTCGGCCGTGCTGCCCTCGGTCGTCAAGCTCGACGTGAGCAGCGGCCAGGAGGCCGGCTCGGGCTCGGGCATCATCCTGAGCTCCGACGGGCTCATCCTGACCAACAACCACGTGGCCGAGGTCGCCGGCGACAACGGCAGCATCACGGCGTCGTTCGCCGACGGCAGCCACGCCAAGGCCACGATCGTGGGCCTGGACCCCCTCACCGACACCGCCCTGGTGAAGGCGCAGGGCGTCTCGGGCCTCACCCCGGCCACCATCGGCGACTCCGACGCGGTCAAGGTCGGCGAGGAGGTCGTCGCGATCGGCTCGCCGTTCGGCCTCGACGCGACGGTCACCTCCGGCATCGTGAGCGCGCTCAACCGCCCGGTCGGGGTCGGCTCCGACAGCCAGGGCAACGCGACGGTCTACCCCGCGATCCAGACCGACGCCGCGATCAACCCGGGCAACAGCGGTGGCCCGCTGGTCGACAGCGACGGCCACGTCATCGGCATCAACTCCTCGATCCAGTCGACCTCGTCCGGTGGGTCCGGCGAGTCCGGCTCGATCGGGCTCGGGTTCGCGATCCCGATCGACGAGGTGCTGCCGGTCATCGACCAGATGAAGAACGGCGACAAGCCGACCCACGCCCGGATCGGCGTGTCGGTGCAGGACGTCGCGGCCACCGGCGGGGCCCAGGTCGTCGACGGCGCCAAGATCTCCGAGGTGGGCGCCGACTCCGCGGCCGGCCAGGCCGGGCTGCAGGACGGCGACGTGATCACCAAGGTCGACGACCACCTGATCACCGGGTCCGACTCCCTAGTCGCGACCGTGCGGTCCTACCGGCCCGACGACAAGGTGACCATCACCTACGAGCGCAACGGCCAGGAGAAGACCGTCCAGCTCACCCTCGACTCCGACGCGGACCCGGCTTCCTGACCAGGGGGTAGGACTCCGCGCTCGGACGGCCCCCCGAGGGGCCCGCGTCTGGGAGGGCGCGCCGACGGCCACCGGTCTCACCAGACCGGTGGCCGTTCGGCGTCAGGCGAGGAAACGCTGGAACTCGCCCATCCGCGAGACCGGCCGGAAGCCCAGCTGCTCGTTGACGCCGATCATGTGGTCGTTGACCTCGGCGTTCCAGGTGGACACCCGCGTGGTGTCGCTGCGCTCGCGCTGCAGCAGCCGCTGGTTGGCGACCTTGACCGCCAGGCCGAGCCGGTGGCCACGGTGGTCGCGGTGCACGAGCGTGCCCCACTGGTAGGCGACCGTCGAGGCGTCACCCTGCACGAGCATCGAGTAGGCGGCCACCGTGCCCGCGCCGTCGAGCGCGACAGAGTGGTACGCCGTGCGCTGCTGTCGCGCGATGCTCTCCTCCTGCTCGCGGAGCCGGGCGACGTCGACGTTCATCGCCTCGTGCTCCATCTCGCCCATCGGCGCCTCGGTCATCAGGCTGCCGTCGAGCTCGGCCCAGCCCTGGGCCAGCTCGTCGGGGACCGGGCCGGCCCACGACCGGAGCTCGTAGCCCTCGTGGCGCGTGGCGGCCTCGGCCGCGAGCTCGTCGAGCAGGGCGTCGGCGACCGGGAGGTCGAGCCAGCGCTGGACGTCGCTGATGCCGAGCCGGTAGCCCGCTGCCTCGGCGAAGGCCACGTCGCGCGAGCCGTCTGCGTCATGGCCCGACGTGCCGTGCTCGTAGCGGAACACGACCTCGCTCGTGAGGCGGGTGCGGCCAGCTGTGGCGACGGCCCGCTCGACGTGCGCGAGCATCGTCCGCCCGTGCCCGCGCCGCTGGTGCTCGGGCGCGACGGCCACCTCCACGGAGGCTGCGGTGAGGTTCTCGAGCAGGGGTAGGTCGACCGCACCCATCGCCACGACCTCCCCGTCGACCAGGCCGGCGTAGGCGGTGCGGACCTCGTCGGAGGTCGGCTGCTGCCACTGCACCCGCGTCTCGCCGAGGCCGTAGACCTGGGCCTCCTCGACTCCCACCGCCGCCTCGAGCGCGGCCTTGTAGACGGCGTACCAGGCCTCGAAAAGCCGGTCGTCGAACGGGTCGACGGTGACGATCTCCAGGTCTCCGGGGCTGCTCATCGGCTGCGGACCACCCGTCCCTCGTCCCAGACGGGCCCGTCAGACTCGTAGACCTCACCGTCGGCGCCGTAGACCAGGAACCGGTCGAAGCCGCGGGCGAACCATCGGTCGTGGGTCACCGCGAGGACCGTGCCGTCGAAGGCGTCGAGCCCCTCCTCGAGCGCCTCGGCCGACTGCACGTCGAGGTTGTCGGTGGGCTCGTCGAGCAGCAGCAGCGTCGCGCCGCTCAGCTCGAGCAGCAGGATCTGGAAGCGGGCCTGCTGCCCGCCGCTGAGCGACTCGAAGACCTGCTCGGCCTGCGCGCTGAGCTCGTAGCGGTCGAGCACCCGGCTGGCCTGCTCGCGACCCATGCCGGTGCGGCCCACCCCAGCGGTGCCGCCGTCGCCGCGGTGCAGGATCTCGACGAGGGTGCGACCGACGAGCTCGGGGTGGTCGTGGGTCTGCACGAACCAGCCCGGGCGCACCCGAGCGCCGAGCTTGGCGACGCCGCGGTGCTCGACCGGCTTGATCGTCACCTCGCCGACGGGCTGGTGCTCGACGTCGGGGTCGCTGCCGCCGTTGGCCAGCAGCCGCAGGAAGTGGGACTTGCCGGAGCCGTTGGACCCGAGCACGGCCACGCGCTCGCCGTACCAGACCTCGAGGTCGAACGGCCTCATCAGCCCGGTGAGCTCGAGGTCGGTGCAGACGACCGCGCGCTTGCCGGTGCGGCCGCCCTGCAGGCGCATCGAGACCTGCTGCTCGCGGGGCTGCTCGATCGGCGGCCCGGCCTCCTCGAACTTGCGCAGCCGCGTCTGGGCGGCGCGGTACTGGCTCGACATGCCGTCGTTGTACTCGGACTTGATCTTCAGCCGCAGCACGAGCGCCTTGATCTTGGCGTGCTCCTCGTCCCAGCGTCGGCGCATCTCCTCGAAGCGCGCGAAGCGGTCCTTGCGGGCCTGGTGGTAGCTGGTGAAGCCGCCGACGTGGGTCCACACGAGGTTGCCGCCGCCACCGGCGCCGAGCTCGACGGTGACGACCCGGGTGGCGGTGTTGTCGAGGAGCTCGCGGTCGTGGCTGATGAACAGGATCGTCTTGTCGGAGGCGCGGATCTTCTCCTCCAGCCAGATCTTGCCGGGGACGTCGAGGTAGTTGTCGGGCTCGTCGAGGAGCAGTACCTCGTCGGGGCCGGCGAGGAGGTACTCGAGCACGAGACGCTTCTGCTCGCCGCCGCTGAGGGTCCGCAGCTCGCGGTACTTCGCCTTGTCGTAGGGCACGCCGAGCGCCTTGATCGTGCAGACGTCCCAGGTGACCTCGAGGTCGTAGCCGCCGGCGTCGGCGTAGTCGTGCAGCGCCTCGGCGTACTTCATCTGGGTCTTCTCGTCGTCGGTCTCCATCAGCGCCAGCTCGCAGGCGTCGACCCGGGCGGCCGCCGTACGGATGCGGGGCGGGCTCACCGACAGCAGCAGGTCGGCGACGGTGGGCTCGTCATCGGTGATCGAGCCTGTCGAGATCCCCGCCTTGACGTCCTGGCGCATCACGCCGAGCCCGCCGGTGCGGGTGACGGCACCCGCGTGCGGCACGAGGTCGCCGGTGACGATGCGCAGCAGCGTCGTCTTGCCGGCCCCGTTGGCCCCGACCAGCGCGACCTTGGCACCCTCACCCACCCGGAACGACACGTCGTCGAGCAGCACCCGCCCGTCGGGCAGCTCGTACCTGATCCCGCTCACGTCCACATGGCCCACGAGAGGCCATTGTCCTGCACTGCCGGTGTCAGGCGCACATCGTTTGTGCCAGGTCGTCGAGGACCGCGCGCACGTACGGCGCCGACGCAGCCAGACACCGGTCGGTCACACGTCGGTCGAGGTGCGAGGGCCTCTGGGCCCGAGCCTCGAGACCCCCGCAGCCGGCGTGCCTGGCTCGATCGAGGCGTCGTCTGATGTCGCTCATGGGTGCCAGACGTGCAGGGGCGGCAGTCCTCACATCGACGACCGGAGCGATTCCCATGCACCGGGCGCACGCGAATCACTCTGATCACCACTCCCGGCGACCGCCGCGTTCGACAGACGCTCGGCTCAGTAGCCCTCGACCTGGCTCGCGACGAGGTCAGCGAGCGCCTGGGTGGGGGCGGTGACGGTGACGATGTGGTCGGCGCAAAGGCCGACCTGCCACCGGCCGTCGGCCGCGGGCCGGGCGAGCGCTCGATCGCCCGTGCACGACGGGATAGCGCCCGAGACCGTGACCTCAACTGCGGGGTCGCCGGGCACGACGGCCGTGATGCCGTCCTCGAGCCGGACGGTGCGCCACTCGGTCACGTCGGGCGGACCGGTCCCGACCGGTCGGGCGCTGGCCAGGATCCGGCGGCGGGTCGGGGTCGAGACGCCGTCGACGCCGACGGTCTGCGTGCCGACGAAGACCCAGCCCTGGCGGGCGCCGACGCCCGGCGGGGTCCACGTCGCGTCGATCGTCTTGGAGACCACGACCCCGGGAATCCTGCCGTCACAGACGTTGCTGCCCGGGGGCTGGACCGACCCGCCGCTGGCGCCGAACGAGCAGCCGGTGACGTCACTCCAGTCACTCGGCACGTCCACGGAGATGCCTCCCACCGACATCGTCGTCCAGTCGTCGACGTCGTCGGACTCGCGCTCCCGCTCGCGGACCGAGAGGGCGACCAGGTCGGTGAGGGCCTGGGTGGGGCCGACGACGTCGACGAAGCGGTCGCCACAGTAACCCGCGGCCCACCGGCCGTCCTCGCGCTGATAGGCCCGGGACGGCCCGCCGGGATCGCGGCAGTCGACGTCGGCCTCGCTGAGAGACACCTCGACGGCGCCATCGACCGGCACCTCGGCCAGGTAGACCTCGCCGACCTCGACGCCCTCCCACTCGGCCAGGTCAGGGACCGCAGTGCCGACGGGTCGAGCCGAGGCGAGGATGCGGCGTGCGGTCGCGAACGGCGCGCCCTCGACGCTCACGATCTGGCTACCGGCGAGCACCGATCCGAGGCCCTTGTCCAGGTATGGCCCGACATAGCGGGTCGAGGACTCGTCGAGGACGGTCGCTCGAGGTCCGGTCGAGGCGCAGGTGCCTCCCGCTGGGAGCAGGGTGCCGACCCTTGCGCACCCGACCTGCCGCCAGCCCGGCGGCACGTCCACCGCCACGTCGGCGACAGTCAGCGTGGTCCAGCCGTCGGTCGTTCCCTCGCGGACCGAGGCGGCCGCGACGTCGGTGAGCGCCTGCGTGGGGCCGACCAGGTAGTGGCGGTCGCCGGTGCAGAGCGCCACGGTCCAGCGCCCGTCCCCGCGCTCGATCGCGCCGGCGCCCCCGCCCGAGCACCGGCGGTCCCCCGACGGCACCTCCACGTCCACCTCACCGCCGACCGGTACGTCGGCCACGAAGCCGTCGCCGACGGCGAGGCTCTCCCACGTCTCGACGTCCGGGACCGGATCGCCCTCCGGCCGGGCCGAGGCCAGGATGCGGCGAGCCGTCGCGTGGTCGAGGCCGGCCGAGTCCGCGACGTCGACGACGACGTCGCCGACGTCGACGTACCCGGACGTCTCGTCGGCCGTCAGACCGGGCCTCGACATCCCGGTCGACAGCTGCTTCGCCGCCCGGGACACCGTGACCGCCCACGCGCACCGGTCGGCGGTCGGGGAGGCCCACCCGACGATGTCGCGACCGCAGTCGGACGGACCGGGAACCGAGAGTGCAACAGGAAGGTCGAGGTCTACCCCCATCGCAGAGACGGTGGTCCACTCGGCGGCCGCCGGCGTGGTGTCCGACTCCGACGGGCGCCGGTCGGTGTCGGACCGGTCCGCGGCCAGCACGCCGACCGGCACGGCGGCCACCACGACGGCGACCGCGGCGGCCAGCGACACCCGCCGGCGTCGACGTACGGCGGCCCGACGGCGGGCCCTGTCGGCCAGCCCACCGACCCCCGGGGCGGACTCGGCCCCCTCGGCCAGCGCCTCGCCCAGCCGCGACTCGAAGTCACTCATCGTCGTCCCCCTCCCCCAGCCCGGAGCCCAGCTCGATCCTCAGCGTCGCCAGCCCACGCGAGACGCGCGAGCGGACCGATCCCTCCCGGACCCCCGTCAGCGCGGCGATCTCGGCGTACTCCAGCTGCTCGTAGAAGCGCAGCACCACGGCCGTGCGCTGGATCTCGGGCAGCGCGCGGCAGGCGTCCCAGATGCGGCGGCGCTCGTCGTGCTCGGGACCGGATCGGTCGGGTACGACGACGTCGGCGACCTGCTCCACCGGCGTGACGCGACGGCGCCAGGCCCGCCAGCGCGAGGTGTGGGCGTTGACGACCATCCGGCGCACGTAGGCGTCGACGTCGTCGACCGCACCGACCCGTGACCACCGGGGCAGGGCCCGCGAGAGGGCCTCCTGGACGACGTCCTCGGCCTCGCCGGCGTCGCCGGTCAGCGTGTAGGCGAGCCGCAGCAGCGCGGGTCCGCGAGCCGCGACCCAGTCGTCGAAGGCCGGGTGGGCCGCTCGTGCTGCACTCCCCACGCCCCGCTCCGTCCGCTCGGCCACCGTCTCCACGCATCTTCAACGGTCCGGCCCCCGATCGTGTTGCGAGGGCACCCGGAGGCGGGTAGCGGCGTCTTGCTACTGACGAGTTAGATAGGTGTGACCGTTCGCATCAGCACCGACGCCGTCGCAGGAGGCAACCGCATGCAGCTCGCCCTGTCCGAGGAGGACCAGCAGTTCCGAGAGGAGATGCGTTCCTACTTCACGACGAAGGTCTCCGAGGAGATCCGCACGACCGTCGCGGAGGGGCGCGAGCTCACCCGGGAGCAGATCGTCCAGAGCATGCAGGAGCTCAACGCCGGCGGGCTCGCCGTACCCCACTGGCCCGAGGAGTGGGGCGGCCGCGGGTGGAGCGAGCTCAAGCGCCACATCTGGCACGAGGAGATGCAGGCGGCGTGCGTGCCGGTGCCGCTGGCCTTCAACGCCAGCATGATCGGGCCGGTCATCGCGCAGTTCGGCACCGATGAGCAGAAGCAGGAGTTCCTGCCCAAGACCGCCAACCTCGACATCTGGTGGAGCCAGGGCTTCTCCGAGCCCGATGCCGGCTCCGACCTCGCGAGCCTGCGCACCACCGCGGTCCTCGACGGCGACGACTGGGTCGTCAACGGCCAGAAGACGTGGACGACGCTGGGCCAGTACGGCGACTGGATCTTCACGCTCGTGCGCACCGACCCCGAGGTCAAGAAGCAGGCCGGCATCTCGATGCTGCTCATCGACATGAAGTCGGAGGGTCTCGAGGTCCGTCCGATCGAGCTCATCGACGGCGGCCACGAGGTCAACGAGGTCTGGTTCACCGACGTCCGCGTCCCGGCCAAGAACATGGTCGGCGAGGTCAACAGCGGCTGGACCCAGGCCAAGTTCCTGCTCGGCAACGAGCGCGTCGGCGTCGCACCGGTCGGCGCCACCAAGCGCGTGCTGGCCCGGGCCAAGGAGGTCGCCGCGGCGACCATCGCCGAGGACCCGCTGTTCCGCGCGCGCATCGTCGAGCTCGAGAACGAGCTGCTGGCCCTCGAGCTGACCGCCCTGCGCGTCGCGGCCCACTCGGCCGGCGGCGAGCCCCACCCCGCCTCCTCGGTGCTCAAGCTCAAGGGCACCGAGCTGCAGCAGGCGGTGAGCGAGCTGGTCGTCGACCTCGGCGGCCCGGCCACGCTCGCCTCGGGCGAGGGCGACGCCACCCTGGCGTGGTACCGCCGGAGCACCCCCACCTACCTCAACCTCCGCAAGGCGTCGATCTACGGCGGGTCCAACGAGATCCAGCGCCAGATCATCAGCCGCGGCATCCTCGGACTCTGAGCAGGGAGCACAGACATGGACTTCAGCTACGACGACGAGCAGAACGCACTCCGCGACGCCGTGAAGGGCCTGGTCGGCAAGCAGTACGCCGACTGGGAGAAGCGCCGCCAGACGGCGGCCGAGGACCCCGGCTTCGACGAGAAGCTCTGGACGCAGATGGCCGAGATGGGCCTGCTGGGCCTGCCGTTCAGCGAGGACGACGGCGGGGTCGGCGCCGGGCCGGTCGAGATCGGCATCGTGTGCCGCGAGCTCGGCCGGGTGCTCGCGCCCGAGCCCTACCTCGGCTCCGTGGTCTACGCCGGCGGCCTGGTCGCCGCCGTCGGCACCCCCGAGCAGCGCCAGGAGATCCTCGGCGCCCTGTCCGGCGGCGAGAGCGTGCTGGCCTTCGCCCACGACGAGCCCGGCCACCGCTGGGGTCCCGAGGCGCACGACGTCACGGCCGACGGCGAGGGCCGGCTGACCGGCGTCAAGGACGGCGTCCTCCACGGCGCCCGCGCCGACGTGCTCGTGGTCAGCGCGGTGCTGCCCGACGGCGGCACCGGCCTGTTCCTGGTCACCGACGGTGGCGGCGAGCGCACCGGCTACTCGACCCCCGACGGCGGTCGCGCCGCCCGCATCACCTTCGACTCCACCCCCGCGACACCGCTCGGTGCGGCCGCGGCCGACGTCACCTCGAGCATCGCCACGGTCCAGGACATCACCCGGATCATGGCCGCCAACCAGGCACTGGGAGCGATGCAGACGCAGCTCAAGGCGACGGTCGACTACCTCAAGAGCCGCAAGCAGTTCGGGGTCACGCTCAATACCTTCCAGGCCCTCAACTTCCGCGCCGCCGACATGTACACCAGCCAGGAGCTGACCCACAGCCTCGTCGACTGGGCGACCATGGTCGTCGCCGCCGGCGACCCGACCAAGGTGGCCGACGCGGCCGCGCGGGTCGGTCTGCAGGTCTCGCGCGCCGGACGCCACGTCGGCCAGGAGGCGATCCAGCTGCACGGCGGCATCGCCATGACGGCGGAGTACAACGTCGGCACCTTCACCGCCCACCTCACCGCGCTCGACCACCTGCTGGGCGACGCCGGCCACCACCTGCGCACCCTCGACGCGCAGCTGACGTCGTACGACGCCATCGACCCGCTCGACGTGGCGGCCACGGCATGACCCCCGCACGATGAGAGGTCTCGCGGGCAAGGTCGCGGTCGTCACCGGCGCGAGCCGCGGCATCGGCCTCGGGGTCGCCCAGCGGCTCGTGGCCGAGGGCGCCCGGGTCGTGATCACGGCCCGCAAGCCCGAGCCGCTGGCCGAGGCCGTCGAGCTGCTGGGTGGCGCCGAGCACGCGCTCGGCGTCCCCGGCAACGCCGGCGACCCCGCCCACCGCGCCGCGGTCGCCGCGGCCGCCGTCGAGACCTTCGGCAGCCTCGACCTGCTGGTCAACAACACCGGCATCAACCCGGCGTTCGGGCTGCTGATGGACCTCGACCTCGACGCCGCCCGCAAGATCATGGACGTCAACGTGGTGGCGGCCCTCGGCTTCACCCAGGAGGCCTACCGGGCCTGGATGAAGGAGCACGGTGGCGCCGTCGTCAACGTCTCGTCGCTGGGCGGCGTGCGCCCGGCGCCGTTCATCGCGTTCTACGGCGCCAGCAAGGCCGCGCTGATCTCCCTGACCGAGACCCTCGCCCAGGAGCTCGGCCCCGACATCCGCGTCAACGCCGTCGCGCCGGCGGTGGTCAAGACGAGGTTCGCCGAGGCGCTCTACGTCGGTCGCGAGGAGGAGGCCTCGGCCAACTACCCGCTGAAGCGGCTCGGCGAGACCGACGACATCGGCTCGCTGACCGCGTTCCTGCTCTCGGACGACGCGTCCTGGATCACCGGTCAGACGATCGTCGCCGACGGCGGCATCTCGTTGCAGGGCCAGCACTGATGGGACAGCACTGATGGGCCACCGATCCCTGCAGGGCAAGGGCGTCGTCGTCACCGGCGCCGCCGGCGGCATCGGCCGCGCGCTGGCGGCCCGGGCGGTGGCCGAGGGCGCGCGGGTCGTCGTCAACGACGTCGACGCCGACCTGCTCGCGACCACCGCCGACGAGATCGGCGCGATCGCCGTCCCCGGCGACTGCGCGTCGGCCGAGGGCGTCGAGGAGCTCGTCGCCGCGGCCGCCCACGCGCTCGGCCGGATCGACGTCTACTGCGCCAACGCCGGCATCGACCGCACCTCCCCCGACAGTCTTCAGCTGCCCGACGAGGAGTGGGCGCGGATGCTCGAGGTCAACGTGATGGGCCACGTCCGGGCCGCCCGCGCCCTCGTGCCGACCTGGCTCGACGGCACCGGCGACGGACAGGGCGGCCGTTTCGTCGTCACCGCCTCGGCGGCCGGACTGCTCACGATGATCGGCGCGGCGGCGTACTCCACGACCAAGCACGCCGCCGTCGGCTTCGCCGAGTGGCTGTCGGTGACCTACGGCGACCGGGGGGTCGTCGTCCAGGCGATCTGCCCCCAGGGCGTGCAGACCGCGATGCTCGACCAGGCCGGTCCGCTCAAGGACCTGCTCTCGCACGACGAGGCGCTCGCCCCGTCGGCCGTCGCCGACGCCTGGGTCGCCTCGCTCGACGACGACGCGTTCCTGGTGCTGCCCCACCCCGAGGTCGCCGGTTACTACGCCGCGCGCGCCGCCTCGACCGATCGGTGGCTGGCCGGCATGCGCCGGCTGCAGACCAAGGTCGACGGGCTGTCGTGAGCGAGCCCGTGAGCGTGCCCGGCTTCGACGCCGACGCCTTCGGTCGTTGGTACGACGGCGTCCGGCCGGGTGAGCTCGCCGGACCCGTCACGGCGACGCTGATCGCGGGTGGCAAGTCCAACCTGACCTACAGCGTCACCGACGGCACCTCGACGTTCGTCGTGCGCCGTCCGCCGCTGGGCCACGTGCAGGCCACCGCCCACGACATGGGCCGCGAGTACACCGCGATGTCGGCGCTCGCGGCCTCCGACGTCCCCGTGCCGCGGACCCTGGCGCACTGCACCGACGACACCGTGCTCGGCGCGCCGTTCTACGTGATGGAGAAGGTCGCCGGCGAGGCCTACCGCACGGCCGGCCAGCTCGAGCCGCTCGGCCCCGACGCGACGGCCCACCTCGCGCGCTCGATGGTCGAGGTGCTCGCGCGCCTGCACGCCGTCGTCCCCGCCGAGGTCGGCCTCGGCGACTTCGGTCGCCCGGCCGGCTTCCTCGAACGACAGGTACGCCGCTGGGGCCGCCAGCTCGAGGGCTCGGCCACCCGCCCGCTGCCCGACGCCGAGGCACTGCTCGCCCGGCTCTCAGGGTCGGTGCCTCCCGACGGCGAGCCCGGCATCGTGCACGGCGACTACCGCCTCGACAACCTGCTCTGCGTCGCGGCCGACGACTCGCCGGTCAAGGCCGTCGTCGACTGGGAGATGGCCACCCTGGGCGACCCGCTCACCGACGTCGCCCTGCTGCTCGTCTACGACAACCTCGGCCACATCACGGGTGGTGGCGCCGTGGCCGACGCCAGCGCCGCCCCCGGCTACCCCGACCGCGACACCCAGCTGTCGACGTACGTCGCCGCGGGTGGCCGCGAGCTCGGCGACCTGTCCTTCCACCTGGGCCTGGCCTACCTCAAGATCGCCGTCATCCTCGAGGGCATCCACCACCGCTACCTCGCCGGCCAGACCGTCGGCGACGGGTTCGACCGGGTCGGCGAGGCCGTCGAGCCGCTGCTGGCGGCGGGGCTCGACGCGACGGCCTGACCGCAGCCGGGTCCGGCCGACGCCTCGTCCGGTCGGGCCACCTCGCCATTCGGCCACGGCGGCGCTGCATTGCTCCTACGGTGCGTACGTGACCTCCCACCCGCACCCGCGCCGAGCACCTCTCCTGATCGTCGCCCTGCTCGTCGCCCTCGCGGGCTGTGCCAGCCCGGACCCCGTGCGTGGCGGCCCGCCGGAGCCCGCGGCCCCCACGACGACCACGACGACGACCGCGACCACCGGGCCCACCCCCGTGGCCGACGTGACGAGCGCGGCGCCGAAGGCACCGACGATCAGCTACCGCACGGAGCGCAAGCGCCAGTCCGTGTCGTTCCGGTCACGCACCCGGTCGACGAACGAGCTCGACCGTGGGGTGACCAAGGTGTCGCGGGCCGGCCGTGTGGGCCTGCGCGTGGTGGTCTACCGGATCAAGCTGCGCAACGGGATCCCGGTCGGACGTGAGCGCGTGCGCATCGAGACGGTCCGGCGACCGGTCGACAGGCTCGTCCTGCGGGGCACCCACGTCGACCCGCCGCCGGAGCCGGACCCGGCCCCGGAGCCGGACGACGACTGCGATCCGAACTACTCCGGTGCCTGCGTCCCCACCGACAGCGACGTCGACTGCGCAGGAGGGAGCGGCAACGGGCCGTCGTACGTCGGCGGACCCGTGACCGTCGTCGGCAACGACATCTACGGCCTCGACGCCAACAACGACGGGTACGGCTGCGAATGAGGTGATCCTGCGCCGATCGACACCGTGAGAGTGTCGTGGCATGGACCTCTCACTCAGCGACGAGCAGACCGCGTTCCGCCAGGCCGCGCGCGACTTCCTCGACAAGGAGGCGGTCCCGCACCGCACCCAGTGGGACCGTGACGAGTCCGTCGACCTGGCGATCGTCCCCAAGATGGCCGAGCTCGGGTTCTTCGGGCTCACCATCCCCGAGCAGTACGGCGGGCTCGGCGGCGACTACGTGACCTACGCGCTGGCGATGGAGGAGCTCGGTCGGGCCGACTCCGCGCTGCGCGGGATCGTGTCGGTGAGCAGCGGGCTGGTCGGCAAGTCGATCCTCTTCCACGGCACCGAGGAGCAGCGGCGGGAGTGGCTGCCGCAGCTCGCGACGGCGGCCAAGCTCGGCTGCTTCGGGCTCACCGAGCCCGGCACCGGGTCCGACGCCGGCAACCTCACCTCGCGCGCGGTCCGCGACGGCGACGACTACCTGATCACCGGGCAGAAGCTGTTCATCACCAACGGCACCTGGGCCGACCTGGCCCTGGTCTTCGCCCGCACCGGTGCCCCCGACAGCGGGCCCCGGGGCGTCAGCGCGTTCCTGGTGCCGACCGACTCCCCCGGCTTCGAGGCCCGCGAGATCAAGGGCAAGCTGGGCCTGAGAGGCCAGGCCACGGCCGAGCTGTTCCTCGACGACGTGCGCGTGCCGGCCTCGGCCATGCTCGGCGGGCCCGAGGGCGAGGGCCGCGGCTTCAAGGTCGCGATGTCGACCCTCGACAAGGGGCGGCTCGCGGTCGCCGCCGGCTGCGTCGGCATCGTGCAGGGCTGCCTGGAGACCTCGGTCGACTACGCCAAGAGCCGCACCCAGTTCGGCCGCCCGATCGCCGGCTTCCAGCTGGTGCAGGACATGATCGCCGACATCTCCCTCGACGCCGACGCGGCCCGGCTCCTCGTGTGGCGCTGCGCCGACCTCGTCGACCGGCACGAACCCTTCGGTGTCGCGGCGTCCAAGGCCAAGCTTTTCGCCTCCGAGGCCGCCGTACGCGCCGCCAACCTGGCCATCCAGATCCATGGTGGCGCGGGCTACGTCGACGACTACCCCGCCGCGAAGTACCTGCGCGACGCCCGGGTGATGACCCTCTACGAGGGCACCTCGCAGATCCAGAAGCTGCTGATCGGCCGCGACGAGACGGGTATCAGCGCGTTCGTCTAGACCGACGTGCTCAGGACCCGTGGTCGGACGCGGCTCGCAGGACTAGCGTGCGGACATGGCAGACCCCGTCACGACCAACCCGGACCACTACCGGGTGGTGTTCGAGAACGAGCGGGTCCGGGTGCTGGAGTACCTCGACCACCCCGGGGCCCAGACCACCCCGCACCAGCACCCCGACAGCGTGATGGTGACGCTGTCGTCCTTCCGCCGCCAGCTGTACGCCGGCGACGCCGAGGTCGAGGTGGAGATCCCGGCCGGCTCGGCCCGGTGGCTCGACGCCCAGGAGCACAGCGGGCACAACATCGGCGACACCGACACCCACGTGGTGTTCGTCGAGCTCAAGGAGCCCCGCCCGGGCGGCGTCGTACACCCACCACGGCTGGGGCCGTCCTGACGGAGTCGGCCCGACCTGACCTCAGGGCGCGCGCCGGCTCCAGCGCTCGACGACGCCGCGTGCCGCGCGGCCGTGCAGGGAGTGCGCACGGAGCGTCGCGGAGACCAGCGGGTCCCTGCTCGACATCAGCGAGAGCAGCAGGTGGCTACTGCCGACCCGGACCGCCTGGGTCGGCCCGCGCACCGCGAGCGCCCGCATCAGCAGGTCCCTCGTGGCCACGGTCAGCTGCCGCCCTCCCCAGTCGGGCGGCTCGTCGAACGGCGGGTTGATCGCAGCGAGCACCGTCGGGAGGTCGATCCCGACCGCCTCGATCTCCTCGACGTCGATGGTGTCCGCCGCGGCCAGCCAGTGCTGGTCGAGCGTCACCAGCACCTCGTCGGCGTCGACGTCGAGGTCACCGAGGATCTCGCGCACCAGTCGGTCGCCGAGCACCGCGCGGAGCAGGTGGTGCGGGTGCACGTCGCGACGGTCCATCACGACACCGCCGGTGGCTTCACCGGACCAGTCTCACCGACGACGTGCGCCCTGCGTCAACGCCGTCGCGACTCGAGCACCCGGAAGCCCTTGTGGCTGGCCAGCCGCTCGGTGGGGTAGCCCTGCTCGCCGAGCCACCGCTGCAGCGAGTCGGCGCCGAGGTTCTTGCCCACGACCAGCACCGCGCGACCGCCGGGCGCCAGGCGCGGGAGCCAGGTCAGCAGCAGCTCGTGCAGGGCCTGCTTGCCGATCCGGATCGGCGGGTTGGACCAGATCTCGTCGTACGTCGCCTGCGCGTCGACCCGGTCGGGGGTCAGCGCCGTGAACCGGTCGGTCACGCCGAGGGTCGCGGCGTTCTCGCGGGCGAGCAGCAGCGCGCGCTCGTTGACGTCGACGGCGGTCACCCGCAGCCCCGGCACGACGGCGGCGAGCGCGAGCCCGATCACGCCGTACCCGCACCCGAGGTCGAGGACCGACCCGATGCCGGTCGGCGGCGGGACCTCCCGGAACAGCGCCGAGGTGCCGATGTCGACGCGGCCCTGGGCGAAGACGCCCGAGCCGGAGACCAACGACAGCCGCCGACCCCACACCTCGGCCTCGACGGGCGCGCGCCGGAACGGCACCGAGGGGTCGGCGGTGAAGTAGTGCTCGGCGTCGGTCTCGGCCGGCTCGGGCCCGGTCTCAGGCATCGGCCACCCGCTTCGCCATCGTCTGCGTCGCGCGTGCCACGAGCTCGTCGTCGGCCGGGTAGGCGACCTCCTCGAGGGTCAGCCCGTGGGCGTGCGCGACCGCTGCCGCCCCCTCGCGCCGCCCGGCCCGCAGCACCTCGCCGACCCAGTCGGGCGAGCGGCGGCCGTCGCCCACCGCCAGCAGGCAGCCGACCAGCGCGCGCACCATCGAGTGGCAGAACGCGTCGGCCCGCACCGTGCCGACCGCGACGCCCGCCTCGTCGCGGACCCACGCGAGGTCGAGGAGCGTGCGGATGGTGGTGGCCCCCTCGCGCTGCTTGCAGAAGGCCGCGAAGTCGTGGCGCCCCAGCAGCAGCGCGGACGCCTCGTTCATCAGGTCGAGGTCGAGGGGCCGCGCCCAGGTCAGCACGTGGGACCGGGTCAGCGGGTCGACGAGGTCGAGCCGGTCGGCCACCCGGTAGGCGTAGCGGCGCCAGAGCGCGCCGAAGCGGGCGTCGAAGCCCGGGGCCGCCTCCACCACCCGGCGGACGCGCACGTCCTGCGGGAGCACCCCGTTGAGCCGACGGGCCAGGCCGGCGGGCTCGGTCGTGTCCGGTACGTCGGTGTGCACGACCTGGCCACGGGCGTGCACCCCGGAGTCGGTGCGGCCGGCACAGACCACCGCCACCTCGGGCGTGCGCAGGATCGTCGCGAGCGCGCCGGTCAGCTCACCCTGGACCGTCCGCAGGCCGGGTTGCGTGGCCCAGCCCCGGAAGTCCGTCCCGTCGTAGGAGAGGTCGATCCGCAGGCGCACCCGGTGATTCTGTCAGCGTCCGGGTGTGGACCGAACGCCGGCGGACGAGGGCGTCGCCCGAGGGACACGCCGGTCGCTGCTCCTGCCGAGCTGCGGGCGGACGACCTCGGTCCGATGACGCTCGACGAATCGGGTCACCAGGTGGCACGAACCTTCGAGCCTGGTGGCCGCGCCTCCCGAGACCGACTGACACAACCCGGACGTCATGACGCGGTGGCATGCTCGTCGCGTGCCCACCCGTGTGCCCAACCCCACCATCCTCCTGGTCTCGGCCCAGCACGCCGAGTTCCTCCTCGACGAGTTCGGTCGCTACGCCCGCGACTACGACCTGCGCACCGCCGGATCGGCCGCCGAGACGATCGAGGTCGTCCTGGCCGTCAAGGCCGAGGGCGGGACCGTCGCGCTGTTCGTCCAGGACGGCGACCTGCCCGACGCCCACCCGCTCGAGGCGTTCCATCACTGGCGCAAGAAGGTCCCGACGGCTCGGCGCGTCATCGCGGCGCCGTACGACCGGTTCCTCGTGCACGCCGCCGAGCTGCGCCCCGGCCTGGCCAAGGGCAAGTACGACGCCTACCTGCTGATGCCGCGCGGGGTGCGCGACGAGGAGTTCCACGGCGCGATCACCGAGATGCTGTCCGACTGGGGCTCCACGGTCGCGGCACCCGAGGTCGAGACGGTGCGGATCGTGTCGCCGCCAGGACACCCGCTGACCACGGCGGTGCGTGAGTACACCGAGCGGATGGGCATGCCGACGCGGGTCTTCGCCCCCGAGACCGACGAGGGTCGCGAGCTCGTCGAGGAGGTCGAGGCGGCCGGCCGCCCGGTGACCTGGCCGCTGGTGCGCACGATGGGGCGACCGGCGTACGCCCCCACCACGGTCCGTGACGTGGCCACCCAGATCTACGGTGCCCCCGGTGACTTCAAGGTCGACACGGTCGTCGACCTCGCGATCGTCGGCGCCGGACCGGCAGGCCTCGCCGCAGCGGTGTACGGCGGCAGCGAGGGTCTGTCCACCGTCGTGCTCGAGGCCGAGGCGATCGGCGGGCAGGCCGGGACGAGCTCGATGATCCGCAACTACCTGGGGTTCCCGCGTGGCATCTCCGGGATGCGGCTCGCCCAGCGGGCGCGCAACCAGGCGATCCGCTTCGGCGTGCAGTTCTTCACCGGCTGGGAGGTCGACGCGCTCGAGCGCGGACCCGAGGGGCACCACCTGCTGCGCACCGAGGGCGGGGTCGTCGAGGCGCGCTCGGTCGTCATCGCGACCGGCGTCGCCTACCGCAAGCTCGGGCGCGACAGCATCGAGGCCCTCGTCGGGCTCGGCGTCACCTACGGCTCGGCGATGTCGGTGGCGCGCGAGATGGAGGGCGCCGACGTCGTGGTCGTCGGCGGCGGCAACTCCGCGGGCCAGGCGGCGATCCACCTGTCGCGCTTCGCCCGGTCGGTGACGATCATGGTGCGCCGGCGCGCGCTCGAGGAGACCATGTCGTCGTACCTGATCAACGAGATGTCCTACAACCCGCGCATCACGGTGCAGACCTGCGCCGAGGTCGTCGACGGCGGTGGCGAGGGCCGGCTGGAGTGGCTCGAGGTCCGCGACCTCGAGTCGGGCGAGGTCGCGCGGCGCGAGGCGGGCGGGCTGTTCCTGCTGCTCGGCGCCGAGCCGCACTGCGACTGGCTCCCCAGCGGGGTCGCCCGCGACTCCCACGGCTTCGTGCTCACCGGCCGCGACGTCCCGCCGTCGCACTGGGCCGACGGGCTCCCCCCGGCCAACCTCGCCACCACGATGCCGGGCGTCTTCGCCGTCGGCGACATCCGGGCCGGGTCGATGAAGCGGGTCGCCTCGGCGTCCGGCGAGGGCGCGAGCGTCGTGCCGCTCGTGCACTCCTGGCTGGCGCCCTGAGAGCCGCTACAGGTCGGCCCGCGTCGGCGGGTCGGCGCCCGGCCGGGACACGGTGACGGCGGCGGCGCGCGCTGCGTGCGCCACGGTGGCGGCGGGGTCGAGGCCGTCCCAGAGCGCGTCGAGGACCGCGGCCGAGAAGGTGTCGCCGGCGCCGATGGTGTCGACGACGGTGGTCCTGACGGCCTCCCCGTCGGTGCGGCCGTCGGCGTCCCACCAGGAGGCGCCCTCACCACCGCGGGTCACGACCACCGCGCGCGGTCCGAGCGCGCGCAGGTGCGCGACGGCCTCGTCGAGCCCGTACGTCGGGTAGAGCGCGGCCAGGTCCTCGTCACTGGCCTTGACCACGTGGGCGCGTCGGCACACGGACTCGACGCGCCCCAGCACCTCGGGTCCGGTGCCGGTGATCGCCGGACGGGCGTTGACGTCGTAGGTGACCGTCGTCGACGGGTCGAGCGCGTCGAGCAGGGCGAGCACGTCGTCGGCGCCCGGCGCGAGCACCGCGCCGATCGAGCAGACGTGGACGTACGCCGGGGGCTCCTCCAGCACGACCGGGCCGATCTGCCAGTCGAGGTCGAACACGTAGCTCGCCGAGCCGTCCGGTCCGATCGTCGCGGCGGCCGAGGAGGTGCGGACCAGCACGTGGGGGTCCGTGGCGAGCACCACGCCCGAACCGGCGAGGTGGGCCGCGATCGACGCTCCGCGCGCATCGTCGGCGTACGACGTCACGAACCGCACCGACCGGCCGAGGCGGGCCAGGGCGACCGCGACGTTGGCAGCGCTGCCGCCGGGCCGCTCGACCGCCGTGCCCGACGCATCGGTCACCACGTCGACCAGGGACTCACCGACCACCAGCGCGTAGGGCACACCCCCCGTCCTACCACCCTCTACGGTGCCACCGTGACGATCCAGCCGCTCGACCCCGACGCCGCCACCCCGCTCTACGAGCAGCTGCGGGCCCAGATCGCCGGTCGCGCCGCCACCGGCGACCTGCCCGCCGGCACCCGGCTGCCGACCGTGCGGCAGCTGGCCGTCGACCTCGGCGTCGGTGTGCGCACCGTGCAGCGCGTCTACACCGAGCTCGAGGCCGACGGCGTCGTGGTCACCGAGGGGCGCCGGGGCACCTCGATCGCCGCCGCGACCGCGCCGACCGACGCCACCGAGCTGGCCGGGGAGTACGCCGCCGCCGCGCGCCGCCTCGGGCTGACCCTGCCCGAGGCGACCCGGCTGCTCGAGCGGGTGTGGTCCGTCGGGCCTGTCGGGCCTGTCGGTGGCGACCAATAGGGTCGGACGCCATGGCCATGGAGACGTCCCCCGAGCAGCCGGCGCCCGTCCGGCAGGTCGCCAACGCCATCTCGGGCTGGATCGACCGGCTGGGCTCGATCTGGGTCGAGGGCCAGGTGGCCCAGCTCAGCAAGCGTCCCGGGCTGCAGACGGTGTTCCTGACCCTGCGCGACTCGGTGGCCGACATCTCGATCCCGGTGACGGCCTCGCGCACCCTGGTCGACTCGATGAACCCGCCGTTGGTCGAGGGGGCCAGCGTGCTCCTGCACGCCAAGCCGACGTTCTACGCCAACCGGGGCAGCCTGTCGCTGCAGGCGCGCGAGATCCGGATGGTCGGTCTCGGCGAGCTGCTCGCCCAGATCGAACGGCGCCGTCAGCTCCTGGCCGCCGAGGGTCTCTTCGACCCGGCGCTCAAGCGGCGGCTGCCGTTCCTGCCTCGGCGGGTCGGCCTGGTCACGGCGCCGAGGTCGGCGGCCGAGCGCGACGTCCTCGACCTCGCGCAGCGGCGGTGGCCGGCGGTCGAGTTCACCGTCGCGCACGCCACCATGCAGGGCACCCGCGCCGCCGGCGAGGTGATGGAGGCTCTGGCCCGGCTCGACCGTGACGCCGAGGTCGACGTGATCGTGATCGCCCGCGGTGGCGGCTCGGTCGAGGACCTGCTGCCCTTCAGCGACGAGGGCCTGCTGCGTGCGGTCGCTGCGGCGCGCACCCCCGTCGTCTCCGCCATCGGGCACGAGCCCGACCAGCCGCTGCTCGACCTGGTCGCCGACGTCCGCGCGGCCACGCCCACCGACGCCGCCAAGCTCGTCGTGCCCGACGTGGCCGCCGAGGCCTTCGCCGTCGCGTCCGCGCGCGAGCGGCTCCGCTCGCTGGTGCTCTCCGCGCTCGCCCGCGAGCAGGCAGGGCTCGACGCCCTGCGCTCGCGACCGGCGCTGGCCGATCCCCGCACCCTCGTCGACCGGCGCCACGACGAGCTCGACGCCCTGCGCGAGCGCGCCCGTCGCAGCCTGGGCCACCGGCTCGACCGCGCGGCCGACGACATCGGCCACCAGCGTGCCCGCGCCCGGGCGCTCTCCCCGTTGGCCACCCTCGAGCGCGGCTACGCCGTGCTGCAGGACGCCGACGGCCACGTCCTGACCTCCGTCACCGCCACCCGCGCCGGCGCCGCGGTCAGCGTCCGGGTCGCCGACGGCCGGGTGCACGCCGACGTCACGTCCGTCCAGACCAGCCACGAGGAGACCCCATGAGCGAGCCGACCCAGACCTACGAGGAGGCCCGCGAGGAGCTGATCGACGTCGTCCGCCGTCTCGAGACGGGGGGCACGACGCTCGAGGAGTCGCTCGCGCTCTGGGAGCGCGGCGAGGCGCTGGCGACGGTCTGCCAGGACTGGCTCGACGGCGCCCGTCAGCGCCTCGATGCCGTGGTCACGAAGCAGGCGACGGATCCGGCGACGAAGAAGGCGTAGTCAGCGAGTCGGTCGTCAGCCGGCCGACCACGTCGGCCAGCTCGTCGGCCGAGACGCCGCCGTAGACGAGGACCGTGTCGCCGGCGACGGTCGTCGTGTAGGCGTGGTCGCCGTCGGGGTCGGCCCAGGAGTCCCAGCGGTCCGCGACCGACCCGGCGGCCGGTCCGGTCAGGGGGGTGCCCTCGTCGGCGTCCTCGATGCCGGCCTCGGCCAGCAGGTCGTCGACGTCGTCGTCGACCTGGCGGATGCCCACGAACTCGTCGTCGTCGGTGTAGAGGTTGATCTCGACCCGCGGCCGCTCACCCGGGTCGTACTGCACCTTCGAGGCCTGCCACCCCTCGGGCAGGTCGGCGGGGTAGACGACGTCGACGCCGATGTCCTGCAGGCCGCGCACCAGCATCACGTAGTCGACCTCGGGGACCTCCTGCTCGGGCGGGTCGCTGAACAGGCCCCGGAACACCACGAAGCCGAGCACGGCCACCACGATGACGATGATCGCGCCGATCAGCCCCTCGAAGGACCGGTTGTAGCGGCCACCCTGCTCACTCACGCCGTCATCACCCCGCCATCGTCCCAGGTCGGCGTCCCCGAGGGCTCCCCCGGTACGTTGCACCCGTGCCTGTGCTCGACCTCGTCGCAGTCGCGGCGCTGCTCGCCCTGCTCGTCGTCGCCTACCGCCACCCACCTCGCCTGGTCGAGGCCCTGGTGTCCGTGGGGGCGAGCGTGCTCGTCCTCGCGACCGGGCTGGTCGGGGTCGGCCACGCCCGCGACACCGTCGTCGAGCTCGCGCCGGTCGTGGCCTTCCTGGTGGCGATCCTGGTGGTGGCCCAGGTCTGTGGCCGGGCCGGGCTCTTCACCGCGGCCGGGAGCCTGCTGCGCGGCGGCGGCGCCGTACGCCTGCTCACCGTGGCGTTCCTCCTCGCGGCCGCGGTCACCGCCGTCCTCAGCCTCGACGCCACCGTGGTGCTGCTGACCCCGGTGGTCGTCGCGGCAGCCGCGTCGTCGGGGGTGCCGAGCCGGCCCGCGGCCTACGCCTGCCTCCGGATGGCCAACTCGGCCTCCCTGCTGCTCCCGGTCTCCAACCTGACCAACCTGCTCGCGCTGCCGTCGCTGGGGCTGACGTTCGCGGGGTTCGCGGCCACGATGGCCCCGGTCCTCGTGGTGGTCCTCCTCGTCGAGTACGCCGGCCTGCGACTGCTCTTCCGGCGTGAGCTCGCGGTGCCTGCCCGCCCCGCCCCCACCGACCCGGTGCCGCTGCCCGTGGTGCCGGCGAGCGTGGTGGGGCTGATGCTCGCCGGCTTCGCCGCCACCTCGCCGCTGGGTGTCGACCCGTGCTGGGTCGCCGGCGCCGCCGCGGTCGTGCTCGTCGTCTGGGCGCACCGCCGTGGTCTCCTCGGCCTCGGTGACGCCGTCACCGCCGCCCACCCCGAGTTCGCGCTCCTCGTGCTGTCGCTCGGGGTCGTCGTGGCGGCGATCGCCGACGGCTTCCTCGGCGACGCCGTCGACCACCTGGTGCCGTCGACGACGTCGTACGTGGCCCTGCTGGTGATCGCGGTGCTGGCGACCGTGCTGGCCAACGTGCTGACCAACCTCTCGGCGACCCTGCTGCTGGTCCCCCTCGTCGCGCCGCTCGGCGACGTCGCCGTCCTCGCGGCCCTGATCGGCCTCAACGTCGGCTCCGGCCTGACCCTGTCGGGCTCGCTGGCCAACCTGCTGTGGCGCCGTACCCTGCGCGACGTCACCGCCCCCGCCGACCGCACGGACGAGGACGAGCGCACCACCTCGCTCGCCGAGTTCCACCGGGTGTCGCTGCTCCTGACGCCGGTGAGCCTGGTGGCGGCCGTCTCGGCCCTGTTCCTCGTGACGTGAGCCGTGCCTGCACCGCCACCAGTAGCATCCGTGGCATGAGCCCGACCGCGCTGCCGCCCCAGTTCGAGGTCGACTCGACCTCCCCCGACCGCAACCTGGCGCTCGAGCTCGTGCGCGTCACCGAGGCGGCCGCGATGGCCGCCGGGCGGTGGGTCGGGCGCGGCGACAAGAACGGCGCCGACGACGTCGCGGTCAACGCGATGCGGGTGATGATCTCGACGATCCAGATGCGCGGCACCGTGGTCATCGGCGAGGGCGAGAAGGACAACGCCCCGATGCTCTACAACGGCGAGGTGGTCGGCGACGGCACCGGTCCCGAGTGCGACGTCGCGGTCGACCCGATCGACGGCACCACCCTGACCGCCAAGGGCATGACCAACGCCGTCTCGGTGCTGGCCGTCGCCCCGCGCGGCTCGATGTACGACCCGTCGGCGGTGTTCTACATGGAGAAGCTCGTCACGGGTCCCGAGGCCGCCGACGTCGTCGACCTGCGCTACCCGGTGGCCGAGAACATCCACCAGGTCGCCAAGGCCAAGGGCTCCAAGGCCTCCGACCTCACCGTCATGCTGCTCGACCGGCCGCGCCACGAGGGCCTCGCCGAGGAGATCCGCGCGACCGGCGCGATGATCAAGTTCATCACCGACGGCGACGTCGCCGGGGCCATCGTGGCCGCCCGGGCCGACACCGGCATCGACCTGCTGCTCGGTACCGGCGGCACCCCCGAGGGCATCATCGCCGCCTGCGCCCTGAAGTGCACCGGCGGCGTCATCCAGGGCCGCCTGGTGCCCCAGGACGAGGCCGAGCACGAGCGGGCCGCCGCCGCGGGCCTCGAGATCGGCCCCGACGCGGTGCTCTCGACCGACGACCTCGTCACCGGCGACGACTGCTTCTTCGTGGCCACCGGCATCACCGACGGCGACCTGGTCAAGGGCGTCCGCTATCGCGCCGGCGGCGCGACCACCCACTCCCTGGTGATGCGGTCGCGCTCCGGCACGATCCGCACGATCACCTCCGAGCACCGCCTCGAGAAGCTCCGCGCCTTCGCGGCCATCGATTTTGGCGGCTCGTAGGTCGGCGGACTGACGGCCGAGCCTGCGAGGCCGTCTGCCGGCGACCTACCCACAAGCCGCCAGGTCGAGGAGACGAAGGCCCGGACGGAGCTTGCTCCGGCCCGGGCCTTCGACGTCTCGAGACCCTGGCGCCCTCTGAATGACATGGGGTCGGCGTCGTGGGGTTCGGTGCCTCGGCTGCGGTGGTCTCGAGGCTCGTCGCCGGGGCTCCTCGCACCTCGACCGCCGAGGGGTCGCTCAGGCGATGCGCAGGCGCTGCTGGCCGGAGTCGATCTGGCGGCGCAGGGCGGCGGTGACGTGGTCGATCACGCGCGGGTCGAGGGCCATGCCGACGTGGGAGGCGGTGACCTCGACGGGGACCGCAAGCGGGTCGATGCAGGCCCGCCAGTCGACGATGCCGTCGCGCCGGGAGTAGATCGCGGTGAAGCCGACGTCGGCGGGCATCGGCGCGCGGCTCTCGTCGAAGCTCAGCCGGGCACAGTCGCCGGCCACGCAGTCCTCGGCCATCAGCCCGGGCACGCCGGCCTTGCTCAGCCGCACCAGCGTGTCGACGCCCCACGACAGGGCGACGTGGTGGGCGGCCGGGGCGAGCATCGGGCTGCCGAGGGTGACGATGCCCGAGACCAGGTCGGGGCGGCGTACGGCGACCCCGCGCGCCAGCATGCCGCCGAGGCTGTGCCCGACGATCTGGACCCGGGTGCCGCGGCGCAGCGCGATCGCCTCGAGCCGCGACTCGAGCTGCGCGGCCGCGTTGGCGGTGCAGCCGACGTTGGCGTGAATGTGGGAGCGGTAGGTGCGGAAGCCCCCGGCTCGCAGCGTGCGGGCCATCAGGGTCAGCGACCCGTCGCCGGCCATGAACCCGGGCACCAGGATGACCGGCTCGACGGCTCGGGCGGCGGACCTGTCGGTGTAGGGGCGCGCGCGGCGCGACCGGCGCTCGTCGCGGGCGCGCAGGACGTAGCGGCCGGCCTCGGCGGCCACGCTGCCCTCGCGCAGGACGGCGGCCAGCGGCGGGCGTCCGAAGCCGTCGGGCATCAGGAAGGACCCGAGGGGGTTGTCGCTCATGTGACGCACGTTACGACGCGAGACCCGCCGGTCGCTGCCCGAACCGCCAGGTAGGACGCGTGCTTGGATGGAGCAGTGCCGAACGCGCCCGTCTCCCAGCCCCGACCGGTCAAGGTCTCCGACGAGCTGTTCGCGCCGGTCTCGCCCGACATCGAGCTCTGCTACCAGACCTTCGGCGACGCCGACGACGAGCCGCTGCTGCTCGTGATGGGGCTGGGCGCCCCGATGACGTGGTGGGACGACGAGCTGTGCGAGCAGCTGGCCCGCGAGGGCTTCCTCGTGATCCGCTTCGACAACCGCGACGCGGGCCGCTCGAGCCGCGGCACGGGGCGGGTGACCCGCCGGTTGCTCGTGCGCGCCTACACCGGGCTGCCGGTGCGGGCGCCGTACACCCTGGACGACATGGCCACCGACGCGTTCGGCCTCCTGGACCACCTCGGCCTGGAGTCGGCGCACGTCGCCGGGGTCTCGATGGGCGGGATGATCGTGCAGTCGATGGCGCTGCAGAGCCCGGCACGGGTGCGGTCGATGGCCAGCATCATGTCGACGACCGGACGTCGTTCGGTCGGCTGGCAGCACCCCGTGCTCTTCCGCAACCTGCTGGCCTCGAGCCGGGGCCGCGAGGGCTACCTGCGCTCCAGCGTCGCGACCGCGCGGCTGATCGGCTCCCCCGGCTACCCCCAGTCCCTGGAGAAGACCGAGCAGCGCGCCGCCGACACCTACGACCGCGGCGTGTCCCTGGCCGGCCTCACCCGGCAGATGGCCGCGATCGTCACCCAGCCGGACCGTACGCCGCGGCTGCGGGCCCTGCACGTCCCCACGGTGGTGGTGCACGGCCTGGCCGACAAGATGGTCCACGTGTCCGGCGGGCGCGCCACCGCCGCCGCGGTGCCCGGCGCCGACCTGCTGCTCGTCGACGGCATGGGCCACGACCTGCCGCCGCAGCTCTTCGACACCTTCACCCGGGCGATCGCGACCAACGCACGGCGTACCACCCCACGCTGACGCACGCCGAGCGCATACGTGCAGGTCAGCGCGCACCACCGCCACCCGTCGCTTCACCCGAGGTGGTCTGGACAACGTGCACCCGGCCAGGCCAGGGTGTGACGAGATCCACGACCCGGGAGGGGATCCTGCGATGGAGCCGAACACGACCGGACGAGCGGAGCGCACACCGCGCCCGACTCGTCGAGCACGACGACGCGGGCGGGGTGTGGCTGCGGCTGCGGCCCTGACGCTGACCGGCACCCTGCTGTCCGCGTGCGGCAGCGACGGCAAGCCGGTCGTCAACTGGTACATCAACCCCGACGGACAGGCGACGCTCGGCGCCCTGGCGAAGAAGTGCAGCACCGACGACTACGACATCAAGATCCAGCTGCTGCCCGCCAGCGCCACCGACCAGCGCACCCAGCTCGCGCGCCGCCTCGCCGCCAAGGACTCCTCGACCGACCTGATGAGCCTCGACCCGGTGTTCGTCGCCGAGTTCGCCAACGCCGGTTGGCTCGAGCCGTTCGAGGGCGCCGACGCCGACGCGCTCGTCGACGACGACGTCCTGGCCGGAGCGGCCGAGACCGTGAAGTGGGACGACAAGATCTTCGCGGCTCCCCAGTGGGCCAACACCCAGGTCCTCTGGTACCGCAAGTCCCTCGCCGAGGCCGCCGGCCTCGACATGACCCAGCCCGTCACCTGGGACCAGGTCATCGACGCCGCCTCGTCCCAGGGAGGCACGGTCGGGGTGCAGGCCAACCGCTACGAGGGCTACGTGGTGTGGATCAACTCCCTCATCCAGGGGGCCGGTGGCAACATCCTCGACCCCGACACCGTCGAGGAGGGTCGTGACGCCAAGGTCACCATCGACTCCGACGCCGGCAAGGCCGCAGCCGCGGTGATCGAGAAGCTGGCCGACTCCAAGGCCGCCCAGCCCGACCTCACGACGTCCAACGAGGGCACCAGCCTCGGCGCGATGTACCCCGCGGACGGTCCCGGCGAGTTCATGACCAGCTGGACCTTCGTCTACAAGAACTACGTCGA
Organism: Nocardioides plantarum; assembly: GCF_006346395.1. NCBI lineage: Bacteria > Bacillati > Actinomycetota > Actinomycetes > Propionibacteriales > Nocardioidaceae > Nocardioides > Nocardioides plantarum. The sequence continues at coordinate 747,284 of NZ_VDMS01000001.1, forward strand.
CCTGCTCGGCAAGCCGGGCGGGCCGGCCGACGAGGCCGCGCTGAAGGACCTCGGCTTCGCCCGCTACCCCGAGACCGTCCAGGGCGAGGAGTCCAAGCCCCCCATCGGTGGCATCGACATCGGCGTGGGCGCCTATTCCAAGAACGTCGGCTGGGCCAAGGAGGCCGCCAAGTGCGTCACGACGCCCGAGGCGCAGGCCGAGCTGGCCGTCAACGAGGGCCTGATGCCGTCGCGGGCCTCGGTCTACGACGAGAAGGCCCTCAGCGAGGCCTACCCGACCGAGCTGCTCAAGCTGTGGCGCGACAGCATCGACTCCGGTGGCCCGCGACCCAAGAGCGCGTTCTACAGCCAGATCTCCAGCGCGGTGCAGTCGCGCTGGCACTCCCCGACCCAGGTCGACCCCGACAGCACCCCGGAGAAGTCCGCGAAGTTCCTGCGTGACGTCCTGAGTGGGAAGGCCCTCCTGTGAGCCTCACCAAAGCACCCCCGCAGACCAGCAGCCCGCGCCGCGACGCGAAGCCCGAGCAGAGCGACCGGATGGTCGCCGAGAACCGTCTCGGCCGTCGACTGGTGGCCCCGGCACTGCTCCTGATGCTGCTGGTCACGGCGTTCCCGATGCTGCGGGCGCTCTACCTGTCGCTGTTCCAGTACTCCCTGACCGCGCCCGACGACCGCGAGTTCATCGGGCTGAGCAACTACCTCACCGCGCTGAGCGACCCGCTGTTCTGGAAGACCACGCTCAACACGGTCTTCATCATGATCGTCACCGTCGGGGTCGAGCTCGTCATCGGCTTCGCCTTCGCGATGGTCATGCACCGGGTGATCTTCGCCCGCGGGCTGATCCGGACCTCGATCCTGATCCCCTACGGCATCATCACCGTGGTCTCGGGCTTCGCCTGGCAGTTCGCGTTCTCCAACAACAACGGCTTCGTCAACTCGTGGCTCCCGTTCGTCGACGAGACCTTCAACTGGTTCGACGGCTACAGCTCCTCGATCGCGGCGATCATGATCTCCGAGATCTGGAAGACCACGCCGTTCATGTCGCTGCTGCTGCTGGCCGGGCTCGCCCAGGTGTCCGAGGACATGATCGAGGCCGCCAAGGTCGACGGGGCCACGTGGCTCCAGCGGCTGACCAAGGTGATCCTGCCCAATATGCGCGCCGCGATCATGGTCGCCGTGCTGTTCCGCGCCCTCGACGCCTACCGGATCTTCGACAACATCTTCGTGATGACCGCCGGCGCCTACAACACCGAGTCGATCTCGTTCCTGACCTACCGGCAGGTGATCGAGCAGTTCCAGCTGGGCATCGGCTCGGCGTTGTCCGTGCTGCTGTTCCTGTCGGTGCTGGTGGTCGCCTTCGTGATCGTCAAGCTGTTCCGGGTCGACCTCGCAGCCGCCAGGCAGGAGAGCTGAGATGCTGAAGAACAAGATCGGCCTCACGGTCGGCATCGCCTTCGTGCTGGCCTGGTGCCTGCTGCCCATCGCATGGATCGTCTCGCTGTCGTTCAAGTCGCAGGAGTCCATCACGGTCGGCAACCCCGGCTTCCTGCCGGCCGACGGCACCGGCGCCGGGTGGACCAACTACCACGACGTCCTGGCCGACGAGCAGTTCCGTCGCGCGATCATCAACTCGATCGGCATCTGCCTGATCGCGACCGCCCTCTCGGTCATCCTGGCCACGCTGGCGGCGTACGCCATCGCGCGGCTGGAGTTCAAGGGCAAGAAGTTCGTGCTGACCACCGCCCTGGTGATCGCGATGTTCCCGGTCGTGTCGCTCGTCGGGCCGCTGTTCGACCTGTGGCGCACGATCGGCATCTACGACACCTGGATCGGCCTGATCATCCCCTACATGTCCTTCACGCTGCCCCTCGCGATCTGGACGCTGTCGGCGTTCTTCCGCGAGATCCCGTGGGAGATGGAGCAGGCCGCGCAGGTCGACGGCGCGACGTCGTGGCAGGCCTTCCGCAAGGTGATCGTGCCCCTGGCCGCACCCGGTGTCTTCACCGCGGCGATCCTGACGTTCTTCTTCGCGTGGAACGACTTCGTCTTCGGCATCTCGTTGACCTCGACCGAGAACGCCAGACCGATCCCAGCGGCGCTGTCGTTCTTCGTCGGCGCCGACCCGTTCAACCGGCCGGCGTCGCTGCTGGCCGCGGGAGCCGTCGTCGCGACGATCCCGATCATCGCCATCGTCCTGATTTTCCAGCGCAAGATCGTCGCCGGCCTCACCTCCGGCGCAGTGAAGGGGTGATCCGCTCATGGCCGGTATCGACATGAGGAACATCGTCAAGAAGTACGGCGACGGCTTCCCTGCCGTCAACGACGTCAGCATCGACGTCCAGGACGGCGAGTTCATGATCCTCGTCGGCCCGTCGGGGTGCGGGAAGTCGACCCTGCTGCGGATGATCGTGGGGCTCGAGGACATCACCTCGGGCGACATGATGATCGGCGACAAGCGGGTCAACGACCTCGCCCCGCGCGACCGCAACCTGGCGATGGTGTTCCAGAACTACGCGCTCTACCCCCACCTCACCGTCTACGAGAACATCGCGTTCCCGTTGCGGCTGGCCAAGGCCTCCGACCAGGAGGTCGACGAGAAGGTGCGGGCCGCGTCCAAGACGCTCGAGCTCGACGAGCACCTCGAGCGCAAGCCCGGCAACCTGTCCGGTGGTCAGCGACAGCGGGTCGCCATGGGTCGCGCGATCGTGCGCGAGGCCGACGCGTTCCTCTTCGACGAGCCGCTGTCCAACCTCGACGCCAAGCTGCGCGGTCAGATGCGCTCCGAGATCGCCCGGCTGCAGAAGCGCCTGGGCATCACCACGGTCTACGTCACCCACGACCAGACCGAGGCGATGACCCTGGGCGACCGGGTCGCGGTGCTCAAGCGCGGCATCCTGCAGCAGCTGGCCACCCCGCGCGAGCTCTACGACAACCCCGGCAACCTGTTCGTCGCCGGCTTCATCGGCTCGCCGCCGATGAACTTCCTGCCCGCCACCGTCGAGGGCACCTCGGTCAAGCTGCCGTTCGGCTCGGTCGAGATCCCGGCCGACAAGGCCGCCCGCGCCGAGGGCCGGGGCCTGCTCATCGCCGGCATCCGTCCCGGTGACTTCGAGGACGCCTCGGTCGTCGACCAGGACACCACCGGGTCGACGTTCCGCGCCACGGTCGAGGTCGTCGAGTGGCTCGGCAACGAGGCCTACGCCTACATCCCCTTCGAGGCGCCGCCCGAGGTGCAGTCGCAGCTGCAGGAGCTCGAGCGCGACCTCGACGGCGAGTCGCTGCGCACCCAGCTCGTGGTGTCGCTCGACGGGTCCAGCACGGTCCGCGAGGGCGACGAGGCCGAGATCTGGGTCAACACCGCCAAGATCCACCTCTTCGACCCGACCACCGGTGAGAACCTCACCATCGACCGCGAGCGGGCCGGTCGGATCACCGAGCTCGACAAGCAGGGCGCGACGGTCTAGCTGGTCCCGCACGTGCGAGGGTCGGGCTCCGGGCAACCGGGGCCCGGCCCTCGTGGCGTGTCGGCGGGTGGGTCGGTGCGCGTGAGTCAGGCGGGCGGGCGGGTCAGGCCGGCGTGCCCCCGCCGGCGGCGGTGCCGCCGGCGCACGAGGCGAACGGCTCCGGCGCGGTGACACCGTCGTCGTACTCGTCGACGAACGTGGCAAGCCGCGGGTCGTCGGCACCGGTCAGGGCCAGCTGGACGCCCCACACGGTGACGACGACGGGCGCCGGAAGACCGTCGTACGGCGACAGGATGCCGTTCTGCGGGAGCGCGTCCGCGAGCGTGGCGACGTCGTCGTCGCCCAGGGCGGGGTCGTAGGTGATCCACACGGCGCCGTGCTCGAGGTCGTGCACGGCGTTCTCGTCCTGCACCGGGGAGTCGTAGACGCCGCAGTCGAGCCACTCGCCGAAGTGGGGGCCGCCGACGGGCGGGGTCTGCTCGTAGTCGACGGGGTCGGTGACGTGGGTGGTCGGCAGGCCGGGGTAGGTCCGCACCTCGCCCAGGCCGCCGGATGGCGCCCCGCCCTGTCCCGGCGACGGGGTGCTGCTCCGGGCGCTCGCGGGGGCGTCGTCCTCGTCGTCGCGCAGCAGCACGACGGGCACGACGACCGCGGCCGCCAGCACCGTGAGCGCGGCGGCCAGGGCCAGCACCAGCCGCAGGCGGTTGGTGGGGGGCAGCCCGGCCGGTGGGTACGGCGGCGGGTACGGGGAGTAGGCCGGGTACGTCGGCGGGCCCTGCGGCGGGCCCTGCGGCGGGCCCTGCGGCGGGCCCTGCGGCGGGCCGTTCCAGGGGGTGCCTGCGGGGGGCGGGGGCTGCTCGGTCATGTCAGGGCAGCTTGCGCGGTGCGCGGTCGTCGGGACGCCCGTCGCGGGGTCGGCGCTCGACCGAGACCCCGCCCCAGACGGCGAAGCCCTTGATCCGCAGCACGGGCGAGTCGGGGGTGAGCTCGGCCTCGACCTCGTGCTTGCGGCGCGGGTCGGGGCCGGAGTAGCCGCCCATGATGCCGACGCCCTCCATCACGACGTCGACGTCGGGGCCGACCACGATCGAGGCCCCGCCCATGAAGGCGTTGACCGTCAGCACGCACTCACGAGCCGACCAGCGGGCCTCGCGCAGGTCGAGGTCGGCGCCGCCCATGAGGCAGGTGACGCTCATCGAGACCGGGACGGTCCAGGCGCCCTTGCGCTCCAGGCCGCCCATGATCGCGAGGTGCCGCTGGGGCTGGGTGTCGCCGGACGGCACGATCTCGCTGCGCGCAGCGGCCGGGGGTGCGGAGCTGGCGGGCAGGTCGCTGGTGAGGGGCACCAGGTCGGCGTAGGTGCGGGCGGCGTACGTCGCCTCGAGCCGCTCGTCGAGCTCGTCGAGGTCGATGCGCCCGTCGCCGGCCGCCTCGCGCAGGATCTCGGCCACCTGGTGACGCTCGGCGTCCGAGATGCGCAGGTCGGGCGTCTTGTCGGGCTCGGTCACGGGCCCAGACTACGAGCACTAATCTGGTCGGTCGTGACCGAAGCCGAGTTCCGCTACTCCGACCTCCTCCCCACCGGCCCCGACGCCACGCCGTACCGGTTGGTGACCACCGAGGGCGTCTCGACGGTCGAGGCCGGCGGGCGCACGTTCCTGCAGGTGGCGCCCGAGGCGCTGCGGCGTCTGACCGCCGAGGCGATGCACGACATCAGCCACTACCTGCGTCCGGCCCACCTGGCCCAGCTGCGCAAGATCATCGACGACCCCGAGGCCTCGGGCAACGACCGGTTCGTCGCGCTCGACCTGCTCAAGAACGTCAACATCTCCGCCGGCGGCGTGCTGCCGATGTGCCAGGACACCGGCACCGCGATCGTGATGGGCAAGAAGTCCGAGGGGGTGCTCACCGGCGTCGACGACGCCGAGGCGATCTCGCGCGGGGTGCACGACGCCTACACGCGGCTCAACCTGCGCTACTCGCAGCTGGCGCCGCTGACGACGTACGAGGAGAAGAACACCGGCACCAACCTGCCGGCCCAGATCGAGCTCTACTCGACGCCGACCGGCGCCGACGGCACGCCGGAGTACAAGTTCCTCTTCATGGCCAAGGGCGGCGGGTCGGCCAACAAGTCGTTCCTGTTCCAGGAGACCAAGGCGATCCTCAACCCCCAGCGGATGCTGGCCTTCCTCGACGAGAAGATCCGCTCGCTCGGCACCGCCGCGTGCCCGCCGTACCACCTGGCGATCGTCATCGGCGGCACCTCGGCCGAGTACGCGCTCAAGACCGCGAAGTACGCCTCGGCGCACTACCTCGACCACCTCCCGACCGAGGGATCGATGGACGCCCACGGGTTCCGCGACCTCGAGCTGGAGGAGCAGGTCTTCGAGCTCACGCAGTCGTTCGGGATCGGCGCGCAGTTCGGCGGCAAGTACTTCTGCCACGACGTGCGGGTGGTGCGGCTCCCCCGCCACGGTGCGTCCTGCCCGGTCGCGATCGCCGTGTCGTGCTCGGCCGACCGTCAGGCCCTCGGCAAGATCACCGCCGAGGGCGTCTTCCTCGAGCAACTGGAGACCGACCCGGCCCACTACATGCCCGACGCCGGGGTCGCCGACGACATCGCGGGCGGCGAGGTCGTCGCTATCGACCTCAACCAGCCGATGGCCGACATCCTGGCCGAGCTGTCGCGCCACCCGGTCAAGACGCGGCTGTCGCTGACCGGGCCGCTGGTCGTCGCCCGCGACATCGCGCACGCCAAGATCCAGGAGCGCCTCGACGCGGGCGAGCCGATGCCCGACTACCTCAAGGACCACCCCGTCTACTACGCCGGGCCGGCCAAGACCCCCGCCGGGATGGCCTCGGGGTCGTTCGGCCCGACGACCGCCGGGCGGATGGACTCCTACGTCGAGGCGTTCCAGGCCGCCGGCGGCTCGATGGTGATGCTCGCCAAGGGCAACCGCTCCAAGGTCGTCACCCAGGCGTGCGCCGCGCACGGCGGGTTCTACCTCGGCTCCATCGGCGGGCCGGCCGCCCGTCTGGCCCAGGACTGCATCCGCAGCCAGGAGGTGCTCGAGTACGCCGAGCTCGGCATGGAGGCCGTCTGGAGGATCGAGGTCGAGGACTTCCCGGCCTTCATCGTCGTGGACGACAAGGGCAACGACTTCTTCACCGATCCCGGCGGCGCGGTCACCGTCCCGCTCAGCGGGATCCGGGTGCGCTCGGACGGCTGAGCGCCGGGCCCGGCACCCCGCGCCCGGGCACCACCCCTAGTGGGTGTCCTGGCCCTTGTTGGGGTTGGCGTTGGGACCGGCCTCGCCGAGCTCGTCCGGGGTGGGCGCGTCGGGGTTGCCGGCGACGCCCTGGCTGTCGTCGATCGGGGTGTCGGCATCGGCCGGGTCCATCTTCTGGACCTCGGAGACCTGGCCTGCGGACTCGTTGTTCGTCATGTCCACCACGCTCGCAGGTCCCGGCGAGCTCGACACCACCCGCCGGGACCTCCGCACGGGTCAGGCCAGCGGGCGCAGGCCGTCGACGAGCGGCGTGGTCGGACGACCGAGGAGACGCGACAGCGTCCCGTCGGGGCCGGCGAGGACGCCGCGGCGGATGCCGTCGTCGATGCCCGCGACGAAGCCCGCCGTGCCGGCGTCGAGGCCGAACGACTCGAGCAGGGCGACGTGCTCCGCGGTGGTGAGCTGCTGCACCCGGACCTCCCGGCCGAGCACCTCGGCGAACGCGGCGGCGAGCAGGTCGAAGTCGAACTCGACGTCGCCGGCCAGCTCGTAGACCTGGCCCGCGTGGCCGTCGGTGGTGAGCACGACGGCGGCACCCTCGGCGAAGTCCCGCCGGGCGGCGCCGGCGACGCGACCGTCGCCGGCACTGGTGGTGACCAGGCCGGTGTCGCGCGCGGTGGCGAGGGCATCGGCGTAGTTCTCGTGGTACCAGTTGTTGCGCAGGATCGTGGCCGGGACACCGGACGCGGCGATGGCCTCCTCGGTCGCCTTGTGCTCGGGCGCGAGCACGAAGTCGGCGGTAGTCGCCTGGGGCGCACTGGTGTAGACGAGGTGGCCGATGCCGTGGGCCACGGCGGCGTCGATGACGCTCTGGTGCTGGGCGACGCGCTGTCCGACCTCGCTGCTCGAGATCAGGAGCACCCGGTCGACTCCCTGCGCGGCCGCGAGGACCGTGGCCGGGTCGGAGTAGTCGAGGTGCACCACGTCGACGCCGCGCTCGGCGTACGACGCCAGGCTGGCCGGGGTGCGCGCGCCGGCGCGCAGGGTGGTCGGGTCGACCCCGCGCTGGAGCAGGGAGTCGAGGACGAGGCGGCCGAGCTGGCCGGAGGCTGCGGTGATGAGGATGGTCATGACCGGCTCAACGACCAGCCCCTGCTGATGCTTCCCATCGGGAGGTACCCACCTTTCGGTAAGGTAGTGGCATGACGGTGAGTCTTGGATCCCTGCGGGCCGACCGGCCCGACATCTATGTGACCGGCTGCCCCAGCCGGGTGGTGCTCGACCACGTGACGAGCAAGTGGGGGGTGCTGGTGCTGGCGGCCCTGGCCGGCGGCACGCTGCGGTGGGGCGAGCTGCGCCGCGAGGTCGACGGCATCAGCGAGAAGATGCTCGCCTCGACGCTGCGGACCTTCGAGGCCGACGGTCTCGTCCAGCGCACGGCCTATCCCGAGGTGCCGCCGCGGGTCGACTACCGACTCACCCCGCTGGGCCGCGACCTGGTGGAGGCGATGACACCCCTGATCACCTGGGTCGCGGCCCATGCCGAGGAGATCGTCAGCGGCTGAGCACGTCCTCGCGCTGCCCGGCCGAGGCGTCCGAGCCGGTGGCGCCGGCATCGGGGGCAGGCGTCGGGACCAGGAGGCGGTCGACCGAGAGCCGGCCGGCACCGGTCGCCGCCAGGGCTGCGCCGAGGACGCCGAGCACGAGGACGAACTCGTAGCCGCCCTCGGTGGCGAAGAACGCGTCGCGGTGGACGTACCAGAACGCACCGGCCATGTCGGCGGCGACGAGCAGGCCGACGAGCGGGGTGAGCACCCCGACCAGGAGCAGTGCGCCACCGACCAGCTCGACGCCGATCGCGTAGGCCGCCGCCGCCTCCGGGGCGGGGATGCCCATCGCGTCGAACCCGTCGGCGGTGGCCGTGAAGCCCTGGGTGTCGAGCTTCTGCCAGCCGTGGGCGATCATCACGACGCCGAGGACGAGGCGCAGGCCGAGCAGCCCGAGATCGGTGCGCAGGGTGGTCGGCTGGATGCCGAGGACGTGCTTCATGGAACTGCCTCCGAGTAGGTAGTTGATGTTTCCACGACCGTAGGGAGGCTTCATGAGGGAAACATGAGAAGTCCGGCAGGGTGGGGGCATGGACTACGTCGAGATCGCCCGAGTCGAGACCGACCGCGGGGAGCTCGTGCTCCGCGAGCGCCGGCCCGCACCGGAGCAGTCCGGTCCGGGTGCGCCCGTCCTCGAGCTGCGCGCCAACGGGGTCTTCGTGATGGACACCGTCGAGGTGTCCTCCGAGCGGGCCCTGGCCACCGCCGCCCTGGCCCAGGTCGCGTCACCGCGTGCGGTCGTCGTCGGCGGACTCGGGCTCGGGTTCACGATGCGAGAGGTGCTCGCCGACCCGCGCGTCGAGGTGTGTGCGGTGGTCGAGGTCGAGCCGGCACTGGTCGCCTGGATGCGTGACGGGACCATCCCCCACGGCCCGGCACTGCTGGCCGACGAGCGGGTCCGGGTCGTCGTCGCCGACGTCGCGGTGGCGGTCGCGGAGGCTCGCGCGGCGTCGTACGACCTGGTCCTGCTCGACGTCGACAACGGCCCGGGCTACCTGGTGCACGACGCCAACGCCGCCCTCTACGCCCGGCCGTTCCTCGAGTCGGTGCGGGCCGTGCTGCGTCCGGGCGGTGCGGTGGCGGTGTGGTCGGCGGCCGAGGCGCCCGATCTCGAGGCGACCCTGGGCGAGGTCTTCGCCGCCACCCGGGCCGTGCCGCTCGAGGTGCGGCTGCAGGAGCGCGACGAGCGGTACTGGCTCTACGTCGGCTCGCTCTAGTGGTCGCTCCCGTGGTCGGCTAGGAGCGCCGGGCTCGGTCGACCGGCGCCGAGGCGGGGATCGGGTCGGCGGGCTTCATCGGGGCCGCCCCCTCGTGGGCGCGGTCGCGCACCGCGAGCTTGATCTGCTCGAGGTTGTTGCGCAGCAGGTCGGAGACGAGCTCGTCCATGCGGGGATCGCTGAGCATGTCGATGAGGACGCGCAGCACCGTCTCGGAGACCTCGCCGACGATCGCGTCGTAGCCCGGCAGCTTGCTGACCAGGCGGGCGTTGGGGTCGGCGCGCACCTTCTCGGCGACCAGCGACTTGAGCTCGTCGTGGTTCTCCAGGAGGGCGTCGGAGATGTTCTTGGTGTAGTGGCCGGTCTGGATCACCGCGGCCACCTCGTCGAGCACCACGATCGTGAGCGGCCGCTTGACCAGTCCGAGCAGCCGGAAGGACAAGCGGCTCGCGCGGTCGACGACCCACGGACGACGCATCCCGAGACGGACCAGCACCGCCCCGACGAGCGCGGCGAGGAGCGATCCACCCACGAGCACTCCGCCGATGAGCAGGAGCACCTGCAGGGTGCTGAGGTCCTCCAACCACTGGGACATGCCCGAAGCCTAGGCAGTCGTCGTAGGGTCCGACCCATGACCCGGTACGTCGCGCTCGGCAGCTCCATGGCGGCTGGTCCGGGCATCGCCCCCCGCGCGCCCGGCAGCCCGCGCGCGGCGATGCGCTCGGCACGCAACTACCCCCACCTGCTCGCCGCCGACCTGGGGCTCGAGCCGGGACCCGAGTTCGTCGACGTCTCGTTCTCCGGGGCGACCACCGCACACCTGCTGACCGACAGCCAGCTCGGCGCCCCGCCGCAGGTCGAGGCGCTCGACGGCACCGAGACCCTGGTGACCATCACCATCGGCGGCAACGACGTCTTCTACGTGCCGGGCCTGCTCGTCGCCACGATCCCCTCGCCGCTGCGCCTGCTGCCGGTGGTCGGTCCGAGGCTGCGGCACGCGCTCGACCCGACCGCCCGCCAGGTCGCGCTCGCCGGGCTCGGCGGGGCGATGCGGGCCGTCGCGCGCGCCGTACGACGTCGCTCGCCGCAGGCCAGGGTCGTCTTCGTCGACTACCTGACGCTGCTGCCGCCCGCGGGCCAGGCGGCCTTCCCGCTGCGCGAGCGCTACGTCGACCAGGGCCGTCGTACGGGCGAGCGGCTCGCGGCGGCCACCGCCGCCGCGGCAGCCGCGACCGGGTGCGAGCTCGTCGCCGCCGGCGCGGCCAGCCGCGAGCACCACGCCTGGTCCGCGGACCCGTGGTCGGTCGGCGCCCGCGTCCCGCTCCCCGGGCGCCCGCTGGCCTACCACCCCAACGCGACCGGGATGCGTGCCGTGGCGGACCTCGTCAAGGCCCACCTCGAGGCCGGCTGAGAGTCAGCCGAACAGCGCCCGGTAGTGCTCCGAGCGCTCGAGGTAGGGCTCGAAGTCGATCCCGGCGACGTCGGCGCCACCGAGGTCGGCGGTGAGCCGGTCGAGGTAGTAGTCCCAGCCGGGGCCGACGCTGGCGACCATGGCGGCGCCGGTGGGGCCCTCGGGGACGGCCTGGGTGAAGCGCAGCGTGGTCAGGCCGTCGGACTCATCCAGCTCGAGCGTGTGCCGCCAGTGCACCCGGGGGCCCGAGCCGTCCTCGGAGAACGGCGCCGCCTCCCGGCTGCGCAGCACGAAGCGTCGCGGCGGCTCGCACAGCTCGACGTCGTAGACCTCCTCGGGCACGTCGTCGCCCTCCGCGGTCATCCGGAACCTCACCTCACCGGCGGCCGGGTCACCGGCCCAGGTGCCGATCCAGCGCTCGAGGCGCGCGGGCTCGGTGCAGGCGGCCCACACGTCGTCCAGGGGCGCGGCGTAGGTGCGGGTGAAGACGAGGCTCCGGCCCTCGCGGGTGCCGAGCACGGTCATGCGGTCTCCTCGGTGGTGGTGGTGCCGGTGGTGGTGCCGACAGTCGTACGGCGGTCGCGAACCGTCCGGCGGACCTCGAGGTCGAGGCCGTCGAGGGCCGACTCGGCGAAGCGGGCCGGCGCGTGCAGGTCGTCGAGGAGTCCCTGGACCGGTCCGAGCCCGGTCCGGTCGAGCGCGTAGTGCCGCTCACGGCCCCGGTCCTCGACGGTGGCCAGCCCGGCCTCGACGAGCAGACGCAGGTGCCTGCTCACGGCCGGTCGGCTGATCGGGTGGGCCGCGGCGAGGTCGACGACCCGGGTCGGGCCGGGCGTGAGGGACCGCAGGAGCTCCCGGCGTACGGGGTCGGCGAGGGCGGCGAACGGGTCCACGGCCTATTGGTAACCGATTGATTACACGTTCGTCAAGGGCGGCTGGTTACGTTGGCCCCATGGACTTCAGGATCGAGCACGACTCCATGGGCGAGGTCGAGGTGCCGCAGGCGGCCCTGTGGCGGGCCCAGACCCAGCGCGCGGTCGACAACTTCCCGATCAGCGGCACCCCGATCGAGCCGGCGCTCGTGCACGCGCTGGGCCACGTCAAGGCCGCCGCGGCCGTCGTCAACGGCGAGCTGGGCGTCATCGCCGCCGAGCTCAGCGACGCCGTGGCGACCGCCGCCCGCGCCGTGGCCGCCGGCGAGCACGACGCCGAGTTCCCCGTCGACGTCTTCCAGACCGGCTCGGGCACCAGCAGCAACATGAACGCAAACGAGGTGATCGCCTCCCTGGCCGCCCGCGCCGGCACCGAGGCGCACCCCAACGACCACGTCAACGCGAGCCAGTCGAGCAACGACACGTTCCCCACCGCGATCCACGTGGCGGTGACGCTGGCGGTCGTCGACGACCTGCTGCCGGCGCTCGCCACGCTGCACGACTCCCTGGCCGCCAAGGCCGAGGAGTTCTCCGGCCTGGTGAAGTCCGGACGCACCCACCTCATGGACGCCACCCCGGTCATGCTCGGCCAGGAGCTCGGCGGGTACGCCGCCACGCTGGCCTACGCGGGCGAGCGGCTGCAGTCGGTGCTGCCGCGGGTCCGCGAGCTGCCGCTGGGCGGCACCGCCGTCGGCACCGGCATCAACACCCCGCCCGGCTTCGCGGCGCGGGTGATCGAGGTGCTCTCCGAGGCCACCGGCCAGGAGTTCACCGAGGCACGCAACCACTTCGAGGCCCAGGGCACCCGCGACTCCCTGGTCGAGCTCAGCGGCGTGCTGCGCACGATCGCGGTCGGCCTGACCAAGATCTGCAACGACCTGCGCTGGATGTCGTCGGGTCCCACGACCGGCCTCGCCGAGATCCACCTGCCCGACCTGCAGCCCGGGTCCAGCATCATGCCCGGCAAGGTCAACCCGGTGCTGCCCGAGGCGACCCTGATGGTCTGCTTCCAGGTCATCGGCAACGACGCGGCGGTCACCGCCGCCGGCGCCAGCGGCAGCTTCGAGCTCAACGTCGCCATGCCCGTCATGGCCCGCAACGTGCTCGAGTCCGTGCGCCTGCTGGCGTCGTCGACCACGCTGCTGGCCCACCGCTGCGTCGACGGCATCACCGCCGACGCCGAGCGGATGCGCCGCTACGCCGAGTCGTCGCCCTCGGTCGTCACGCCCCTCAACAAGCACCTGGGCTACGAGGCCGCCGCCACGATCGCCAAGCAGGCGCTCGCCGAGGGCCGCACCATCCGCGAGACGGTGCTCGCCCTGGGCTACGTCGAGCGCGGCGAGCTCACCGAGGCCGAGCTAGACGCGGCTCTCGACGTCGAGTCCATGACCCACCCGTGACCCGCCGGTGAGCGATCCACGCGCCTACTGGGACGGCGAGGCCGACACCTTCGACGACGAGCCCGACCACGGCCTCGGCGACCCGGCCACCCGCGAGGCGTGGCGCCAGCTCCTCGCCGCCCACCTGCCGATGCCGCCCGTCGACGTCGTCGACCTCGGCTGCGGCACCGGCACCCTGTCGGTGCTGCTCGCCGAGGCTGGCCACCGGGTCCGCGGGCTCGACCTCTCCCCCGCGATGATCTCGCGCGCCCGGGCCAAGGCGGGTGCCGCCGGGCTCGAGGTCGCCGTCGACGTCGGCGACGCCGCGCAGCCGCCGTACGACGCCGCGTCGGCCGATGTCGTGCTGTGCCGTCACGTGCTGTGGGCGCTGCCCGACGCGCCCGCCGCGCTGGCCCGCTGGGTCGGGCTGCTGCGTCCCGGCGGGCGGCTGGTCCTGGTCGAGGGCCGCTGGCACACCGGCGCCGGCATCGACGCCGCCACCTGCCGACGGCTCGTCGAGCCGCACGCGAGCCGCGTGGACGTCGTACCCCTGGTCGACGAGGTCTACTGGGGCGGCCCGATCACCGACGAGCGCTACCTGCTGGTCGCGCACTGACGGTTCGACCCGCAGCGTGCGGGCAGGATGGCCGCCGTGCCCGAACGCCACCCCGTCATCCGTCAGGTCTACGCCGTCGGCGCGGTGCTCGCGTTCGTCGGCACCTTCATGCCGCTGTTCGCCGTCGAGGCGCTCGGGAGCGACTACACCACGCGCAACCTGTGGGAGCTCATCGGCGAGGACGGCGGCTGGGCTGCCGGGGTGGGCCTGCTCGTCATGCTGGCCACGGTCGCGACCGCGCTGCTCGCGACCGCCGCCGAGCGCGGCTTCGCGGCCCCCAGCGGTGTGCTGGCCCTGGCTCTCGTGTCACTGCTGATGCTGGTGCTCAAGCCGGGCACACCGGCGGCTCCCCGCCCTCGCTCGGCGCGGGCGGCGGACTGCTGCTCGGGACGGTGCTCGTGCTGGCGGTGGCCGCGCTCGTCGACGTGCTCGGCACGTCGCGGGCGAACGCGCCGTACGACGACCCGCCGATCAGCCTGCCGGGCTAGGTGGCGGCGGCCATGAGTGGCATCCGTTCAGGGTTTGCCTGCTGGCCGGGGAAGTCTGAACCTGGCAGGCAATGCATTGCCTGGGAACTTCAGACTTCCCCGGCTCACAGGCAAGACCTGAAGGGGCCGACGCCGCCCGCTCCGCTCCAGCGACCGACTTAGTACCAGCCGGTGGCCTGGGAGTGGCCCCAGGCGCCGCAGGGGCTGCCGTAGACGTCCTGGATGTAGCCCAGGCCCCAGCGGATCTGGGTGACCGGGTTGGTCGCCCAGTCGGCGCCCGCGGAGGCCATCTTCTCGCCGGGCAGGGCCTGCGGGATGCCGTAGGCGGAGGACGACGGGTTGTCGGCCGAGACGTTCCAGCCGGACTCGCGGGTGTAGAGGGAGTCGAGGCAGCTGAACTGGTCGGCACCGAAGCCGTACTCGGCGAGCAGCGACCGGGCCACGTCGCGCGGGTCGGCGTCGGAGAGGTCCTTGCGGCCGGCGTCGACCTCGCCGGCGGGCTCGGCCGACAGGGCGGCCGCCTTGACCGGGTCGGTGCCGGAGCGACGGTCGGCCGAGCGCGACAGCGTCGGCTGACGTCGTACGGCGGGCGCGGCGGCCAGCTGGGCGGCCGACGGGTGCCCGAGCTGGGCGGCGGTGGTCGTGTCCTTCGCCGCGGCCACGGGGGCGGCATCGGCACCGGCGGCCACGTCGGGGTTGGTCAGGTCGCTGGCCCGCGAGGTGTCGGCCGCGGAACCGGCGACGCCGGTGCCCACGGTCAGGCCGGTGGCGGCGACGGCGAGGGACCCGAGAAGGGCGGTGGTGCCGAGCACCTTGCGCGGCGCGGCATCGAGGATCTCGGGGACCGCGGGCCGCTTGGGCGCACCACGGTGCTGCGGGACGTGCTTCACGTGCTTCGGCAAGAGGGAATACCCAGAGGATGGACGACAGTCGGTCGGTGGAGAGATCGGCTGGGTCCACGGTGGGACCGCTCGAGTTCCCCTCCACCATGCACGCTCACCCGGGACGGCGCAAACCGAACGCCCGAATCTGTGGACAGTCTGAGGACAACCTGAGGAAAGCCGGGCGGGTGCGTCCCGTGAGTCACACGGGACGCACCCGCCACAGGTGCTGTCGGGGAGCCGACATCGGCTCGGACGGTGACCTCAGACGGTGACGTTCTCGAGCATCTCGGTCACCAGGGCCGCGATCGGCGAGCGCTCCGAGCGGGTCAGGGTCACGTGGGCGAAGAGCGGGTGCCCCTTGAGCTTCTCGATGACCGCGACGACGCCGTCGTGCCGGCCCACCCGCAGGTTGTCGCGCTGGGCGACGTCGTGGGTGAGCACGACCTTGGAGTTGGCGCCGATGCGCGACAGCACGGTCAGCAGCACGTTGCGCTCGAGGGACTGGGCCTCGTCGACGATCACGTAGGAGTCGTGCAGCGAGCGCCCGCGGATGTGGGTGAGCGGGAGCACCTCGAGCATGCCGCGGTCGAGGATCTCGTCGACGACCTCCTTGGAGGCGATCGAGCCGAGCGTGTCGAAGACCGCCTGGCCCCACGGCGACATCTTCTCGGTCTCCGAGCCGGGCAGGTAGCCGAGCTCCTGGCCGCCCACGGCGAACAGCGGCCGGAACACGACGACCTTCTGGTGCTGACGGCGCTCCATCACCGCCTCGAGACCGGCGCACAGCGCGAGCGCCGACTTGCCGGTGCCGGCGCGCCCGCCCAGCGAGACGATGCCGACCTCGGGGTCGAGCAGCATCTCCAGCGCGATCCGCTGCTCGGCGCTGCGGCCGTGGATGCCGAAGGCCTCGCGGTCGCCCCGGACCAGGTGGACGTGCTTGTCGGGACCGACCCGGCCCAGCGCCGTACCGCGGTCGGAGAGCAGCACCAGGCCCTGGTGGCAGGGCAGCGCCCGGGCCTCCTCGAGGTCGACGGTGCCGTCGTCGTAGAGCTCGTCGAGCACGGCGGCCTCGACGTCGAGCTCGGTCATGCCGGAGTAGCCGGTGTCGGAGTCGCTGATCGCCTCGGCGCGGTACTCCTGGGCGTCGAGGCCGACCACCGAGGCCTTGATGCGCATCGGGAGGTCCTTGGAGACCACCGTGACGTCGAAGCCCTCCTCGGCCAGGTTGTAGGCCACGGCAAGGATGCGGGTGTCGTTGTCGCCCAGCCGGAACCCGGACGGCAGCGCACCCGGGTCGGTGTGGTTGAGCTCGACGCGCAGGGTGCCGCCGTGCTCGCCGATCGGGACCGGCTCGTCGAGCCGGCCGTGCAGGACGCGCAGGTCGTCGAGCATGCGCAGGGCCGAGCGCGCGAAGAAGCCGAGCTCGGGATGGTGCCGCTTGGCCTCGAGCTCGGTGATGACCACGACGGGGAGCACGACCTCGTGCTCCTCGAAGCGACGCATCGCCCCCGGGTCGGCGAGCAGCACGCTGGTGTCGAGCACGTAGGTCCGGACGTCAGCCACGGTGATCCCCTTACGTGACCGCGCGCGCACTCCTCGCCCGGTCCTGAGTCAGCAGCAGGTGGACCGGAAGGGGACCCGAGCGCCGGAGTGCCGGCGTCCTCCCACCACGACGACGACAGCGCCGTCGGCGGTGGTGCGTAGGTCGTGATCGCTCACGCTCGGGCCTCCCGGTTGCGGCGAGCTTCCCCACTCGCCACTGCCTCGAAAGTACGTCGGCCGCTGGGGCGATCCGTGGCGACACGCCCGAACGCGGGATGACGGGCAGGTGACGGTCGTGTTGCACCCGACCGCCCTCCGGTCAGACCCCGTGTCGCCGCTCGCGCAGTGCGTAGGCCCGGATCGCGCGCAGGAAGTCGACGCGACGGAAGTCGGGCCAGTAGGCCTCGCAGAAGTAGAACTCCGACTTCGCGCTCTGCCACAGCAGGAACCCGCCCAGGCGCTGCTCGCCGGAGGTGCGGATGACGAGGTCGGGATCGGGCTGGCCCTTGGTGTAGAGGTGGTCGGCGATGTGCTCGACGTCGAGGATGTCGGCGAGCTCCTCCAACGAGGTGCCCAGGGCGGCGTGCTCGTAGAGCAGCGAGCGCACGGCGTCGGCGATCTCGCGGCGGCCGCCGTAGGGCACGGCGACGTTGACCAGCATGCCGTCGACGTCGGCGGTGGCCTCGGCCGCGGCCTTGAGCCGACGCGCCATGTCGTCGGGGAGCAGGTCGAGCGCGCCCACCGGGTGCAGGCGCCAGCGGCGCTGGGCGGCGAGGGAGTCGACCGCGTCGGCGATGATCGAGAGCAGCGGCTCGAGCTCGGCGGCCGGCCGGTTGAGGTTGTCGGTGCTGAGCAGCCACAGGGTGACCACCTCGATGCCGACCTCGTCGCACCAGCCGAGCAGCGGCTCGATGTTGGCGGCCCCGGCCTCGTGGCCGTGGGAGGTGTCGCGGCCCACCGCCCGGGCCCAGCGGCGGTTGCCGTCGAGCATCACGCCGACGTGCTTGGGGAGGCTCTCGGACAGCGGGCCGATGCGGCGCAGGACCCGCGCCTCGTAGGCCGGGTAGAGCACCTTGCGCAGTCCCCGCTTCCAGTCGGCCACCCGGCGATGGTAGGACACCCGGAGAGCCCCGTGCTTCTCATCGGGGCAACCTGTCGGGCCCACCCGGAGCCCGATCCCCCGTCACACCGACCGAAACGAGCGACGTACCGATGACCGCTGACTGGCACCCCGACCCGACCGGCCGCCACGAGCTGCGCTACTGGGACGGCTCGCAGTGGACCGAGCACGTCGTGGACAAGGGCGTGCAGTCGACGGCGCCGATGGACGCCGCCGGCGGCCAGCCCGGCTCGCAGCAGGGCTTCACCGGGGACGCCTTCGCCGGCATCACCGGCGAGCTCATCGACGGACGCTTCTCCGAGGTCGAGGGGGCCGGCCCGCGCCTGCAGAACAGCAAGCTCCTGCGGGTGCGCGTGACCGAGCCGTTCATGGCCCGCCAGGGCTCGATGGTCGCCTACCAGGGCAACGTCTCGTTCGCCTACCAGGGCGCCGGCGGTGCCGGCCGGGTGATCAAGAAGGCGCTGACCGGCGAGGGCCTGCCGCTGATGCGGGTCGAGGGCCAGGGCGACGTCTTCATCGCCGACACCGCCAAGCACGTGCACCTGCTGCACCTCAACAACACCGGCATCTCCGCCAACGGCAAGAACGTCCTCGCCTTCTCCTCCTCCCTGCAGTGGAACATCGAGCGGGTCAAGGGCGCGAGCATGCTGGCCGGCGGACTGTTCAACACGACGCTGCGGGGCAGCGGCTGGCTCGCGATCGTCACCGACGGCGAGCCGGTCGTGCTCAACGCGGCCGAGGCGCCGACGTACGCCGACACCGACGCGATCGTGGCGTGGTCGGCACACCTCGACACCTCGCTGAAGTCGACGATGAGTGCCGGCGCGCTGATCGGGCGCGGCTCGGGCGAGGCCGTCCAGGTCGCGTTCCAGGGCCAGGGCTTCGTCATCGTGCAGCCCTCCGAGGGCCTCAACCTGCCCGGCCAGGCCTGAGGACTCCCCGAGGGCCGTCGTACCGGGGTGAAAGCCAACACACCTGAGTGCGATCTCATTCCCGGCGGCGCCCCGCGGCACCCACCCCACCGATACGCTCGTCCCATGAACCAGGCCCTCCACGACGCCAACGAGGCCATGCGAGCCGGGCTGGATTCGTTGGGCGAGAAGGCGGCCGAGAAGTTCGCTGCGGTCAAGCCCAAGCTCCGCGGCTGGCTCCACCTCGGCACGGCTCCCATCGCCCTCGCCGGCGGCATCGTGCTCATCGTGCTGTCCCCCACGGCCTCGACGCGCTGGGGGTCGGCGATCTTCGCCCTCAGCGCGCTGCTGCTCTTCGGGGTCTCGGCGATCTATCACACCGGCACGTGGTCGCCGCGGGTCTGGGCGTTCCTGCGCCGCTTCGACCACGCCAACATCTTCATCCTCATCGCCGGCACCTACACGCCGCTGACCCTCATGCTCCTCGACGGCACCCAGCGGGTGGTGCTGCTCGCGACCGTCTGGACGTGCGCGATCCTCGGTGTGCTGTTCCGGGTGTTCTGGACCGACGCCCCACGCTGGCTCTACACCCCGATCTACATCGGGATGGGCTGGGCCGCGGTGTTCTTCCTGCCGGGCTTCGTCGACGGCGCCGAGAGCGTCCTGGGCGGCGCGACGGCGGTCGC
Organism: Nocardioides plantarum; assembly: GCF_006346395.1. NCBI lineage: Bacteria > Bacillati > Actinomycetota > Actinomycetes > Propionibacteriales > Nocardioidaceae > Nocardioides > Nocardioides plantarum. The sequence continues at coordinate 766,771 of NZ_VDMS01000001.1, forward strand.
CGTCCTGGTCCTGATCGCGGTCGGCGGCGGGCTCTACACCCTGGGCGGCATCGTCTACGGCTTCAAGAAGCCCAACCCGTGGCCGCAGTACTTCGGCTTCCACGAGGTCTTCCACACCTTCACGATCCTGGCCTTCGCCGCCCACTACGTCGGCGTCTCCATGGCGACCTACTCCCTGCGCTGACGGCGGCTGCGCTCGCGGCTGACACCCGCCGTCTACCGTGGACGCATGGCCACGATCGAGCTGACCGGTGACAACTTCGCCTCCCACGTCGCGGACGACGACATCCTGTTCGTCGACTTCTGGGCCAGCTGGTGCGGGCCCTGCCAACAGTTCGCGCCGACGTACGAGGCGGCCTCCGAGGCCCACCCCGACATCACGTTCGGCTCGATCAACACCGAGGAGCAGCGCGAGCTCGCGTCGGCCGCCGGGATCCGCTCGATCCCGACGCTGATGGTCTTCCGCGAGGGCGTGCTCGTCTTCTCGCAGCCCGGCGCACTGCCCCCGGCGGCCTTCGACCAGGTGATCGACGGCGTGCGCGGGCTCGACATGCAGGACGTGCACCGGCAGGTCGCGGCGGCCGAGGCCGCCGAGTCCACCAAGCCCGCAGATCAGGCTCCGCCGGGGGCCTGAGCCCCGGGGGCGATCGGCCCGGCCCCCGACTCGAGCAATCGAACGGGTCGGGTCGGGTTCGGTGGGGTTCGAGCCGACCAACTCGTTCGATCGAACGAGTTGGTCGCCCACACCGCCCACCCGACCCCACCAACCCGTTCGATTGAACGAGTTGGCGGCCGAATGAGTTGCCGGCCGAACCAGCCCGCCGAGCCCCGCCCGACCCTCAGGCCTTCTTGCCCCGACCCTTGACCGGCTTGCCGAGCTTGGGCAGCGTCGTACCGCGCCCGTGCAGCATCGTCATCAGCTGCACCAGCTGCTGCTCGTGCTTCGCGGTCCGCTTGAACGACGTCAGCGGCATCACCGGCTTGAACCGCTGGCGGGCGATCGACTTGGCGTAGGTGAACTCCTTGAGCCCGTCGGGGCCGTGGATGCGCCCGAAGCCGGAGTCGCCCACCCCGCCGAACGGCAGCGACGGGACGCCGGCGAAGGTGATCACGCCGTTGACGGCGGTCATGCCCGAGCGGATCCGCTCGGCGATCTCCATGCCGCGGGCCTTCGAGAACACCGTCGAGCCCAGGCCGTACGCCGTGGCGTTGGTGCGCCGGACGGCCTCCTCGACCGTGCCGACGCGGGCGATCGTGACGGTCGGCCCGAAGGTCTCCTCGCAGACCGCGAGGGAGTCCTCGGGGACGTCGACCAGGATGGTCGGCTGCACGAAGCGGTCGCCGACGGCGCCGGCGCCGCCCACGAGCGCGCGACCACCGCGGGCCAGGGCGTCGTCGATGTGGGAGCGGATCACGTCGAGCTGCTTGGGCATGGTGATCGGGCCGAGCGGGCTGTCGGCGGAGTCGTCGGCGCGCAGCGTCTCGGCCTGCTTGACGATCTCGGCGACGAACGCGTCGTAGACCTTCTCGTGGACGTAGACGCGCTCCACGCCGGTGCAGGTCTGGCCGGCGTTGGCGCAGGCGCCCCACAGCACGGCGTCGGCGGCTGCCTCGATGTCGGCGTCGTGGTCGATGATCACGGCGTCCTTGCCGCCCGCCTCGATGACGACCGGGGTCAGGTGCTCGGCGCAGGCGGCCATCACGCGCTTGCCGGTGGCGGTCGAGCCGGTGAAGGCGATCTTGTCGGCGCCGGCGTGGCACAGCGCGGCCCCGGTCTCGCCGAGCCCGGTCACCACGGAGAGCACCGGGCGGCCGACGGCCTCGTGGAAGGTGCGGGCGAGCCACTCCCCCACGCCGGGGGTGTACTCCGAGGGCTTGAAGACGACCGCGTTGCCGGCGGCGAGGGCGTAGGCGATGGACCCCATCGGCGTGAAGACCGGGTAGTTCCACGGCCCGATGACGCCGACGACGCCGAGCGGCTTGTACTCCACCGTCGCGGCCTGGTTGGCCATCAGCAGGCCCGACGGGACCTTGCGCCGCTTGAGGACCTTGTCGGCGTTCTTGGCCGCCCAGTCGAGGTGGTCGATGGCCAGGGTGGCCTCGAGCAGCGCGTCACCGTGGGGCTTGCCGGTCTCCTGGTGCATCACCTCGGCCAGCTGCGCCATCCGCCGGGTGATGACGCCCTTCCACGTGAGCAGCTGCTCGGCGCGCTCGTCGAACGACAGGGCCGACCACCAGGCCGCCTCCTCGTGGGCGCGGAGCACCGCGGCCGACACGTCCTCGGCGGAGTGGACGGGATGGGTGCCGACGACGTCGCCGTTGATCGGGCTCAGCGAGTCGAAGGTCTGCTGCGAGGTCTGGTCCACGGTGCTGTCCTGGGTGCTGTCCTGCATGGTCATCGGGCACTCCTGATGAGGTCGGCCGCCTTCTCGGCGAGCATGACGGTCGGGGCGTTGGTGTTGCCGCGCGGGACGGCCGGCATGACCGAGGCGTCGACGACGCGCAGGCCGTCGAGACCGCGCACGCGCAGGTCGGGGTCGACCACGGCGTCCTCCTGGTCCGGGCCGCCCATCGCGCAGGTCGAGGTCGGGTGGAACGTCGTCTGCGTGTAGCGCCGGACGTGCTCGATCAGGTCGTCGTCGGACGGCGTCGTGCCGAGCTCGAACGGGCGGTCGATCATCGCCGAGATCGGGCCCTGCTGGGTGATCTCGACGATCCGGCGACAGCCGGCGACCATGGCGTCGAGGTCGGCCGGGTCGTCGAAGTACGCCGCGTCGATGGCCGGGTGCCAGGTCGGGTCGGCCGAGCGCAGCCGCACCGACCCGCGGCTGGTGGTGCCGACGAGCGTCGAGAGCACCGTGACCATGCGGGTGGTCGGCTCGACCATGCCGTCGCCGTAGAGGCCCGTCGGCAGCACGTGCGCCTGCAGGTCGGGCGCCGGGAGGCCCTCTCGCGAGGACCAGAAGCCGCCGGTCTCGGCTACGTTGGAGGTCAGGGGCCCCTTCTTGCGCGTTTTCCACCTCACGAAGTTGCCGAGGGTGTTGAGGTCGGCGAGGTCCGTCGTGTCCTTGGTGTGCCAGAGCATCGGCGTGTAGGGGTGGTCCTGCAGCCCGGCGCCCACACCCGCGAGCTCGACCTTGGCCGTGATGCCGTGCTCGGCCAGGTGGCTGGTCGGACCGACGCCGCTGAGCATCAGCAGCTGCGGGCTGTTGATCGCTCCCCCGCTCAGCAGCACCTCGTGACGGGCGTGGACCGTGTGCTCCCGACCGCTCTGGCGGAACGTCAGACCGGTCGCCCTCATCGCGCTGCCGTCGATCTCGATGCGCGAGGCCAGCGCCCCGGTCGCGATCGTCAGGTTGGGGCGCCCCATGGCCGGCTTGAGGTAGGCGTCGTACGTCGACCAGCGCTGGCCGCCGTTGCAGGTGACCTGGTAGGCGCCGGCCCCCTCCTGCTGGGCCCCGTTGAAGTCGTCGTTGCGCTTCAGCCCGCTCGCGACCGCGCTCTCGACCCAGCTGCTGGTCAGCTCGTGGGTGTAGCGCCGGTCCTCGACGACCAGCGGGCCGTCGGTGCCGTGGAAGCGGCCGCCGAGCCGGGTGTTGCCCTCGGCCTTCTTGAAGTAGGGCAGCACGTCGTCGTAGCCCCAGCCGGTCGCGCCGTAGCTGTCGCGCCAGGAGTCGTAGTCGACGGCGTTGCCGCGGATGTAGATCATCGCGTTGACCGCCGAGCAGCCGCCGAGGGCCTTCATCCGGGGCCACGTCGTACGGCGCCCGTGCAGCTGCTTCTGCTCGGTCGTCTTGTAGTTCCAGTCCCACTTGGTCTGCACCAGGCCCACGAACGCCGCCGGGATCATCACCTCGTCGACCTCGGGCGCACCCCCGGCCTCGACGAGCAGCACGGTGGTGGTCGGGTCCTCGGTCAGCCGGGCGGCGAGCACGGCGCCCGCGCTGCCGGCGCCGACGACGACGTAGTCGTAGGTGTCGTAGGTCACGTCCCGAAACCTACTCCGCAGTACGCGACCGCGGGCAGGTCTCAGCCGATGATCAGCTGTCGCGCGCCTCTGCGGCGGCGGCCTGCTCACGCTGGTGGCGCGCCAGGGCCAGGCCGCGCAGCGGCCGTCCGTCGGACGACTTCGGGTCCGAGGGGTCGTAGAGCCCGGCGGCGGCGGCCTTCTCGACGTTCTTGAGCCGCTTGGTCAGGCTGAAGCCGAGGATGGCGACGGCGAGCGCCAGCAGGCCGAAGATCGCGAAGGCGGTCCAGCCGGCGACGACGTCCTTGTCCTCGGGAGCGGCGGTGATGAGGAACGCGAGCACGGTCATGGCTCGAGTGTCCCACTCGGGTCCTCGGTCAGGACCACCCCCGCGAACAGGTCGTCCTCGGGCAGGGTCGACTCAACGTGGCTGGTGACCAGCTCGTAGTCCTCGGTGGGCCACACCGAGGTCTGGATCTCCCGCGGGATCGAGAACCAGAACCCGTCGGGGTCGATCTGGGTGGCATGGGCCAGCAGCGCCTGGTCACGCACGCCGAAGTAGTCGCCGCACTCGACCTTGGTCGTCACCCGCTTGTCCCAGTCGGGCTCGTGCACCCACTCCTTGAGCCGCTCCTCGTAGGGCGACTCGAGGCCGTGGTCGAGCATCGCCTGGTGGATCGCGGTGATCTTCGGGTAGCTCCAGCCGTGGTGGTAGTAGAGCTTGAGCACCTGCCACGGCTCGCCCGCGTCGGGGAACCGCTCGGGGTCGGCCGCTGCCTCGAACGCGGCCACACCGACCTCGTGGCAGCGGATGTGGTCGGGGTGGGGGTAGCCGCCGCGCTCGTCGTACGTCGTCATCACGTGGGGGCGGAAGGACCGGATGAAGCGGACCAGCCGCTCGGTGGCCTCCTCGAGCGGCACCAGGGCGAAGCAGCCCTCGGGCAGCGGCGGCTTGGGGTCGCCCTCGGGCCAGCCGGAGTCGACGAACCCCAGCCAGTCCTGGCGCACGCCGAGGATGTCGCGGGCGCGCTCCATCTCCTGCCGCCGGATCTCGGTGATGTTGGCCAGCACGTCGGGCCGGTCCATCTTGGGGTTGAGGATCGAGCCGCGCTCACCGCCGGTGCAGGTGACAACGTGGACGTCGACCCCCTCGGCGACGTACTTGGCCGTGGACGCGGCGCCCTTGCTCGACTCGTCGTCGGGGTGGGCGTGCACGTGCATCAGCCGGTAGCCCGCGCGGGGCGGGGTGGTCCGGGAGTCCTGCGCCATGTCGGCCATCCTAGGAGCGGCCTAGGATCGACTCGTGACCACCACGGACCTGGCTGCGCGCTACGGCGCTCCTGCCCCCTGGCGCACCCGCGTCCTGCTGGGCGCGATCGCCGTCGTGGTGCTGGGTTTCGGCGGCTGGCTCGGCTGGGCGACCCTCCTGCAGGCCAACCCCGACGTCGCCTCCGGCGACCTCACCTTCACCATCGTCGACGACGGTACGGCGGTCGCCCGGTTCACCGTCGACCTGAGCGACGACACCGTCGAGGCGACCTGCACGGTCAAGGCCTACGCCGAGGACCACTCGCTGGTCGGGTCCGCCTCCTTCCGGCCCGAGCCCGGCCCGGGCGACGTGGTCGAGCAGGTGGTGCGGACCGAGCGGCGGGCGACCTCGGTCGAGCTCGTGGGCTGCACCGCCCCCGGGCAGAACCGCCCGCGCTGACCAGTCGTCCCAGTCGTCGTCGGCCGGCTTGATAGGGTCGACCATTCGGCTGCCGCAGTGAGCAGGCCGCCGCGCGTGATCACCCGCACAGCACATGTCGCCATCGTCGAGCACCACACAGGAGCACCCATGTCCCAGTCGACCGAGCAGAGCAGCACCATCTGGCTGACCGCTGGCGCCCACGAGAAGCTCAAGGCCGAGCTCGACCACCTCAAGGGTCCGGTGCGCGAGGAGATCGTCACCCGCATCAGCGAGGCCCGCGACGAGGGCGACCTGAAGGAGAACGGCGGCTACCACGCCGCCCGCGAGGAGCAGGGCAAGAACGAGGGCACCATCCGCCAGCTCGAGGCCGTCCTGCTCAAGGCCGTCTCCGACCAGCCCGCCGACGACGACGTCGTGGCCGTCGGCAAGGTCGTGACCTACAAGTTCGAGGGCGACGACGACGACGAGGCCGAGACGTTCCTGCTCGGCGCCCGCGAGAACGAGGACTACGTCGACGTCGCCGTCTACTCCCCCCAGGCTCCCCTGGGCGAGGCCCTCCTCGGTGCCAAGAAGGGCGAGACCGTCGCCTTCGAGGCCCCGACCGGCAAGACCCTGCAGGTCGTCGTGCTGGGCGCGACGCCGTACACGGACTGATCGAGCCGTCGGGCGGGCGGTGAGCTGGCGACCATCCACGGACGTGGACCGGTCGCTATCCCACCGCCACCCCGAGCCGCCGTGGTCCCGACCGCTACTCCAGGACCCGGTAGCCCCGTTCGCGCAGCCGTGTCTTGACCAGCTCGGCGTGCGGCTCGCCGCGGGTCTCGAGCTGCAGGTGCACGTCGACCTCGTCGAGGTGCAGCGACGGCGAGATGCGCTCGTGGAAGACCTCGAGCACGTTGGCGCCGGTCTCGCCGACCTCGGCGAGCAGCAGCGCGAGGCCACCGGGCACGTCGGGGATGTTGACGTTGAGGTTGAGGTAGCGCCCCGCCGCGGCCATGCCGTGCTGGATCACCTTGCCGAGCAGGATCGGGTCGATGTTGCCGCCGGAGAGGACCGCCACCGCCGGGGTGCGGTAGTCCGTGGGGCGCGACATCATGGCCGCCACGGCGGCCGCGCCGGCCGGCTCGACGATCATCTTGGCGCGCTCGACGAGCGCCAGCAGCGCCCGTGACATCTCCTCCTCGGTCACGGTGACGATCTCGTCGACGTGATCGCGTACGGCGGCGAAGGTCAGCTCGCCGGGGAGCCCGACGGCGATGCCGTCGGCGATCGTCTTCATCTGCGTCAGGGGCACCGGGGCCCCGGTGGCGAGGGAGCCGGGGTAGGCCGCGGCGCCCTTGGCCTGGACGCCGATGACGCTCACCTCGGGACGCAGCGCCTTGATGGCCACGGCGATCCCGGCGAGCAGCCCGCCGCCACCGGTCGGTACGACGACGGTCTCGACGTCGGGCACCTGCTCGAGGATCTCGAGCCCGACCGTGCCCTGGCCGGCCATCACGTCGAGGTGGTCGAAGGGGTGGATCAGGACGGCGCCGGTCTCCTCGGAGAACCGCCGGGCCGCGATCAGTGCGTCCTCGAGGTAGCGGCCGTGGAACACGACGTCGGCGCCGTACCCGCGGGTGGCCTTCTCCTTGGGGATGGGCGCCCCCTCGGGCATGAACACGGTGGCCTTGATGCCGAGCCGCTGGGCCGCGAGCGCGACCCCCTGGGCGTGGTTGCCGGCGGACGCGGCGACGACGCCGCGGGCGCGCTCGTTGGCGCTCAGCCGCGAGATGCGCACGTAGGCACCGCGGGCCTTGAAGGAGCCCGTGCGCTGGAGGTTCTCGCACTTGAGCCAGACGGGCCCGCCGACCACCGAGGACAGCCAGCGCGACTCCTCCATCGGCGTCTCGATGGTGATGCCGTCGAGGACGCGGCGCGCGGCCTCGATGTCGGTGAGCCCGATCGTGGGCGGCAGGTCAGCGCTGGACATCGTCCTCGACCTCGGCCTGGGCGGTCTGGTGGTCGGCCTTCATCACGGCGTCGACGTCGGACCGGTCCTCCACGGGCTCGGTGGACTCCTGCTCGCCGTAGTCCTCGGCGAGCTCGTGCACCGGGTCCGCCCCCGGCCCGGTGTAGCTCGCGAGGTGGGTGACGACCGCGTTGACGACGGCGGTGAGCGGGACGGCGATCAGCGCGCCGGTGATGCCGGCCAGCACGATGCCGGTGGCGATCGCGATGATCACGGCGAGGGGGTGGACGGCGACCCAGCGGCCCATCAGGAACGGCTGGAGGATGTGCGACTCCAGCTGCTGCACCAGCACGATCACGCCCAGCATGAGCAGGGCCACGACCGGCCCCTCGGCCACCAGGGCCACCAGCACGGCGACCCCGCCGGCCACGAACGCGCCGACGAGCGGCACGAAGGCGCCGAGGAACACCACGACGCCGATCGGGAAGACGAAGGGCACCCCGAGGACGGCGGCGCCGATCATCACCCCGGCCGCGTCGGTCGCTGCCACGATCACGGTGGCCCGCACGAACTGGGTCAGCGAGGTCCAGGCCACCCGGCCGCTGCTGTCGACCCGCGCACGGGCGGCGCGCGGCGACAGGCGCACGAGGAACGCCCAGATGCGGTCGCCGTCGGCGAGGAAGAAGTAGGTGGCGAACAGGACGATGAAGAGCCCGGTGAAGATCTGGCTGATGGTGCTGCCGACCTCGGTGACCCGGCCGGCGATGTCGCCCTGCTGCACCTGAGCGGTGATCTCCTTCTGCGCCGACTCGATGTAGTCGTTGATCTGCGAGTCACTGGCGTGCAGCGGCCCGGTCTTGAGCCAGTCGCGGATCTGGCCCAGGCCGTCGGCCGTCGACGACGCCAGGTCGTCGGCGCCGGCGGCGATCTGCTGGCCGGCCAGGGTGAGCAGGCCCGCGATGACCCCGAGCGTCAGCAGCACGGTCAGCAGCGATGCCGGGCCGCGGGGCACCCCGATGCGACCGAGCGCACGCACGAGGGGACTCACCAGCGCAGCGATGAGCAGGGCGATGGCGAGCGGCACGGTGACCTCGCGCAGCCGGTCGATGGCCATCACGATGAAGTAGCCGGCCACCACGATCACCAGGAACCGCCACGCCCACGCGGCGGCCAGGTCGACGCCCCACGGCACCTGCGCCCGGCTGAAGTTGGAGGGACCCGAGACGATGACGGCCGGCGCCGGCTCGCCGCGTCGCTCGTCGCGCAGCTGCGCCCAGTGGTGGGCGATCCGCGCCGTCACGCGCTCCTCGCGCTCGGCGTCCTCGATCTCCTGGCGGCGACGGAGACGTCTGCGGCGCTGCTGCTCGGGCTCGGCGTCGTCGGCCGGACGGACCGGCTCGTGGGGGGCGTCGTCGTTCACCCGCTCACCCTAGGGTCGGACCACGTCGCCAGCACCGTCCGCAAGGGTGCGTGCCAGGCGACGGGCCACCTCCGGGTGCTCGCCCACGAGCAGCCCCACCGCGGCGAGGACGTAGTCGGCGTCGACCACGACGGCCGGGCGCTCGGGAAGCTGCCAGCCGCCCTCGAGATCGGGCCCGATGCTCCCGTCGAGGACCCGCGCGGTCACGCCCGGACGACCGTGGCGGAGCACGCCGCCGGAGGCCACCACCAGCCCCACCTCGCGCAGGTCGGTGCCGGTGCGCTCGATGACCCGTCCCCCGGGTCCCACGACGACCCGCGAGCGCCCCGCGTGGCGACGCAGCGCGAGCCCGATCGCGACCCGGGCGATCGCCTCGTCGTCGTCGCGGTCGCCCTCGCTCTCCGGGAGGTACGACGGCCGCTCGGCCCGGGCGCGGGCCGCCGGCTCGAGGTCGCGCAGGCCGGTGCTCGAGGAGGGCCCCCCGGGCCCGTCTCGAAGGGCGGCCTCCACGGTCGTCAGCGCCGACCACCGCATGCCGAGGTCGGCCTCGACGGTGCGGGTGACCGCGGTCGGGGCCACGACGTCGCGGGCCAGCGCGCCGTCCTCGGGGTCGAGCTCGACGATCGAGTGCACGTCGGTGGTCGCGCCGCCCACGTCGACGACGACGACGTCCTCGGCGTGCTCGCGGGCCAGCACCTCGACCCCGGTCAGCACGACGTCGGGCGTGGCGCCGCGCACCATCGAGACGAAGGCCGCGCCGCCGTCGCGGGCGCTCAGCTGCTTGCCGCCGATGACGTGGGCGAGGAACACCTCGCGGATCGCGGCCCGGGCCCCCTCGGGCCGCAGGACGCCGATCCGGGGCACCACGTTGTCGGCGGTCACCACCGGCAGGCCGGCGAGCACCTCGGACACCGCCTGGGTCGCGTCGACGTTGCCCGCCACGACCACCGGCCCCGACCAGCCGGTCGCGACCAGCGCGACGGCCGCGGCCAGGATGACCTCGGTGTTGCCGCCGTCGGTGCCCCCGGTCAGCAGCACCACGTCGGGCTGGGCCAGGTCGTCGAGGCCGAACCCGCCCGCGGCCGCCGCCACGACCGCCACGACCTTGCCGCCGCTGGACAGCGCCACCCGGCGCCCTGCCTCGGCGGTGACGAGCTCCTCGTTGCCGACGACGGCGACCCGCAGGCCGCCGCCCGCGCTGGAGCAGGCCAGCAGCGGCACGCCCGCCGCGTCGAGGGCCGCCACGCACGCGTCGACGCCGTCGAGGACGTCGGTGTCGATCGTGGTGCGGTGCTCGGCGTGGCCGACGACGCGCGCCGACGTCAGGTCGACCAGGGTGGCCTTCGTGAAGGTCGATCCGACGTCGACGCAGAGCACCAGATCCGTCGGGGCGGGAGCGTCAGCCGAGGGCACGATCGAGGTCCGCGAGCAGGTCGTCGATGCTCTCGATGCCCACCGACAGCCGGACCAGGTCGGCCGGCACCTCGAGGGCGGTGCCCGCGACGCTCGCGTGGGTCATCCGACCGGGGTGCTCGATGAGCGACTCGATGCCGCCCAGCGACTCGGCGAGGGTGAAGACCTGGGCGCGCTCGCACACCGCGAGCGCCTTGTCCTCGCCGCCGACGACCCGGAACGCCACCATGCCGCCGTACCGCTTCATCTGGCGCGAGGCGACCGCGTGACCGGGGTGCTCCGGCAGGCCGGGGTAGATCACCTCGACCACGCCCGGGTGCTCGGCGAGGAAGGCCACGACGGCCTCGGCGTTGTCGCAGTGGCGGTCCATCCGCACGCCCAGGGTCTTCAGGCCGCGGTGGGTCAGGAAGCTGTCGAACGGGCCGGGGACGGCGCCGATCGCGTTCTGGTGGAACGTGAGCTTCTCAGCCAGGTCGAGGTCGCGGACCACGAGCGCGCCGCCGACCACGTCGGAGTGGCCTCCGACGTACTTGGTGGTCGAGTGCACGACGACGTCGGCGCCGAGGGTCAGCGGCTGCTGCAGGTAGGGCGAGGCGAAGGTGTTGTCGACGACGAGCAGCGCGCCCGCCTCGTGGGCCACCGCGGCGAGGGCCTCGATGTCGCCGACGTTGAGCAGCGGGTTGGTGGGCGTCTCGAGCCACACCAGCCTGGTCTGCCCCGGGCGGATCGCGGCCCGGACGGCGTCGACGTCGGTGACCGGCGCCGGGGTGTGCTCGACGCCCCAGGCCCGCTCGACCTTGTCGAAGAGTCGGAAGGTGCCGCCGTAGGCGTCGTCGGGCAGCACGACGTGGTCGCCGGGACGGCAGGTGGCGCGCACCAGGGTGTCCTCGGCGGCCAGGCCGGAGGAGAACGTGAAGGCGCGCTCCCCCTCCTCCACGGCGGCCAGGGCCCCCTCGAGGGCGGTGCGGGTGGGGTTGGCCGAGCGGCTGTACTCGTAGCCCCCGCGCAGCCCCCCGACGCCGTCCTGCTTGTAGGTGGAGGTCGCGTAGATCGGCGGGATCACCGCACCGGTGGTCGGGTCGGGCTCGTAGCCGGCGTGGATCGCCCGGGTCTCGAACCCGGCCTTGAGGTGGTGCTCCTGCTCGCTCACCTGTCGAGGGTATCCAGACCGTCGCGCCCCATCGTGTGCGCCGTCACCCGTTCGTCGGGCCGCGGGTGGAACGAAGCGTCTACCGTCGCGGTTGTAGTGGAGGCCACGACCCGATCCCGCCAGGAGGCGACGAGATGTTCAGCCGCAAGTCCGAGATGGTCACCCCCGACCGTGCCCTGCCGGGCCGCGTGAGCGACCCGTTCCAGCGCAGCGACGTGCACCGCGTCCTGAAGACCCCGGTCGTCACCGACGAGGTCCCCGCCGGCCACGAGGTCGCCGTCTTCGGCCTCGGCTGCTTCTGGGGCGCCGAGGAGATCTACTGGCAGGTGCCCGGGGTCTGGTCCACGTCGGTCGGCTACGCCGGCGGCTTCACCGCCCACCCGTCGTACGAGGAGGTGTGCTCGGGACGCACCGGCCACACCGAGGCCGTGCGGATCGTCTTCGACCCGGCTGTCGTCTCCTACGCCGACCTGGTCAAGACGTTCTTCGAGGTCCACGACCCGACGCAGGGGATGCGCCAGGGCAACGACGTGGGCACGCAGTACCGCTCCGCGATCTACTTCACGACGCCCGAGCAGGAGCAGACGGCCCGTGACCTGACCAAGATCTACGGGGACGAGATCGGACGCCGCCGGCTCGGCGACATCACGACCGAGATCCGGGCCGCCGCCGACGTGCCCTACTTCTACGCCGAGGAGCAGCACCAGCAGTACCTCGCCAAGAACCCCCACGGCTACCGCTGCCACGCCAACACGGGCGTGAAGTTCCCCGCGACCCACTGACCGGCGCAGGAGACCAGGCACCTAGTCAGATCGTCTCCTCGTATTCGAGCAGCCCATGCTCGAGCACGTGCCGGCGGAATCCTCCGGGACCGAACGGCAAGTAGTACTCGTTGGCCAGCAACTCGTCCGCCACATGCTCCACCATGGGGAGCGTGAGCTGCTTCGCCCGAATCGCGTCACACAGGATCGGAACGGTGGCAGTCACCCGGAGCCCCTCCTCCTCCGCGATCCCCCGTGGCGTGCTGTCGTCTATCACCATCTCGCAGCCGAGGGTCGCACCCATGGCGAGGACGCCACACTCGCCCTCGTTCTGTCCATCCGCGACGAGTCGGTGTGCGTAGCGAGCGAACGATGCCATGTACGCCGTGTCGCTCGACGTGAACACATGCACCCATTCGGCATCGAGTACCGATCCGATCGCGTGATCATCCGCAGCCTGGCGCCGCAGCTCTCGTTGAACGACGTCTGGAATGAAGACTGGGCGCTCACCGGCGAGAAACTTCAGGACTCCGAGCCAGCCACTCAGCACGAAGGTTCTGAGCGGGCCGGTGTCGAAGACCCAGGCATCGTCACCTGGGATCATCAGTAGACGTATTTCCAGATCTCGCCATCGCGACGAGTTCTAGGAGCGGGGAGGTCGTCGTCACCCAACGTCCCCTGGAGCAGGTCCAGAGCGCGTTCGCGACTGATGCGCTCGTGCTCGAGCAAGAGCAGGACTGCCTTCTCGTAGGAGCGCGGAACTGTGGTGCCAGCCATCTCCTCGGCCGGAACGTACAGGTCGAGCTCCACGATGTCGGACCTCGTGGTGCGGTGCGAGCGCACGATCCCGGCAGTCTGGTGATCGGCAAGACCCGTCTCTCGAAGTCGTCGGGCGAGCGTCGCCATGTCGACGCGATAGTGGTGTGCGACCCAGGCGGCTGCCCTGCGCGGCCCGTGCTCCTCCAGTCGCGATGCCCACGCCTCTTCCAGCGCATCCGCAGGCAGCAGGAGGGCACGGGCAAACCGGTCGAGAAGAGCCTCGATGGGTGCCGTCTTGGGCTCGTAGAGGTCAACTCGCCAGTCGATGACGTAGTCATCGGCGCAGAGATAGTGGCCGAGTTCGTGCGCAAGAGCGAGGCGCCTACGACCGACGTTCGAATGGCTGTTGACGAAGGCGACGGCCCCACTCCGCAACAGGACGGTCCCGGCGTCTGCGAGGTCCTTGCCGACATCCGCCGAGAACGCGATCAGACCGACCCGGCCGACCACCTCGACCAGATGCGGGATGGGCTCGAGCGAGTCCAGGCCGAGCAGTGCCCGTGCCGTGGCGGCCAGGCTCTCAGCCTCCTTGACGGTCGTCGGGGCACTCTGCTCCTGGGGCCCTCGCTCGAGTCCGAGACCGTCACCACCGTCCAAGGAGTCGACGAACTCGACCTCCCGCGCCAGCAGCGCGAGTCGGGCGTCAACCGTCGAGTCGGTCGCGCCAGGGGTCCGACTCTCCCGGTGCGACACGATCGCTGGTGCTGGCTCCTCGAAGAACTCGATCATGTGGATACCGATCGCGGCAGCGATGTCGGACAGCTCGAGCGCACTGACCTTGCGTACGCCGGTCTCAATCTTCGCGACGACCGAGTGCCCAGAGAAACCGACCCGGGAGGCCAGCTCCTCCTGACTCAGGTCAGCCCGCACCCGCGCCTCGCGGATTCGTACACCAAGTGCGGCAGCGTCAGGATGAGCCATGTGTGCGATTCTGGCACACCCTTGTGAACCACGTTTTTGAGCCGGTGAAGTGTCCCGCCTGTTGCTCCCCCCGAGGGTGTCGTATCCGCGCGATGCTGTTCGTAGGACAGGTGACGGCGGACACGAGGTCCGCCCCCGCGAGGAGGAGCAGCCATGACCGAGTACCTCATCTTCTTCAACCAGCAGTGGGTCGGTGACCACTCCGAGGAGTGGTTCCAGACTCGGGGACCGACGTCGCGGGCGAGGCCGTCCACCGGCTCCGTACGGCGGGGGTCGAGGTCGTCGTCGGCACCTGTCCCGACCTCGGCACCATCAAGCCGATCGCGCCGCCGCTGAAGCAGGTCGCCCGGGCCTGGTCGCGCCGTCTCGCGGCCGCGCAGACGATCGCCGTCATCCAGCAGGGCGGCCGCACGGTCTCGCTCGGCTCGGTCCTGGGGCCCGAGTTCGCAGCAGCGCCCGCGATCCTCTTCGGCCCCGACCAGTTCCACCCCTCGGCCGAGGGCTACCGCGCCCTGGTCCGCATCCTGCTGCCGTCGGTGCTCGTCGCCCTCGGCCTGGGTGCCGACGACGAGGAGCGACCGGAGACCCACCGCGGCGAGGGCGTCCTGCCCGTCACCAAGGCCGCCCTCGCGGCGGTCAACGAGCCCGGTACCGAGCTGGACGGCACCGAGGTGGGCGGGCGACGCCACGGCGTACGCGGGCGCTGGGTCGAGCTGCGTCACCGTCGTCGTCGTCCACAGACCGAGGGTGCCGCGCCCGAGCTCGAGGAGAGCCCCGCCTGACCCCACGCCGGTCGAGGTGCGAGGAGCCCGGCGACGAGCCCCCACGTCGGTCGAGGTGCGAGGAGCCCCGGCGACGAGCCTCGAGACCCCCGCAGCCGGAGCACCCGGCCGCACCCGACGTACGACGAAGGCCCCGGACACGAGGTCCGGGGCCTTCGGCTACGCGCCGACGTCGGGGCGGGGCGGCCCGTCTGTCAGGTGGATCAGTTGTCGCTGAAGATCGCCAGGAGGCGCAGCAGGTTGGTGTAGATCCAGACCAGGCTGACCGTCATGCCGAACGAGGCACGCCACGACTCGCGCTCGGGCAGGCCGTTGCGGATGCCCTGCTCGACGAAGTCGAAGTCCATGATCAGCATGAAGACACCGAGCAGCAGGCCGACGCCGGCGAAGAGCGCGCCCATCGCGCCGAAGCCGTAGATGCCCATCTGGCTGCCGAAGAGGCCGAGGACGAGCTCGAGCAGGCTGAGGCCGATCATGCCGAAGACCGCAGCCATCACGAAGGTCTTGAACTTCTGGCCGACCTGGATGTTGAGGAACTTGTAGGCGGCCAGGGTGCCGGCGAAGGCGGCGAAGGTGCCGAGCACCGCGTGGATGACGATCGAGTCACCGAAGTAGGCGTCGAACACCTTGCTGATGCCGCCGAGCGCCACGCCCTCGAACGCGGCGAAGGCCAGCACGAGGGCTGGGCTGATGACCCGCTTGAACGAGTTGACCAGCGACAGGACGAAGGCCAGGACGCTGCCGACGACCGCCACGCCGTAGATCGACGAGGCGGCCTCGTTGCTGGTCACCGCGGGGGTCAGGAACCAGGTCGCGAAGGCCGCGACGAAGACGACACCGAGCGTGATCGACGTCGTCTGCACCACCGAGTCGATGGTCATGGCGCCGCCGCGCGTGGAGGCCGGGCGCTGGTCGTCGTACCCGAGCGGGCTGCCGGGCTGGCCGGTGCCCCACTGGGCAGGCTGACCGTAGCCGGCGTAGGTCTGGGTCTGGGCGGCTCCGCCGGCCCGGTTGAACTCTTCCGAGCGACGGAACACCGGGTTGTTGCTCTGCATTGGTCTCCTCCTTGGAGGCCTGGATGGCCGTCATCGTGACGGGCCTACCGTGACGGGCTCCATCCTAGACGGCCCGTCACCCGGTGAAACGCAGCAGCGGGCTCGATTAGTTCCGTTCTCATCAAGCTCTCACGAACGGCGTACGGCGCGCACGACGGTGTCACTCACCTCGTGCTCGACCCCCTCGTGGACCTGGGTGCGCGAGACGACGCGCGAGGTGACGACGGTCCACTCGTCGGGGTCGAGGACCGCGGTGACGGCCTCGGGGGTGAACAGCAGGTGGGAGAGCTCGGTGTTGCGCAGGCCCGTGTGGACGTCGTCGGGGTGGTGGGCCAGCACCGCGAGCGTCCCGCCGGGCGCCACGGCGGCCGCGAGGTGGCGGTAGACGGCGTCGAACTGCTCCGGCGGCACGTGCATGAACGAGGCGGTCACCAGGTCGAACCCGCCCGCGGGCACCGGCAGCGGCTCGAGCGCGAAGACGTCGACGCGAGCCCAGGAGGTCCGCTCGGCGACTCCGGCCTCGGCCGCGTGCTGCGCCGCCCGGGCCAGGGCGACCCCGGAGACGTCGACCCCGGTGACGGTCCAGCCCCGCGACGCCAGCCAGACGACGTCGGCCCCCTCACCGCAGCCGATGTCGGCGGCGGTGCCGGGGGCCAGCTCGGCGAGCTCCTCGACCAGGCGGGCGTTGGGCCGACCCGACCAGATCCGGTCCGAGGTCGCGTAGCGCTCGTCCCAGAACTCCTGGGTGAACATCTGGCGCAGGTCGTCGCCGGTCGTCTGCTGGTGGTCGTGGGTGCTCATGGTGACCACGGTGCCACTTCAGGTCGACCTGAGCACAAGGCGTCGCGCCCGACCCGGTCGGCGAGCGGAGGACTAGCCTCTCCGGATGACGCCGGACGAGGTCGGTCGGTACGCCGAGTCGTTGCCGCGGGTCAAGCGCAAAGGGACCGAGTCGCGACCCGCGTGGTACGTCCGCGACCGCCTGGTCGCCCGCCTGCAGGAGCCGGACGTCCTGGTCGTCAGGGTCCCCATGAGCAGGCGGGAGTCACTGCTCGAGGCGTACCCGGACAGCTTCGGAGTGCCGCCCCGCATGGAGTCGCACCACAAGGTCGAGGCGTATCTGGATCGGGCTTCGGCTCAGGCCGTGCGCACCGCCATCGACCTCGCCTGGGAGATGCAGCAGCCCTGACCTCGGCCCGACCCGGACCGCACGTCGGCTGAGGTGTGGGAAGCGGCAGCGAGTCCGAGTCGAGACGCCCGCAACCGACCCGTCCGACCCGGCCACGGCTGTGGAATTGACCAGGTGTCGTCCACAGGTCAGGGTGCCTGTCGGGTTGTCCACAACCCCTGTGGTTGAGCGGGAAAGTCGTCCCGAGACTGTCGGTGGTCGGTGCTGGAATGGACCCATGGCCGAGCACACCGACACCCCCGGATCGGGACACCCGATCGAGGCAGTGCTGTGCCGGTTCCTCGACGAGCTCAAGGGTCTGACCGACGTCGCGACTTGGACCATGGACGCCACCACGACCACCCGAGTCGTGGCCCTGGGCGCCCGGGTCGGCGCCGGTGTCGCCGAGCTCGAAGCCAGGTCGATCAGCCATGCCGAGACCCTCGACCTCCCCGGTGCCGCGCAGTGCCGCGACGTCGCCCGCTGGGTCCAACGCACTACCGGGGTGACCGGACGGTCTGCTCGAGCAAAGGCCAAGCTCGCCACCGGCCTGGCCAACCTCGAACCCACCCGCACCGCGACCGCTCGCGGCGAGATCCACGCCGAGCAGGCCCAGGCCATCGCCAATCATGTCGCGGTGTTGGACGACGAGAAGGTCTCGGCCCACGACCAGGCCCGCGCCGAGACCTTCCTCCTCGGGGAAGCCAGGCACGGTCACGACGCGGACGCCCTGGCGACCCTGGGCCACGCGATCTGGGAACGCCTTGACCCCGAGGGCGCCGACGAACGCGAAGCCAGAGCCCTCGAAGCCCAGGAAGAACGCGCCCGCAGACGCACCCGACTCACCATGGGGGATGACGGTGACGGGTTGACCCACGGACGGTTCAGCATCCCGACCGCCGCGGCCGATGCGTTCAGAAAGCAGCTCCACGCCTTGGCCGCCCCCAAGCACGTCCGCGCCGAACAGGGTGCGGGGGCCTATGACTGGCAGAAGCCGTCCGCGGACCGGTTGGGTCAGGCGTTCACCGACTGGATCGAGGGCTATGACCCCGCCCAGCTACCCAAGATCGGCGGCCTGACCGCCACGGTGGTGGTGGTCGGCGACTACGACCTCCTGCGGGGGAAGGTGAAGGCTGCCCGGTTGGAGACGGGCACCAAGATCAGCCCCACCGAGTACCTCCGCCTGGCCTGCGGGGCCGGGATCATCCCGGCCTGGATGAACGCATCCGGGGAAGTCCTGGCGCTAGGACGCAAGCACAGGTTCCACACCCCCGCCCAACGCCTGGCCGCGATCGTCGAGCAACGCCACTGCCAACACGAGTCGGGCTGCGACGTACCTGGCTACCTGTGCCACGCCCACCACGACATCCCCTGGGCCCAGGGCGGCACCACCGACCTGAGGACGACCACGCTCTACTGCCCGTTCCACCACGCCCGCGTCCACCAACCCGGCCACGACCCCACGCGCACCTGATGTCGCAGGATGCCTCACACCCACAGCCGCCGCCATGACGACCAGATCCGGCGCGACTCACGTGGTCGTGACTGCGGGCAGCTGCTAGGGCGTGGGCGCGTACTCACCGTTCTGCGCCCGCACCACGAGCTCGGCAATCCGGGTTTGTGGCGCGTGACCCCGCCCCAACGTCTCGCGGCACACCACCCGCGGTGTGCGGTCGTTCCAGGTGGAGACGTCCCCGATGCGGACCACGCCGATCACCCACGGGCGACGACCGGAACGAGCTCGACGGAGAGCACGGGTCACCAGTCGGAGGGCGTCGACGAGCAACTCCCCGCCTGGCTGCACGCCCCGAGCCGTGAAGTCCTGCTCCCACTTCACGGCCCGGATGTAGTAGACCCACCCGCCCCGCTGCACGCGCTGGTCGTGGGGCCCCAACAGCGCGTCGTACATGTCGTGGCGACGCTCGCTCTCGTCCACCGCCACGAGTTCAGGGTGCCACGCCCACGACGCCCGACCTGCGGCGGTGAGCCCGGGCCGACGCTCTCCACCGCGCCCGCCTGCTGCTTGACTCCAGCCATGGACGACCGCGCGCCGGGCAGCTCACCCGATGCCCTCGAGATCACGGTCGACGGCGTCCGGTTCGAGGTCACCCACGACCCGGAGCAGCCGGGCGCCTACCACTACAGCCGTCTGACTCCGCCCGCCGAGGACTACGGGTTCACCAGCAGGGGCTCCGACCACGCAGAACGCTCGACCGAGCAGCACGTGGACTCGATCCGCAACTTCTTGAGCCTCGTGGACCCGGAGACCGGCTACATCGAGGACTACAGCCGCTGGGAGCTGTTCGTCCGCTGGTGGCGCCGGCGCCGCGGGCCATCCCCGCGACGCAGATGACGCCGTGACCTCACGCCCCCGGTGGGGTTAGGTGGGGCCATGCAACTCGGACGCCTTCTCGTGGCCCTCCTGGGGCTGATCGCCCTGCTCTCGCCGGTCACCGACGCTCGGGCCGACGACCCGCGGTGGGTGTTCTACACGGGCAACAAGACCCGCTACGTGTCGCCGTGGTTCGAGGGGGCGCACCGGATCATGGTCCCGTTCGGCTGCACCCGGGCGCCCTACTACGCACCCGACTCGCGCTGTCGCGACAAGCAGGGCTTCCACCACGGGATCGACGTCGCGATGGACTGCGGCACGCTGCTGTACGCCGGGCGCGACCTGCGCGTGGTCTCCCCCAGCACCCTCGGGCCGGCGTACGGCACGCGACCGCTGCGGCTGCGCAACAGCGCGCTCGGCTGGGACGTCGTGATCGGCCACGCCAGCAAGGTCTACGTCAAGGAGGGCCACGGCGCACGCCGTGGCTGGCGGATCGCCCGGGTGGGCGACAGCGGCGCACCCGACGGGTGCCACCTGCACTTCGAGCGGCGCAAGGTCGGCGGCGGGCTGTCCACCGCCGCGCACCCGGTCAAGCTCCTCGGGCTGAAGCCGCGACCGCAGAACTGAGCAGGACCGAACGGGTGCCCCCACTGGGACTCGAACCCAGACTGAGTCGCTTTTAAGGCGATTTCCTCTGCCGATTGGGATACGGGGGCGGGCCGGCGGACCGGTTACAGGTAGGTCTGGCTACAGGTAGGTCTGGCGAGCGTAGACGGCGTGGGCGCCGGCGACCCGGTCCAGGAACAGCAGGCCGGCGCAGTGGTCGATCTCGTGCTGCAGGGCACGGGCCTCGAACGCGTTGGCCTCGACCTCGACACGCTCGCCCGTGCCGGGGAGGTGCCCGGTCACCACCAGTCGGCTCGCCCGCTTCACGTCGCCGGTCAGGTCGGGGACGCTCATGCAGCCCTCGCGGCCCTTCTCGTTGCGCGAGCTGGAGACGACCTCGGCGTTGACCAGGACGAAGGTGCCGTGGTGGTCGCGGACCTTGGGGTGCTGCGACACGTCGACGCAGAACACCATCGAGCTCACGCCGACCTGTGGGGCGGCGAGGCCGACGCAACCGGGGCTGACGCGCATGGTGGCGACCAGGTCGGCGGCGAGCTGGACGACCTCCGGGGAGGTCGGGTCGACGGCGCTGGTGGGGGTGGAGAGCACGGGGTCGGGGGCGCGTACGACGTCGAGCACGCGTCCGGCGACGCCGAGGTCGAGCTCGGTCCAGCGAGCCACCGGGTCGTCGAGCAGCGACATCACAGCTCGTCGGTCTCGACGGGACGCAGGGAGGCCCCCACCCCGAGGCCGCCGGCGACCTCCCGGATCGCGACGTCGAGGCCGGCCTGGTCGACGTCGAGCGGGAGGTCGATCTCGGCGATCAGCAGGTAGAGGTCACCGGCCAGGCGGGTGGTCAGGTCGGTGATGTTGCCGCCGACGCGGGCGACCTCGGCGACCACGGCCGAGACGATGCCGGCGCGGTCGCCGCCGTGGACGGTCAGCACCCACGGCGTACCGGCTGCTGCGGGGGCGTCCTCGACGGGCACCTCGCGGACCGTGACGGACAGCGTGCCGTCGGTGGTGAGCGGCTCGAGGGCCGCGGCGATCTCGGTGTCGGACGCCGTGCCCGACCCGACCAGCATCATCGCGAAGTGACCCCGCAGCAGGGTCATCGTCGAGTCCTCGAGGTTGAGGCCCAACCCGGCGAGGCGCTCGGTGGTCTCGGCGATGATGCCGGGACGGTCGTGGCCGAGGACGGTGATGGCGTGGAGGGTCTGACTCACGGGGCCGATCATCGCAGCCGGGCCGCGCGGCCGAGCACGGCGTCGAGCATGGGCTCGGTCAGCCGCCCGGTGAAGGTGTTCTGCTGGCTGGGGTGGTAGCTGCCGAGCAGCAGGACCTCGCCGTGCGGGGCACCCAGCACCGCCTCCGCGCCGTGGCCGAAGCGCGGCTTGGGCCGCGGGACGGTCCACCCGGCGCGACGGGCCGCGGCGAGGCTGGCGTCCCAGCCGATCGATCCGAGCGCGACGACCACCCGCACCGAGGGCGCCACCAGCGTGAGCTCGGCGTCGAGCCACGTCGCGCAGCGCGCCTTCTCGTCGGTGGTCGGCTTGTTGTCGGGCGGCGCACACCGCACGGCCGCCACCACCCGGGTGCCGAACAGCTCGAGCCCGTCGTCGATGCTCACGCTGGTGGGCTGGTTGGCCAGGCCGACGCGGTGCATCGAGGCGAAGAGCCAGTCGCCGGACCGGTCGCCGGTGAACATCCGCCCGGTCCGGTTGGCGCCGTGGGCCGCGGGCGCGAGCCCGACGACCAGCACCCGCGGCTCGGCGGCGCCGAATCCCGGGACCGGGCGTCCCCAGTAGGTCTCCTCGGCGTACGACGCCCGCTTGTCTCGCGCGACCTGCTCGCGCCACCGGACCAGCCGGGGGCAGCGCCGGCAGGAGACGACGCGGGAGTCGAGGTCGTCGAGCGACCTCACGCGAGGAGCGACCACGCGATGCCGTCCAGGATGTCGGACTCCGAGACCACCAGCCGCGACCCCCCGCTGCGCTCGAGCACCCGACCGAGGATCAGCGCACCGGCCCCGATGACGTCGGCACGACCCGGGTGCATCCACGGCAGCGCGAGCCGCTCGGCCACGGTCATGGCCACCAGGCGGTCGACGAGCGCCATGACATCGGCGGTGGCCAGGACGGACTGGTCGATCGCGCTCCGGTCGTACGACGCCAACCCGAGCACCCCGGCCGCGATCGTGGTCACGGTGCCCGCGACGCCGACCACCGACGCGGCCGCCGCGGGATCGACGGGGCAGGCGTCGAGGGCCCGGTCGACGTCGTCGAGGACCGCGGCCACCTCGGCCGTGGTGGGCGGGTCGGAGCGCAGGTGGCGCTCGTGCAGGCGCACCGAGCCGATGTCCATCGAGTGTGCGGCCGTCGGGCCGGACGCGTCGCCGAGCACCAGCTCGGTCGACCCACCGCCGACGTCGATGACGAGCACCGGGTAGCGGGGCGCGTCGCGCAGGTGGCGCACGGCGCCGCCGTAGGCCAACCCGGCCTCCTCGGCCCCGCTCACCACCTCGGGCTCGACGCCGAGCCGCGCGCGCACCCCGGCACGGAAGACCTCGGCGTTGCGGGCGTCGCGACTCGCCGACGTCGCGCAGAAGCGCACCCGCGACGGCGGCACGGCGTGCTCGTGCAGCAGCTCGGCGTACTCATCGATGGCCGAGAAGGTCCGCTCCAGGGCCGCGTCGGAGAGCAGGCCCGTGTGGTCGACGCCCTCGCCGAGGCGCACCATCCGCATCTCGCGGACCAGCTCGCCGGCGGGCCCGGTGACCAGCAGCTTGATCGTGTTGGTGCCGCAGTCGATGGCGGCGACCGGCCTAGTCATCGACCGAGACGCACGGGCCGCTCGCCCACCACTCCCCCAGGCGCTCGAGCACCTCGTCGCCCAGCGGGTTGACGCCGGGACCCGCCGCGAGGGCGTGCCCGGCTAGCACGTGCAGGCACTTGACCCGGTCGGGCATGCCACCGGCGGAGACCCCGTCGATCTCGGGCACGTCGCCGAGGGTCGCCCGGAAGGCGAGGTAGGCCTCGTGTGCGGCGCGGTAGCCGGCGGCGAGCTCGGGGTCCTCGCCGAGACGCGCCTGCATCTCCTTCATCACCCCGCCGCCCTCGAGGGTGCCGATCAGCGACGCGGCCCGGGGGCAGGTGAGGTAGAAGGTCGTCGGGAACGGGTCGCCGTTGGGCAGCCGCGGCTCGGTGGTCACGACGTCGGGGTTGCCGCAGGGGCACCGATGACCTACCCCGTGGATGGCGCGCGGCGGCCGACCGAGCTGGGCCCGGATCGCCGCCTCGTCGGCGGGCTCGATCACTCCGCGGACTCCTCGGCCGGGGCGCCCTCGGGGTCCTTGATCATGGTCTGCGGCAGCGGATCGGTGCGCCGGGGCGGGTTGCCGGCGACCTTCATCGACTGCCACGCGCCGTCCCACCACGCCTTCGGCTCGGCCGGGTCGACGGTGCTGGGGTCGCTCAGCCTCGCCTCGACGTCGAGCGGCTTGCCGCCGTCGACGGCGACGTAGGGAACCTCGCCGGGGCGGACGTAGCCGAGCTTGCGCAGCTCCTGCTCGGCGTACTCGTCGGTGCTCTGGCGGGCGATCTCGCGCTCCATCTCCGCGTTGCGGGCCTCCTTGGCCCGGTTGCCCTCGATGTTGGCCTGCATGCCGTCGCGCAGCGGGAGGTAGGCGCGGGCCAGCGAGGAGGCCGAGATGGCCAGCACGGCCAGGACCAGCACCAGGATCGCCGCGCGACTCGTCAGCCGCGGCGACGGCCTCGCAGCAGCCGGGGCGGCCCCGCGCGTCGCCACCGGGGTCGTGCGCGGCCGCGGGGTGCGGGCGCGACCGGGACCGCCGCCGCGGCCCGCGGGACGCGACCCGCGTGACGGCGTACGGCGACCCGATCCCGACGTGGACATGGAGACCATCCTCCCCCGAGAGGGGCCCGGATCAGCGCGCGAAACGCGGGAAGGCGGCAGCTCCGGCGTAACGGGCGGCGTCGCCCAGCTCCTCCTCGATGCGCAGGAGCTGGTTGTACTTGGCCGTGCGGTCGCTGCGGGCCGGGGCGCCGGACTTGATCTGGCCGCAGTTGGTGGCCACGGCGAGGTCGGCGATCGTGGTGTCCTCGGTCTCGCCCGAGCGGTGGCTCATCATGCAGCGGAAGCCGTTGCGGTGAGCCAGGTCGACGGAGTCGAGGGTCTCGGTGAGCGAGCCGATCTGGTTGACCTTGACCAGCAGCGAGTTGGCGTTGCCGCCGGTGATGCCGCGCTGCAGCCGCTCGACGTTGGTGACGAACAGGTCGTCGCCGACGATCTGGATCTGGGAGCCGAGCTGGTCGGTCATCGCCTTCCAGCCCTCCCAGTCGTCCTCGTCGAGGGGGTCCTCGATGCTGACGATCGGGTACGACGCCACGAGCTCGGCGTAGTAGGCCGTCATCTCGGCGGCGGTCTTGGGCGCGCCCTCGAAGGTGTAGGTGCCGCCCTCGCAGAACTCCGAGGCCGCGACGTCGAGGGCGAGCGCGATGTCGGTGCCGACCTGGTAGCCGGCCTTCTCGATCGCCTCGGAGATGAGGTCGAGCGCGGCCCGGTTGGAGTCGAGGCTGGGCGCGAAGCCGCCCTCGTCACCGACGCCGGTCGCCAGTCCGCGGCCCTTGAGCACGCTCTTGAGCGAGTGGTAGACCTCCGCGCCGGCGCGCAGCGCCTCGCGGAACGTCGGCAGCCCGATCGGCGCGATCATGAACTCCTGCACGTCGACGTTGGTGTCGGCGTGGGCGCCGCCGTTGAGGATGTTGAGCATCGGCACCGGCAGCACGTGGGCGTTGGGACCACCGATGTAGCGGTAGAGCGGCAGGCCGCTGGAGTCGGCCGCGGCGCGGGCCACGGCGAGCGAGACGCCGAGGATGGCGTTGGCGCCGAGGTCGGCCTTGTTGGGGGTGGCGTCGAGGTCGATCATCGCTTGGTCGATCAGGCGCTGGTCGTCGACCGTCATGCCCTCGATGGCCGGACCGATCTTGTTGATCACCGCGTCGACCGCCGTCGCCACGCCCTTTCCGCCGTAGCGGGGACCACCGTCACGCAGCTCGACGGCCTCGAACGCGCCGGTCGAGGCGCCGCTCGGCACCGCCGCGCGGGCGAACGCGCCGTCGTCGAGGGCCACCTCGACCTCGACGGTGGGGTTGCCGCGCGAGTCGAGGATCTCGCGTGCGCCGACGGCTTCGATCGATGCCATGTGACTGCTTCCTGCCAGGGGACGAGGGGTCGCCTCACGCTACCGCTGACCCCCTCGTCGTACGACGCCGAGTCGACGTGCGGGACGTCAAGACGAGGGTTTGCCCGGTAGTCGCCCACCCGTCACCCAGGAGAGGTTGTCTAGACCGGCGGTTCGCCCAGCCGGTTGCCATTGCCAGGAAACCCACAAGGAGCCCCCGCATGAAGCACACCCGACCGTTCCAGGTCGTCGTCGCCGGAGCCGCAGCCTGTGCGGCGCTGCTCGCCTCCCCCGCCGCACAGGGCGCGAACGACGACTCCGCAGGCAGCTCGGTCAAGGCACCGCAGCCGCCGACCTTCGCGGAGTTCGAGGCGGCCACCTACCGCGACCACGACGGCCAGTACATCGTCAACGGCGACGAGCCGCTCGCGACCACCGCCGAGCTGCGGGCCTACTACGACCGCATGGTCAGCTCGGGCGACACCGACTCGCAGAGCCTCATCGTCAATCAGGACGGCGGCGTCGACGACGTCTGGAGTGCCAGCCAGGCCCTCGACCTGACCTACTGCGTCAGCGACGACTTCGGCGCCGAGAAGGACACCGTGGTCGACGCGATGGCCGCCGGTGCGGGCCAGTGGGAGGCGGCCTCCTCGGGCGTCGACTTCACCTACGTCCCCTCCGAGGACGCCGACTGCGTGACGAGCAACGACAACGTGCTGTTCTCCGTCGAGCCCGTCGTCACCAGCGAGTACATCGCCCGCGCGTTCTTCCCCAGCAGCCCCGACTCCGAGCGCAACGTGCTCGTCGCCGACTCGCTCACGACGTCCGGCTGGGCCCCCGAGAACATCCTGGCCCACGAGCTCGGCCACGTCCTCGGCTTCCGCCACGAGCACACCCGGCCCGAGGCCGGCACCTGCTTCGAGGACAACAACTGGCGGCCGCTGACGCCGTACGACGCGGCGTCGATCATGCATTACCCGCAGTGCAACGGTGCGACCGAGGACCTCAGCATGTCGGGCACCGACCGTGAGGGTGTCGCCTCGATCTACGGCTGACCCACAGCACGACTGATCCATCGCACGACCGCACCACCACCACGAGAGCCCCCGACGAGCACCGCTCGTCGGGGGCTCTCGTCGTCAGTCCTGCGCGAGCAGCACGCGTACGGCGTCGCGCAGCTCCTGCTCGGGGTCGACGCCTGCGTCGTGGGCCTCGGCGACCAGGGCGAGCAGCCGCTCGCCGATGCTGCCGTCGCCACCGCTCCCCGCGGTGGGTGCGGCCCGGCCGGCGCGCGCGAGCCGGTCGAGGACCTTGTCGGCGTAGAGCAGGGCCGGCAGCGTCGGGGCGATGCCGTCGGTGATCTCGTCGCGCCGCTTCTCGGTCGCCTTGACCGACTCCCACAGCTCGTTGACGTCCGCGGCCGAGGCCGCCGAGACACCGGCGCCGCCGTCGCCACCGCCGAGGGTCACGTCGCCGAAGACGTGGGGGTTGCGGCGACGCATCTTGGCCACGATGCCGTCCGCCACGTCGTCGAGGTCGAAGAGCCCGTCCTGCTCGGCGATCGCAGCGTGGAAGTAGACCTGGAGCAGCAGGTCGCCGAGCTCCTCGCGCAGGTCGTCGGGCGTGCCGGTCTCGATGGCGTCGACGGTCTCGTGGAGCTCCTCGACCAGGTAGCGCACCAGGGAGCGGTGGGTCTGCTGCTGCTTCCACGGGCACTCCGCACGCAGGCGCCGCATCACCTCGCGGAACTCGAGCAGCGGCTCGGCGCCCGGGTCGGTCATCCCTGAGGGGCGCTCGGGGTGCTCGGGTCGCTCGGGGTGCCGCAGACCTGGTCGGCGGGCAGCGAGGCGTTGGCCTTGGCGAGGGCCGCCTGGAGCGCGGTCGCGTCGGTGGCGCCGCTCAGGTCGATCGCCGTGACGGCGCTGGCGTCGCGCGCCTGGGTGCTGACGGGCACGGACAGGCCGTCGTCGGCCTTGAACGTGCCGTCCTCGAGCCGCAGACCGAAGGTCGGGTTGAGGTCGACATCGTGGTCGGCGATCCACGTGGTGATGGCCTGGTTGCCCCGCGCGCTGATCTTGTCGGCGTCGGCGGGCTCGGTACCGGTCTCCTCGCGCAGCAGCACGTTGCCGACGGCGGCCGCGGCGTAGGCGACGAAGTAGCGGGCCTGGTCACCCTCGCGCATCGCCTTGGCGACGTCGGCGGGGGCGGCGGCGTAGGTCTCGGTGAGGCTGGCGACCGCCTTGGTGTAGTCGTCGGGCAGCGTGGCGTCGAGGTCGTCGAGGAGGTGCTTGGCCGCCTCTTGGCGCACGAGCGTCTCGAGGGAGAGCCGGCGCACGGTGAAGCGCGGGTAGGCCAGCGTGTTGTCGGTCGTGTCGAGGTAGTCGCACGTGCCGGAGGTGAGGTCGTCGACCTCGGAGACGCTGAAGTCGGTGCCGTCGACCCGGGCGGCGACGCCGGGACGGACCTGCTCGTCGGCGACCCCGCACCCGCTGAAGGCCGTGGCGACCAGCAGGAGGGGGGCGACGAGCGCAGCGCGACGGGGGGTGATGCTCACGACGAGGTCTCCTGGGGCGGTGCGACGGCTAGACGGCGGGCGGGTCGATGACGCTGTCGATGACGACCCGCGCCCATTCAAGCAGGGCGATCCCCTCCAGGGGGGTCCCGGTCTTGCCGGGGGTGCCGGGTCGGGGCACCAGGATCGTGTCGGCCGCCTGCTTGACGATCGACTTGGGATACATCCGCAGCAGCCGGACCTGGCGCGACTCGGGCAGCGACACCGGGGCGAAGCGGACGTTGCGTCCGGCGATGGTGACCTCGCCGATGCCGGCCTGCCGGGCCCGGGCCCGGAACCGGGCCACGAGCTGCAGCGACAGCACCTCGACCGGCGGCTCGCCGTAGCGGTCGACCATCTCCTCGGCGAGCGTGTCGACGTCGTCGTCGCTGCGGACCTCGGCGAGGCGGCGGTACATCTCCAGGCGCAGGCGCTCGCTCTCGATGTAGTCGTGGGGCAGGTGGGCGTCGACCGGGAGCTCGATGCGCACCTCGTTGAGCTCGGGCTCGGAGTCGCCCTTGAACTCCGCGACCGCCTCGCCGACCAGGCGGACGTAGAGGTCGAAGCCGACGTCGGCGATGTGGCCCGACTGCTCGCCGCCGAGCAGGTTGCCGGCGCCGCGGATCTCTAGGTCCTTCATGGCGATGGCCATGCCGCCGCCCAGGTCGGAGTGCTGGGCCAGGGTGGCCAGCCGCTCGTGGGCCGTCTCGGTCAGCGGCTTCTCGCCGGGGTAGAGGAAGTAGGCGTAGGCGCGCTCGCGGGAGCGGCCCACGCGACCACGCAGCTGGTGCAGCTGGGACAGCCCCAGGGTGTCGGAGCGCTCGATGATCATGGTGTTGGCGTTGGAGACGTCGAGCCCCGACTCGACCAGGGTGGTGCAGACGAGGACGTCGAAGCGCTTCTCCCAGAAGTCGAGCATCGTCTGCTCGAGGTTCTTCTCGTTCATCTGGCCGTGGGCCGTGCCCACGCGCGCCTCGGGCACCAGCTCGCGGATCTTGGCCGCGGCCTTCTCGATCGAGTTGACCCGGTTGTGGATGTAGAAGACCTGCCCGTCGCGCAACAGCTCACGGCGTACGGCGGCGGTGACCTGACGGTCCTCGTAGGCGCCGACGTAGGTCAGGACGGGGTGGCGTTCCTCGGGCGGGGTGGTGATCGTCGACATCTCGCGGATGCCGGTGATCGACATCTCGAGCGTGCGCGGGATCGGCGTGGCGCTCATCGAGAGCACGTCGACGGAGGTGCGCATCCGCTTCATCTGCTCCTTGTGCTCGACACCGAAGCGCTGCTCCTCGTCGACGATGATCAGCCCGAGGTCCTTGAACCGGATGTCGGGGTTGAGCAGGCGGTGGGTGCCGACGACGATGTCGATGCTGCCCTCGGCGAGGCCTGCGGCGACCTCCTTGGCCTCCTTGTCGCTCTGGAACCGGCTGAGCGCCTTGATGACCACCGGGAAGCCGCTCATCCGCTCGGCGAAGGTGCTGAGGTGCTGGGTGACCAGCAGCGTCGTGGGCACCAGGACCGAGACCTGCTTGCCGTCCTGGACCGCCTTGAACGCAGCGCGCACGGCGATCTCGGTCTTGCCGTAGCCGACGTCGCCGCAGATGAGGCGGTCCATCGGTACGACCTGGCGCATGTCGGACTTGACCTCGTCGACGGTGCTGAGCTGGTCGGGGGTCTCGGTGAACGGGAAGGCGTCCTCGAGCTCGCGCTGCCACGGGGTGTCGGGACCGAAGGCGTAGCCCTTGGTGGCCTGGCGGGCGGCGTAGAGCTTGATCAGCTCGGCGGCGATCTCGCGCACGGCCTTGCGGGCTCGGGCCTTGCGCTTGGTCCAGTCGGCACCGCCGAGGCGGTCGAGGCCGGGCTGCTCGCCGCCGACGTAGCGGGTGACCTGGTCGAGCGCGTCGGCCGGGACGTAGAGGCGGTCGGGCGGGGCGCCGCGCTTGGTGGCGCCGTACTCGAGGACGAGGTATTCGCGGGTGGCGCCCTGCACCGCGCGCTGCTTCATCTCCACGAAGCGCCCGACGCCGTGCTGCTCGTGGACGACGAAGTCGCCGGCCTTGAGCTCGAGGGGGTCGATCTGCTTCTTGCGGCGGGCCGGCATCTTGCGCATGTCGCGCGTGGAGGCCTTCTGGCCGCTGATGTCCTCGCCGGTGACGACGGCGACGCGGGCGACGTCGTCGACGAACCCGTGGGTGAGCGAGCCGCAGGTGACGGTGACGACGCCGGGGTCGAGGGTGTCACCGGTCTCCTGGAGCTTGGCCGGCACGTCGTGCTCGCCGAGCGCCTCGACCAGCCGTTGGGCGGGTCCGTGGCCAGGGTGCACCCCGACGACGGTGTAGCCCTCCTCGCGCCAGCGACCGAGGTCGGCCAGCGCCTGCTCGACGTCGCCGTGGTAGGCCGCAGCGGGAACGGCGGGCAGCGCGATCGGTGCGATCTCGCCCGGCACGGGCTCGTCGAGACCGAACGGGCTGAGGGTCCACCACGCCTGGCCCCGGGCCAGCACGTGCTCGCGCACCTCACCCAGCGAGCGGTACGACGCCGCGCCGAGATCGATCGGGGCGACGCCACCGCCGGCCGCGGCGGCCCAGCTGGCCCCGAGGAACTCGTCGCTCGTGGCGACCAGGTCGTGGGCCCGGGAGCGGACCCGCTCGGGGTCGAGCACCAGCAGGTGGGCGTCGGTCGGGAACAGGTCGACGAGCAGCTCCATCTCGTCGACGAGCACCGGTGCGAGCGACTCCATGCCCTCGGCCGCGATGCCGGAGGCGATCTTGTCGGTCAGCTCGAGCAGCTGCGGGTGCTGGCGGCCCAGCGCCGCGGCGCGGGCGCGCACGGCGTCGGTGAGCAGCAGCTCGCGGCACGGCGGCGCCCAGAGCCGCTCGGCCTTGTCGAGGGTGCGCTGGTCGGCGACGGAGAACGAGCGGATCTCCTCGACGTCGTCGCCCCAGAGCTCGACGCGCAGCGGGTGCTCCTCGGTGGGCGGGAACACGTCGACGATGCCGCCGCGCACGGCGAACTCGCCGCGCCGCTCGACCAGGTCGACGCGCGAGTAGGCGGCGTCGGAGAGCCGTCGCACCAGGTCGTCGAGGGAGATCGAGTCGCCGGTCACGAGCTCGACGGGCTCGAGGTCGGCCAGGCCGCTGACCTGCGGCTGCAGCAGCGAGCGGACCGGAGCCACCACGACCTCGAGCGGCCCGTTGGTGGCGTCGGTGCCGGGGTGGACCAGGCGGCGCAGCACGGCCAGGCGCTTGCCGACGGTGTCGCTGCGCGGGCTGAGCCGCTCGTGGGGCAGCGTCTCCCAGCTCGGGTAGTAGGCCACGACGTCGGGGCCGACCAGGTCGGCGAGCTCGGTGGTGAGCTCCTCGGCCTCGCGGGTCGTCGCGGTGACCACCAGGGTGCGGCGGCCGGCGCCGACCAGTGCGGCGGCCACGAACGGGCGCAGCGCCGCCGGACCGGTCAGGTCGAGGCTGCGGTGGCCCACGCCGGTCGCGCGCTCGGCGAGGTCGGCGTAGGCGGGGCTCGCGAGGAGGAGCTTGGCCAGGGCGGCGAGGGACACGAGGACTCCGGGTGGTCGGGCAACACAAGAGACCCCCGATCGGCGAGGACCCGGGGGATGCTCCCCGAGTCTAGGAGCACCCACCGACAGTTGCTCACTCGCGCGGATCGACGACCCGGCCGAGGAGCAGCGGTCGGCGACGAGGTCGGGTGGGCGATCCGCTTCACCGGCCGTTCACCGGGGTGCGCCACGATCCGCCCGTGCCCGCCCGAGTCGTCCTGGCCCTCCTCCTCCTGCTCGGCGCCGCGGGATGCTCGACGGCTCAAGGCGATCGCACCTCCGACCGCACCTCGGAGCGCACCAGCGGCAACATGGTCGTGGGCGCGCCGGCGACCGCGCCGGAGCGACCACACTGGGTCACTGGTCGGCTCGTCGTCGAGCCGGTCACCGCCGGTCGGGCCTGCCTGCTGCTGCGCACCACGTCCGGTACCTACGTGCTGCGGTCGGCCAGCCGTCGCCTCGTGCCCGTCGCCTGGCAGAGCGAGGGCACCTTCGACGCCACCCGATCCGGCATCGCCCGCGGACGCCGGCTCGTGGCCGCCTACTCCGACGAGTCCACCTCGGTGCGGGGTGCCGTCTCCTCGGCCACCGACCCGGTCTGCCCCACCTACCCCACCTTGTCCTTCGTCGCGGCCGCCCGACCCCGCCAGGAACCCTCCGCCCCGACCGCCACGCCCGTCGCACCCGTGACCCCCGTCGTACCCGCTACCGACCCGGCCGACGGCCCGGTCCTCCCTGGCGTGACCGACCCGGAGCTCGTCCCGGTCCGCATGTCGGGTCGCATCACCGTGGTGCGCGGCAACCAGGGCGAGGGCTGGTGCCTGGCGCTCGAGACCGATGCGGGCGCCTACACGCTCTCCGAGGACACCCGCGACTACGACGCCGTCCTCACCACCGTCGACGGCCGGATCGACGAGCGGCGCACGGGCCTGCACCACCACGGCCGCAGCTCGCTGGGCATGGCGGCGTCATACGGCCAGCGGGTCGCCCTGCGCGGGACCCTGTCCTCGGACACCGACGTGCAGTGCAGCCGCTACCACGACCTGCGCGTGACCGGCCTGGGCTGAGGCGCGTCGCCGGCTGGTCGGGTCCCGCAACCGCGATCAGTCAGCCGGGCGTTCCTCGCCGTCACCTAGCCCGGTGATCTCCAGGCCGAGGTTCGCGCTCCGGAGCACCTAGGGCAGTCGCTCACCCGCGCGGATCGACGACCCGTCCGAGGAACAGCGGGATGCCGTGCTCGACGTCGTGGACGACGAACAGGAACGGCCGGTCGACGACCAGCGTGGTGTAAGCCGGCGGCGCCGAGGTCACCCCGGCGACGACCGCGGTCGCCGCGGTGGCCTCGGTGCCCTGCTCGTCGACGGCGATGAACACCTCGTGCTCGACGGCGCCGATCGACAGCGTGTCGTCCCCGGTCATGGCGGAGAGGTCGGCGGCGGGGGTGAAGGGAACGACGACCCCGAGGTCCCGGAGGGGCCCGACGAGCGGGCTGTGGCTGCGGAACGTCCACGACGGCAGGGTGACCACGACCTGCTCGGGCCGGAGCGCGTCGAGGTAGGTGCCCGCCTGTCCGCTCACGACGTCCTGCTCGACCTGCTCGAAGCGACCCGGGTCGGGCACCACGATCGTCATCGCCACCTCGCCGCCGGCATACGCGAGGCGGGCCGCCGTCCAGCCCGCGCCCGCGGCGTACGCGTCACCGACCGGGTCGCTGCTCGTCATCAGGGGAACGTCGACCTCGGTGTCGTCGAGCAGCGTGAAGGCGCCGTCCTTCGTGCGCCCCCGGTCGAAGGGCCGGTCCCACGGGGCCTTGAGGTAGAGCGTGTTGACCAGGACCAGCCGCGTGTCGGGACCGACGGAGTCGGGCGCCAGGATCTCGGGGATCTTGTCGCGGGTCTGCTCCGCCGTCCACGCGTTGACGGCCTGACGCGCGGCCTCGGTGGCGCCGGACCAGTCGACGACGTGGACGCCCGCGCCGTACGACGCCGCGAGGGTCTCGAGGAACGGCGCGCCCCAGGCGAACCCGCGCTGCCCGAAGAGCGCGTTGGCCGCGTCGAGGACGAGCTCGGTCGTGGTGCCCTCGGACTTCGTCACCTCCCCGGCGAGCGACTCCAGGTGGGTGGTCAGCGCGTTGAGCCCGCCGTTGACCGTCTCGATGTCGGTGCCGCCGAAGACCAGCTCGAGCTGGTCGAGGGTCGTGCCCTTCGCGCCGTTGGCGGCCAGGGCGAGGGCGGCGCTGACGGAGTACGGCGAGATCGTGAGGTTGCCGGGCTCCTCGGCCAGGCTGCCGTAGAGGGCTCCCCCGGTGGCGTGCATCGCAGCGACCACGCTCGGCACCGCCGCGGGGTCGCCGGTGCTGCGCGCGACGTCGGCCGCCACCAGCTCGACGTCTCCCCCGCTGGGCGTGCGTCCACCGGGTCCGGACCCGCAGGCGGCCAGCAGCGGGGCCGCGGTCACGGCGAGCGTCGAGAGGGACAGCAGCTTGAGCAGGTCGCGTCGATGCATGTCAGAGAGGACGGCTCGGGGACGGGTTCGGTTCCGCCGGTCCCCGTCCCGGCCTGGCGAGGCGGCGGAGGCGAGCTCAGCCGAAGCGGCCGTTGACGTAGTCGGCCGTGCGCTGGTCGCGCGGGTTGCCGAACATCGCCGTGGTGTCGCCGTGCTCGACGATGACGCCGGGGGTGCCCTGGGAGGCGAGGAAGAAGGCGCACTGCCCGGAGACGCGGGCGGCCTGCTGCATGTTGTGGGTGACGATGACGATGGTGACCTCGCGGGCCAGGTCGAGCATCGTCTCCTCGATCACCCGGGTGGAGGTGGGGTCGAGGGCCGAGCAGGGCTCGTCCATGAGCAGCACGCGCGGCTTGATGGCCAGCGAGCGGGCGATGCAGAGCCGCTGCTGCTGACCGCCGGAGAGGCCGCCGCCGGGGGCGTCGAGGCGGTCCTTGACCTCGTTCCAGAGCCCGCCCTTGACCAGGCAGGACTCGACGAGGTCGGCACGCTCGGACTTCGAGGCCTTGGTGCCGGTGAGCTTGAGACCGGCCAGGACGTTCTCCTGGATCGACATCGCCGGGAACGGGTTGGGCTTCTGGAACACCATCCCGATCTGGCGGCGGGCGTCCATCAGGCGTCGCGACGGGTCGTAGACGTCCTCGCCGTCGAGCAGCACCTCACCGGCCAGCGACGCCGAGGGCACCAGCTCGTGCATCCGGTTGAGGATGCGCAGGAACGTCGACTTGCCGCAGCCCGACGGGCCGATCAGGGCGGTGATGCCGCCGGCTGGCATGACCAGCGAGACCCGGTCGAGGACCTTGCGCTCGCCGAACCAGGCGGTGATCTGGCGCGCCTCGATCTCGGCCAGGGACGAGGTTCCCGGGTACGCCGGGGGCGGGGCGACGGGGTCGGGCAGGACGGCGGTCATCGATTCTCCGATCGGGTACGCCGGGCGGCCGCTCTGGGAGCGACCGCCCGGCGCCGGTGGGGCTGGGTTCGAGCAGGTGGAGCAGGTCGAGCAGGTGCTACTTGTTGAACGTGATGTAGAACGAGCGCGTCGAGCCGAAGCCGACGGTGTTGCCGGGGTAGCTGATCGTGAGCTTGCTCTTGCCGGTGCCGACCTTGGACTTGCTCAGCGTGACCGAGACCTTGCCGAGCGAGTTCAGGGTGCCGGAGCCGACGAGCTTGGAGCCCTCCTTGATGGAGACCTTGCCGGAGGGCTTGTTGGTGACGCCGGAGAAGACGACCGTGACGGTGCCCTTGGCCGAGGTGGCCTTGCGGGAGATCGTCGAGGCGAACGACTCGCTGACCGACGAGGAGGTCTTGACGCGCACGGTGCGCGCGGCGCTGGACGGCTCGAACGCCGTGTCGGCGGTGGGCTGGTACGACGCGGTGATGCTGTAGAGGCCGGGGGCCTTGCCGGTCAGGTTGAGCGTCGCCTGGCCGCCGATGAGGCTGGCCGTGCCGAGGGTGACGTCCTTCGCGGAGTCGATGAAGGCGACCTTGCCGGTCGGGGTCGGCGTGCCGGCCACCGTGGCGGTCAGGCGCAGGCCCTTGGCCGCCGGGCTGGTGCCGACGACGGTCGTGGTGGTCTCGATCGGGGCGACCGGCTCGTTGAGCTTGAAGTTGCTCGTGGCGCTCTGGGTGGCCTGGCCGCAGACGCCGCCGTCGGCGACGCTGTCGAGCTGCTCGAAGCCGGCGGCCTTGATCTCGTCGGCCGCGTCGTCGGAGCACACGAACCCGTTGGCCCCGAACAGCCCCTGGATCGTCGCGTTGCCGAGGTCGGTGGTGCGCACGACGTTGTAGAGCGCACGGTCGGCCTTGAAGCCGCCCTCGACGCGCAGCGCGGAGCCGGAGAGGCCAGCGCGGCCGGCCGAGTAGGGGGCGATCGCGTTGGGGTTGCTCTGGATCGAGGCCGGGTCGTTCTCCTGGACCTCCTTGACCTCCGTGCCCAGCGTGACGTCGACGTTGCCGTTGGCGGCCTTGAGCTGCGCGACGAAGAACGACCGCGTGCCGGAGCCGGCCTGCGGGATCTTGGGCTCGATCGCGCCGGCAGTCCCGCCGATCTCGCTCCAGTTCTTGATGTTGCCGCTGTAGATCCCGACCAGCTGGGCGGGGGTGATCGTGGCGGGCGCGTTCGACGCGACCGAGCCGGACACGACGGTCGCGAGCGTGTCGAGGGCGAACGGGAACTGCTGCAGACCGGCGTTGATCTCCGCCGTCGACAGCGAGGAGGACGAGCGGGCGTAGTCGACGTCGGGGTTGCTCGGGTTGTAGAGCGTGGTCTTGCCGGCACCGGAGCCGTTGGGGCGCGTGACCGCGGCGGTGGGCAGTGCGATGGTGCCGCCGCCGGTGGCCGCGAAGGTGGCGAGCTTGGGCGCGCCCGAGGCCACGGTGGCGTTGTAGGAGTTGGCCAGCAGGAAGAGCGCGTGCTGACTCGTGTCCGAGCCGACGCCGATGACATCGGAGGTGGTGGGCGTGAACGTCGTGTCGTCGGGGTCGACGGCCGCGTGGGCAGCGCCCGTGGTGAGGGCGAGGACCGACCCGGTCACGGCGAGCGTGACGGCGCCGGCAAGGGACTTGCGTACGAACATCTCGGAGGTGCTCCTTGGTTGGAATTACTGCGGGATGGTGCAGAGAGGTGGTGCGGGTGGTGCGGTGCCTCGGCGCGCCCGAGGGCGCCGCGACGGGTCAGAGGAGGTTGGGGAGCAGACGCATCGCGGTGTCGGTGGTCTGCCAGGCGAGGGTGATCGCGACCGGGCCGGCGACGATCCAGACGAGGGTGGCGGTCCAGCGCTGCCGGGCCAGGACGATCGCGACGCTCAGGCCGACGAGCAGCGCGAGCCACAGGGCCAGCAGCGGCAGCGCGGTGTCGTCGCTCTTCATCGGCTTCTCCGAGGCCGGCACCTTGCCGCCGTAGCCGCTCGGGGTCGCGAAGGCCTCGGCGGCGACGGCATCGACGTAGACGGTCGTGTCGGGGGTCAGCGCCGAGAGCAGGCCGTGGCCCTCGGCGGAGACCAGGGTGAGCACGGCCGGGTCGGTGAACACCGGGATCGGGTCGCCCTCGCGGCGTACGCCGAGCACGTCGAGGGTCTTGCGGCCCTGGGCGGTCAGCACCTCGATGTCGTCGCCCGGCCTGAGGTCGCCGATGTCGCCGAACGGGCCGCCGTAGGTGGCAGCGCGACCCATCAGGACCGAGGTGCCGCGCTGGCCGGGCAGCGGGGTCGCGCGCTGGTGTCCGGGACCGGCGAGCGTGTCGCCGGAGGCGGTGCCCTCGACGACGACCTCCTCGACGCCGATCGCGGGGATCGTCACGATGGCGACGGGGTCGCCGACCTCGACCGTCGGACCGAGCGGGGCCGTGGTCTCGGCCAGCTGGACCCGGAACTGGTCGTAGAGCAGGGTCTGCTGCCGGTCGTGGCTCAGCCCGCCGAGCAGCAGCAGCTGCAGCACCGCCCACAACGACACGAGCATGACCATGGTGCCGGCGGTGCCGAGGACGGCGCCGGCACCCTGCGGGGCCGGGCGGGGCGGACGGGGAGCCCGCGGGGCGCGCTGCGGTGGCGGCATCGGGGCGGGTACCGGCGGCGGGGCGTAGCCCGGGACCGGCACGGCCGGCTGGACCGAGGTCTGGTCGGACCGGGGGTCGGTCATCGTCACGTCAGCCTCCGCGGGGGACGGACGAAGAAGCGCATGCCGAGCTGGACGGCGCCACCGATGAGGCCGGCCAGCAGCAGCAGCGGAAGCAGCTTGCCGGCCAGGCCGGACTGCTGCACCGAGGTGGCGCTGGTGGGCGCCGGGTCGGCGGACTCGAGCACCGGGGGTGCCGTGGTCGGCACGGCGCTGGGCACGGTGTCGTCCGGGACGGTGGAGTCCGGCGGGGTGACGGCGCCGGGGTCGTCGAAGCCGGGGTCGTCGGAGGCCGGGGGCGTGTCGGTGCTCGGGTCCGCGGTCGGCTCGGCGGTCTCCGGGTCGGCCGGCAGGGGCGTCTGCGCCTGGATCGCGTCGGCCACGTCCTGGGCGGAGCGGAAGAGCTTGGCGGTGGTCCCGGTCTTGAGGATCGGCAGGTAGCCGGCGGGGAGCTCGCCGTTGCCGCTCCCGCGGCGCTGACCCTCCGTCGTGGCGATCCGGACGAACTGCGCGACCTTGTCGGCCGTCTCCTGATCCAGGTTGCGCAGCCGCGCGGCCGTGTAGACGACCATCGTGCCGGGGTAGGCGCGCCCGTCACGGGCCACGTCGGCCTGGTCGAGCACGAACGGCTTGCGCTTCGAGCGCTGCTCGGTCAGCGCGACGGCGCGGGCCAACGAGGTGTCGGACGGGGCGACGTAGGTGCCCTTCCTGGTCTGCAGGGCCGCGGTCTTGATGCCGTAGCGGGCGGCGTCCCCCAGGCTGACCACGCCCAGCACGAAGCGGGCGCCGTAGGACTGCCGGTCGACCCGGCCGAGCTTGAACAGCTTGGTGTTGGGGTCGTAGTCGCACTTCGTCTGCACGTTGGGCCAGGCGTCGAGGAGCGCCTCGGAGATCTTGCGCAGCGTCGTGACCGGCGCGGCCAGCTGGCTGAAGTAGACGGAGGGGTTCTGCTTGCGGCAGTCGTTCTCGGTCTTGGGGATGTAGGTGTCGAGCAGCGGCCACTCGGGCCGGGGCAGCGTGATGTTCTTGTACGCCGGGTTGACCTTCATGCCCCACGGGTCGGGCTTGCCCGCGAGGAACGCCGAGGCGTCCTTGTCCTGCGCGAGGTACTCGGTCAGCTGCTCGATGACGTCGGAGTCGTTGGACAGCGACAGCAGGGCCGCGCCCGCCTCCTGGGTGATCTCGCTGAGGTTCTTGTTGAGCTTCTGGAACTCGGGGTCGTTCATCATCGCGAGCGGGTTCTTGCCGATGCCGCCCGGGTGGTTGCGACCCAGGTCGGACCCCAGGTAGCTCTGGCTGAGCAGCTTGGCGATCAGGCGCGGGTTGAGCCGCAGCCGACCGAACTCCCCGGCGTTGTTCGGTCGGTCGATCTCGTAGCCGATCGCGAACCCGGTCACGGCGGTCGGTGCGTAGCCGATCGGGTCGGTGCCGGTCGAGTCCTGCTCGGAGGAGACGACCGCGGCCGGTCCCTGGCCGTTCTGCATCAGGTTGAAGCCGGCGATGTCGGAGGTCTGGTTGAGCTGGAACTTGAAGCGCTTCTGGTTCAGGCAGTACGCCGGGGACCACTGCAGGCCCGCCTGGGCGAGCAGCTCGGAGCCGTAGAACCCGGTCGGCGGCCGGGAGTCGAGCACGTCGCAGGTGTCGGGGGGCAGACCGAAGGTGACCGGGATGGTGATCCGGTTGCGCCAGTTGGACGCCGACCACCACAGCGCCGGGCCGACCGCGAGATCGATGCCCTCGCCGGCGGCGTTGCTGTCGCCCGGCCGGAAGCGACCGGTCTTGCGGCACGCGGTGTCGTCCGACGTCGGCGGCGACGCGGGCTGCTGGCAGCTGATCCCGGCGATCGGGATGACCACGATCGAGCAGGCGACCTTGTTGTTGCAGCCCAGGGACTCGTTCTCCACGTCGCTGCGCAGCTCGTAGTTGACCGAGCCGTCGCCGTTCGCGTCGGTGAACGCGGCGATCTCGGCCGGCGGGAACGCCGAGTCGACCGCCGCCTCGGGTGGCATCGTGGTCGAGCTGCACGCGTCGAAGACGGTGCCGGCGCGGGTGACGAACGGCGTCAGCGCGGTGCTGTACGACGGCACGTCGAGCGTCGGGCACTCCTTGGGCTTGACGCCCTCGGTGCCGGTGACGGCCTGCTTGTCGGCGTCGGTCGCGTAGACGTCGCGGCGCCAGAGCGCCTCACCCTGCGAGCGCAGGATCTGGGAGCGCTGGGCGACCGAGGCGGTCCAGCAGGTCTCGGGTCGCAGTCGCTGCGCGGCGGGCACGCCGGCACCGTCGCGACCGCGGCACTGCATGACGACGACGGGGTACTCCTGGGTCAGGCCCTTCTCGCCGTAGGGGTTGCTGGCGCGGCCACCGCTGGGCTGCGCCCCGCTCCAGGAGATCCGGATGCGCTGGCGACCGCGCAGGTTCGTGGTCTGGTCGGCCTTGACCGTGACCCGGTAGTCGGACACGGTCTCCTTCGCGCCGTCGGCGTCGACGAAGGTGCGGGTGACCTCCTTGGTCGCCGAGAAGCCGTCGGGGGCCTTGGCGGCGCGGGCGGGCGGCGTCGCGGCGGTGCCGCTGGTCGGGAAGGCCAGGCCGATCAGCACCACGGCGAGGGCGGCGGCCAGTCCAGCCCAACGGCGCGGGCTGTGCCGGGTGTGCCGGGTGCGCCGGGTGCGGTCGGGCGCGCTCATCAGCGGCCACCGCGGCGACGGGCCCGGGCGGTGATCAGCCCGGGCAGCAGCACGAGCGCCGCGAGGAGCAGTACCGCGGCGTAGGCGAAGGTCTTGGAGTCGAGCGGGCGGTCGTCGACCGTCGTGGCGTTGGCGTAGACGGCCTCGTCACCGGCTCCGGGCACCTCGGACCCCGGCACCGCCTCGCCAGCTCCGGGCACCTCGGCCCCGGGGACGTTGCTGGTGCCGGGCGGCGGGCTCGCCGTACCTCCTGGGTCGGTCGTGCCGCCGGGGTCGGCCGTCGCCGAGGGATCGGGACCGCCCGTGGGGTCGGCGCCGCCCGTCGGGGCGGTCGGGTCGGACTTGCCGCCGCCGTTGGGGTTGTTCTTGCCGGTGTCGGAGCCGCACGGCGCCGAGGTGGCCTTGTCGCAGGCGGGCGGGAAGGGCGCCTTCTCGGCCAGCACGTTCTTGCTGGGGTTCTTGCCGTCGAACGTCGGGTTGTTGCAGCTCTTGACGTCGCGGTTGGTGAGGTTGACCTTGGGGTCGGCCTTCTTGAGCTCGGCGATCTGCTGGAACCCGGCGGTCACCAGGTTGACCGGCAGCGGCGAGTAGCCGAAGGGCCCGGCCTTGGTCTGTCCGGCGCACAGCGAGTAGTAGACGAAGTCGGCGATCGACTGGCGCTTGGCGGTCGTCATCCGCTTGTCGTCCTTGGCCGTCGGGATGATCATGTAGGAGTACGACGAGATCGGGTAGGCCCGCGGGTCGGGGTTGCTGTAGACGCCGTCGAGGATCTGCGTGAGGTACTTCGTCGGGTCGGACTTGTTGTTGTTGATCTTGGCCCGCGTCAGCGCCACCGCGGTGTTGTACTGCGTCGGCTCGACGTAGTAGCCGCCCTTGTTGAGCACCTTGACGACGGGGTAGCCCTTGTCGAGCGGGTAGGAGTACTCG
The DNA here is from genome assembly GCF_006346395.1 of Nocardioides plantarum. NCBI lineage: Bacteria > Bacillati > Actinomycetota > Actinomycetes > Propionibacteriales > Nocardioidaceae > Nocardioides > Nocardioides plantarum. The sequence goes on from NZ_VDMS01000001.1 coordinate 807,841, forward strand.
ACGTAGCCGATCGAGCCGTCGCCGGCGAAGCCCGACACGGTGTTCATCACCTGGTCCGAGCCCGACTGCGCGATCATCGTCTGCCCCTTCTTGGGGTAGTACGACGTGAGGCCCGCACGGCCCGAGAACGAGCGCCAGATCGACGGGTAGGCCTTGTCGAGCCAGGCCGTGAACTGCGCCGTCGTGCCCGAGCCGTCGGAGCGCACGACCGGCACGATCTTCTTGTCGGGGAAGGTGCGTCCGCCGTTGTCCTTGGTGATCGCCGGGTCGCTCCAGCTGGTGATCTTGTTGGTGAAGATCTTGGCCAGGGTCTCGCCCGACAGCCGGAGGTTCTTGACCAGCTTGTTGCCGACCTTGAGCTGGTAGGTGAACGCCGTGCCGCCGGCGACCAGGGGCAGGTAGCGGTAGTCGCGACCGTTGCTGGTGTCGGCCTGGCCCTTCTCGTCCGAGCCCTGGTAGGGGATCTCGGAGATGGCGAAGTCGGTGGTGTTCTGGGCGAAGTCCTTGCGGCCCTTGGACGAACCGCCGCCGGTGTAGACGACCTTGATGCCGTTGGCGTCGACGTCGGAGATCCACTGCTTGACGATCAGCTCGGACCAGGTCGACCCGGTCCCCTCGATCGTGGCGTACGCCGCCCGCTGGGTCGGCGCTGCGGGGCTCTTCTCGTCGGCGGTCGCCGGGGCTCCTGTCGCGGCGGCGAGGGCGGCGACGGCGAGCGCCAGGACGGCGGCGACGAGGCGGGTGCGGCGGACGGGGCGGGTGGTCATGAGTCTGCTCTCCGGGTACGGCGTGAGGTGGTCTTGCGCGGGCGGGCCAGGAGCCGGGCCACGACGAAGAGGACGAGGACGAGGAGCAGCAGCACGAGGGCGGCTCCGTAGGCGCGCTGGATGGCGACGTCGGCACCGCTGCGGACGTTGCCGTAGATGAACAGGGGCAGGGAGTTCATCGCGCCGTCGAACGGGTTGGCCTTGGTGAAGTCGGCCGCGCCGCTGGTCAGCAGCACCGGGCTGGTCTCGCCGATGCCGCGGGCGACACCCAGGATCAGGGCGGTGGCCAGGCCCGGGCGCGCCGTCGGCAGCACGACGTGCCACACGGTGCGCCACCGGCTGGCCCCGAGCGCCAGGCTCGCCTCGCGCAGCCCGCCGGGCACGACGCGCAGGACGACGTCGGCGGCGCGGGCGATGATCGGCAGCATCATCACCGACAGGGCGAGCGCGGCCGCGAACCCCGACTTGGGCTGGCCGAGGGCGATGACCCAGACGGTGTAGATGAACAGGCCGGCGACGATCGACGGCAGGGCGGTCATCGCCTCGACCAGCGTGCGGACGACCCGGGCGAACCTCCCCCCGACCTCGGTCATGAAGACCGCGGTGCCGACCCCGAGCGGGAGCGTGATGGCCACGGCGATGCTGATCTCGATCAGCGAGCCGACGATGGCGTGGCGGATGCCGCCCTCGTCGAAGGGGTCCTTGGGGCCGACCCCGGACATGTCGTCGAACCAGAAGTTGAGGTTGAGCACGGGCTTGTAGCCCTTCACCGCGACGTAGACGACGACCGCGACGAGCGACGCGCCCACGAACAGCGCGCAGCCGGTGATGACCGAGGCGGCGACCCGGTCCTTGACGTCGACCCGGGTGCCGGTGGCCGCCGTGGAGACCGCGGTCACCGCGACGCCGCAGACGAACCACATGATCAGGAACCACGGCACGCCCGGCATCGCCAGCAGCCGCTGGGTGATCACCCAGGCCAGTCCGAACCCGGCGAACCAGGAGCCCGCGCGCACGAAGAGCTCGTCTGGCGACATCCTGCCCAGGGACGCGCGCGGCACCGGGGGCGCCGCGTCGGCGTCGTACGACGGGAGGAAGGTCCTGACGCCCTGCGGGTCGGCAGGGGTGCCGGGCAGTCCGGCGTCGGGGCGCTTGTCGAGGGTCGTCATCAGTCGGTGTCCGCCCCGGAGCGGCTGCGGTTGACCACGATCGCGGCCATCGTGTTGATGCCGAGCGTGATCAGGAACAGCACGAGACCGGCGGCGAGCAGGGCCGAGAGCTGGGTGCTCGTGGCGTCACCGAAGCGGTTGGCGATCAGCGAGCTGATCGTGCTGCCGCCCTTCTCGGTCAGGCTGGCCTTGATCTCGAAGGACGGCGAGAGGATCAGGGCGACGGCGATGGTCTCGCCGAGGGCCCGGCCCATCGCGAGCATCGTCCCGCCGATGATGCCGCCGCGACCGAAGGGCAGCACGACGGTGCGCACCATCCCCCAGGTGGAGGCGCCGAGCGCGAGCGCGGCCTCCTTCTCCCCCGGCGGGGTCTGCGAGAACACCTGGCGCATCACGGCGCAGGCCATCGGCATCACCATCATCGACACCGCGATGCCGGCGACGAAGGCGCTGAAGCCGTACTGGCTCAGGGCCGGCAGCGGTGAGTCGGCCTCGCCGCCGGGGACCGAGAAGATGGGCAGCCAACCGAGGTTGCGGTCGAACCAGATCGACAGGTCGGCGGCGTGCGGCATGATCAGCAGGAAGACGAACAGCCCGTAGATGATCGACGGCACCGCGGCCATCAGGTCGACCATCGAGACCAGGGTGGCCTTGAGCTTCACCGGCGCGTACTCGCTGATGTAGAGCGCGGTGGCCAGGGCCAGCGGGAACGCGATCACCATGGCGACCAGGGCGACCTGGAAGGTGCCGACCAGCACCGCGGCGATGCCGATGGTGTCGGTGTCGGGCGACCACTGCTGCTCGGTGAAGAAGCCGAAGCCGTAGCGCTTGAAGGTCGGGATCGCCTGGTAGCCCAGGAACAGCCCGACGCCGCCGGTGATGACGAGCACCGAGGCGCCGACCACCCGCGCGCTGTTCGCGAAGACCGCGTCGGCGCCGGTGCTGCGTCGCGAGATCGGACGCGCCTTGACGTCGACCTCGTCCGGCTGTGGCCGGTCGAGGTCGGAGAGAGTGGTGGTCACCTGTGCTTGCTGCCCCGTCGTCGCGTGTGTGCTGCGCCTGTCCCTGGCGGTCTCCGGTGGGAGCCGAGACGAGTGTCAGGAGCACGACGTAACGACCGGGGCGTCGATCGTGAACGGGAGCAGAACAGCCACCCCGGGTTGGGACAACTCGTCCGCCACCTGTGGACGGGCATGGCCCGAGATGACTAGGCGGATGACCCTGACGGGCCATCCGATGACTACCTGAGGTCAGGCGGTGGTCTGGACCACCACGGCACGGCGCGAGGCACGACGCAACGTCGTCAGCACCGCCGGACCCAGGACGACCACCGCGACCGCGGTGGTGATCGCGCGGCCGGTGTCGAAGCTGCCGGTCGAGGTGATCAGCGTGTAGGCCGCGAACGTGCGCAGGTTGTGCAGCGGTCCGGCCGTCGGGTCGAAGGTCAGGTCACCGCTGGCACCGGGCACGGCGACGCCGAGCAGGAACGGCCAGCCGGACAGGTTCATCAGCGCCCCGAACAGGTAGGCCGCCACGACGCCGTACGCCGCCAGCAGGGCGATCTCCCAGCGGCCGCTGATCGCCCGTCCGAAGGCACGGCGCGGCAGCAGGCCGGCGCCCAGGCCGACCCAGGCGGCGCACAGCATCTGGAAGGGCAGCCACGGCCCGACCCCGGCCGTCATCAGCGCCGAGGCGAACAGCGACGTCACGCCCAGCACGAAGCCGAAGCCGGCACCGAAGACCCGCCCGGCGAGGATCAGCAGGAAGAACACCAGCTCGACGCCCGCCGTACCGGCCGAGACCACGCGCATCAGCGCGTTGGCGGCCGAGAGCACCCCGAGGATCGCGAGCACCCGCGCGTCCATGCCGCCCTCGCTCATCTCGGCGACCACGACCGCGATCACCACGGGCAGCAGCAGGAGGAAGAGGAACGGCGGGTCGATGCGCGAGACGCCGTCGTCGACGCGCACCAGCAGCGGCCAGCAGAGCGTCATCAGGCCGAGCAGGGACGCGACGGCGAGCGTCGCCCGCGAGCGCGGGCTGAGCGGGATCGCCCGGGTGTCGAGGGCCGGCGTGCTCGTGGGGGCGCTCACGGCGCCACCACCTCGTCGACGCGCAGCCAGGGGGCGCCGAGCACCTTCATCACCTGGGGCGCGAACGCCGGCGACTCGGCCACGACCCGCCGGGTGGGTCCCGCGGAGACGACCTCGCCCTCGGCGAGCACGACCACCTCGTCGGCGACCGTCGCCACGAACTCGACGTCGTGGGTGGCGACGAGCACGGCGTGGCCCTCAGCGGCCAGGTCGCGCAGGATGGCGGCGAGGGCGGCCTTGGCGTTGTAGTCGAGGCCGCGGGTGGGCTCGTCGAGGAGCACGACCCGCGGGGCCGGTGCGAGCACCAGGGCCAGGGCCAGCGCGAGCCGTTGTCCCTCGGACAGGTCGCGCGGATGGGTGGTGTCGTCGATGCCGGGCACCAGGCGGTCGAGGATGGTCCGGGTGCCCGGGCCGCCGGCGGCACACTCGTCGGCGACGGTCTCGAGGTAGAGCAGGTCGGAGGCGGTCTGCGGCAGGAGCGCCACCCGGCCCCGGCGACCGGCCGGGTCGAGAGCCGCGGTGTCGTCGCCGCCGAGGTCGACCGCGCCCGTACGGCGCTTGCGCGACCCCTGCAGGGCCCACAGCAGCGTGGACTTGCCGGCGCCGTTGCGTCCCATCAACGCGGTCACCCGACCGGCGTGCAGGGTGACGTCGACCTCGCGCAGGGCGACGGTGCTGCCGTGCACGACCCCGAGCCCCGCGGCGCGGAGGAGCGGCTCGTCGTGCAGGGGCGCCGCCACCGGCAGGGCGGGCAACGCCAGGCCGCGCGCCGCGCGCCGGGCGTCACGGACGGTCAGCGGGAGCGGCGTCCAGCCGGCCCGGCGCCCCAGCTCGACGATGGGGGGTACGACGGGCGAGCGGCCGAGCAGGTCGGCGGGCTCCCCCACCTCGCAGGTGCCGTCGCCCCGCATCAGCACCATCCGGTCGGCGAAGGGCACCACGCGCTCGAGGCGGTGCTCGGCCAGCAGCACGCTGACACCCACGTCGTGCACGAGCCGGGTCAGCGTCGCCAGGACGTCCTCGGCGGCGGTCGGGTCGAGCGCCGAGGTGGGCTCGTCGAGCACCAGCAGCCGCGGGTGCATGGTGAGGACCGACCCGATCGCGACCCGCTGCTGCTCGCCCCCGGAGAGCGTGTGGAGGTCGCGGTCACGCAGGTGCGCGATGCCGAGCAGGTCGAGGGTCTCCTCGACGCGGCGCCGCATCGTCTCGCCGGGCAGTCCCAGCTGCTCCATGCCGTAGGCCAGCTCGTCCTCGGCGGTGTCGGTCACGAACGCCGCGGCCGGGTCCTGACCGACGTAGCCGATCGCGTGCGCGCGCTCGCGGGGCGGGGCGTCGATGATGCTGACGCCGTCGAGCAGCACGTCGCCGCTCAGCACTCCCCCGCTGAACCGAGGCACCAGCCCGGTGACGACGCCGAGCAGGGTCGACTTGCCGACGCCGGTCGGGCCCGAGACGAGCACCAGCTCGCCCTCCTCGATCGTGAGGTCGACGGCGTCGAGGACCGCGGTCTCGTCGTAGGCCAGGGTGACCCGGCGCAGGTCGAGCAGCGGGGTGGTCGTCGGGGTGGTCATCGGGGCGTCCCGGCGACGCGCGGAGGTGGGGTGACGGCGACGGCGGCCAGGCCGAGCAGCCCGACGAGGAGCGCCAGGACGCTGACCTCCGGGACCGTGGTGACCGCCGGGTAGGCGATCCCCACCTCGTGCTGGTTGAGCCACCAGCCCAGCCCGCCGACGACGAGGCCGACGACGACCACGGCCAGCTCGGCGGCGCGCCACCGGTCGGGGCGGTAGCGGGTGCGCTGCACCCGGCGTCCGGCGTTGACCAGCCCGGCGACCGCGACGAGCGTGCCGACCACGAGCATCGGCCCGGCCAGCAGCCGGGGGGCGGTCTGGTCGAGCAGGGCGTAGACGCCGACCACGACGCCGCAGAGCCCGGCGAGCACGAGGGCCCCCGTCGTACGCCGCTCGGCGGCGGTCGCCGTGCCCGCGCGGCCGTAGCCGCGGGTGTCCATGCCGGCGGCCAGGGCCAGCGAGCGGTCGAAGGTGTCCTCGAGCACGGGCACCAGGAGGCGCCGCAGCCGCTTGACCCGGCCGGTGTCGCCGGCGCGCAGGGCCTGGGCGGCGCGGACCCGCTGGAAGCTCAGCGTGAGCTGGGGCAGCACGGTCACCGCGACGACCAGCGCGGTGCCGATCTCGTAGAGCGCCGGCGGCAGGCTGCGCAGCAGGCGCTTGGGGTTGGCCAGCGAGTTGGCGGCGCCGACGCAGATCACCAGCGTGGCCAGGCGCAGGCCGTCGTACAGCCCGGAGACCAGCGCCTCCCGCGTGACCGGCCCGAGCAGCGTGACGCCCAGCACGAAGTCGGGCAGCGGTACCTCGGGCAGGTCGAGCACCACCTCGCCCGGGTAGCCGCCGCCCAGGACGACGCGCCACAGCACCCGCAGCACGATCGCCGCGACGCCGAGCCAGACGTAGAAGCGGAACGAGCGCGCCCACGGGTGGTCGGTGCGCCGTGCGGTCACCACGACCGCCACGACACCCACGATCATCAGCAGGAGCAGGGGGTTGGTCGTCAACGACGCCGCAGTCGCGAGACCGATCGCCCACAGCCACCAGGCGACGGGGTGCAGGTCCCGCGGCAGGTGACCGGGCAGGTGACCGGGCAGGACGCTCATCGCGCCGTCACGGGGCCGTCCGCCGCCGTTGGAGGAGCAGGAACCCCCCGGCGAGTCCGAAGAGCAGCACGATCATCAGCGGCGCGAGCCACCCGGGCAGGCCGCCGTCGTCGCCGTCGGTGTCGGCCGAGGTCGGCGCGACCGGGTCGGCGAGGTCGGTCACGGCGTCGGTGGGCGTGGCTCCCGGCGTGGGTGCCTCGGGGTCGGTCGGCGTGGGGGTGCCGGTCGGCGTCCCGGTCGGGGTGCCGCTCGGCGTGCTGGGCTGCGAGGTGGACGCGCTCGACGGTGCGCCCGGGCCGGCCGTGGACGGCGTGGCCGGGGCGCCCGACGGCGGCGTGCTCGGGTCCGGCTGCCGGGTGGGCTGGCTCGAGGGCGAGGCCGGCTGCTTCGTCGGCTGCTGGGTCGGCTGAGCGCTGGGCGACGAGCTCGGGCTCGGCGCGGGACTCGTCGGGGCCGCGTGCGCTGCCGGCGTGTACGACGGGAGCTCGCTGCCCGGGACCTGGTCCCAGGCGAACGCGACGTAGCCGCCGTCGGGCACCTTCAGCGACCCGGCCCCGAGACTGGAGTAGGTCCACAGGCCCTTGCTGGACGGCTTGCCGTCGGACCACCACAGGCCCCAGTAGCGGTCGCTGTCGGGCGGTGTGCAGCCGGCCGGCCTGCCGCTGACCTGGCAGACGTAGCCGGGGTTGCCGGGCGCGTTGGCGTTGAGCGGGAACCCCGCCGCCGCGAACAGCGATGACGCGGTGTCGCCACCGCCCCCGGTGACGCATGCGCCCTGCACGGCACCGCCGAGCTCGTTGGGGTCGACGACGACCGTGACGCCGGTGCGGCCGGTGCACCCCGCGGCCTGGGCGGGTGCGGCGGGCAGCCCGACCCAGGCCGCCGCGACCAGGAGCATCGCGACGACCGGGCGGGCGGCCCGTCGGGTCACTTGACGACCGTGAACTTCGCCGAGGCCTTGCGGTCGGCGAACTGCCCGACGACGGTGACGGTCTTGGTACCGGTGATCGTCGAGGCCTTGAACGTCACGTTGAAGACGCCCTTGGCGTCGGCGACGCCCGACTTGGTCGTCGCGCCGGAGCGCACGGAGACCTTCTCGCCCACGGCGAGGCCGGTGACGATGGCCCGCTGGGTGGCGCCGCGGGAGACCTTGGCGCGGACCCGGAGGCCGAGCGTCTTGGCGCCCAGCGACTTGACGACCGCGGTCGCCGGCGAGCCGTCGACCCCGGTGAAGGTGAACGTCGTCGTCGCGGTCTTGGCCGGGGCCTTGACGGAGAACGCGACGCTGCCCGTGATCGAGCTGTACTTCTGGACCTTGCCGGTGCTCAGGCAGACCGCGGAGCCGGGGGTCGCGCCGGTGACCCGGACGGTGCTGGTCGAGCCGTCGGCGACGTACGTCGTGGGGCCGGCCGCCTCGAGGACGGTCGGGTCGGTGGGTGCCGACAGCAGGCCCTCGGCGGACTGGGCGGTGGCCTTGATGAACTGGCCCTCGCTGGCGGTGGTGATGCCGTCGGTCACCGCGTCGTCACGGGCGGCGTCGTCGAAGGCGACGGCCCCGAGCTCGGCGGCGGCGTACGGCGTGCAGGAGCCGACGTTGTCGAGCTGGTGGGCGCGCAGCCAGGCGGCACCCTTGACCGCCAGCGGCGTCGCGTAGTGGTCGAACGTCGGGTTGACCGTCGCGAGCTGGCGCAGCGCGGCGGTGGCCAGGCCGGTGCTGTTGGCGTTGGGCGCGCCACCGGTCGTCGTGCCGAAGCCGCCGTTGCCGCGCTGGGCGTTCTGCAGGAAGCCGACCGCCTTGGTGAGCACGTACGCCGCGCCGCCGCCGCTCGAGTCGTCGGTGTAGAGCGGGACGAAGGCGCTCACGGCGAGCGCGGTCGCGTCGACCGACGCGGCCGCGGGGTCGGCGCAGGCCGCGCTGGGGACGACGAAGTCCTGGGTGAAGGAGCCCGTGTCGGCGCACTGCTGCTGCGCCAGGTAGGCGGCGGCGGCCGGTGCCTTGCTGCTCCCGGCCGTGCTCAGCGCCGTCACGGCGAAGGACTGGCCGAAGTTGTTGGCGAAGTCGCCCTCGGGGTAGGCGGCGCCACCGCGGGTGACCTGGTCGGCGATCCGGCCCTCGGCGGACACGAGGCCCTCGAGGCGGGTGACGAGGTTGCCGTCGGGGTGCGTGGTCGGGTCGAGCCCGGCGGTCTGCAGGCCGACGATCGCCTTCGCCGTACCGCCGGCGGAGCGGCCCTCGACGAGGGGACCCGGGGTCGGGGGGTTCGTCGAGTAGTCGTCGTCGTTGTACTGGTAGTCGGTGTAGTCGCTCAGCCGCGAGGAGATCGCGTTGCCGATCGCGTCGACGTCGGCCGAGTGGCCGCCGATCGTGGCGAGCGCGACCTCGGCGTCGATGCTGCCGCCGAAGTCGGTGTAGGGGCCGAAGTTGTCGTAGCTCAGCAGCCCGCCGTCGAGCTGGCTGGACAGGTAGGCGGCGGCGTCGTCGGCCTGCGCCTGGCCGCGCTGCGGCGCCGGGGCGGCCTGCGCCGGGAGTGCTCCGAGGACGAGGGCCGGGACCGCGACGAGCGCGCCGGCACGGAGGAGACGTGACATGGGGTTCCTTCCCGCTGCACACAACGGGAGTCCCAGGGGGCCACCCGCTGCTTTTCCGCGACAGCGATGGTGAGGACGCGTCGCGTTGGGTGCTCCGGCTCGCGGCCGCCGTCCCTGGTTGCTGGACGGGCGGACACCTACGGTTGCGGGTCAGCGCCGGACTTCGACCGGCTTCCCCCGCCACGGGCGTGATGAATGATTCGCCGGAGCGTAACCCGACCCGATGGCACCCGGTTAGTCGTGACCGTGGTGTGCCCGTGGTCGTCACCGGCGTCGTGACCGGCGTGCAAGGCTTCCCCGGTGCTGACCGCCCTCCTCGCCCCCTCCGCTGACGACGCGGCCGCGGCGGTGACGGTCGGCGGCTCGGTGCTGACCCGCGGCGCCCTGCTCGAGGCGGTGTCGGCGATCGCCGGCGGGCTCCGCGCGGCCGGCGGACCGGTCGCGGTGCACGCCACCGCCTCGGTCGAGACGGTCGTGGCCGTGGTCGGCGGCCTGCTGACCGGGGTGGCCGTCGTCCCCGTGCCGCCCGACAGCGGGCCGGTCGAGCGCGAGCACGTGCTGCGCGACTCCGGCGCCACCGCCTGGGTGGGACCGGCCGAGCTGGCCGGCGGGCTGCCTCCGGTCGCCCGGCGCGCGGGCGACCTGGCGCCGTACGACCCCGACGCGACGGCGCTGGTGCTCTACACCTCCGGCACGACCGGGCTGCCCAAGGGCGTGCCGTCGACGGGACGTCGGCTGACCGCGTGCCTCGACGGGCTCGCCGAGGCGTGGGCCTGGACGCCGGACGACACCCTCGTGCACGGGTTGCCGCTGTTCCACCTGCACGGCCTGGTGCTCGGGCTGCTCGGCCCACTGCGGGTCGGGTCACCGCTGGTCCACACGGTGCGCCCCTCCCCCGCCGCGTACGCCGCCGCGCCCGGCACCGTCTACTTCGGCGTCCCCACGGTGTGGCACCGCGTGGTCGGCTCGCCGGCCGACGCGGCGGCCCTGCGGGGCGCGCGGCTGCTCGTGTCGGGCAGCGCTCCCCTGCCGGTCTCGACGTTCACCGCCCTCCAGGAGCTGACCGGGCTCGCGCCGCTCGAGCGCTACGGCATGACCGAGACCGCCATCACCCTGGCCGCCCGGGCCGACGAGCCACCGCGGGCGGGGTGGGTCGGGCGACCCGTGGGCGTGACCGAGACCCGCATCGTCGCGGCCGATGACGAGGGCATGGGCCGCCTGCAGGTGCGCGGCCCGTCGGTGTTCACCGGCTACCTGGGCAGGGCGTCCGACGACCTGGGCGACGACGGCTGGTTCGCCACCGGAGACCTCGCCGTCCGTGACCCCGACGGCTGGCACCGCCTCGTCGGGCGCGAGTCGACCGACCTGATCAAGACCGGCGGCTACCGCGTCGGCTCCGGCGAGGTCGAGGCGGTGCTCCTGGACCACCCGGCCGTCGAGGAGGCCGCGGTCGTCGGCGTACCCGACGACGACCTGGGCCAGCGGATCGTCGCCTACGTCGTCGGCTCCGGCGCCACCGGGCGCGAGGCCGAGCTCGTCTCCCTCGTCGCCGAGCGGCTCTCGTGGCACAAGCGCCCCCGCGACGTCGTCGTGGTCGACGAGCTGCCGCGCAACGCGATGGGCAAGGTCCAGAAGACCCTGCTCGGCTGACGTCGTCGGACCGAGGTCGCCCGGTGGCGGTGGCGGCGGCGGTGGCGGTGCGGCGGTGGCGGTGGCGGTGGCCAACTCGTTCAATCGAACGAGTTGGAGGCCGACGGGCCGCCCTCAGGCCCCGAACTCGTTCGATTGAACGAGTCGGAGGCCGTCAGCGCCCCGAGAGACCAGCAACTCGTGCGATTGAACGAGTGAGGTCCGGGGACCAACCTCAGCTGAGCCGCTCGAGCACCAGCTCGCGCACCCGACCGGCGTCGGCCTGGCCGCGCATCTCCTTCATGACCGCACCGATCAGCGCGCCGGCCGCGGCGTGCTTGCCGTCGCGGATCTTCTGCGCGACGTCGGGGTTGGCCTCGATGGCCTTGTCGACAGCCGCGCCGAGGGCGCCCTCGTCGGAGACGATGGCGAGGCCGCGGGCGGCCACGATCTCCTCGGGGGTGCCCTCGCCGGCCAGCAGCCCGTCGAAGACCTGGCGGGCCAGCTTGTCGTTGACGGTGCCGGCGTCGACCAGCGCCTGGACGGCGGCCACCTGGGCCGGGGAGACCCCGAGGTCGGCGATGTCGACGCCCGACTCGTTGGCGCGGCGGGCCAGCTCGGTCAGCCACCACTTGCGGGCGGCCTGCGGCGCGCAGCCCTCGGCCACGGTCGCCTCGACGAGCCCGAAGGCGCCGGCCCCGACGGTGTCGCGCATCTCGAGGTCGGTGAAGCCCCACTCGGCCTGCAGCCGGGCGCGCTTGACGGTGGGGTTCTCGGGGAGCGTGCCGCGCAGCTCGTCGACCCACTCGCGCGAGGGGGCGACGGGCACCAGGTCGGGCTCGGGGAAGTAGCGGTAGTCGTCGGCGTCGGACTTCTCGCGACCCGAGGTCGTCGTACCGGAGCCCTCCTGCCAGTGCCGGGTCTCCTGCAGGATCGAGCCGCCATCGTTGAGGATCGCGGCGTGGCGGCGCATCTCGTAGTGGGCCGCGCGCTCGACGGAGCGGTAGGAGTTGACGTTCTTGGTCTCGGTGCGGGTGCCGAGCACGCCGGAGCCCTTGGGCGAGAGCGACAGGTTGACGTCGGCGCGCAGGTTGCCCTGGTCCATCCGGGCCTCGGAGACGCCCAGGGCGACGATCAGCTCGCGCAGCTGGGCGACGTAGGCCCGCGCGACGTCGGGCGCCTTGGCGCCGGCACCGAGAATCGGCCGGGTGACGATCTCGATGAGGGGGATGCCGGCGCGGTTGTAGTCGACCAGCGAGTAGTCGGCGCCCTGGATGCGCCCGGTGGAGCCGCCGACGTGCAGCGACTTGCCGGTGTCCTCCTCCATGTGGGCGCGCTCGATCTCGACCCGCACGATCTCACCGTCGACGTCGACGTCCATGTAGCCGTCGAAGGCGATGGGCTCGTCGTACTGGGAGGTCTGGAAGTTCTTCGGCATGTCGGGGTAGAAGTAGTTCTTGCGCGCGAAGCGGCACCACTCGGCGATGTCGCAGTTGAGCGCCAGCCCGATCCGGATCGCCGACTCGACGGCCTTGCCGTTGACGACCGGCATCGCGCCGGGCAGGCCCAGGCAGGTGGGGCAGGTCTGCGTGTTGGGCTCGCCGCCGAAGACGGCGGGGCAGCCGCAGAACATCTTGGTGTGGGTGTTGAGCTCGACGTGGACCTCGAGCCCGAGGGCCGGGTCGTACGCCGCCAGCACGTCGTCGTAGTCGACCAGAGCGTCGGCCATCACAGGGTTCCTTCCAGGTCGGGCGCCTTGTCGAGCAGCGGTCCGCCCCACGCGTCGAGCAGCGCGGCCTCGAGCGCCGCGCCCACGCGGTAGACCCGGTCGTCGGCGAGGGCCGGCGCCAGGATCTGGATGCCGGCGGGGAGGCCGTCCTCGTCGGCGAGGCCGCTGGGCACCGAGATGCCAGGGACGCCGGAGAGGTTGGCGGGGATGGTCGCGAGGTCGTTGAGGTACATCGAGAGCGGGTCGTCGAGCTTCTCGCCGAGCTTGAACGCCGTGGTCGGCGCCGTCGGCGACAGCAGCACGTCGGCCTGCGCGAAGGCGGCCTCGAAGTCGCGGGTGATGAGCGTGCGGACCTTCTGGGCCTGCCCGTAGTAGGCGTCGTAGTAGCCGCTGGACAGCGCGTAGGTGCCGAGGATGATGCGGCGCTTGACCTCGTCGCCGAACCCGGCGTCGCGGGTGGCGCGCATGACGTCCTCGGCCGACGGCGACGCGACGCCCTCGGGCAGCACCCGCAGGCCGTAGCGCATCGCGTCGAACTTGGCGAGGTTGCTCGACGCCTCCGCCGGCAGGATCAGGTAGTAGGTCGCCAGCGCGTGCACGAACGTCGGGCACGACACCTCGACGACCTCGGCGCCCATGCCGACCAGCAGGTCGACCGACTCGGTGAACCGGGCCATCACGCCCGGCTGCCAGCCGTCGCCGGCCAGCTCGCGGATGACGCCGACCTTGAGGCCCGACAGGTCGCCGTCGGCACCCCGGCGCGCGGCGCCGACGAGGTCGGGCAGCGGCACGTCGGCCGAGGTGGAGTCGCGCGGGTCGTGGCCGCCGATGAGCTCGTGCAGCAACGCGGAGTCGAGCACCGTGCGGGTGACCGGGCCGACCTGGTCGAGCGAGTTGGCCAGCGCCACCAGCCCGTAGCGCGAGACACCGCCGTACGTCGGCTTGACGCCCACGGTGCCGGTGACCGCCCCGGGCTGGCGGATCGAGCCGCCGGTGTCGGTGCCGAGCGCGAGCGGCGCCTCGTAGGAGGCCACCGCGGCCGCGGAGCCACCGCCGGAGCCGCCGGGGATGCGGTCGAGGTCCCACGGGTTGTGGGTCGGTCCGTAGGCGGAGTGCTCGGTGGAGGACCCCATCGCGAACTCGTCCATGTTGGTCTTGCCGAGGATCGGCAGCCCCGCGGCCTTGAGGCGCGCGACCACCGTGGCGTCGTACGGCGGGATCCAGCCCTCGAGGATCTTGGAGCCGCAGGTGGTCGGCAGGCCCTCGGTCACCAGCACGTCCTTGACCGCGATCGGGACGCCGTCGAGCAGGTGGAGCGGGGAGCCGGCGGAGCGGCGCTCGTCGGAGGCCGCCGCCTGCGCCAGGGCGCCCTCGGCATCGACGTGCAGGAAGGCGTGGACCGCGCCGTCGACCGCGGCGATCCGGTCGAGGTGGGCCTGGGTGAGCGCGACGGAGGTGGTGGTGCCGTCGGCGAGCGCGCCGGCCATCTGCGCCGCGGTCTGCTTGATTACGGGGTCGCTCACTGCTCGTCCCCCAGGATCCGCGGGACGGCGAAGCGCTGCTGCTCCTGCTCGGGCGCACCCGACAGCGCCTGCGCGGCGGTGAGGCCGGGCACGACGACGTCGTCGCGGAAGACGTTGGTCAGCGGCAGCGGGTGCGAGGTCGGCGGTACGTCGGCACCGGCCACCGCGCTGATGGAGGCGACGGACTCGAGGATGACCGACAGCTGCGGCGCGAGGTGGTCGAGCTCCGCGTCGTCCAGGTCGATCCGGGCGAGCGTCGCCAGGTGGGCGACCTCGTCACGGGTGATCTCAGGCATGGCACGAGCCTAGTGGCGCCGGCCTTCCCCGCGTCGGTCGAGGTGCGACGAGCGCTGGCGACGAGCCTCGAGACCACCGCAGGTGCGGCGCGAGTCGCCGTGGTGCTGCGGAGGCCTCGAGGCTCGCTGCGCTCGCACCTCGACCGACGTGTGGGCAGACTGGACCCATGCCCGTCACCCGCGGATTCACCGGCAAGCGCCGCGGCGAGGCCGCCGGGCGCTCCGACCGCCTCCCGCCCGGCCAGTACGACGTCGGGCGCGAGTGGCCCACGCTGACCGCCGAGGCCACGCCCCATCTCGACCCCGAGCACTGGTCGATCACCGTCGACGGCCTCGTCGAGAAGCCGGTGACCTGGTCGTGGCGCGAGCTGCACGCGCTGCCCGGCGACGCCTACTTCGGCGACATCCACTGCGTCACGACGTGGAGCCGCTTCGACGTGACCTTCGCCGGCGTCAGCGTCGACGTGCTCCTCGAGGCGGCGGGCCCCCTGCCCGAGGCGGCGTACGTGATGGCGCACTCGACGACCGGCTACACGACCAACCTGCCGATCGCCGACCTCACCGGCGGCAAGGCGTGGGTGGTGTGGGAGGCCGACGGCAAGCCGCTGAGCGACGAGCACGGCGGGCCGGTGCGGCTCCTGGTGCCGCACCTCTACTTCTGGAAGTCGGCCAAGTGGGTCACCCGGCTCGAGCTAATGGCGCGCGACCGGCCGGGGTTCTGGGAGCAGAACGGCTACCACGACCGCGGGGACCCGTGGCTCGAGCAGCGCTACCAGGGCGACCCGTAGTGGCGACCTCGACGAGCTGGTCGACAGCCACCGTCGCCGAGGTCGACCGCCCCGACGGCCGCCTCGCGCGCGTTCGCCTCGACGTCGCCGACCGCGTCGCGCACCGCCCGGGCCAGCACTACGTCGTCCGCCTGCGCGCCCCTGACGACTACACCGCCCAGCGCTCCTACTCGATCGCCTCCGACCCGGCCGACCCGCTGGTCGAGCTGATGGTCGAGCGGCTCCCCGACGGCGAGGTCTCGGGCCACCTGCACGACGTCCTCGAGCCCGGCGACCAGCTCGAGGTCCGCGGGCCCCTCGGCGGCGACTGGTTCACCTGGGCCGGCGAGACCACCGCGGTGGCCGTCGGCGGCGGCAGCGGGATCGTGCCGATCGTCTCGATGCTGCGGTACGCCGCGCGCACCGGTCAGGCCGACCGGCTGCGGGTGATCGCGGTCGGGCGCAGCCTCGACGAGCTGCCCTACGCCGAGGAGCTGCTGGCCGCCGGCGCCTTCGTCGCGCTGACCCGCGAGAACCTCGGCAGCCGGGTCGCGGCGCCGCCGTACCCCGAGGAGGTCCGCGACCTCGTCGACCTGCCGACCCCCGCCGAGCGGGCCTACGTCTGCGGGTCGGTCGGCTTCGCCTCGTTCGCGACGCGGGTGCTGGGCGAGGCGGGCATGCGGGTGAGCGAGATCCGGGTCGAGCAGTTCGGCGCCAGCGGCTGATCCACCGACCTACTCGCGGACCAAGGTGACGGTGCGCTCCCCCGGCTCGAAGCCGAGGCCCCGGTAGAGCACCCTGGGCACGGGGTAGTCCTGGTCGCCGCGAGGGCACACCAGCGCCTCGGTGGCTCCGGCCGCGCGAGCGGCGTGCATCGCGGCCAGGCTGACGGCCGCTGCCAGCCCGCGCCTGCGGTGGCCCGGCGCGCACCCGACCGGCTCGATCAAGGCGACCCCGGTGGCGACGTCGAGCCACACCAGGCAGGACGCCACCCAGGCGCCGTCGGGCCCGATCGCCACCCAGTCGAGGTCGGCCCGGTAGGGCTCGGTCCCCATCAGGGCGTCGTACGCCACCGTCGAGACGCGCGAAGTCCCGCCGGGCGGCGTCCAGGCGGCGCGGTGGCAGGCCGACCGCGGCGCGGCCTCGCCCTCCCGCACCGCGCGCAGGCGGTATCCCGGCACGTCGGGCACCGGCCGCAGCCTGGCCAGGTCGGCCGGGCCGAGGTGGTGGTGGGTGAACCACGGCGCCTTCTCGGGCACGAACCCCGCCTCGCCCAGCACGGTCAGCGCCAGGTGGTCGGACGCCATCACCATCGTGCGGGTCGGACCCTCCGGCGCCCGGTCGACGAACCACGCGACGATCTCGCGCGCGACGTCGGTGGCGTAGACGTGGGCACCGTCCACGCAGAGCTCCAGCCAGTCGGGCTCCTCCGCCCAGCCCCAGCCGACGACCTCGCCGCCCTCGACCCAGGTCCGCACCACGTCCGAGGTCGCCTCGGCGTACCGCGAGCTCCACGCGAGCTGGCCCGGGTGATGTCGAGCCGTGCGCGACCACGTCCGCGACGCGAGGGCCTGCATGGCGTGGAGGTCGTCGTCACGCATGGCGTGACCCTAGTGGCGGCGAGCGCTACGAGGGCTCGCCCACGTCGATCCGGTTGCCGTCGGGATCGGCCATCACGAAGGTGCGCAGCCCGAAGTCGGCGTCGCGCAGTCCCTTGACGATCCGGACGCCGTGCGCGGTGCAGTGATCGTGGAACGCCGACACGTGCTCGACCATCAGGTGCGCCACGTTGGCGGCGCTCCCCCGGTGCCCGGTCCGGAGCGTCAGGTGCAGCTCGGCCGCGTCGCGCTCGAGGATCACGAAGCCGACCGGATCGCCGTTGCAGAAGACGACCTCGAAGCCGAGCACGTCGACGTAGAAGGCCAGGGCGCGGGGCAGGTCGGACACCGAGATCGTCGGTGCGACCCGACCGAAGGCGAACGCGGGGGTGACGGGACGGTGGGTCATGGGCGCTCCTCGTGGTGAGGACCGGCGTCGCTCCGAGAGCGGGACGGTGCCCACCCCGGTGCTCGGTCCCAGGGAGCGGAGCGGTGTCCGCGCGATGGACCGATCATAGGACGGTTCGGTGACGTGTCACCTCCCGACGGGTGGTTGAAGATTCACCCTTGCCCTCCCCAAGGGTGAGTAGGGCGTAGGTCGGCGTCGATAGCGTCGGGGCATGACGAAGCTCGCGATCATCTACTACTCCAGCTACGGCACCGGCCACGCGATGGCCACCCGCCTGGCCGCCACCGCCGAGGCCCAGGGCGCCGAGGTGCGCCTGCGGCACGTGCGCGAGACGGCTCCCGACGAGGCCGTGCAGAGCCAGGAGCCCTGGGCCGCCCACGTCGCCGAGATGAAGGACAAGCCCGTCGCCCAGCCCGACGACCTCGACTGGGCCGACGCGGTGATCATGGGGTCGGGCACGCGCTACGGCCACATCACCAGCCAGCTGCAGTCGTTCATCGACACCCTCGGACCGCTCTGGGGCCAGGGCAAGCTCGCCGACAAGGTCTACGCCGCGTTCACCTCCAGCCAGACCAAGCACGGCGGCCAGGAGACGACGCTCGAGGCGATGAACACGACGTTCGCCCACTTCGGCGGCATCATCGTGCCCCCCGGCTACACCGACCAGGTCAAGTTCAACGACGGCAACCCCTACGGCGTCGGCAAGGTCACCGGCGAGTCGCCGGAGCTCAACGACACCGACAACGCCGCGCTCGACCACCTGGTCACCCGGGTGCTGACGATCGCCGGCAAGCTCAACGCCTGACCCACCGCAGCGGTCAGGGCTCCAGCGCTCGACGCACCGCCTGCACGACCTCCTCGACGGGCCGGTCGCCGCGCAGCACCACCACCGTGGTGTCCTGCGCAGCGGCCGGCCCGCCCGTCGTGTCGCCCGCCGCCGCCAGGACGCTGGACATCGCGTCGTCGTACTCGTGCCACGGGTCGGTGGTCTCGCCACGCAGCCAGCGCCGCAGCACGACGTTGTGGGCGGTGACGACCGAGGCGGCCAGCAGCTCGGCGTGCAGGTCGACGTCGGGGCCGCCCACCTCGGCGAGCCAGCGGCGCAGGTGCTCGCGGAAGAGCCGCTGGTAACCGACCATGCTGGCCACCTCACGGTCGCGCAGCGCCGGCACCGACCGGGTCAGCCGGTAGCGGCTCAGCGCCACCTGGCCCTCGGCGAGGTACTGCGCCAGCACCAGCCCGGCCGCCTCGCGCAGTGCCACCCGGTAGGTCTGGGAGGTGCCGGTGTCGAGGCGCGCCTCGATGCGCGCCTGCAGCTCGTCGTGCCGCGGGAAGATCACGTCGTCCTTGGAGCCGAAGGCACGGAAGAACGTCGAGCGGCTCACCGCGGCTCGCTCGACGATCTGCTCGACCGTGGTCGCGTCGTACCCCTGCTCGTCGAAGAGCGCGAACGCCGCATCGACCATCCGCTCGCGCGATGTCCTGGGGTTCCTGGCTGCCATGTTGGGATTGTGCCGCCTGCCGTGTGAGACTCGGTATCGCCGAGACGATACCGAGTTCCAGGGGCATTGATGACCAGCACCGCGTTCGACCTGTTCCGCACCTCCGACGACCACGAGGAGCTGCGCGCCGCGGTGCGCGAGCTCGTCGCCGACAAGGTGACGCCGTACGCCGCCGAGGTCGACGAGTCCGCGACCTACCCCCAGGCCGCGCACGACGCGCTGGTCGCCTCCGACTTCCACGCGCCCCACGTCCCCGAGCAGTACGACGGCGTCGGCGCCGACGCGCTCGCCACCTGCATCGTCATCGAGGAGGTCGCCCGCGGCTGCGCGTCGTCCTCGCTCATCCCCGCGGTCAACAAGCTCGGCTCGCTGCCCGTCATCCTCGGCGGTGGCGAGGAGATCAAGCAGAAGTACCTGCCGCGGCTCGCCCACGGCGAGGGCTTCTCCTACGGCCTGTCCGAGCGCGACGCCGGGTCCGACACCGCCTCGATGAAGACCCGCGCGGTCCGCGACGGCGACGACTGGGTGCTGACCGGGCAGAAGTCCTGGATCACCAACGCCGGCGTCTCGGAGTTCTACACCGTCCTGGCCGTCACCGACCCCGACGCCCCGCGCGGCAAGGGCATCAGCGCCTTCGTGGTCGAGAAGTCCGACCCGGGCTTCACCTTCGGCGCCAAGGAGCGCAAGCTCGGCATCAAGGGCTCCCCCACCCGTGAGCTGCTGCTCGACGGCGTGCGCATCCCCGGCGACCGGATCATCGGCGAGCCGGGCACCGGCCTGCCGCTGGCCCTGCGCACCCTCGACCACACCCGCGTCACCATCGGCGCCCAGGCCGTCGGCATCGCCCAGGGCGCCCTCGACCTCGCCGTCGACTACGTCAAGCAGCGCCAGCAGTTCGGCAAGCGGATCGCCGAGTTCCAGGGCATCCAGTTCATGCTCGCCGACATGGCCATGAACCTCGAGGCCGCCCGCCAGATGGTCTACGTCGCCGCCGCCAAGTCCGAGCGCAACGACCCCGACCTGCCGTTCTTCGGCGCGGCCGCCAAGTGCCTGGCCTCCGACACCGCGATGGCGATCACCGTCGACGCCGTCCAGCTGCTCGGCGGCTCGGGCTACACCCAGGACTTCCCGGCCGAGCGGATGATGCGCGACGCCAAGATCACCCAGATCTACGAAGGCACCAACCAGGTCCAGCGTCTGGTGATGGCCCGCCAGCTCCTCGGCCGCTGATCCACGACGGCTCGATCCAGCCCTCACACGCTGACCCGTCGCCCATGGGCGACGGGTCAGCGTCATCTCGTCGGTGACCCGTCGCCCGTGGGCGACGGGTCAGCGTGAGGGCTGGAAGTCGCCGCGGTTGGCGCGGAACCGACCGAGGATCTCGACCAGGGTCGTGATGTCGTCGGGCTCGAGGCCGACCTGCTCGAAGACCTCCTCGTTGAGCGCCTTCGTGGCGCGCTCGACGAGCTCGAGGCCGGCCGGTAGGAGCACCAGGATCGCGGAGCGGCGGTCGTCGGGGTTGATCACCCGCTCGACCAGGCCGTCGTCCTTGAGCCGCGAGGCCAGGCTCGTGAGGGAGGTCGGGTGCACCTGGAGGCGGTGGCCGGCGCGGAGCATCGTCATCCGCTGCTCGGAGGCGAAGCTGAGCAGCCGCAGCAGCTCGAAGCGGGCGAAGGTCAGCTCGAAGGGGCGCAGCAGTGCATCGATCTGGGTCAGCAGCAGCTGCTGGGCCCGCATCACCGAGGTCACCGCGGCCATGCCCGGCGCGGCGTCGTCCCAGCCGTGCACGCACCACTGACGGCGGGCCTCCGCGATCGGGTCGCGGCCGGGCAGGGCGGGCGTGCTCACCGGCCCGACTGTAGTGAAGGCCGACGGGGTCAGTCGGTGGCGTCCGGCGACGTCTCGTCGGCTGTGACCTCGACGACAGGGGGCGGACCGTCGGCAAGCAGGGCCTTGAATCCGTCCTCGTCGAGCACGGGTACGCCGAGCTGCTCGGCCTTGTCGGCCTTGGTGCCGGCGTTGTCGCCGACGACGACGAAGTCGGTCTTCTTCGACACCGACCCGGAGGCCTTGCCGCCGCGGGCGAGGATCGCCTCCTTGGCCGAGTCGCGGCTGAAGTCGACCAGCGAGCCGGTGACCACGACCGTGAGGCCCTCCAGGGTGCGCTCGACCGACTCGTCGCGCTCGTCCTCGAGCGAGACCCCGTCGCGCTCCCACTTGTCGACGATCTCGACGTGCCAGGGCGTCTGGAACCACTCGATGACGGCCGCGGCGATGGTGGGGCCGACCCCCTCGGCCGCGGCCAGGCTCTCCTCGCTCGCGTCACGGATCGCGGCCATCGAGCCGAACTCCTGGGCCAGGGCCCGCGCGGCGGAGGGGCCGACGTGTCGGATCGAGAGCGCCACGAGGACCCGCCAGAGCGGGACCCGCTTGGCCTGGCCGAGGTGGGCCAGCAGTCGCTCGCCGTTGGCGGACAGCTGCGGCCCCTCCTCGCCCTTCCTGGGCGCCCGGGTGAACAGCGGCGCCCGGGTGATCTGCTCCTCGTCGAGCGCGAACAGGTCGCCCTCGTTGGCGATCACGCCGGCCTCGAGCAGTGCGGCCGCCGCCTCGTAGCCCAGCCCCTCGATGTCGAAGGCGCCGCGGCCGGCCACGTGGAAGACCCGCTCGCGGACCTGGGCGGGACAGAACCGGTGGTTGGGGCAGCGCAGGTCCTTGTCGCCCTCCTTCTGCTGCACCAGACGTGCCTCGCACGCCTCGCAGGTGGTCGGCATGACCCACTCGGGCAGCCCCTCGGGCCGCAGCGCGAGCACGGGGCCGAGGATCTCGGGGATCACGTCGCCGGCCTTGCGCAGGATCACGGTGTCGCCGGGGCGGACGTCCTTGCGCTTGACCTCGTGGGCGTTGTGGAGCGTGGCGTTCTCGACGGTGGAGCCGGCGACGAGCGTGGGCTCCATGACGCCGTACGGCGTGGCGCGGCCCGTGCGGCCGATGTTGACCCGGATGTCGAGGAGCTTGGCGTTGACCTCCTCGGGGGGGTACTTGAAGGCGATGGCCCAGCGCGGCGCCCGGCTGGTCGACCCGAGCCGGCGCTGCAGGGACACGTCGTCGACCTTGACCACGACCCCGTCGATCTCGTAGGGCGCGATCGTGTGGCGGCGCTCGCCGGCGTCCTCGATGAAGCCCTGCACGGCCTCGAGGCTCGGCAGCACCCGGACCAGGTCGGAGGTGGGCAGCCCCCACTGCCGGAGCGCGGCGTAGGCCTCGGACTGGGCGGCCGGCTCGAAGCCCCGACGGGCGCCGATGCCGTGGCAGACCATGCCGAGGGCGCGGGTGGCGGTGACGCGGGGGTCCTTCTGGCGCAGCGACCCGGCGGCGGCGTTGCGCGGGTTGGCGAACATCGGCTTGCCGGCGTCGACCATCGCGGCGTTGAGCCGCTCGAACGCCATGCCCGGCAGGAACACCTCGCCGCGCACCTCGAGGAGGTCGGGCACCGGGTGGTCGCCCCCGGTCACCAGCCGGTGCGGGATCGAGTCGATCGTCTTGACGTTGGGCGTGACGTCCTCGCCGGTGCGACCGTCGCCGCGGGTCAGCGCACGCACCAGGCGGCCCTTCTCGTAGAGCAGGTTGATCGCCAGCCCGTCGACCTTGAGCTCGCACAGCAGCGCCGGCGCCTCGATGCCGTCACGGGCCAGGCGCGCGTGCCACGCGGCCAGCTCGTCGTAGGAGAACGCGTTGTCGAGGCTCTCCATGCGCTGCAGGTGGTCGACGGCGGTGAACTCCGTGGACACCGCTCCCCCGACGGTCTGGGTGGGCGAGTCGGGGGTGCGCAGCTCGGGGAACTCGGCCTCGAGCGCCTCGAGCCGGCGCAGGCGGGCGTCGAAGCCGGCGTCGTCGAGCGTCGGGTCGTCGAGCACGTAGTAGCGCCAGCGGGCGTCCTCGACCTGCTCGCTGAGCGTGCGGTGCTCCTCGCGCGCCTCGTCGGTCGCAGGGGTCGGTGCGGCATCAGGCTGGTCGGGCACGGGCCCCATCTTGCCGCCCGCCACCGACATTGCGGCAGACCCTCCCGCCACCCGCCGTCTGCCAGCTCGTCGAAGTTTTTTCGCTTGCCGGGAATGGAACGAGTCCGTACCGTCTTGATGGAACGAAACGGTACCGTTCCATCCAGTGACGAAGGACACATGACCATGACCCCACCCGTCGGCAGACCGGCCCCCGAGGCCGTCTCCCGACCGCGCGTCGAGGGCGACCGCGAGCAGGAGATCCTCGCCGCCACCCTCGACGTCCTCGCCGACGTCGGCTACGACCGGCTCACCATGGACGCCGTGGCCGCCCACGCCCGGGCCTCCAAGGCCACGCTCTACCGACGCTGGAGCACCAAGCCGGCGCTGGTCATCGACGCCCTCCTGTCCGAGAAGGAGGCGATGGAGCTGCCCGACACCGGCACCCTGCGGGGCGACCTGCTCGGCGCCTACTGCGGCATGGGCGGGCTCACCGACACCCGCCAGGTCGCGATCCTGGCCAGCGTGATGACCGCGATCTCACGCGACGCCGACTTCGCCGAGGCGTTCCACCGCGACTTCATCGGCCCCAAGGTCGCCCTCACCCGCACGATCTACGACCGGGCCAAGGAGCGCGGCGAGATCTCCCCCGACGTGGACGTCGACCTCATCGGGACCGCACTGCCCGGCATCGTCCTGCACCGCCAGTTCCTGCTCGGCACCCCGCCCGACACCGAGTTCATCGTCCAGGTCCTCGACCACATCATCCTGCCCGCCGTCGCCGCCGTGGCAGCCAGCCCCCTCCCGCAGCACACGCCCCACCAGACCACGAAGGAAGACTCATGACCGACCTCTCCCACCCCGAGGCCCCCGCCCCGGACACGCACCCCGAGGAGGGCAAGCAGCTCCACCTCGGGTGGGCGCTCGTCCTGATCTCGATGGCCCAGCTGATGGTGGTCCTCGACGCCTCCATCGCCAACATCGCCCTGCCCTTCATCGGCAACGACCTCGAGATCGCCGACGCCAACCTCACCTGGATCGTCACGGGGTACGCCCTGGCCTTCGGTGGCCTGCTGCTGCTCGGCGGCCGTCTCGGTGACCTCTACGGTCGCCGTCGCGTCTTCATGATCGGCCTCGCCGTCTTCGCGGTCGCCAGCTTCATCGGCGGCTTCGCCCAGAACGAGGCCATGCTGCTCGCGTCGCGTGGCCTGCAGGGCCTGGGCGCCGCTCTCGCCTCGCCTGCCGCCCTCGCCCTGATCACCACGACGTTCCCGGCCGGCCCGGCCCGCAACCGCGCGTTCGCGGTCTACGCCGCCATGTCCGGCGCCGGTGCAGCCGTCGGCCTCATCCTCGGTGGCTGGCTCACCGGGCTCGACGACGTCGTCGGCCTCGAGGGATGGCGCCTGACGTTCCTCATCAACGTCCCGATCGGCCTGATCGCCGCCTTCCTGGCCCCGCGCTTCCTGCGGGAGTCCGAGTCGCACCCCGGCGAGCTCGACGTCCCCGGCGCGATCACCGGCACGCTCGGCCTGCTCGGCCTGGTCTACGGCTTCAGCCGCGCCGGCGAGGAGGCCCACGGGTGGGGCGACACCTGGACCATCGCGTCGCTGGTCGCCGGCATCGCGCTGCTCGTCGTCTTCGCCGTCGTCGAGTCCCGCGTCAAGCACCCGCTGCTGCCGGTCCGCGTCTTCAACAACCGCACCCGTGCCACCAGCTTCCTGGTGATGGCGCTGGTCCCCGCGGCCATGTTCGCGATGTTCTACTTCCTGAGCCTGTTCATCCAGCTGGTCATCGGCTACAGCCCGCTCCACACGGGCTTCGCGTTCCTGCCGTTCTCCGTCGGCATCGTGATCGGCGCGGGGCTGTCCTCCAACCTGGTCAACCGCATCGACCCCCGCTACATCGCCGGGGTCGGCACGCTGATGGCGGCGGTCGCCCTGTTCGGCTTCTCCCGGCTCTCGGTGCCCACCGGCACCGACGACCTGCTCGCCGTGGCCAACAGCGGCGGCTTCCTCGGGGCCGACGTCAACTACTGGTCGTCGATCTTCCCGTTCATCGTCCTGATGTCGATCGGCATGGGCATGACCTTCGTGCCGCTGACCCTGACCGCGGTGCACCACCTGCGCTCCGAGGACTCCGGCATCGGCTCCGGCGTGCTCAACACGATGCAGCAGGTCGGTGGCGCCCTGGGCCTGGCGATCCTGGGCACCGTCTCGCTGCACTTCGCCGACGGCACCAAGACCGACCTGGCTCGCGACCTCGCCACCAAGGGCGTCCCGCCCGAGGGTGCCAAGGGACTGGCCTACATCGGCTCGTTCACCGAGGGTGCCACGGCGGCCTTCCTGGTCGGCGCGGTCCTGATCGCGATCGGCTCGGCCGCGATCTGGCTGTTCCTCAACGTCAAGCACGAGGAGCTGGCCACCGACGGTCCCGAGACCCCGGTGCACGTGGGCTGACGCCCACCCGCCGTACGACGGCCCGTCGCCTCTCCGAGAGAGGCGGCGGGCCGCAGTGCGTCCGGCGTCCCTCAGGCCTCGGACAGGTGGCGGGCCGTGCTCGCGGCCAGCACGAGCGCGCGCCGGGCCCACCCGGGCGTGGCACCCGCCATCCCGCAGCTCGGCGTCACGACCAGGCGGTCGCGCACGACATCGGGGTCCAGGCCGAGCATGTCGAGCCAGCGCACGACGCGCTCGACCAGCTCGGACTCCGTCGGCGCCACCCCGTCCACCGCGGGTACGACGCCCAGCGCGACGCTCTCGCCGGCCTCGAGGGCCGATCCGAGGGCGTCGTGACCGGTCGCGTCGATGACGCCGAGGTCCACCGACAACCCCTGGGCCCCGGCCCCGCGCAGCAGGTCGAGCGGGGTCCCGGGCGCACACGAGTGCACCCACGGGACGGCGCCCTCGGCGGTGACGGCCTCGAGCACCCAACCGAGGTGCTCGGAGAGCTCGGGCGGGTGCACGACGCGGTGCCGCCCGAAGCCCGAGGCGGTGCGGATGCCGCCGGCGGCGACGGCGGCGAGCGCGGGCTCGTCGACCTGGACGATCAGGGTCTCGACGCCGCCGACGCGCCGGCGTACGTCGCGCACGTGGGTGCGCACCCCCTCGGCGAGCGACTGCGCCAGGTCGCGGCGCGCCCCGTGGTCACTGACGACCTTGTCGCCGCGGGGCTTCTCGACCGAGGCGGCCAGGGTCCACGGACCGGCGACCTGCACCTTGAACGGACCCGTCCAGCCCTGGGAGAGCTCCTCGAGCACGTCGAGGTCCTGCGCGAGCCGGCTCTGCGCGCGGCGGTGGTCGATGCCGCTGGCGTCGGTGAGGCGCCAGCCGGCCGGCTGCAGGTCGACCCCGATGGCGCCGACCAGCGCGAGCGACCGGGCGACCATGCCGGAGTGGATGCCCCGGTCGGGCAGCTCGACGAGGTGCGGCAGGTGGTCGGCGAGCTCGTCGAGGACCAGCCGCTGGGCGGCGGCGAGGTCGTCGCCGGGCATCGACCCGACACCGGTGGCCGTGCTCATCGCGCCCTCATGCGGTGGCCGCGATGGTGGCCGAGCCGACGACGCGGGTGCCGTCGTAGACCACGGCGGCCTGCCCGGGCGCGATGCCGTAGGCCGGCTCGTGCAGCTCGACCTCGACCGCCTCCCCCGACACCACGACGGTGGCCGGCAGCTCGGAGCCGTGCGCGCGCAGCTGGACCGTGCCCTGCAGGCGCGTCGGCGCGCTGCCGCACCAGCGCGGCCGGATGCCGGTGAGGCGGCGTACGGCGAGGCGCTCGTGGGGCCCGACGGTCACGGTGCCGGAGACCGGCTCGATGTCGAGCACGAAGCGTGGCTTGCCGTCGGGGGCGGGCCGGCCGATCCGCAGGCCCTTGCGCTGGCCGATGGTGAAGCCGTAGGTGCCGGCGTGACGGCCGAGCTCCTCGCCGGTCTCGGCGTCGACGATCGGGCCCTCGTGGTTGGGCGCACGGTCGCCGAGCTTGTCCTGCAGCCAGCCGGCGGTGTCGCCGTCGGCGACGAAGCAGATGTCGTGGCTGTCGGGCTTGTCGGCGACCAGCAGCCCGCGCTCCGCGGCCTCGAGCCGCACGTCGGCCTTGGTCGAGCCGCCGAGCGGGAACAGCGAATGGGCCAGCTGGCGCTGGTCGAGCACGCCGAGCACGTAGGACTGGTCCTTGCCGTCGTCGACGGCGCGGTGCATCTCGACCAGCCCGTCCGGGCCGGTCGCCAGCTGCGCGTAGTGGCCGGTCGCGACGGCGTCGTAGCCCAGGGCCAGGCCCCGCTCGAGGACCGCGGCGAACTTGATCTTCTCGTTGCAGCGCAGGCACGGGTTGGGGGTGCGCCCGGCGGCGTACTCGTCCATGAAGTCCTCGACCACGTCCTCGTGGAAGCGGTCGGAGAGGTCCCAGACGTAGAACGGGATGCCGATGACGTCGGCCGCGCGGCGGGCGTCGTTGGCGTCCTCGATGGTGCAGCAGCCGCGGGCGCCGGAGCGGTACGACGCGGGGTTGCGCGACAGGGCGAGGTGGATGCCCGTGACGTCGTGGCCGGCGTCGTGGGCGCGTGCGGCGGCGACGGCGGAGTCGACGCCGCCGGACATCGCGGCGAGCACCCTTCGAGGGGCGCCGGTGGGGCCCTCCGGGCGGGAGGCGCCCACCTCAGGGACCGCTCTCACGACGCGGTCACCCTCACAACCGCCGGGCAGCACGGGCGCGGTCGACGACGGGCACGATCGCCTCGACGACGGCGTCGACGTCGGCCGGGGTGGAGGTGTGGCCGAGGGAGAAGCGCAGCGAGTGGCGGGCGGCCTCCTGCTCGCAGCCCATGGCCAGCAGCACGTGGGAGGGCTGCGCGACGCCGGCCGAGCAGGCCGAGCCGGTGGAGCACTCGATGCCCCGGGCGTCGAGCAGCATCAGCAGCGAGTCGCCCTCGCAGCCGGGGAAGCCGAGGTGGGCGTTGCCGGGCAGCCGCGTCTCGACCCCGCCGGCCCGTCCGCCGAGCACGTCGGGGCCGTGGAGGTGGGCGTCGGGCACGACCTCGATCACCCGGCGGACGAGGTCGTCGCGCAGGGCGGCGACGTGGACGGCGTGCTCGGCCTGGTGCTTGACGGCCAGCTCGACCGCGGCGGCGAACGCCGCGATGGCCGGGGTGTCGATGGTGCCGCTGCGGATGTCGCGCTCCTGGCCCCCGCCGTGGACGAGGGCGGTGACGGCGAGCTCACGGCGGACGAGGAGGGCCCCGACGCCGAACGGGCCGCCGACCTTGTGGCCGGTGATGGTCATGGCGTCCACGCCGGAGGCCGCGAAGCCCAGGGGTACCGACCCCAGCGCCTGGACGGCGTCGGTGTGGACCGGGATGCCGTGGGGGCGACAGATCTCGACGACCTCGCACACCGGCTGCAGGGTGCCGACCTCGTTGTTGGCCCACATCACCGAGACGACGGCGACGCTCTCGGGGTCGCGCTCGATGCTGGCGCGCAGCGCGTCGAGGTCGAGGCGACCGGTGCCGTCGACGGGCAACAGCTCCACCTCGGCGCCGTCGTTGTCCCCCAGCCAGTGCACCGGGTCGAGCACGGCGTGGTGCTCGACGGCGGTGGTGAGCACCCGCACGCGGCGGGCGTCGGCCGTACGGCGGGCCCAGAACACGCCCTTGATCGCGAGGTTGTCGGACTCGGTGCCGCCGGAGGTGAACACGACCTCGCCGGGACGGCAGTCGAGGGCCTGCGCGATCGTCTCGCGCGACTCCTCGACGACCCGCCGCGCGTGCCGCCCGGAGGCATGCAGCGAGCTCGGGTTGCCGACGTCGCGCAGGTGCGCCGTCATCGCCTCCACCGCCGCACCCACCATCGGGGTCGTGGCGGCGTGGTCGAGGTAGTGCACCTGCCCGTGGATCGCTGTCATGTCATCTCCAGAGTACGGCGCGCTCCCCCGTCGGGCCGCACCGAGACCACCATCCGCGCAGGTCAGGGCACCATGGCTCACCCGCACGGCCTACGGGGCGGGTGACCAACCCGTGCAATCGAACGAGTTGGGGTCCTGGCGGGCCCGATTACCAGCCCAACTCGTTCGATCGAACGGGTTGGTCGCTCCGGAGCCGCGCATCCCCACCCAACTCGTTCGATTGCGCGAGTTGGCAGCCGACCCCGCTCCTCAGGCGGGCGCGACCTCGAGCCGCACCACGCAGTTGCCCATCCCCTTGGGGCGGTCGTAGGTGAAGCCCACGCGCTCGTACATCGTGCGGGTGCCGTTGTAGAGGAAGGACGACGAGGTCTTCTTGCCCAGTGCCTTCTTCTCGGCCAGGTCGTGGGGGTAGCCCTCGACGACGCCGCCCCCGGCGGCGGCGATGAGCTCGAGCGCACCGCGCAGGGCGGCCTCGGCGAGCCCTTGCTTGCGGAACCGCTTGTCGACCTGGATGCAGGTGACCCGCCAGTCGGTCGACGGGGCGCCGAGGGCGACCTCGGCGTCGTACTGCTTGCGGTGGTGGATCGTCGGGAGCTCGCACGGAGTGCCGTACTCCGCCCAGGCCAGCGCCTCGCCGTCGCGGACGACCAGAGCGGCGTGGGCGACCCCGTCGTCGACCATGCGCCGCTTGAAGTCGCGGTTGCCCTCGGCGGTGACGCCGCGGTCGTC
This sequence comes from Nocardioides plantarum, assembly GCF_006346395.1. NCBI lineage: Bacteria > Bacillati > Actinomycetota > Actinomycetes > Propionibacteriales > Nocardioidaceae > Nocardioides > Nocardioides plantarum. Next base: position 837,202 of record NZ_VDMS01000001.1, read on the forward strand.
GCTGTGGGGGTGGAACCACGAGCACCAGCAGCTGCTGAACAGTCCACCCTGGCGCTCGACCAGGTCGGCGAACAGGTCCCAGGTCCGCGGGGTCAGGGCCACGATCGTGTCGTCCACCCCTCGCACGCTAGACCCTGATGCGGACGGGACGAGGTAGCGAGACCGGGTGCCCCTCAGCGACTCATCGGGCGGTCACAGCAGCACCAGGTCGTCGCGGTGCACGACCTCACGCTCGTGGGAGCGCCCGAGGAGCGCCGGAAGCTCGTCGGCGTCGAAGCCGACCAGTCCGCGGGCGACCACCGAGCCGTCGGGCCCGGCCAGGTCGACCGGGTCGCCGGCCACGAACTGCCCTGTCACCGCGGTGATGCCGGCGGCCAGGAGCGAGGCTCGGCGCTCGACGACGGCGCGCACGGCGCCCGCGTCGAGGGTGAGCGTCCCGTGCGCCTGGGTCACGTGGGCCAGCCACAGCAGCCGGATCGGGCGCTTGCGGCCGGTGGCGTGGAAGAGGGTGCCGACCGGGTCACCGGCCAGGGCCGCGGCGGCGTGCGGCGCGGAGGTGAGGACGACGGGGATGCCCGCGCCGGTGGCGATCCGGGCCGCCTCGACCTTGGTCGCCATGCCGCCGGTGCCGAGACCGGCTGCGCCCGGCTTGCCGAGGCGTACGCCGTCGAGGTCGGTGTCGACCGCGACCTCGGCGACCAGGGTGCTCGACGGGTCGTCGGGAGGGCCGTCGTAGAGCCCGTCGACGTCGGAGAGCAGGACGAGCAGGTCGGCGTGGACCAGGTGCGCGACGAGGGCGGCGAGGCGGTCGTTGTCGCCGAAGCGGATCTCGGAGGTGGCGACGGTGTCGTTCTCGTTGACGATCGGGAGCACGCCGAGCTCGAGGAGCTTGCTGAAGGTCTGGTGGGCGTTGCGGTGGTGGGCGCGACGGGTCACGTCGTCGACGGTGAGCAGCACCTGGCCGGCGACGATGTCGTGCCGGGCCAGCTCGGCGGTGTAGCGGTGCACGAGGAGCCCCTGGCCGACGGCGGCCGCGGCCTGCTGGGCGGCCAGCGCAGAGGGCCGGCGCTTGAGCCCGAGCGGGGCCAGGCCGGCGGCGATGGCTCCCGACGAGACGAGCACGACCTCGACGCCGCGTGAGCGCAGCGACGCCAGGGCGTCGACGAGCGCGCCCAGGCGTGCCGGGTCGAGGCCCCCGGCCGTGCTGGTCAGCGAGGAGGAGCCGACCTTGACGACGACCCGTCGGGCCCCGGTGACCTCAGTCCTGGGCACCGGGGTCTTCCTCGGCCCAGTCGGGATCGTCGGGCGACTTGATCTCGTAGGACGTCGGCCCGTAGACCTCGGGCTTGTCGAGGCGGCGGGCCACGTCGGCGCGGGTCTCGGCCTCGGTGCGGTCGGGCATGTTGGCAGCGATCGCGCGACGACGGCCCACGGCGGCCCGCTCCTCGCGCATCCGGGTGTCCTCGCCACGTCGGGCGAGGTTCTCGGCACCGGCGTCGAGACCCGGCTTGAAGTCGAAGACGACCGAGTTGTCGGGGTGACCGATGAGCACGGTGTCGCCCTCGACCGCGCCGAGCTCGACGAGCTTGCGCTCGACGCCGAGCCGGTCGAGCCGGTCGGCGAGGAACCCGACGGCCTCGTCGTTGCTGAAGTCGGTCTGGCGGATCCAGCGCTCGGGCTTGGCGCCGCGCACGCGCCAGCCGTCGCTCTCCTGGGCGATGGTGAAGTCTCCGGCCCCGTCGACGCTGGGCGGGCGCAGCACGATGCGGGTGGCGACCTCCTCGGCCTCCTCGACGCGGGCGGCCAGCACGATCTCGGCCATCGCGAAGGTCAGGGCCCGGGTGCCCTCGCCGGAGGCCGCCGAGACCGGGAACACCTTCAGCCCGCGGGCGGTGAGCTCCTCGATGACCATGTCGGAGATGTCGCGCCCGTCGGGCACGTCGACCTTGTTGAGGGCCACGAGCCGGGGCCGGTCCTCGAGCCCGCCGTAGCGGCTCAGCTCGAGCTCGATGATGTCGAGGTCGTCGACCGGGTTGCGGCCGGGCTCGAGGGTCGCGGTGTCGAGCACGTGGACCAGCGCGGCGCACCGCTCGACGTGGCGCAGGAAGTCGTGGCCCAGGCCGCGGCCGTCGCTGGCCCCCTCGATCAGACCGGGTACGTCGGCGACGGTGAACGTCGTCTCGCCGGCGGTCACCACCCCGAGGTTGGGGACCAGGGTCGTGAACGGGTAGTCGGCGATCTTGGGCCGGGCGCGCGAGATGGAGGCGATCAGGCTCGACTTGCCGGCGCTGGGGAAGCCCACCAGCCCGATGTCGGCGACGACCTTGAGCTCGAGGACGACCTCGATCTCGTGGCCCGGCTCGCCGAGGAGCGCGAACCCGGGGGCCTTGCGCTTGGAGCTGGCGAGCGCGGCGTTGCCGAGGCCGCCGCGACCACCCTCGGCGACCACGAGCTCGGTGCCGGCGCCGACCAGGTCGGCGACGACCTCACCGGTCTTGAGGCTGACCACGGTGCCGCTGGGGACCGGCAGCACCAGGTCGGCGCCGTGCCCGCCGTTCTTGTGGGCACCGGCGCCGTGGCCGCCGTGCTCGGCCTTGCGGTGCGGGCTGTGGTGGTAGTCGACCAGCGTGGTGACGTTGGGATCGACCCGCAGGATCACCGAGCCGCCCGGGCCGCCGTTGCCGCCGTCGGGGCCGCCGAGCGGCTTGAACTTCTCACGGTGCACCGAGGCGACACCGTGCCCGCCGCGCCCGGCGCTGACGTTGAGGGTCACGCGGTCGACGAACGTGGGGACGGCCATGAGGGTGCTCCTAGAGGCTACGAAAAGCCACGAAGGACGCCCCGGTGCGGGACGCCCTGTCGTGGTGGTGCAGGTGAAGCGGGGTGAGCGTCAGCTCACTCCGACGGCAGAATGTTGATGACGCGACGGCCGCGCTTGACGCCGAACTCGACCGCGCCGGGCTGCAGCGCGAACAGGGTGTCGTCGCCGCCCCGACCCACGCCGCTGCCCGGGTGGAAGTGCGTGCCACGCTGGCGGACGATGATCTCGCCGGCGTTGACGAGCTGACCGCCGAAGCGCTTGACGCCGAGTCGCTGGGAGTTGGAGTCGCGGCCGTTCTTGGTGGACGCGGCGCCCTTCTTGTGAGCCATGTCAGTAGTCCTTCAGTCTCAGTCAGGGATCGGGTCAGGCGGAGATGTCGGTCACGCGGACCTGGGTGTACTTCTGACGGTGGCCCTGGCGCTTCTTGTAGCCGGTCTTGTTCTTGTACTTCTGGATGACGATCTTGGGGCCCTTGGTGCCGCCGAGGACCTCGACGGTGACCGAGGCCTTCTCGAGGCCGGTGGCCTTGATCGTCTCGCCGTCGACGGTCAGCACGACCGGCAAGGTGAACGTGTCACCGACGGGGGTCGTGACCAGGTCGATCTCGATGACGTCGCCGACAGCGACCTTCTGCTGCTTCGCGCCTGCGCGCACGATCGCGTACACCGCGGTCTCCTTCGTCTGTCACTGCTCGGTCTTGAGGCCTGCGGCACGGCCGACCGCGCTCGAGGACGAGGGTGGGTGCCGGGCAGGGGCGTTCCGTTGCCGGACGCACAAGGAGCCATCGTACGGACGCCGCACCGCGAGGGCAAAACGACCGGGCTCCCCGGACACCCCTGCGGGACCGTAGGGTCGCCGGATGAGCGGTGCCCCCTTCTCCTTCGAGCCCTACCCGTCCCCCGGCCCGACGGCGCCGCCGCCGTCCGAGACCCGCACCGGCGACGTCGTCGTCACGATCGTCGAGCTCGTGGCGCTGCTGCTCGGGGCGTTGCTGGTCACCCTGATGGCCGCGATCGTCGGCCTGTTCGTCGAGGCCGGCGACGGCGACTCCAGCGGGCTGATGGCGTTGGTGCTGGTGCCGACCTGGGGCCTGTGGCTGGTCGCCGTCGCCGCGTCGGTCGCCCTGATGAGCGCCAAGAAGCTGGCGTTCTGGGTGCCGATGGTCGCGTTCGCCGTGTGGGTGGTCCTGCTGATCGTGGTCACCCACGTCTGAGTCCGGCTGAGCCGCCTCAGCGCTTGCGGGCGCCGCCCTTGCGCTTGATCGGCACGTGCAGGCCCGACTCGCCGTCGACCTCGGCGTCGCCGCCGACCTCCGGCTCGGTGGGCTCGCCCGGCTCGGTCGACTCAGTGGGCTCAGTGGGCTCGGTGGGCTCCGCCGCCACCGCCGTACGACGGGCGCCACCGCGGGTGCGGGTGACCACCTTCGGCGGCTCGGGCGCGGCCTCGGGAGCCGCGACCGGCGCGGGGGCCGGGACGACGACCTCGACGGGCGCCACCGGCGCCGTCGTGGTCACCGAACGGCTGACGCCGCGACGGGTCCGGGTGATGACCTTGGGCTCGGCCGGGACGACCGGCGCCACGGGCTCGGCCTCCTGGGCGGACAGCTCGGGCGCCTGCTCGACGATCTCGACCGTCGGCTCGGACACCTCCACCGTGGGCTCGACCGCGTCGAGGGCCTCGGCGGCATCGAGCGCCGCGAGCTCCTCCTTGTGGGTCTCGGCCTTGGCCATCGCGGCGAACTCCGCCGGCGTCGGCTTGTGGGCCGAGGCGGCGGGAGCCGCGACCGGGGCGGCCGGGGCGTCGTCGCCGCGGCCGCGGCCACCACGTCGACGTCCACGACGCTCGCCGTCGGCCTCGGTACCGGCGTTGCCGCCGTTGCTGCTGGTACCACCGCCACCGCCACCGTTGCCGTTGCCACCGCCGGTGTTGCCGTTGGCGTTGCCGCCACCGTTGCCGCCACGACCACCGCTGCGACCTGAGCCGCCGTGGCCGCCGTCGTCGGCACTCCGCTTGGGCTCGACGGGCAGGTCGTGGATGATCACGCCGCGGCCCTGGCAGTGGTCGCAGGTCTCGCTGAAGGCCTCGATCAGGCCGGTGCCGATGCGCTTGCGGGTCATCTGCACCAGGCCGAGCGAGGTGACCTCGGCGACCTGGTGGCGGGTGCGGTCGCGGCCCAGGCACTCGACCATCCGGCGCAGCACCAGGTCGCGGTTGGCCTCGAGGACCATGTCGATGAAGTCGATGACGATGATGCCGCCGATGTCGCGCAGCCGGAGCTGGCGCACGACCTCCTCGGCGGCCTCCAGGTTGTTCTTGGTGACCGTCTCCTCGAGGTTGCCGCCGGAGCCGGTGAACTTGCCGGTGTTGACGTCGACGACCGTCATGGCCTCGGTGCGGTCGATGACCAGGGAGCCCCCGGAGGGCAGGAAGACCTTGCGGTCGACGGCCTTGGCGATCTGCTCGTCGATCCGGTAGGTCGAGAACAGGTCGACGCCGTTGTGCTCGGTGGGGTCGTACTTCTCGACGCGCTCGAGCAGGTCGGGGGCCATGCCCTCGACGTAGCCGTGCACGAGGTCCCAGGCGTCGTCGCCCTGGATGACGAGCCGGGCGAAGTCCTCGGTGAAGAGGTCGCGCACCACCTTGAGGGTCAGGTCGGGCTCGCCGTGCAGGAGCTGGGGGTTGCCGCTCTTGCTCTTGGCCTTGGACTCGATCTCCTCCCAGCGCGCCTTGAGCCGCTCGACGTCCTGGGTGAGCTCCTCCTCGCTGGCGCCCTCGGCCGCCGTCCGGACGATGACACCCGCCGTGGACGGGACGACCTCCTTGAGGAGGGTCTTGAGGCGGTTGCGCTCGGTGTCGGGCAGCTTGCGGGAGATGCCGGACGTCGTGCCGTCGGGCACGTAGACGAGGAACCGGCCGGCCAGGCTGATCTGGCTGGTCAGGCGGGCGCCCTTGTGGCCGACGGGGTCCTTGCTGACCTGCACGAGGATCGTCTGGCCCGAGGAGAGGACCGACTCGATCTTGCGCGGCTGGCCGTCCTTGTGGCCCAGCTGCGACCAGTTGACCTCGCCGGCGTAGATGACGGCGTTGCGGCCCTTGCCGATGTCGATGAACGCAGCCTCCATCGAGGGCAGCACGTTCTGGACCCGGCCGAGGTAGATGTTGCCGATCAGCGAGGTCTGCGACTCGCGGGCGACGTAGTGCTCGACCAGGATCTTGTCCTCGAGGACGCCGATCTGGGTCAGCTCGTCGCGCTGACGCACCACCATGACGCGGTCGACCGACTCGCGTCGGGCCAGGAACTCGGCCTCGCTGACGATGGGGGCGCGGCGACGGCCGGCCTCGCGCCCGTCGCGGCGGCGCTGCTTCTTGGCCTCGAGACGGGTCGAGCCCTGGATCGAGGTGATCTCGTCCTCGGCGTTGCGGGCGCGACGCACGCGCGTGGTCGTGCCGGGCTCGTCGGAGCCACCGTCGTCGCCCTCGCGGCGACGCTTGCGGCGACGACGGGTGGACGTGCCACCCTCGGCCTCGCCGGACTCGGAGTCAGCACCCTCGGCGGAGTCAGCACCCTCGGCGCCCTCGGCCTTGTCACCCTGCTCGGACTTCTCGGTCCTGTCGGCGCCCTGGTCCTGCTGGGCGCCGCGGCCGCCACGGGCGCGGTCGCCCGTGGGCTCGTCGCCCTCGGTCGCGTCGGCGTCGGCGTCGCCACCCTCGCCGGACCCGCTACGACGACGACGGCGGCCGCCTCGGCGGCGGCGGCGGCGGGGTCCGGTGTCGCCGGCGGCCTCGTCGTCGGAGTCGTCGTCCGACTCGTCGTCGGACTCGTCACCGGCGCCGTCGTCCGAGCTCTCGCCGGCGGTGTCGGCAGCGGTGGCGGTGTCGGTGGCGGTGGTGTCGGTGGCGTCGGCGGCCGGGAGCGTCCCGTCGGCTGCGGCCTCCAGTGCGTCCCAGGTGGCCTCGGTGTCGTCCTCGTCCTCGTCCTCGTCGAGCTCGACGGGCTCGACGGGCTCGACCGCGGGGGGCTCCTCGACCGGCGGGGGGACCGCGGCCTTGCGGGTGCGGGTGCGCTTGGCCGGGACGACCTTCTCGGGCACCTGGAAGAGCGGCATGACGCCCTGGTCGGCCACGTCCTCGCCCTCGGCCGAGCCAGCCGGCTCGACGGCCTCGACAGCGGTGGCCTCGGCGGCTGCGGCCTTCTTGGTGGTCTTCTTGGCCGCGGCCTTCTTGGCAGGAGCCTTCTTGGCTGCCGCCTTCTTGGTCGCGGTCTTCTTGGCGGGCTTCGCCTGGTCGGCGTCGGCCACCCCGGTGTCGGTGGAGGCGGGCTCGCCGGGCTCGGCGGCCGGGGTCACGTCGGTCCCGGGAAGGGCGTCCGCGCTCGCCGCTGCCTTCTTGGCAGCCGCCTTCTTGGCGGGCGCCCGCTTGGCCGGGGCCTTCTTGGCGGCCTTCTTGGCCGGGGCGGCGGTCGGCTCCCCGGCCGGCGTGTCGCCGGTCTCGACGGCGGGGACGTCCTGGGTGTTGTCGTCAGCCATGTGCTGCTCCTCGCCCGGCGAGCGCCGGGCTGTCCGGTGGCTGATCCGCACAGGGCGGGCGCCACGAAGTCTGATGGGCGGCGGCGCCACTCGGTGTCCGACGCTGGGACTGTCCTCACCTGCCGCGGTCGCTGTGCCCGGGGCTGCTGTCACCCGCCCGGGACCGCGTCGCGGTCTGGCGACGATCGTCCCACCGTGCCGTCTCGATGTGCCGAGGCGGCGGAGGAGCCGTCGGGGCCACTATCGCACACGGCCCCGGGCCCGGTGCGATCACCGGGCGGGCGCGTTCGGGGTCGCTCAGCGGGCGAACGGGTCGCCGACGGTGCCGTCGGCCTCGTCGAGCGGCCCCTGCAGCAGCCGGGTCAGCAGCGGCGCCGGGCCGACGTCGAGGGTCGTGGACCGGCTCAGACCGGTGAGCACGTCGTCGGGTCGTACGGCGGGGACGGCGTGGCGCAGGACGAGGTCGAGGCGGGCCCCGTCGCCGTCGGCCTCGGCGGTCCCGACCACGGCGAGGGAGACCACGGCCGCACGGCAGTCGAACTCACGCAGGCCCTTCTTGGTCATCCGCTCGACGATCACGGACTCCTCGGCCAGGAACGTCGCCACCGCCGCCTCGGCCTCCAGCGGCAGGGCCGCGGTGTCGATGATCCACCGGCTGGCGGTGAGCAGGTCGGCCAGGCTGCCGCCCGGCAGCTCGGCGGCGTCGACCACCTCGAGGACGTCGAGCCCGTCGGGCAGCGCCTCGTCGAGCAGGACGTGGATGGCGGCGGTGTCGACGACCTCGGCGAGGGCGATCTCGAGGTACTCCGCCTCGCTGGCCGACCCGGTGGGTGCGGCGCCGGCGTACGAGATGCGGGGGTGGGGGTTGAACCCCGACGAGTAGGCCATGGGCACCCGGGCCCGGAACACCGCCCGCTCGAAGGCGCGGCTGAAGTCACGGTGGCTGGTGAACCGCAGCCGGCCACGCTTGGTGTAGCGCACCCGGAGCCGCTGCACGGGGGGCAGCTGCTGCTCGGGCGGTTGTCGGCTCACGGAGGACGAGGCTAGTCCGCCGCCCGCGCGGCCTTCATGGCCGGGCTGGGATAGACCGTGCCGACGCGTACGCCGTCCAGCCAGGTCGTGAGCCGGGCGGCCTCGGCGTCGAGCGCGGCGCGTGCCGCGGCCGGCACCGGCTCGAGCAGGTGCACCGAGACCACTCCCCCGTCGTCCTGCACCCAGGCCCCGACGACACGCCCGTCGACCCAGGCCGTGGTGCCGGCGTTGCCGTTGCGGTCGAAGAGGTCGGGACCGTGGTCGCCGAGGTACCAGGCGCGCTCCTTCCACCCCATCACCGTCGGGTCGAGGACCGGGAGCAGCGCCGCCCACGGATCCGCGGCGGGCTCGGGCTCCGCGTCGTCGGGCAGCACCCACCCGGTGCCGCCGCCGTCGAGCGACACCTCGACGGCCTCGACCGAGGCCAGGGCGGACCGGACGGCTCCCTTGGTGCCGCCGAGCCACCAGACCAGGTCGGCCTCGGTGCCGGGACCGAAGGTGCGCAACCAGCGCCGGACGATCTCGGCGTACCCCTCCTCGAGCGACAGCGGTGCCTCCGGCGAGCCGAGCCAGTCGGACATCAGGGTCCACCGCGGCCGGGAGAGCCGCCAGTGCTGGGTGTTGGTGCCCCGCACGAGGTCGGCGGTGAGACCGAGGTGGGTGAGCACGCGACCGTGGTTCCACACCGAGCCGGCGGTCACGTCGAACCTCACCGCCACGTCGGGCAGCAGGCCGCGGACCTCGACCGCGGTCAGGCCGTCGGGCCGGGTCGCCAGCTCGGCCAGGATCGCGGCCCGGGCCTCGTGCACCCACCGGGCGCCGTCCGCGGCGATCCCCGCCTTCTCGACGTCCTTGGCCATCCGCTTGAGCTCGGCCTCGGCCACCCGGGCCGAGGCGCTCCCCCACGCCGCCGCCAGCAGGTCGCGGGGGAAGACGAACAGGGTGCGGCGCATGGCGAGCTGCTTGACCAGGGTCCGCTCGACGTGCAGCGCCCGGTCGACGTCGGCCACGGCGAGCCCGTCGACGCGGGCCCAGCAGGACAGGTAGACGGTGGCGGGCTCGGTCGAGTGCAGGACGGTCATCGCGCGGGTCGCGGCCTCGGCGTCGCCGACCCGGGACCAGGGCGCCACGGCGTGTCTCCGGGCCAACCGGGCTCGCCGCTCGTCGTCGGTGATGTGACGCACCCGCGTCATCCTGCCCGACCTGCCGCCGGCGCGGGCCGGGCCTGACACACTGTCGTCCACCTCGACCCGGCGACCCGTCGGGCCTGCGCGCTAAGGACTGCCCCGATGAGCAACCCGTATGACCCCAACGCCGGCAACAACCCCTACGAGCCCAACGCCAGCAACAACCCCTACGGGAGCCCGGCCTCGTCCGGCGGCTACGGCCAGGGCGGTGGCTACGGCGACCCCTACGGCCAGCAGCCCAACCCCTACGGCGAGGGACCGAAGAAGACCGACGCGGTCTCCATCGTCGGCTTCGTCCTCAGCCTCACCTGCTGCCTGTCGATCGTCGGCGCCATCCTCGGCTTCGTCGGCCTGAGCCGCACCAAGGGCGGCAAGCGCAAGGGTCGCTGGGCGGCCGTCTCCGCCGCGATCATCGGCATCATCGGCACCCTGGTCGCCGGTGGCGTGATCGTCGCGATCGTCTTCTTCGCCAACTCCGTCGTCGACGTCGACGAGGCCAAGGTCGGCGAGTGCGCCGACGTCTCCAACGACAACGGCGACTCCGTGCTGCTGACCGAGCAGGACTGCGACGGCAAGCACGACGCCGAGATCACCTGGGTCGGCAAGGTCAGCGACGTCGAGAACCTCGACGTCGCCCCGTCCAACCCCGACGACTTCACCGACGCCGGCGCGTCCCTCCTCATCTGCACCGCGCTGATGGACCCGGCCGACGTCACCACCCTCGGCGACGACGTCGAGTACCAGTACGTCACCCAGGACACCAGCCCGAAGAGCACCGACGCGGCGCTCTGCTACGCCGAGAAGAAGAGCGGGTCGTTCACCGAGAAGCAGCTGAACTAGCCGCTCCCCCAGCACCCCCAGCACGCCGCGGCCGCGGCGGCGAGGTCCCTCGGACCTGCCGCCGCGGCCGCGTCGTCGTTCGGTCGTACGACGACCGCACGGCGGTCGAGGTGCGAGGAGCCCCGGCGACGAGCCTCGAGACCACCGCAGGGGCAAGCAGCCCGCGTCGCGTAGTCCCCGCTGTCGTCCACGGTCGACGAACCTCCGTCTTCCACGACGACGTTTGTCGTGGACGAGCCAGGTCCGCCGAGCCGAGAGGTGTCCGAGCTGGACGAGGGCGCGGCGCAGAGCGTCGGCTGCCGGGGTCTCGAGGCTCAGGCCTGGCGGCCTTCGCACCTCGAACGACGTGGTGGTGGAGCTCAGACGACGGCGAGCGGCAGCAGCCGCTGGCCGGTGGGCCCGATCTGGATCTCGGTGCCCATCTCGGGGCAGACGCCGCAGTCGTAGCAGGGGGTCCAGCGGCAGTCCTCGACCTCGACGTCGGAGCTGCCGTCGGCGACCGCGAGGGCGTCCTCCCAGTCGGCCCACAGCCAGTCCTTGTCGAGGCCGGAGTCGAGGTGGTCCCAGGGCAGGGTCTCGTCGTAGCCGCGCTCGCGGGTGGTGAACCAGTCGAGGTCGACGCCGGTGCCGCCCAGGCCGGCCTCGGCGGCGGCCATCCACCGCTCGAAGGAGAAGTGCTCGCTCCAGCCGTCGAAGCGGCCGCCGTCGCGCCACACGGCCTCGATGACGCGGCCGACGCGACGGTCGCCGCGCGAGAGCAGTCCCTCGATGATGCCGGGCTTGCCGTCGTGGTAGCGGAAGCCGATGGCGCGGCCGTAGCGCTTGTCGTCGCGTACGACGTCGCGCAGCTTCTTCAGCCGGGCGTCGGTGGTCTCGACGTCGAGCTGGGAGGCCCACTGGAACGGCGTGTGCGGCTTGGGCACGAACCCGCCGATCGAGACGGTGCAGCGGATGTCGTTCTTGCCGGTGACCTCGCGGCCCTTGGCGATCACGGCCTTGGCGAGCTCGGCGACCTGCATGACGTCCTCGTCGGTCTCGGTGGGGAGGCCGACCATGAAGTAGAGCTTCACCTGGCGCCACCCGTGGGAGTAGGCCGCCGCGACGGTGCGGATCAGGTCCTCCTCGGTGACCATCTTGTTGATCACCTTGCGCATCCGCTCGCTGCCGCCCTCAGGGGCGAAGGTGAGCCCGGAGCGACGGCCGTTGCGGGAGAACTCGTTGGCCAGCGTGATGTTGAAGGCGTCGACGCGGGTGCTGGGCAGGGACAGCGAGACGTTGGACCCCTCGTAGCGGTCGGCCAGGTCGGTGGCGAGCTCGCCGATCTCGGTGTGGTCGGCGCTCGAGAGCGAGAGCAGGCCGACCTCCTCGAAGCCGGTCTTGCGGATGCCGTTCTCGACCATCGCGCCGATCGTCTCGATGCTGCGCTCGCGCACCGGGCGGGTGATCATCCCGGCCTGGCAGAAGCGGCAGCCACGGGTGCAGCCACGGAAGATCTCGACGCTGAAGCGCTCGTGGACGGTCTCGGCCAGCGGCACCAGCGGCTTGGCCGGGTAGGGCCAGGCGTCGAGGTCCATCAGCGTGTGCTTGGTGACGCGGTGCGGGACACCGGGGCGGTTGGGCGTGACCGCGACGACGGCGCCGGTCCCGCCCGGGGCGTCGTCATAGGAGACGTCGTAGAAGCGCGGGACGTAGATGTTGCCGGTCACCGCGAGGCGGCGCAGCAGCTCGTCGCGCCCACCCGGCTCGCCCTGGGTCTTGAACTCGCGCACGACGTCGGAGATCGCGAGCACGACCTCCTCGCCGTCACCGAGGACGGCGGCGTCGATGAAGTCGGCGATCGGCTCGGGGTTGAACGCCGCGTGGCCACCGGCGAGCACGATCGGGTCGGCCTCGGTGCGGTCGGCGGCGTGCAGCGGGATGCCGGCCAGGTCGAGGGCGTTGAGCATGTTGGTGTAGCCGAGCTCGGTGGAGAAGCTCAGCCCGAAGACGTCGAAGTCCTTGACCGAGCGGTGGGCGTCGACGGTGAACTGCGGGATCGGCCCGGCCTCGTCGCCGGCCCGCAGCACGGCCTCCATGTCGGGCCACACGGCGTACGTGCGCTCGGCGAGGATCCAGTCGCGCTCGTTGAGCACCTCGTAGAGGATCTGGACGCCCTGGTTCGGCAGGCCGACCTCGTAGGCGTCGGGGTACATCAGGGCCCAGCGGACCGTCGGGCCACCCTCGCCCGACGTGGTCGCGCAGTCCCAGTCCTTGACGGTGGAGTTGAGCTCGCCACCGACGTACTGGATCGGCTTGGACACCGACGGGAGGTGGGGCTCGAGGCGGGGGAAGACGCTGGCGGACATGGGATCCAGGCTACGCGGGCCCTGGTCCTGCTCCCGATTCGCTGCGCACGGCCGCGGCGGCCGAGGTCGCCCGCAGCTCGACCTTGGGCATCATCAGCAGGATCAGGAACGCCAGCACGCCGGCACCGGCGGCGATCAGGAACACCGTGTCCATGGACTCGGCGAAGCCGACCTTGATCGGGTGGGCCACGGCCGGGTCGAGCGTCTCGATCACCGAGGAGTCGTCCTGGACCCCGGCGATGGTGTCCTGGAACGACGGGTCGCGCAGGGCGGTGGCGACCTCGGGGTTGTCGGCCTCGTCGGCGAAGGCGGTCGAGATGTTGGCGCCCACGGTGCCGAACAGCACCGACAGCAGGACCGCGACGCCCAGGGTGCCGCCCATCTGGCGGAAGAAGGTCGCCGAGGAGGTCGCCACGCCGATGTCGCTGGGCGGCACGGCGCTCTGCATCGTCAGCAGCAGCGGCTGCATGCACTGACCGAGCCCGAGGCCCAGCACGAACATCGCCAGCATCACCCACAGCAGCGACGTGTCGGCGGTGGTGAAGGACAGCGCCACGAGGGCCACCACGACCATCGACGAGCCGATGATCGGGAACACCCGGACCTGGCCGGTGCGGCTGATGATCCGGCCGGAGCCGATCGAGGCGATCATCAGCCCGCCCACCATCGGCAGGGTCAGCAGACCCGACTCGGTCGGCGAGGCGCCGTGGACGATCTGCATGTAGAGCGGCAGCAGCATGATGCCGCCGAACATCGCGACGCCGACGACGACGCTCGCGGCGATGGTGACCACCGCGGCGCGGATCTTGAAGAGCTTGGGCGGGATCAGGGCCGCGTCGCCCATCGCCCGCTCGGCCAGGACGAACGCGACGAGGCCGAGGGCACCCACGACGTAGCAGGTGAGGGAGCGACCGGAGGTCCAGCCCCACTCACGACCCTGCTCGGCCACCGTCAGCACCGGGACGAGGGCGACGACCAACGACAGGGCGCCCCACCAGTCGATGCGGACCTTGCCGACGGGCTTCGGCGTCTGCAGGTGGAGCGTGCGGGTCACGACGACGAGGGCGGCCAGCCCGATCGGCACGTTGACCAGGAACACCCAGCGCCACCCGGTCACGCCGAGGATGGAGTCCTGGCCGGCGAAGAACCCGCCGATCAGCGGGCCCAGGACGCTCGAGGTGCCGAACATGGCCATGAAGTAGCCGGTGTAGCGGGCCCGCTCCCGCGGGCTGACCAGGTCGCCGATGATCGCCAGGACGAGGGTGAACAGCCCGCCCGCGCCGAGGCCCTGCAGGGCGCGGAACATCGCGAGCTGGGTCATCGAGCCGGCGAACGAGCACAGCGCCGACCCGGCGATGAAGACCGAGATGGAGAACAGGAAGAGCTTCTTGCGGCCGTAGAGGTCGCCGAGCTTGCCGTAGATGGGCGTCGTGATCGTGGCGGTGATCAGGTAGGCCGTGGTCGCCCAGGCCTGGATCGACAGGCCGTTGAGGTCGTCGGCGATCGTGCGGATCGAGGTGCTGACGATCGTCTGGTCGAGCGCGCCGAGGAACATGCCCATCATCAGGCCGGCCAGGATCGCGAGGATCTGGGTGTGCGAGTAGTCGCCGGACTCGGTGGTCCCGGCGGGCCCGGCAGCCGCGCCGCCGGTCGCCTTGGGGTCGGTGGTTGTCATCGACAACCAGCCTAACGGTCACGCCCGCTCAGCGTGGCGGATCGATCTCGCGTCCCGGATCGGGCCGGCGTCCGAGGTCGGGATCGAGGGCGCCGGTGAGCTCGTCGACCAGGAGCAGGTCGTCGCGCACCTGACCGGCGCGGTACGACGCCCGGCCGACCATGTGGGCCGCGACCGGGGCGGTCGCCATCTGGGCCAGGACCACGAGCACCGCCAGCACCGCGGCGCCGGGGTCGCGGAGCACCAGCGACACCCCCAGCAGGACCAGCATCAGGCCGAGCACCTGCGGCTTGGTGGCGGCGTGCATGCGGGTGAGCAGGTCGGGCAGCCGCAGGACCCCGACCGCGGCGACCAGGCTGAACAGCGACCCCAGCAGGATGCAGACGGCGCCCGCCACGTCGAGCACGTCGTTCACGGCGTCCCCTCCTCGTCGGTCTCGTCGGTCTCGTCGGTCTCGTCGCGCTCGGCGTCCACGTCGTCGCTGCCCGGGCTGAACCGGGCCAGGCTGATGGACCCCACGAACCCCAGCAGGGTGGCGACCAGGAGCAGCGGCAGGTTGTCGGAGGTACGCCGGACCGCGGCGTCGACGGCGATCGCCGCGATCGAGATCGAGACGATCACGTCGAAGGCGATGGCCCGGTCGAGCATCGTGGGACCCATGGCCATGCGCAGGGTCACGAGCAGGGCCGACAGCGCCAGGACGCCGCCCGCCACGACCAGCACCGCGGTCATCGTCGTGCCCCCTCGTCGTCGGCTGTGCCGTCGACTGGGCCGTCGACTGGGGTCGACGGGTCGTGACCCAGCGCGTGGAGCACCCTCGTCTCCTGCTCCCAGACCCGGCGCCGTACTCGCTCGACGTCGTCGAGCGAGCGCACGTCGAGGGCGTGCAGGTAGAGGGTGAAGGAGCTGCGCTGCACCTCGACGACCACGCTGCCGGGCACCAGCGAGGTCAGCTCGGCGACGAGCACCAGCACGAGGTCGGAGTCGGTGCGCATCGGCACCCGGACCAGCGCGTTGCGCAGCCCGGGCGGCGGCCGCAGCACGGTCCAGGCGACCTGCAGGCTCGCCACCACGACGTCGCGCACGAAGCAGCCGACCAGGACCACGACCCCGAACGGGCGGATCCGGACGTCGAGGTCGAGCGGGGGCAACGGGAACAGCAGCAGGGCGAGCGTGGCGACGATGACGCCGCCGACCAGCGACATGGCCGACCAGGTGCCCCAGAGCACCCACCAGACCACGGTCAGCCAGAGCACCATCGGCCACTGGACGCGGCGGCGTGAGCGGCGCGAGCGGGGAGACGGGTGCGCGGCTCCGGCGGGCCCGCTCACTCGGCGGCCTCCGCGACGGCGGTGACGTAGGTGCTGCGGTCGATCACGTCGCCCGCGGCCCGCTCGGTGAACGCGTAGAGCGGGCCGGCCACGACGGTGATCGCGACGCTGATCGCGACCAGCACGGCCGTGGTCCAGGTCATCAGCGCGGGCAGGCGGGTCGGCATGCCGTCGTCCTCGAGGCGCTGGTGCAGGTCGCGGTCGGGCCGGTCGCTGTCGACGATGGCACCGGCCTGGCGCACCAGCCCGGCGTCGTACGACGTCGTGTCGAGCCGGACCTGGCCGCGGCGGCCCACCGCGGGTGCGTCCGGCGCGGCCGGCCCGTGCGAGGCGTCGGCGGCGGCGAGCTCCTCGGCCATGGCGTGCGCCTCCTGCGGGGAGCGCCAGAAGGCCAGGGCCCAGGTCTTGGCGACGGCGTACAGGGTCAGCAGGCTGGTGACGGTGCCGCCCACGACGAGGGTCCAGGCCAGGGCGCCCCCGTCGGCGATGCCGGCCTCGAGCAGGCCCACCTTGCCCAGGAAGCCCGAGAGCGGGGGGATGCCGGCGAGGTTCATCCCGGCCACGAAGAACAGCACGCCGAGCACCGGGAAGAGCCGGGCCAGGCCACCGAGCCGGAGCAGGGAGGTGCTGCCGGCCTGTCGCTCGATGAGGCCGACGACCAGGAACAGCGCGGTCTGGATGGTGATGTGGTGGGCGACGTAGAAGATCGCCCCGGCCATGCCGGCCTGGCTGGACAGCCCGATGCCGAAGATCATGTAGCCGATGTGGCTGACCAGCGTGAAGGAGAGCAGGCGCTTCATGTCGGACTGCGCGATCGCGCCGAGGATGCCGATCAGCATCGACAGCAGCGCGACCACCATCAGCAGCTCGGACAGCCGGCCGCCCGGGAACAGCAGCGTCTCGGTGCGGATGATGGCGTAGACGCCGACCTTGGTGAGCAGGCCGGCGAACACCGCCGTGACCGGCGCCGGCGCGGTCGGGTAGCTGTCGGGCAGCCACAGCGACAGCGGGAACACCGCGGCCTTGATGGCGAAGGTGACCAGCAGCAGCAGGTGCAGCATCAGCGAGGTCGAGTCGGGCAGGTCGTCGAGCCGGACCGCGATCTGGGCCAGGTTGAGGGTGCCGACCGCGGCGTAGACGGCCGCGATGGTGATCAGGAAGAGCATCGAGGACAGCGCGTTGACGACGACGTAGATCGTGCCCGCCCGGATCCGCCCGGCGGTGCCGCCCAGGGTCAGCAGCACGTAGCTGGCGAACAGCAGGATCTCGAAGCTGACGAACAGGTTGAACAGGTCGCCGGCCAGGAAGGCGTTGCTCACGCCGGCGACCAGCGTCAGGAACGTCGGGTGGTAGATCGACACCGGGGCCGACCGGTTGCTGTCGGAGATGCCCTGGCCGAGGGAGTAGAGCATCACGGCGAGCGTCACGATCGACGACACCAGCAGCATCAGGACGGCGAGGCGGTCGGCGACCAGGGCGACGCCGATCTCGGTCCACCCGCCGAGCCACACGACCTGGGTGCCCTCGCGGTCGACGACGACGAGCAGCGTCGCCGACACCAGGACGACCAGCGCGAGCACCACCACGCTGACCAGGCGCTGGGCGCGCGGGAAGCGGAACAGCATCAGCGCGGCGCCCGACCCCAGCAGGGGCAGCAGCACGGGCAGCGGGACCAGGGAGGTCATCATCCGTCCTCCCGGTAGTCGTCCTCGTCGTCACGGTCGGCGGTCATGTCGTAGCTGTCGGAGGTCGCGTCGTCGACGGCCAGCCGGCGGATCCGGGCGTCCTCGGTGTCGTCCTGGACGTCGTCGTGGCCGGCCAGCTGCCAGTTGCGGTGGGCCATGGCGAGCAGGAACGCGATGGTGCCGAGCGTGATGACGATGGCGGTGAGGACCATCGCCTGCGGCAGCGGGTCGGACATGTCGTCGACGTCGGCCGAGCCGTAGAACGGGGCCTCCCCCGCCCGGCCGCTGGTGGCCAGGATGGCGACGTTGACGCCGTTGCTCAGCAGGACCAGGCCCACGAGCACCCGGGTCAGGCTGCGCTCGAGCAGCAGGTAGGCGCCGCAGCCCACCAGGGCACCGGCCACCACCACCAGGGTCAGGTTGACGTCCATCAGGGACTCACCTCCGCGGGCTGCTGGGACCGGTCGGCCTCGCGCTGGGCGGTGAGGATCTGGCGGTCCAGGCGGGCCCCGAAGGTGCGCAGCAGGTCGAGGACCAGCCCCGTGACCACCAGGTAGACGCCGATGTCGAAGCCGACGGACGAGACCAGGTGCAGCTCGCCCAGCAGCGGCAGGTCGACGTAGACGTCGGCGGTCTGCAGCACCTCGCCGCCGAAGGCGACCGGGCCCAGCCCGGAGACCGCGGCCACGAACAGGCCGGTGCCGATGATGACGCCGGCGTCGATCGGCAGGGCCTCGGCGAGCTCGTAGCGGCCGCCGGCGAGGTAGCGCACCATCAGCGCCAGCCCGGCGACCATCCCGGCGGCGAACCCGCCCCCGGGCAGGTTGTGGCCGGCGATCAGCAGGTAGACCGAGAAGACCAGGATGCTGTGGAAGATCAGCCGGGTGACGACCTCGAAGACGATGGAGCGGCGGTCGGGGCTCAGCGTGCCGGGAGCCGGCAGCCAGGTCCGGGCCGTCGGGGCGCTGGCGGCGTGGGCCTCCTGCGTCGCCGGGTCGGCGTCGGCCAGTCGGCGTACGCCGCCGCTGCGGGTGTCGAGGAAGACGAGGCTCGCCACGCCCGTCGCCGCGACGACGAGCACCGAGATCTCGCCGAAGGTGTCCCAGGCGCGGATGTCGACGAGGGTCACGTTGACGACGTTGCGTCCGTAGCCGAACTCGTAGGCGGCCTTGGCGAACCGGGTCGAGACGGCCTCGGCGGTGCGGGAGCTGCCGGCCACGACCAGCACCCCGGAGACCACGGCGCCGATCACGGCGGCCAGGGCCATCCGGGCGTAGCGGATCGGGTGGAGCGGCTTGTCGGAGAAGTAGTCGGGCAGGCGACGCAGCACCAGGACGATGACGACGAGCGCGACGGTCTCGACGAGGATCTGGGTCAGCGCGATGTCGGGCGCCCCGTGCAGGACGAACAGCAGCGCGCACCCGTAGCCGGTGACCCCGGCGAGGATGAACGCGCGCAGGCGGCGCCGGGAGCGCACGGTCATGACGGCGGCCGCGATCATCACCAGGCCCACGGCGGGCTGGC
Source organism: Nocardioides plantarum (assembly GCF_006346395.1). NCBI lineage: Bacteria > Bacillati > Actinomycetota > Actinomycetes > Propionibacteriales > Nocardioidaceae > Nocardioides > Nocardioides plantarum. The sequence goes on from NZ_VDMS01000001.1 coordinate 856,168, forward strand.
CCAGGGAGTCCCAGGCGAAGACCTTCAGGTCGGGACCGTCGACCAGGGCGAGCACCAGCGCGGTCCCGGGTCCGGCGGCGACGACCAGCAGGATGATGGCGAGGTAGGACGCCGCCGATCCTCGTTGGACCGTGCCGGTGACCTCGACCGCGAGCCGGTCGACGCCGCGCAGGGTCGCGCGGTAGACCTGCCCGCCGGACACCGGCAGCTCGACCCGGTGCTGGAAGGCGCACAGCGGGTCGCGCACGACGAACAGCGCGGCCCCGACCACGACGGTCACCGCGGACAGCAGCAGCGGCAGCTCGAGCCCGTGCCACAGGGCGAGGTACTCCTCGTGGTCACCGGCCTCGAACCGGTCGGCGTACGGCTGGAGGGCGTCGGTCAGACCGGCCCCGAGGAAGCCGAGGACGAGCCCGAGGGCGGCCAGCAGCACGGGTCCGGCGGCGAACGGGACGGCGAGCGGGCGCACCGCCGTCGGCGCGACGCCGGGCTTGGTCGCGAACGCGCCCCACCAGAAGCGCACGGTGTAGGCCGCGGTGAGGCTCGACCCGAGCAGCACCCCGGCGACCAGCAGCCACCCGGCCCAGACGGGCACCCCGGCGGTGTTGCCGTCGTGGGTCAGCTCGAGCAGGGCGGTCCACATCGTCTCCTTGCCCAGGAACCCGACGAGCGGCGGCAGGCCGGCCATCGAGGCGCCCGCGAGGGCCGCGGCGACGGCGAGGGCGGGCAGCCGGCGACCGACGCCGCTGAGGGTGTGCAGGTCGCGGGTGCCGGTGAGCCTGTCGACGACGCCGACGACCAGGAAGAGCGTGGACTTGAACAGCGCGTGCGCCAGCACCAGGGCGGTGCCGGCCAGCGCCGCCGTACGGCTGCCGACCGCCAGGACGACGAGCAGGAACCCCAGCTGGCTCACGGTGCCGTAGGCGAGCAGCAGCTTGACGTCGATCTGGCGCAGCGCGCGCCACCCGCCGGAGACCATGGTGGCGACGCCGAGGGTCAGCAGCACCGGGCGCCACCCCGGGGTGTCGGCGAACGCGGGCACCAGGAGCGCGACGAGCAGCAGGCCGGCCTTGACCATGGACGCGGCGTGCAGGTAGGCGCTGACCGGGGTCGGCGCCGCCATGGCGCCGGGCAGCCAGAACTGGAACGGGACGATCGCCGACTTGCTGAGCGCACCGACGAGGATCAACCAGACCGCGACGGTCGTCGCCGCGCCCGAGGGCGGGTCGGCCACGATCGCGGCGAGGGAGAAGGTGCCGGCCACCTGGCCGAGCAGCAACATGCCGACGAGCATGGCCAGGCCGCCGAGCGTCGTGACGAGGAGCGCCTGGATGGCGGCGCGGCGGCTGGCCCGGTTGGTGGGGTCGAACCCGATGAGCAGGAACGACGCGATCGTCGTGAGCTCCCAGAACACGAACAGCAGCAGCAGGTTGTCGGCCAGGACCAGGCCGAGCATCGCCCCGACGAACGCCGAGAAGCTGCTCGCGAAGCCGACCAGGCCGCGCGAGGAGTCCTCGAAGTACCAGGCGCAGTAGGCCAGGACCACCACGCCGACGCCGGCGACGATGAGGACCATCAGCCAGCGCAGCGAGTCGAGGGTCAGGTCGAGGGTGAACCCCAGTGAGGGGATCCAGGCCGACGACTCCTCGACCACGCCGCCGTCGAGGACGGTGCCGGTCTGCGTGAGCGCCCACACCACGGCGGCCAGCGGGACCAGCGCCAGCGCCAGGAACGCGCGTCGGCCCAGCCACCGCACCAGCCCGGGCGCGACAGCCGCTGCGAGGCCGTGAGCCACGACGAGAGCGAGCAGGGAACGGCCTTCCAGAGGTCGATCGGGTGCGAGACTCGTGGTGAGGGTCGAGCAACGCGTGGGAGGACGCCGACGAGCCGGCGTCCGCTGAGTTTACTAGGGGCGACCACTGGCGCCGTCGCCGCCCGAACCGCGTCATCGCGGACGTCGTCCGTCCGCGTGCCCCGCTAGCGTGGTCCGTCATGACGACAGCTCCCTGGGAACCCCCGCTGGCCGGGACCGACGTCGAGCACCTGGTCGGGTCGCTCGAACGCCTGCGGGCGACGTTCCGCTGGAAGGCCGACGGCCTCGACGCCGCCGGGCTGACCACGACGATCGGCTCCTCGAGCCTCACCCTGGGCGGCCTGCTCAAGCACCTGGCCCTGGTCGAGGACTACCACCGCGTCACCAAGATCGGCGGCGGCGACCTCTCCGACGACGCCGACTCGCCCTACCGCGCGCATGACGGCACCGACGACTGGGAGTTCCGTACGGCGGCCCACGACTCCCCCGCCGAGCTCTACGCGCTGTACGACGGCGCCGTCGAGCGCTACCGGAGCGACCTGGCGGCCCGCATCGCCGGCGACGGCATCGACCAGCTGGTCGCCGTCGCCGACGGCGAGGGCCACCACGCCTCGCTGCGGCGGATGGTCTTCGACATGGTCGAGGAGTACGGCCGCCACACCGGCCACGCCGACCTGCTCCGCGAGGCCGTCGACGGGAGGGTCGGAGAGGACCCGCCCGCCGACTGGCGCCCGAGCGCCTGACGGCCCGCTGGCCGCCCGTGGTGCACGCTGGTGCCATGACGGAGCTCAACGTGCTGGACGAGGAGCTCGAGCCCTGCGGGACCGAGCCGATGACCGGGTTCTTCCGCGACGGGTGCTGCCGGCCCTCGGAGCAGGACCCGGGCAGCCACACCATCTGCGCCGTGGTGACGCCGGAGTTCCTCGAGCACCAGCGCGCGATCGGCAACGACCTGGTCACGCCGCTGCCGATGTACGGCTTCGCGGGACTCAGGCCGGGTGACCGCTGGTGCGTGACCGCGCGCAACTGGGCGCGGGCCCACCGGGACGGGGCGGCCGCGCCCGTCGTGCTCGCCGCGACCAGCCGTGCCGTGCTCGAGCTGGTGCCGCTCGACGTGCTGCGCCAGCACGCGGTCGACGTACCGCCGGACCTCAGTGGGCTGGACGGCTGACGCAGCCACGGTGATCGAGGAAGGCGCGCTGGCGCCTGTCTCGAGACCACTCGACCGCAACGTCGGGTCGTGCGGGTGGGTCGGCTGCGGTGGTTTCGAGACGGTTGCCAGCGCAACCTCCTCAACCGACGTGGGCGTCAGGCCACGTCGGTGGTCAGGGCGATGGTGTGGACGAACCCGTCGACGCGCACCTGGACGAAGAAGCGGTAGGTCCCCGGAGTGCCGAGCGCGGTGTGGAAGGTGAGGTCGCTGCCGTCGGCGGTGGTCACGGGCGCGCCGAGGGGGTGGGCGTGGACGAACGCTCCCGTGGCGGTGTCGAAGCCGGTCAGGTGGGCGTAGGAGCCGAGGTAGGTGCCGAGGTTGAGCACGCCCTTGTGCCCGTCGGAGACGACGAGGTCGAACTGCGTGTCCTGGCCCGCCGGCAGGGTCTTGGGAGCCGTGATGGTGACCATGCCGTCGGTGTTGGTGCGTCCCGGCGCCTCGGTCTCGACCGGGGTCTTGCCGGCCACCACGGCCTCGTCGCCGAGCACGACGTGACTGGCCCGCGGGTTGCCCCGGGGGTCGTCGGGCACGAACTCGGCGACCACCCGGTAGCGACCCGGATCGGTCAGGTCGGTGCGGGCGGTCCAGGTGCCGTCGTCACCGAGGACCGGGTGCAGGTGGCGGAAGTCGGTGAGGTCGTCGCGCACGAGGTAGAGGTGGATCAGCTTGGTCTGCTCCTCGACGTAGTCCATGACGGGCTTGCCGCGGGAGTCGAGGATCCGGAACGACAGGTCCCCCGGCTCGCGCGAGACCTTCGGGAACCTCAGGCCGGCCATGGAGTAGCCCCCGGCGCCGGCGGTGGTGCCGTCGCCGATGAACGTGTCGTGGGTGTGCGGGGGGCCGTTGTCGGGGCTCAGCACCTGCCTACCGTCGGTCGGCGGGGCGGGGTCGTCCCCGCCGCACGCGGTCAGCGTCGCCGCCAGCAGCAGGCCGGCGGCCATCGACGTCAGGAGCTTCCTCATCACTTCACCTCGAACTCGACGGTAGTCACGGGGTTGTCGAACTCGGACGTGCGCAGGCTCACCTGCACCACCCAGGTGCCGGGCGTCGGGACGACCGTCTCGACGACGTAGGTGCCGGCGGCGGCGGGGACCACCGGCTGCTGCCCCAGGTCGACGCTCCCGTCGGCCGAGGAGACCGACACCGACGGCTCGGCGTACGCCGTCAGCGGCTCGCCGGACTGGTCCTGCACCTGCACGGTGATCGTGTTGGGCCCGGTGGTGCGTGGGGTCATCGTGGCCAGGACCTTCATGCCGGAGTCCTCCTCGAGCACCCCGACCGACACCCGGGAGGCCACGGGAGCCCGGTCGGGCGGGGCCTCGCGGGGCGACTGGTTGGTCAGGAAGCCCGTCACGCCCAGCAGGACGACGAGCAGCCCGGCCTCCACCCGGACGACGGTGCGCACCCGCAGCACGGCCCCCCGGCGGGCCTCGTGCCCCGAGACCCCCGCCCCGGCCGCCGCGGGCAGGACCCTCCACCGGTTGAAGCCGGCGACGAGGGCCACGACGGCGGCGATGCCGACCTTGATCAGCAGCAGGCGCCCGTAGGTGGTGTCGAACAGCGGCGCCCAGGCGCCGAGGATCCGCCAGCCCATCAGGGTGCCGCTCACGGCGAGCAGGCCGAGCAGACCGGCCGCGACGCCGGAGAAGCGGGTGAGCACCAGCGCCGCGTCGCGCTCCCGGCCGGCGAGCGGCTTGAGGACCAGCACCAGCCCGACGAGGCCGCCGAACCAGGTCGCGCCGGCGGCGAGGTGCAGGAGGTCGGTGGCCACCATCAGCCACACCGGATCGATCGCCCGGGAGTGGCCGACGATCGCCGGCGAGAGCGCCGCGACCGCGGCCGCCCCCACCGCGAGGCGGCGCGTGGTCAGGCTCGCGCGGACCACCAGCACCAGGGCGGCGACCAGTCCGACGGCCTGCAGACCCAGCACGATGACGTCGTCGCCCACCAGGGACAGGTCGACGGCGGCCGAGTCGCCGAGCTGGTCGAGCGGCAGGCCCTGCTGGTAGGCGCCGGTCAGCGGGATCAGCGCGACCCCGGCCACCAGGGCGACCCCGGTGGCCGACCAGGCGACCTTGAGGACCCGGTCGCGCACGGCGACGTCGAGGCGCACGTCCCGCACGGCCCAGGCCCAGAAGAGCACCAGGCCGGCGGCCAGCAGGAGCCCGACGTAGGACAGTGCCTGGAACACGCTCAGGACGTTGCGGACGTCGGCCGGGTCGGCGTCGGGCACCCGGGGGGCGGCGACCTGCGGGCTGGGGGCACCGATCGAGAACGTCAGCGAACCGGCGATCGGGTGCCCGTCGGCCGAGATGGCGCGCCACACGATCACGTAGCTGCCGTCGTCGAGCGACTCCGGCAGGTCGGTGGTGATCACCGCGTCGCGCGAGGAGGAGTCGGAGTCGACCGGCTCCCCCGTCGCGTCGAAGACCTGGACGGCCTTGCCGGGCAGCGAGACCGGCTCGTCGAAGGTGAACGTGACGACGTCGGGCGTCGAGGCCAGCACCGACCCCTCGGCGGGGTCGGTGCTGACCAGGGTCGCGTGCGCGGAGGCCGGACCGGCCGACCCCACCACGAACAGGATCGTGGTGAGGGCGGCGAGCAGCAGCCCCGCGCGACGCGTCATCGACGTCAGGCCGTACGACGGGTGCGCGCGAGCGCCACGGCCGCGACCACGATCCCGGCGAGGCCGGTCGCGAGTCCGGCGATGGCCAGCCCGTTGCCGTCCCCGTCGTCGTCGGAGGCGGCCTCGGTGTCGGTGGCGGCCGAGACCTGCGCGGTGTCGGCGCCCTTGTCGTCCTCGGTCGCGGCAGCGGCGCCGTGGCCGTCACCCTCGCCGGCTGCGGTCACCGCGACCGCCGGCGCCGGGTGCTCGAGGTCGTCCTCGCTCTGACCGTCCTTGGCGACCTCGGTCCAGGCCGTCTCACCCTTCTCGCAGGTCTGGATGACCGGGAACGCCAGGGTCTTGCCCTCGGCGTCCTCGGGCAGCTGCAGGGACAGCTCGAAGCTGTCCCGCTCCCCGTCGGGCAGCGGCGTGACGGCGGTGTAGGTGACCGTGCTGGTGCGCTCGGTGACCTCGTCGCCGTCCTCGGCCACGAGCGGCTCGGCGAGCTTCTCGGTGGTCGTGGACAGCTTGTAGAAGGGGTTGCGCGTCGCCGCCGCCTCGTTGATGCCGTCGGGGAGCTGGATGGCGACCTTGGTCGTCGGGGACCCGTCGCAGCCGTGGGGCACCGAGAAGGTCAGCAGGGTGTACGAGCCGGCGGCCGTGTCGGACGGGGTGACCGAGACGTGGGCCGAGGCCGCACCGGCCGCCAGCAGGGTGAGCGCGCCGGCGGCGCCGGTCGCGGCGGCGATGCGGGTGAGCGGGCGCGTGGGGGTACGTCGTGCAGAGGACATGGTGGATCCGTTCTGGATGGTGTGGGGTCGGGCAGGCACGCCTGACGGGTCCACGACCAGCACGGTCGATCGGAGGGTCAGGCGGTGGCGACCGGCGCCGGCGGTCCGCGGCGCGGCGCCGCGGCCACCACGAACCGGCTCGACAGCGCGCGCGGCAGCGGCACCGGAGCAGCCACCGGGCGCAGCGCGGGTAGCGGCGGCAGCGGCGAGCGGGTCCAGGTCACGACGACCTCGCCCGCCCGGGCGCGCAGCTCCCACAGCAGCGCGGTCAGCAGACCACCCGCGACGTGGACGACGAGCATCGTCGGGTCGAGCAGCGCGTGGGCGTGGTGGCCGTCCGACAGGTGGGCGTGGGCCAGGTGACCTGCGCCGTCCATGGGCGTCGACAGCGCCGTCAGCCACGCGTGCAGCAGCAGCTGCGCCGCCACCAGCACGGGCACGGCGACCAGTGGGCGCACGCGTCCGCGCAGCACCAGCAACCCGGTGCCGAACACGACCGACGCCATCACCAGCAGCCAGGGCACCGACGGCAGGCTGCCTCCGGCCCAGAGGTGGCCGACCGCGAGGGCTGCGGTCACCTCGACGGTCGCGGCGGCGGCGCGCAGGGTGACCCCCTCGCGCGGCAACACCCGGACCGTCAGCACGAGCGCCATTCTGCCTGGTCACACGACCGGCGGACCATGTGGCCCCAGGGCCTCCGGTTCCGACGTGACCCACCCCGCCTCACTTCCGGCACCGCCCGAATCACGAAAGTGACCCACCCCGCCTCACTCCTGGACACCGTCCAGATCATGAAGTGACCCACCCCGCCTCACTTACGGCACCGCCCGAATCACGAAGTGACCCACCCCGCCTCACTCCTGGCCGCCATCGAGATCAGGAAGTGACCCACCCCGCGTCACTTCACCTTCATCGATGCTCGCCAACCGACCCGGGGTGGGTCACCTCCCACTCACCGAGGCCCACCAACCGACGCACCGCGGGTCACTTCCCACTCACCGAGGCCCACCAACCGACGCACCGCGGGTCACTTCCCACTCACCCAAGCCCACCAACCGACGCACCGCGGGTCACTTCCCACTCACCCAAGCCCACCAACCGACGCACCGCGGGTCACTTCCCACTCACCCAAGCCCACCAACCGACGCACCGCGGGTCACGTCACGATCAGCGGTGTCCGCCCACCGACCCAGGCGGGGTCAGCGTCGCGTCGGCCGCATCCGCGCCGCCGGCGCCTCGGCGGAGCGGCGCGAGATGTTGAGCAGCAGCCCCACGGCGAGCATCGAGGCGAACATCGAGCTGCCGCCGTAGGAGACGAACGGCAGGGGGACGCCGGTGACCGGCATGATGCCGAGGCACATGCCGATGTTCTGGAAGGCCTGGAAGCCGAACCAGCAGGCGATGCCCGCGGCGGCGACCCGGCCGAAGACGTCGTCGGCACGCGAGGCGATCCGCAGGGCGCGCCACAGGACGACGCCCAGCAGGGCGATGATGACGCCGGCGCCCAGGAGGCCGAGCTCCTCGCCGGCGACGGTGAAGACGAAGTCGGTGTGCTGCTCGGGGACGAAGCCCGAGCGGGTCTGCGACCCGTGGAAGAGGCCCTGGCCGAAGAAGCCGCCGTTGCCGACGGCGATGCGGGCCTGCTCGACGTTGTAGCCGGCGCCGCGCGGGTCGAGGGACGGGTCGGTGAAGGCGAGGAAGCGGTCGACCTGGTACTGCTCGAGCAGGCCGCCGGCGACCGCGGCGACCGCGCCGGCGACCCCGGCGAGGCCCAGGGCGACCAGCCAGCGACGCGGGGCGCCGGTGGTGGCCAGGACGCCGAAGACGGTCGCGCTCAGCACCAGCATGGTGCCGAGGTCGGGCTGGGCGAGGATCAGGACCGCCGGCACACCGGCGATGAGCAGCATCAGGACGACGTCGACCCCGGTGGCGCCGTCGGCTCCCTTGAGCCGCCGTCCCTCGGAGCGCTCGGCGACCACGAGCGCCATCCCGATGACGACCGCGAGCTTGGCGAACTCCGAGGGCTGGATGGAGGCGCCGCCGACCATCAGCCAGGAGCGCGAGCCGTTGACCACCGTGCCCATGGTCAGCACGAGGACCAGGCCCCCGACCGAGGCGAGGTAGACCAGGGGCGCCACGATCCGCACCCACCGGTGGTCGGTGACGACGACCAGGAAGAGCAGGACCAGGCCGATGACGACGTTGACCACCTGCTTGAGCAGGTAGGCGCGCGGGTCGCCGCCGGTCAGGTCGTCGCGGGTGCTGGTCGCCGACCAGACGAGCAGGCAGCCGATCACCGTGAGCGCGAGGACAGCGAGCAGCAGCAGCCGGTCGGGAGCGGGTACCCGCGAGACCAGCGACGGCGTGGACGCCGCGGCCGGCCGGCTGGCCGGGCTGGGCCGGCTCGTCCGGCCGGGCCGGCTCGTCCGGCCGGTCCGGCTGGGCGTCGTGGTGCTCACGGGGTCTCCTTCACGGCCGGCGGGAGGATCGTGCCGTCCTTGCGGAAGGACGGCAGCCGGTCGGGCAGCACGGTGCCGGGGACGGCCGCCTTGTCGGGCGTGACCTGGTCGCCGTCGACGCCGTAGAGCGCCTCCCAGATCTTGCGGACGCCGGGCCCGACGGTGCCGGAGCCCGTGCCGCCCTGGCTGACCATCATCACCACGACGTAGTCGTCGGAGTAGGAGGCGACCCACGACGTCGACTGCTTGCCGTAGACCTCGGCCGAGCCGGTCTTGGAGCGGATCGGTACCTCGTCGAGCGGGAAGCCGTTCATCTTCCAGGCCATGGTGCCCTCGCGGGTGACTCCGCGCAGGGCCTGGTCGAGGTAGCCCTGGACGCCCTTGGGCAGGTCGACGTGACCGGTGACCTCGGGCTTGATGCGGCGGATCACGGTGCCGTCGGAGGCGACCACGGCCCGGGCGACGCGGGGGGCGTAGAGCGTGCCGCCGTTGGCGATGGCGGCGTACCCGCGGGCGAGCTGGAGGGGCGTGACGATGGTGTCGCCCTGGCCGATGGCGAAGTTGACCGCGTCGGTCACCTTGTACTTGTAGCCCTCGACGCAGAACTCGCTGGCGAACTTGTAGACGAAGTCGCTCGTGTCGGCGTCCTGCGGCTTGTCCGCGATGCCGCAGTAGAACTTCTTCATCGAGCGGTAGTAGGAGCGCTTCCAGTGCCGGTCGGCGATCCGGCCGGAGGCCTCGCCGGGCAGGTCGATGCCGGTCTCGGCGCCGAAGCCGTACTTCTCGGCCTCCTCGACCAGCGGGTCGCGGGCGTCGACGTCGGCGGCGTCCGAGCCGTACTGCTGCCAGTAGTCGTAGCCGACGCGGAAGAAGAAGGTGTTGCAGGAGACCTCGAGGGCCTTCGCGAAGCCGATGTCGCCGTAGGCCGCCGACTCGTGGTTGTGGAAGGCGCGGTTGCCGACCTGGAAGGACGACGAGCACGGCAGCGTGGTGTCGGTCGAGTAGCCGTGGGTCAGCGCACCGGCCGTCATGAACGGCTTCCAGGTCGAGCCGGGGGCGAACTGCCCCTGCGTCGCCCGGCTGAGCAGCGGCGTACCGGCGGCCTCGGAGTAGAGCCGGGAGAGCTGCTTCTTGGTGATGCCACCGACCCAGACCGACGGGTCGTACGTCGGCTGGCTGGCCATCGCGACGATCCGGCCGGTGCTGGCCTCCATCACCACCGCGGCGCCGGAGTCGGCGGCGTAGTTCTTGCCCGAGACCGGGTCGTGGGTGGCGCGAGCGGTCGTGATCATCTCGTGCAGCTGCTTCTCCACGACGCTCTGCACCTTGGCGTCGATGGAGGTGACCAGCGTGTCGCCGGGCTGGGCCTCGACGCTGCGGACGTTGTCGGCGTCGTCCTTGATCTCGCGGCCCAGCGAGTCGACCTTGACCTGCTGGTAGCCGGGCATCCCCCGCAGCCAGCTGTCGTACTGCTGCTCGATGCCGGCGCGTCCGACGACCGAGGCGCCGTTGACGGACTGGTCGCCCGACTCCTTCGAGGCGTCGAGCTCGTCCTCGGTGATCGGGCTGAGGTAGCCGAGCAGGTGGGCGGCGTTGATGCCGAAGGGCTCCGGGTAGGCGCGCACGGTCTGCTGCTCGACGACGACCCCCGGGTAGTCCTCGGGCTGCTCGCGGAAGCGCTGCGCGCGCTCCTGCGCGAGGTCCTGGGCCACCGGGACGGGCTGGTAGGCCGACCCGTTCCAGCACACGCCGGGCTCGGCGCCCTTGTCGCCGCAGGAGGTCAGCACCTTCTCGATCCGGCCGGGCGACATCGAGATCACCTTGCCGACACGGCGCAGCAGGACCCGACGCTCGGCGGCCGGGAGCTTGCCGAGCACGGTCCGGTCGAGGGCGACGACCCAGGTCAGCCGGTTGGCGACCAGGGGCCGGCCCTGGTCGTCGACGATGAGGCCGCGGGTGGGCTGGACGACGATCTCGCGGACCGACTGGGCCGCTGCGCGGCCCTGGTACTCGTCGCCGTCGACGACCTGGAGGTAGTAGAGCCGCACGAACAAGGTGGCGAACAGCGAGAAGACCAGGGCCTGGATCACGATCAACCGGAGTCCGCCGCGGCTGGGGTTGCCCGTCGACCGCGTCATCGGGCGGGTACGCCGTCGGGCTCGAGACGGGCGCGCGCCAGGGCGACCACGGCCAGCACGACCGCGGTGAGGGCGAGGTCCCAGGCGACCCCGGTGAGGACGACCTCGAGCAGGTCGGGAACCGTCGCGGACCGGTCCTGCAGCAGGAGCCCGGTCAGGGCGAAGACGGAGGTGCCGAGGAACGAGCAGGCGGCGACCGCCGCCAGGGTCGCGCCGAGGCCGGCCGGTGCGTCCTGACGGACCCGCCCGGCGACGTACCCGACGAGGAGCAGGGCGAGGGCCCAGCGACCGGCGACGTGGTCGGCGGGCGGTGCGAGGTCGAGCAGCAGGCCGGCGCCGAAGCCCAGGACCAGGCCGACCTGGGGTCCGCGCAGCAGGCCGCCGGCGACGACCACGAGGAGGACCACGTCGGGTCCGACACCGCGCCAGGCGAAGTGCGGGAACACGCTGGTCTGCAGGACGAGGGCGACGACGGCCGCCAGGGCGAGGAGCACGGTGCGCACGGCGCGGGACGACGTCATCGCAGGCTCCCGTCGGCCTCGACCACGGCGCGGTCGCTGCGGGTGCCGGAGGGGACGACGACGCCCACGATGTCGAGGCTGGCGAAGTCGACGTACGGGTCGATCACGGCGCGTTGAGAGGTGTCGCGCAGGCTGGAGAAGACCGACACGACCCGGCCGATCGGGACGCCGGCGACGTAGGGGCTGTCACCGTGCTCGCTGCCCCAGGTGACGACCGTGTCGTGCTTGCGCGGCACCACGGTCTCGTCGACGAGCTCGAGGTCGAGGCGTGCCGTGCGACCCATGACACCGCGGCCCTTGAGGAAGCCGATCTCCATGCTCTCCGCGAGCCGGCCACCGACGGTGGAGTCGGGGTCGACGATGAGCAGCACCGTGGCGGTGGTGTCGGTGACCCGCAGGACGCGGCCGACCAAGCCGTCGTCGTTGACGACCGTGAGGTCGGGGGTGATGCCGGAGTCGGAGCCGGCGTCGATGGTGACCGTGCTGGAGAACGACTGCGAGGACCCGATCGCGATGACCCGGGCCGGCACCAGCGCCTGGCTGAGCTCGGTGGCCGCGGCCGTGAGGCCCTCGAGCTCGGCGAGCCGGGCCGCGTCGTACGGCGCCTTGCGGACGCGGGCGCGCAGCTCGGCGTTCTCGGACTCCAGGGCGGTGAGCCGCCCGCGCAGGTCGTCCTGGCTCTCGAAGCGGTCGGACAGACCGGCGATCGGGCGTACGGCGCTGTCGGCCGCGGCCTGCGCGGGTCCGACGGCCTCGCCGATCGCCCGCCGGGCGGGGTCGAGCGCACCGTCGTCACTGCTGTCGAGGACCATCAGGCTGGCGCAGGCGAGCACCAGCGCGATCACCAGCGCGCCCGGTGGACGACCGGGGCGGTCCTCGCGCGGGGCCCGGCCGTAGCCGCGCCGGCCCAGCGCGCGCAGCGCGGTCGTCACCGGTACCGCCGGTGGTCGGCGACGAGCACGGCCTGCAGGGCCTCGAACTCCTCGACGCAGCGCCCGGCGCCCAGGGCGACCGAGACCAGGGGGTTCTCCGCGACGTGGACCGGCATGCCGGTCTCGTGGCGGATCCGGTCGTCGAGCCCGCGGAGCAGCGCACCCCCGCCGGTCAGCACGATGCCGCGGTCCATGATGTCGCCGGCCAGCTCGGGCGGGGTCTGGTCGAGGGTCACGCGGACCGCGTCGACGATCGCGTGCAGCGGCTCCTCGAGGGCCTGGCGGATCTGGGCCGGGGTGACCTCGACGGTGCGCGGCAGCCCGCTGACCTGATCGCGGCCTCGGACCTCGGCGGGCGACTCGTCGAGGGAGGGGAAGGCCGAGCCGAGGGTCATCTTGACCTCCTCGGCGGTGCGCTCCCCCAACATCAGGGAGTGCTCCTTCTTCATCCAGCTCACGATCGCCTGGTCGAGCTCGTCGCCCGCGGTGCGGATGCTGAGGCTGGTCACGATGCCGCCGAGCGAGATGACGGCGACCTCGGTGGTGCCGCCGCCGACGTCGACGACCATGTTGCCGGTGGGCTCGTGGACGGGGAGGCCGGCGCCGATCGCGGCGGCCATCGGCTCCTCGATGATGTAGACCCGGCGGGCGCCGGCCTGGTAGCCGGCCTCCTTGACCGCGCGCTGCTCGACCGCGGTGATGCCGCTCGGCACGCAGATGACCATCCGCGGCTTGGCGAAGTAGCGCCGCTTGTGGGCCTGCTGGATGAACCATCGCAGCATCTGCTCGGTCGCCTCGAAGTCGGCGATGACGCCGTCCTTGAGCGGTCGCAGCGCCGTGATGTTGTCGGGCGTGCGCCCGATCATCCGCTTGGCGTCGTGACCCACGGCGAGCACCTCGCCGGTGGTGTCGTTGACCGCGACGACGCTCGGCTCGTCGAGCACCACGCCCCGGCGCCGCACGTAGACCAGCGTGTTGGCCGTGCCGAGGTCGACGGCCATGTCACGACCGATGATGCTGTTCGCCATGCGCGCGCGCCTCACTGTCGTGCGCGGGGTCGGGGAAGACGGGGGAAGACCCGAGGCCCGTCACGCGCACGAAACGGCGGACCCGGTAGCGAGCGTAGGCAGTGGGACGCGTGTGACAGCGGAGGCGCATGGGGTGTGTCGCGCCGTACCCCGGCCGAGGCCGCGAATGCCCCACGCCGGTCGAGGTGCGAAGGCCGCCAGGCCTGAGCCTCGAGACCCCCGCCACCGACCCACCCGACTAGACCTGGACAGGACGCCACCAAGGTCTCGAGGCGCGCGACCAGAGCTCCTCGCGCCTCGACCGACGTGGGTCAGGTCAGGTCGTCGACGCCCCGGTCGAGCCACTCGTCCTGCTCGTCGGCGGGGATGTCGTGACAGCCGCCGGTGACGGTGACGAGCAGGAAGTCACCCGCGGCCGGTCGGGTCGTGACCGTCACGGTCAGGTCTCCCCAGGGCGCCGTGAGCCGACGGCCGCCCGGCACGGTGGACTCGACGACGTCGTCAGACCCGCTGAGGTAGGCCGGGACCGGCTGGAGCAGGTCGTCGGGTGCCGCCGGGCCGGCGTCGATGCGCACGGTGGCGACGTACTCCACCGCGGCGATGCCCTCGGGCGCACGACCACGGCAACCGCGGAAGCTCCCGCGGGGGCTCTGCGCCGCACCCACGAGCTCGGCGACCAGGCGCGGGGTGAGTCCGCGCACCAGCTCGCCGGCCTCGGCACGGTCGGACTCGAGCCGGGTCCGGTGGGAGCCGTTCGCGTCGGAGGTGGTGTCGGGGGAGGTCGCGCTGTCGTCGTCGGCCACGCAGCCAGTCAACCCGACCGGCAGCACCACGACCGCCAAGACCAGGCCCAGCCTCATCGGGTGACTTGGGTGGTGGGCTCGCGGTCGAGCTCGGGGTCGTGCACGCCGGCGTACCAGGGGTCGTGGTTGGGATCGGCGGTGAGCACGCCGTCGTAGTTGCCGTTGATGATCTCGCTGAGGTTGTGCAGCGACTCGGTGTCGTGGTCGAAGTAGAGCGAGTGCTGGTCGAAGTCGGGCAGGTCCGGACGCGAGACGTCCTCGGCCTGGAAGCGGTGGGCTCCGAAGTCGTCCTCGGCGGGGTCGTCGCCGAGCCCGGCCCCGCCGAGCGTCTCGCCGTGGAACCAGCCGTGGTTGGCCAGGTACGTGACCGGGTCGCGGCTGTTGGCACCGGCCCAGACGTGGTCGGGGTCGACCCCGGTGTCCGCGGCGCTGTCGGTGTCGCCGCCGACCCCGGGACTGCCGACGAAGACCAGGTCGTCGACGTCGAGGCCGTGGTCGTGGGCGGCGTGGCCCGTCGTGGTCGAGCCGTAGGAGTGGCCGATCGCGGTGAGGTGGGCGTCGTCGCCGTCGCGGGAGGCGCGCAGGCCGTCGACCAGGTCGGCGAGCCGGGCCCCGCCGTCCTCGGCGGCACCCTCGGTGGCCACGCCCGCGCCGTCCCAGCCCTCGCCGGTCCACGGGAGGTTGTCGGGGGCGTCGTACCCGATCCAGAACAGGGTCGCGTTGGACGCGGTCGGGTCGAGGAACCGGCTGGACTCGTAGACCGTGGCGGCGCGGTCGGCCTGGTACGGCGCCGACTCGCCGTCGGTGCCGAAGCCGGGGGTCAGCACGGCCACGTTGTCGGCGGTGTCGACGTTGCCGGCCGAGACCGCGATCGCCCCGTCGCCGTCGAAGGCGGAGGGGTCGTAGAGGTAGATCTGACTCTCGATCGGCAGGCCGGTCACCGGGTCGACGCGACCCTCGATCTCGTCGCGGGCGTCCTGGGCGGCCTCGGCGTTGGCGAGCCACTGGCGCTCGTCGTCGGTCATCACGCCCTGCGCGTCGGCGTTGCGCCAGTCGGCGAGGTCCCGGTCGAGGGCGACGGTGTTGGCGTCGTCCCGGGCACCGGCGGGGATGCCGTCGAGGTTGCCGATCGCTCCCGGCGCGGCGGCGATGATCGCCTGCTGCTGGGCGGTGGTCAGACCGTCCCACCAGGCGTTGACCGCCTGCGGCGAGGCGCCGGCGGGCGGCTTGGTGTCCAGGGCCGCGTCGGCGGGGTCGGCGACGCCGCCGTAGAGACGGTCGACCGCAGCCAGGTCGAGGACCCGGGTGAAGGCGTCGTTCATCGCCCCCTCCTCGGTCGTGATGGCCGTGCTCCAGGCGGTCAGGTCGGACTCGAAGGCATCGACCTCGCCCTGCACCCGCCGGCAGTCGTCCTGCAGGTCGGCGAGCTCCTCGGGAGTGACCTCGCCGGTCGCCCTGGTCTCGAGGTGGGCGATCTGCTGCTGCAGGTGGTCGCGACGGTCGACGAGGTCGACCCGTCGATCGCGCAGGTCGGTCATCTCGTCGGCGTGGGTCGCGACGCGCTGGGCCACACCGCGCAGGGCCAGCGACATGGCGTCGGCCCGACGCCCGGTCGGGACGATCGCGTCGTGGTAGGCGACCGAGGCGGGCCCGTGCCAGTCGCCGATGCGCGCCGTGCCGGCGACGAAGGTGCCGAGGTCGTCGACCTGGGTCGACGCCGCCAGCAGCTGACCCCCGGTACGCCGGATGGCGCCGGGGTCGACGGTGAGCACGGGGACGACGCGGGGCCGGCTCGGAAGGGTCACCACGGCCATGACCTCAGCGCTCCTCGGTCAGGTAGGGGGTCAGCGACCTGAGCTCGTCGAACGCGAGCCGGTCGGTCGCGACGTAGTCGGCGACGGTGACCCGCAGCCCGTCGGCGCGGGCCTCGCTGGTGGTGCCGAGGTCGCGCACGTGCCGCTCCCAGGCGGCCAGGAACCGGGCGGCCGGGCCCGACACCACGGCGGTGAAGCCCGCGGAGCCCGCACCGGCGACCTGCGCGGAGGCCGCCTGCAGGTCGAGGTGCTGCTCGTCCCACGCCTGCGCGGCCCTGCCGACCGAGACCGGTACGACCTCCATCAGCGCTCACCGCCGACCGCGGTCGGGCGGGCGGGTCGGGCGGGTCGGACGAGGGCGACGGCCCGGTCCGGGCCGACCACCAGGGGCTCGTGCGAGACCGTGAGCACGAGGGCGCCGCTGGGCTCGGCGTACGACGCGGTGAGGGTGAGGTCGTCGAGGCGTCCCGCCAGCCGCTCGACGACCCCGGCGGGCCGGGTCACCGCCCAGCCGTGGCTCTCGAGGTCGTGACGCAGGCCGACCAGCAGGTGGGAGCCGTCGCTGCGGCGCTCGACCACCCGACCGACCGGGTGGACCCGACCGGGGTCGGCGGCGTACGACCAGCGGATGCGGGGCTCTGCGGCGCTCGCGGGGGCCATCGTCGACCAGACCTGGCGGGTCGCGCGGGCGACGTTGCTGAACGCCGCCGCGACCTCGTCGTCACCGGCCTCCGGCACGTCCGCCGGTGGGGGCGACGGCGGCAGGACGACGAGATCGACGTCGGGGTGGCGACGGTGGAGCTCCGAGAAGAAGTCGGCCATGGTGGGTCAGCCTCCCCAGCGGGGCGGCACGGAAACAGCCGGTCAGGGGCCGGGCGGCCCCGGGCTGGCGCGCCAGGTCAGAGCGAGGGGAACCAGAGCGCGATCTCGCGGGCGGCCGACTCGGGCGAGTCCGAGGCGTGCACGAGGTTCTCGCGGTTGGACAGCGACAGGTCGCCGCGGATGGTGCCGGGCGCGGCCTTGCGGCCGTCGGTGGCCCCGTTGAGCGCGCGGACCACGTCGATCGCCTCGTCACCCTCGAGCACCAGCGAGACCAGCGGGCCGCTGGTCGCGAAGTCGCGCAGCGGCGGGTAGAAGTCGCGCTCGACGTGCTCGGCGTAGTGCTGGTCGGCCATCGCGCCGTCGATGGCGCGGTGCTCCATCGCCACGATCGTCAGGCCCTTGGCCTCGAACCGGGACAGGACCTCACCCACCAGGCCGCGGCGGACGGTGTCGGGCTTGAGGAGGACGAGGGTGCGCTGCGTCATGCCGCGCACCCTACCGACGTCGGTCGAGGTGCGAGCGCAGCGAGCCCCTGACGTCGGTCGAGGTGCGAGCGCAGCGAGCCTCGAGACCACGTCCCCGTCAGACGAGCTCGGCGGCACGGCGTACGACGTCGGGCGGGACGTCGTCGTGGGAGTCATCGCCTGAGACCGGACCGGTCGACACCCGTCGCAGCGGGATCACGCCGCCCCAGGCACCGGACGCGATGTCCTCGGGCTCGTCGACCGGCCCCCCGGCGCGCAGCTTCATCGACGCCTCGACCAGGGGCACGGCGAGGACCGAGGTCGCCGCGAGCTCCCGGCGCGTGTGGGGGCGCAGCGTGGCGGACCGCCCGGGGACCATGTGGTCGACGGTGAGGGTGAGGGCGTGCGCCTTCTCCTCGGCGTCCTCGACGATGCGCGCCTCGCCGATGACGACCACCGAGCGGTAGTTCATCGAGTGGTGGAAGCCGGACCGGGCCGCGACCAGACCGTCGAGCTCGGTGACCGTCACGCAGACGGTGCGGCTCTCGGCCCCGGTCAGCCAGCGCGCCGCGACCGAGCCGTGGATGTAGAGGGTGCCGCCCTGGTCCGGTCCCTCGAGGTCGACGGCGAAGGCGACCGGGAGCACGACGGGGTGGTCCCCCACGACCACGCCCACGTGGGCGACGAGCGCATCGGCGAGCAGTGCGTGCATCGGCGCACGGTCCTCCTGGGCCCGGTCGCGGCCGCGGCGGACGGTGGTGCGGTCGGTCGGCGAGAGGGGCGTGCTCATGGGGTCCATCCTCGGGGACGAGGCACCGGCGGGGCATCGGGGTTGCTCGCGGTCCCGCGCGGTCACACGAGGGTGCCGCGGAGCAGGCTGTGGGTCGGTGCCGACACCACGGTCTCGTCGTCCTCGACGCTGACGTTGAGCGCGTCGTAGCCCTCCGCCTCGTCGGCGGGCAGCGCGAAGACCGCCCGCATCACCGTCGCGTCGCTCTCGGGCATCACACCGACCTCGCGCGCCCGGCCGCCGACCGTGTCGATCAGCCAGATCGTGTAGTGGGTGCCGGCCGCGGGGGCCGTGAGTCCCGCGAGGGCGATCGCCATCTTCTGCTCGCCCCCCTCGCCCGTCATCGCCGCGGACCCTGCCACCGGTGCTGCCGTGCTGCCGACCGAGACCAGGGGCACGGGCGCGGCCGGCGCGGCCACCTCGGTGCGGCTCGACCCGTCGTCAGTCAGTCCGCGCCCCGCGCCGAAACCCGCGGCCACGAGCAGCACCGCGGCGGCCGCCCCGAGACCGGCCCGCACCAGGCGGCTGCGACGGGGCCGGGCCGCGGCCAGGGCCACCGGCGCGGTCACGGACGCCCCGATGTCGGGAGCCGTGGCGTCGGAGCGGTCCAGGCGCAGCGGTGGGACCTCGCCCGGCTCGACCGGGGCGTGGCGCACGGCGTCGCGCACCTCGCCCATCGCCGCGCCCAGCACGACGAACTGGTCGCGACAGTCGGCGCAGTCGCGCACGTGCGCGAGAGCCGCGCGCCGCTCGGACGGCGGGGTCTCCCCGGTCAGCAGCGCGGACACGTCGAGGTGGGGCTCCCGGTGGTGCTCAGTCACGGGGATCACGTCCGATCTGCTCTGCGAGGGCGCGGAGGCCACGGGCGGCTCGCGCCTTGACTGTACCGAGCGGCGCGTCCACCCAGTCGGCCACTTGCGCGAGGGTGAGGTCGTTGAAGTAGGCGAGGAAGAGCACCTGGCGCTGCTCCGGGCTCAACCGGCCCATGGCCGCCCGGACCTGGCGCGACCTCTCGAACCGCTCCACCAGGTCGTCGTGGTCGACGTGCTCGACCCTCGCCGGGTCGGGCTCGGGCACCTCGGCCACCGGCTCGGGCACGCGGCTGCGCAGCAGGTCGGTGGCTCGGTGCTTGGCGATGCCCATCACCCACCCGGCCAGCGGCCGGGACGGGTCGTACTGCAGGCGGGAGCGCCACACGTCGAGGAACGTGCGCTGCAGCACGTCCTCGACGTCGGCCGGCGGCAGCACGCGGCGCAGGTAGGCCAGCACCGTGGGCGCCAGCTCGGCGTAGACGTCGTCGATCGCGGAGTCGTCGGCGACCAGGCGCCGCCCGAGCGCGACCTCGGGGTCCTCGCGGCTCACGTCGACCAGCTCCGTCTCACCCTCCACACCCTGTCCTGCGCGACCAACGGCCCGCCGGGTTGCACCCCCAAGGTCACCAATTCCGGGTGTCCCTGGGGGTGTCCCTGAGTGCGCCCGACGCCCGGCCCGCGGACCACCGGTGCAACCGGATCGAGGTGACGTCGCGCAGTAGTCATCGAAGCCGGCACCCGGCCGGCCCGATCCCAGGAGTAGTCATGACCACCGTTCCCGTGCCGAACCGCACCCGGCTGCACGCCGCGATTCTCGCCGTCGCCGTCGCGCTCACCGCCGCCCTGGTCGCCGGCGTCGGCTCCTCGAGCGCCGCCCCGGGCTCGACCCGCTCCGCGGCGTACGCCGTCCCGATCGGCGGGCAGACGACGCTCAAGCTGGACGCCGGCACCGCGCAGGTGCTGGCCGACAACGACATCACGGTGGCCCCGGCCAGCGAGGCGAAGGTCGTCAGCAGCGGCATCACGTTCCCGATCACCGGCGGCCTGCTCAACGTGAAGTCCCTGGCCGGCTCGATCAAGCACTCCGGCGGCCTGACCTTCACCGCCGGCGGCAAGTCGCTCACCATCCGCAACTTCGCCGTCAGCACCACCTCGCAGCGGCTCTCGGCGTACGCCGACGAGGCCGGCGCCACCCTGCCGGTCCTGCGCCTGGACCTGAGCAAGGCGACGATCCGGGCGTCGAAGAACAAGCTCGCCGTCTACGCGCTGCCCGCCACGCTGACCCCGGAGGCCGCCACGGCCCTCAACGACTACTTCGGGACCGACCTGTTCGCCGGTGGCCTCAAGATCGGCAACGTGCGCGTCGACGCCACGATCCGCTCGCTGCGCTCCTGACCTCGCCCGGCCCGGCCGCCGTCATCGGACGGCGGTCGGGCCGAGCCCGGGTCAGTCGCGGGTGAGCCGGCGGTGCGTGACGCGGTGGGGACGAGCCGCCTCGATGCCGAGGCGCTCGATCTTGTTCTCCTCGTAGGAGGCGTAGTTGCCCTCGAACCAGTACCACTGGGCGGGGTTCTCCTCGGTGCCCTCCCACGCCAGGATGTGGGTGACGACCCGGTCGAGGAACCACCGGTCGTGCGAGGTGACCACGGCACAGCCGGGGAACTCGAGCAGGGCGTCCTCGAGCGACGACAGGGTCTCGACGTCGAGGTCGTTGGTGGGCTCGTCGAGGAGCAGCAGGTTGCCGCCCATCTTGAGGGTCAGCGCCAGGTTGAGGCGGTTGCGCTCACCACCGGACAGGACGCCGGCCTTCTTCTGCTGGTCGGGGCCCTTGAAGCCGAACGAGGCGACGTAGGCACGGGAGTTCATCTCGAAGTTGGCGACCTTGATGAAGTCGAGCCCGTCGGAGACCACCTCCCACACGTTCTTCTGCGGGTCGATGCCGCCGCGGCTCTGGTCGACGTAGCTGAGCTTGACGGTCTGGCCGACCTTGAGGTCGCCCTTGTCGGGGTCCTCCTGGTCGGTGATCATCCGGAACAGCGTGGTCTTGCCGACGCCGTTGGGCCCGATCACGCCGACGATGCCGGCGCGCGGCAGCGAGAACGTGAGGTCGTCGATGAGGACCCGGCCGTCGAAGCCCTTGCCGAGGTGCTCGGCCTCGAGCACGATGTCGCCCAGTCGTGGCCCGGCCGGGATGTTGATCTCGGAGGTGTCGATCTTGCGGTCGCGGTCGGCCTCGGCCGCCATCTCCTCGTAGCGCGCCAGGCGCGAGCGGCTCTTGGTCTGGCGGGCCTTGGCGTTGGAGCGCACCCACTCCAGCTCGCGCTCGAGCATCTTGGCGCGCTTGACGTCCTTCTGGCCCTCGATCTTGAGCCGTTCCTTCTTGGTCTCGAGGTAGGTCGAGTAGTTGCCCTCGTAGGGGTGGGCCGACCCGCGGTCGAGCTCGAGGATCCACTCGGCGACGTTGTCGAGGAAGTAGCGGTCGTGGGTGATCGCGAGGACGGCACCCGGGTAGGTCTTGAGGTGGCCCTCGAGCCACTGCACCGACTCGGCGTCGAGGTGGTTGGTGGGCTCGTCGAGCAGCAGCAGGCTGGGCTGCTGGAGCAGCAGCTTGCACAGCGCGACCCGGCGCCGCTCACCACCGGAGAGGTGGTCGACGATCGTGTCGGGCGGCGGGCAGCGCAGCGCGTCCATCGCCTGGTCGAGCCGGCTGTCGATGTCGTAGGCGTTGGCGGCCTCGAGCTCCTCCTGCAGGTCGCCGGTCTCCTTGGCGAGGGCGTCGTAGTCGGCGTCCGGCTCGCCCATCTCCTCGTAGGCGGCGTTGAGGCGCGCCATCTTGGCCAGCGTGTCGGCCACGGCCTCCTGCACGTTCTCGAGGACCGTCTTGCCCTCGGTCAGCGGCGGCTCCTGCTGGAGCATGCCGACCGTGGCGCCCGGGTCGAGGATGGCGTCGCCGTTGTTGGCGTGGTCGAGCCCGGCCATGATCCGCAGCAGGGACGACTTGCCGGTGCCGTTGGGTCCGACGATGCCGATCTTGGCACCGTGCAGGAACGAGAGGGTGACGTTGTTGAGAACGACCTTGTCACCGTGGGCCTTGCGCACGTTGCGCAGGGTGAAGACATATTCCGCCATGGTCACCGAGCCTAGTCGGGACCGGGGTGTCCCGCCCGTCCGGGGTGAGGGCGGCGCTCGGGGGTTTTGCCGCCCCGGGCTCACGCCGCCGCCACCTCCCCCTGCGGCGGCGTGACCTCGACCGACGGCGGGCGGTGGAAGGTCGAGGTGCCGCGGGAGAGGTCGTGGCCCACGGTCGCGGCGTCGATGTGCACGTCGAGGGTCTCGACCCCGGCCTTGTTGATGTAGGTGCGCATGTCGACCCGGCCGTGGACGATCACGGCATCGCCGCGGTGGAGCGACGCCGCGCAGTGCTCGGCGAGCCAGCGCCACGCGCTGACGGAGTACCACTGGGTCGGGCCGTCGACCCAGTCACCGGTCTCGCGGTCCTTGCGCCGCGGGGTGCAGGCCACCCGGAAGTTGGCCACGGGAGTGCCGCCCGCCTGGCGCAGCATCACGTCCCCGCCGACCCGCCCCTGCAGGGTCACCGTCGTCTCGTTGTACATGTCGATCTCCTCTGTCTTCTCGCCTGGTGGTGCGCCCACGGTGGGCACGGCACGAGCCAAGGCGCGACCGCCGACAGTCCTGCGGCGCACGGCGGGTGCCTGTGGACGACCGGTCGGGGACCCGACCCTGTGGACGACTCCTGGTCATCCGCACAGGCCGCGCCTCCCCCAGCGCGGGCGTGCCGATCGGTAGCCTCGCCGCTCGTGCGCGTCTACCTCGCGGTCCTCAGCAAGGACGGCACCCCGCTCCCGGACGCCGACACCCTCGCCCGCCTCGCGCGCGTCGCCCTGCCCTTCGCGACCCCCGGCCCGCCCGACCTGTCCTGGTCAGACCGGCTCACCGACCGGCCCACGACCGCCCTCCATGCCTGGCACAACGAGCCGGACCAGCCCGGTCGCCCGCTGCTCACCACCACCGACGCCGGCGCCGCCGGCTTCTCCGGGTACGCCGCCACGCGGCTGGCCGACGGACGTGTGGCCGACGACTCGCCCGGTGTCTGGTCGTCGTACTCGGCCGCACCGGGCCGCGTCCGCGCCGCGACCTGCGCGTCGGGGACCGAGCTGGTCTTCCACGCCGAGACCCCGCACCTCGTCGTGCTCGGCAACCGCGCGTCCCTCGTCCACCTGGTCGCCCGAGCCAGCGAGGGGCCCGGCCACGACGCCGTCGCCCTCGACCCGGTCGGCCTGGCGGCGGTCGTCAACGCCGGGTTCCACACGACCGCACGCACCGTCTTTCGCGGGCTGTCCTCGCTCGACCCCGCCACCACGGCCCTCGGCACGCCCACCGGACTGAGCCTGGCGACCACGCCCACCGCCCACCACGGCCCCGCCTCGGTCCAGGACGTCGCCGACGCCCTGGTCCGCTCGGTGGCCGACCTGCCGACCGAGACCCCGGTCCGGCTCGGTCTCACCGGCGGGCGCGACTCCCGGCTCCTGGCCGCCCTGCTGGCGCGCGCGGGCTCCCCCGTCCTGACCCGCACCGCCGGGCTCCCCGACGACCCCGACGTGGTCGTGGCCCGCGACGTCGCCGCCGCCCTGGGTCTCCCCCACGTCGTGCAGCGGCCGGCCGGGACCAAGCGCGACCAGGACCGTGACCGGCTCGTCGTCGACCCCCGTGAGCGGTTGCGCGAGGCGGTCGGGCTGGGCGAGGGCATGATCAGCGCCTACGACCGGGTCGGTCGTCTCGACCAGACCTACGACGTCGACCTCGTGCCGTTCTCGGGCTCGGGCGGGGAGATCCTGCGCGGCTACTACGCCTCCACGCTCGACGGCATGGAGATCGCCGAGGTCGGGCGCCGCGTGCTCAAGCGGCGGGCACACCCGAGTGAGAAGCTGCTGCACCCGTCGGTCCGCGCCGCCTACCTGGCCGACCTGGCCGAGTGGCGGCGTTGGGTCGCGACGGACCCAGCCACCGCACTGGAGGCGTTCTACGTCCGCCAGCGCACCGGCCGCTGGTCCGGCGTGGCCCGCGGGTCGTCCTCGGCGGGGTCCTTGGCCTGGCGGCCGTTCTTCGACCACGGCGTCGTCGAGGCGGTGCGTCGTACCCCGCTCGCCGAGCGCACCTCCGAGCGCCTCTTCGCCGCGCTGCTCGACACCCTGGCGCCGGAGCTGGCCGACGTCCGGTTCGCCGGCAAGCGCTGGAAGTTCGACGCCAAGCCACCCACCGAGCCCGCTGCCCGGGCCGCCTGGGACGCGCGGTCCCCGCTGACGGGCACCCGCGGCGGCCAGGCGTCCTACGACTGGCGCACCGACGCCCCCGAGGTGCGCGACGAGCTCCGCCGGGTCGTCGAGGAGGCGCCGCCGGCGCTCTGGGAGGTCCTCGACGAGACCGCCGTCACCCGCCTGCTGGCCCAGGAGTCGGCCTCCCGGAGCGAGGTCGTGACGACCTGGCACCTGGCCACGGTCGCCGAGACGGTGACGACCCTCGCCGGCACTACCGGCCGGCTCGCCCCCCGCGAGGGCACGTCGATCACGGTGTCGGCCAGACCGACGGCCCAGCAGCCCCCGCCAGCAGCCACACCCGGCCGGGCCCACCGCCTGGCCAGGACCGTCCTGCGTCGTGCGGCGCGCCACCGCCGGCCACGGAGCTAGCTCTTCAGCACGACCGCGACGTTGCTCCGCACCGTTGAGTACGCCGCCAGCTCGGCCCGCACGGGGGCGACCACGAGCTCGGCCGCGACGTCGTGGACGGCACCACGCAGCCGGCGCTCCGCGACCGCGGCCCGGGTGCGGGCAATGCCCGCGACGAGCACGCGACACCCGAGCGCGAGCACGATCCCGAGCACGATGCCGGCGACGAGCATCAGCAGCGGCACGGGCATCCCGGCGACCTGGGGCGCCTCGTCGGACAGGGTGCCGCCGATGACGAGCAGGGCGGTCCACACCCCGCCGGCGAGCGCGGTGAGGATCAGCAGCCACTGCAGCACCCGGACCAGGCCGGCCCACACGGGCAGCCGGTCGACACCGAGGTCGACCCCGGCCATCGCGCGGTCGAGGCGGTCGCCCACCTCGGGCAGGCGCGAGGTCGAGGCCCGGCGTACGGCGTCGACCCAGGTCGGGCCGAGCCCGACAGCCGCGTCGTCGACGAGCGCGCGCACCTCGGAGTCGACGCGGGCGCGCTGGACGGGGCTGGTCTCGGGCAGCCGGGCGCGACGGCCCCCGGCGAGGGCGTCGCCCGACGAGCCGAGGTCGAGCTGGAGTCGCTTGAGGGGGTCGGGGCGCAGTCGCGAGACCCACGACACGACGGGCCAGGTCGTCGCCCGACCGGCCCGCAGGCGGGTCGACCGCTCGACGGCGTCGACCACCACGGGCACCCCGGCGGCGTCGGCGAAGGCCCGCTCGAGCTCGCCGACCCGCTGGGCCGACAGCTCACGCGGCGCCCCGGAGCCGGCGGCCTCCTCGAGCGCGCCGGCGGCGGCACGCAGGTCGGACTCGATGCGCTGGCGGGTGAGCTTCTTGGCCGCGACCCGCGACGCGATCTCCTGACGCAGGTCGTCGATGCCGATGCCGGCGCGGGCGCTGACGGCGAAGACCGGCACCGAGGTCAGCCCGTCGAGGTCGAGCAGGCGGCGGACGTCGTCGACCATCGACTGGCGGCGGTCCTCGGGGACGGTGTCGATGTGGTTGAGCACCACGACCATGACACCCGCGTGGGAGGCCAGCGGCGCGAGGTAGCGGTCGTGGATCGCTGCGTCGGCGTACTTCTGCGGGTCGAGCACCCACACCAGCAGGTCGGCGAGCACGACGAGCCGGTCGACCTCGAGGTGGTGGCTGACCTCGGTGGAGTCGTGGTCGGGCAGGTCCATCAGCACGACGCCGTCGAGCTCGCGGTCGGCCCGGCCGGCGACGCTCTTGTCGCGGCTGGAGTCGAGCAGCGAGTCGCGCATCGTCTGGTGGCGCGGGGGGATGCCGAGCCAGTCGAGCAGCTCCTCGGCTCCGGTCTTGCCCCACACGCAGGCGGTCGCCCACGACGTGGTGGGACGGCGTACGCCGGTCGAGGACAGCTCGAGGCCGGTCAGGGCGTTGAAGGTCGAGGACTTGCCCGAGCCGGTCGCGCCGGCGATCGCCACCACCGTGTGGTCGGCCGAGAGACGCAGCCGGCCGGCGGCGCGCGCGGCCACGGACTCGGCCTCGTCGACCACGGCGTCGTCGACGCGCCCGCGGGCGGCGGCCGCAGCCGCCTCGAGGCCGTCGATGCGGGCGCCGATGTCGGTGCCGCGCGTGACGAGCTTGCGCGCGCTCTCGAGCAGCGACGTCATCGGCTGGTCACCGAGTCGATCACGGCGTCGGTCAGTGCGTCGATCACAGGGTGTCTCCAGGCGTGGTCCGGCCAGGCTTGGCCTGGTAGCGCAGGTCGTCGACGCGGCGAGCGGCGTCGCGCAGGGCCTCGGCAGCGTCTGGTCGCAGCGCCAGGGCGTCGATGCGGGAAAGATAGCGGGCGCGCTCGTCGGCCAGCAGGGCGGTGATGCGCTGCTCGAGCGAACGGCGGGCCCGGTCGGCGAGGGTGCGCACCGCCTGGTCGCCGAAGACGGCCTCGAGCAGCTTCTGCCCGAGCACGGCCGAGCCACCGGCGACCCCGGCCTCGGCGCCGGTCACGCCGGCGGTGTGGGCGAAGACGACGACCATCAGCGCGACCGACAGCCCGTTGACCCCGAAGGCCAGGAAGCGGGCCGTGGTGCGCTTGTCGGCGCCCTCGGCGCGGACCATCTCGAGCACGTCGGACTGCCACTCGCGCACCATGCGTTCGGTGTGGCGGCGCAGCTCGCGCGAGGCCCGGCCCAGGTCGCCGGGCGCGCTCTCGAGCAGGCCCGCGCCGGCCGGCTGCTGCGACCAGGCGGCGTGAGCGCGCTCGGCGGCAGCCTCGGCGTGCTCGAGCACGAGGGTCTCGAGACCCGACTCGACCGCCACGGTGACGCGCTCGGCCTGCTGGGGCTTGCCCTTGATGGCGTTGACGAGCCGGTCGCGCAACCCGCCGACCCTGGTCTCGAGCGAGCGGAGCAGCTCGCCGGTGCCGACGAACTCTTGCCAGCGGGCCAGGACCTCGCCGCGCAGCAGGGTGCCGTCGGCGGTGGCCGCGACGACGTCGGCGATCGCGACGTCGTAGGCGGCGTCGACGTCGGCCTTGAGCCGGACCGCGATCACCGTCTGGGCCGCACAGGCGTCGGCGACCGGGTAGGCCCGGTGCGTGATGGTGCGTACGGCGCCATCGACGGTCTGGCGCACGACCGCGTCACGGGCGTCGGGGTCGCGAGCGAGGGAGTCGAGCCACGCGCGCACCTCGGCGACGTGGTGGGCGGCCAGCAGCCCGTCGCCGTCGACCTCGCCCTCGGTCACCACGAACAGCGGTGAGTCCTTGAGCCCCCGGCTGGCGAGCATCCGGGCCAGGTGGGTCGACACGGTCTGGATCGCCTCGTCGGGGGTGCGGTCGAGCACGATCGCGACCGAGGTCGAGCGCTCCGCGGCCTGCTTGAGGAAGCCCCACGGCACCTGGTCGGCGTACCTCGCGGCCGAGGTGACGAACAGCCAGAGGTCGGCGGCCGCGAGCAGCTGGGCGGCGAGCAGGCGGTTGCGCTCCTCGACGGAGTCGACGTCGGGGGCATCGAGGATCGCCAGGCCCGGGGGGATCGCGGTCGACGCCACCAGCTGCAGGGAGTCGGGGTCGTCGGTCGTGTGCTGGACGCGGACCAGGTCGGGCAGCAACCGGTCCTGGCCGAACCAGTGGGCGTCGTCGGGGTGGTGCACCAGGACGGGCGAGCGGGTCGTGGGGCGCAGGACGCCCGACGTGGTCACGCGCTCGCCCACCAGGGAGTTGACCAGGGTCGACTTGCCGGCGCCGGTGGAGCCCCCGACGACGGCGAGCAGCGGGGCGTCGAGCGTCATCAGCCGCGGGATCACGTAGTCCTCGAGCTGGTCGATCACCGCTGCGCGCTGGGTGCGCAGCTCGTCGGTGCCGGGCAGGTCGAGCGGCAGCTCGGCGCCGACCAGCGCCTGGCGCAGTCGGACCAGTGCGGTGACCATGCGGGTCTCGTCGACCGAGGCCGCCGCGCTGGTGCCGTGGGGTGGGTGGGGAGGGGTGCTGCTCGTGCCGTGGGTCATGCCGTGGGCACCACCTGTCGGGGCATCGCGACGGAGGGGCCCGGGACGGCCAGCATCACCAGGGCGCCGAGCACCACCGCCACGGTCACGACGACCGTGAACGTGACGCTGTCGAGACGGCGGGCGGGCACGGGCGCAGCCTAACGGCAGCACACCGTACCGCCCGGTCGTGGCTCTGCTCCCGACGTGCTCCCGACGTGCTCCCGACGTTCTCGCGACGGGTGGACGACGATCCGGCGAGCGTAGGGTGAGGGGCGTGAGCGACGAGACCACGACCGAGACCGCGACCGCGACCAGCGCCCCGAGCGGCACCGACTTCGACACCGAGTCGCACGACCCGGCGGTCCCCGAGGCCTACTCGGCGTTCATGCGCACGGGCTGGGACGACCGCGAGACCGCCCGCCCCCGTGGCTCCTTCGCCGACCACACCGCCCAGCGGCGGTCGCGGCTCGCGGCCCTGTTCCCGGGCGAGCGGCTGGTGCTGCCGGGCGGCGGCTACAAGGTGCGCTCCTACGACACCGACTACCGCTTCCGTGTCGACACCGCCCACGCCTACTTCACCGGCAACCAGAGCAGCGACGCCGTCCTGGTCATCGACGACGGCGAGGCCGTCCTCTACGCACGCCCCCGCTCGGGTCGCGACACCGACGAGTTCTTCCGTGACCGCAGCTACGGCCAGCTGTGGGTCGGCAAGCGCCCCTCGCTCGGCGAGATGTCCGACGCGCTGGGCCTCGAGGTCCGCCACGTCGACGAGCTCCCCCGCGCCCTGTCCGGATCGGGCAAGACCCGGGTCCACCGTGGCGTCTCGCTCGAGGTCGACCGGCAGGTCGTGGCCGACCAGAGCACCGACGACGACTTCGCCCGGGTGATCTCCGAGATGCGGCTGGTCAAGGACGACTGGGAGGTCGCCCAGCTGCAGGAGGCCTGCGACATCACCGCCCTCGGGTTCTCCGACTCGGTCGCCGAGTGGGACCGCGTCCTCGAGTTCGGCGAGCGCTGGATCGAGGGCACGTTCTTCCGCCGGGCCCGCGCGATGGGCAACGACATCGGCTACGACTCGATCGTCGGCGGTGGCTCCCACGCCACGACGCTGCACTGGATCGACAACGACGGCCCGATCACGCCCGGCACGCTGGTGCTGCTCGACATGGGCGTCGAGGGCCGCAACCTCTACACCGCCGACGTCACCCGCACCCTGCCGGTCGACGGTCGCTACACCTCGCTGCAGCGCGACCTCTACGACCTGGTCCTGCAGGCCCAGGACGCCGGCATCGCCGCCTGTCGTCCCGGCCTGCCGTTCACCGGCACCCACGAGGCGGCGATGACCGTGCTCGCGCACGGGCTCGACTCGATGGGCCTGCTCCCGGTCTCGGCGCAGGAGGCGCTCGACCCCGAGTCCAAGGTCTACAGCCGCTGGACCCTCCACGGCACCAGCCACATGCTCGGCCTCGACGTCCACGACTGCGGCCAGGCGGCACCGGAGGCCTACAAGAACGCCGACCTCGAGGCCGGGATGGTCCTCACCGTCGAGCCGGGCCTCTACTTCCAGGAGGACGACCTGCTCGTCCCCGAGGAGCTGCGCGGCATCGGCATCCGCATCGAGGACGACATCCTGATCACCGCCGACGGCTCCCGCAACCTGTCGGCCTCGCTCCCCCGCACCTCGGCCGACGTCGAGGCGTGGATGGCGGAGAAGCGCCGCTGAGCCCCGTGGGCGCTAGCCTCCGGGCCGTGACCACGCGCCTGCTCCCGTCCCTCCTCCGTCGTACGACGGCCGCGTCCGTCGCCGTGCTGCTCGGCGTCGCTCTCTCCGCGTGTGGCGGGAGCGACGACGAGGGCGGCCCGGCGGCGCGCGTCACCCAGACCGTCACCGAGACCGCGACCTCGCCCGAGAGCGCGTCGACGTCCGCCGCACCCACCGAGCCCACGACGTCGGCCACCCAGGCACCCGCCGACCTGCCGAGCGAGGCGGAGCTCGAGGCGGCCCTGCTGACCACCGCCGACGTCCCCGACGGCTTCACGGTCAGCCCCGACGACGGCCCCGACGACGACGGCGGGTTCGCGGGCACCTGCCTGGCCGACGTCGGCAGGTTCGAGGATGCCTTCGGCGCGGAGCCGGACGAGGAGGCCGAGGTCGAGCTCGCATCCGAGACCCCGACCGGCCAGGCCGCGGTCACCTCGAAGGTCGAGGCCTACGCCGACGCCGCGAAGCTCGCCTCGGTGTTCGCGACGTTCACCGACACGCTGCAGAGCTGCACCTCGGTCGAGGCGACCGAGGAGGGCGTCACCTACGCCCTCGACATCGCCTACGACGACACCGTCGACCTGCCGGGCGCGGACGACCAGCTCGCCTTCGCCGTCACCGGCACCATCGGCTCCGGAGACCAGACCTACCCCGTGTCCTACCGCTTCGTCGTGGCGCTCGCGGGCCCGTTCGTCTCCGTGGTCGGCGCCTACACGATCGGTGACGACTCCAGCGGTGTCGTCGACACCACCGCGGACCTCGCCGCCGTGCAGGCCGAGCGGGTGGCCGGGCTCGCCTGATCCGCTGGGGCCGAGCAACGGCTGGCACCCCCGGCAGGATTCGAACCCGCGACCGTCCGGGTAGAAACCGGTTGCTCTGTCCAGCTGAGCTACGGGGGCAGTAGGCGCACCTTATCGAGCCCCGACCCGGCCCCGGCGACGGTCCGTCGTACGGAGGTACTAGGACCACCGGACGGCTACCGACCCGGACCCGCCCAGGCCTTGACTGGTCACGCACCGCCGCACGGTGCGTCATCACGACAAGTCCTGGGAGGGACCCCCACATGAAGAAGCTCCGCATCGCCGCCGTCGCCCTCGCGACGGCCGCCCTGCTCGTCCCCGCGTCCGGCGTCGCCCACGCCAAGGGTGGCGACGACGGCGGAAATGACGACAACGGCGGAGGCGGCGGCGGCACGGCGAGCGCCGGCAACTACGCCGTCACCGTCAACGGGACGACCTACGACCCGGCGCCCGGCAAGGACGTCAAGGTCAAGGACCTCACCGTCCGCGGCGTCGTCAAGGTCACCGGCACCCACACCTCGTTCACCATCGACCCGGCCACGCTGGGCGTCACCGACTACACGCTGACCGGCGCCCCGTCGCCCGAGCGGATGGTCACCAGCCCCACCGTCGTGTTCGCCGCCAAGACGCCGGTGCTCACCGCCGCCCAGCTGCGCACGCCGGTCCTCAAGCAGCTCGAGGTGCGCGACGGCACCCTCGTCGCGATCTTCGCCACGACGGCCGGCAAGCTCAAGATCCAGGCCAAGGACGCCCCGCAGGGGGGCATCTTCCAGATGGAGCCCGAGTTCGCCGGAAACGTCGAGCTGGTGCACACCCTCGGCCCCGGCCTCTTCTACTTCGTCAACAGCTACACCGGGAAGATCAACTTCGGCAACGGGGTCGACGCCGTCGCGACCGGGGCCGGCGCACACCGGATGCTGCTCGGCAAGGACAGCCCGCAGGTCGCCACCAAGCTCTTCCAGGACGGCCGCACCACCCGCTGGTCGGTCGCTCCCGGTGGCCGTCTCGGCGGCGTCCTCGGCGAGGACGCCATCGAGCTCTCGCAGGGCGCCACCAACTGCACGAGCCAGTGCCAGGCGCAGAACCAGATCCGCGGCTCGCTGCCGGTCCCCCCGGACCCGAGCAACCCCACGCCGCTCCCCTGATCGGCCCTGATCGGCCCTGATCGGCCCTGATCGGCCCGTCGACTCCCTGTCCACCCGCCACCCACCTCACCCCAGGAGATCCGCCATGAAGCACCTCAGGTACGCCGCCGCCGCCGCGATCGTCGCCGGCCTCGTCACGACCGGAGCCGGGACGGCACCGGCCCACGCCAGTGGGGGCGACAGCGTCCGCGTCACCAAGTCCGGGACGTGCTCCCACGCCCGCTGGACGATCAAGGCCAAGGAGGACGACGGTCGGATCGAGGTCGAGGCCGAGATCGACAGCAACCGCTCGGGGCAGACGTGGAGGTGGGTGCTGAACCACAATGGCTCGCGCTCGGCCACCGGCACGGCCCGCACCGCCGGACGCAGCGGCTCGTTCTCGATCGAGCGCCGGCTGCCCGACGCCAAGGGCTCGGACGCCTTCACCTTCAAGGCGACGCACGGCAGCCAGGTCTGCACGGCCCGGGTCCGCTACCCGGCGTGACCGCGTCGACCCGACCCACGGGCATGATCGGGGCATGAGCCCCCGACGCCTCGTGAGCAGCCCGGTGGCCCAGTTCCTGGCCGCCGGGCTGCTCGTCGTGATCGTGCTCATCGTCGTCACCACGCTCCTGGGCCAGCGCGCCGCGCGCGACGAGGCGATCTCCGACGCGCGCGAGATCACCACGGTGCTGGCCGGCTCGGTGGCCGAGCGCTCCATCCCCACCGGCCTCGTCGACGGCGAAACCGGGGCGATCGACCGCTTCGACCTGCAGGTTCTGCCCCGGCTCGTCGTGGGCGACGTACGCCGGGTCAAGATCTGGGATCGCGACGGCACCGTGGTGTGGTCCGACGAGGCCCGGCTGATCGGTGAGACCTTCGGCCTGGACGAGGAGGAGACCGACGTGCTCGACCACGGCGGCACCGACGCCGAGGTCTCCGACCTGACCGAGCCCGAGAACCGCTGGGAGGTCGACGGCGGCAGCCTCGTCGAGGTCTACACCCGCATCGAGTCCCCGGAGGGCGATCCCCTGCTGTTCGAGGCCTACTTCGACGCCGACGAGATCGACGACCGGCAGGCCGAGCTGGTCGCCCCGTTCCGCACCATCACCGTCGGGGCGCTGCTCGTGCTGGTCGTCGTCGCCACCCCGCTGCTCCTGGTGCTGACCCGTCGCCTCCACCGCGCGGCCGACGAGCGCGAGCGCCTGCTCGTCGCCGCCGCGGACGCCTCCGACGCCGAGCGTCGACGGATCGCCCGCGACCTGCACGACGGCGTCGTCCAGGATCTCGCCGGCACCACGTTCGCGCTCTCGGCCCTGGCCCGCACCGCGGCCGACACCGAGGAGCGCCGTCAGGTGCTCGAGGCGACGCAGAGCCTGCGCTCCAGCATGCGCAGCCTGCGGTCGCTGCTCGTCGAGATCCACCCGCCGGGGCTCGCCGCCGACGGACTGCCCGCCGCGCTGCACGACCTCACCGCAGCCGCGGTCGACGTCGGGGTCGAGGCGACGGTGCACGTCGACGACCTCGACGGCATCGCCGACGACACCGTCGCGCTGACCTGGCGGGTGGCCCAGGAGGCGATCCGCAACACGCTGCGGCACGCCCGGGCGCGGCGGCTCGACGTCGACGTACGCCGTGAGGCCGGCACCCTGGTGCTCACCGTCGGCGACGACGGGGTGGGCTTCGACCCCGCCCGGGTCCGCGGCAGCTCCTACGGGCTGCGCGGCCTGACCAGCCTGGTCCGTGACCAGGGTGGACGCCTCGAGGTCACCTCGTCGGTCGGCTCCGGCACCGTGGTCCGCCTGGAGGTGCAGGGATGACCACGCCGCGGCCGACCGTGCGCGTCGTGCTCGTCGACGACCATGCCCTGGTCCGCCACGGGCTGGCCCAGCTGCTCGACGGCGCCGACGACATCGAGGTGGTCGGCCAGGCCGCCGACGGCGAGGCCGCGATGGCGGTGCTGGCCGAGACCCGACCCGACGTGGTCGTGATGGACCTGCAGATGCCCGGCGTCGACGGCGTCACCGCGACCCGGCGGGTCGTGGCCGACCACCCCGGCACCCAGGTGCTCGTGCTGACGTCGTACTCCGACGCGGAGCGGATCGTCGCCGCCCTCGACGCGGGCGCCGTCGGCTACCTGCTCAAGGACGCCGACCCCGACGACGTGATCGAGGGCGTGCGCGCGGTGAGCCGCGGCGAGTCGCCGATCCACCCGCGGGCCGCCCGGTCGCTGCTCACGGCCCGGCGCTCCTCCCCCACGCCCCTCGAGCTGACGCCTCGCGAGACCGAGGTGCTGTCGCTCGTGCGTGCCGGGATGGCCAACAAGCAGATCGCCCGCCGGCTCGGCATCTCCGAGCGCACCGTGAAGTCGCACCTCACGTCGACCTTCGCCCGCATCGGCGTGCAGGACCGCACGCAGGCCGCGGTCTGGGCCGAGCGCCACGGCGTGGGCGACCGACCGATTAGTTGAGGTGCCAGATGGCCGCGTTGAGCGCGGTCGCGAACGCCACCCACGCGGCGTACGGCGCCATCAGCAGCGCCGCGGTGCGCCGGCGCGTCCAGAACAGCGCGATGGTCACCGCCACGGCCACGAGGAGCACGACGATCTCGACCAGCGCCAGGCCGTAGCGGTCGGCGCCGAAGAACAGCGGCGTCCACGCGGCGTTGAGCACCAGCTGCACCGCCCAGGCGGTGAGGGAGCGGTCCCAGCCGACCCGCTGCCACACCAGCCAACCGGCGATCGCGATCAGCACGTAGAGCACCGACCACACGGGCCCGAAGACCCAGGCGGGCGGGGCGAACGACGGCTGGTCGAGGGCGTCGTACGTCGAGCCGGCCGACGACGCGGCGAGCCCGCCGAGGCCGGCGGCGACCGCGACGGCCGCCAGGAAGCCGAGCAGCGCGAGCCAGGGCGCCGCCGCCGAGGTAGGGGTCCGGTCGGTGGTGCTCATGGGTTCCATGCTGCCGTCCGCGGCGGGCCCGCACCACCGCGGGCGTCCGCCGGTCAGATGACGCCGGTGTGCTCGAGCAGGATCTTGAGCCCGATCCCGATCAGGACCAACCCGCCCACGACCTCGGCCGGGCCGCGGAACTTCACGCCGGCGCGGTGGCCGAGCCACACCCCGACCGCGGTGAGCACGAACGTCGTGACGCCGATCAGCGTGGCGGCCCCGGCGACCGAGACGTCGAGGAACGCGAAGCTGATGCCGACGGCGAGGGCGTCGATGCTCGTGGCGACGCCGAGGAGCATCAGCTCGCCGAACGGCACCCGGCCGTCGCCGTCGTCCTCGTCGTCGTCGCCGAACGCCTCCCAGATCATCTTGCCGCCGATCGCGGCCAGCAGGACGAAGGCGATCCAGTGGTCGATGCTCGTGACGTAGTCGCGGAACCCGGTCGCGACCGCCCATCCCAGGACGGGCATCAGGCCCTGGAAGAGGCCGAAGGTGAGGGCCAGCGCGAGCACGCCGCGGCCAGATAGACGCTTCATCTGCAGGCCCTTGCCGAGGGCGACGGCGAAGGCGTCGGCGGACAGGCCGACGGCGATCAGGAACAGGGTGACGAGTGACATGGCGAGGGCTTCCGGTCGGAGTGCTGCCGGAGTGACCTGCGGGGTCGCTTCGGCACGGTTGAGGTGCCGAAGGTCTCGCTCACCCGGTCCGAGCTGCTGGACCGGGCGGTACGCCGGGTGGCGAGCCACCGGTATGTCGACGTACCTCCGCGCCCTGCACGCAGGACTGGTCGGGAACTACTCCCCTTCGAGTGGCCGAGTCTGGCACATCAGTGCCGGAGGTACACATCGATCTCGTCGTGCAGGCGCGCCTTGACGTCGTCGGGGGCGAACGACGCGGACACGCCGGCCCGGGCCAGGTCGGCCAGGCCCTGCTGGTCGAGGTCGAGGAGGTCGGCAGCGACCTCGTACTCGTGGTTGAGCGAGGTGCCGAACATCGGCGGGTCGTCGGAGTTGATCGTCACCACGACCCCGGCGTCGACGAAGGCGCGCAGCGGGTGCTGGTCGAGCGAGGCGACCGCGCGGGTGGCGATGTTGGACGACGGGCAGACCTCGAGCGGGATGGCCCGCTGGGCCAGGTGCTCCAGCAGCTCGGGGTCGGCGGCGGCCGAGGTGCCGTGGCCGATGCGCTCGGCGCCCAGCAGGCGCAGGGAGTCCCAGATCGTCTCGGGCCCGGTGGTCTCGCCGGCGTGCGGCACCGAGTGCAGCCCCGCCGCCCTGGCCTTCTCGAAGTGGGGCGCGAACTGGGCCCGCGGCACGCCGATCTCGGGGCCGCCCAGCCCGAAGCCGATCAGGCCCTCGGGGCGGTGGTCGAGCGCGTAGCCCAGGGTGGCGTCGGCGGCCGGGAGACCGGACTCGCCGGGGATGTCGTAGATCCAGCGCAGCACCAGCCCGAAGTCACGCTCGGCGGCGACCCGGGCGTCCTCGATCGCCTCGGTGTAGGCCTCGATGGGCACCCCCGCCAGCACCGAGGTGTACGGCGTGCAGGTCAGCTCGGCGTAGCGGACCGACTGGGTCGTGGCCAGCTCGCGAGCGACCTCGTAGGTCAGGAACCGCACGTCGTCAGGCGTGCGGATGAGGGCCACGACCGCCAGGTAGACCTCGATGAAGTGGGCGAAGTCGCGGAACTCGTAGAACGCGCGCAGGGCCTCGGGGTCCGAGGGCACGGTGCCGGGGTGGCGCTCGGCCAGCTCGGCGACGATCGGCATCGAGGCAGATCCGACGTGGTGGACGTGCAGCTCGGCCTTGGGCAGGCCGGCGACGAAGTCGGCGAGGGGGTGGGTCACGACGGGAATGCTCCCAGACCTCGGTGGTCGACGTGCTCGGTGGTCGAGGCGCTCCACGTGTTCGGTGGTCGAGCCGACCTCGGTGGTCGAGCCGACCTCGGCGGTCGAGCAGACCTCGGTGGTCGAGCAGACCTCGGTGGTCGAGCCGACCTCGGTGGTCGAGCTTGTCGAGACCCCGTCACTCGAGCTCGTCGAGGAGCTCCTTGCCGTCGGGGTTGGTGCTGAAGACCTTGCCGTCGACCAGGACCGTGGGCGTGCTGTTGACCCCGGCCTTCTGGGCCTCCTTGGTGGCCTCGCGGGCGAAGTCGTTCTCGCCCGCCTTGATGCCGTCGGACACCGCCGCCTTGTCCGCACCGGCCTGGACCGCCAGCTTGATGAGGGCGTCCGCGTCGGGGAAGGAGGACGCCGTCTCCTCCGGCTGGTTCTCGTAGAGGAGGTCGTGGAACTTCTTGGCGACCTCGGGGCCGGACTCCTTGAGCACCACACCGAACGCCCCGGTGGAGCGCGCGGAGTAGTCGCCGGCCTGGCTCAGCAGGATGAACGGGCGGTAGTCGACCTGCACCTTGCCGTCGTTGGCGAGCTCGGTGAGCTTGGTACGGGTGTTGGACTCGAGCTGGCCGCAGAACGGGCAGAGGAAGTCCTCGTAGATGACGACCTTCTTGGGCGCGTCGTCGGGGCCGATCGTGACGCCGTAGGCGCTGGTCCCCGCGTCGCTGGCGTCGACGTTGTTGTTCTGGCTGACGAAGTAGAAGACCGCGCCGATCAGCACCAGCACGACCGCGACCACACCGCCGACCATCAGGTTGCGACGGCGCTCCTGCGCCTTCGCCTGGGCCTTGAGCTCCGCGAGCCGCTCGGCCCGCTGGGCCGCCTTGGTCTCGGCCCTGTTCTTGCTCGCCATCAGTCCACACCTTCCGGGGTCGGTTCACGGTCGAGCTCGTCGAGCTCGTGCTCGAGGTCGGTCGTCGTACGGCGTCGGAACAGCACCGAGTCGAGCGCGAGCCGGCCGGGGCCGGCCCACACCACCAGCAACGACGCCGCGAGCAGCGCGACGTCGCGGGCGATCTCGTACGGGTACTTCGACGACGCGTCGGGGTCGTAGCCGCCGCCGCCGAAGCAGCCGCAGTCGATCTCGATGCCGCGGGCCCAGACCGACGCGATGCCGATCACGAACCCGACGAACAGCACGGCCGAGATCGCGGCGGCGCCGCGGCTCATCACCCCGACGACGAGGGCGAGGCCGATGACGACCTCGATCGCGGGCAGGGCGTAGCCGACCGGCTCGACCACGGAGAGCGGGAGCAGGTCGTAGGCCTGGACGGCACGCACGCTGCCGAGGGGGTCGGCCAGCTTGGCCATCCCCGCCCAGATCCAGACGCCGCCCACCACCAGGCGCGCCACGAGCGCGACCCACCCGACTGCCGACCTCTTCACATCGCAGCACAGTAGACGGCTCGACTGAACCGGCCCTGAGAGCCCGGTGGGGGCCACGGCCTAGGGTGGCTGACCGTGAGTGCTGCCAACGACCGCCTGGTCTGGATCGACTGCGAGATGACCGGCCTCGACCTCGGGGCCGACGCCCTGGTCGAGGTCGCCGCCCTGGTGACCGACTTCGACCTCAACGTCCTCGGCGAGGGCGTCGACATCCTCGTCAAGCCACCAGCCGAGGCCCTGGAGCAGATGGTGCCGTTCGTGCGCACGATGCACGAGACCTCCGGGCTGCTCGACCAGCTCGAGCAGGGCGTCACCCTCGCCGAGGCCGAGGCCGAGGTGATGGCCTACCTCCGGGAGCACTGCGCCCCCGATAGCCGTCCCCCGCTGGCCGGCAACACCGTCGCCACCGACCGCGCCTTCCTCGCGCGGGACATGCACGAGCTCGACGGGTTCCTGCACTACCGGATCGTCGACGTGTCCTCGATCAAGGAGCTGTCGCGCCGGTGGTTCCCGCGCGCCTACTTCGCGGCCCCCACCAAGCGGGGCAACCACCGCGCCCTGGCCGACATCCAGGAGAGCATCGAGGAGCTGCGCTACTACCGCGAGACCGTCTTCGTCACCCCGCCCGGACCCGACACGACCACGGCCCGCGAGGTCGCGTCCCGCCACGGCGGAGCCCTCACCGGGCTCGGTCCGACGCCCGCCGAGGCCACCGCGAAGCCCTCCTCACCGGTCGCCTCCGAGACCACCGCGCAAACCGATTCTGAGACTGCGCCCTAGACCCTCTACACTTTCTCCCGGTCCTGCCGGTGCTTCGCCGAGCAGGTTCATGGTGGGTATAGCTCAGCTGGTAGAGCGCCGCCTTGTGGTGGCGGATGTCGCGGGTTCAAGTCCCGTTACTCACCCCAACAGATTCGGCCCCTGACCTGCGGCAACGCAGTCAGGGGCCGCTTCGCTTCTCGCACATCAGACCTCGTCCCGGGTCGAGCCGGCCTGCGGTGCGCGGCGCCTCCTCGGTCACGGCGCGGGATCACGTCGCGCGACGAGGCCCTCAGCTCACGGCATGTCGCCGATGCTCACCGGCCGCGCGTCGGGGTGGGCATGCCACCACCGGTGGTTCAGCGACGTGCGGGCGGAGTCGTAGAGGTGGTCGACGAGCCAGCGTCGGGCCTCTGCCCGGGTGACGAAGCGGTGCGCGAAGCTCCGCTGGCCCCGCTCCGAGTAGAAGACCACCCAGCCACCGCCCTCCGGAAGGACGTAGAGGCCCTCGGCCCCGTCGTAGCGGTCGTCCCGGACGGATGTCGAGGCGAGACCATGCCGCTCGACCCACCGGTCGACGTCCTCCCGCGTCACCGAGATCAGGTCGACGAACCTGACCTCGTCGATCGAGACGCCGGTCGGCAGCTGGTCGACGGCCCACCTGAACGTGTTCCCTCCCAGGATCGCGCGGATCTGATCGTCGGGCGGCCGAGGTGTGAGCTGCAGGGACATGTCCACTTCCACGCGTGAGGGCGCAGGTCGTCGACGACCTGATGGTGAACGAGTCTGCTTCATCGGCCGCAGGTTCATCGCGATGCCGCTCGGTCATGCCGCGCGCATGGGCCCGTGCGCGCCGGAGGGACCGACCAGATTCCTCGAAACAGTGGTGTTGCATCCGTGTGAACCCGGCTATAGTGAGGAAATATTCAGAACTGAGAGGATCCTCATGCTGAGACACGACGAAACTCACCAGGGACTCCATGCCGAGCAGGGCCGCCTCGCCGGAGAGCACCGGGGACGCTCGGTGAACCCCGTCATCAAGGTGCAGGACATCGCGTGGCTGGAGTTCGAGAAGCCGGACCTCGCCGCGGCGGAGGTGTTCGCGCGGGCCTTCGGCTTCACCCCGGTGCACCGCACCGCCGGCGAGCTGACCCTGCGGGGCTCACTGCCGGGCGCTCCGTGCGTGATCATCCGCAAGGGAGCCGCCTCACGCTTCGTCGGCCCGGCCTTCCGCGCCGCGGATCGGGGCGACCTGGACCGGCTCGCCGCCGTCACCGGCACGCGGGTCCGTGCGCTTCCCGAGCACCTCGGCGGCGCGAGCGTCGACGTGCGCGAGCCGGCCGGGACCCGGGTGCGGGTGGTCGCCGACGTCATCGAGCACCCCTCGCTCCCCCCTCAGAGCGCGCTCGACCTCAACGTGGGCGGAGCACGGTCGCGCACCAACCGGCCCCAGCGACCGCCCCGCGAGCCGGCGCGTGTCGAGCGCCTCGGGCACGTCGTCCTGCAGACCCCGCGGTTCCGCGCGTCGCTGGACTGGTACCTCGACCACCTCGGACTGATCGTCAGCGACTTCCTGTACTTCCCCGGCCAGCGGGACCGCGGACCCACCATGGGCTTCATCAGGTGCGACCGGGGGGACACACCGGCCGACCACCACACCCTGGCCATGACGCTGGGACCGAGGAACCGGTACGTGCACTCGGCCTACCAGGTGGCCGACCTCGACGCCCTGGCAGCCGGCGGTGAGTACCTGAAGGACCTCGGCTACCAGCACTCCTGGGGCATCGGCCGGCACATCCAGGGCAGCCAGATCTTCGACTACTGGCGCGACCCCGACGGGTTCCTGGTCGAGCACTTCAGCGACGGCGACGTCTTCGACGCGTCCCTGGAGCCCGGCTGGGCCCCGATGACCGCCTCCGGCCTGGCCCAGTGGGGACCGCCGGCCAGCGCCGACTTCCTGGGGATCGCGCCCGGGCGGGAGTCCCTGTCCGAGGCGATGTCCATGGCGCGAGCCTTGCGCGCCGACAACGAGTTCGACCTGTCCCGCCTCGCGGGCCTGCTGAAGGTGGCCCGCTCATGACGCTCTCCGTGCTCCGCACCTCCGAGTCCTGGTGGCTCAGCCGTCCCGACGGCGCCGTACGCATCGAGACGTCGGCCACCACGACCGGTGCGCTGCTGGCCGATCGCGCCGCGGTCGAGGCCGCGCGCACCGGCGGCACACCCGTTCCGACCGACGAGCTCACCCTCGTCTCCCCCGTCACCACGCCGTGTCGGGTCGTCGCCCAGATGACCAACTTCGCCTCGCATGCCGCGGACGCCAACATGGACCCGCGCGCGGTGCCGTTGACCTTCTTCCGCAAGGCGTCGGGGTCGATCAGCGGCCCGTTCGCCGACATCGTCCGCCCGGCCCACGTGACCTTGTTGGACTACGAGGTGGAGATCGGCATCGTCGTGGGACGCGACGTGCCGGTCGGTACGACGGTGACCGCGGACGACCTGCCCGACCTGGTCGCCGCCCTGGTCGTCACCAACGACGTCTCGGCCCGCGACGTCCAGCTGCCCAAGACGCAGTTCTACGAGTCGAAGTCCTACCCGGGCTTCACCCCGGTCGGCCCGGCCCTGGTGATCCTGGAACCCGGTGAGCTCGACCGCTTCTCCGACCTCCGCCTCCAGCTGTGGGTCAACGGTGAGCTGCGCCAGGACGAGACCGTGGCCGACATCATCTACGGACCCCTGGAGGCGCTGCAGGCCCTCAGCCGGTTCCAGCACCTGGCGGCCGGGGACCTGCTGCTCACCGGCACGCCCGTCGGGACCGCGCTCAGCGCGCCTGCGAAGGTCGTCGAGATCGTCGGATCGCTGCTGCCGGCAGCCACCAAGTGGCGACTGTTTTTCTCCAAGCAACGCTCGAACCCTCGCTACCTGCAGGACGGCGACCTGGTCGAGGCAGCCATCGCCACGGACGACGGGGCCGTCGACCTCGGGCGTCAGCGCGGGACCGTCCGGTGGACGCGGTGAGCACCAGTCCGCTGTGGCCCCGCTACGACAGTCCGGACGACCTCGCCGCGATCGAGGCGGTGCCGCTGGCCGAGCGAGGGCTGCCGGCCACCACGTACGAGCTGCTGCGCAGCGCGGCCGAG
This sequence comes from Nocardioides plantarum, assembly GCF_006346395.1. Lineage (NCBI taxonomy): Bacteria > Bacillati > Actinomycetota > Actinomycetes > Propionibacteriales > Nocardioidaceae > Nocardioides > Nocardioides plantarum. The sequence goes on from NZ_VDMS01000001.1 coordinate 898,174, forward strand.
CGACGCCCCGAGCACGTCGCGCTCGACGTCATGCCCGACGCGGCCCGGTGGCGCGACAGCGTGGCCACGACGTACGCCGAGCTGCTCGCCGACGTCCACCGCACCGCCAACGTCCTGCACTCGGTCGGGGTCGGGCGCGGCGACGCGGTCACCCTGCTCTCCCCGAACTGTGCGGCACTGATCCCCACGATGCTCGCCGCGCAGCTCGCCGGGATCGCCGCCCCGGTCAACCACGCCCTCGCGCCCGACCACGTCCGTCACCTCGTGCGGCTGTCCGGGTCACGGGTCCTGGTCGCCGCCGGACCCGAGCTCGACCCCGGTGTCTGGCGCACCGTCGAGGCCCTGACCGCCGACGGTCTCGTCGACACCGTCCTGGTCCTGCGACCCACGGGGACGACCGGCGAGCCTCCCGCGGTGACGCTGCCCGGGGTGGACGTCTCCTACCTCGCGGCCCGAACCCCGGGTGAGTCGGCCCGCACCTTCACCGGCATCCCGCCGGAGGCCGACGACATCGCCGCCCTGTTCCACACCGGCGGCACGACCGGTGCCCCCAAGCTCGCGGCCCACACGCACCGCGGCGAGGTGAGCGATGCCTGGATGCTCGCCGCGAACGGGCTGCTCGGTCCCGACGCCCGGCTCCTCGCCGCCCTGCCCCTCTTCCACGTCAACGCCCTGGTCGTCACCCTGCTCGCCCCGCTGTTCAAGGCCCAGACGGCCGTCTGGGCGGGCCCCCTGGGCTACCGCGACGTCGACCTCTACGGCTGCTTCTGGCAGGTCGTCGAGCACCACCGCATCAGCACCATGAGCGCGGTCCCCACGGTCTACTCCGTCCTGGCGCAGGTCCCGGTGACCGCCGACATCTCGTCGCTGCGATTCGCGATGGTCGGCGCGTCCGCGCTGCCGGACGCCGTCCGGTCCGACTTCGAGTCACGTACCGGCGTGCCCCTGGTCGAGGGCTACGGGCTCACCGAGGCGACCTGCGCCAGCGTCCGCAGCTTTCCCGGCGCCCCGCGGCGCGGCTCCGTGGGCCAGCGGATGCCCTACCAGCGGCTCAAGACCGTCCGTGTGGAGGAGGACGGGTCCTGGGTCGACCTCCCGCGCGGGCAGCACGGGGTGCTGGCGATCAGCGGCCCGACCGTCTTCGCCGGGTACGTCGTCGGTCACGGTCCGGACGGCCTCGTGCTCGACGCCGGGTCCAGCGTGGTGGACGGCTGGCTCGACACCGGCGACCTGGCCTGGATCGACGATGACGACTTCGTCCACCTGACGGGGCGCGCCAAGGACCTCATCATCCGCGGCGGCCACAACATCAACCCCGCCACCGTCGAGGAGGCCCTTCTCTCCCACCCGTCGGTCACCGGAGCCGGCGTGGTGGGCGAGCCCGACGAGCACGCCGGCGAGGTGCCGGTCGCGTTCGTGACCCTGTCCCAGGACACGACCGAGGACGAGCTGCTCGCCTGGGCGAGCACCCGGGTGGCCGAGCGTGCCGCCGCGCCACGACGCGTCACGGTCCTCGACGCGCTGCCCGTCACCGACGTGGGCAAGCCCTTCAAGCTCGAGCTGCGCGCCCGAGCGGTCCAACGCGCCGTCGCCGCCCGGCTCGACGACGTCCCCGGCCTGCTCGAGGTCCGCTCGGTCGTCGAGGACGGGATCGTCGTGGCAGTCGTCTCGCTCGAGTCGACCGAGTCCGCGGAGGCCATCGGTGAGCGGCTCGCCCGCCTCGACGTACCCACGCGGATCGAGGCGGCGTCGTGAACAGCGTCGTGCTGGCCCTGACCGTCGCGGTCTCCCTCGCCTTCACGGCTGCCGGGGCCGCCAAGCTCGCCGCCACCGACGACATGCGTCGCCGCGCGGACCACCTCGGATGGTCCGTGCGGTCCTACCGCGTCATCGGGACGCTGGAGCTCGCCGGAGCGGCAGGACTCCTCGTCGGCCTGGCCCTCACCGGGCTCGCCGTCGCCGCCGCGGCCGCACTGGTCATGCTCATGGCCGGCGCCGTCGCCGTCCACCTGCGCAGCGGCGACGCCGTGACCGCCGCCGTCCCGGCCGCCGTCCTCGGAGCCGCGACCGTCGTGCTCCTGGTGCTCAGGGTGTTCGTCGTGGACGCAGCATGAGCAGCCGTCCGTCCGTGCCTGCGGCCGTGCCCGTCGTCATCGTCGGCGCGGGGCCGACCGGCACCACCGCCGCCCTCGCGCTGGGACAGCGTGGCGTGGAGTGCCTCGTCCTGGACCGGTGGGACGACGTGTATCCCCAGCCGCGCGCCGTGCACCTCGACGACGAGGTGCATCGGATCATCTCCCGACTGGGGATCGGCGCCGAGTTCCGTAAGATCTCGCGCCCGGGCGGCGGTCTGCGGCTCGTGGATCGCCGGATGCGGGCGCTGGGCGAGTTCGCGCGTGACGGCATCTCACCGGTCACCGGCTACCCCCGCGCCAACATGTTCGACCAGCCGGACCTCGAACGCCTGCTGCGCTCGACGGCGCGCGAGCACCCCTCGGTCGAGATCCGCGGCGGGGTCAGCGTCACCGCCGTCCGGCAGGTCGGCCCCGACCGGGTGCGCGTCCACTTCCAGGACCTCGACACCACCGAGGAGCACACCGTCGAGGCGGGGTTCGTCCTGGGCTGCGACGGCGCCCACAGCGTCGTACGACGATCGATCGGCTCCTCGATGTCCGACCTCGGCTTCGAGCAGCGCTGGCTGGTCATCGACGTCGAGACGACCGTCGACCTGCAGCACTGGGACGGGGTCCACCAGGTGTGCGACGGATCGCGTGCCGCCACCTACATGCGCATCGGCGAGACCCGGCACCGCTGGGAGTTCCAGCTGCTCGACCACGAGGTCGGCACCGACTTCGAGGACCCGGCCCGGCTCGAGCCGCTGCTGCGGGCGTGGATCGGGACCACCGACCTCACGCAGCTGCACGTCATCCGCACCGCCGAGTACACCTTCCGCGCCTGCCTCGCCGACCGGTGGCGCTCCGGGCGCGTCTTCCTCCTGGGCGACGCCGCCCATCTCACCCCGCCCTTCATCGGCCAAGGACTGGGCGCGGGCCTGCGCGACGCCGACAACCTGTCCTGGAAGGTCGCCGGGTTCCTCGGCGGCCGGCTGGCCGCGGACGTCCTCGACTCCTACGGGCCCGAGCGGGCCACCCACGCTCGCGCCATGATCCTGCTGGCCCGCCGGGTCGGCGTCCTGATGACCAGCGGTCGCCGCGTCGGCGATGCCCTGCGCCGGCTCGCCGTGCCCGCCCTCACCGCGACCCCCGTCCTGCGGCGCCACGTCGTCGACAGCGCGACACCACCCCTCACGGGACGCGACTGGGTCGCCTCCTCGCGCGCCGACCGGCTGGCCGGTCACCTCTGCCCGAACGCCGTGGTCGAGGGTCGTCGACTCGACGACGTCCTCGGCACCCGGTGGGCGCTCGTGACGGCACGGGCCCCTGCCCCCAGCCTCGCCGCGCCGCTCGCCGCCGCCGACTGCGCGGTCGTCACCGTCACGGCCGGCCACGAGCTGGCTGCCTGGCTGAGGACCGGGCGAGCCGCCGCCGCCCTGGTCCGGCCCGACCGGACGGTGCTGGCCTCCGGGCCGGACGTCGCCACCGTGGCAGCGACCGCCACGGCCCTCATCGCCCCACGAACCACGGAGATCGCCTCGTGACCACGACCATCCCCGCCTACCGGCGCGACATCTACGGACCCGCCGCGATCGTGGATCCCTACCCGCACTACGCCCGGCTGCGAGCGCTCGGGCCCGTCGTACGGCTGAGCAGGCAGCGGGCCCTCGCGGTCGCCCGCTACGCGGACTGCAAGTCCGTGCTGCTCGACGACACCACCTTCGTCTCAGGTCGCGGCGTCGCCCTGAACCCCGTCGCCAACCGCCTGGGCCGCGGCACCACGCTCATCAGCGACGGCGACGAGCACGTTCAACGGCGCCAGACCCTCGCCCACCGTCTCACCCCCAAGGCGCTGCGATCGATGCGCGAGGAGATCGGGGAGCGCGCCGACGCCGTCGTCGCAGCCGCCGTGGACCGGGGAACGGTCGACGGCGTCCGCGACATCGCCGAGGCCCTGCCGACCTCGTTCGTCCCCGACCTCATCGGCTGGCCCCAGGAGGGCCGCGAACACCTGCTCCGGTGGGCCGGAGCCACCTTCGACTCCCTCGGTCCCCTCAACGCACGCGCCGTGCGCACCGCCCCGGCGAGCGTCGCGATGATGCGGTTCGCCCGGGCGGTGGTTCGACGTCGCACCATGCTCCCCGGGTCGATGGGCGACGAGCTCCTCCAGCGGGTCGACCGCGGAGAGCTGGCGCGCTCGGAGTGCCCGGCCCTGATGGTCGACTACCTCGCCCCCTCCCTCGACACCACCATCAGCGCGATCGCCAGCTCGCTGATGCTGCTGGCCCAGCACCCCGAGCAGTGGCAGGCGTTGCGTGACGATCGCTCGCTGGTGCCCAACGCGGTGAACGAGGTCGTCCGGATCCACTCGCCGCTGCGCGCGTTCGCCCGGGTGGCGGCGGCAGAGACCCACATCGACGGCGTCACGATCCCCCGGGGAGCACGCGTCGTCGTGCTCTACGCCTCCGCCAACCGCGACGAGCGCCAGTGGCAGGACCCCACCCGCTTCGACGTGACTCGCGACGCGACCCCGCAGCTGGGGTTCGGGCACGGCACCCATGGGTGCGCCGGCCAAGGACTCGCCCGGCTCGAGACCCAGTCGATCCTGCACTCGCTGCTCGAGCGCGTCGAGCGGATCGAGCTCGTCGGGTCTCCCGTGTGGGGCCTCAACAACATCATCCACAAGCTCGACCAGCTTCCCCTGCGGCTGGTCGCCCGACGAGACGGAGTACAGGCATGAAGATCCTGGTCGACTACGACCGCTGCGAGGGCCACGGACTGTGCGCCGAGCAGGCCCCCGCCATCTTCGAGATCGACGACGACGGCGACCTGATCTACCACCTCGGCGACGCCGAGGTCCCCGAGGCCGAGGTCGATGCCGCACACCGGGCCATCGCCCACTGCCCGGTCGCCGCACTCCGCAACGCATGACACCGCGCAGCGTGGTGCTCGTCGGCGGGTCGACGGCGGGTTCGACCCTGATGCGCGAGCTGCGCCGCCGCGGGTTCGAGGGCGACCTGACCCTGATCGACCCGGCCGACGGCACGCATCGACCGCCCCTGTCCAAGGCCGTCCTCACCAGCAGCACCGACAGCGCCGACAGCGCCGACAGCGCCGAACGGTCGGTCGTCATCGACCACGCCGGACTCGGCATGACCCACCATCGCTCGGCCGCCGTCGGTCTCGACCCGGACGCCCGCCACGTCGTCACCGCGGACGGGGAGCACCACCGGTACGACGCGTTGGTCGTCGCGACCGGCGCGCACGCCCGACGCCTCGCCGAGCCCGGCCAGCGGGGCGAGGTCGTGCTCCGCACCCTCACCGACGCCCGTGACCTCCGCCGACGTATGGCGGACTCCACGACAGCGGTGGTCGTGGGTGGTGGCTTCCTCGGGTTCGAGGTCGCCACCGCGATCGCCCACCGCGGCACAGCGGTCACCATCGTCGATCCGCAGCCACCGCTGCCGTTGCTGGGGCCCTACCTGGCGGCCCGCATCGTCGAGCGGGCCGAGGCGATGGGCATCACCGTCCTGACGTCGTCGGCCACGCTCATCGGCAACCCCGTCAGCGGCGTGGAGCTCGGCGACGGGAGGCGGCTCGAGGCCGATCTCGTCGTCAGCTGCGTGGGTGACCTGCCGGCGACATCGTGGCTCGCAGGGACCCCGCTCGGGACGCCCCGCGGAGTCCAGATCGACGAGCTCGCTCGGACCTCGGCACCGGGGGTCTACGCCATCGGCGACGTCGCGTTCGTCCGCTCCGGCGGCGTTGCGCGACGAACGCCGCAGTGGGCCAACGCCGTCACCCAGGCACGGGTCGCCGCAGCAGCGGTCCTCGGGCAACCCGTCGCCGACCCGATCGTCGATCCCTACTACTGGACCGACATCGCCGGTCTCCCCGTCAAGATCGTCGGTCCGTTGCCCACGCGGGGCACCCCCGCAGTACTCGAGGACGCGGGAGACGCCGGGGCGATCCTTGCGTGGGAAGGGCCGACGGTCGCCGCCATCGGGCTGCGCCGACCGGCCTCGAAGCTCCGAGCGATCGCGCGCAGCCTCGCTACCATCAGGACATGACGCGACCACCCACGGTCGGCACCCGCTTCGACCAACGGCGCGCCAAGACCCGGGCCTCCCTGATCACAGCGGCCCAGGCGCTGCTGGCCGAGGGCCGATCCTCCGCGACCATCCAGGAGGTCACGGAACGCGCCGACGTCGGCACGGGTTCCTTCTACAACCACTTCAGCTCCCGGGACGACCTGTTCGTGGCAGCGATCGCGGACGCCGCCGAGCGCTACGCGCAGCTGCTCGACACCCTCGGCACCGACCGGGACGACCCGGCCGCCTTGTTCTCGCGCAGCTTCAGGCTCACCGGCCGACTGCATCGGCGCGAGCGACAGCTCAGCCGCATCCTGCTCGCACACGGCCACCAGCTGTCGCAGGCCGACTCGGGATTCGCGCCCCGGGCACGGCGGGACATCGAGGCGGCACACCATGCGGGAAGGTTCCACGCGCCAGACATCGACCGCGCCATGGTCGTGGTGACGGGGTCCATGATCGAGCTCGGACACCTGCTTCACGACCGACCGGATCGCGACGACGCAGCAACAGTCGATGCGGTCACATCGGACGTGCTCGTGGCACTCGGCATGTCACGAACCGAAGCGGAGGCACTGTGTGACGAGACGCTTCCGATATTGCCGGCGCTCACCGGCTGACCCCATACCGATCGAGCGAGGCAGTGGCGGGTCCGCTCGTCCGTGCAGTCGACCGACCGGCCGGTTGGATAGCCTCCCCCGCGTGAGCGACGTTGCGTGGTCCGAAGGCCGCTGGACCCACGACCCTGCCCACGTCGAGGTCGTCGGGGACGGCCTCGTCGTCACCGCTCGTGCAGGCAGCGACGCCTGGCGCACCACGTCCTACGGCTTCGTCCACGACAGCGAGCATGCTCTCCTGACCGCTCACGAACAGGACACCGCGTTCGAGGTGTCGTTCGACCTCGACTTCTCGAACCAGTTCGACCAGGCCGGCATCTTCCTCCGCGTCGACCCGGAGACGTGGATCAAGGCCGGTGTCGAGCTCAGCGATGGCGTGGAGAACCTCGGCGCCGTCGTCACGCGCGGCGAGTCCGACTGGTCGCTGTCGCCCGTGCCGAGCTGGGCCGGGCGCCGCGTCACCGTTCGTGCGAGCCGGGCCGGCAACGCGGTGACCATTCGCGCCCGGGTCGACTCGGAGCCCTGGCAGCTGGTCCGGGTGGCACCGTTGGACGCCTCCGCGGTGGTGCACTCCGGGCCGTACTGCTGCGCCCCGTCGGCTGATCCCCTCACCGTTCACTTCACGTCCTGGCGTCGAGCGGCCGCAGACGCGGGCCTCCACCCCGACGGCTGAGGGAGTACGGCGTCCCGGCTCCCTACGCCCGGGTGCGATACCTGACCTGAGTCAGGCATCATGGGGACGTGAGCACGATCGAGACGGTCCGTCGGTTCAACCGCACCTACACCCAGCGCATCGGCGCGCTCGACGACTCGTTCCTAGGCCTCGGACTGCCGCTGGGGTCGGCCCGGCTGCTGTTCGAGATCGGCGTCCCCGGTACGCCGGGCGCGGGCGTCGGCGAGCTGCGCGAGCGGCTGGGGCTCGACTCGGGCTACCTCAGCCGGCTGCTGCGCGACCTCGAGTCCCGTGGCCTGGCGCTGACCGAGCCCGACCCGGCCGACCGCCGCCGGCGGCTGGCGCGCCTCACGCCCGACGGCCACGCCCTGCGCCGGCGCCTCGAGACCCGCTCCGACGACCTCGCCGAGCGGCTCGTCGCCCCGCTCACCGACCGCCAGCGCGACCGGCTCGTGGCGGCCTTGGCGACCGCCGACCTGCTCGTGCGCGCCGCGACCGTGACGCTGCAGCAGGTCGACCCGTCCGGTCCGCTCGCGACCCTGGCCGTGGGGCACTACCTCGCCGAGCTCGACGATCGGTTCCCCGACGGGTTCGACCCGGGCACGCCCGCGCCGCTCGACACGTTCACCGTCGCCACCAGCGACGGGGCGCCGGTCGCGTGCGGCGGGCTCCAGCAGATCGCGCCGGGGGTCGACGAGGTCAAGCGGATGTGGGTCGACCCCGCCTGGCGCGGGGCCGGGCTGGGGTCACGGCTGCTGCGCCACCTCGAGGACGCCGCTCGCGGGCGCGGGCGGGGCGTCGTACGGCTGGACACGAACGGGACGCTCACCGAGGCGATCGCGATGTACGAGCGGGCGGGCTACCGGCGCATCGAGCGCTACAACGACAACCCCTACGCCGAGGTGTTCTTCGCCAAGGAGCTCTCGTAGGCCTCGCGGGTCCAGAACGCCAGCCGCGCCGGCTTGGTCGACAGCGTGATGACCGGGCCGAGCTCGAAGCCGAGCCGCTGCACGAGCGCGACGGCCTTGGCGTTGCGGTCGTCGGGCTCGGCCACCACCCGGCGTACGGCGGGGTCGGCGAAGACCTGCTGGGCCAGGAAGCCGACCACCTCGGCGGTGAAGCCGGGCCGGGCCAGTGTGGCCGGGGCGAGCATGAAGTGGATGCCGACGTCACCCTCGAGCACCGCGAAGTGCTCCCCGACCTCCTCGGCCCGGGGGTCGTAGGTCTGGAAGAGCGCGACGGGCCGGTCGTCGTCGCGGACGAGGTAGGCCGCGTGGGTGGGCTGCTCGGCGATCCACTCGTAGACCTCGCGAACCTCCTCGAGCGTGTGGTCCTGCATCATCCAGAACTGCGCGCGGTCCTCGACGACCCAGGCGTGGACCACCTCGGCGTCGCTCGCCGGGTCGAGCGGGTCGAGTCGCAGGGTCATGTCGGCTCCGGGGTGTCGAGGGTCAGCAGGTCCCAGTCGGTGACGATCGGCGCGAGGCGGGCCTCGGCCCACAGCGGCAGCTGGTCGACGTGGTGGGCATCGCCCGGCACGGCCGAGGCGCCCATCGGGACGACCCAGCCGCCGGCGGTGCGGTCGGCGAGGTCCCAGACGTAGCGGGCGACCGCGCCGCGGTAGGCACCGTCGCTGAGGCCCGGCAGCGAGCCCACGCAGCGCACGCAGTCCTGGTCGCCGCTGAGCGGGACGGCGGGAACAGGTGGTGCGGTGCGCTCGGAGGAGAGGTCGAAGGCGTGGACCGGGTCGAAGACGTGGGTGGCGCCCCAGCTCTCGGGCCAGCCCGTCGCGAGCACGTCGTCGTCGGCGAGCCGGGCGGTCTCGGCCAGGTCGATGCCGAACGGGGTGCCGGCCGCGGCCAGCGCCGGCAGGGCCAGCCCGACCATCACGGTGACGTCGAACCACGGCGCGACCAGCGGGTCGGGTGCCGGCTCGCGCAACGGGTCGAAGACCGGGTGGGCGGCGATCCGCGTGACGAACGCCGAGCGCCAGGCGGCGTAGGCCGCCGCGTCGGCGGACTCGGCGCGCATGTGGCCGTCCCAGTCGGCCAGGCGGGCGGGCGCTAGGTGGCGCAGGGCGTCACGGCCGCCGAGGAGCGCGTCGTCGTGGATGGCGGTGAAGTCGTCGACCGTGAGGCCGGTGCGCTCGCCCAGCAGCTCGCGGATCCGGTCGGCGCGGTGGGGCGGCGCGAAGTCGCGGCCGATCTCGGCGCTCTCGGGTCCGCGGCGGTCGTTGGCGGTGACGACCTGGCCGGCCGGGCCGACGTCGACGCGGTGCCGGTCGGTGCGCCAGCCGGTCCAGCGGCGCCCGCCGTCGGGGGTGACCTCGCGGGTCGGCACCCGGCCGGCCCAGCGGTAGCGGACGCTGCCGTGGACGTCGGCGATCACCACGTTGTTGACGGGCTCGACCCAGTGCTCGAAGGCGGCGTCGACGTCGTCGACGGTGCGGGCGCGCAGCAGCGGCAGCAGCGACTCGAAGCCGACGTCGCCGAGCACGGTCGACGGGCCGCGGAAGCCCACGCCGGGCAGCACCGTCGGCCCGTCGTGGTCGGGACCCACCTCGTCGAGGTCCTGGTAGTCGGCCATCGCGTTGGTGATCGCCCAGGCGACGTCGCCGGCATGGGCGAAGTGCTGGACGCCGGGCACCCCGGCGAACGAGAACCCGACGACGTCGAACGGGTCGTCGGGGTCGTCGCAGGCCAGGCGGACCTGGTGGTAGACGCCGGGCGACTCGAACGTGCGGTGGGGGTCGCCGCCGATGAGCGGCAGGCCCGAGGCGGTGCGGTCGCCGCCGACGGCCCAGGCGTTGCTGCCGGCCGGCAGCGGACCCTCGTGGGACAGCAGTGCCGCGTCGGCGCCGAGCGCGGCCTCGACCCGCCGCTCCCACAGCGTGCTGCCGATGTCGGCGAAGAGGACCTGCTGGGCGTGGAACGTCGCCAGGGGCATCCACACCGGCCATGGCTCGGGCTCCAGGTCCACGGTGACCAGCTCGGGCGGCACGGTGGCCGCCGGGTCGGCGAGCGCGGCGTTGACCCCCTCGACGTACGCCGTCACGAAGGCCTGCGTCTCAGCGCCCAGGCCGTCGAAGGCCCGGCGGGCGGTGTCGACGATGCGCACGTGGCCGGCGAAGCGGTCCCACGCGTCCCCGGCCACGCCGAGCACCCCGGCGGTGGTGCCGGTGGCCCGGCGACGCAGCCACTCGAGCTGCCACGCGCGATCGCGGCCGACGGCGAGGCCCTGGCCGCGGGCCAGGTCGAGGACGTCGGTCGCCCGCACGTGCGGGACGCCGAAGGGGTCACGATAGATCCGAGCCATGGTGAGGCGACCCTAACCTGCGCCGGCCGTGAGGCCAGAGGGAGCGACGGGCCGGGTGTCGCGCCGGGGCAGGCGGACGGCGACCGTCGTCCCCACCCCCACGGCCGAGGCCACCTCGATCGTGCCGCCGTGGTGCTCGACGATTCCCCGCGAGATCGACAGGCCCAGACCACTGCCCTGGATGGCGCGCCGCTGGGCCAGTGAGGAGCGGAAGAACCGGGTGAACAGCTGCCCCTGCTCCTCCTCCGGGATCCCGATGCCGGTGTCGGCCACCCGCAGGACGGAGTGGGTCGCGCCGTCCTCGGCGACGAGCGTGACGGTGACGGATCCCCCGTCGTCGGTGAACTTCACGGCGTTGCTGAGCAGGTTGACGACCAGCCGCTCCACCATCTCCTCGTTGCCGTACGCCGGGACGGGCCCTCCGGGAGGGCCAGCGTGACGTCGAGCCGGCGCGACCGCTCCCACGACGGCGCCACCACCTGGTAGGCGGTGCGGACCGGGTCGCGCAGGTCGAACTCGTCCTCGTCGCGCAGGCCGCCCTCGGTGACGTGCGACAGGGTCAGCAGGTCGTCGATGAGGGACAGCAGGCGTTGGCTGTTGGACTGCACGCGCAGCAGGGCGTCGACCTGGGCGCTGTCGAGCGTGCCGAGCGTGCCGTCGGCCAGCATCTCGAGGTAGCCCAGGATGCTGGTGAGCGGGGTGCGCAGCTCGTGACTGACCGTGGAGACGAACTGGTCCTTGACCGCATCGACGTCCTGCAGGCGCTCGACCGCGCGGCGCTCGGTCTCGAGGGCGTCGCGCAGCGCCTGCTCGGTGTCGAGCCGGTCGGTGACGTCCTCGGAGGTCGCGACGAACCCGGTCGTCTCCCCCTCGGGGGCCAGCCGGGTCAGCGTCATCGCGTGCGTGCGCTCGATGCCGTCCTTGCGCCGGAAGCGGACCAGGGTGTTGACCAGGCGCCGATGGACCATGGCCTCGGTGACGGCGCCGAAGTCGTCCTCGACCTGGAGCTCGGCGGCCTTGTCGCTGATGGCCTGGTGGCTGTGCAGCATCCGGGTCCCCCGGCCCAGCACCTCCTCGGCCCGGTAGCCCAGCAGCCGCTCGGCCCCCGGGTTGAACAGGGTCACCCGCCCCTGGGGGTCGGTGCCGACGATGGCGACCCCGGAGGCGCCGTCGACGATGCCTCGCACGAGGTCACGCTCGTTGGCGGTACGGCGGGCGGCGTCGCGGTACTCCCCGACGCGCAGGACACACGGCACCACGATCACCGCGCAGCTGGCGCAGAAGGCCGACAGGAACACCCCGCGCAGACCGGCGGGCAGGTCGTAGCGGAGCGGGATGTCGGCGAACGGGCCGGCGTCGTTGCTGGTCAGCACGACCGCCAGCACCACGACCCCGAGCAGCTGGACCAGCGACTCGAGGGCCGTGACACGCAGGGCACCCCACGCCAGGAGCGGGATCACCAGGAAGACGATCGCGGGGGACGCCTCGGGCACGAGCAGGAACGGCGTGGCGACCACGATCGCCACCCACTGGGCGATGCGCTCGCCACGGCGCGCGATCGCCGCCTGCGTGGGCAGCCGCAGGAAGAACGGGACGAAGCACAGGTGGGACGCAGTGTGGGCCAGGCCCACGCTCAGCGCGGCCCGACCCGGGTGCTCCAGGCCGTCGGCGACGGCGAACACGGCCACCAGGGGCGCGGCGACGACACCGGCCAGGACGCAGGCCGCGAGGTAGCGGCGCAGCTCGTCGTCGGTGCGCAGCTCGGGGCGCCGTCCGTCGGCCCGCTGCAGCAGCCGGGCCGCCAGGAGCACCTCGACCATGGTCGTCACGACCGCGCCCAGCACGAGCGTGCCGGGCAGACCGCTCCAGGAGGTGGCCGCGGCGGCGACCAGCCCGACGGCCAGGGCCACGACCGGCCGCCACCGCGGGACGGACAGGACGACCGCCCCGGTGCCGAGACCGATCGGCCACAGTCCGGCCAGGTGCTCTGGACCACCCCCACGGGACGTGAGCCAGCCGAGGACGGCGAACAGGAGCAGCAGCCCCACGACGCCTGCGCCCCGCTGCTGGCGCACGGGGCGCGTCACCCACCTCGACACCCTCCTCAGTGTGCCGGTCGGCGCCTCCCCCCACACGCGAACCCCCAGGTCGTACGGTGACCGGGTGACCTCGGACCCACGCAGCGACCACCCCACCTATGACGTCGTCGTCGTCGGAGGGGGCCACAACGGTCTGGTCGCCGCGGCCTACCTGGCCCGCGCCGGGCTCTCCGTGCAGGTGCTCGAGCGGCTCGACCACACCGGGGGCGCCGCCGTGTCGGCCGCGGCCTTCGCCGGGCACCCGACGCGGCTCTCGCGCTACTCCTACCTGGTCTCGGTGATGCCGGAGCAGCTGATGGCCGACCTGCGCCTCGACATCCAGCTCCTCTCGCGCCGTACGGCGTCGTACACCCCCACGCTGCGCGACCAGAGGCCCGGCGGCCTGCTCGTCGAGCGGCACGAGCGCGACGCCACGCGCGCCTCGTTCCTCGAGCTGACCGGCGGCGAGACCGAGTACGACGCCTGGCGCGAGTTCTACGCCGACGTCGCCGAGATGGCCCACGTCGTCGCGCCGACGCTGCTCGAGCCGCTGCCCCACGAGCGCGACGTGCGCGACCGGGTCGACCCCGGCATCTGGCGCGACCTCGTCACGCGACCGCTCGGCGAGGCCGTCGAGCGCCGGTTCACCGACGACACCGTGCGCGGGGTGGTCGCGACCGACGCGCTGATCGGCACCTTCGCCTCGCTGCACGATCCCTCGCTGGTGCAGAACCGCTGCTTCCTCTACCACCTCATCGGCAACGGCAAGGGCGAGTGGCGGGTGCCCGTCGGCGGCATGGGCTCGCTCAGCGGCGCGCTCGAGAAGGCAGCGCGCTCGGCCGGCGCCGACATCGTCACCGAGGCCGGGGTGAGCGCGATCCGCGCCGACCAGACCGGCGGCGGCGAGGTCGACTGGACCGCCCCCGACGGCACCACCCACACCGTCGGCGCGCGCTTCGTGCTGGCCAACGTGGCGCCGTGGGTGCTGCGCATCCTGCTCGGCGAGCCCGAGGACCCCGACACCAAGCCCGAGGGCTCTCAACTCAAGATCAACCTGCTGCTCGACCGGCTCCCCCGGCTGCGCTCGGGCGTCGACCCGACCGTCGCCTTTGCCGGCACCCTGCACCTCGGCGAGGACTACTCCCAGCTCGAGGCGGCGTACGCCGACGCGGCGGCCGGACGCGTGCCCGCGGCCATGCCCGGCGAGGTCTACTGCCACTCGCTGAGCGACCCGAGCATCCTGGGCGACGTCCCGCCCGGCACCCACACGCTGACCTACTTCGGCCTGCACACCCCGGCGTCGCTGTTCGACGCCGACCCCGAGGGCGCCAAGCGGCTGGCCGTCGAGCGGGCGATCGCCTCCCTCGACCAGCACCTCGTCGAGCCGCTGATGTCGTGCGTGGCCTTCGACGCCCAGGGCGACCCGTGCGTCGAGGCCAAGATCCCCCAGGACGTCGAGCGCGACCTCGCGATGCCCGGCGGCCACATCTTCCACGGCGACCTCGACTGGCCCTGGGCGTCCGCCCGGGCCCGTCTCGACACCCCGGCGCAGCGGTGGGGTGTGCAGACCGACCGCGACGCCGTCCTGCTCTGCGGCTCCGGCTCGCGCCGCGGAGGCGCGGTCTCCGGCCTGGGCGGCCACCACGCCGCGCAGGCCGTGCTCGAGTCGCTCTGAGGCCCGTGCGAGGCGACGTGACCGATCTCGATTTCATCGCGCCGATCCCCGCTGGTAACGTTCTGTCTCGCGTTCACCGCACGCGGCATTAGCTCAATTGGCAGAGCAGCTGACTCTTAATCAGCGGGTTCGGGGTTCGAGTCCCTGATGCCGTACAGATACAGCCCCCGATCCGGTCACCCGGATCGGGGGCTGTCGTCGTCCCCGGCCCCTCAGAGGTGTCGGGGCAGCCGGATCGTCACGGTGGTGCCGTGCCCGGGGTCGCTGGCGACGTCGACCGTCGCGTGGTGGGCCCGGCAGATGTCGCGCACCAGCCCCAACCCGATGCCGATGCCCTGGACCGCCTGGTCGCGGGCGTGCTCCGCGCGCCAGAAGGGGTCGAAGACCTGATCGACCTCGTCGGCGGTCATCCCGACGCCGGAGTCGGTCACGGTGATCAGCACGTGGTCCTCGTGCCCGGTGACGCCGAGGGTGACGGTCCCCGGCGACGAGGTGTACTTCACGGCGTTGGAGACCAGGTTCTCGAGCACCTGCTCGATCTTCGGCGCATCGACGGTGGCCCACTCGGGCTGCGCGGCGTCGAGCCGCAGGCTCAGCACGGCCGACTGGGCCTGGGCGGCGAAGGTGCGGACCACCCCCTCGGCCAGGCCGGAGATGTCGGTCGGGGCCGGCGAGAGGTCCCGGCGCTGCTCGGCGGTGTCGAGGAGCTCCTGGATCCGCAGCTCGAGGTTGCGCGCGGCCTTGCGGATGCGGTCGAGGGTTTCGACGACGAAGGACCCGCTCCGTGCCCCGGGACCGGCCACCGACTGCCCCGTGAGGCCTGCAGGAACGCCGTCTCCGAGCTCCTCGGTCAGCAGCTCGAGGTAGCCGACGATCGCGGTGAGCGGGGTCCGCAGCTCGTGGGAGACCGTGGTGATGAACTCCTCCTTGGTCCGCAACGAGCGGGCCAGGTCGGTGACGTTGTAGGCGACGATGAGGGTGCCCCAGGCGGTGCCGTCGGAGCGCCGGACCGTCTTGGCGTTGGCGATGATCGCGATCTGGTGCCCGAGGGGCCCGATCCACTCCATCTCGTGGTTCTCCAGGTCGCCACGCAGCGCCCGCGGCACGATCTGGTCCTCGAACGGGATGACGGTCTTGTTGTCGGCGCGGCGGACGTGGTGCCCGGCGTACGGCGGCTCGTCGAGTCGGAAGCCGGCCGCGGCCACGGCCGCCTCGGCGAGGGAGTTGGCCATCACCAGGCGCTCCTCGGTGTCGTAGAAGGCCAGGGCCACCTCGACGGACTCGAAGAGGGTGCGCGACAGCAGGGCGCTGTCGCGCGCCTGCCGCAGCGAGTCCTGCAGCTCCTTGTTGGCCTCGCTCAGGCGCCGCTGGCTCGCCTCGAGCTGCCGGGCGGCCTCACCGACCGCGACGGACAGCCCGGTGATCAGGACGGGCAGGGTGACGACCCGGGCGATGTCGATCGAGCTCGAGGGGGCGGGCCCGTGGACGAGGATAGGGAGCAGCGTGATGAAGAACGAACCCGCCACCGCGACCAGGATCACCCAGCGGCGGAAGGCGTAGGCGAGCCAGATCACCGGGAACACCGCCAGGATCCCCACCGAGGGCAGGTCATCCACGTAGGCCAGGCGCATGAGCGCCACCCCGACGATGTCGGCCACCGCGAGCGTCATCATCGACCCGGTCGTCCGCCACCGCCACGGCAGCGCCAGGAAGAGGCAGCTCACGACGAGGATCACCCCGATCCCGGCCACCGCCTCCGCCGATCTCGCCCTCTCCGGGATGGCCCACAGACTCTCGCCGGTGACGAACAACGACCCGACCAGCAACGGGAACTGCGCACGCAGGAAGGCCCGCCGACGGCCGCCCAGCTTCTGCGTCGTCTCGTAGACCGGCATGGCGCCACTCCTCACAGACGCACCACGCCAGACCGGCTCAGTCGGCCGAGGTTGCGTCGATCAGTCCTCGTGCTAGCGGGCAGCGGCGTCCTGGGGCAGCGGCGACGCAGCCCGCCGACTCAGGGAGCGGCCTGGATGGTGGGCCCGGTCTCAGCCGCCTTCTCCTTGACAGCACCAACGGCCTCGGAGGCCTTCTCCTTGGCGGTCTCGGCGACGGTGACGGCCACCTCGCCCGCCTTCTCCTTCACGGCCCCGGCGGCGGCCTGGACCTGGGGGTTCTCCGCGACCTTCTGGGCGCTGGCGCGGATCTGCTCGTAGCGGTCGCGACCTGCCTTGGCGCCGACGACGTAGCCGGCAGCGAACGCCGCGGCGAGGGTGAGCTTGGACATGGCGGACCTCCTGGATCGATGTGTCCCCCTGTCTAGCAACAAGACCCACCCGCCGGTTCACGCCGCGGGGTGGAGGGGAGCGCAGCGCTCAGAGGTAGAGGCCGGCCGACTCGTCGGCGAGGCGGTCGGCGGCCACGGCGTGCACGTCGCGCTCGCGCATCACGACGTAGGTCTCGCCGTGCACCTCGACCTCGGACTTGTCGTCGGGGTCGAACAGCACCCGGTCGCCCACCTCGACGGAGCGCGCGTGGGGGCCGACCGCGGCGACGACGGCCCAGGCCAGGCGCCGGGCACCCATGGCCGCGGTCGCGGGGATCACGATGCCTCCGGAGGAGCGCCGCTCCCCCGCCTCGTCGTCGAGCTCGCACAGGATGCGGTCGTGCAGCATCTTGATCGGCAGCTTGTCGGCCATCTCAGCGCGCCGGACGGGTGCTCAGCGGGTGACGCGGCGGAGCACGACGAGGAGCACGACCGCGCCGACGACACCGCCGACGGTCTTGAGGATGTTGTCGGTGCGTGGCTCGCCGGTGACGGCGTCGACGTAGTGGCCCTTGATCTGGGCGACCTCGCGGCTCACGATCGTCTTGGGGCTCGACCGGTAGAGGAGCTGGTCGATCGTCGTCGCCAGACGCTCACGGGTCTCCGCGATCTCGCGCTCGAGGTCGGCCAGTTCGTCACTCACCCGGGAAGGGTATCCGAGCCCGGGGTCCGCGGGGAGACCGGGAGCAGCGCCCGGTCGATGGTGCGGGGGTCGAAGCCGAACGGCAGCTCGAGCCGGTGGGCCCGCATCAGGTCGTCGTCGGTCAGGACGTCGTACGTCGACCCGTCGGCCACCACGTGCCCGCCGCTGAGCACCACGGCACGCGGGCAGAGCTCGAGGGCGTAGGGCAGGTCGTGGGTCACCATCAGCACGGTGACGTCGAGGGAGCGCAGGATGTCGGCGAGCTCGCGGCGCGAGGCCGGGTCGAGGTTGGACGACGGCTCGTCGAGCACCAGGATCTCGGGCTCCATCGCCAGCACCGTCGCCACGGCCACCCGGCGGCGCTGCCCGAACGACAGGTGGTGCGGCGGGCGGTCGGCGTAGTCGGCCATGCCCACCTGCTCCAGCGCCGCCATCACCCGGGTGTCGAGCGCGGCCCCGGAGAGTCCGAGGTTGGCCGGACCGAAGCCCACGTCAGCGCGCACCGAGCCCATGAAGAGCTGGTCGTCGGGGTCCTGGAAGACGATGCCGACGCGGCGGCGGATCTCGGGGAGGTGCTGCTTCTCGACCGGCAGCCCGCTCACGGTGACCGAGCCGGCCCCCGCGGCGAGGATGCCGTTGAGGTGCAGCACCAGCGTGGTCTTGCCGGCACCGTTGGGCCCGAGCATCGCGACCCGCTCGCCGGCGTGGACGTGGAGGTCGACGCCGAAGAGCGCCTGATGGCCGTCGGGGTAGGCGTAGGCGAGGCCGCGGACGTCGAGGACGGGGGTGCTCACGGGCGGCTCACTGGATCCTCACTGGGGCAGCTTGCCGGTGTAGCCGCGCGACAGCATCGCCAGGTGGACCCGCTCACCGCGCTCGTAGCTGCGGATGAACAGCGCGCCGAACGACTTCGCCAGGACCGGCCAGTGGCGCGGGTCGCTCGCGGTGAAGCCGCGCGACTCGCGGGCCACCTTCATCCGGCGCAGCTCGTCGGTGACGACCTCGAGGTAGCGGATCATGAAGCCCATGATCTGCACCAGCAGGGCGGGCATCCGCAGCCGGGTCAGTCCCTGCAGCAGCGCCTGCGGCTCGGTGGTGGCCGCCAGCGTCACGCTCGCCATCACGCCGAGGGTCGCCGTGGCCAGCAGCTTGGCGCCCGCGTGCGACCCCGACTCGCTCACCGACAGCCCCAGGACGTCGGTGCGCGGACCGGTCGCGACGAACGGCAGCAGCACCGCGAAGAAGACGATCGGGACCTCGACGACCATCCGCTTGAGCACGTACGCCGGGGGCACCCGGCTCAGGCCGATCACGACGAGCAGCAGCCCGAGGTAGGCGGCGTACGCCGGCCACCAGCCGCGCGGGGTCGCGACGACGACGAGCATGAACACCACCAGCGCGACCAGCTTGAGGTGGGCCGGAGCCCGGTGGACCGGGGAGTGCGCGTGGAAGTGCAGCTGGTGGCCGTGGGCGGCGCCCATCAGACGGCCATTTCAGACGGTCGTGTCCACGGGGGCCGACGCGTCGTCGTCGACGCCACCGTCGCCGTGACGGCGGCGCAGCGCGAGGGTGAGCCCACCGGCCAGGGCGAGCACGACGACGACCCCGACGACGCCGGCGAGGCCGCCGCTGAGCCGGTCGTCGTCGACGAACGAGGCGCCGTAGCCCGCGAACGGGCCGTCCTCGGTGCCGTGGGTCTCGGCGGTCGCGGCGAAGCCCTTGTCCTCGGAGACCTTGGTCAGGCCGTCGGGGGTGCTGGCGGCGTAGAAGCTGACGACGCCCGCGAGCACCAGCGCCACGACGAGGATCGCGAGGGCGACGGCCCGGTTGGAGACCCGGCGGCCACCGGCCGGCACGGGGGCGCTCATGCCGCGACCCCGGCCGTGCGGACCTCGAGCGTGCGCTGTCGGAGCACCGACCGGGCGCCGTAGACCAGGTCGGGGCGCACGGCGATGATGCTGCCGACGGCCAGGAAGGTGATGACGCCCTCGCCGATGCCGATGAGCACGTGGACCCCGATCATCGCGCCGGCCAGGTTGCCGATCGGGATGTCGGCGGTGCCGCCGACGGCGTAGAGGCCCACGAAGAGCAGTGCGGCGACGGGCACGCTGACCAGCGCACCGACGCCCGCGGCGATCGGGACCATCGCGATCCGCTTCGGCAGCACCGCGACGAGGCCGCGGAAGACGAACCAGCCGACGACGACGGTGGTGACCCCCATCAGCACGATGTTGGTGCCGAGCGCGGTGATGCCGCCGTCGGCGAACAGCAGGCACTGGACCAGGAAGACGACGCTGGTGGCCAGCACCCCGGTCCACGGTCCGACCAGCACCGCGGCGATCGCCCCGCCCATCAGGTGGCCGCTGGTGCCGGAGGCCACCGGGAAGTTGAGCATCTGGGTGGCGAAGATGAACGCCGCGACCAGGCCGGCGAGCGGCGCGGTGCGGTCGTCGAGCTCACCCCGGGCCTTGCGCAGCGACACGCCGACCGCCACGGCGGCGACCGCTGCGGTGGCGATCGACGTCGGCGCGTCGAGGAATCCGTCGGGTACGTGCATGGGGTCCACTCCGTCGTCAGGTGGGTCGTCAAGTGGTCGTCAGGTGGGTCTGCAGGCGCGCGCGCCGCTCAGTAGGTTGAACGTGGCTCGCGCACTCACTCTAGGTTGCTGCAATCGACTTGCAACAGCGACCCTCTCCGGATTGGAGCACCCCATGACCGGCACCACCGACCGCCTGACGCCCGGCGACACCGCACCGGCCTTCACCCTCACCGACGACACCGGCGCCCAGGTGTCCCTCGCCGACCTCACCGGCAGCGGGCCGGACGGGTCGCGGGTCGTCGTCTACTTCTACCCGGCCGCGATGACGCCGGGCTGCACCAAGCAGGCCTGCGACTTCAGCGACTCCCTCGACTCGCTGCGGGGCGCCGGTCTCACCGTCGTCGGCATCTCCCCCGACAAGCCCGAGAAGCTCGCGAAGTTCCGCGAGAAGGAGGGCCTGACCATCCGGCTGCTGTCGGACCCCGACAGGACCGTCATGCAGCAGTGGGCGGCGTACGGCGAGAAGACGATGTACGGCAAGACGGTGCAGGGCGTCATCCGCTCCACCTTCGTCGTCGACGCCGACGGCAAGGTCGAGGTCGCGCAGTACAACGTCAAGGCCACCGGCCACGTCGCCAAGCTGCGCCGCGACCTGGGACTCGACTGAGAGGTAGGTGCTCCTGGCGCTCAGGTGCGACGAGCCAGGACGGGTCGTGGGCCCGTCGAGTGCCGAAGAGGGGACTCGAACCCCTACGCCCGAAGGCACAGGTACCTAAAACCTGCGTGTCTACCAGTTCCACCACTCCGGCGAGTGCGGGTCGATTGTGCCAGTCGGCGTCGGTCGAGCCCGAGGTCGCCGCGTGCGTCGTGCCCGGCGTACGTCGCTCAGACCGGGCGGGGCGAGGCGGGGCCGTTCACGAGGAGGGCCAGCACCCGACCCATCAAGTCCGCCGGCACGTCGTCCGGCGCGATCATGCGCTCCACGGCCAGCCCGTTGACCAGCGCCATCAGCACGATCGCGAGGTCGGAGGCAGGCATGGACAAGGAGGTGCCGGATCTGGCCGCGCGCTCGCCGATGGCGTCGCTCACGGCGGCACGCAGCGACGCACGCTGCTCCCCGAAGGTGCCGCCGGGGTCCTGGGTGCGCACCGCGCGCTGCCAGAGCTCGAGGAAGAGCAGGTGCCAGTCACGCTGCTCGTCGCCGGCGGCGGTCAGCCGGTCCCCGAGCACCTGCGCGAGCACGGCCAGGTCGCGGGCGTCCTGGTCGACCTCGGCCACCGCCTCCAGGCCGAGGGTGAGGTAGGCCGAGGTGCGGTCCTCGACGAGGGCGCTGACCAGGGCCTGCTTGCTGTCGAAGTTGGAGTAGACCGCCCCCTTGGTGAAACCGGCGTCGGCCGCCACGTCGTCGAGGGTGGAGCCCTCGATGCCCCGGCGGGCGAAGACCCGGGCCGCAGCCTCGAGCAGGGCCCGCCGCACGTCGTCGCGAGGGGGGCGCCGGCGGGCGGGGGCGGGGGGACGCGCGGACATGCCGCCACGATACCCACGAGTACTGCATACTCAGGAGTATCCACATCGATCTCCGAGGAGCGACCATGGCCAGTGACACCGCGGCTCCCACCCCGCGCCCTCCTCTCGAGCGGCTCCGACAGGGTGCGCGGTGGGGCCTCAACCACGCCTTGCCCAAGTGGGTGATCGCCCGCGCGGCTCGTGCCGGCGACCTGCACGCCCGGCTCGTCGTGGCGTCCCGCACCTCCAGCGACGTCCCCCTGGACCTCTTCGAGCAGATCCGGGTGGCGGGCCCGTTGCACAGGTCGACGTACTCGTTCGTCACCGCGAGCCACCCGACCGTGCGAGAGGTCCTGGCCAACCCCGACATGCGCGCCGGCGTGGACTTCGGCAGCGCCTCCGGACCGCTGGGCCGGCTGGGTCGCTGGTCCGCGGCCACAGCCCCGATCGGTCCGCTCACGCCGCCGTCCCTGCTGGTGACCGAGCCGCCCGACCACACCCGCATGCGCAAGCTCGTCACGCGGGTCTTCACGGTCAAGGCCGTGCAGGGTCTCCGCGAGCGCACCGAGCAGATCGCCGACGAGCTGCTCGACTCGCTCGCAGCACGGGCCCGCGCCGACGGCTCGAGCACCGACCCCGTCGACCTCGTCCCTGCCTACTGCGCACTGCTCCCGGTGACGGTGATCGCCGAGATCCTCGGAGTCCCCGAGGTCGACCGCGACAAGGTCCTGGAGTTCGGCTCCGGGGCGGCGCCGAGCCTCGATCTCGGGCTGTCCTGGCCGGAGTTCCGCTCGGTCGAGGACGCACTGTCCCGGTTCGAGGGTTGGCTGACGGCTCACCTCGAGCTCAAGCGCCGGGTGCCCGGGGACGACCTGCTGAGCAAGCTGGTCGCCGCTCGCGACGACGACGGTGTCGCCCTCACCGACTCCGAGCTGCGGGCCACGGCCGGCCTGGTGCTGGCGGCCGGCTTCGAGACCACCGTCAACCTGCTCAGCAACGGCATCGCCCTGCTCCACGACAACCCCGACCAGCTCGCGCTGCTGCGTCGCGAGCCCGGCCGGTGGCCGGCCGCGGTGGAGGAGGTGCTGCGGCTCGACCCGCCCGTCCTCCTCACCGGCCGCACCGCCGTGCGCGACACCGAGGTCTCCGGGGTCCGGGTCCCGCGGGGCGGGGTCGTCACCGCCCTGCTCGCCGGCGCCAACCGCGACCCGGACGTCTTCGCCGACCCCGGGACCTTCGACGTCAGCCGGAGCAACGCCAACGAGCACCTCTCCTTCTCCGGGGGCCGACACTTCTGCCTCGGAGCCGCTCTGGCGCGCATGGAGGGCGAGGTGGGCCTGCGCCGTCTCTTCGACCGGTACCCCGACCTGCGGCTCCAGCCCGGTGCCCGACGCCGCGACACCCGCATCCTGCGCGGCTTCGAGACACTGCCGGCCACGCTCTCCTAGCCCTGGCGACACCGGCTCGTCGTCCTGGGAGCACGACGGCATGATGGTCAGGAGGACTGCGGTACGCGACCGATGTGTCAGCGACTGCGGGCGTCGTACCGGTGTAGCCACGGCCGAAAGACGTGTTCGATCTGCCTCAAGGGAGGCGGCATGGTGGGCTGAGGTGGGCGTTCATAGCCAGCCGAAGCAAGTCACACGAACTGCGCGAGGCGGATCGGCTAGTCCTTCGCCCCTTCCGTCTCGTAGCGCTGAACACAGGCATCCTCGGACAGCTCCGCCCCACAAAACACGAGTGTGGCCGGGAACTCATCTCGGTAGGCCTTGCCGTTGACCACCGTGCCAACCGCGACGCCAGTGCGGACCGAATAGCTGTCAGATATGACCTCGATGCCGATGAGCAACTCGTGGCCGACCTCCCCATCTGTGACGGTAGTTCCAATGGCGTCGCCAATAGTGCCGAATCCACTACTGGTCGGAGGAAATCCCGGGGATATCTGCATGGCCCCGAATTTTCGATCAGGGCCAGCAACCTTCCACCCTATGACCTTGGCTGCGGCTTCTCCGCCAAGCCACGAGAGATCGCTGATCCTGGCTGGCGCCCCCGCTGGGTACATCCGTTCCAAGCCGTCTGTGAAAATAGTCCCCACCGGAAATCGGTCATAAGTGAGGTAGGTGACGTGTTCGCTCGGGACCCTCAGCCCACCGCTCGGCCGAGCGTCATGGGAGTCTGCCGAGGAATTGTGGCCAAGGGAGCACGAAACGCTTGCGGACAGAATGACGCAGATCGCGACGACCCTAAGCCCTGCCACTGAAATGGTCTTTCACTCCATCCGGTCGCTCGGTCAGGACGCCTGCATCCTCCGCGGCAGACGACGTGGGCGGCCTTTGCCCGGACGTCGATCCATCGGACCCGCACCCCGCTGCCACCAAGGCGAGCGCAAGTATGCCGACCGAGAGGAGGTAGTGCATGGCGGGATCGTAGGGGGAGCTCGTGGGCCCCGTCCTGAGCTGTGGGTACGTCGTACCCAGTTGATCCACGATGGCTGGACCTGCTCCTCGATGTGCCGTGGGGATCAGCCCCACTGACCTGCGGAAACGTCCAATTGTGCAGGTCAGGGCGCCTCGCTCGATCGTATTCACGTCCCCTCGTCGGCACTTCCCAGGACCACGACCCATACTTGTGCGGTGAGCGACCAGAGCCCGTGGGGCGCGCCCCCGCCAAGCAGCCCCTACGGCACCCCGGCCCAGCCCCCGCAGCCGCCGTACCAGCCCGGCGGCACCGGCGGGTGGAACGGCGGCCCCCCGTCGTACGGCGTCCCGCTGCAGCACGGCCCCCAGGGCCCGCAGGGCCCGAAGAAGAAGCGCACCGGTCTGATCGTCGCGGTCGTGGCCGTGGTGCTCCTGGTGGCGGCGGCGTTCACGGTGACGCTGGTCGTCGTCGGCAACGACGACGGCGACAAGGCGCCGGACGAGGCGTCGAGCAGCGACGCGTCGTCGCAGCCGACGTCCGACCCGACGGCGTCGGACCCCACCGCCACCGACTCGAGCGACCCGACCGACCCCACGAGCGACCCGACGACCGGGACGTCCGCGCCCCCGGTGGGCGACGGCGACATCAGCGGCGACGGCTACAGCTACGACCTGCCGGCGACCGGGTGGAAGGACGCCTCGAGCGACGCCAAGAAGCTGGCCGACACCATCGACAGCGCGATCGTCCTGGGCTCCTCGATCAACCTCGCCCAGAGCAGCATCATCGTCGAGGCGCTCAGCGCCGGCGGGGCCGAGTCGCTCGAGGACCTCGAGCCGCTGTGGAAGCGCAACCTGTCGAGCACCGACAACGCCACCCCGGTCGACATCGCCGACACGACCATCGACGGCGAGCGGGCCATCGGCGTCAAGATCGAGGACCGCCTCAACAACGCCGGCGACCCGATCACCCAGATCGCCTACCTGGCGCTGCACAACGGCAACCAGTACTCCATCGGCCTGTCCTACCCCAAGACCGGCGACACCACCTCGGTCGACGACTTCAAGAAGATGCTGGCCAGCTGGAGATGGTCGTCCTAGCGAGCAGCCGGAGTCAGGCCAGCAGGTCGTCCAGGGCCCCCGCCAGCTCGCGCAGCGCGGCACCCCGGTGGGAGATCGCGTCCTTCTCGGCGACGCTCAGCTCGGCGGTCGTCAGCCCCGGTCGGACGTCGGCGACGAAGAGCCCGTCGTAGCCGAACCCGCCCTCGCCGCGGACCTCGCGGATGACGGTGCCGTCCATCCGGCCCTCGACGACGTGCTCGCGCCCGTCGGGCAGGACCACCGCGACCGCGCAGACGAAGTGGGCGCCGCGGCGCTCGTCGGGCACGTCGGCGAGCTGGTCGAGCAGCAACCGGTTGTTGCGGGCGTCGTCCTTGGGCGGGCCCGACCAGCGCGCCGAGAGCACGCCGGGCATGCCGTGGAGGGCGTCGACGCACAGGCCGCTGTCGTCGGCGACCGTGGCCAGGCCGGTGGCCGCCGCACCGGCGCGAGCCTTGAGCAGCGCATTGCCCGCGAAGGTCGCCTCGTCCTCGACCGGCTCGGGGTAGTGCTCGACGTCGTCGAGGCCGCGGACCGTCGCGCCGGGCAGGTGTGCGGCGAGCATCCGCTCCATCTCCGCGATCTTCTTGGCGTTGCGCGAGGCCAGGTGGAGCTCGCGGGTGACCTCAGGCACCGAGCGCGACCCGCTGCAGCTCGGTGAGGTCGGCGCAGCCCTTCTGCGCCAGGTCGAGCAGCGCGTCGAGCTCACGGCGATCGAACGCCGCACCCTCGGCGGTGCCCTGCACCTCGACGAACGCGCCGGTGCCGGTCATCACGACGTTCATGTCGGTCTCGGCCCGGACGTCCTCGACGTAGGGCAGGTCGAGGCGGGGGGTGCCGTCGATGATGCCGACCGAGACGGCGGCGACCGAGCCGGTCAGGGCCCCGGCGACGCCGAGCGAGGCGCAGGCGTCGACCAGGGCGACGTACGCCCCGGTGATCGCGGCCGTGCGGGTGCCGCCGTCGGCCTGCAGGACGTCGCAGTCGAGCTGGATGGTGTTCTCGCCCATGGCGTCGTAGTCGATGACAGCGCGCAGCGAGCGGCCGATCAGCCGGCTGATCTCGTGGGTGCGACCGCCGATGCGGCCCTTGACCGACTCGCGGTCCGAGCGGGTGTGGGTCGAGGCGGGGAGCATGGAGTACTCGGCGGTGACCCAGCCCTGGCCCGAGCCCTTGCGCCAGCGCGGCACGCCCTCGGAGGCCGAGGCCGCGCAGAGCACCCGGGTCTTGCCGAACTCGACCAGGACCGACCCGGCCGCGTGGTCGAGCCAGCCCCGGGTGATCTTGATCGGCCGCAGCTCGTCGTCGGCGCGGCCGTCCTCGCGCGGGGTCGGGGTCGCAGTCTCGGAAGTCATGCGTTCGACCCTAGTCAGGTCACGTCAGCCCCGACACCGTGGTGCAGCCGACCTGTCGCTCGCCGGTCCTGGGGTAGCGGGTGCGTCATACGGTCTGGCGGCTCGGGGCGCCGCTCCGTATGACGTCCAGGCGGGCGGGGACGTCATACGTCGCGGCGCCCCCGGCCACCAGACCGTATGACGGACGCCGCCTACTTCACCTCGGCCTTCACCAGGCGCCACAGGCCGAGCGCGAACGGGATGACCAGCCAGATGAAGCCGGAGACGGCCATCTGCGCCCACTCCTCGCCGTCGGGGCGGTAGTCACCGGTGAACAGCGGGACCTGGGCGGTGTTGAACTCGATCCACGGGGCGACCTTGTCGAAGCCGTCGATGAGCGCCTCCAGTGCCGCGGCCACGGTGGGCAGGATGAACGTGTAGACAAAGTAGGCCACGATCGCGGCCGGGGTGTTGCGTAGGAGCATCGCCAGCGCGAAGCCGATCAGGACGCCGATCAGGCTGGTGAGCAGGAAGCTCTGGACCTGGTCGTAGCCGAGGTTCCAGACCGCCTCGCCGCCGTTGACCGGGCTCAGCGCCGTCCCGGCGGCAGCGACCAGGGCGCCGAGGACCAGGGCGGCGACCGCGAGGCCCAGGCCGGCCGTGATCTTGGCGCCCATCACGCGCGGTCGGCGCGGCTCGAGGGTGAAGGTGGCCAGCCCGGTGCGCTGGCTCCACTCGCTGGTCACCAGCATGATCATCAGGATCGGCAGGAAGTAGCCGAGCACCCCGCCGGCGACGCCGAGCATGGCGACGTAGTCCTGGTTGTCCTCGGGGAAGGCGACGGCCCCGATCGCGATCACGGCCACGACCAGCCCGATGATCGAGAAGGTCAACGCCCGGCCGGCGCGGGTGTCGAACGACTTGCGGGTCTCGACCGACACCAGCCGTCCGAACGGAACCGGTGCGTCGCCGCTGATGTCCATGGTGTGCGGGCGGGGAGCGGTGGAGGGGGTGGTGGCGCTCATGCTGCGGCTCCGTTCGTGTCGAGGGCGGGCGCGGTCTCGCGCTGGGTGTCGGAGGTGAGCTCGAGGAACAGGTCCTCCAGGCCGCTGGCGCCGTTGCGCAGCTCGGTGAGCACCACCAGGTGCTCGAGGGCGAGACGACCGACATCGGCCGTCGAGGCGGCGACCCGGAAGCCGCTGCCCTCCGGCGTGGCGGCGTACCCCGCCTGGTGCAGGGCCCCGGCCAGGGCGTCCTGGTCGAGTGCGGACACGATGCTGCTCGCCCTGCCCTCGCCGGCACCTCGCGCCAGCAGGGCCTGCTTGTCGCCGCGGGCCACGATGCGCCCGTGCCCGATGAGGATCATCTCGTCGGCGATGAGCTCGACCTCGTGGAGCAGGTGGCTGGAGAGCAGCACGGTGCCGCCGCGGCGGGCGTAGCCCTTGAGCAGGTCGCGCATCCAGCGGATGCCGGCGGGGTCCAGGCCGTTGGCCGGCTCGTCGAGGATCAGCACCTCGGGGTCGCCGAGCAGCGCGTGGGCGATGCCGAGGCGCTGCTTCATGCCGAGGGAGTAGTTGCGCAGGCGGCGCTTGGCCTCGGTCTCGCTCAGGGAGACCATCGCGAGCATCTCGTCGACGCGAGACGACGGCAGGCCCATCGTGCGCGCGCCCAGGGTGAGGATCTCGCGCCCGGTGCGCCCGGCGTGCTGGGCGCTGGCGTCGAGGAGCACCCCGACCCGGCGTCCGGGGTTGGGCAGGTCGCGGTAGGCGTGCCCGCCGATGGTGACGGTGCCGCTGGTCGCGGGGGTGAGCCCGACCATGATGCGCATCGTGGTGGTCTTGCCCGCGCCGTTGGGGCCCAGGAAGCCGGTCACGCTGCCCGGCTCGCAGGTGAAGCTGACGTCGTCGACGGCCGTGAAGCCGCCGTAGGTCCGGGTGAGTCCGTTGACTTCGATCATGGCTCCACTGTGTCGGTCGTCGAGGAGCCCGCGCATCGGCCGCGCGGCTGGCGTCCTGCGACCAAAGTCGTACGCCGAGCAGCCGACGGGCCGATGCCCGCGACCGCACGGCTCCCTAGGCTGGGTCCGTGACCGACGCGGGCCGGCCCAGCCCGGCGGAGTTCCAGCCCCACCTGCGGTGGTGGAGCCACGGGTGGCGCCTGGCCGTCACGCTCTCGGTCAGCACGGTGGTGTGGTTCACCATCAGCGAGACGCGCTCGACCGTCGTCATCGTCGCCGACCTGACCCTGGGCGCCGCCGCCTTCGTCCTGGTGCAGTACCGGCGTCGCTGGCCGCTCGCCGTGGCGCTGGTGACCGCTGCCCTGGGCACCTTCTCGGCCGTGGCCGCCGGACCCGCGGTCCTGGCCGCCGTCTCGCTGGCCACCACCAGGCGCTGGGTGCCGGTGGGCGTGGTGGCCGCCGTCAACTTCGTCTCGGCCCTCGCCTTCAGCCACATGTTCCCGCCCGACCAGCCCGAGCCCTGGTGGATCACGGTGTCCACCAACATCGTCTTCGTCTCCGCGGTGCTGGCCTGGGGCATGTACATCGGCTCGCGCCGCGAGCTGCTGTGGACCCTGCGCTCGCGGGCCGAGCGCGCCGAGGCCGAGCAGGAGCTGCGCGCCAACCAGTCACGGTTCGAGGAGCGCGGGCGGATCGCCCGCGAGATGCACGACGTGCTCGCGCACCGGATCTCCCAGATCTCCATGCGGGCCGGGGCGCTGAGCTACCGCGACGACCTCGGCGCCGACGAGCTGCGCGAGGGTGTGACCGTCATCCGCGACGCCGCCAACCAGGCGCTCGACGACCTGCGCGGCGTCCTCGGCATCCTGCGCGGCGGCGACGTCGGGGCGCACCACGCACCGCAGCCGACGTACGCCGACCTAGGCGAGCTGGTCGAGGAGGCCCGGCGGGCCGGGCTGCGCGTGGCGTACGCCGACGCGGTGGCCGACGTCGACGTACCCGTCCCCGACGCGACCGGGCGCACCCTCTACCGGATCGTGCAGGAGGGCATCACCAACGCCCGCAAGCACGCGCCCGGCGCCGAGCTGAGCATCGACGTGCACGGCTCCCCCGAGGACGGCATCGACGTGGTCCTGGCCAACCCGCTGGGCTTCGGGCCGACGGCCGCCCCCGGTGCCGGACTGGGCCTGGTCGGGCTCACCGAACGGGCCACCCTGCGCGGCGGGCGCATCGAGCACGGCGCGAGCGGTGGCCGGTTCGTGCTCCGCGGCTGGATACCGTGGTCGGCGTGACCCGGGTCCTGCTCGTCGACGACGACCCTCTGGTGCGCTCGGCCCTCCGGCTGATGCTGGGCGGCCAGCCCGACCTCGAGGTCGTGGGCGAGGCGGTCGACGGGCTCGACGGCGTCCGGCTGGCGGGCGAGACGCGCCCCGACGTCGTCCTGATGGACATCCGGATGCCGCGGCTCAACGGCCTCGAGGCCACCCGGCGACTGCTCGCGGCGGAGCACCCGCCGAAGATCATCGTGCTGACCACCTTCGACGCCGACGAGCACGTGGTCGAGGCGCTCGGGGCGGGCGCGGACGGGTTCCTGCTCAAGGACACCCGACCCGCCGACATCGTCGCCGCGATCCGCCGGGTCGCCGACGGCGACCCGATGCTGTCGCCGTCGGTGACGCGCACCCTGATCGCGCAGCTGCGCACCGGACCGGGCGACGACCGCGCCCAGTCGGCCGCGCTGCGGCTGACCGCCCTCACCGAGCGTGAGTACGACGTCGCCATGGCCGTGGGCCGAGGACTCTCCAACGCCGAGGTCGCCGCCGAGCTCCATCTGTCGGTGCCGACCGTCAAGACCCACGTCTCACGGGTCTTCGACAAGCTCGGCGTCACCAACCGCGTCCAGGTCGCGATCTGCGTTCACGACGCTGGTCTGGACTAGTCGGTCGGCCTGGCAGCCTCGGCTGGGGTGATCTCGACGCGCTCGCACGCCTTCGCAGGCTCAGGCGTGTCGCTTGCTCGATCTTCACCCGCAACGGCCCCTCGCTCGTTCCTCGCGAGGCGCCTGCGGGCTTATTTCACCTCGGCCTTGAGGATCCGGGTCATGCCCAGCCCGACCGGGATGACGACCCAGATCAGCAGCGCGACGAGCAGCCGCGCCCACTCGCTGCCGGAGTCGAGCGTGCCCGACAGCACGGGGTAGAGCGCGCCCTGCAGGTTGAGGTAGCGACCGAAGTCGCGGAAGTCGGCCCACAGGGCACCGATGGTGGCGACCACCGTCGGGACGGCGTAGATGACGGCGAGGAAGGTGACGATCGTCGCCGGGGTGTTGAGCAGCAGGGTCGCTGCGGCGAAGGCGACGGCCACACCGACGAAGAGGAACACCAGCAGGCCCACGGTGCCGGACAGGCTGGTGCCCCAGTCGACGTTGTCCTGGAAGACCCACAGCAGCAGCAGGCACACCAGCGCGACGGCGAACAGCACGACGGTCATCAGCAGGGCGACCATCGCGCCAGCGGCGAGCTTGGCGTAGACCACGACCAGGCGGCGCGGCTCGGTCGCGAAGGTCACCATCGCGGTGCGCTGGCTCCACTCGCTGGTGACCTGCAGCGCGACGACGATCGGCAGCAGCGGCTGCAGCACGTAGCCACCGAGGGTGGTGAAGTCGACGAGCCGGTACTGGGTGTCGCCGTTGAGCAGCCCGATCACCAGCAGGAAGCCCTCGACGATGATGATCAGCACCGCGATGGCGGCCAGCAGCCAGAACCCCGCGGAGGTGTCGAGCGCCTTGCGCAGCTCGACCTTGACGAGTCGGGCGAACGGGATCGGCGGCGTGCCGGAGACGTCGAGGACCGGACCCTGGTACGACGCCGGCGCGCCCTGGGCGTAGCCCGGGGGCTTGCCCTGCGGGAAGCCCTGGGGCGGGCCCTGCGGGTAGCCCGGGGGCTGCTGCTGCGGCTGGCCCTGCGGCGGGCCCTGGAACGGGGGCGGGTGCGGCGCGCTCATCGGGGGGCTCCTGGCTGCTGGGGGTATCCGGGCGGGGGTGCCTGCTGGCCCTGGTAGGGGTAGCCGGCCGGGGGCCCCTGTTGCTGGTAGCCGGGGGGCGGCCCCTGGTGCGGTGGGAAGCCCTCGCGCTGGGTGGTGGAGGTGAGCTCGAGGAAGAGGTCCTCGAGGCCGCCCTCGACCGAGCGCAGGTCGACCAGCACGACCTGCTGGTCGGCGGCGACCCGGCCGACCTCGACCGCCTCGGCCACCACGGTGAGGGCCTCGGGACCCGGGGTCACCTCGAGCCCCTTCGCGCGCAGGGCGGCGGCCAGCCGGTCGTTGTCGAGGGACACCACCGTCGTGGTCGCCCTGCGGGTCGCCTTCTGCGACTCCATCAGGGTCTTCTTGTCACCGCGGGCCACGATCCGGCCGCGGCCGATGAGGATCATCTCGTCGGCGATCTGCTCGACCTCGTGCAGCAGGTGGCTCGACAGCAGCACCGTGCCGCCGCGGTCGGCGTACCCCTTGAGGAGGCCGCGCATCCAGCGGATGCCGGCGGGGTCGAGACCGTTGGCCGGCTCGTCGAGGATCAGCACCCGCGGGTCGCCGAGCAGCGCGTGGGCGATGCCGAGGCGCTGCTTCATGCCCAGGGAGTAGTTGCGCAGCCGGCGGCCGGCCTCGTCGGGGCTGAGCGAGACGAGGTGCAGCATCTCGTCGACGCGCGACATCGGCAGCCCCATGGCGGTGGCGCCGATGGTGAGGATCTCGCGCCCGGTGCGACCGCCGTGCTGGGCACTGGCGTCGAGGAGCACCCCGACGTGACGGCCCGGGTTGGGCAGGTCACGGTAGAGGTGCCCGCCGATCGTCGCGCGACCCCGGCTGGCCGCGGTCAGACCGACCAGGATGCGCATCGTGGTGGTCTTGCCCGCCCCGTTGGGCCCCAGGAAGCCGGTGACCCGACCCGGTTGGCAGGCGAAGCTGACGTCGTCGACGGCGACGAAGTCGCCGTAGGTGCGGGTGAGCCCCTCGACCGTGATCATGGCGCACACTCTGCCCGATGGGCGACCGCGACCGCCGCGGGACCCGCGGTCGGGGCGCGGGTCGTCGGATCAGGTCTGCGAGCGACGCTCGACGGTCGTCTGGGTGCCGTCGGGGTTGGTGACCGTCTCCACGGTGCGGGCGCGGCGACCGGAGTTCCACGTCACGGCGGTCAGCACGATGACGACGGCGCCGACGGCGGCCATGATCCAGCCGACCATGGTCAGGTCGACGCCCTCGATCTGGTCGGTGACCGCCAGGGCGAGCACCAGTCCGACGACCAGCAGGAACCCACCGAATCCGTAACCCATGACGACTCCTTCGTGCGTGTGGACCGGGCGGCTGCCCGGGCGCGTCACGACGATGCTCGGAGTCGTCGACGGCAGGTCCACCCCCACGGGTGGGCGTCGGGCCGGGCCCGGCACTCAGATCTCGTACGTCGCCCCGGTGGCCGCGAGCTCGATCGGACCCGAGTAGGCCGTGCGCGCCTCGGCCACCATCCCGTCGGCGTCGAACCACGGCGGGACGTGGGTGATGACCAGGCGACCGGTCCGTGAGCGGGCGGCGGTGGCGCCGGCCTCGACCCCGGTGAGGTGGATGCCCGGCGGGTTGTCGTCGACCTCGCGGAAGGACGCCTCGCACAGGAACAGCCGCGTGTTGGCGGCGATCCGGTCGAGGCCCTCGCAGGTGGCCGAGTCGCCGCTGTAGCCCAGCGTCGACTGCCCCACGCTGATCCGCAGCCCGTAGGCCTCGACCGGGTGCTCCACGGGGATCGGCAGGATCGTGAAGGGTCCCAGGGTGATCGGGCCGGCGTACTCGCGGAAGTCGAAGGCGTCGGCCATCCCGGCCCCGTCGGGCAGCCCGTAGGCCTCGGACATCCGCTCGGCGACCCCGGTGGGGCCGTAGACCGGGATCCGCGGCTGGGCGCCGTCGGGGTGGTACTTGCGCAGGACGTAGTAGCCGCACAGGTCGCTGCAGTGGTCGGGGTGCAGGTGGCTGAAGAGCACCGCGTCGACGGCCAGCGCGTCGGCATGGCGCTGCAGGACGCCGAGCGAGCCGCTGCCGAGGTCGAGCAGGATCCGCCAGGTGCGCTTGTCGTCGCCGTCGCCGACGTCGGCCTCGACGAGGTAGCAGCTCGCGCTGGCGTCGGGTCCCGGGTAGGACCCGGAGCACCCGATGATCGTGAGCCTCATCAGGCTGCTCCTCCGACGAACTGGGTGGCCGAGGCCATCTCGGGGCCGAGGAACCGACGGCCGATGGTCTCGAACTCGACCGGTGAGCCGGTGGTGACGAAGCGGTACGACGGCTCGCCCGAGGTGCGCATCAGACCGGTGTCGGCCAGCATCCGGTAGACGTCCTTGGCGCACTCCTCGGCGCTGCTGACCAGGGTGACGCCCTCGCCGACGACGTAGGAGATGACGCCGGTCAGCAGCGGGTAGTGCGTGCAGCCGAGGATCAGGGTGTCGACGCCGGCCTCGACGAGCGGGTCGAGGTAGTCGTGGGCGGCGGCGATCAGCTCGTCGCCGCCGGTGACGCCGGCCTCGACGAAGTCGACGAAGCGGGGGCAGGCGCGGGTGCTGAGCGTGACCTGAGGGGCGGCGGCGAACGCGTCGTCGTAGGCCCGGGAGTCGGCGGTCGAGCGGGTGCAGATCACGCCGATCCGACCGGTGTGGGTCGCGGCGACCGCGCGCCGGGTGGCCGGGAAGATGACCTCGACGACGGGCACGTCGTAGCGCTCGCGCGCGTCGCGGAGCATGGCAGCACTCGCCGAGTTGCACGCGATGACGAGGGCCTTGACTCCCTGGTGGACGAGGTGGTCCAGGCACTCGAGGGCGTACTCGCGGACCTCGCCGATCGGCTTGGGGCCGTAGGGCTGGCGGGCGGTGTCGCCGACGTAGAGGAGCGACTCGTGGGGCAGCTGGTCGATCACCGAGCGGGCGACGGTGAGGCCGCCGAAGCCGGAGTCGAAGATGCCGATCGGGGCGTCGCGCAGGCCCTGGCCGTCCGAGGACTCAGCGGGCCACCGGGGCGAAGGCGGCACGGTCACGAGACGCAACGGTACGGCGTACCCGTGCCTCGGCGCACGACGTCTCGGGGGTGATGTCCGCGACGTCCGGGGCCGGCACGCGCATAGGGTGGGGCCGTGCGCGAGATCGTGGTCTTCAGCGGCAACGCGCACCGCGCGCTGGCCGAGTCCATCTGCGAGCGGCTCGGGGTGCCCCTGTCACCGGTCGAGCTGACCCGCTTCTCCAACGACTGCCTGCAGGCCCAGCTGCAGGCCAACTGCCGCCAGCGCGACGTCTACCTGGTCCAGCCGCTGGTCCCGCCCACGCAGGAGCACCTGATGGAGCTGCTGCTGATGGTCGACGCGGCCCGCGGTGCCTCGGCGGACAAGATCACCGCGGTCGTGCCCTACTACGCCTACGCGCGCTCGGACAAGAAGGACGCCTCGCGGCTGTCCATCGGCGGGCGTCTGGTCGCCGACCTGCTCGCCACCGCCGGCGTCGATCGGGTGATCACCATGACCCTGCACGCCCCGCAGGTGCACGGGTTCTTCTCGATGCCCGTAGACCACCTCACCGCACTGGGGGTGCTTGCCGACCACTACCTCGGCCAGGACCTCGGCGACGCGGTGGTGGTCTCCCCCGACTTCGGCAACGCCAAGACCGCCACGCAGTTCGCCCGGCTCCTCGGACTGCCGGTGGCCGCCGGCAGCAAGAAGCGCCTGGCCGACGACCGGGTCGTCATCGACGCCATCGTCGGCGACGTGCACGGGCGGCGCGCGATCGTGCTCGACGACGAGATCGCCACCGGCGGCTCGATCGTCGAGCTGCTCGACCGGCTGCGCGACCAGGGCTGCACCGAGGCCTCGGTCGCCTGCACCCACGGCCTGTTCGTGGGCGCCGCCGTCGAGCGGCTCAAGGACCACCCGATGATCACCGAGGTCGTCACGACCGACACCGTGCCGCCGCCCGTCGTCCCGGGCGGGTGGCCGCAGCTGAGCGTCCTGTCGGTGGCCGGGCTGCTCGCCGAGGCCGTGGCCCGCATCCACGCCGGCGAGTCGGTCAGCAGCCTGTTCGACGGGGTCGATCCCGCGCTCGGCCCGCCTCAGCCGCGGCTCTTCGACTGACCCGGCGCGTCGGCGACGTCCGGACCGTACGCCGGCGCCCTCGAGGTCACCTCGACTGCTCGCCCAGCCTGCGCCGCGCCTCGTCGTGCCCGAACAGGCCGGGCAGGCCCAGCCGGGCGCCGACCGCGGCGGTGAGACGGGCGTGGTTGCTCTGCGCGGCTCCGCTGGTCACCAGCGTGTCCGCGCCGGCCGCGAGAGCCTCGGCGCAGGTCCACTGGAGCTTGCGGACCTTGTTGCCACCGCCGCCGGGTCCGACGAGGTCGTCGCGCTTCACCAGCAGGTCACCGGGTCGCAGCCCGAGAGCGTCACCGAGCCGGTCGGCCAGCTCGACGGGGGTGCGGATCGGGGCCAGGTCGACGGGGGTCAGGCTCACTCACCCTTCCTAGCAGGACCGGCCCCGGAGCATCCGCTCGGCGCAGCCCGGCCTCGACGCGGCACGTTGATTCTGACCGCCCCTCCACGTTCACTAACCGGTTAGTGAACGCAGGAACGCCCTCGTGCGGACGGCACGGACCGCGTCTCGTCCGTTCAGCGCAGCTCGGCCGCGGTCGGCCACGGGTTGAACGTGCAGCCCTGGGTGCCCTTCGACTGCTGCATCATCACCGGCGCGAGCGCACCGGCCCGCGGGCAGCTCGCGTGGCCGTTGCCGAGCCAGTGCCCGGTCTCGTGGTTGACGACCATGTGGCGGTAGTCGCGCAGCGAGCGGCGGGCCTTGTTCCAGGCCGGCGAGGCGTGCAGCCAACGGGTCTGGTTGATGACCACGAACCGGCCCGCCCGGCAGCTCCACGTCGTGCTGCAGATGCTGTCGTACGACGGCAGCCGGCTCGCCTCGGCGAGCACCACCGTGAACGACCCGCCGCTCGACACCCGCCGGAAGCTGACGCCCGAGGCGCGCCAGCCGCGCGGGTCCTCGTAGGTCTCCTGCACGAGCCGCTTGAACTCAGTCAGGTCGGCCGTGATCCGGCCGTCCGTCCTCACCGAGTAGGTGACCGAGCGGCGTACGTCGACGACGTGCTTGGCCAGGACCGAGGGCGAGCGCGCCGCGGTGGTCCGGCGGCCGGTGGAGGAACCGGTCACCTGCACGCTGATCCGGCGCCCGACGTCGGCGGGAGCCAGGGCGTAGCGCGCGGAG
Organism: Nocardioides plantarum; assembly: GCF_006346395.1. NCBI lineage: Bacteria > Bacillati > Actinomycetota > Actinomycetes > Propionibacteriales > Nocardioidaceae > Nocardioides > Nocardioides plantarum. Next base: position 934,833 of record NZ_VDMS01000001.1, read on the forward strand.
CGGGCGTTGGCGATCGGGTCCGGCCCGCGGAACCACCGGTAGGTGAAGCGCTCGGGCTGCGGCCACCAGCGGCCGACCCGGGCGGCGAGGACCCTGCCGTAGCGCGGGGTCCCGGCGACCTGCGGACGTTCGCGGTTGACCAGCGCCGCCCGCACCACCCGGGCGCGCTCGGGCGACGTCGCCGTCGCGGTGTTGCCCTCGGCCTCCGTGGCCGTGACGCGCACGCTGAGCCGGTGGCCGAGGTCGCGGGTGCCGAGCCGGTAGGTCGACGCGGTCGCGCCGCTGATCGCCTGACCGTCGCGCAGCCAGCGGTAGGTCTTGGTGACCCGGGCCGGCTCCCACGCGCCACCGGAGGTCGAGAGCGTGCGGCCCCACACGGGCTCGCCGCGGACCGTGGGCTCCAGGGTGCTGACGACCTCGCCCGCGCGGGCGGGCTCGGCGGAGGTCGATGGCACCACGAGGGCCAGGAGGGCGCTGGCGAGCACGGCGACGACCAGACCTCGGGGCTTCCACATGCCGTCACCGTAACCCGGGGGCGCCGGGTGCCAGGGTGTCCCCATGTCCCGGATCTCGCTGTCGCGCCTGGCCGGCGACCGCGTCCTGGTGGTCGACGGCGGGGCCACGCACGAGACCACCCGGGCCGACCTCCCGGCGTACGTCGCCGGGCGCGAGGCCGAGGGTGCCGAGGCGGCCGATCCCCCGCGATGGGTCTGGGACGACACGGCCCGCTGGTATCCCCCACTCCTCGCGGCGGGGGTGCGGGTCGCGCGCTGCCACGACCTGCGTCTGGGCCACCACCTGCTCCGGCGGGCGCCCGCGGTCGACCCGGGGCAGCTCGTCGGCGAGGAGTCCGAGCACTGGGACCGGCTCGGCCCGACCCAGCCCTCGGAGCCGGTGCTGTTCTCTGGCGACGACGTCGTCGAGCACCTGCGCGCCGACCTCGAGGACGCCCGGCAGCTGGCCGCGGTGGCCGCGGCGACCGGACCCGGCGAGGCGGCCCGCCTCGGGCTGCTGCTCGCGGCAGAGTCGTCCGGGGCGCTCGTCGCGGTCGAGATGACCCACGCCGGCCTGCCGTGGCGCGTCGACGTCCACGAGCGCCTGCTGGCCGACCTGCTCGGCCCGCGACCGCCGCGTGGCGCCCGACCGGCCGGCCTCGAGGCGCTGGCGGCCCAGGTGCGTACGGCGTTCGCCGCGCCCGGTCTCAACCCCGACTCGCGGCCCGAGCTGCTCACGGCGCTGCGCCGTGCCGGCCTCGAGGTCGCCGACACCCGCGCGTCGTCCCTGCGCCGGCTCGAGCACCCCGGCATCGAGCCGCTGCTGCGCTACAAACAGCTGGCCCACCTGTTCTCGACCAACGGCTGGGCGTGGATCGACCAGTGGGTCAGTGGCGGCCGGTTCCGGCCGTCGTACCAACCGGCGGGCTCGACCACCGGACGCTGGTCGTCCAACGGCGGTGGCGCGCTCTCCATCCCGGTGCAGGTGCGCCCGGCCGCGGTCGCCGACGACGGCTGGGTCCTGGTCGTCGCCGACGTCGCCCAGCTCGAGCCGCGGGTGCTGGCCGGGATGAGCGGCGACCGGGCGCTGGCCCGAGCCGCGCGCGGCGCGGACCTCTACCAGGGCATGGTCGACACCGGCGCCGTCGCGAGCCGCAACGACGCCAAGCTCGGCCTGCTCGGCGCGATGTACGGCGCCACCAGCGGCGAGAGCGGTCGGCTGCTGGCCGGTCTCGCGCGCCGCTACCCCGACGCCTTCGGCCTGGTCGAGACGGCCGCCCGCGCCGGCGAGCGCGGCCAGGTCGTGCGCACCCTGCTCGGGCGCGGCTCCCAGACGCTCGGCGAGGTGCCCGCGGACCCCGAGCAGCAGGCCGCCTACCGCCGCTCCTGGGGGCGCTTCACCCGCAACTTCGTGGTGCAGGGCACCGGCGCCGAGTGGGCGCTGTGCTGGATCGCCGACCTGCGCCACCGGCTCTGGGCCCTGGGCTCGGGCCGGCTCGAGGAGCGGCCGCACCTGGTGTTCTTCCTGCACGACGAGGTCGTGGTGCACGCCCCGGCCGACCTCGCCGGCCAGGTCGCCGCGGCGGCCACCGAAGCGGCCACCGCCGCGGGCGCGCTGGTCTTCCGCGATCTGCCGATCGACTTCCCGCTCAACGTCTCCGTCGTGGCGTCGTACGCCGACGCCGGCAAGCCGGGAGTGGCAACCCCGGGATAGGCGAGCTCAGCCCCGGTCGACGTCGATCCGGTGCAGGGCCAGCCCCCAGGCGACGCCCTTGGCGACGGCGCCGATGAGCAGGAACGCCTGCCCGGCAGCGGTGACGAACCAGCTGAGCGGCAGCGGGCCACCGTCGGTCAGCATCCACAAGCCCACGAAGGTGAGCAGGACACCGGGGATGATCGCGATCCCGGGAGAGGGGGCCTGCCAGGTCGTGGCTCCGGCGCGGGGGGATGACATACCCCCAGTGTCGGTCATCGACCGCCGGTGCGGTGCGCGATCAGGCCCAGAGCTGACCCTCGAGCCGGTCCTCGGCCTCGTCGACGGTGCCCTCGTAGGCGCCGGTGGAGAGGTACTTCCAGCCGCCGTCGCACACGATGAACACGATGTCGGCACGCTCGCCGGCCTGCACCGCCTTGGCGGCCTGGCCGAGCGCGGCGTGCAGGATCGCGCCGGTCGAGACACCGGCGAAGATGCCCTCGAGCTCGAGCAGCTCGCGCACCCGGCGTACGGCGTCACGCGGGCCGACCGAGAAGCGCGAGTCGATCAGGTCGGCGTCGTAGAGCTCGGGCACGAAGCCCTCGTCGAGGTTGCGCAGCCCGTAGACGAGCTCGCCGTAGCGGGGCTCGGCGGCGACGATGCGCACCTCGGGCTTGGCGCGGCGGAAGAAGCGCGAGACGCCCATCAGGGTGCCGGTGGTGCCGAGGCCGGCGACGAAGTGGGTGATCGAGGGCAGGTCGGCGAGCACCTCGGGGCCGGTGCCGCGCTCGTGGGAGAGCGCGTTGGCGGCGTTGCCGTACTGGTAGAGCATCACCCAGTCGGGGTGCTCGGCGGCGACCCGCTTCGCCACGCGGACCGCCTCGTTGGAGCCGCCGGCCGCGGGCGAGGAGATGATCTCGGCGCCCCACATCTGCAGCAGCTGACGGCGCTCGACCGAGGTGTTCTCGGGCATCACGCAGACGATCCGGTAGCCCTTGAGCTTGGCCGCCATCGCCAGCGAGATGCCGGTGTTGCCCGAGGTGGGCTCGAGGATCGTGCACCCGGGACGCAGCGTGCCGTCCTTCTCCGCCTCCTCGATCATCATCAGCGCCGGGCGGTCCTTGATCGAGCCGGTCGGGTTGCGGTCCTCGAGCTTGGCCCACAGGCGTACGTCGGGGCTCGGCGAGAGCCGCGGCATCCCCACGAGCGGGGTGTTGCCGACGGACGCGAGGAGGTTGTCGTAGCGCACGGCTCCAGTGTGACAGTCGCCGCGAACCTCGCCGTGATCGTCAGACGTGCCCGGACAGCTGGGCCATCCGGGTCTCGAGGGCGTCGAGGTAGGCGTCGCGCTGGGCCGTCGAGACGGCGTCGCCGTCGAGGTGGCTGCACGCCGGCAGCACGTCGATCGAGAGCTTGGCCGCACCGGCCAGCGCGCGCAGCTCGTCGAGGCGGTCGCCGAACGGCGTACCGCTGCCCGGTGAGTAGGAGCGCACCACCTCGTCGACGTCGTCGGCGAACAGGTCGACCTTGGTCACCACCACGACCAGCCAGGTCGGGTGCGGACGGCGGACGGCCATCGAGGCGATGCGGTGGGCGGTGACGGTCCAGTCCTCGAGCTCGCGGGCGCGCTGCTCCTCGCGCTCGACGAGGGCGGGGCCGGTGGTGCCGGCCAGCCGGCGTCCGGTGGCCAGGCCGTCGGCGACCACGTGGAGCACGCCGTCGACGGGGTCGTCGTGGAACACCTCGTCGAGCGCGCCGAGGCGGGTGGCGGCGTTCTCGCCGGGCACGACCCGGAACCGGAAGCCCCGCAGGCGCCGGTCGCGGCGCACGCGGCGCTCCATGACGGCCGAGCCCGACTCCGACGTGCCGCCGGGCGCCGCCCGACCGCACAGGTGGTCGACCAGCTCGGTCTTGCCGACGCCGGTCATGCCGGTGACCGCGACCGTCGGGTAGCGGCGTTGGAAGGTGCCGGTGATCCGGTCGCGCCCGCGGCCGATCGCCGACGGCACGTCGCGCACGCCCATCAGCGCAGGAAGTAGGTCGGGTCGAACTCCTCGAGCGGGATGATCCGCACCCGCGGGAGCTCGGCGTTGAACGCCCGGACGTCGTACTCGAGGTCGAAGTGCTCGACCCCCTCGATCGCCAGCTGGGTGCTGGTGAACTCCCGGAACCCCAGGACCCCGACCCGTCGGTCGGGCAGCAGCGCGTGGATCGCCTCGGCGAAGTCGGCGTCGTGGCTGCCGAGGACGACGTCGGCGTCACCGCGCTCGCGCAGCGCCTCGAGGGTGCGCAGGATGCCGATGTCGACGACCTTCTCGTCGGCGCGCCCCGACAGCGGGACGGGTCGGTACTCCATGGCCAGCAGCGCCTGCACGAAGCCCGTGGGCAGGTTGCCGTTGCTGGCGTTGAGGAAGAACAGGCCGGTGACCGGCTGGCCCCACTGCTCCTCGAGGTAGGTCGTGACCCGCTCCCAGCGGGGACGCTCCTCGGGCAGCGGACGACGGCCGAGCACCGCCGAGCCGAGCGTGGCGTCGAGGTTCTCACCGTCGACGAGGACGAACGTTCGGCGCTCGGTCATGCGTGGAGACTATCCACCAGGCGCCACCACGGTGATCGAGCTGCCCGGACCAGACGGTGGTCGAGGAGGTTGCGCTGGCAACCGTCTCGAGACCACGCGACCGGGGCGACGAGGTGAGGTCGCCGGTCGGCGGCTGTGGAGTGGTCTCGAGACAGGCGCTAGCGCGCCTTCCTCGACCGGCGTGTGATGACCGTGGGGGTTATGCCGCGCCTCCGGCGACGGCGGGCAGCACGACGACCTGGTCGCCGTCCTTGAGCTCGGCGTCGAGCGAGCCGATGAACCGCACGTCCTCGTCGTTGACGTAGACGTTGACGAAGCGGCGCAGCTCGATGGAGCCGTTCTTGTCCTCGACCAGGCGGTCCTTGAGGCCGGGGTGGCTGCCCTCGAGGTCGTCGATCAGCGCGCGCAGCGTGGCGCCGGCGCCGTCGACGGCCTTCTCGCCGTCGGTGTAGGTGCGGAGGATGGTCGGGATGCGGACCTCGATGGCCATGGCGGTGCTCCTAGATCTCGGGTGTGAGGGAAGGGACGACGGTGATGTCTTCCTCGGTCACGACGCCGTCGACGATCCTGTAGGACCTGAACTCGACCGGACCCTCGTTATTCCCGTGCTCGCGGGTGCTGACCAGCACGTAGTGGGCGCCCGGCTCGCTGGCCAGGCCGATGTCGGTGACGCTGGGGTAGGCCTCGGTCGCGGTGTGCGAGTGGTAGACCACGACGGCTTCCTCGTCGCGGTCCCACATCTGCTTGTAGAGCGCGAGCAGCTCGGTGGAGTCGAACTCGTAGAACGTGGGGCTCCCGGCCGCGTTGACCATCGGCACGTGCCGCTCGGGCCGGTCGCTGCCCTCGGGGCCGGCCACGACGCCGCAGGCCTCGTCGGGGTGGTCGCGCTTGGCGTGCGCCACGATGGCGTCGTACGTCGCCTGGTCGATGGTGAGCACGACATCGAGGGTAGTGGCCCGCGACCCGGTCACCGTGCCCGGTATCTCCGCTCGGGACGGCCCGCCGAGCCGTAGCGGAGCCGCACCTCGGCCGCGGCGGTCTCGACGAAGTGCTCGAGGTAGCGACGCGCCGTCACCCGCGAGAGCCCGACCAGCTCGCCGGCCTCGGAGGCGGAGATCTCGGTGCGCTCGCGCATCGCGGCCAGCACCAGGTCGGCGGTCTCGGGGCTCAGGCCCTTGGGCAACGGCCCGCTGCCGGGGCGCAGCGGCGTGGTCCCGAACGCCTGGTCGATGGCCGCCTGGTCGGCGTCGCCGTTGCCGCCGGCCAGGACGCCCAGCGCGGCGGCGACGCGGTGCAGCCGGTCGGCGAGGTCGGCGTGGTCGAACGGCTTGACGAGGTACTGCATCGCCCCGCCGTGCAGCGCAGCCCGCACGGCCTCGGCCCCGCGCTCGGCGGTGACCATGACGACGGCGGTGTGGTGACCGGCCGCGCGCAGCCGGGCCAGGACCTCGAGCCCACCGAGGTCGGGCAGGTGGACGTCGAGCAGCACCAGGTCGGGGTCGACCTCCTCGACGAGGCGGAGCGCGTCGGCACCGGTGTGGGCGGTGCCGACGACCTCGAAGCCGTCGGTCTGCTCGACGAAGCGGGCGTGGATGCGCGCCACCATGAAGTCGTCGTCGACGACGAGCACCCCGATCACGTCTCGACACCCTGCCGTACGGCGGCGGCGGACACACCTCGAGGCAGGACGACCCGGAACTCCGCGCCTCCCTCCTCCGCGGCCCGGTCGACCTCGACCCGCCCGCCGCGCTGGGTGCAGATCAGCTGCACCAGCGGCAGGCCGATCCCCCGTCCGCCGAGCACGTCGGGCTTGGTGGAGAAGCCGCGCACGAAGATCGCGTCGCGCAGCTCGTCGGGGACGCCCGGCCCGTTGTCGCGCACCCGGACGTGGACGTCGCCGTCGACCTCGGTGACCCACACCTCGACCTGCGCGTCGGCCGTCCCGGCGCATGCGTCGACGGCGTTGTCGACCAGGTTGCCCACGACGGTGGTCAGGTCGGCGGACACCTCGGCGGGCAGCGGCCCGAGCCGCGAACCGGGGTCGAGGACGAGCTCCACGCCGCGCTCCACGGCGACGGCGTCCTTGGCGATCATCAGCGCGGCGAGGGCCGGGTCCTCGAGACGGGCCGACACGAACGCGCCGATCTCGGACCGGTGCCGGGTGATGCGGCCGACCAGCGTGCGCACCTCGTCGTACTCACCGAGCTGGACCAGGCCGGAGATGGTGTGCAGCTGGTTGTCGAACTCGTGGGTCTGGGCCCGCAACGTGTCGGTGATCGACAGGTTGGAGCTCAGCTGGCTCTGCAGCGACAGCAGCTCGGTGCGGTCGCGCAGCGTCGTCACGCTGCCGATGCCGCGACCGCGCGAGGACGCCGAGCGGCGGTTGAACACGACGACCCGGCCGCCGACCAGGGCGACGGCGTCCTGCACCTCGCCGGCCCCGGCGTCCGCCCCGTCGGTGCCTGCGGCGCCGGCTCCGTCGAGGAGGGCCTCGACGTGCGGTCCGAGCCCGAGGTCGGCGATGTGGCGGCCGACGGGATCGGCGGCGACCCCCAGTGTGACCCGCGCGGCGTCGTTCATCATCGTGACCCGGCCGTCGGTGCCGACGGCGACGACCCCCTCGCGGATGCTGTGCAGCAGGGCCTCGCGGTGGTCGGCGAGGTTGGCGATCTCGGTCGGGGCCAGCCCGCGCGTGCTGCGCTTGACGACCCGCGACACGACGTAGGTGCCGACGACGCCCAGCAGGGCACCGAGCCCGAGGTAGAGCGCGAGGTTGCCGGCCGCACCGGTGAGCCGGTCACCGATCGACGGGTAGGTCTGCTCGGCGAGCACGGCACCGACGAGCCGGACCCGCGTGCCGGATCCCGAGGCGTCCGGTACGACGGCGTAGACCGGCGCGTGGCCGGCGACCGCACGCTCGCCGTCCCCCGAGGCCCCGGGCTCGACGTTGCCGACCCACCCCCGTCCCTGCAGCACGTCGCTGTCACCGAGGTCGGCCCGGGAGCCGACCAGGGACGGGTCGGACGCCGCCAGCACCACGCCGTCGAGCGAGACCACGAGCACGTCCGTGGCGTCGGACGGGCTCAGGCCGCTCTCGATCGGCGGTGCCAGCAGCCGGGCCACCTCGGGGCCGGCGACCTCGCCATCGACCGCCGCCAGCAGGGTCGAGCGGACGAAGTCCTGGGCGGCGAGCGACTCGGCCACCGAGCGCATCGCCGGTCCCCGTTCGGACTCGAAGGTCGCGGTCGACTGCCGCACGCTGATCACGCCCACGATGAGGAGCAGCAGGGCGACCACCCCCAGCTGCAGGAGCAGGAACTGCCCGGCCAACGTCAGCTCGCGACGTCGTCCCCTCACCCCCGCGACCACAACGACCACAACCTCCTTTGCCACCGCAAGGGTGACGGGCGCCACACCTCCAGGACATGCTCCACGGCGTGTCACCTACATCACACCACCGAACCGGCCGATCCCGCCGGACCCGGCCGTTCGTCGCGGTCGTGGTCGCGATCGCACTGGCCTGCGCCACGTCGTCCTGCGGCGTCACCCGTGGCTCCGACGACCCCCACAACCGCCGGCTGCAGATGATGATCCCCAACAGCCCCGGCGGCGGCTACGACCTCACCGGTCGGGCGGCGGCCAAGGCGTTGGAGGACAACGACCTCACCGGCCGGTTCGAGATCACCAACGTGCTCGGGGCGAGCGGCACCGTCGCGATGCAGCGCCTGGCCAACTCCGAGGGCGCCGACGACCTGGTGATGACCATGGGCCTGGGCGTGGTCGGCGCGGTCTACACCAACAGGTCCGACGCCCGCGTGTCCGACATGACCCCGATCGCCCGGCTGGTCGAGGAGCAGGAGGGCCTGCTGGTCCCGGCCGACTCGCCGTTCAAGACCGTCGACGACCTGGTGGAGGCCTGGGAGGCCGACCCCGGCTCGGTGACCATCGGCGGTGGCTCGTCGCCGGGCGGACCCGACCACCTGTTCCCGTTCCAGCTGGCCCAGGAGGTCGGCATCGAGCCGCGCGACGTCACCTACGTCCCCTACGACGGCGGCGGCCCGCTGACGACGGCGCTCCTGGGCGAGAAGATCGACGTCGGCACCTCCGGTCTCGGCGAGTTCGAGGGCCAGATCGAGGACGGCTCGCTGCGCGTCCTGGCCGTCTCCGGCGAGGAGCGCCTCGACGGCGTCGATGCGCCGACCCTGACCGAGTCCGGCATCGACCTGGTCTTCACCAACTGGCGCGGCGTCCTCGCCCCGCCCGACATCAGCCAGGAGCAGGTCGACTACCTCGTCGACCTCTTCACCGAGATGCACGACACGGACGAGTGGCGCGAGGCCCTCGCCCTCAACGGCTGGACCGACAACTTCGCCACCGGCGAGGAGTTCACGACGTTCCTCGAGGAGCAGGACCGACGCGTCGAGGACACCCTGAAGGAGCTGGGACTCGCATGACCACGACCACCAACGAACCGGGCACCGCGACCGAGGGCCCACGGATCGTCGACCGGGCGCAGTACGGCCTCGCGGCCTTCCTGGTCGCCGTCGGCGGCTACGTCGTCTACGACGCGACCACCATCCCCGCCGGGTTCGCCGACCAGCCGGTGCAGCCCTACGCGTTCCCGTACGTCGTCGGCGCGGCCCTGCTGGTGCTCGGCGTCCTGCTCGCCGTGGCGACCGCACGCGGCGACCGGCCCGAGGCCGAGGACGGCGAGGACGTCGACCTCAGCGCCGGCAGCGACTGGCGCACCGTCGCCCTGCTCGTCGTGGTGTTCGCCGCCAACGTGCTGCTCATCGGCTGGCTCGGGTGGGCCATCACCGGGGCGCTGCTCTTCGCCGGCGCCGCCGGCGTGCTCGGCAGCCGCACCCACGTCAAGGACCTGGCGATCGGCGCGGCCCTCTCGGTCGGCACCTGGTACGGCTTCTACGTCGGCCTCGGCATCCCGATCCCCGCCGGCATCCTGGACGGGATCCTCTGATGGACCTGCTGCTCGAGGGCTTCCAGACCGCCCTGACCCCCCAGAACCTGATGTTCGCCGTCATCGGCGTGCTGCTCGGCACCGCCGTGGGCGTGCTGCCCGGCATCGGGCCCGCGATGACCGTCGCCCTGCTCCTGCCGGTGACCTACAGCGTCGCGCCGGAGAGCGCGCTCATCATGTTCGCCGGCATCTACTACGGCGGCATGTACGGCGGCTCGACCACCTCGATCCTGCTCAACACCCCCGGGGAGTCGTCGTCGGTCGTGACCGCGATCGAGGGCAACAAGATGGCCAAGGCCGGTCGCGCCTCCCAGGCGCTGGCCACGGCCGCGATCGGCTCCTTCGTCGCCGGCACCATCGGCACGATCCTGCTGGTCCTGCTAGCCCCCACCGTCGCCGACCAGGTCGTCAAGCTCGGCGCCCCGTCGTACTTCGCGATCATGGTGCTGGCCCTCTTCGCCGTCACCGCGGTGCTCGGCACCTCCAAGCTGCGCGGGTTCGTGTCGCTCTCCCTGGGGCTGGCGATCGGGCTGGTCGGCACGATGTCCGGCCCGGCCCGCCTCACGCTGGGGTCGCCCCAGCTCGCCGACGGCATCGACGTCGTGGTGGTCGCCGTGGCGATCTTCGCGATCGGCGAGGCGCTGTGGGTCGCGGCCCACCTGCGCCGCAAGCCGCTCGAGGTCATCCCCGTGGGCCAGCCCTGGATGAGCAAGGCCGACTGGGGCCGGTCGTGGAAGCCGTGGCTGCGCGGCACGGCGTTCGGCTTCCCGTTCGGAGCCCTGCCGGCCGGTGGCGCCGAGGTGCCGACGTTCCTGTCCTACATCACCGAGAAGAAGCTCTCCAAGCACCCCGAGGAGTTCGGCAAGGGCGCCATCGAGGGCGTCGCCGGCCCCGAGGCCGCCAACAACGCCTCGGCCGCCGGCACCCTGGTCCCGCTGCTCGCCATCGGCCTGCCGACCACCGCGACCGCCGCGGTGATCCTGGTCGCCATCCGCAGCTACGGCATCCAGCCCGGACCCCAGCTCTTCGACACCGAGCCGGCCCTGGTCTGGGCCCTGCTGGCCAGCCTGTTCGTGGCCAACCTGCTGCTGCTGGTCCTCAACCTGCCCCTCGCCCCGGTCTGGGCCAAGCTGCTGCAGATCCCGCGCCCCTACCTCTACGCCGGCATCCTCTTCTTCGCCTCGCTCGGCGCCTACAGCGTCAACTTCTCCGCCTTCGACCTCGGCCTGCTGCTGGTGATCGGCCTGCTGGGCCTGGCCATGCGGCGCTTCGGGCTGCCGGTGCTGCCGCTGATCATCGGGGTCATCCTGTGCCCGCGGATCGAGGAGCAGCTGACCACCGCGCTCAACATCTCCCAGGGCGACGTCAGCACCCTGTGGAGCGAGCCGGTCGCGATCGGCGTCTACATCGTGATGGCCCTGCTGCTGCTCGCCATGGCGATCAGCGCCCGACGCAAGACCGAGCCCGCGTTCCCCGCGCGGGCCGACTCCTACGACAGTGCGGACTTCTGACATGACGATCGTGGTGGGCTACAGCCCCGACGCCTACGGCCGTGCGGCCCTCGACCACGCGGCCGCCGAGGCCACCGAGAGGCGCGAGCGGCTCGTGGTGGTCAACGCGACCGCCGGGCAGAGCCTGGTCGACAAGGGCTACGCCCACGACGACGACATCGCTTCGCTCACTGCCCGGCTCGAGGCCGACGGTCTCGACCACGCCGTGATCCACGAGGTGGTGGCCGACGTGGCCGACGCCGTGCTGGCCGCCGCGACCTCGGAGCAGGCGCGCCTGATCGTGGTCGGCGTACGCCGGCGCACGCCGGTCGGCAAGCTGCTCCTGGGCAGCGTGGCGCAGCGGGTGATCCTCGAGGCGGCGTGCCCGGTGCTGGCGGTCAAGCCGCCGAGCTGATCAGCCCGCGACTCAGCCCCGCGACAGCGCGTCGACGAGGGTCTCCTGGAGACCGCCGACCCACTGGTAGATGTCGTGGGCCTGGGCCCGCGGGTCCTCGTCGGGCAGCGACCACCAGTAGTCCTCGTCGTCGTCCTCGACCCCGAGCCGGGTGGCCAGGGCGAGGCGGACGTCGTTGAAGGACCGCAGCCAGGTCATCGCCTCGGGCTCGTCGAGCTCGACGTCGATCATCAGCCCGTCCTCCTCGAGCAGCGGCGGGAGGCCGGCCTCCTCGAGGGTGTCGATCACGGTGGAGGCCGCCTGCGCCTTGCCGTCGCGCAGGGCGCCCTCGGTGAAGCGCCGGAACTCCGAGGCGGCCTCGTCGTCGTCGGCGTACGCCGAGGGGAACAGCCGGGCGAGCACGGGGTCCTCGGGCGGCGCGGTGGGGCCGGAGAAGTCCATCAGCGCCTCGAACGGGTCGCGGTCGTCGACGGTCGCCGACTCGTTGCGCAGCAGCTCGACGAGCTGACCCGTCAACGAGCGCAGCAGGTCGGCCTCGAACCCGGTGAAGGTCGCGATGACCCTCCCGCTGCGTCGGTGCCGCGTGAAGCCACCCATGCGCTTGCGCCTCATTCCGACTTCGACAACGTGGCCCACAGGCCGTACTCGTGCATGGCCTGGACGTCGCGCTCCATCTCCTCGCGGGTGCCCGTGGACACCACGCTGCGACCGTCCTCGTGGACCTCCATCATCAGCTTCTCGGCCTTCTTCTTGTCGTAGCCGAAGTGCTTCTGGAAGACGAACGTCACGTAGGACATCAGGTTGACCGGGTCGTTCCACACGATGGTGACCCAGGGGGTCGACAGGACGGTCAGGTCGTCGTGCTCCGGGACCTGCTCGAGCCCTGGATCGACCTCGACAGGACTAGCGGTGGACACGTCTTCATGGTGGCACACTTGCGCTCGTGCCCGACGCCACCTCACCTCCCGCCCTCGCCGACCCTGCCGCCCACGTCCGCGTCGACGAGGCCGACGGCGTGCTCACGCTGACGATGGACCGCCCGGAGGTGCTCAACGCCATGAGCGCCGAGATGAGCCTGGCCCTGGCCGAGCAGCTCGAGCGCGCCCACACCGACGACGCGGTGCGGGTGGTCGTGCTGACCGGCGCCGGTGACGCGTTCGGCACCGGCGCCGACATCGGTGGCCTCGACGCCCACGAGCGCTTCGACGTGCGCGCGATGGACGTGACGAGCCGGATGGTCCGCGCGATCGTCGGCTGCGACAAGCCCGTGCTGGCCGCCGTCAACGGCATCGCGGCGGGCGTCTCGTGCTCGCTCGCCCTGGCCTGCGACGTGATCGTGGCCCGGGAGTCGGCAGCGTTCCTGCTGCCGTTCGCCCGGATCGGGTTCATGGTCGACGGCGGCGCCTCGGCCACCGTCGCGGCCGCCGTGGGGCGCGCCCGCGCCATGCGGATGGGCCTGCTGGCCGAGCCGCTGGCCGCCCAGGAGGCCTACGACGCCGGCCTGGTCACGCACCTCGCCGCCGCCCCGGACGCCGACGGGGCGTCGTACGACGATCTCGTCGCGACCCTCACCCGCCGCCTCGCGGCCGGCGCGCCGCTGGCCCAGGCCGCGACCAAGCGCGCGATCAACGCCGCCACCCTGGCCCACCTCGACACCGCCCTCGACCGCGAGCGCACCGGCCAGACGTTCCTGATGCGCACCGACGACGTCGCCGAGGGCATGCGCGCCTTCTCCGAGCGCCGCAAGGCCGTCTTCCGGGGCGAGTAGTACGGCGGCGCCCGCCCGCCCGCCCGTTACCTGCTTGACAGTGCTCGGCGGCCGGAGACACGCTGGCCCGGCCCTGCGGCACGCACCCAGGGCGACCAGAACCAGGACGACCAGGAGACCGGCCATGACCTGGCGTCACTCGCTCGCCCCGCTGCGCGAGCGCAACTTCCGCTTCTACTTCGCCTCCCGCTTCGTCAACACCGCCGGCAACGCGATGGCCTCGGTGGCGCTGGCGTTCGCGGTGCTCGAGGTCACCGACGACGACCCGGCCGCCCTGGGGTTCGTGCTGGCGGCCCACACGATCCCGATGGTCGTGCTGCTGCTGTGGGGCGGCGTGCTCGCCGACCGCTTCCCGCGGGCGGTGGTGCTGCAGGTCTCCAACCTCACCTCCGCCGCCGCGCAGGGCGCGATCGCCTTCCTCGTCATCACGGGCACCGCCGAGCTGTGGATGCTGATCGCGCTCAGCGCCGTCCACGGCGTCGTCTCCGCCGCCGGGCTCCCGGCGATGGCCGGCATCATGCCGTCGCTCGTGCCCCGCGAGGAGCTGCAGCGCGCCAACGCCCTGATGTCGCTGGTGCGCTCGGGCCTGGTGATCATCGGCCCCACGATCAGCGCCCTGCTCGTCGTCGGCGCCGGCGCCGGCTGGGCGCTCGCGGTCGACGCCGTCATGTGGGTCGCCAGCGCGGTCTTCCTCGGGTTCGTCGACCTGCCCGCGCGCGAGCGCAAGGACGACGCGGCCAGCACCTGGACCGAGCTGCGCGAGGGCTGGACGTTCTTCCGCTCCACGCAGTGGCTCTGGGTCGTCGTCCTGGGCTTCGGCGTCCTCAACGCCATCCACGCCGGGCCCTGGTACACGCTCGGCCCCCTCCACGCCAAGGACACGATCGGCGAGGAGGGCTGGGGCGTCGTGCTCTCGGCCGAGGCCGTCGGGCTGCTGGCGATGACCCTGGTCATGCTGCGGATCCCCCTGCAACGCCCGCTGCTGTGGGGCATGCTCGGCATCTCGCTGCTCGGCGTACCGATCTTCCTGCTGGGCGCCGACCCGACGCTCGTCGTGCTCGTCGTGGCCGCCTTCGTCGCGGGCGCCGGCACCGAGGTCTTCGGCATGGGCTGGAACCTCGCCATGCAGGAGAACGTCCCCGACGAGATGCTCTCGCGGGTCTACTCCTACGACATGCTCGGCTCGTTCGTCGCGATGCCGATCGGGCAGATCGCCGTCGGTCCGCTGGCCATCGCGTTCGGCTATGGCGAGGTGCTGATGGTGAGCGGTGCTCTCTATGTCGTGACGTGCCTGCTGGTGCTGCTCTCCCCCGCCGTACGCCGGCTGCCGCGGGTCACGACAACCACTTCGGAACCAGCGCCCGCAGCACCGTGACGTTGCGGTTGGTCGTGACGCCGATCCGCTTCTCGATCGGCTTGAGCAGCGTCGCGTCGAGGAAGCCGCCGTCGATCAGCAGGTGCACCGCCCGCTCGGACAGCCCCACCCGCTCGTGCTCGGTCGTCAGTGCCTCGAGCTCCTCGCGGAGCGACGCGGACGGCGCCTCCTTGAGCAGCCACACGTAGTGCTTGCCGTCGTGTCCGTCGCCGAGGCGGTCGGCGTCGTCGACGACCGCGCGCAGCTCGTCGGCCGGGTAGACCATCGTCGGCACCTCGAACCCACGGTCCTCCCGGTAGGCCGTCTCGAGCGCCGCCTCGATCCGCGCCCGCGACCGCATCCGTGTCTCGAGCCGCACGTTGCCGGTGTTGATGTGGGTCGCGACGCCGTCGAACCCGGCCCCCTCGGTCGCCGCCACGATGGCGTCCTTCGGGAACTTCCGCGTGGCGCCGAGGTTGATCGCGCGCAGGAAGGCGACGTAGGTCGCCATCAGGCGCCCTCCTTGAGAAACCGGTCGAACCACGCGACGACCCGCCGCTGCAGGTCGACCTGGTGCCGCCTCTCGCGGACCAGGTGACCCTCGCGTGGATAGGTGACCATCTCGAGCGGCGCGTCCTGACCCCTCAGCGCCCGCCGGAACGCGACCGCCTGGCTGTGCGGCACCCGGACGTCGTCGGCCCCGTGCAGGATCAGCAGCGGGGTACGACGCCGCGCGGCGTGGGAGATCGGCGAGCCGACCGCGGCGCGGTGGGGCCCCGGACCGTCCCACGGCGTACCTCCGCCCAGGACGGCCTCGATGTCGGGGATGTCGCTGGTCTCCGCCATCAACAACCAGTCGCTGACGCCCGCACCCATGACGCCCGCCTTGAACCGGTCGGTCGCGGTGACCGCCCACGCCGTCATGAACCCGCCCTGGCTCCACCCGCCGATCCCGAGGCGGTCGGGGTCGGCGACACCCGCGGCGACGGCCGCGTCGGTCACGGCCAGCACGTCGTCCCACTCGACAGAGCCCATGGTGCCGCGGGCGGCCGCCGCGAACTCGTGACCGCGACCGGCGCTGCCGCGGTAGTTGGGCATCACGACGGCGTACCCCCGCGTCGCGAGCAGCTGACCCCAGTCGAGCGGGTGCACGTGCGCCTCGAGGGTGTCGCGGCCGTAGGGGCCGCCGTGCACGAGGACGACCGTCGGCCACGGCCCGGCGCCCGCGCCGCTGGACGGCGCCGGCCGGATCAGCACGGCGTCGAGGTGGGTGCCGTCCGGGGCGGTGGCGGCGAGCGCCTCCGGCACGCCGAGCTCGACGTCGGGCAGGTCGGCGCCGTGGTCGACGACGTCGCGCAGGTCGTCGGGCGGCCCGGCCAGGACCCGCACCGGCAGACCCGCGTCGAACAGCACGACCGCCAGCACCGGCCCGGCCCCCGTGGTCGCGAACGACAGCCCGAGCGGCTGCCCTGGCAGCTCGGCCGCCAGGGTCCGCTCCCCCGTCGCGACCTCGACCCACTCCAGTCGGTCGTCGAGACCGTCGGCGATCGCGACCAGCGCACGGGTCCCGTCGGTCGCCATCCCGGCCGTGCACCTCGGCTCCTCGCGTCCGGTGCCCACGACCCGCGGCTCGGCCCCCGCCGCCGGGACCGACCACGCGGTCGAGCCGGTCTGCACCCCGAGGTCGTGGTCGGCCAGGAAGACCAGCTCGTCGCCGACCCAGCCCAGCCCGCGGGCGTACGGCGCCGCGCAGACCGTCGACGCCTCCCCCGTGATCGGGACCACGACGACGTGTCGAGATCCCCAGTCCTCGTTGGTCGGAGCGTCGTCCGCGAGCACCGCGATGCGGGTGCCGTCGGGAGACCAGGCCAGCTCGACGAGGTGTCGGTCGAGGTCGTCGAGCCGCGTCGGCTCGGCACGGTCGCCGTCCACCTCCACCAGCCACAGGTGCAGGCGCTGCCACCTCTCACCATGGACCTCGGCGTCGTCCTTGTCCTTCTCCCGCCGCTCGTCCTCGTCGTCGGGCTCGTCGGGCGCCAGGAACGCGAGCCGGCCGCCGTCGGGCGACCACGCGACGGCGGCGACGTCCCGCTTGCGCACGACGACCGGCCGCGCCTCGCCACCGGCGACATCGAGCACGTAGACGCCGTGGGTGCCCCGCTCCTTGCGGTCGGAGAGGAACGCGAGCCGCGAGCCGTCGGGCGACCAGCGCGGCGACGAGTCGTGGTTGCCGAACGTCCACTGCCGTCCGGGGTCGCCACCGACGTCGGCCACCCACAGCCCCGCCTCGGGGTGCTCACCGTCCATGCCGAACGTGGTCACGGTCCACGCCACCCGACGCCCGTCGGGCGAGACCTGCGGGTCGAGCGGGAAGAGCAGCGAGGAGACGAGCTCGGGATCGATGCCGGACATGGTCGCGACGCTATCCGCTCAGGCGCGGCGTCGAGGAGCACCTGACCACCTGCGTGCCGGCGACCTTGTCGTGCAGCGCCTGCCGGTTGCGGTCCCACAGCGGCCACCCGTGGTCGAGCACCGCCAGCACGGCCACGACGACGAGCGCCACCGGGTGGTAGGCGAGCCGCGCCGGCCCGAACTGGGCGAACCACCGCAGCGCGGCCGTACCGAACGACAGGGGGCCCGGATCCGCGCGACGTCGCACGCGCAGGCCGGTCAGGAGCTTGCCCGGGGTGGCCTGCTTCCACAGCAGGAACCCGACGACGTAGGCGAAGTGGACGGCGGCCCCCACCACGGCGAGCGAGACGGCACCCCACGTCGAGAGCTCGACGACGGGCTCGTCGCGGGCTCCGTCGACACCGTCGAACCAGGCCCCGATCACGTCGAGGCCCCAGAGGCGGGCGACCGGCGCCCAGAGCAGGAAGACCAGCAGCCAGTCGACCACGAGAGCCGCACCACGGCGTCCCCAGCGGGCGAGCGGCTCGCCGTCCTGGGTGGTCGAGGCGACCCGCGGCTCCGGAGCCACCGGATCCGGCCAGCGACCACCGCCCTCCGGCCGCCCGTCCCACTCCTCGCCGTCCCAGTACCGCTGCTTGGTCAGGCCGGCCGGGTCGTCGTACCAGCCGGGGAACGCTGTGGTCATGGGTGCTCAGGACCGCCGGTGCATCACGACGCTGGTCTTGGCGGCCTTGTCGTGCAGGGCCTGCTTCTCGCTGTCCCACAGCGGCCACAGCGAGTCCAGGAGGTACCACAGGCTCGTCGCGGTGCCGACGAGCGGGACGAACCCCAGCGACGACGGGCCGTACTGCACCAGCCAGCGCAGCAGGATCGCCTTGAGGGGCAGCCGGCCGGGCGTCTCGCGCAGGCGCACCCGGGTGCCCATCGCGAGCTTGCCGAGGGTGGCCTGCTTCCAGGCCAGGAAGCCGACGACGTAGACGAAGTTGAGGGCCACGCCGATCAGCGCGATCACGACCAGGTCGCCGAAGAGGTCGCCCTGCAGGTCGGTCGCGCTGGGCGGCGTCGACCCCGACTCCGAGGCGTCGATCGACTCACGGATGAAGTGGCCGTACTCGGAGAAGACGTGGCTCCACCACGACCAGCCGACCACGATGCTGACCGGGATCAGCACGACCCCGTCGATGACCGAGGCGGCCACCCGGCGCCACCAGCCGGCGAGCTGCTGGCCGTCGGGGGTGGTGGGCGGGCCGGCGTACTGCTGGCCGTACTGCTGCCCGTGCTGCTGGCCGGCTGCGCCGTACGCCGCCGCGCTCGGCCCGAGCGGGGCGACCTGGTCGGTCCAGCTGGTGCCGTCCCAGAAGCGCTGCTGGCCGGGCACGTGCGGGTCGGGGTGCCACCCCGCCGGGGTCTGCGTCATGGGCGGATGGTGTCACGCGCTCGGGGCGGGCCCGAGCGCCAGGTGTCACAGGTTGCCGCGGGCGTCCTGCTCGCGCTCGATGGCCTCGAACAGCGCCTTGAAGTTGCCCTTGCCGAAGCCCAGCGAGCCGTGCCGCTCGATGAACTCGTAGAACACCGTCGGCCGGTCGCCCATGGGCTTGGTGAAGATCTGGAGCAGGTAGCCGTCCTCGTCGCGGTCGACGAGGATCTTGCGCTTCTTGAGCTCCTCGATCGGCACCCGCACCTCGCCGATCCGGGCGCGCAGCTCGGGGTCGTCGTAGTAGGAGTCGGGGGTGTCGAGGAACTCGATGCCGTTGGCGCGCAGGATGTCGACGCTGCGCAGGATGTCGTTGGTGGCCAGGGCGATGTGCTGGCAGCCGGCGCCGTCGTAGAACTCGAGGTACTCGTCGATCTGCGACTTCTTCTTGGCGATCGCCGGCTCGTTGAGCGGGAACTTCACCCGGTGGTTGCCGCTCGCGACGACCTTGCTCATCAGCGCGGAGTAGTCGGTGGCGATGTCGTCGCCGATGAACTCGGCCATGTTGGTGAAGCCCATGACCTTGTTGTAGAAGGTCACCCACTCGTCCATCCGGCCGAGCTCGACGTTGCCGACGCAGTGGTCGACGGCCTGGAACAGCCGCTTCGGGTGACCGGCCTGGCGGGTCACGGTGGTCGAGCGGGCGGCGTAGCCGGGCAGGTAGGGGCCGGAGTAGCGGCTGCGGTCGATCAGCGTGTGGCGGGTCTCGCCGTACGTCGCGATGGCGGCCATGCGGACCGTGCCGTGCTCGTCGGTCACGTCGTGCGGCTCGACGAGGATGGTGGCGCCGACGGTGCGGGCGTGGTCGATGCACTTGTCGACGTCGGGCACCTCGAGCGCGAGGTCGACGACGCCGTCGCCGTGCTTGCGGTGGTGGTCGTGCAGGGGGCTGTCGGGCAGCACGCCGCCGGTGAAGACGAAGCGGGCGCTGCCGCTGCGCAGCACGTAGGACTTCGAGTCGCGTACGCCGGTCTCGGGGCCGCGGTAGGCCTCGAGCTCCATGCCGAGCGCCAGCTGGTAGAAGGTCGCGGTCTGGGTCGCGTTGCCGACCACGAAGCAGACGGCGTCCATCGCGGTCACCGGGAACGGGTCGCGGCTGGCGTCGTACTCGACGAGGCCGACGAGCTCCTTGAGCTGCTCGAGGGTGAGGTCCGCGCGAAGCTCGTCCGGGGTCAGCGTCATGGCTCGATCGTCGTGCCGGGACGACAAGGTGTGCAACAGTACGCCGACACGTTGAGCACTATGTACAGTCGAGAGGCCGCTCATGGACGACCTGGACCGCACCCTGATCAGTCTGTACGCCGCCGAGCCCCGCGTCGGGGTGCTCGAGGCGTCACGGCGTCTCGGGGTGGCGCGCGGCACCGTGCAGGCCCGCCTGGACCGGCTCGTCTCGTCCGGGGTCGTCACGGGCTGGGGGCCGGACCTGTCACCGGAGGCCCTGGGCTACCCGGTGACGGCGTTCCTGACCCTCGAGATCAGCCAGTCGGCCGGCCACGAGTCGGTGGCCCTCCATCTGGCCGCCATCCCTGAAGTGCTCGAGGCCCACACCATCACCGGCGTCGGCGACCTGTGGTGCCGCGTCGTCTCGCGCTCCAACGCCGACCTGCAGCGCGTCATCGACCGCGTCGTCGCCGTCGACGGCGTCCAGCGCGCCTCCACCGTGATGGCGCTCGCCGAGCAGGTGCCCTACCGCGTGCTGCCGCTCCTCGAAGCCACCTGACCCCACGCGTCGATCCAGGATCTCGACAAGCTCGATCACCGACGGCGAGCGCCACCCTCGTCGGTCGAGCTTGTCGAGACCCCCACACTTGCTCACGTGGACGCGCTCACCGAGACCTGGGACCGCGCGACCGCCGTACAGCCCCTGCCCGAGCCGTGGGTCGTGCTGGCCACCGGGGCCGTCGCGCTGGTCCTCGTGCTGGGCTCGGCCACCTGGCGGCGCGTCCGCCTCGGCGTCACCGTCGTCCACGAGGCCGGCCACGCAGTCGTCGCCGTCCTCGTCGGCCGTCGCCTGCAGGGCATCCGGCTGCACGCCGACACCTCGGGCGTGACCGTCTCGCGCGGGCGCCCCACCGGCCCAGGCATGGTGGCGACCCTCGCGGCCGGCTACCTCGCCCCGGCGGCGGTGGGCGTGGGTGCGGCCCTGCTGCTGGCGAGCGGTCGCGGCGTGCTGATGCTGTGGCTGATCCTGCTGCTGCTCGTGGCGCTGCTGGTCTGGGTGCGCAACTGGTACGGCGCCCTGACCCTCGTCGTCATCGGCGCGGGCATCGGCCTGCTCACCTGGTACGCCGAGCCGGAGGTCCAGGCGGTCGTCGCCTACCTGGTCGCGTGGCTGCTGCTGCTCGCAGCACCGCGACCGGTGCTCGAGCTGCTCACCGCCGGCAAGCGGCGCAGCCGCACCTCCGACCCCGACCAGCTCGCCCGGCTCACCCACCTGCCCGCGCCGGTGTGGTGCGTGCTGATGCTGCTCGCCAACCTCGCGGGGCTGCTCGTCGGCGCCCTCACGCTGGCGCCCGACCTGCTGGCCCGCGCCTGAGCGACCCTGACGGCCGCCTGTGCGATCTCACACGTCCATACCAGCAAGGAACTCGCGCAGGTAGGGCAATGCGTACGCGATCCGGCCCCGGCCCTCGGGTCGGATCATCCCGGCGACGAGAAGGCGCTGCCGGTAGCGCGAAGCCCACGCGTGATCGACCCCGAGGCGGTCGATGACGTCGGCGATCTGTGACACGCGGCCGTCGGGCACCATCGCGAGGAGGAAGTCGCGGTCCTTCGCCGACAGGTCGGCGACGGCAGGGCGGTGCACCTTCTCGCCCAGCGAGCGGATGGCTCGAGGGACGATCGACTCGACGTCGTCGAGCGTGATCTCGGCGCGGCGGGGGTCGACCCGCCACGCGAGGTCACCCACGATCTGGACCATGTAGGGATAGCCGGCCGCCGCCTCGACGGCCCGCGCCAGCGCCTGCGCACTGATCTCTCGCCCTGCACGTCGCACCGGTTGTGCCAGGGCGTCGGCGGCCTCGTCCGCGGTCAGGGTCTCGAGGGTGATGCGTTCGGCCCGACGCAAGAAGGTGGTGACGTCGTCGGTGAGCAGGTCCTGGACCGCGGCCGGCAGTCCTGCTGCGAGGAAGGCGATGTCACGTTCCTCACGCCACAGGTGCTGGATCGTCCCGGCGACGGTCTCGAAATCGCCGCGCGCCCTGCCGCTGACCTTGTGGATCTCGTCGACCGTCAGCAGCACACCGGCACCGCGCTCGGTCATCACGTCGCAGAGCCGGGTGAGGTTGGGTCGCAGCCCCACGAGGTCCTCGCCGGGATCCAGGGTGCTGCTCACGCCGCCGAGCCCCGCCGGCAACGTGATGCCGGTGAGCCGTCGCCGCGACCGTGGTCGAGCTGGGTCCGGGCCAATCTCGGCCCGGACCCGCCGCCAGGCCTCGGGAACATGCTCGTCCTCCAGCCTCGACAGGATCCCGGGGCTAAGCGTCTCGTTGATAACCAACCACCCGTGCCGTCGCGCCTCGTCCTCGATGGCGTTGAGCAGCACGGTCTTGCCGATCCCCCGCGCTCCGGTAGCGAGCGTGATCCGAGCCGCTGCCCCCGGCCCCGCCTCGAAGGCATCACCGATCTCGGCGATGGGTTCCTCTCGACCAGCCACGGTCGGCGGATTGACGCCGAAGGTGGGACGGAAGGGGCTACGTGGCAGGCCTTTCATAGTCCTTCATAATACACGCCCTGCTTCATAGACCTTCATAGATGTCGGGACGCGCTCAGGCGCGCGAGCGGTAGAGCAACCACAGGAAGTACGGCGCCCCGACGACCGCGACGACGAGCCCGGCCGGCAGCTCGGCCGGCACGATCGCCACGCGACCGACGGTGTCGGCGACGCTGAGCAGGACCATGCCGAGCAGCATCGCGACCGGCAGCACCCGCAGGTGCCGGCCGGCGACCAGGGCGCGCGCTGCGTGCGGCGCGACCAGCCCGACGAACGCCACGGTGCCGACGGCGGCCACGGCCGTCGCCGCGAGCAGCGCGGCCACGGCCAGCGCGACGATCCGCAGCCGCTCGAGCCGGATCCCCACCAGGCGCGGGGTCTCGTCGTCGAGGGCGAGCAGGTCGAGCTCGCGGTGCAGCAGGAGCGCCAGCGGCACGGTGACCACGAGCGCGACCGCCACCGGGACGACCTGGCCCCAGCTGCGCCCGTACGTCGACCCGGACAGCCAGGTGTAGAGCGCGGGGGTGTTGAAGGGGTCGCTGTAGACGAGCAGCAGCGCGCACAGGGCTCCGCCGAAGGCGGCCACCCCGATCCCGACGAGCACGAGGCGGTCGGGGTCGAGACCGCCGCGCCAGGTCACGGCGTAGACGAGGACCATCGCGACGATCGCGCCGACCGCGGCGGCCAGGGCGATCTGTGCACTGCTCGGCGAGCCGACCGTGGTGACCACGATGACGGCGCCCGCAGCGGCTCCGCCGGTGACGCCGAGGATGCTGGGCTCGGCCAGCGGGTTGCGGCAGACCGCCTGGGTCGTCGTACCGGCCAGGGCGAGGGCTGCCCCGGCGAGCAGCGCGGCGACCACCCGTGGGGCGCGCTCGTCGAGGCCGAGCCGGATCTTGGGCACGGCGTCGCCCTGCAGCCAGTTGGCGACGTCGCCGACCAGGAACCAGGAGTAGCCCGCCAGCAGGCCGACGACGGCGGCGGTCGCGGCCAGGACGACGAGCACCGCGACCACGACGCCGAAGCGCAGGCGTCCGTGCAGCGCCCCCGGCCGGGCCGAGGCGGGACGTCGGGTCGGGCCGGCGTCGCGCGCCTGCCGGGCCAGGACGACGAGCGCGACGGCACCGACCATCGTGGTCGAGACCCCGGTCGGCACGCGCAGCGACTGCTCGGCGCCGAGCACCGCACGGACGACAGCATCGGTCAGCAGGACCAGGACGGCGCCGACCAGGCCGGCCATCGGCAGCAGCACCAGGTGGCGCGAGACCGAGGGCACGACGCGGGCGGCGAGTCGCACCAGTGCGGGTGCGGCGAGTCCGACGAACCCGATGGGACCGGCCAGGTTGACCGCGCACGCGCACAGCAGCACGGCCAGGACGGTGCCGAGGACGCGCGTCGCCAGGACGGGTACGCCGAGACTCGAGGCGGCGTCGTCACCGAGGCCGAGCAGGTCGAGACGGCGGGCCAGGAGCAGCGTGGCGAGGACCGTGACCGCCACGATCGGGCCCATCGACTCGACCCCGTCGAGGCCGGTCTGGGACAGCGTCCCGCGCCCCCAGGCGAACAGCCCGGTGGTCTCCTGGTCGAAGAGCAACAGCATCGCGGTGCCCACGGCGTCCAGGGCCAGCGCCAGCGCCGAGCCGGCCAGGATGAGCCGGGTCGTCGAGGCCGACCCGCCGCCGGCGAGCAGCAGCACCAGCCCGGCTGCGAGCAGCGCGCCGCCGAAGGCGACGAACGTGTTGCCGACGAACGGCACCGAGATGCCGAACGCGGCGACGGTGGTCACCGCCGCGACCGCACCCGCGTTGACCGCGAGCGTGTCGGGCGAGGCGAGCGCGTTGCGGGCCAGCGACTGGAACACCGCACCGGCCACCCCGAGGGCGACGCCGACGACGAGGCCGGCCAGCATCCGCGGCAGCCGCGAGTCGACCAGCACGTCGACCGTGCTGCCCGGGGCGCGGCCGAGGACCACGTCGAGCAGGTCGCCGGCCCCGACGGCCGTCGTCCCCTGGGTCAGGTGCCAGGACACGACCGCGACCAGCGCGACGACCACGGCCAGCAGTGCGCTCGCGGCCCCGAGCACGCCACGGACGCCGACGTCCTCGACGAGAGGCGAGTCGGCGTCCGGGCGGCGCAGCGTGTCGGTCAGGGCCGTGCCGCTCAGGTGAGGGCGTCGACGTACGCGTCGAGGATCTGCTCGCCCGAGCGGGGGCCGCCGAAGGTCCAGATGCCCGTCGGGAACGCGGTCACGCGGTCGTCGGTGACGAAGTCCGAGCGGGTCCACAGGCGGTTGGAGTCCAGGGCCTTGAGCCACTCGGTCGACTCGGTGCCGGTGTAGAACAGCTCGGCGTCCTTGATCGCGGTGAGGCCCTCGACGTCGGTCTGGCCCAGGCCGTAGGCCGGGTCGACCTTGCCGGTCCAGGCGTTCTCGAGCCCCAGCTCCTCGCCGAGCTCGCCCATGTAGGAGCCCTGCCCGAACGGGCGGATCGCCAGCGTCGAGCCGGTGACGTAGGCGTCGGCGTAGACGAACCGCTTGCTCTCGGGCTCGGCCTGCGCGACGGCGTCCTTGGCCTCGGCCAGGGAGGTGTCGAACTCCTCGAGCACCGCGGCGGCCTCGTCCTGCTTGCCCAGCGCCTGGGCGATCAGCTCGAAGGTCTTCTTCATCTGCCCGATCGGGTCCTTGGCGTCGGCGCCGGCGGTGACCAGGATCGGGATGTCGGTGTCCTTCAGCAGGTCGACGTCGCCGCCCTGCTCGACGATGATCAGGTCGGGGTCCTTGTCGAGCACGGCCTGCTTGTTGATCGACCCGCGCATCCCGACGTCGAGGTCGTCGCCGTCCTCGAGCGGTACGGCGGTGTCCCAGGTGTTGTAGCCGGCGGGGTCGGCAGCGCCGACCGGGGTGACGCCCAGGGTCAGCACGTCCTCGACCTGCTGCCACTCGGTGACCACGACGTCCTGGGCCGGACCGGGCAGCTCGACCGTGCGACCGTCGGCGTCGGTCAGCGTGATCGGGCCACCGTTGGCCGCGGCCTCCGAGGTCTTCTCGGCCTCGCGCTCGGAGCTGCTGTCCTCGGTGGTGCCGCAGGCCGACAGGGCGAGCAGGGTGGCGGCGCCGACGGCGATGACGGTTCGTCTCATCAGGGGTTCCTTGTGGTGGGGCGGGTGGTGGATCGGTGGGTGGATCGCTGGGTGGATCGCTGGGTGTGGTGGTGCCGACCGCGCGGGTCGGTGCGGACGGCCCCGGTGTCGGGGTCGACGAAGGTCTCGATGGTCAGGCCGTAGACGTCGGTGAGCAGCTCGCCGGCGAGCACCTCGACCGGCGTCCCGGTCGCGCGCACCCGGCCCTGGTGCAGCAGGACGACCGTGTCGGCCACGCCGGCGGCATGGTTGAGGTCGTGCAGGACGATCCCGACGGCGACGTCGTGATCGTCGGCGAGGTCACGGACCAGGTCGAGGATCTCCACCTGGTAGCGCAGGTCGAGGTGGTTGGTCGGCTCGTCGAGCAGGAGCACGCCGGTCTGCTGGGCCAGGCAGGTCGCCAGCCAGACCCGTTGCAGCTCCCCGCCCGACAGCTCGTCGACGGCGCGGCCCTGCATCGGCGCCGTACCGGTGACGTCGAGGGCGCGGTCGATGGCTTCCCGGTCGGTGTCGGCCAGTCCCCCGAACCGGCGGCGGTAGGGGTGCCGGCCGAACGTGACGACGTCGCGCACCGTCAGGCCCGACGGGTGCGGGCGCGACTGGCCCAGCATCGTCACGCGCCGCGAGAACGCCCGCGCGTCCAGGTCGAGGGCCGACGTACCGTCGTCGAGCACGATCCGGCCGGCCTCGGCCTTGTGCAGCCGGGCGAGCGCGCGCAGCAGCGTCGACTTGCCGCTCCCGTTGGGGCCCACCAGCGCAGTGACGTGGCCCGCCCGCAGCTCGACGGACGCGCCGTGGACGACGGTGGTGTCGCGGTAGCCGAGGGTCAGCTCGGCTCCGGACAACGCGGGCAGGTCGACGGACACGGGAGAAGGTTAGCCTGACCTAACTCCCGCCGCCTCCCGGGTCCGGTCAGCGGATCTCGTGGTCGGGGTGGTCGTCGTCGTAGGCGCGGCGCGCCCGGGCGATCGCGGCCCGGTGGTCGAGCGACCAGTCGGCGAGCTGCTTGACCAGGTGCGTCAGGCTCGCGCCGGTCTCGGTGAGTCGGTAGTCGACCTGGGCCGGGACGGTCGGGTAGACCGTGCGCAGGACCAGTCCGTCGCGTTCGAGCCGGCGCACGGTCAAGGTCAGCATGCGCTGCGAGATGCCGTCGATCGCGCGCTGCAGCTCGCGGAATCGCCGAGGCCCCTGAGCGAGCTCGACGACGACGAGCACCGACCACGTGTCGCCGACCCGGTCCAGGACGTCGCGGATCCCGCAGTCGGGATGGTCCGGCTGACCGCACGGCTCGAGGTCGGCGGCCTCGGCGGTTACCTCCGTGTGCCTGACTGACACGACAGTGCCTCCTTGTGGGCCGGTCTCCCCCGGTCGAGGATCTCGACGTAGTTACTGAAGAGAACCACGATAGGAGACACGACCGCGATGATCATGGTGACCGGGGCCAACGGACAGCTCGCCTCCCTGACACTCCGTGCGCTGGCTGCAGCCGAGGTGCCCGCGACGGGCAGCAGTCGCGAGCCCGGCGACGGGCAGCGGCGCCTGGACTTCGACGACCCCGGCAGCCTCGACCTCAGGGGCACCTCGACCCTGGTCCTCGTCTCGGCGGGGTACGCCGAGGACGATCGGGTCGTCGCCCGCCACCGGGCCGTCCTGGACGCCGCGGTCCGCGACCGTGTCGGCCACGTGGTCTACACGAGCCTGACCACGGCCGGCGACCACCTCGGCTTCGCACTCGCCCACCGGTCCACCGAGCAGATGCTCAGGGCCAGCGGCCTCTCGTGGACGGTGCTGCGCAACGGGCTGTACGCCGAGCTCTTCGGTGCGCTGCTGACCTGGACCGGGGACGCGGTGGAGTCCGCGTTCGGCGACGGCCTCCTCGCGGCGGTGGCGCGCCCGGACCTGGCCGCCGCTGCCGCCCTCGTGGCCAGCGACCCCGCGGCGCACGACGGCAGGACGTACGACCTCGTCGGGGAGCCGATCGCTGCCGCCGACGTGGCCGACCGGCTGGGCGTCGCGCACCGCACCGTGGCGCTGGGCGAGTACCGCGCCCGGCTCCTCGCCGACGAGACCCTGCTGCCGTTCCAGCCGCCGATGCTGCTGTCGATCGCGTCCGCCGTCCGACACGGCTTCCTGGGCGGCACCACCACCGACCTCGCAGGCCTGCTCGGGCGACCACCCGCCGACCCGCTCACCGTCGCGGCGGACACCGCCGCGTCGATGCGCCCCTGACACGTCTGAGCCGTCGGGACAACCGTGCCACCACCGCGAGGGGGCCACTCGACTCATCCAGGCCACCCCACGTCGGCTGAGGTGCGAGGAGCCCCAGCGACGAGCCTCGAGGCCACCGCAACCGATCCGCTGGCTCCCCCCACTCCCACGTCGGTCGAGGTGCGAGGAGCGCTAGCGACGAGCCTCGAGACCACCGCAGCCGACAGTCCCCACCCGACCCGGGGCTGTGGAAACAACCACGAGTCATCCACAGGAAGCGGACGCGGCCGGGTTGTCCACAACCCCCGTGGTTGAGCGGGAAACCCGTCCAGGACTGTCGGTGGTCGGTGCTGGAATACTCCTATGGCCCAGCACACCGAGACCCCTGGATCGGGACACCCGATCGAGGCGTTCCTGTGCACGGTGTTGGACGAGCTGAAGGGTCTGGCCGACGTCCCGACCTGGTCGATGGACGAGAAGACCACCACCAGGGTCGTGGGTCTCGCTGCCCGGGTCGCAGCAGGTGTCGCCGAGCTCGAAGCCAGGTCGATCAGACAGGCCGAGGTCCTGGACCTCCCCGGTGCCGCGCAGTGCCGCAACGTCGCCCGGTGGGTGCAACAGACCACCGGTGTCACCCGCCGCACCGCGAGGGCCAAGACCAGGCTCGCCGCAGGACTGTCCGATCTCGAACCCACCAGGACCGCGACCGCCCGCGGCGACATCCACGCCGAGCAGGCCCAAGCCATCGCCAACCATGTCGCTCTGCTGGACGACGAGAAGGTTCCCGCCCACGACAAGGCCCGCGCCGAGACCTTCCTGCTCGCTGAGGCTGTCGGTGGCCATGACGCCGATGCCCTGGCGACGATGGGGCACGCGATCTGGGAACGCCTGGACCCCGAAGGCGCCGACGAACGCGAAGCCAAAGCGTTGGAAGCCCAGGAAGAACGCGCCCGCAGACGCACCCGACTCACCATGGGCGACGACGGTGACGGACTGACCCACGGCCGGTTCTCCATCCCCACCGCCGCGGCTGATGCGTTCCGCAAACAGCTCCACGCCCTGGCCGCCCCCAAGCACGTCCGCGCCGAACACGGGGCGGGGTCCTACGACTGGACCAAGCCGTCGGCCGAACGCCTCGGCCAGGCGTTCACCGAGTGGATCGAGACCTACGACCCCGCCCAGCTCCCCAAGATCGGCGGCCTGACCGCCACCGTGATCGCCATCGGCGACTACGACCTCCTCCAGGGCAAGATGAAGGCCGCCCAGCTGGAGACCGGCACCAAGATCAGCCCCACCGAATACCTCCGCCTGGCCTGCGGCGCCGGGATCATCCCCGCCTGGATGAACGCATCCGGGGAAGTCCTCGCCCTGGGCCGCAAGCACAGGTTCCACACCCCCGCCCAACGCCTCGCCGCGATCGTCGAGCAACGCCACTGCCAACACCACAGTGGCTGCGACGTCCCCGGCTACCTGTGCCACGCCCACCACGACATCCCCTGGGCAGCAGGCGGAGGCACCGACCTACGCACCACCAGCCTGCTGTGCCCCCACCACCACGCACGCGCCCACCAACCCGGCCACGACCCCACCCGCACCTGACACCACAGATACATCACGTCGTACGTCGGTCGCTCGAGCTCGCGGAGCGCCCGCCTCACCACGCCTGCCCCCGGCACACGTGGGACGGGTACGCCCCTGGGCCGACGAGATCGCCGGTCAGTGAGCGAGCTTGAGCCCTACGACGCAGCCGACGAGCCCGACCATGAGGAGCACCTTGACCGCGGTCACCGACTCGTCGCCCGTCGCCATTCCGAACGCCACCGCGAGAGTCGCGCCGATTCCGACCCACACGGCGTAGGCGGTGCCGACCGGGAGGGTCCGCATGGCGTAGGCGAGACCGCCCATGCTGAGAACGAGGCCGACACCGAACACCACGGACGGCACCAGGCGACTGAAGCCCTCGGACCTGCCGAGCGCGACGGCCCACACCGCTTCGAGAACACCGGAGACCACGAGAACCAGCCACGCCATGACGAACTCCTCGAAGGCCGTCTTGTCGCGATCCGGGTACGGCTCCCTCGTCCGGTGGAGCCCGTCTCGGCTCGGGGGTCACGGTAGCCCGGCGGCGGGTGACCTCCGAATCATCGGACGGCTTCCCCACGCCTCGCCCGGGATGTGTGCTTCGATGCCCCGGATCAGACGACCCCGTTCGAGCCGTTGCCCTCGTCGAGGGCACGCCGTGAGAGGCAGGCATGGGCGACACCTCGACCCCCCGGACCACGGTGCGGATCACCACGTGCGACACCGACGAGACACTCGCAGCGGCCAGCGGCCTGTTCGAGCAGTACCGACACCACTACGGCGAGCCGCCGGATGCCGACGGGCGCGCTCTCGGTTGGCTCACCGAGATGGTCCGGTCGAGCATGCTCACGGTCTACACGGCGTCGGTAGGCCCGGGATCGGACGCAGCCCCCGTCGGCCTGGCGACCGCCCACGCGACCCCCGCGTCGCTGGCGATAGGCCGGTTCTGGCAGCTGCGCGACCTCTACGTGCTGCCCGAGCTCCGTGGCCGGGGAGCGGCGTCCGCTCTGGTCACCGCCGTCCGGGACGCGGCCCTCGTCGCAGGCGCGACCCGACTGTCCCTCGTGACGGAGCCGGACAACCACGCGGCGCTCGGGCTCTACCGAGGACTCGGGTTCAGGCCGATCGAAGGCCTGACGTCGCTCAGCCTCGACCTCACTCCCGGCCACCACCACCGCGCGGAACCCGACTGAGCCGCGTCGCGGTCGTCGCCCTCACGGACACCAGCCGACGCCGACCGCCCACGTACGGCGGCGATCAGAGGGCGTTGATCCGGTCCGCGTCGTGCCACAGGGACGTCTGCCGGGTGACGCGGTGGCACTCGAGCCCGGGGTCGGCCAGCAGCGCGTCGGCAAGGCGGGCGTCACCGGCGATCACGGTGCTGTCGTAGTCGACCTCGGTGTGCACGACCCAGGAGTGGTCCTGCGGCCACCAGTACGACGGCGACTGGACGGATCCGTGGTCCCTGGCCCACTGCAGCCACCTGGGGCCGTCGGCCGCGGTCGACTCGCGGCCGAGCGTGGTCAGGCCGGTCGGGCCCCGAGCGGAGAGCGCCTGCTCCTCCAGGCCCAGCACCTCGAGCTCGACCGACAGCTGGGGTACCTCCGCCACCGGCACAGCGGGGAACAGCCAGTAGCGCCGGTGCGGCCTCACGAACTGCGGAAAGCCGTGCCAGCTCTCGGGGACCGCGCCGGTGCCGTCCCACAAGGCGGCGTGGCAGGCCCCGGGGGTGCTGGTGTGCTGGGCGAGGTGCTGGGCGAGCCGGGCGAGGGTCGCGCGGTCCAGCGAGCCGGTGAGCGCCTGGTCGCTCGGCGACTCCGGGTCCTCGGGCCGGTGGGGCGAGTGGTCGCGACCACCGGTGATCGCGGTCCACTGGGCCTCGGGGTGCATGACGGTGCCGTGGCGCTGCGCGACCTCGGCCCAGGACGCCGCCGCACCGTCTCCGGGCAGTCCCTGGTCCGGCCGGTGGAAGAGCCGCAGGTAGGTCTCGAACCCGCCCGGCACCAGCTCGCCGACCGTGCCGCCGAAGTGAGCCTCGTCCACGACGAGCCACCGGGCTGGCGTCAGGTCGACACTCGGGTGCAGCACCGGGCCAACCTAGTCGGGAGCAGGCCCGCACGGATCGCGACTATCGTCGTCCCGTGAGCCGACTCCACCTGAAGACCGAGGCCAGCCTGGGTCTTCTCGCTGCCGACCTCGTGGTCCTGTGGCTGGCGCTGCCCGCGGCGTACGACGACACCGCTCCCACCTGGCTGCGCACCACGCTCGGTGCCGTGGCGCTCCTGGCGCTGGCGCTCGCGCTGTGGTCGATCCTGATGATCGTCCGCGACCTCCGGGCCCGCGGCGCGCGCTAGGACCCGCCCGCTGGGACTCGGGCGGTCCGCTCGGCCACCTCGGAGCGAAGCACCCGCCGCAGGTACAGCGAGACGAGCGGCCCCACCACGGCCATGGCCACCACCAGCAGCCGCAGCAGGGGCGGGCGGTCGACGTACTGGGCCCCGTTGGCGAGGTCCCACGTGCAGGTCACCCCGGGCGGCAACCACGACCGACTCGCCTCACCGAATGCCGACGCACCGGAGGACAGCGCGCAGTCGGTCATGTCGTCGACTCCCCACGGGGCCAGGTAGGCGACGACCAGGAGCGCGCACAGGCCCCACCCGACGAACGAGGCGTTCACCAGCCACCGACCGGGATATGTCATGCCAGCAGTGTCCAGGACCGCACCACGTCCGGGGCGCGGATCGGCAAGGGCACACCTACGCCCAGCGGAACCTCTCGAGACCCCGGGCCCCGAGTGGGACATGGGCCACCACGACGAGCAGGAGGAGCCCCACCGCGGCACCGACCACGTTGAAGATCAGGTCGTTGACGTCGGCGACGTGACCTCCGCCGAGGAGGTGCGCGGTGACGTACTGGGTCACCTCGATGGACAGGCTGACCGCGACCGCCGCCGCCAGCGCGCGGGCCCGTGACCACCTCGGCACGGCCAGCGACACGAGCAGCCCGACCGGCACGAAGACGACGACGTTCGTCACCGCATCGACGACCTCGTAGCCGGCCAACGGCGTGACGGAGACGAAGTCGCTCCAGCGGGGGCTGCTGGCCGGCTTGTCCGTGTAGATCGGGAACACCGTGTTGGCGACGACCCCCGCGACGTAGACCGCCATCGCGAGGGCCACCGCGGCTCGAGGCACCGTGAGCAGACCGCGGCGACGCAGGTGCCACACCCCGGCCACCACGACGCCTGCGGCCAGGGGGACGACCACCGGAAGCACAGGGACCTCACCGAACACCTCGAGCCACTCCGTCCTCGTTGCGCCGGCCAGCAGCCGCCGATCGGCAGCCGCCGACCAGGAGAACCCTGCCTGGCGACAGCACCGACCACCTCGTCCTGGGGTACCGACCCACGGCCCGCGAGTACCGGCCCGTGACGTCGTCGGTCAGTGCGCCTCGTCGGTGTTGCGCGAGTTGGTCAGCGTGAGCGCACCCCCGGCGGCCACGAGCCCGACGACGACCGCGAGCACGGCGTACGTGATCCGCTCGCCGCGGAAGAAGGATGCGACCAGGTCGCTGCTCCACGTGCCGGCAGGGAGCTGCGTGGTCACCAGGACGGCGATCAGGGTGCCGACGACCGCGGTGCCGACGCTGGTGCCGACCTCCTGGGCGGTGTCGTTGAGCGCCGCGCCGATCGACGTCCGGTTGGCCGGCATGGCGTCGATGAGGGCGACGGCGCAGATCGTCATCACGGTGCGCAGACCGATCGTCATCACGACCATGGCGACCGCGATGGCGGCGTACCCGTGCTCGACGCCCCACGACAGGCCGGCCATCGAGCCGGCCAGGCAGGCCGCGCCCACCAGGCAGGCGATCCGGTGGCCGAAGCGCGAGGCGAGCCACTCCGACACCGGCGTGGCGGCGATCATCGTGACGATGATCGGGAGGTTGGCCAGGCCGGCCCGCACGGGGCTCCAGCCGTAGGCGTACTGGAAGTGCAGGATCAGCCCGAACATCACACTGGCCATCGCGATCGACGTGCCGACCTGCGCGATGGCGGCCCCTCGGACGGTGCCGTTGGCGAAGAGGCCGAGGTCGAGCATCGGGGCGTCCGTACGCCGCTCGTGCCGCACGAACGCGAGGCCCGCGGCGACCGCGCCGATGATCGAGGCGAGGGTGACCGCGGAGAGCCAGCCGTGCTCGACGCCACTGGTCAGCGACCAGCAGGCCAGGCCGATCGTGGTGATGCTGAGCAGGGCGCCGGGCAGGTCGAGCCGGTCCGGGGTGAGGTCCTCGGGACGGTCGGCCGGTACGCCGAGGCGGACCCCGACGAACGCGACGAGCGCGATCGGGGCGTTGACGACGAGCAGCCACTCCCAGCTGACGTGGGCGAGCGCCGTACCGCCGAGCAGGGGGCCCAGGACGAACCCGGACATGCCGACGACGATCATCACCGTCATGGCGCGCATCCGCAGCGCCTTGTCGTCGAAGAGCCGGAAGACCAGCGAGTTGGTGATCGGCGCCATCGCCGCGGCCGCGACACCGAGGGCGGCGCGCAGCCCGATCAGCTCCCCGGGGCTCGAGACGGCGACGACGGCCAGGCTCAGCGTGCCGAACACGGCGAGGCCGACCAGCAGCACGCGCCGGCGTCCGAACCGGTCGGCGATCGACCCCGCGGTCAGCAGCAGGCCCCCGAAGGTCAGCGAGTAGGCGCCGGTGACCCACTGCAGCGACGTCGTACCGCCACCGAGGTCGCGTCCGATGGTCGGCAGCGCGATCGACAGCAGCGTGTTGTCGACCATCTCGACGAAGAAGGCCAAGCACAGCGCGGCCATCGGGATCCACGCGGCGCGCAGGGACGGATAGGTGTGCGTCGTGGCTGGCTGGCCGGACGTGGTGGGTGTGGTGGGTGTCGTGGCAGTCATGGTGGCCTCCTGGCGTACGGCGCTCGGGTTCCGAGCACGAGCAGACCGTAGGAAGCGGCACTTTCACGCCGGCTTCACGTCGGCTTCACGGGTTCGTCCGTGGTGAGTGCCGAGAACCCCGGCGTCGACGGGGCGACAGGTGCGACAGGTGCGCGAACGCGGCACACGGCGCAGGATGCACCCATGGCACACATCACGCGGTTCGACCACGTCGGGATCACGGTCGCGGACCTCGACACGGTGACGGCGTTCTTCGTCGGGCTGGGACTCGAGGTCGAGGGACGTCAGTACGTCGAGGGCGACTTCCTCGACACCGTCATCGGCATCCCCGGCTCGCGGACCGAGATCGTGATGCTGACCTCGCCCGAGGGCGGAGCCAAGATCGAGCTGTCGAGCTTCGTCCGCCCCGGCCACCAGCCGGGCTCGCCCACCGCGGCGGCGACCGAGCTCGGGCTGCGCAACGTGTGCTTCGAGGTCGACGACCTGCCGACCGTCCTCGACGGGCTGGCGGCGGACGGGTACGGCCTGGTCGGTGGGCTCGGAGAGTACGAGGACGTGTGGCGGATGGCCTACGTCCGCGGGCCCGAGGGTCTCATCGTGTCGCTGGCGGAGCGGATCGGCTGACCTCTGCCACGGGCCTCGACGACCCCGACGACGGCCCTGCCGACGGCCCTGCCGACGGCCCTGCCGACGTGAGCGAGCCCAGCAGTGCCAGCTTCTCGGCGGTGTCGGTATCGGCGCCCGGGTGGCAGAGGACCAGCACGAGGCCGTCGCGGGCTGATCAGTCGAAGATGACGTCACGCCCCTCGGCCCGCAGGCGCTCCAGGTTGTCCAGCATCGTCTGGAGCACCTCGGACGGGTGTCCCTCCCAGTCCTCGACCTCGCCGACCACGCGCAGCGGCTCGCGGCTCCGGTAGGACCGGGTGGGGTTGCCGGGGAACTTCTTGTCGGTCACGTTGGGGTCGTCCTCGAAGGGGCCGGCCGGCTCCACGACGTAGATGCGCCCACGTCCCTCGATGCCGCCCAGGGCGGTCGCCAGCTCGGCACCCCAGACCGCGGTCTCGAGGACCGAGGTGAAGTAGACGTGGTGCAGCACCCGCCCCTCCTGGAAGTTGGAGCCGAAGCCGGGCACCAGCTCGTCGCCCGGAGCAAGGGCGGCCTTGGTGCCGTGGAAGAACGGCCCCGCCACGTGGTCGTGGCTCTCGAAGGTCACCGGGACGTCGTCATCGCTCATGCCCCGACCATGCCCGACTCCACCGGGATCCGGCGAGGGCGCCTCAGGCGACGAGCCGACGAGGCGCTTGCCTACTTCGAGTGCCCCGGCACCGGCAACGGACCGATTCGAGGCAATCAACGGCAGACTCGAGCATCTGCGCGGATCGGCCCTCGGGTTCCGCAACCTGGCCAACTACGTCGCCAGGAGCCTGCTCGAGTCCGGAGGCTTCAGACCGCGACTCCCCCGGGTTGTAAGAGCCAGAATTCTCCCTTTTCCAACGCGCCGCTTCGTCGCGACATACGCTCCCACTACTTGTCCGCACGCCAGTGCTGGACCATTGTGGCGCAGTCGCGCATGAGGGCAGAAACGTGAACAACACCAGGAAAATGGCTGTCTTGGGCATTGCGCTCACTGCTGCAGGGGGTGTCAACCTATCGGCGTCTCCGGTGTCAGCCATGTCGGCTCCCGTCGTGGCCGCCGCCGCTTCGAGCGAGCCGGTGACGACGACGACATTGGACGCGTCTGGGAACTACGTCACCACGTGGGCCTTCGAAGGGTCTACAGCGGAGGTAGTGGGTCCGATTCCGATGATGATCGAACAAGCGATCGTTCCTGCAGCCGACGGGGAGTCTGTCGCAGTCAGTGCGACGGTCGAGCCGATCGACAACGTCGCTCCTGACGCACGCGCCGCCCACACCTCGGGAGGCGCGCACAGGAAGGTGAGCCGAGCGGCTTCCGGGGACTTCGGATGCGGAGGCACCGCACCTCTCGTGGCGTGGCCCTTCAAGGGGACGGTCAAGGACTGGGGCACGTACGCCGGCTCCGTGTACCTGTGTCGTGACTCCACAAGCTCCACGAAGGCTTATGTGATCGACAAGCAGATCATGACCGCACGCGGTTACGACGGCTTGTTCACAGACACGGTTCCGGACACATTTTGGGTCCAGGCACATGCCCACGACCACATCCAGGCGGGCGTGCTGGACTGGAAGCCCAACACCAACAAGAGTGACAGCAATGGCTGCACCTCCTATGACATCACCCTCGCTGGGGCAGTAGCCGAAGCCTCGACTACCGCCCAGGTGTGTGACGGCACGACCTCACCGATCTCCCCTCACTCGATTACCTACAAGGGTGTGCCGAGCGTCAGCCACGGATCGAAGTTCGAAGGGAACAACCTCTTCATGGAGGGCGACACTCCTTACACCATCAAGAACCTCGGATACCGACAGGCAAAGAGGTACAGCGCCTCCAACCCGTACCGCAATTTCGTGGCTCACACCGGCTATCGTTTCGAGATCGACTTCGATAAGGTCCCCGAGTAATCGAGTGATCACACATGGAGGATCACGTGCTTGCTGGCCCGTCAGCTGATCTGCGAAAGACATGGGTATCGGCGAACAGCTGGTGGGCGTCCTCTGCCCGGCGCCGCGAAGCCCGGGTACTTCTCGCTGGCCTCGTGCTGGGGCTCTTGATCTTCGCCGCAGTAGGTTGGACCTCCTCCTACCTCGAACAACGAACCAGCGAAGTGGTCACCGTCACACAAGTGTTCCAGTACGACTCCTCCCGCGTCTGCGTCCGCAGGTCCAGTGGTGAGGAGGAGTGCGGCAACTTTGTTGGTGCGAGTAGCGAGATCTCGACATCGCTGCTGGAAGTCGGACAGGAACTGCGAGTGCATCGCGAGGAGACGACCGTGGACGGCACTGATCTGCTCTTGTTCTACGGCCTCCACCAAGGGACTGAGTAGCCCCCTGGTCGTTGCCTCTCAGCGCGCCTCCTCGTAGGTGTCGGCCTCGACGTTCCACTCGTGCGCGTCGGCGTCTGTCTGGCCGTCGGAACGGGATCGAGGGCGGAGCTCCACGCTGTCACCGCATGACCGGGATCGCCCATACGCCGCGTCGCGTGTCGAAGGCGTCGTCGAGCTGGACTTCCTGCGTCAGGTCGTCCGCCTCGTCGGCCCGGATCGATGGCGCGGTGTCGTCGAGGTAGGTCGGGAGGACGTGAGCTTCTCAGACTGCTCGTCGCGGCCTGGCCGCGGGATGCTCAGCCGGACTTCTTCACGGCCCACTCGCGCACGCGGTCGATGCGGGCGCGCAGCTGCTCGGCGTTGGAGATGGCGGCGGCCGGACCGCCGCACTCCTTGCGCAGCGCGGCGTGGGTGACGCCGTGGGGCTGGCCGGTGCGGTGGTACCACGCGGCGACCAGCCCGTTGAGCTCGCGACGCAGTACGGCGAGCTGCTCGTGGGTGGAGACCTGGGCGACCGTGTCGGGCGGGTTGCCGGCCGCAGCAGCCGCCTGGTGGCGCGCCTTCTGGGCCTTGGCGCTGTCGGACTGGCGCTGCTGGAGCAGCTCCTTCATCTGCGAGGGCTCGAGCAGGCCGGGGATGCCGAGGAAGTCCATCTCCTCCTCCGAGCCGTAGGCGTCACCCTCGTAGAGCACGTGGTCGAAGGTGGCCTCGGAGCCCAACGCCTCGAAGGGCAGGCCCTCGAGCTCGGACGAGGCGGCCTCGCCGGCGTTGGCCTCGGCGAGCAGGTCGTTCTCCGCGGCGTAGATGTCGGTCTCGTCGATGACCCGGCGGCCGAGCACGTGGTCGCGCTCGACCTCCATCTCGGAGGCGTGACCGAGCAGCACCGGCACCGACGGCAGGAAGATCGAGGCGGTCTCGCCGCGCGAGCGTGCCCGCACGAAGCGGCCGATCGCCTGGGCGAAGAACAGCGGCGTCGAGATCGTGGTGGCGAACACCCCGACGGCCAGGCGCGGCACGTCGACGCCCTCGGACACCATCCTCACCGCGACCAGCCAGCGCTTGTCGCTGGCGGTGAACTCGGTGATCTTCTTCGAGGCGGCCTTCTCGTCCGAGAGCACCACGGTCGGCGCCTCGCCGGTCACCGTGCGCAGGATCTTGGCGTAGGCCCGCGCGGTGTCCTGGTCGGTCGCGATCACCATGCCGCCCGCGTCGGGGACGTGGCGGCGTACCTCGCTGAGCCGCTTGTCGGCCGCCGCCAGCACCGTGGGGATCCACGAGCCGGCCGGGTCGAGCGCGGTGCGCAGGGCCTGGTTGGTCATGTCCTTGGTCAGCGGCTCGCCCAGGCGCGCCGCGATCTCGTCGCCGGCGCGCGTGCGCCACGACATCTCCCCGGAGTAGGCCAGGAACAGCACCGGGCGCACGACGTGGTCGGCCAGCGCGTGGGCGTAGCCATAGGTGTAGTCGGCCACCGAGCGAGGTACGCCGTCGACCCCGGGCGCGTAGGTGACGAACGGGATCGGGTTGACGTCGGAGCGGAACGGCGTACCGGTCAGGGCCAGCCGCTTGGCCGCCGGCTCGAACGCCTCGCGCACCCCGTCACCCCACGAGAGCGCGTCGCCGGCGTGGTGCACCTCGTCGAGGATGACCAGCGTCTTGAACCGCTCGGTGCGGATGCGCAGCGCGAGCGGGTTGACCGCGACACCGGCGTAGGTGACCGCGATGCCGAGGAAGTCGCTGGAGATCTTGCCCTTGCCGGCCGAGTAGGTCGGGTCGAGCGGGATGCCGGCTCGCGCGGCGGCCTCGGCCCACTGCAGCTTGAGGTGCTCGGTCGGCGCGACCACCACGACGCGGTCGATGATCCGGCGTCCGATGAGCTCGGAGGCCACCGACAGCGCGAACGTCGTCTTGCCCGCGCCCGGCGTCGCCACCGCGAGGTAGTCGCGCGGCAGCCGCTCGAGGTAGTCCTTCATCGCCGCCGTCTGCCACGCCCGCAGCGAGGGGGCGGTGCCCCAGGCCGCGCGCTCGGGCCAGGCCGGGGTGAGGGCTGGCGTCAGGTGCGGGTCAGGGTCGTGACCCGAACTCACTTATCGTCGCCCGAGTCGTCCTTGAACTTCTCCCAGGCGTCCTTGCAGTCCGGGCAGACCGGGAACTTCTCCGGCGCCCGGCTCGGCACCCAGACCTTGCCGCACAGCGCGACGACGGGCGTGCCCATCACCATCGCCTCGGTGAGCTTGTCCTTCTCGACGTAGTGCGAGAACCGCTCGTGGTCGCCCTCGTCGGTCGGGATCGTGCGCTCGTCCTCGCGGACCTTGGTGTCGGTGGACGAGCCGAAGCCGAAGGGAGGAGCCATGCCGGCAAGTCTAGACGGGCTCGGCCCGACCACCCAGTCGGTCAGTCGCTCGCCGCTCCCCCCTTGAGCCTGATCGGTACGTCGCGGCGGTGCGGCGGCTCGGGCGGGTCGCCGTACGCCGCGAAGGCGGAGCAGATCGACACCGCACAGAGCGCCAGGCCCGGCAGGAGGAGGGCGAGGTGGGCGAGGTCGACATGGCCGAGCACGCAGGCGCACCCCATGGACACGACACCGACGACGAGTCCGAGGGCGCGCACCACCACCCGGTTGCGGGACAGGACGCAGGGCACCACGAGCATCAGCGGCACTCCGGTGCCGACCATGACGAGGGACCCGACCACCACCGCCAGACCGTCGTTGACGCCGCCGCCGTCGTCCAGGAGGTCGGTGAGCACGAGGAAGACGCCGCCGAGGAACCCGACGAGGAGCGGGAGGCCGTGCAGACCGACGAGGATCCGGATGACGAGGATGCTGCGATCACGAGTGGGCATCTCGGTGACCCTGGCGGCCGCGCGGTGGCGCCGGACCCGTCGGTGTACTCAGCTGGACCGGTCAGTTGACCTCGGGGTCCACCGGCCGGGTCGAGTGCCAGGC
Source organism: Nocardioides plantarum (assembly GCF_006346395.1). NCBI lineage: Bacteria > Bacillati > Actinomycetota > Actinomycetes > Propionibacteriales > Nocardioidaceae > Nocardioides > Nocardioides plantarum. Next base: position 974,954 of record NZ_VDMS01000001.1, read on the forward strand.
CAGGTCGCCGGGCTGGCGGCGCAGCACGTCACGGCGCAGCGTCGCGGTGTCGACCCGGAAGACGTCGCTCGCGGTGCCGGGGACGACGTACCAGCTGCCCTCCTCGATCTCGCGGTCGAGCTGGTCGGCGCCCCAACCGGCGTAGCCGGCGAAGATCCGCAGCCCGTCGAGCTCGTCGCTGACCAGCTCGACCGGGGTGTCGAGGTCGAGCAGCACGAGCCGGTCGACGACCTCGCGCAGGCCCAGGACCTCGGGCTCCGCGGTCGGGTCGGTACGCCGCAGCGCGACCGCGACGGCGCCGTCGGTCTCGACGGGGCCACCCGAGAACAGCACGTCGGGCTCGGCGACCACGTCGCTCCAGGCCTCGAGGACGGCGGCGACGGGCAGCGCGGTCGGCCGGTTGAGGACCACGCCGAAGGCGCCCTCGCCGCCGGCGTCGAGCACCAGGACGACGGTGTCGCAGAAGTGGGGGTCGCGCAGGGCGGGCGTCGCCAGCAGCAGCATCCCCGCCCGCACCTCGCTCACCGGACCATCATGACCCAGCCCCGCAGGGGTGGGCACGGCGCGACCGGATCAGGCGGCCAGCACCGAGCGCAGTCGGTCGAGCAGCGACGGCCGGTCGGCCCGGGTGATCGTGTCGTCGAGCAGGGTCGGGACGCCGTGGTGCAGGGCGCGGGCGCGCTCCTCGATCGCGGCACCGAGGGGGGCCGAGGCCGCCTCGGCCTCGACGCCGCCGATGCTGCCCTGACCCGCCATCACGGCGAGCAGGGCGTGCTCCTTGCGGGTCGCCTTGGCCATCGCGTGCGCCATCGCGTCGTCGACCGGCTCGGCCCGGTAGTGGTCGAGCACCAGGCGCACGCCGGGCAGCTCGTCGCACGCGGAGCCCCAGGCGGTGGCCACGGCGAGGGGCAGGTCGAGCGGCTGCTCGACCAGCCGGCGCTCGATGTGCCCGGCCAGGCGGGTGTGCCACTTGAGCTGCAGGACGCCGAGCAGCTCGAGGTCGTCGGCGAAGGTCTCGGCCACCCCGTCGACGTCGGTCGGGAGGACGCCGTCGCGGCGGGCGTCGGCGGTGGCGATCACCCTGCGCAGGATCTCGCCCCGGGAGTGGAAGGTCGTCCAGGTCATGGGGCGCTCCTCGGTCGGGGACACATTCACATACCGTGAGTACGTACCGTTAGTATGCAACATACTGGGAACCTTTCCCATGCTGCCCGAGGTGATGTGGGCAGGGTCATAGGCTGGCGCGATGCCGAAGTCGTCCGTGTCCAAGCTCGTGCCCAAGGTGCCCGGCGTGTCCGGGGTACCGGGCATGACCCGCCGGGCGGCGTACTCCGCCTCGACGAAGCGGGCCCTGGTCGACGTCGCCGAGGAGCTCTTCACCGAGCACGGCTACGCCAACGCCTCGCTCGACAGCATCGTCGCGGGCGCCCGGGTGACCAAGGGCGCGCTCTACCACCACTTCTCGGGCAAGCAGGCGCTGTTCGAGGCCGTCTTCGAGCGGGTCGAGGACGACGCCTCGCGCACCATCCAGAAGGCGCTTCGCGGCCGCAAGGACCCGTGGGAGAAGGCCCGGACGGGGCTGCGGATCTTCCTCGAGGTCGTCCAGGAGCCGCGCTACCGGCGCATCGTCGTGCAGGACGGGCCGGCGGTGCTCGGCCACGAGCGGTTCCGCGAGCAGGAGGAGCGCTCGACCTACGCCAACGTCGTCGACATCGTCCGATCGGTGCTCGTCGCGGGGTCGTGGGACCTCGACGAGGACATGGTGCAGACGTTCTCGCGGATCTTCTTCGGCGCCATGTCGTCGGCCGGCGAGTCGGTCGCCGGAGCAGAGGACACCAACGTCGCGGCCGACCGGGTCGAGGTGGCCATGGGGTTCATCATCGCCGGCTTCCAGGCCCTGACCGAGGCGGGCGTCGAGATGCCGACCGGCCTGCGCGGCTCGGGCCCGGACCAGGACGCGGACGAGCCCGAGCAGGACTGATCGAGCGGTCAGTCGCCGTCAGTCGAAGGTGACGTCGCCGCCGACCGCGGGGACGAGCTCGATCCACGTGTGCCCGCGGGGCACGCCGAGCGCGCCGGCCTTCGTGCGCAGCCGGAGCGGGGCGTCCAGGGCCTTCTTGGTCCAGGTGCCGCGCACCACGCGGCCGCCGTGGAACAGCAGCGCCTCGCCGTCGCCGACCAGCGTGGTCTCGGGCACGGGGTTGCCCGCGGGGTCGCGGTAGCCGGCGTCGCCGACCTCGACCCGCAGCACCAGGACGGTGTCGGCCGGGAACTCGTCGCCGTCCGCGGCCAGTCCGTCGTCGTTGCGGTAGCCGCCGTCGGCGTACGACCAGGTGGTGGTGTGGCTGGTCGAGAAGCGCGCCTGGACCGACGTCGCCGCCTGCCCGCCGCGCAGCGTGTCGGAGCCGGAGAACGGCAGGTAGTCGGGCGGGCGGGCGGGAGTGCTCCTCGCCTCGTCGGCGACGGTGTCGAGGTCGGCGAACAGGTTGTAGGGCGCGGGGCGCGACCGGTCGCGGGCGAAGCCGGCGGCGCCCTCCTCGTAGAAGGGGACGTCGGCGTCGCGGAGCCGGGCGATCGTCACCGTCGCCGCGCCGCTGGTGACCATGGTGGCGCCGACCGGGGTCACGATGCCGATGTCGGAGGCGCGCATCGAGCGCAGCGGGCCGACGTCGTCGGGGATGGTCGAGTAGTAGAAGGCCGCGAGCCGGGTGACGCCGCCCTCGACCATCTCCTCGACCACGAGGTCGGCCGCACTCAGGCCCAGCTGCGGAGCGCTCTGGCTGGTGTTGTCGACCTTGGCGACCAGGACCGGGTGCTTGCGGACCGAGGCACCCCGCGTGACGGGCAGGCCCGTCAGCGGCCACGTGTCGGGGTCGCCGCTGACCTCGTCGCGCGGCGCGCCGGCCACCGTGGCCTCGTCGTCGGGCTCGGCCGTGGTGGCGGGCTTGCTCGGACTGCCGCCGCAGCCGGCCAGGGCGAGCACGGCGACCAGGCCGGCGGCGAGCGTCGCCGCGGCACCGACGGCGCCGCGATCGGGGGCGCGGAGGACGAGCACGGGTCGAGTGTGCGCGACCCGGCCCGTCGGGTGTCGCACCTCGCCCGGCGAGTCCGTGCCCTAACCGAGCTTGGCGCCGCCGTCGACGTACAGCGTCTGACCGGTGATGTAAGACGCCTCGTCGCTGCACAGGAACGCGGCAGCGGCGGCGATGTCCTCGGGGAAGCCCACGCGGCGGACCGGGTTGGCCTCGGCGTTGAGCTTGCGGAACTCCTCGACGTCCATCTTGAGCCGCGCGGCGGTGGCGTCGGTCATCTCGGTGGCGATGAAGCCGGGCGCGATGGCGTTGGCGTTGATGCCGAACGGGCCAAGCTCGATGCCGAGGGTGCGGGTGAAGCCCTGCACGCCCATCTTGGCCGCGGAGTAGTTGGCCTGGCCGCGGTTGCCGAGCGAGGAGACGCTGGAGAGGTTGAGGATCTTGCCGTACTTCTGCTCGACGAAGTGCTTCTGGGCGGCCTTGGTCATCAGGAAAGCACCCTTGAGGTGGACGTTCATGACGAGGTCCCAGTCGCTCTCGCTCATCTTGAACAGCAGGTTGTCGCGGGTGATGCCGGCGTTGTTGACCAGCACGTGGATGCCGCCCAGCTCGCTGACGACCCGGCCGATCGCGGCCTCGACGGCCGCGCCGTCACTCACGTCGGCGCCGACGCCGATGGCCTTCGCGCCATCGACGAGCGGCAGCCTGGCGGCTGCCGCGGCAGCCGCGGTCTCGTCGAGGTCGACGACGGCGATCGAGGCGCCCTCCTCGGCCAGGCGGGTGGCGATGCCGAAGCCGATGCCCTGCGCCGATCCGGTGATGACGGCGACTCGCCCGTCGTAGCGACCCATCGTGGTGACTCCTCTGTGCTCGGGTGTGGCTCGTGGTGTGGTGCTGGCCACGGTAGATGGCTGGTGAATTTCGGGGTTCCGGGGGTCGGCATGAATCACCGGGTACCCGGTGATTCCTGCACTTCTGGGGCGTTGCAACGGGCCCGAAGTGCAGGAGTACCCGGGTACCCGGGGACTCCTGCTCAGACCCCGGGCCGCCCCAGCACCGCCCCGAGCCGCGCGGCGTACGACGCGGCCTCGGCGTCGTCGGCGTACGTCGTGCGGGGCCAGAAGAACCCGCGCAGCCCGTCGCCCTTGGTGCGCGGGACGACGTGCAGGTGCAGGTGCGGCACCGACTGGCTGACGGTGTTGTTCATCGCCACGAAGCTGCCCTGGGCACCGAGCCCGTCCTTGACCGCCGTGGCGAGGCGCTGCGCCGCCTCGAGGAACCCGTCGCGGTGCTCGGCGGGCAGGTCGGGCAGGGTCTCGACGTGCTCACGCGGCACGAGCAGCACGTGGCCCTTGAACACCGGGCGGGTGTCGAGGAAGGCCAGGAACCCCGGCTCGTCGAGGACGACGTGGGCTCCGGCCTCCCCCGCGAGGATCGAGCAGAAGACGCAGGGCTTGGCCACGGCTCGAGGGTAGGACAGTCAGCCGACCCAGTCGTCGCGCGCGTCGACGCAGGAGTCGGCGTAGTCGCAGAAGACCCCGTCGAGGCCGGCGTCCAGCAGCTGCTGAACCTCGCCGAACACGTCGCCCTTGGCGTTCGGGTCGGTGCCGCGGCGGAAGTTAGCGGGCAGGAACTGGTTCTCGTCGCGCACCGTGTAGACCACGACGCGCACGCCGGCCCGGTGGGCGTCGCGCACCAGCGTGCTCGGGACCGTGGTCGCGCCCGCGGCGTCGCGTGGCATCACCTGGGACTTCTCCGGGCCGACCCAGTCGGCGTACCGGGCGACCTGCTTCAGCCCGGCGGCCGAGGTCATCTGGGCGTACGTCGTGCCCTGCGCGGCCAGGTCGAACGGCCCGCCGATGGCACCGGTGAGCTGCACCAGCGGGACGTCGGTCATGGTGTGCAGGTCCTTGAGGTTGGAGACCTCGAAGGACTGGATGACGACCTTGCTCCGGGCGTTGTCCTTGCCGGCCTTCCTGAGCTGCCTGACGACCTTCTCCTCCAGCGAGAGCCCGATGGAGTCGAAGTAGGTCGGGTGCTTGGTCTCGGGCGAGACGCCGATCTTGTGGTGCAGCCTCTTCTCCCACTTCTTCACCAGGGCCAGGACCTCGGCGAACGTGGGGATCTCGAAGCGACCGTCGTAGCGGGTGTTGCCGGGACGCACCTGCGGCAGGCGCTCCTTGGCACGCAGGGTCTTGAGCTCGCGCAGGGTGAAGTCCTCGGTGAACCAGCCGGTCACCTGGACGCCGTCGATCGTCTTGGTCGTACGGCGTGAGGCGAACTCGGGGTGGTCGGCGACGTCGGTGGTGCCGCTGATCTCGTTCTCGTGACGGGCGACGAGGACGCCGTCCTTGGTGGAGACGAGGTCGGGCTCGACGTAGTCGGCTCCCAGACGGATCGCCAGCTCGTAGGAGGCGAGCGTGTGCTCGGGGCGGTAGCCCGAGGCACCCCGGTGGCCGAAGACGAGCGGCACGTCGAGCTGCTGGACGCGGGCGGTGGGCGCCTTGGCGGGTCGGTCGTCCACGAGCGCCTGGGCGGCCGGCGCGCGCAGGACGGGAACGGCGAGGGCGAGCGACAGGGCGAGCGGCAGCGCCGCACCCAGGGTCGTGCGCAGGGTCGTGCGCAGGGTCGTACGGGGGGTCCGAGAGGTCATGGCCCTACTCCACCCCCGCCCGGTGGCCGGGTCGTGAACGGGGCGCGACGGCTCCGCGGCCAGGTGTCCCCCGGCCCGGCGCCAGCCCAGGCCCGGCTCAGTCGCAGGGGTAGCCGCCGCACATCGGCGCGTCCACGACGAGCCGGCGCCCGCTGCCACCGCTGGTGGCGTCGAAGTGCTGGCTGTCGCTGGTGCCGTAGGTCCAGCTGAAGCCGGCCTTCAGCACGATCTGGACGACGGGGTGCGAGCGCGTGCGCCAGGCGACGCGCTTGTCGGAGCGCGAGGGCCACCACGTGTTGGGGACGGTGCCCTGGGCGGAGCGGTAGGGGTTCTCCCAGGTGTTGATGTCGAGCGCCCGTCCGGTCGCGTGGGGCGAGCGCACACCGGGGTTGCCGACGACGCCACGGCAGTTGAACGCCGAGGTGTTGCCGGCCGCCATCGAGCGGTAGTCGTCGCCGCCCTTGAGCCGCGAGGAGTAGCCGAAGTAGTCGACCCGGATGAGGGAGCGCAGCGGGTAGCCGCCGTCGTACATGCCCTTGAGCGCGCGGGACATGTTGTCGATCGCACTGGTCGCGGCGACCAGCTCGCCGCGGTACCGGTAGCCGTCGTAGCCCCAGTAGTTGATGCGGAGCAGACGCAAGCCGCTGCGGCCCACGGGGCAGCCGGAGCGCCACGAGCGCCCGACCATCGACGTCCACACCGAGTCGGGGATGCCGGTCACGACCGGGTCGGCGCCGGGCGTCGTGGCCCGTGGCTGGGCCGGCACCTTGACGGTCGGCTTGGGAGCAGCGCTGGGCAGCGTCACCGGGACGCCCGGGGGCCGGTTGTCGATCGCGTGGACGGGGCTCTTGTCACCGGCGACCCAGTCCTGGGACCAGGTGGTCGCACGCCAGCGCGAGTCGGCGCGCGGCCGGGTGACGAAGGTGGCGCGACCCCGGGAGTCGGTGCGCAGCGTGCGGTAGCGCTGCCACGCACCGTGGGACACCGACCTGTCGACGTAGACGAGCCCCACGACGGGGACACTGGTGCTGCTGTAGGAGCTGACGTTGATGCGCACGCTGCGCTCGTCGACCACGGAGCGGTCGCCGCCGACCTTGACGACGCCCATCCGCCGGATGAGCGGGGCCTTGGCCGAGGCGGAGGCCGCGTCGTGCGTCGCGTCACCGGCGTACGTCGCCCGGAAGGTGTTGTCCCAGCGGCTCTTGGCGCGCGCGGCCGTGGCGCGGACCTTGCCGTCGGCGTCGGTGACGACCGTGGTCACCGGCACCCAGGCGCCGTCCTGCCGGCGCTCGACGACCACGCTCGCGCCCGCGAGCGGGGTGCCGTCGGAGGCGGTCAGGACCACGTAGAGCGGCGCCTGGGCGCCGGCGTACCCCTGCGTGGTGGCCAGGGTGAGCACGGTGGGGTCGGCGGCGCGTGCGGGCACGGTGGCCAGGGTCAGGAGCAGGACGATCAGGGTCCCGAGACGGACGAGCATGCCCCGATGGTCCCTTGCCGGTCCTCGGTTGGGCCCACCCGGGCAGGCGACACGCCGCCACGAGGGCCTCGAAGCGCCCTAGCCTCGGGTGGTGCACCCCTGGGCGACGACGGCGCCGACCCCCGACGGGCGCCTGGCCGTCGTGCTGGTCGTGCTCGTCGCGATCGCCGTCGTGACGTCGTACGTCGGTCGGCTCGGCGTGGGGCGCGACCACGTCACCGCGGCCGTCCGGGCGGTGGTGCAGCTGGCCGTGGTCTCGGTCGTGATCGCCGCGCTGCTCGCGTCCGTGTGGGGTGCGATCGGCTTCGCCGTCGTGATGTACGTCGTCGCGACGGCGACCGCCGTACGGCGTCTCGGCGTGCCGGCGGGCCAGGCGGGCTGGGTGGCCCTCGCGCTCGCCGCGGGAGCCGCACCGGTGCTCGCGCTGGCCCTCGGGTCCGGGGTCGTGCCCTTCAACGGCGCCGGGATCGTGCCGGTCGCCGGCATCGTCATCGGGGGCGTGATGACGGCGGCCTCCCTGACCGGGCGGCGCGCCGCCGACGAGCTCGTCGCCGGCCGCGGCACCTACGAGGCGGGGCTCGCGGTCGGCCTGACGTCCACCGAGGCGGCCTACCTCGTGCTCGAGCCGACCGCCCGCGAGGCCCTCACCCCCGGTCTCGACCAGACCCGCACCGTCGGGCTGGTGACGCTCCCCGGCGCCTTCATCGGGGTCCTGCTCGGGGGAGGGACCCCGCTGGAGGCGGGGTCAGCACAGGTCCTGGTGCTGATCGGGCTGCTGGCCGGGCAGGCGCTGACCTGTGCGGTGCTCCTGCGACTCGTGGCCTCGGGTCGCGTCGTACGCCGGGACCTGGCGACGATGTTCCCGCGCTGAGGAGCGCTCAGCTCGGCAGGCGGAAGGTGACGGTGCCGGTCGCGCGACCGGCCGTGGCGTTGCCGGGGAAGACGACGCTCAGGGTGTTCTGGCCCTTGACCAGTCGTCGGCGGGAGATCCAGACGGTGGCCCTGCCGTCGCGGAGCCAGGCGTTCTTGACCACGACGCCGCCGCGTCCGCGGACCTCGACGCGGCCCCGGGCCTCGCTGCGCCACACGTCGACGTCGATCCGCACCTTGACCCGGGTCCGGGCGATGCTGAGGACCGCGGCGCGCACGACGGCGCGGGGCGGGGGCGGGGCGGCCGGACCGCGCACGGTGACCTTCAGCGACATCGAGGCCGCCAGGTGGGTGCGGGTGCGGGCGAAGGCCAGGGCCAGGGTGTGGGTCCCGGCGTCGAGCAGCCCGGCCGGCAGCGTGGTGGAGAAGACGCCGCCGGTGACGGTGACCCGGGCGAGCTCCTCGGCCCCCAGGGAGATGGTCAGGGTCCCGCTGGCGGCCGAGGTGGAGCGGACGGTGCCGGCCACCCGTACGCCGCCGGTGGAGGTGGTGCTCGTCTCGGCGGTGATCTGGGTGGCGCCGCGGCCAACGCTGAACTCGTCGATCACCCAGGGCGCCGTGTCGGGCTGCTTGACGTCGTACACCCAGGTGGTGACCGTCCGGGTGCCGGTGTCCAGGGCGCTGAAGACGCACAGGTCGTTGCTCTGCACGAACGGGAGCGGGACCCCGTCGGGGTTGGTGAACGGCTCGACCGACGGCAGGATCGGCTCGAGGCCGCCAGGGTTGCCCAGGGACAGGTAGTTGTCCTCGTCCCACGGGGCCGGCGGCAGGGGCCGGGTCCGGTTGGACAGGCTGTCGAAGGCACCGTAGGTGTTGCCGGTGTTGGAGGTCTCCAGGAAGTGGGTGCCGCTCGCCGAGCGGAACCGGTTCCAGAGGTGGCTGTGACCGTTGAGGACCAGGTCGGCGCCGGCCTCCTCCAGCAGCGGCTGCAGGTCGTGCAGCAGCATGTTGTCGCTGGGGTGGTACTCGTAGCGCACCGAGGTCAGGACGCCCGCGGCGTCGCGCGTCTCGATCCGGTCGGGGTCGGCGAAGACCGGCATGATGTTGTCGCCGAGGCCCTGGGGTCCCTCGTGCAGGACGATGACGGTGATCGGCGCGTTCTGGAACTCCCTGCTCGCCAGCTCCTTCTTCAGCCACTCGTACTGCTCGCTCCCGGCCGTCAACGACTCGAAGACGAACTCCCCGTAGCACTGGGCCATCGGGTCGGTGAGCGACGCGGCGGTCTCCTGGTAGCGGCTGCGCACGGCGCGGTCGGCCGGCAGCGGGTTGGCGGTCGTGCCGCGCCAGATCCGGGTGGAGAACAGGCTGACGAGCCGGACGTCGCCGACGGTGGTCGCGTAGTACTTCTTCCCCCCGGGCGAGTCCTCCGGGAGGCTGAACATCTCCTCGTACGTCGTGGTGCTCCAGGAGTTGTCCTCGATCCACTGCGCCTTGACCGCGGGGTCGCCGGTGGGGTTCACCGTGGCCGCGACCTTGTCGTAGTGCCGCTCGGCGATGTCGCGGGGCACGCAGTTGTTGAGGTCGAGCGCGGTCACCCCGTCCACCCGGCCCTGGACCTCGTGGTTGCCGATCGCCGGGTAGAGCACCGCCGACTGCAGGATCGCGCCGCCGGCGTAGGACCGACCGCCGGTGGAGACGCGGCCCCCGCGGCCCTGCAAGGACGGGAAGAAGCCGCTGCCGCGGGTGTCGTCGAACCACTCCGAGGCCCGGTCGGGCACGTTGACCAGGTCGCCGGCCAGGAACACCGCATCGATGTCACCGAGGGTCTGCTTGGCCAGCGCGAGGTTGGCGGGGGTGTTGACCATCGCCTGGTGGTCGCTGGTCAGCAGGATGGTCGCGGCCTGACCCTTCTTCAGGGCGGGGGCCAGCTCGAAGGAGCCCGACGCGGCGAACTCGCTGCCCGACGTGCTGACGATGCGGTACGGCGTCCGGCCGCTCAGCCCCGTGGCCACGGCCTCGTGACGGTGCACCTCGCGCGGCACCAGGGTGGTGGGCTTGTCGACCACGAAGGACGCAGCGTCCTCGACCACCCGCGACAGGCGCGCGGAGGCGGCCCGGAACACCTTGACGCCCGCCGGGGCGGTGCCGCTCGCGGCCGCCTGCAGCTGGGCGTCGCTCAGGCCCTCGACACCCGCGCCGACGAGGACGACGTGCGCGGCGCCGGCGTACTCGGTCATCCACACGACCGACACCCCGTCGGCCGTCGGGGCCTGGAGGTAGGGGTCGGTGAGCAGGGCCAGCGACCCGGCCCGAGCGGCCGACAGGACCCGACCCGTGCTGGCGGTGGAGGCATTGGCGGCGAGTGCGGGGCCCCAGGCCACCGCCGTCGCGGTGACGGCGCCGGCACCGACGACGGCGCGGCGCGAGAGGGGGAGCTTCGGGAGTTCGAGGGGCACGGCTGTTCCTTCGGCGGGTGGCGCGGACGGCCGAGCGCGACGTACGCATCGGACGCGGGCGCTGCGGTTGCAGCAGCTCTCGCCGCCCAGGCAACCGGGACCGGGCTCGCACCGGAACCAACGAAACCGCAGAACTCCCGGCGCGGACGAGTGTTGGTCTGGGCGATGCCTGCGGTCCACCCGGTGGCCGGGAAGACGGCCCAGGAGGCGCCAGACTCGGGGGGTCATGAAACGTGCCAGTGGAGCCCTCGGTCGACGCCACCTCACCACCGCGGACGGGGAGCCGGTCGAGCAGACCACGCTGGCGCGCAGCACCACCGTCGTGGCGCTGCTGATCGCCCTGCTGCGGCTGGGCACCCTCGTGCAGATGGTCCCCTCGCTGCTCGTGGCCGTCGACGTGTCGGCCCGTCCGGTCCTCTGCGCAGCCTCGTGGGGGTTGGCCATCCTCGCGGCGTGCGTCACCGCCGGCTCCTGCCTGCTGCGGCGTCGACCGCCCGGGGTGACCTGGGCGACCCTCGACGTGCTGATCGCCGTGACCGTGGTGCTGATCGGCATCCTCACCGTCCCCGAGCACCTCCGGTCCGGCAGCTGGGTGGGCTTCCAGCCCGGGTACGCCCTGTCCGTCGCGTGCTCCCTGCTCGTCGTGGCGGGTCCAGCCGTCTGGGCGGGTGGCGTCGCGCTCCTGGTGGCGGCCCAGGCGGCCTACCTCCAGCCCCTGCTCGCGTCGGGGCCCGTGGACGTCGCGTCCGCGGTGGGCCACCTGCTGACGTTGGTGGTCCTGTCCGCGGTCACCCGGGTCGGCGCCCGCGGGCTGCAGGAGGTCGCGCGCACGGCCGACGACCACAAGGCACTCGCCGTCGCGGCTGGGCGCGAGGCCGAGGCACGTCGCGGACGCATCGCCGTCCACAACGCGACCGCCGTGATGAGCCTGCTGGTCGATCTCGACCGACCCTCGGGCGCGAAGGAGAGCGAGGCGCGCGCCCAGCTGCTCCACCAGGCCTCCGACGAGCTGGTCCGGATGCGGAGCTACCTGCGTCGTACCGACCACGACCCGTGCTCCCCCGCGCCCGACCGGGCGGGGACGACCACCCTGACCGGGGTCGTGGACGAGGTCGCGCTCGACGTCGACGACCTCGACGTGGTGGTCCAGACCGACCTGGCCCGCTCGGTGCGGTTCGACGCGGGCACCGGCGCCGACCTCGCGGCGGCGCTGCGCAGCCTGCTCCTCAACGTCCGCCAGCACGCGCACGCGAGCCGGGTCGTGCTGCACGCCGAGGAGCTCGATCCGACCGGGACCTGGACGCTGAGCGTGCACGACGACGGCGTGGGCTTCGACCCCGCCGGGGTCGTCTGGGGCGCCGGCCTCACCGATCTCGTCGTCGGCCAGCTCGAGCGTCACCGCATCGACGTGGTCGTGGACAGCCTGCCCGGGGTGGGGACGACCGTGACCCTCACCGGCACCTCGGTCCCGGCCGGCGTCCGGAGCGGGGCGGGTCGTGGCTGACCCGCGGCTCAGCCTGGTGGACGACGCCACGGCGATCCGGGCGGCGGTGCCCGCGCTGCTGCCGACGACCACGATCGTCTCCACCCACAGCCGCGTCGAGGACTTCCTGGCCGCCTCGCCGGACTGCGACGTCGTGGCCGTGGACCTGCAGCTCGTCAACGAGACGCAGCCCGGCGCCCTGCAGGGGGTCGCGGCGGTCGCCGCGGTCGCCGACGCCGGCTACCGGGTGTGCGTCTACACCCAGGAGGAGCGCCGGTTCGTGCTGGCCTCCTGCCTGGCCGCGGGGGCCCTGGGAGCGGTGTCGAAGTCCGCGCCCCTGGAGGTGGCCCGGGCGGCGTTCGAGGGCGTGGCGCGCGGGGAGCTCGTGGCCCCGCCGGCGGTGGTGGGCATCCTGGAGGTCCTGAGCAAGCGCGGACGGCTCACCCTGCTGACCGACCGGCAGCGCGAGGTGCTCAACGGCCGGGCCCGGGGGCTCACCTACGACGAGCTGGCCCGGACCGTCCACGTGTCGCCGTCCACCCTGCGCAGCTGCTGGCGCGACATCACCGAGGTCGTCGGACGCCACCTGAGCGAGGTGTCGCCCGGCGACATCGAGCACGCCTTCGGGCTGCGACCCGGCGACCTGGTCGGCGTCTGGCCGGTGCAGCCCGCCTCAGTACCCTCGGCCCGACCGACCAGGAGGCCGCGATGACGACGGACGACGACCCGGTGCGCGACGCGCTCGCCGCACGGCTCGGTGAGCAGGCCGCGACCGAGCTGCTGGACCACGTCGAGGGCTACAGCAACTACCCCCGCACCGTCGAGGGCGTGGCGGCCTGGGACGGCGCCGCCGACATCGCCGGGGTCGACGCCGCAGCGCTCGCGGTCGTCGAGGACCTGGCCCTCCTCGGGCCCCTGGGTTTCGGTGTCCACTCCGACCCCGCCGACCGGCGCGCGGCCCGGCGGTTCTGGGGGCTGCTCACGCTGGCCGCCCGGGCCGACCCGGGCGTGCTGGAGCGGGTCCTCCCCCGCTTCGCCGGCCAGAGGTACGCCGACGACCTCGTCGCCACCATCCGTACGACGGCCGCCCCGGCGCCGGTCGACCCCGGTCCGGTCACCGCTCGCCCCCGGCACGCGGACCCCGACACGCTCGTCGACGGCTCCCCCGCGCAGGTCCTCCGCGTCGTCGAGCGGATGGTCGACCTGCCGTGGCCCGAGCCCGGCGCTGACGACCCCCTGCAGTGGGAGCGCGACGGTCTCGAGGGCCACACCCTGTGGCTGGCGCACGTGCTGCCGCTGGCGGCCGGTGCCGAGGCCGCTGACGTCGCGGCCCTGGTCGTGCCGCTGGTGGCGCTGGCCGACCAGCGGTGGCACGTGCGCCACCGCTTCGACGCGACGGCCTTCACCGACGACGCGTCGACGGACCCGGCGTCGTACGACCGGCGCAGCGCCCCGGCGGCGATGGTGCGCTCGCTCGGGGCCGAGCACGCCGTCTGGTGGCCGCTCGGCGACGACGCCGCGCTCCTCGTCGACACCTCGGGCGTCGTACCGGCCGCGGAGAGCAGGGCCGTGGTCCTCGTGCTGCCGGCACGGTGGCTGACGGCCCCCGACGCCGAGGAGGCGAGCCTGCAGCTCCCGCTGGTGCAGGACCTGCTCTCCGACGACGGGAGCCGGGTGATGAGCGCGGTGTGGGACGTCCTCGGCACGCGTGACCCCGAGGTCCTCGAGCCGCTGCTGCGGGTGCTGCCGACGATCAAGGAGGCGACCCAGGACCTCGAGCTCGGCGGGGCTCTCATCGCCAACGCCTCCCACGTCGCGCGTGCGCTCGACCGCGTCGCGCTGTTCGGGCGCGGCACCTGCCTGTGCACCGCCTACCTCTTCGACCAGCTCAGCGACCCGGCCAAGGAGGAGCGGCGCGGCCACGTGCGCATCGTGGAGACGATCCCCGGCGACGGCTCGTGGGTGCCCGACCGCATCTGCGAGTGCACCGACTGCGGCCGGCGCTACCGCGTCGAGGAGGGGCTCTACCACTACCCGTGGTGGGCGTGGACCTCGCTCGACGGGACCGAGCCGACGGTGCCGCGGCGCTGAGGTCGCGACGCCGGCACCACGCCGGGGTCACGACGCACCGCAGGGCCCCCGCGACGGTGTCGCGACGGCCCTGCGTCAAGAGGCTGTGGTGGTGGTGCGGTGCTGTGAGGCTGGTGGAGCTGCGGGGAATCGAACCCCGGTCCTCGAGCGCCGATCCAGGTCTTCTCCGGGTGCAGTCGGTGAAGGCGATTTTCTCGGCCCCGGCGCTCGCACAGACACGTCGCCGACAGGCCCAGTCAGGATTGAGTCCCGATCAACCCCCCTGACAGGGGATGAGCAGCAAGTCTCCTAGATGACGCCAGGATCCGGGACGGAGACGGATGCCCGGTCTGACGGTTCGATCACCGATCAGGCGGCGAGAGCGAACGAACTGCGCTTAGCGTCGGCAGTTATTGGTTTCCAGCGAGCGTTTACGAGATGACGCTGGCTCCTCGACCCGCTTCCCCTGGAACTAACGTCCCAAGTCGAAACCGATCAGCCCCTCTTGAGTTGTGGTGCGGTGCTGCGGTGGTGCTGTGGTGCTCTGCCCACTGTAGCGGTCGGGGGCCAGCGGGTATTCCGGTCAGGCGCCCTCGACCCCGAGCAGGGCCGCACCGTTGTGCCAGAGCACGTCGCGCAGCCAGTCGTCACCCAGGCCCAGGGCGGCCAGGGCGTCGAGCTGGTCGACGTAGGGGAACGGCAGGGTCGGGAAGTCCGACCCCCACAGCACCCGCGGCTGGAGGTCCGCCAGCGCGGCGACGACCTCGGGACCGAGGTGGTCACCGAAGAACGGGCTGACCGCCATCGAGGTGTCGAGGTGGACGCGGTCGTAGCGGGCGGCCAGCCGGGCGAAGTCGAGGCACTCGGGCGCGCCGAGGTGGGCGACGACCACCGTCAACCGGGGGTACGACGCCAGCAGGCGGCTCATCGAGGCCGGGCCGGTGAACTCGGTGCCGACAGGCCCCGAGCCGGCGTGGACGAGCACGGGTGTGCCGGCGTCGGCGAGCGTGCCCCAGACGGGCGTGAGCAGCGGGTCGTCGAGGTGGAAGCCGCCGACCTGCTGGTGGACCTTGAAGATCTCGACGCCGTCGGCGACGAGGCCCGCGACGTAGGCACCGGCCTCGGGCTCGGGGTAGAAGGTCCCCGACCACACCGCCTCGGGCACCGAGGCGGCGAAGTCGCGCGACCAGTCGTTGAGGAAGCCGGCCACGCCCGGCTTGTGGGCGTAGGGCAGCGTCGTGAACCGGCGTACGCCGAAGGACCGGAGCAGGGCGATCCGCTCGGCGACGGGCTGGCGGTAGCGGATCGGCCACTCGCGCCCGATCAGCGGACCGGCCTGGTCGAACACCCGCCAGACCGCGCGCTCGATCGCCGGCGGGTGGAAGTGGGCGTGGACGTCGATCAGCCCGGGGAGTCCGAGTCGCTCCCAGGCAGCGCGGGTGCGCTCGACCGGCTCGACGGGCTCGACCTGTGGGTCAGTCACTCATGCCCTTGAGGCGGCGGCCGACGGCCTGCTCGACCTCGCGCTGGGCGGTGCGCTCGGCGATGGTGTGGCGCTTGTCCCAGGACTTCTTGCCCTTGCCGACGCCGATCTCGACCTTGGCGCGCCCGTCGAGGAAGTAGAGGGACAGCGGGATCACCGACAGGCCCTTCTCGCTGACCCGGCGCTCGATCTTGTCGATCTCGATGCGGTTGAGGAGCAGCTTGCGCTTGCGGCGGGCGGAGTGGTTGGTCCAGGTGCCCTGGGAGTACTCGGGGATGTGGACCCCGTGCAGCCACGCCTCTCCCCCGTCGATGTCGACGAACCCGTCGACCAGCGAGGCCCGGCCCTGACGCAGCGACTTGACCTCGGTGCCCTGCAGCACGAGCCCCGCCTCGTAGGTGTCGTCGATGGCGTAGTCGTGCCGCGCCTTCTTGTTCTGCGCGACCAGCTTGCGGCCCTGCTCCTTCGCCATGTCCCCATCATCCCAGAGCGGCGCAATCGGGTTGCCGGGCGGCGCCCGGGTCGGGCCTCGGACAGGTCAGAGGTACTTCATCGGGTTGACGGCGACGCCGTCCTCCATGACCGTGAAGTGCAGGTGGCAGCCGGTGGACCAGCCCGTGGTGCCGGACAGCCCGACGACCTCGCCGCGGTCGACCCGCTCGCCCTTGGAGGCCTTGTAAACCGACATGTGGTTGTAGATGAGGACCAGGCTCTTGCCGTTGACCTTGCCGATGGACAGGTAGAGCCGGTTGCCGTAGACGGAGTCGAAGTAGGTGTCGATCACCGTGCCGCCCGCGGCGGCATAGAGAGGCGCCCCGCAGCCGGTGCCGAAGTCGGTGCCGTTGTGGAGGCTGTAGTAGCCGTAGATCGGGTGGATCCGGTAGCCGAAGGGCGAGGTGACCGGACCGGCGGCCGGCGGGCTGAGGTAGCCGCCGGACTTGCCCTGGAAGCCGCGGAAGTTGCGCTGACGCTCGGCGATCGCGAGCAGCTGCTTCTTGATCCGGGCCTCCCGGCCGCGCAGCGCACCGAGGACCCGGTTGTCGCGGGCGAGGGCGACATCGGCCTTCTGGCGCGCCCACGAGGCCTCCCTGACGAGGCCCTCGACCGTCTTCTCGGCCTCGACGGACTCGGTGTAGAGCCCCTCGAGCTCGACGAGGTGGGCGGCGGCCTGCTTGCGCTTCTTCTCCACCGCCAGGGTGGTGCGCTTGACGGTGGCCCGCTCGGCCGTGAGGTCGTCCTCGGCCTCGGTGAGGTCGACGAAGATGGTCGACTGGCGGCCGGTGACGACCTGGTTCGCCAGCTGGCGGGTGCCGAGGTCCTTGAGCGAGTTGCTCTCGAAGAGGTCGCCGATCTTGCGGAGCTCGGGGTCGCCCCCGGTGTAGATCATCGTGGTGGTGTTGCGCGCGATGCGGCGCTGCTTGTCGACGGCGGCGGTCGCGGCGCGCATGGCCCGGGTCGCCCGGTCCAGCTCGAGCTCGGCCCGGGTCAGGGCGTCCTGGAGCTCGGCGTCACGGTCGCGGGCCGCGCTCAACCGCTCGCGTACGTCGGCGAGGGTCCGGCGCGCGTCGGAGAGCCGGTCGAGGGCCTGGTTGAGCCGCGAGGTGGCCCAGGCGGCCGCCCGGCTCGACTCGTCGACGTCGGCGGCCGCTGCGGAGATGCGGCCCTTGACCTCGCGTTGCTTGTTCTTCAGGTCGCCCTTGTCGTCGGCATCGGCGGCGAGCGGTGCGGCCAGGGCCGCGAGAGAGACGAGGCCCACGCAGGCAGCGAGGAGTCGCTGCCGCGGAGCGCTGGGGAAGGAGCGCACGGGAAAGCCATTTCGTCGGGGGAAGCGTCCGGGGAAGAGGACGTGTTCGAAGGTAAGGCCGACAGGTCAGAATTTGAGGTATTTGCGGGTCAGCAGGAGTGTCGGGATCAGCGTGAGCAGCGGACCGGCCACCGCGATGACCGCCACGGTGAACAGGTAGTCGGGCCACCCGATGAACGGCAGGAAGTCGAACTCGGCGTCGAGGTAGTCGATGATCCCGAACTTCGTCAGCGCCGCGAGGCTGCCCGCGGCCAGTCCCACGCCCACGATGGCGTTGAAGATCGCCTCCAGCACGAACGGCAGCACGATGAACAGGCGCGAGGCGCCCACCAGGCGCATGATCTCGATCTCTCGGCGGCGGGCCAGGGCCGTCAGCCGGATCGTGTTGGCCACGAGCAGCACCGCAGCGATCAGGAGCACGCCTGCGGCGCCCCACGCGGAGTACTTGATGACGTTGATGAGCTTGAACACGTTGCCCACCAGGTCCTTGGCGAGCACGACGTTGCGGACGCCGTCGAGGTTCTCGACCGCGCTCTGCACGCCTTGGTACTCGTCGGCGTTCTTGAGGGTGATCTCGATCTCCTTGGGCACGAACTCGGCCGTGAGGAACGCATCGGGACCCACGGTCTGCGCCCGGGTGACCAGGCCCAGCCGGATGTAGTTCTCGAGCCCCTCCTTCTGGGAGACCTGCTTGATGTCCGCGACCTCGGGGTTGTCCTTGATCGTCTCGAGGACGGCCGCCTCCTGGGCCGGGGTCACGGCGTTGGGGCACTGCGGCTGGTCGTCGTCGGGCACGCAGAGGTAGACCGAGACGGTGAGCTCGCTGCCGATCACCTCGGTCGTCAGCTGCGCCTGCAGGTTGAGCATCACGCCGATGCCCCCCAGGGTCAGCGAGACGAACAGCGTGAGGATGACGGCCGCGTGCATCGACATGTTGCGACGCAGGCCCTGGCTCAGGTTGGTGCTGACGTGGCGCAGCTGCATGGAACGGGGTACTCCTGAAGATCGTGGGGTGGGCCGGGACGCGCCCGCTCGTGGTGCTAGTGCTGGAAGCCGTAGGCGCCGTCGGCCTCGTCGCGCACGACGTGGCCGTGCTCGAGCTCGATGACGCGCTTGCGCATCTGGTCGACGATCCCGTTGTCGTGGGTGGCCATCAAGATGGTGGTGCCGGTGGCGTTGATCTCCTCGAGGAGCTTCATGATGCCGACCGAGGTCGTGGGGTCCAGGTTGCCGGTGGGCTCGTCGGCGATGAGAATCATCGGCTCATTGACCATCGCCCGGGCGATGGCGACGCGCTGCTGCTCGCCGCCCGACAGCTCCTCGGGCATCCGGCCGGCCTTGTCGGCCAGGCCGACGATCTCGAGCGTCCGGGGGACGGTGGACTTGATCTCCCGGCTGGACTTGCCGGTGACCTGCATGGCGAAGGCGACGTTCTCGGCGACCGTCTTGGAGGGCAGCAGCCGGAAGTCCTGGAAGACGGTGCCGATCTGGCGGCGCAGCCGCGGGACCTTCCAGGTGGCGAGCCGGTTGATCTCCTTGCCGGCGACGTAGACCCGGCCGCCCGTGGGACGCAGCTCGCGCAGGACCAGACGCAGGGCGGTCGACTTGCCCGAGCCCGAGGTCCCGACGAGGAACACGAACTCGCCCTTGTCGACGTCGATCGTCACCTGGTTGAGCGCCGGCTTGCCGGGTCCGGGATAGGACACGGTGGCCTTCTCGAAGCGAATCACTGGAAGGACGGTACCCGCTCGGCGTGGTCGTTCCCCCGCTCCGGCGTGTCGCACCCGTCCGTAGGGTGGCGGGCGTGCCAGGTCGTCTTCGTCTCCTCCTGATCGCCGCCGGAGCGGGGGTCGTCGTGGTCGCGCTCGTGCTGTCGGTGCTGGTCAGCAGGGGTGACGACCCGGCGCCGCCGAAGGCCCCGTCGGACGCCGCGACGTCCAGCGGGGCTCCCGCCGAGCCCCCGGGCGTGGCCCTCGGCGACGTCGACACGCTGACCACCGCCGTGACACGAGACACGTTCTGCGCCGACGTCGCTCCGGGCGCGGTCGAGGCCGCCCTGGGCGGGCCGGCGAGCACCTCCACGCAGTACGCCGACGGTCAGCGCACCTCGGTGACCGGCAGCGTGCGCGACATCGCCCACGAGTTCGGCTGCACCTGGACCACGAGCACCGTCACCGCCCGGGCGTGGGTCTTCGCGCCGCCGGTGACGCGGCAGAGCGCGGCGGGCCTGGTCCGCACGGCGCGCCGGGAGGACGGCTGTCGACCGGTGGCGGGAGCGCCGGCCTTCGGCTCCCCCTCGATCGCCCTGCGGTGCCGCTCCGGGCGCGGCGTCCAGGCGTCGTACCGCGGTCTCTTCGGCGACGCCTGGGTCACCTGCGCCCTCGCCGACCGCCGCCCGGGCGGCGCCGACGACCTGGCCGAGCGGGCCGAGCAGTGGTGCGGCGCGGTGCTGGCGGCTGCGGGGTCCTGAGGCTCGCCGCTCTCGTCACGGGGCTACCCGTGGGCGCGCACCCAGGCCAGGGATCGCTTCAGGTCGCCGAGGTCGCGGTACCAGGTGCGGACCTCGACGCGACAGCGCAGCCGGGCGACGGCCGTGTCGTACTCCGCGCACTCGGCGGCGGCCTCGGAGTCGGTGGGCGGGCTGATGCTGGAGCCGTCGGCGTAGCGGAGCGTGAAGCCGTCGGCCGCGGTGCCCTCGACCTGCACGATCACCGGCCGGGCATCGCGCCCGGCCCCGTCGGTCGTGGAGGCCCCCGGGCGCGCGGCGTCGGCGGCGCCCGGGCGGGCCAGACCGAGGGCGAGCAACGCCGAGAGCAGCATCAGGACGGGCAGGAGCAGGATCTTCTTCATGGGTCCCCCGAGGGAGTCGTGCGCCGGCGGTTTCCGGCAGCGCGAGGGACGCTAGGCGCGGCGGCGGACGGTCCACCCGGCCTCGGCCGTGCCCTGTGGAGAACCCGTCGGCCCACCGGCCTGTGGACGACTCCTGGCTGCTCAGCGGGCCCGGGTCACCGTGATGGTGGTGTCGGGGCAGGTGTCGGCGAGGGAGGTCATCGCGGACTTCTCGGCGCTGTCGACCGACAGCCGCCACCGCAGCTTGACCGCGACGAACTCGCGCAGGTAGCGGCACTGCTCGTGGCCGGGGAGCCACTCGGCGACGTCCTGGTCGCCCTTGGCCCGGTTGTCGGCGGCGGTCACGGCGACCAGGCTCCGGGCGTCGCCCAGGTCGTTGGCGTAGGCCTCCCGGGTGTCGGCGGACCAGGTCGAGGCCCCCGAGTCCCATGCCTCGGCCAACGGGACCATGTGGTCGATGTCGAGGGCGCTGGCGGAGGTCTGCGAGACGGCGTCGTAGTAGGAGTACCAGCGCCCCCCGCTCAGGGAGCACGACGACCCGACCGTGACCGGGTCGTCGGCCTCGTCGATGAGCACCTCGTCGCGCGTCGTGCACCCGTCGCCGTCGGCGTCGACCCAGTGCCGGAAGAGGTCGCGGTCGTAGCCCGACCGGCTCTCGGCAGCCACGGGCAGGTCACCGATGGCCGTGGTGAGCGGGGCGGAGTAGTCCTCGGCGTACGCCGCGGACGGGACGAGGACGAGGGCCGAGCACATCCCCACACCGGCGAGGAGGCAGAGCAGCAGACGACGGACCATGAGGGACTCCCGAGAGTCGAGACGATGACCGGCGGACAGCCGGCCAGGACGACCCTGCGACACCTCGACCGGGGGCCACAACCTCTGGCCACCAGGTCGAGGGAGAACCCTCACCAGCAGGACCGCCCGCGCGGCCTGCGACCGCCGTTCTTGTGGACGACGTCACAGCGCGACAGGATCGCCACGACCTTCCCCACCCCGCACCTCGTCGAAGGGGCTGCCGTGCCCACACCGATCGACCCGACGTCCACCGGCTTCCTCCTCGCCGAGAACCGCAACATGCCGATGCACGTGGGTGGTCTCCAGCTGTTCCAGAAGCCGGAGGGTGCCGGGCGCGACCACGTGCGCGAGATGTACCGCTCGATGCTCGAGGCGGAGCAGATCTCACCGCTGTTCCTCAAGCACCCCTACCGCTCGGTGCGCACCGGCGGTCAGCTGGTGTGGAAGCCCGACGAGCAGTTCGACATCGAGCACCACGTGCGGCACAACGCGCTGCCGAAGCCGGGCCGCGTGCGCGAGCTCCTCGAGCTGTGCTCGCGCCTGCACAGCACCCGCCTGGCCTGGGAGCGGCCGCTGTGGGAGGCGCACCTCATCGAGGGCCTGCGCGACGGCCGGGTCGCGATGTACACCAAGACCCACCACGCCCTGCTCGACGGCGTCTCGGCGATGCGGCTGCTGGCCGGCACCCTGAGCACCGACCCCGACGAGCGCGACATGCCGCCGCCGTGGGGCGTGCTGCCCCCTCGTCGTACGAGGTCGGGCGACAGCGGCGGGGGCGGTCTGTCCGAGGTGCCGATGGCGGCCCTGCGCAGCGCGATGGGCATCACCGCCGAGGCCGCCGGCATGCCGTCCGCCCTGGTCAAGACGATCCGCAAGGGCCTGAGGAACGAGACCTCGGCGCTCTCGCTCCACGCCCCCCGCACGATCTTCAACCAGGACATCACCGGGTCGCGACGCTTCGCGGCCCAGGACTGGCCGATCGAGCGGCTGCGGGCGATCGGCAAGGCCACCGGCACGACCATCAACGACGTCGTGATGGCGATGTGCTCCGGCGCCGTGCGCACCTACCTGCTCGAGCTCGGCGCGCTGCCCGACCGCCCGCTGGTCGCGATGGTGCCGGTCGGCCTCAACGCCAAGCAGTCGCAGATCGCGTCGGCCGAGGGCGGCAACGCCGTGGGCGCGGTGATGGTGCAGCTGGCCACCGACCTCGACGACCCGGCGCGCCGCCTCGGCGCGATCCACAAGTCGATGAAGGACGGCAAGGAGGCGCTGTCGTCGATGACGCCGGTACAGATCCTCGCGATGAGCGCCATCGGCCAGGCGCCGGCGATCCTCACCCCGATGCTGCGCATGCAGGGCATCGTCCGGCCGCCCTACAACCTGATCATCAGCAACGTCCCGGGGCCGCGCTCCACCCACTACTGGAACGGCGCCCGACTCCTGGGCACCTATCCCCTGTCGATCCCGATCAACGGCATGGCCCTCAACATCACCTGCACGTCCTACGACGGCAACATGGCGTTCGGGCTGACCGGCTGCCGCCGCACGGTCCCGCACCTGCAGCGGCTGCTGACCTACCTCGACCAGGAGGTCGCCGCGCTGGAGCGGGCAGCCGGCCTCTGACAGGGGCCCGCCTCCCCGCGCCGGCTCCGGCACGTACCCGATTGTGGCGACGCGCCGTACGCCGCCCGGCTCCTAGGCTCGGGGGACGCGCAAGAGGGAGCGGACGATGGAGCAGATCTGGCATCACGTCCGGGCGTGGGCGGTGACCGCCGTGCTGGCGGCGGCGGTCACCTTCCTCGCCGGCACGCTCGTCGTGACGGGACCCGCCCCGGCGTCGTACGGCGCCGCGCCGGCGGGCACGCCGTACGCCTGGGGTGGCAACGCGTTCGGCGAGCTCGGTGACGGCACGACGACCTCCCACGGCGTCCCGGGCCCGGTGGCCGGCCTCACCGACGTGGTCGACCTGCACTCCGGCCGGGAGCACGTGGCCGCCCTGCGGTCCGACGGGACCGTCGTGACCTGGGGCAGCAACCAGATGGGCCAGCTCGGCTCCGGCACGACCGGGGGCAACCGGACGACGCCCGCGCCGGTCGCCGGCCTGAGCGACGTGACGATGGTGTCCACCGGCCACTACCAGTCGCTGGCGCTGCGCGGGGACGGGTCGATCTGGACCTGGGGCTACAACTTCGCTGGTCAGCTGGGCGACGGGACCACCACGACCCGCAACCGACCGGTCCGCGTCGTCGGCACCCGGACCTACCGCTACGTCGCCGCGGGACGCGACATGAGCTATGCCGTGGCCACCGACGGCACCGTGTGGGCGTGGGGGCTCAACGACGTCGGGCAGCTGGGCGACGGGACCACGACCAACCGGTCGACGCCGGTGCGCGTCGGCACCCTCACCGACGTCGTGCAGGTCGCGGGCGGACGCGACCACGGCCTGGCGGTGCGTGCCGACGGCTCGGTGTGGGCCTGGGGCTGGAACGCCTACGGCCAGGTCGGCGACGGCACCCTCGGCGACCGGTCGAGCCCGGTCCAGGTCGTCGCCGGCTCCCCCGCCCCGGCCGTCGGCGTCGCGGCCGGCGCCCACCACTCCTACGCCCTGCTCGCCGACGGCCGCGTGCTGTCCTGGGGCCGCAACTATCGCAACGAGCTGGGCGACGGCACCACGACCCAGCGCACCCGCCCGGTCCCGGTCCTCGGCCTGTCCGGCGCCGTCAGCATCGGGTCGGGGCGCGACCACGGCCTCGCCGCTCTGTCCGACGGCACCGTGCGCGCCTGGGGCGACAACAGCTCGGGACAGCTGGGCGACGGCACGACGACGAGTCGCTCCTCCGCGGTCGTGGTCGCCGGGCTCACCGGGGTGACCCGGATCGCGGGCGGCGCCGAGCTCTCCGTCGCGCTCAGCGTGGCCGGCGGGCCGCCGCCTCCGGCGGGCCCGACCGCCCGGTTCCGGGCCACCGCCGGCGCGAGCGCCAACGAGGCGACCGCGTCGGTCGCCGTACCGGCGTCGGTGCAGGTCGGCGACGTGCTGGTCGCGTTCGTGTCCACCGGCCGCCTGGCGAGCGTCACCGCACCCGTGGGGTGGGCCGCGCTGGGGTCGCGCACCGACGGGACCGACCTGAGGTCGTGGGCGTTCACCCGCTCCGCCGACGCGACGACGCCGGGCTCGACCGCCACGTTCGTCCTGGACGCCCAGAGCAAGGTCGACCTGACCCTGGTCGCCTACCAGGGCTCCTCCGTGACGGCCACGGCCTCGGCGGCCGAGGCCGGCAGCGGCACCGGGCACGACGCGCCGGCGGTCACCGTGCAGACCGACGGGTCGCTGGTCCTCCACCACTGGGTGACCAAGGTCAACGAGCAGGTCGTGTGGTCGCCGCCCGCCGACCTGACCTCGCGCCGGTCGGCCAACGGCGGCGGCAGCGGGCAGGTCTCGTCCCTGACGGCCGACGGCGGGCCCAGCGCCGTCGGCCCGTGGTCGTCACGTACGGCGTCGGCGAGCGTCGCGTCAGCCAAGGCCGTCGGGTGGACGGTCGTCGTCGCCCCCTGACGTCGCACGGGTCTCGTCGGCGAACCCGCCGCCCACCCGCTCCGCGACGGCACGCAGCCGGGCGCGCGTCACGTCGGCCATGGTGAGGAGGCCGGCCAGCTCGGCGTTGGAGCCGGGGCGCACCGGGGTCGCGACGTCGACGGACAGGCAGGTGCGGGTGCCGCCGTCGGCGGCGTTGGCCAGGGCCACCGCGTGGCCGGTGGTGCCGCTGCCGGCGAACGGGTCGAGGACGCGGGCGTCCGCCGGCATCGTCGCGAGCAGGCGCAGCAACAGGCCCGTGGGCTTGGGCGACTCGAAGACGTGCCCGACCAGGGCCTTGAGCTCGGCGACGGCGGTGTCGGTGGACCCGACCTCCTCGGCCAGCCAGACGGTGCGCAGCTTCTTGCGCCGCCCCGGCACGAGCCGGTCCTTCTGGAACACGTCGACCCGTACGCCGCCCCGCCCGCGCACGCGGCGGCAGACGAGGTCCGCGGGGCGCGCGTCGACGCGGGGCACCGACCAGCGCCAGACCGCCGGTGCCCCGTCGCCGAACACCGGCCGGATCTCCTGGCCGCCGGCGAACGGGCTGCTGCGCACCTCGCCGGTGTCCGGGTCGCCCCACAGCGCGAAGTGCATGGTCGGCGCGGTGACCGGGTTGAACTTCTTGTTGGTGTTGCGCAGCGGCAGCCGGCGGTAGGGGTGCGGCTCACCGGGGTCGCGCAGCGGGAAGTCGGCCGGGTCGACGGTGTCGGTGGTCGAGGCGTCGAGCAGGCAGGCGCGCGCGTCGCGGGCGTAGACGAGGAGGTACTCGTGCGAGGTGGCGAAGCCCCGTCCGAGCTGGCGGCCCTTGGGGTTGAGGTTGACGACGACCTGCGCCAGGAAGCAGGCCTCGCCGAAGACCTCGTCGAGCAGCAGCCGCAGGTGGGCGACCTCGTGGTCGTCGATGGAGACCGCCACGGCCCCGCCCGGGGCGAGCACCCGGCGTACCTGGGCGAGGCGGGGGCGCATCATCGCCGTCCACGCGGCGTGCGGGCCGTAGGAGTCGGCGTAGGCGAAGTCGTTGCCGGTGTTGTAGGGCGGGTCGAGGTAGGCCAGGTCGATCGACGCCTCCGGCAGCGTGGCGAGCACCGCGAGGTTGTCGCCGACGACCAGGCGGTTGGTCTCGGGCACGTCGCCATCATGGGGGACGTCGTCGCCCCGCCCGGAAACCGGTGAGTAACCGACGTCACAGTCGTGCGTTGTCCAGGTGTGAAGCTCCGTACGACGTCGGTCGTCGCCCTTGTCCTGCTCGGCGCCGGGCTGGTGCCCGCGCCTGCCCCCGCGGCCCCCGCCCCGGCCTCGTCGGCCTCGTCGGCCTCGGCAGCCTCGGCAGCCTCGGCAGCCAAGGTCACCACGACCGACGGCTGCGTCGCGAGCTTCCCCGAGCCGGGCACCTACACCAAGGTGAAGATCTGCTACACGCTCTTCCGGCCGGGCACGGCGACCAGCAAGAAGCCCGTGCCGATGCTCCTGCACAGCCACGGCTGGGGCGGGTCGCGCACCACCGACCCGACCCAGCTGGCCGCCTACCTCGACGCCGGCTACGGCGTGCTGTCCTTCGACCAGCGCGGCTTCGGCGAGTCCGGCGGCCAGGCCCACATCGAGGACCCGTCCCTCGAGGGCCGCGACGTCCGCACGCTCGTCGACCTGGTCTCCCGGCTCACCTGGGTCATGCAGGACGGGCGCGGTGACCCCCGGCTCGGGGCGGTCGGCGGCAGCTACGGCGGCGGCTACCAGTTCGTCGGCGCGTTCGAGGAGCTGCGGATCAAGGGCAAGCCGATCTTCGACGCCCTCGCGCCGGAGATCACCTGGAACTCGCTGCCCGGCTCGCTCGCGCCGAACGACGTGGTGCGCACCGAGTGGGCGGCCGCCCTGTCCGCCGCCGCCCTGCCCAGCAACGCGCTGCCCTCGTCGATCTACAGCGCGCTCGTCGAGGGGGTCGCCACCGGGCAGTGGCCCGACGGCACCGGTCCCAGCGGCGTCGACCTCGACCGGGAGCTGGGTCGCAACGGCCCGGCCTGGCACGTCTCGCAGGGCCGCCGCCTCGACATCCCGGTGCTGTTCGGCCAGGGCACCACCGACGGTCTCTTCCCGCTCGAGCAGGGCCTGACCAACTGGCGTACGGCGCTCACCCCGGCGGCTCGCAAGCGCAGCATCTTCGTCGGCTACAACGGGGGCCACGTGCTGCCGTCCGTCCTGCCCCAGGGGGTCAACGTCACCTCCGACCCGTGCAGCACCACGCTGGCCGGCGGCGACTTCCGCCGGCTGTCGATCCGGTTCTTCGACGAGCAGCTCAAGGGGCGTCGTACGGGCCTGGGCGGCTACGGCCGGCTCCACCTCGCGACCGCCGACTCCACCTGCGTCACCATCGCCACGCCCGGCGCCTCCCGGGTCAAGGCGATCGCCGGCGACGTCGTGAGCACCACCGGCGTCGGCGTCCCGCTGACCTACGAGATCGCCCCCGGTCCGATCAAGGTCGCCGGTACGCCGTACCTCACCGCCTCGGTGACGGCACCCGGCACGGACAGCCGGGCGTTCTACGGCCTGGCCGTCGGCACGAGCGCGCTGGACGCGCACCTGGTGCAGAACAACGTGCTGCCCCTGCGCGAGCCGGTCCCCGTCGACGGCGTGAGCCGTCGGATCGCGCTGCCGTCGGTCGCGGTCGACGTACCGGCCGGGCAGAAGCTGTTCCTGCTGGTGACGCCGATCAGCGACACGTTCGCCGCCATGGGATCGCGCGTGCCGGGCGTGATCACGCTCACCGGGACCCGGGTCCACCTGCCCGTCGTCCCGTAGTCACGGGCTCGTCACCGACCGGATCCGAGGAAACACCAGCCACACCAGCCCCATCGTGCCTACCCTGATCCGGTGCGGCCCCTCCCCTCCGTCGTCCTCGCCGGCCTGCTCACCCTGACGGCTCCCCTCGTGGGGTCCACGGCGAGCGCCGACCCGGCGTCGCCGGTCGCCCCGGTCGATCCCCACGAGGCCCAGACGAGTGACGGCGTCGTCGGCCCGATCGCGGCGAAGGTGTCCGCCCGGCAACGGCAGGACCGCACCGACAGCAACATCAAGCGGGTCAACGTCGTGCCGGGCGTCGACATCGTCCAGTGGGACCAGTCGTCCTCGCGTGGACCCAACGAGCTCTCCCTGATGACGGTCAAGTGGCAGACCCCGGGGCTGAGCGTCGACTACGCCAACCCGGGCAGCGTCGCGGCGACGGCGCCGGTCGCCACGATGCTGAAGGCCGACGCGGCGGCGGGTGCGGTGGCCGGGGTCAACGGCGACTTCTTCGACATCAGCGGGTCCGGCGCCCCGCGCGGCGTGGGCCGCGACCTCGACCGCGGCCTGCTCAACGGTCGGGTCTCCGGCTGGAACGGCGCGTTCTCGTTCACGAGCTCCGGGTGGCCCGCCATCGGCCTGGTCTCCACCAGGACCCGGGTGCGCAACTACCCCAGGCTCAAGGTCTCCTCGCTCAACGGCCCGGTCGTCGACCCCGACCACGTCGGCGCCTACACCCCGGCCTGGGGCAGGGCCTCGGGCACCGAGTGGACCGGCGGGCAGCGCAAGGGCGTGCGCTACCTGCAGGTCTACCGGCACCGGGTCGTGCGGAACTCCTACCGGCTCCCCCGCGGCAACGCGTTCCACGGCACCCTCCTCGTGGGTCGTGGCAAGGGCGCTCGCGCTCTGGCCAAGATCAAGGTGGGGACGCGCACCGACGTCCTGTCGGGCGCCGAGGGCGACCCGCGGATGGCGATCGGCGGCAACAAGTTCCTGCTGCGCCACGGCATCCTGCAGCCCTTGGACGACGCCCAGATGCACCCCCGCACCGCCATCGGCATCGACCGCGACACCAAGACCCTGCTGCTGCTCGTGGTCGACGGCCGTCGGTCCGACAGCCGCGGCTACACGATGGCCGAGCTGGCCGACGAGATGGCCGACCTCGGCGCCGACGACGCGCTCAACCTCGACGGCGGTGGCTCCAGCCAGCTCGTCGCCAAGCGCGGCAAGGTGCTGAAGGTGATGAACTCGCCGTCCGACGGCCACGCCCGACCCGTCGCCAACGCGATCGAGATCAGGTACCGGAAGCCCCGGTAGGCCCTCGGTAGCCCTCAGTCGTCGATCGCGACCAGCGCCACCGACGTCACCGCGACGACGCATTCCTGCTTGGGGTCCGCCACCTTGAGGCCGGTGATGGCGTAGCCCTCCCCCGACCGGCTCACGTCGACCCCGGGCGGTACGTCGCACCCGAGACCCACGACGGCGGCGTACCGGGTCCGACCGGCGGCGACGGGGTGGGCCGCGACGGCGCTGCGGACGTCGTCGGCGAGCGCGTCGGAGAAGGGCGCGACGAACGCGTCGACCTGCGCCGTCGAGGTGATCTCGACCGCCTGGTCGGAGACCCCGCCGCGCCCCGCGGCGCCGCTGACGATCTCGAGCAGCTCGAACGGCGCGCCACCCGGGATGAGCGGGGGGCTCTTGGTGGGTGGCTCGGACGGGTCGTCGGGGTCGGGGTCGGGGTCGGGCATCGTCGGCAGGTCCGAGGTCGTGGGCGCGGACGGGGAGGTGCTCGACGTCGTCGGGGCCGGGTCGGAGGCGGTCGGCGGCGCGTCCTCACCGCAGCCGGCGAGCATCACCGTCAGGACGGTCAGGAGCAGGGCACCGAGAAGTCGTCGCATGGTGGTCCGACGCTACTGGGACCGCCGTGGTTCCGGCGGCTGATGAGCGCTGAGGAGCGCCGATCCGCGCTGAGGCAGAGTGGGGCCGTGGGGTTCACGCGTGCCGAGCTGGAGTCGTTCCGCGATGCGGTCGTGCCCGACCTGCTGCCCCCGCCCGGGACGCCGCTGCGGCTGCTGTTCGTGGGGATCAACCCGGGGCTGTGGACCGCGGCGACCGCCACGCACTTCGCCTACCCGGGCAACCGGTTCTACCCGGCGCTGCTCGAGGCGGGGATCCTCGAGCGGCGCATCGATCCCTCGGCCGGCATGACCGACGACGACCGTGCCTACGTCCGCGCGCGGGGCCTCGGCATCACCAACGTGGCGCCCCGCGCGACCGCCAAGGCGTCCGAGCTCACCGACGACGAGGTCCGCGCGGGCGGGGCGGCGCTGGTCGCGCTCGTCGAGCGGACGGGTCCCGCCGTCGTCGCGGTGGCCGGGGTGACGGCGTACCGGGTGGCGTTCGGGCGACGCAAGGCCGTGATGGGGCGCCAGCCGGAGCCGCTCGGCGGCGCGGAGCTGTGGGTGGTGCCCAACCCGAGCGGGCTCAACGCCCACGAGACCGTCGCGACGCTCGCGGCGGCGTACGCCGAGCCGGCACGGGCCGCGGGTGTGCTGGCCTGACGGGTCTCGACAGGCTCGACCGCCGAGAGCCGGTGATCGAGCTTGTCGGTCTCCGCAGGCTCGACCGCCGAGAGTCGGTGGTCGAGCCTGTCGAGATCAGGTCGGGAAGTGCTGGTCCTTGCCCAGGACCGTGAGGCCGTCCTCGACCAGGAAGCCATGGGCGCGGTCCTCGTCGAGGTCGACGCCGATCCTGGCGCCGGCCGGGACCACGACGTTCTTGTCGAGGATGGCGTTGCGGATCGTCGCGCCGGCACCGACGCGGACGCCGCTCATCAGGACCGCGCCGTCGATGGTCGCGCCGGGGGCGACGTAGACCGCGGGCGAGAGGACCGAGCGCAGGACGGTCGCGCCACTGACGACGACCCCGGGCGAGAGCACGGCGTCGTCGACGAGGGCGGCGGTGCCGGCACCGGCCCCGACCTTGGCCGGCGGCTGCGGGCCGTAGGAGGTGTAGATCGGCCACTGGAAGTTGTAGAGGTTGAAGACGGGCAGCGGCGAGACGACGTCCATG
The DNA here is from genome assembly GCF_006346395.1 of Nocardioides plantarum. Taxonomy (NCBI): domain Bacteria; kingdom Bacillati; phylum Actinomycetota; class Actinomycetes; order Propionibacteriales; family Nocardioidaceae; genus Nocardioides; species Nocardioides plantarum. The sequence continues at coordinate 1,005,348 of NZ_VDMS01000001.1, forward strand.
TGGGCGTCGTAGTAGGAGTTGAGCGTGCCGACGTCACGCCAGTAGTCGCGGTCGCGGTCGTTGGACCCGGCGACGTCGTTGTCCTTGAAGTCGTAGACGCCCGCGAGGTCGCGTCGGACGAAGGCGGGGATGATGTCGCCCCCCATGTCGTGCTTGGACCCGTCGGTTGTCGCGTCGCGGGTGACGGCCTCGACGAGCGCGTCGGCGTCGAACACGTAGTTGCCCATCGAGGCGAGCACCTCGCCGGGGCTGTCGGGCAGGCCGATCGGGTTCTTGGGCTTCTCGAGGAACTCCCGGATCTGTCGCGGCGACTCGGGCTTGACGTCGATGACCCCGAACTGGTCGGCCAGGCCGATCGGCTGGCGGATGGCCGCGACGGTCGCGGCGGCGCCGGACTCGACGTGCTGGGCGACCATCTGGGAGAAGTCCATCCGGTAGACGTGGTCGGCCCCGACCACCACCACGATGTCGGGCTTCTCGTCCTTGATCAGGTTGAGCGACTGGTAGATCGCGTCGGCGCTGCCGAGGTACCAGTTCTTGCCGACGCGCTGCTGGGCCGGCACCGGCGTCACGTAGTTGCCGAGCATCGTCGACATCCGCCAGGTCTGCGTGACGTGCCGGTCGAGGCTGTGGGACTTGTACTGCGTCAGCACGACGATCTGCAGGTAGCCGGAGTTGACCACGTTGGACAGGGCGTAGTCGATGAGCCGGTAGATGCCGGCGAACGGCACCGCCGGCTTCGCCCGGTCGGCCGTCAGCGGCATCAGGCGCTTGCCCTCGCCGCCGGCGAGGACGATGGCCAGGACCTTCTTGCGGGCGCTCATGTGAGCAACGTTACCCATGTTCGGCGGGGCACTAGGTTGTGGACCATGAGGGTCGACGTGCTGAGCAAGGAGTACCCGCCGTCCATCTACGGCGGCGCCGGGGTGCACGTGGCCGAGCTGGTCCGGGCGCTGCGCTCGTTGCCGGCCGACCGCGACGTAGAGACGCGGGTCCACGCGTTCGGCGGGCCGCGCGACGAGGCCGGGACGTCGTCGTACGCCGATCTGCCCGAGCTCGCCGCCGCCAACCCGGCGCTGCGCACCTTCGGGGTCGACCTCGCCATCGCCGACGCCTGCGCCGGCACCGACCTCGTGCACTCCCACACGTGGTACGCCAACCTCGCCGGTCACCTCGCGGGGCTGCTCCACGGCGTGCCCCACGTCGTCAGCGCCCACTCGCTCGAGCCGATGCGGCCGTGGAAGGCCGAGCAGCTCGGCGGCGGCTACGCCCTGTCCTCCTGGGCCGAGCGGACGTCGTACGAGGCGGCCGCGGCGGTGATCGCGGTCTCCGCCGCGATGCGCGACGACGTGCTGGCGTCGTACCCGTCGATCGACCCGGCCAAGGTCCAGGTCGTCCACAACGGCATCGACACCGAGCTGTGGCGGCCGCGCGCCGCGCCCGACCGGGTGCGTGAGCTCGGCGTCGACCCCGACCGGCCGTCGGTGGTGTTCGTCGGCCGCATCACGCGCCAGAAGGGGCTGCCGCTCTTCCTGCGCTCGGTCGCCGCGCTGCCGCCCGAGGTGCAGGTCGTGCTCTGCGCAGGAGCCCCCGACACCCCCGAGATCGAGGCCGAGGTGCGCGGGCTCGTCGAGTCGCTCGCCGCGACGCGGACCGGGGTCGTGTGGATCGCCGAGATGCTGCCGCGCGCTGACGTGATCGCGCTGCTGACCGCGGCGACGGTCTTCGCCTGCCCGTCGGTCTACGAGCCGCTCGGCATCGTCAACCTCGAGGCGATGGCGTGCGAGACCGCGGTCGTCGCCACCGCCACCGGCGGCATCCCCGAGGTCGTCGTACCGGGCGAGACCGGGGTGCTGGTCCCGATCGAGCAGGCCACCGACGGCACCGGGACGCCGCTGGACCCCGAGCGCTACGTCGCCGACTTCGCCGAGGCCCTGACCTCGCTGGTCACCGACCCCGACCGGGCGGCGGCCTACGGGCGGGCCGGCCGCGAGCGGGCGATCGCGTCGTTCAGCTGGGAGACGATCGCCGAGCGGACCGTCGAGGTCTACCGGTCGGTCTGACGTGACCAGCAAGCTGATGTACGCCGTCTGGGACGGCGATGCCCCCGCGCTGCACTCCAGCGACCTGCACGCCGCCCTCGCCGCAGCCGGGGCGACCCGCCTGCAGGTCAACGTCGACGACGAGCCGGTCGCCGAGGCCATGCGGATCCCGACCGGACCCGCCTCGCTCGGCCCCGTGCGGGCGGTGGTGAGCGTGTGGGTCGGCAGCGCCGACACGGCACCCGTGGTGACGGCGGCCCTGGCCGCGGTCGCGCTCGTGGCCGGCTGGGAGGTCGAGGAGCGCCGGCCCCTCGACCCGCCGGAGGCCTGGGACGGCTCCCGCGTCGACGCGCTGGCCAACGTCGCGATCCTGCGCCGCCCCGCCGACCTGTCCGCCGAGGAGTGGCGGCACACCTGGCTGGTCGACCACACCCCGGTCGCCATCGCGACCCAGGGGACCTTCGGCTACCTGCAGAACGTCGTGGTCGCGCCGATCACCGACCTGCCCGACGGGTTCGCCCCGGTCGACGCGCTGGTCGAGGAGCTGTTCCTGTCGGCCGCCATCGACGACGTCCACGCCTTCTTCGGCAGCGGCGGCGACGCCGCCGAGCTCAGCGACCGGATGACGCGGCTGATGACCAGCGTGGCCCGCTTCGGGGCCGACCGCGACCTCGACCTGGTGCCGACCAGCCGCTACCTCTACGCCCTGTAGGGGTCAGGAGGGGGGTCAGGCGCGTTCGGCGAGGGCGAACGGGACCCGGACCAGGGTGCGGCCGGCGCGCAGGTGGTAGCTCGTGCGACCCAGCTTGACCACCTTGCCGACCTTGCCCTCGAAGTCGCCGGGCGCGGTGATGCGCAGCCGGGTGCCGACGCGGTGGACGGTCAGGCCACGGCCGGCGCGGAGCCGCGCGAGCTCGGCCTCGTAGTTGGGGTGCATCACGGCGGGGCGGCCGTGGTGGGTCCAGGTGAGCAGGTGGGACAGGTCGAAGGTGGGCAGGCACTCGCCGCACGTCGTCACCCGCTCGGGACGGCGGTGGCGCCCCGAGGTGTGGCCGGCCGGGCAGGTGCCGAGCCACGGCGGCTCGACCCGGGGCGAGTCGGGCGACACGCACCGTGCGCCGCTGCTGCCGATGCGGACCGCGATCGAGCGCCAGACCTCGTCGTGGCCGTGCTGGGGGCCGGCGAGGGCGTGGGCGATCTCGTGCAGGACCGTGTCGCGCACCTCGTCCTCGGAGTGCAGCGTCGTCAGGGGCGCGCTGAGGCCCAGCACCCGCGGCCCGAACCGGCAGATGCCGGCCCGCTTCTTGGCGCCGTCGTAGGCGACGCTCCAGTCACGCAGGCCGTGGTGCTCGAGGAGGTCCTCGGCCAGGGCGAAGGCGTCGCGCAGGTCCACGGACCCGACGCTAGCCGGAGCCACCGACAGCGCGACGCGACCCACCGGCGTACCGGTGGACGACGCGGGTCACAGCCGGTCGACCACGAAGTCGGCGGCCGCCTGCTCGAACGCGCGGCCGTGGCGCAGCATCGCGTGCTTGCCGCCCGGCACGACCCGGAACTCCACGTCGGCGGAGCGGCCCAGCCGGTCGGCGACCGCGCGGGCGCGTTCGGGCCGGGCGATCCGGTCCTGGTCGCCGTGGACGAACAGGACCGAGCGACCGGGCAGCGCGACGCCGTCCTGGGGATAGACCCACGCGTTGAGCGCGACGACGGTGCGGACCGCGTCGTGGGCCGCGCCGAGCAGCGCGGCGCGGCCTCCGAGGGAGTGCCCGACGAGCGCGACCGGCACCCCCGGCCAGCGCTCGCCGACCTGGGCGATCGCCCAGGCGGCGTCGTCGACCGGGGTGTGCCGGGTGTCCCAGCCGCGGTAGGAGTTGAGCAGGCGGAGCACGGCCAGGCGGCCGTGGCCGGCGTGGGCGATGCGCTTGGCGACCGGGATCATCCGCAGGACCGACAGCTGGGTGGGGCTGACCATCATCTGCTGCTGGCGCGAGGCGCCGCCGTGCAGCACGATCACGGCGCAGGCCGGGGAGGACGGCGTACGGACGTCGACGAGGCGGTGGGTGCTCATCGGTCGGCGTCAGCCCTCGTCGGCCCTCGGAGCGGGCCGGTCCGCCTCGGCCAGGCGCTCGTGCAGCCGGGTCCGGACCTCGTCGGGCGTCACCTGCGTACGACGGCGCTGGTCGCGCGCGATCACCGCACCGGTGGCGGCGACACCCGCCACCCCGGCCAGGCCGAGCCACTTCCAGAGCTTCATGCGACAGACTTCCTCACTGTGACGGACCACCGGACGACCAGCCTCGGGCTCGACGCCGCCGTCGACCTCACCCGCACCGGCGACCTGTGGCTGTTCCGCGGGCGCTCGGCTGCCGACCACGCTATCCGGATGGTCACCAACGCCCCGGTCAACCACGTCGGGATGGCCGTGGTGCTCGACGACCTGCCGCCGCTGCTCTGGCACGCCGAGCTCGGCAAGGGGCTGCAGGACGTGTGGACCGGCACGCACCACCGTGGCGTCCAGCTGCACGACCTGCGCGAGGCGGTGGTGCAGTGGTGCGGGCGCTACGAGCAGCGGGCGTGGCTGCGCCAGCTCGACACCGTAGTGACCGCCGAGCAGGAGGCCGCACTGCTGCGCACGATCGCCCGGCTCGACGGGACGCCGTTCCCCTCGACGGCGGCGCTGGCCGGTCGGTGGGCTCGTGGCCGGGTACGCCGTCAGGCCGGCGTCGAGATGACCTACTGCGCCGAGGTGGTGGCGACGACCTACCAGGACATGCGCCTGCTCGACTCGCGCCGCCCCTCCAACTACTACGACCCCGGCAAGTTCTGGTCCGGCGACGACCTCGAGCTCCTCGACGGCGCGACGTTGGGCGACGAGGTGGGGGTCGACGTCCCGGTCGTCCCGTAGCCCCCTACCGAGGAGGGGGCGTGCAGCCGACGCAGGTGCGCGCCGTGGGCCGCACCTCGAGCCGCTCGGGGTCGATCGGGCGACCGCAGACCTCGCAGGTGCCGTAGGTCCCCGCGTCGAGCCGGGCCAGGGCGGCGTCCACGTCGGTGAGCGTCTGGTCGGCCAGGCGCACCAGGGTGTCGATCTGCGACCTCTCGAAGGCGATGGTCGCCCCCTCGGGGTCGTGCTCGTCGTCGGCGTTGGTGTCGCGCGACGCCTCGACCACCTCGTCGAAGTCGCCGCGCAGCTGGGCCAGGCGTCGCGTCGTACGACGGCGCTCGGCCTCGAGCCGCTCGCGGGGGTCGGTCACGCACGCGCCGCTTCGTAGGCCGCCGCGACGTCGCGCGGGATACGGCCGCGGTCGCTGACGACGTAGCCCTGCACTGCCGCCCAGGCCCGGATCTCGGCCGGGGTCGCGGGGGCCGGGGTCAGGGGCGGGGCGTCGGCGAGGTCGGCGACGGCCGCGACGCCGTGGTCCTCCTCGGCGGCTGCGACCCACGCCGCGGCCAGGAAGCGGTAGGTCCACTCCTGGGCGAGCTTGCGGGTCTCGCAGAAGTGGATCGGCACCTGCGGCCATCGGACCTGGCACTCGGCCAGTCCCTCGAGCACGACGGCCGGTCGGACGTGCTTGACCCCCAACACCTGGGAGTAGCGGTCCTCCACGACGACGGCAGCCCGGGGTACGGCGGCGAGATCGGCGAGCTGGTATCTCAGCTTGCCGCTGGTCAGGGAGGACACCAGGTCGTCGAGGCTCTTGCGCTCGACGGACGCGACCAGCGCACCCGCGCGGACGACGCCGTAGTCGCCGGCGACCAGCGCCGCCTTGACGGTGGTCGCCTGTTGGTCGGAGAACCCGTAGGCGTAGCGCTCGTGGGAGTCGACCACGATCTCCAGGTCCTGGAGCCCGCTGGCGCGGGCGCGCGGGATGGCCCCCGCCGGCCGGGCCTGCTTGGTGGTGCGGGCCGACTGCCAGAAGATCGCCTGACGGCCACCCTTGATCGTCGTCATCACGAGCTGGCTGCGGTTCTCGCGGCCCCGGTCGAGCACCAGGTCGATGCTGGCGCCGCGCCGGACGCAGCTGCGCACCGGCACCCGCTCGACCACCTCGACGTCCTCGGGCCACTCCTCGACCCGATGGCAGTAGATCTTCGCCGTGCGCGGCCAGGTCTCGCGAGCCTTGAGGATGACGCCACGCTCGCCCAGCGGGATCCGCAGCAGGTAGGGCAGCGTGGAGTCGCCGTCGGGGTTGCGGGCGATCACGAAGTCGTCCGGCATGGAGCCGAGTCTGGCACCCCGAGGCACGAGACCGCGGGCGGCGCAAGGGCGGACGGCCAGGCTGTGGACGAGCGAGAAGTTCTCCACAGATTGCTCCGCGGGCCGCTCCGGGGTCGATTTCGCGGTCAGGGTGAAGGCGTCCTGCTGACCTCACTCGGGAGCTCGCCATGACCCTCGACCTCGTCCACGCCGACCTGATCTCCACCGTCGCCGAGCTGCGCGACGTCGCCTCCGCGCTCGACGCCGAACGACGGCGTACCGACCTCGCGGTCGACGTGCTGCTCGACGGCGGCTGGTCGGGGCGCGCCGCGTCCGCCTACCGGGAGGGCTGGGAGGAGTGGCGGGCCGGGTGCGGCCGGGTGCTGGCCGCACTGTCCTCGATGGCCGAGCTGATCAGCACCTGCCACGCCGACCAGGTCGAGCAGGACGAGCTCGCGGCCGCTGGGCTCCGCACGCTCACCGCGGAGCTGCTGTCCACGGGAGCCCGCTCGTGACCGCGTACGCCGTCGACCTCGACCGGCTGCTCGACACGATCGACCGGCTCGAGCGGTGCGAGGCGGCCTGCGACGAGGGCCTCGACCGCGTCTCGGCGCGGGTGCGCGCACTGCAGACCACCTGGTCCGGGCTCACCGCCGACGCCCAGGCCACCGCGCAGGCCGAGTGGGAGGCCGGCTTCGCGCTGATGCGCGAGGGCCTGGCCGACATGCGCCGCGTGGCGTCGACCGCGCGCGCCAACTACCTCCAGGCCGCCGACACCAACGTCCGGATGTGGACGCTGTGACCCACCTCGAGATCGGCGGCGTCGGCTACACCAACGCCTCCCAGATGCTCGGCGACGCCAACCGGCTCGCGGCGACCGCCGTCTCCGGCCTCAACGTGGCGCTCGCCGAGGGCGGCGCGATGGCGGGTGACTCGTCGTTCGCGGACGAGTTCGCGGCGGCGTACGACGAGGCCGCGGAGACGGTCGTCGACGTGTTCGTCGACGCGGTCGACGCGCTGGCCAGCCTGTGCCGCCTCGCCTACTGCTCGCTGGAGAACCACTACCGCGCCGAGCTCTCCTCGATCGCGACTACCACCACCTTCTCGACCGAGCCGGACGCCGCGGGCCACGACCTGTACACCGCCGTGGCCCTCGACCCACCTCCCTCGCTCGGCGGCGACGCCTCGTTCCTGCCCGGCTGGGCCAACGTCATCCTCGACCACGTCGAGGGCTTCGTCTGGCCCGACGCCGACGTCGACCGGCTGCGCTCGACTGCCGACGCCTGGCGCAAGGCGGCCGGCCAGATCGACTACGTCGTCGACCTCACCGGCGACGCCATCTGCGAGCTCTGGGAGGAGCGCTCCCCCGAGATCCCGCTCGCCACCGATGCCGTCGCCAGGCTGCGGATGGGGCTGCGCGAGCTCGCCACCGCCTGCGAGCAGCTGGGCACCGTCTGCGACGACTACGCCACGGCCGTGGAGACCCAGCGCGAGCTGATCCTCGACCTCGTCAGCGACCTGATCCGCGACGCCGTCCTGATCCAGGCCGCCGGGTTCGTCCTCGGCTTCGTCACCGGCGGCAGCACCAACGCCGTCGCGATGTGGATCAACTCCGGCAAGCTCGCCGCGCAGGTGCCACGATTCAAGGCGTTCGTCGAGGCGGTGCGGCTGGCGGGCGCCGGCGCGGCGACGACGATGCGAGCCGGCACGGAGGCGGTGGTGCGGGTGCGGAACAAGCTGAGCAGGTTCCGGAACGTCGCACCGATCAGGTCGTGGGGGCACTCAGCGGTAGTCGACCCGGGGCAACTTGCTCGGCTTCGTGCTTACATCGGGAACCCGAAGAGGTTCGATCCCAGGACGCTCAAAGGACTGTCGCGGCGAGACGTCCGCGAGGTCTTGGAACACTGGGAGATGCGGCCGGCCAAGAACGGCGTCGGCTTGATGTTCAAGGACCCGGTGCACGACGGACGACAGATTCGTCTGATGCAGGGCTACCTCAAGGGCAACCGCCCAGACGCCCTCACCCATGGCGACTACATGGTTGTCTCTCAGAACGGTAAGAAGTTCAAAGTTCCTCTGGAAGGAAACCCCCTGCTGTGATCGACATTCAGGCAGTCCGTGACGAATTGCTCGCCGACCTGGAGGAGACGCTCGAGTCTCAGGGCTACCTGCCAATGCACGATTTTGCTTGGACTCTCCGCGGGTACGAACTAGGACTCACGCCTCAGGAGATCCAGTCGATCAGCGCTGAGGTATACGAGCTCCTCATAGCAAAGACACCATCACGCCTGATGTGGAACGTATGGCCCAAAGACCTGGACGGAGCCTGGGACGCCGATGCGGGGACCGAGCCCGACTTCGACTTGGATCCGGATCGTCCGAAGGGCATACCTCTGCTCATGCTCGTTCCGCGACGCACCTGACTCGACGTGCCTCTACGTACCAACGGCGCTCGCGGCCTAGCCAAGGTGTGGCGCGTGGTTCTCGCCAGACGTGGCGGTCCGACAGCGCACTCCGGCTCGGCGAGTTGCCCGGGCCATACGTTGAGTCGGGGGTGACGGAGATCCGGACCCGAATCGCGGTACGGCGCACAGCAAGTTCAGCGTGATGCCCTATCTGCCGCCGTCTGCCGCCGTCGCCATTGACTAGAAGGGCAAGGTCATGTCATTTCCGCAACTAGAGGTCCTGATGAGCGCCTACTACCACCAGGACTGGGTCGAGCTGGGAATGTGGGAGACGCTCGAGCTCTACCTCCACGACTCGACTGGGGCCGACGCCGGTGCGTTGACGCTGGACCTCAGCCGGGCCCTCGGCACGCTGAGCGAGGCCGAGGTCAAGGCCCTCCTCGACTCCTACTACTGCGCGGTCTCCATGGAGGGCGAGCCGGGCGGCTATCGCGGCTGGCTTGAGGAGATCGCCCGCCGGGTCTCCGCGGGGCCCTGACTCGGCAGCAGCAGCCGCAGCCGCAGCCGCAGTCGTTTGTTCGTTCGCTTTCGGACTTGGAGGGCACGTGGAGACCTATGAACAACTGGGAGTCCTTATGGGGGCCTACTTCCACGAGGACTTCGAGGGCCTGGAGGCACCTCTTGAGGAGTACCTGGCTGACGCGTCCGACGACGAGATCAGTGTCCTGGTGTCGGACGTTGACGCGTTCGTCGCCGCCACCCCCATCACGGACCTGCAGCCGGCCCTGTACCGGCTCGGAAGCTACGTCTGGCTCGGTGAAGACTCGCGGGCATATCTGGACTGGCTAGAAGCCATTCGCCACGCAGCCGTTCTGCGATCAGCCGGCTGAGCCCACGGTCGTCCATCACAGCCCGAACGGTCTTTTGTTCGAACACGTGTTCGAGTATCATGAACCCATGCCCGCCGCCCTCGCCGACACCGCCGTGACCCCGGCGCTGCTGCTCGACGAGGTCCGCCGTGCCCGCGCTGCGGCCGAGGCCGCCGAAGCCCGGATCATGGAGCTCGCGGTCGAGTGGGCCCACGCCCACCCCGTCCTCGAGGGTGGTGAGGGGTGGCAGATCACCACGGCCACTGGCGTGGCCTACAGCGAGGTCGACGGCACCGCTCTGGCGTTGGACCCCACCGACCCCGCGGCTGAGGAGCTGGTCGAGTGGTGCGGCATCCCCCCGGTGGCCTGGGATGCCCCCGCGGCGTTCGCTGCGGCCAACAAGATGTTCACCGCCGCCGGCAAACGCCTGATCCGTGACGCGTTGATCCTGCACCACCGCCTGCCCCGGACCTGGGCGCGTGTGACCGGTGGTGAGGTCCCCGCGTGGCGGGCGCGTCGGGTCGCTGAGGCTGTGCTGGCCGCCCCGGCCGATGTGGTGGCCTACGTCGATGACCAGATCGCCCCCGTGGTCGGCACCATCGGCACCGTCACCCTGGACCAGGTCGTGGAACGAGCCATGACCCTGCTGCACGCCGAGGCCCGCGAGGCCGACCAAGCCTGCGCCACCGAGTCCCACGAGGTCCGCTTCCACGGTGACGCCCAACCCGACGGCACCGCCGAGCTGTTCGCCCGCGGGGACTACAAAGACCTCCACGACCTCCACCAGACCCTCACCCACGTCGCTGCAGCCCTCAAGGCCGCCGGCGACGACACCGACCTCGACGTACGCCGCGCCCGCGCCCTGGGGATCCTGGCCGACCCCGCCCAAGCCCTCGCCCTGCTCGCCGGCCGCGAGGCGCCCACGCTGTCCAAGCAGGCCGTGCTCTACCTGCACCTGACCGACCTGGCCCTGCTCGGCCTGGACCCCGTCGCCCTCAACGACACCACCCGCCACGCGATGCTCACCGCCCAGGTCCGCGACTGGCTGGCCCGCACCGACACCCACGTCGTGGTCAAGCCCGTCCTCGACCTCGCCGAGGACCTCCACACCGAGTCCTACGCCATCCCCACCCGGCTACGTGAGCAGACCCAGCTCCTGCATCCCACCTGCGTGTTCCCCTTCTGCACCCGACCCTCCCGACGCTGCGACCTCGACCACATCGATGCCTGGGACAGCGACCCGGAAAACCCGGGCGGGGCGACCTGCTCGCACAACCTCGCTCCCCTGTGCCGACATCACCACCGACTCAAGACCCACACCCCCTGGACCTACCGACGCCTCGACACCCGACTCTTCCTGTGGACCGACCCCCACGGGATCCACTACCTCCGCGACCACGCCAGCACGTCCCTCGTCGACCGCACCGTCGAGGACGCAGACGGCTACCCGGCAGGCGACACGCCCACCGGGTAGCCGTCGTACGTCGGGCTCAGCCCAGCCGCACCGCCGTCACCACCAGGTTGTCGACGTAGTGCAGGCGTCCGTTGGGCATCCGCCGCGGGGTGGTGCAGGTGATCAGGTGCACCAGGCGCTGGCCGTTGGTCCGGAACAGCTCAGCCGGCACTCCCCGGGTGCGTGGGTAGCGCCTCATGGAGCGCACCTCGAAGCGCTCCACCCGACCGGACGGGTTGGTCCAGCGCACGACGTCGCCGCGGCGTACGCCTCGCAGCGCGCCCATCTCCCCCGGCCGTCCCGAGACGTGACCGGACAGCACCGAGGCGCCGATCAGGTCGCCGTGGGCGGCGGTGGTGCGCAGCCAGCCGATGCGGCTGCGCTGGTCGGGTACGGCGATGGCGCCCCCGCCGTCGAGACCGACCGAGGCGACCGTGAGGCGGATGCCGACGCGGCTGACCGTGAGCGTGCCGCCACGCCCGGCCCTCGGCTCGGCCCGGTGGGACGCGGGCAGGCGGTAGTCGCTGTCGAGCCAGCGGGGCTCGACACGGCGCTGCGGCACGTACGGCGACGCCTCCGGTGCCGCCATGACGACGGCCGCACGCGGCGCGAGGCCGGACGTCGAGCGACCGGTCGGGACCTCCGGCACGACGGGCGTGACCGGTCGGGTCACCAGCGACGACTCACGGGTGAGTCCCGGCGGCGAGGCCGCCTCGTTCGTGGTCGCCGTCGCGACAGCGCGCTGGCTGTAGGTGTAGCAGCCGGGCCGCTCGAGGAGCACGGACGCCGTGTGGAAGACCCTGCTGCCGGTCACCCTCGTCGCACCGGATCCGGCGACCGGTGCACCCGACCAACGGAGTCCGGCGCACGACCGGCTGGAGGCGGGGGCGATGGGCCCGTAGAGCCGCCACCGCACCGTGACGGTGTCGTTCCACGCCAGGCCGGTGAGCCGGACGGTGTCGTGGATGCGGTCGCCGACGAGCGCCCGCTGGTCCGAGACGACGGTGGTGATGTGCGGGGTACGGCGGACGACCAGCGACGTCTCGGTGGCGAGCCCCGGCGGCGACGTCGCGGCCTCGGTGAGCGGGGTCGCGAGCACCTCCTGGCTGTAGGTGTAGCAACCGGCCCGGCGTACGACGACCGACGGCGTCCGGCGGTCGCGGCTGCCGGTCACCGTCATCGAGCCCGACCCGGCAACCGCGGCGCGCGACCAGCGCAGGCGGGCGCACGACCGGCCAGCGGCGGGGGCGAGCGGGCCGTGCAGGCGCCACCGCACGGTGACCGTGTCGTCGGCTGCGAGTCCGCGCAGCCGGACGGTGTCGTGGATCCGCGCGCCGACCACCGCGCGCTGGTCGGAGACGACCGTGGTGATGCGGGGAGTGCGGGGCAGGACGCGGGTCGTCTCGACGCGCAGCCCGCACGGCGTCGTCACGGGAAGCGTGTCGAGGTCGCCGGGCAGGCGCTGCACCCAGGTGTAGTAGCCGACCGCGCGCACGACGACCGACGGGGTGTCGTAGGTGCCGTCGACCGTGACCCGCTTGCTGACCCGGCCCGCCCGGGTCCACCTGCTGCAGTCACCGGGGCCGGGTTGCTTCGCGAACGGTCCGTGCAGCTCCGCCACGACGACGCCGCGGTAGCCCGGCGGGAGGTTCTTGACGGCGACGGCGTCGTGGATGGCGGCGCCGGGCCGCACCACGGCGTGGGAGGTCTTCGTCATGATCGCGGGCTGCGCCTTCTCGACGCGGGTCGAGGCGGTGACGGAGGCGACCGCGGTGTTGGACTGCGCGATCCAGCCGCGCTGCACCCCGGCTGCCCGGGCGGTCGAGCCGCCGTGCGTCGACCAGCCGCGCTGGCGGTAGAGCACGGCGTCGGACGCGGGTCCGCTCACGCGCGCCACCACCCGGAAGCGTCCGATGTCGGTGGGACGCAGCCGGACCACCGTCGTCCGGGTCCCGGTCGTCACCGGACGCGGGCAGGTCGTCGGCCCCCAGCACTGCCACCGCACGCGTACGCCGGGCACGGACCGTCCCGCAGCCGACCTGACGGCCACCCGGTAGCTGCGCACCTGGCCGACCCGGACCGGGCCGGTCCCCACGAGGTCGACCCGCAGCCGCCAGGGGCCGCGGAACGCCGAGCCCGCCCGCCACATCGACTGCGCCAGACCGAGGGTCCTGGCGTCGATGCCACCGACCGGCGGCCGCACGGTCTCGCCCACCTCGAGGCCGCCGGGATAGACGACGAGCCCACCGGGGCGGGTGCCGTCACCCATCACCTCACGCACGATCAGCGCGATCGCGGCGTCGCGGTCGTCGCTGCCGGTCGAGCCCCGCGCGGCCCAGGTCGAGACGACGTAGTTGAGCGCCGCGACCTCCGGGTCGCCGACGCGGCGGCCCAGTTGGTTGACCAGCCAGGCCGTCGACACCCGTTCGGCCCGTCGGGGCAGCCGCGAGTCGTAGAGGTAGTCGATGCAGAAGAAGATCCGGCCGTCGGGCGCCCGGTAGGTGCCGATCCAGGTCAGTCCGCTGCCCTGTGCCGTGGAGTAGCGCAGGCAAGCGCCGCGCACCAGGTTGGGGTCGATGCGACGGCAGTCGTCCTTGTCGACCCGGCGATGACTCGGCGGGTCGAGCGGACGGTCGTCGCGCTGGCTCGCCGGTGGCGAGGCCGTGGCCGGCGGTGCGCCGCCGGGTGGCGCGACGAGCAGCGTCAGGGCGCCGACGACGAGCGCCAGGATCAGGAGGGCAAAGGGAAGGGGACGGGTCCGAGAGGTCATGGCGCAGACGCTCGCCGCTGCGCAACCCTCGCTCAACGGGCCGCTCGCAGCCTGTGGATGGGAGCGTGAAAGCTCTGCGGTTTCGCGCCACTAAGGTCTCGCGCATGTCGTCATCCCGGCGCGGAATCGCCGTCGCCGCCCCCAGCGAGGTCGCCGCCGAGGCCGCCGAGCAGGTCGGGCACGCCGGCGGCAACGCCGTGGACGCCGCCCTGGCGGCCGCGCTCGTCGCGATGGTCAACGAGGTCGGCATCGTGTCACTCAGCTCGGGTGGCTTCGTGACGGTCCAGCCGGCGCGCGACGCCGCGGCGTACACCGTCGACGGCTGGATGGACGTCCCCGGCCGCGGCCTGAGCGAGGAGCAACGGCATGCGGCGCGCACCTGGGACGTCTCCACCGAGTACGGCGGCGGGGTCGACATCACGATCGGCCCGGGCTCCGTGGCGACGCACGGGTCGGTCGCGGCGTTCGGCGAGGCGCACGCCCGCGACGGGCGGCTGCCCTGGCGCGAGGTGGTGGCCCCCGCGATCGCGGTCGCGCGCGGCGGGTTCCGGCTCGGGTCCGCGTCGCGCTACTACCTCGACCACGTGCGCGACGACATCTTCGGCTGGGACGACGCCAGTCGCACCGCGCTGGCCTCCGACCTGCTCGTCGTCCCCGACCTGGCGGAGTCCCTCGAGCAGATCGCCGAGGACCCCCGGGCGATGCACGAGGGCGACCTCGCCGACGCGATCAGCCGTGACGTGCTGGCCCGCGGCGGGCTGCTGGGGCCGGCCGACCTGGCGGCGTACCGCCCGGTGGTGCGCCCGTCCCTCACCTCGCGCCTCGGCGCCTGGACCCTGGCCACGACTCCCCCGCCCTCGGTCGGCGGCGTGGTCGTGACCGCGATCCTGCGCCTGCTCGACGGCTGGTCGCCCGACGCACCCGACGCGGCCGCGCGTCTGGTCGACGCCCAGCGCCGGGTGCTCGGGCACCGACTCGACGTGCTGGACCACAGCACCGACCTGCAGGCCGACTCGTCGGCGTACCTGCGCACGCTCGGCGGGCTGACCGAGTCGGGCTCGACCGCCCACGTCTCGGCCGTCGACTCCGACGGGCTCGCCTGCGCGGTCACGGTGTCCTCCGGATACGGCTCCGGGATGATCGCCGCCGGCACCGGCATCTGGCTCGACAACTGCCTTGGCGAGCAGGAGCTCAACGCACGCGGCCTGCACGGCAGCCCCCCGGGCACCCGACTGCTGTCCAACATGGCCCCGACCGTCGTGCGGCACGACGACGGCTCGACACTCGCGATCGGCTCGCCCGGCGCCGACCGGATCACGACCGCGATCACCCAGGTGCTCGCGAGGTACGTCGCCGGAGTCGGCCTGCAGGACGCCGTCGGGCACCCGCGCGTGCACGTCCACCGGGCCGGTCGCGCCGACGAGGTCGTGCGCCAGGAAACCGAGCCGACGATGTACTTCGGCGGCGTCGGTGCCGCCCTGGTGCGAGCCGACGGCCGGCTGCTGGCGGCCGCCGATCCCCGCCGCGAAGGGGCGGTGCGGATCGTCCCGGCGTAGGCTGAGGTGACGGACCTGCGTGGAGGCCGCACGACCATGTGCCGCTCACGCTGTCCGGGACCGGGACCCATGACTGTCACTTCAGCGCACTGGCGCGAGCCTGACCTCGATCTCGACCACGACGCGGACAGCGAGGAGACGGGCGAGACCGCCGGACCCGTTCCCGTCGACGCCGCGGAGGCCGAGGCCGCCTGGGCCGCTCGCGTGCCGGAGGTCCTCGCCGAGGTCGCCAAGGGCTACCAGGCCCTGATCACGCACACCGACCTGGCGGCCCGGCTGCAGGCCGACACCGGCATCCGTACCCGCAGCAACCCCCAGACCTGGCTCGGTCGGGTCCTGGCCGTGGCCGCCGCCGACGACGTGGCCCAGGGCCGACCGCCGCTGACCGCCCTGGTCGTCCACCGCACCAACGGCACCGTCGGTGAGCCCTACAACGAGGTGCTCCGCGTGACCGGCCAGGCCGCGATCGAGGACGAGGTCGCGCGCGAGCGGCACGCCGCCGAGGCCCGGATGGAGTGCTACCGCTGGGCCGGCGCCAACCTGCCCGCCGACGGCGGCAACTCCGCGCTCTCCCCGCGCTACGACATGGTGCTCAGCCGCGGCCGCAAGAAGGCCCGCCAGGAGGCCGAGCCCGACGTGTGCCCGACCTGCTTCATGGCGATCCCGCCGACCGGGGTGTGCGACAACTGCGGCTGACCCGCAGCTGAGGTCAGTCGCCCTCGGCCCGTCGCCGCTGGGCGATGATCCGTACGACGTCGAGCGGGTTCTCCTCGCGCCAGGCCCTGAGCCGAGCGCGGTCCGACCGCCGCTGCGCGCTGGTGGCACCGGAACGTCGGTGCCACCAGCGCAGTGCGTCCTCGGCGTACGCGACGGCCGCGATGGGACGCGCCGCCCGGATCAGCGCGATCGCCTCGACGACGTCGACACCCTGCGCGAGCAGCACCGCGTAGCCGAGTGACGGCCCGCGGTTGATGCCCATGTGGCAGTGGCTCAGCACGACCGCGTCCGGGTCCTCGAGCGCCTCCTCGACCCAGCTGACCGCCGTCTCGAACCACGCCGGCGGCACCCGCTGACCCACGTCGTCCATGCCGTGCCACAGGTAGCTGACCCGGTCGCTCAGCCGTCGTACGAGGGCCTGGTCGTCGGCCTCGATCCGTACGTCGACCACGTGCGTGACGCCATGGGCCAGCAGCTCCCCGAGCTGGCGGTGGGCGAGCTCGTCGTCCCACTGGTCGAGGTCACCACCCACCGCGAGCCGCGGCGTCACGAAGGACGCGTTGGCCAGGTCGAGGGTCGGCAGGTCGCTCACGCCATCACTGTGCCGTACGACGCCAGCGCCGGGTCTGCATAGGACGTCCGACACACCCCGCCAGGCCTCGAGCGCCTCCGTCACCCCCCGAGTACGTCGCCGCCGTAACCGAACACGTGCAGGCTCAGCACGTCGACCTCTCGACGGGGTTCACCGAAGAAGGCGGCCAGGCGCGCCACCACTCGATTGAACGGACGTTCACGGGCCTGTCCCGCTTCGTTCCAGTTGGCCATCGGGACGACGAGGAACAGGTGCTGCGCGTCGGGCGCGATGTGCGCCTTCCACAGATCTTTGAGGTCGTGATTGTTGGTGGTGGTCCCACCCCGCTCCACCTCGGCCAGGATCCCGCGCTGCTCGGCCAACCGGAAGTAGAAGTCGGGTCGGGCGCGGGTGACGAACCCGTCCTGCGGCGTGATGACCACCTCCTCCCCGAAGCCGATCTCGACCCGGAGGAGCGTGGAGACGATGTCCTGCACCGCTCTGCTCTGCGCACGGTGGACGTGCACGAGGGCGATCTCCGGGCTGCTCGAGGCGAGGTGCGCCGACAGGCGCTGCGCGAGTCCGTCGACCCGTTCCAGCTCTGCGTTCTCCGCGTCGGTGGGGGAGGAACGGACGAAGCGTCGATAGCGGGTCAGCGTCACAGTCACGCAGCTTGGCCCGCCGGCCTGGCGGAAGCTAGTCGCGGGTGGAGAAGACCCGCACGGCACAGAACACAGCGAGGGCCAGACACCCGTCGGTGTCTGGCCCTCGCTGTCGGTTCGTCAGATCAGCTGCAACCGCTGGTCGAGCCGCAGCCCTCGCACACGTAGCAGGAGCCGGCGGGGCGCATCTTGGTGCCGCAGGTCATGCAGAGCGGGGAGTCGACGGCGGTGCCGGTGAGCTGCTCGAGGAGCTCGGCGGAGGTGTGGGCCTTGCCCTGGTGGACCTGCGCCGGGATCTCGCGCTGCTCGGCGCCGTGGGTGTCCTTGGTCTCGACGACCTCGTCGGTCTCGGCCGGGTCGGCCACCGAGGTCGACTCGACCAGCGTGACGCCGGACTCGATGAGCTCCGAGGCGTTGCCGGTCTCCTCGGGCGGGAGGTCGTAGGAGCCGGTCTCGAGGTGACGCTGGCGCTCGCTGGCCGAGTAGATGCCGAGCATGGAGCGGGCGTCGAAGTCGAGGTAGTCCAGCGCCAGCCGGCGGAAGACGTAGTCCATGAGGGACTGGGCCATCCGGACGTCGGGGTCGTCGGTGAGGCCGGCCGGCTCGAAGCGCAGGTTGGTGAACTTCGAGACGTAGGTCTCGAGGGGGACGCCGTACTGCAGGCCGATGGAGACCGCGATCGAGAAGGCGTCCATCACGCCGGCCAGGGTGGAGCCCTGCTTGCCGAGCTTGAGGAAGACCTCGCCGAGCTGGCCGTCGTCGTGGGCACCCGAGGTCATGTAGCCCTCGGCACCGCCGACGGTGAACGACGTGGTCCGCGAGGCGCGCGACTTGGGCAGGCGCTTGCGGGTCGGGGCGTAGACGACCTTCTCGATGACCTTGGTCTCGACGGCAGCAGCAGCCTCGGCGGCGTCGGCGGCGTCCTTCTTGGCGGTGCCGCCACCGTCGGAGAGGGGCTGGCCGACCTTGCAGTTGTCGCGGTAGACCGCAGTGGCCTTGAGGCCGAGCTTCCACGACTGCAGGTAGACGTCCTCGATCTCGGCGACCGTGGCGCTCTCGGGCAGGTTGACCGTCTTGGAGATCGCGCCGGACAGGAACGGCTGGCAGGCCGCCATCATCCGCACGTGGCCCATCGGCTTGAGCGACCGGGCGCCCATCGCGGTGTCGAAGACCTCGTAGTGCTCCTGGCGCAGGCCGGGAGCGTCGATGACGTGGCCGTTCTCGCCGATGAAGGCGACGATCGCCTCGACCTGCTCGGGCTGGTAGCCCATCTTGCGCAGGGCACGCGGGATGGTCTGGTTGACGATCTGCATCGAGCCGCCGCCGACCAGCTTCTTGAACTTGACCAGCGAGAAGTCGGGCTCGATGCCGGTGGTGTCGCAGTCCATCATGAAGCCGATGGTGCCGGTGGGCGCGAGGACCGAGGCCTGCGCGTTGCGGAAGCCATTGGCCTTGCCGAGCTCGACGACGTCGGCCCAGGCCTGGGTGGCGAGCTTGTGCACGCCGCTGTCGGCGATCGCGAGGGTGCGGATGGTGTCGTTGGCCGCCTGGTGCTTGCGCATCACGCGCTGGTGGGCCTCGGCGTTGCGGGCGTAGCCGGCGTAGGGACCCACGATCGCGGCGAGCTCGGCCGAGCGCTTGTAGGACTGGCCGGTCATCAGCGAGGTGATGGTCGCCGCCATCGCGCGGCCGCCGTCGGAGTCGTAGCCCAGACCCATCGCCATCAGCAGCGCGCCGAGGTTGGCGTAGCCGATGCCGAGCTGGCGGTAGTCGCGGGTGGTCTTGCCAATCGGCTCGGTCGGGAAGTCGGCGAAGCAGATCGAGATGTCCATCGCGGTGATGATGAACTCGACGGCCTTGGCGAACAGGGCGGCGTCGAAGGTGTCGTCGTCCTTGAGGAACTTGAGCAGGTTGAGCGAGGCCAGGTTGCACGAGGAGTTGTCGAGCGACATGTATTCGGAGCACGGGTTGGACGCGGTGATCCGACCGGTCTCGGGGTTGGTGTGCCAGTCGTTGATGGTGTCGTCGTACTGCAGACCCGGGTCGGCGCAGGCCCACGCGGCCTCACTGATCTTGCGGAACAGGTCGCGGGCGTCGACGCGCTCGATCTCCTCGCCGTTCTTGCGGCCACGCAGCGCGAAGTCGGTGCCGTCCTCGACGGCGCGCATGAACTCGTCGGAGACACGCACCGAGTTGTTGGCGTTCTGGTACTGGACGGAGGTGATGTCGACCCCGCCCAGGTCCATGTCGAATCCGGCGTCGCGCAGGGCGCGGATCTTGTCCTCCTCCTTGGCCTTGGTCTCGACGAACTCCACGATGTCGGGGTGGTCGACGTCGAGGACGACCATCTTGGCCGCACGGCGCGTGGCGCCACCGGACTTGATGGTGCCGGCCGAGGCGTCGGCGCCGCGCATGAAGGAGACCGGGCCCGAGGCCGTGCCGCCGCTGGAGAGCAGCTCCTTGGACGAGCGGATGCGGGAGAGGTTGAGGCCGGCGCCGGAGCCGCCCTTGAAGATGAAGCCCTCTTCCTTGTACCAGTTGAGGATCGAGTCCATCGAGTCGTCGACCGAGAGGATGAAGCAGGCCGAGACCTGCTGCGGCGACTGGGTGCCGACGTTGAACCAGACGGGGCTGTTGAAGGAGAAGTACTGGTTGACCAGGAGCCAGGTGAGCTCGTGCTCGAAGACCTCGGCGTCGGCCGGGGTCGCGAAGTAGCCGTGGTCGACGCCGGCCTTGGTGTAGGTCACCACGATCCGGTCGATGAGCTGCTTGAGGCTCCACTCGCGCACGTCGGTGCCGACGGCACCGCGGAAGTACTTGGTCGTCACGATCGTCGAGGCGTTGACCGACCAGGTGTCGGGGTATTCGACCCCGCGCTGCTCGAAGACGGTGGCGCCGGTCTTCCAGTTGGTCTGGACGACGTCGCGGCGCTCCCAGGTGAGCTCGTCGTAGGGGTGCACGCCCGGGGTGCTGAAGACCCGCTCGAGGGTGAGCCCCTTGCCGGTGCCGCCGCTGGTCTGGCTGGCGGCGTTGACGGTCTCGGTCATCTTGGTGCTCCTTGGGGGTTCCCGTGATCGGGGAGGTGGTCGTGGTCCAGTGTTGCGGGAGCCTCCGACAGTCCTGGTCGACTGCGGGGCCCTGGGGTGGAGCGGGGGGGAAACGACGTTGGTACGCCCGGCAGGCGGCTTCCCCACCACCTGCCGGGCGGTCTGTGTCAGCCCGTGGGCTGGGCGAGGGGCGGGAGCTCCTCGGCGTGCATCGACGCGATCTCCTTGATGAAGTCGTCGGCCGACTCGAAGGCGCGGTAGACGCTGGCGAACCGCAGGTAGGCGACCTCGTCGAGGGCCCGCAGCGGGCCCAGGATGGCCAGGCCCACCTCGTGGGCCGGGACCTCGGCGGCCCCGGTCAGGCGCAGGGCGTCCTCGACGTCCTGCCCCAGGCAGGCGAGCTGCGCGTCGGTGACCGGGCGGCCCTTGCAGGCCTTGCGGACCCCGGCGACGGCCTTGTCACGGGTGAAGGGCTCGGTCGCGCCGGAGCGCTTGAGCACGCTGAGCTGCATCAGCTCGACGGTGGTGAACCGCTTCTCGCACGACGAGCACGAGCGACGACGGCGGATCGAGCCACCGTCGTCGGCGACACGGGAGTCGAGGACCTTGGTGTCGGTGCCGCGGCAGTAGGGACAGTGCATGGTGCTCTCCTCCCTGAGGACGACGGTCGTGCGTGGGCCTGTGGACAACCGAGGTCTTCCTGGGGAGAACACTCGCCGCGCTGTGGGTCTTCCACCTCAAGCTGTGGACTAGATGTGGATAACTACATCGTTGTAACTACTAGATGTTGTGGTGACAGTACGCCGACGGCGGACGGGTACGCAACCCGAACCGGGACATTGCCCCAGGTTTGTTGGGCCCTCGGTCACGACATCGACAAATCCGCAGGTCACAGCCCTGGACAGCCGCCGCGCGCCCCGGTCTGGACCATGCCCCGACGGCGTGTCGGGCCCGCCGGGGCATGGGTGACAATGGGCCGCGTGACCCCGGGGAAGCGAGCAGGCGCACGGACGCGGCCCCGACTGCGTCCCCGCCTGCTGCTGCTGGCCCTCGGCGTGACCGCGGCCGTGGTCGCCTGGGGCTACCTGGTCAGCGCGGCCATCGACTTCGGCACCCGCGCCCGCGCCGGGGACGGGGCCGCCTGGGGCTTCCTGGTCCTGGCCGCCGTGGGCGCCGTCATGTGTCTGTTCCTGGGCCTGGCGCTCGCCGTGCGGGCGGTGCGCACGCTGGGCTCCACCCGCGTCGCCACACCGGGCTCCCCCACCGCGCCACCGGGACCCGGCACCCCTCCCACCGAGCCGCCGAGACCGCCGGGTGGACGCCGCGCCGCACGCTGACACCCGCCAGGGAAGTCGGGACGAGAGACGTCGGAAAAAGAAACAGAGGCTGCCAGGTGCGGGAGTCGTCTTCCCTCGACTCCGCACCCGGCAGCCCTCTGTGGGTTCGCCCGCCGGGGTCGAGGCGGCGGACGAAGCTGAGGACCTCAGTCGACCGGCACCGCGAGGCTCTGACCGGCATCGAGGACGACCGAGTCGAGGTCGTTGAGATCGACGAGGTGGGTGACCATGTCACGCACGTCGCGACCGTCGGAGGCGGCCGCGGCGATATCCCACAGGGTCTGGCCGGGCTCGACAACCACCGTCTCGGTGGCCTCGGGCTCACTGGTGGCCATCGATCCGCCGGCGAACATGACGCCGATCGCCGCGAGGACGAGGAAGGCCAGAACGAGCACCACGAGGCGTCCGCGACGGGTCAGCCGGTAGACGGGCCCAGCGACGGGCCCAGCAACGGGACGGACGGTGACGGACGTGGTGCTCATGGGTGCCTCCTGGGGAAGTGGTGCGCTCTCGATCTGATGTCTAGTGGTGACCACCGACAGTTCGATCGGTTCGAACACATGAGCGATTCTAGATCAGGTGTTCGAACGTGCGCAACCCCTCAGGCGAACAGGTGTTCTACTGCCGACGCAGGACCCGACCGCCCTGTCGCTCGAACACGGCGATCCCGGCCGAGGCCAGCGAGGGCGCCAGCATCGAGACGCGCATCGCCGCTCCACGCCAGGCGGGCACCGTGCGCAGCACCCGCCGCGACCCGATCAGGCCGAGCACCACCTCGGCGATCTCCTCGACCGTCAGCAGACGGCCGCCGGAGCTGACCAGGCGCTTGCCGGTGCCGTCGGACATGTCCTCGACCATCTGCGTCGCGACCCCGTCGGGCAGCACCGCATGCACGCCCAGCCCGGCCGGCGCCTCGAGGGCGACGGAGGTCGTGATGGACACGACGGCGGCCTTCGTGGCGGCGTACACCGACAGCCCGGGCACCGGGCCGAGCCCCGACAACGAGGCCACGTTGACCAGCGCACCCGAGGGCGCCCCGACCGGACCGAACGCGTCCAGGGCGGCGCGCATCCCCCACAGCGTCCCGAGCAGGTTGACGTCGACCAGCCCGCGCACCTGCTCGTCGCTCAGCGCCGCCAGGTCGCCGTCGAAGCCGACGCCGGCGTTGTTCACCCACACGCCCAGGGGCGCCAACCCCGTCGCGACCGAGGCGACCGCCCGGTGCGAGGCCGGGTCGCGCACGTCCTGGGCCACCCCGGTCGCGCCGATCCGGGTGGCCGTCGCGGCGACCGCCTCGGCATCGACGTCGGTGATCACGACCCGGTGCCCGGCGGCGACCAGGCGCACGGCGATCGCGCGGCCGATGCCGCGGGCCGCGCCGGTGACGACGGCGGACGTGGGAGCGGACGTGGGAGCGGACCCAGGCGGGGGCGAGGACGTCGGTGAGGGGGCGGAGGCCATGACCCATGGTCGCAGCCGTGCGCGCGACACGCCGTTCGAACACCTGTTTGAAATCGTCGGCGCCCGGTGGGACCCTGAGCCATGCCCGACAAGCAGCCCGACAAGCGGTCCACGAAACAGTCCACCAAGCAGTCGTCCAAGACCAGCAAGGTCTCCGAGCTCCCCGACGGCCCGGCCGACGCCACCGGCCTGACCCCGCGCCAGCAGCGCGTGCTGGCCCACATCAAGGACAGCCTCGAGCTGCGCGGCTACCCGCCGAGCATGCGCGAGATCGGCGAGGCGGTGGGCCTGACCAGCACCTCGAGCGTCGCCCACCAGCTGCGGGTGCTCGAGCAGAAGGGCTACCTCAAGCGCGATCCCAACCGACCGCGGGCCCTCGAGGTGTTCCTCCCCGACGTCATGGCGGCCCGCCGCTCGCTCGGCCAGGCCGAGGAGACGTCGTACGACGAGACCGGCATCGGCGATGTCGCCGTCGCGGCGATCCAGGTCCCGCTGCTCGGCCGGATCGCGGCCGGCGGCCCGATCCTGGCCGAGCAGACCTACGACGACGTCTTCCCGCTGCCGCAGCAGCTGGTCGGCGACGGCCAGCTCTTCATGCTCGAGGTGTCGGGCGAGTCGATGGTCGACGCCGCGATCTGCGACGGCGACTACGTCGTCATCCGCCAGGAGCAGACCGCCAGCAACGGTGAGATCGTCGCGGCGATGATCGACGGCGAGGCCACCGTCAAGACCCTGCAGCGCAAGGACGGCAAGGTCTGGCTGCTCCCCCACAACGAGGCGTTCGACCCGATCGACGGCACCGACGCCACGATCCTCGGCGTCGTCACGGCCGTGCTGCGCAAGCTCTGACCCACGATCGGGCCCGGCATACGCCGGGTGAACGCTCGACGACCGTTGTCACGACCCCCGTCACTCCACGTGCCGGGGGTCGTTGACTGTTTCCGTGACGACACCCACCGGCGTACGGCGACGTACCGTGCTCGCGACCGGCTCGACCGGCGCCGCCCTGACCACGCTCGCCGGCCCCGGCTCGGCGACCGCCGCGACAGCGCCCCGGTCACCGGCCGCTCGCGCCGCGCTCCACCACTTCCGCCACGGCGTCGCCTCGGGTGACCCGCTCCCCACCAAGGTGCTGCTCTGGACCCGGGTGACCCCCGACGCCGTCAGCAAGCCGGGCTCCGGCAAGGGCCCGCAGGTCACGGTGACCTGGGAGGTCTCGACCCGCAAGGACTTCCGCCGCATCGTCAAGCGCGGCACCTTCGTGACCGGTCCCAGCCGTGACCACACCGTCAAGCTCGACGTCGCCGGGCTCACCCCGGCCACCTGGTACTACTACCGCTTCGGATTCAAGGGCACCCACAGCCGCGTCGGGCGCACCCGCACCGCCCCGGCACCCGGGTCGACCCCGAGCCACCTGCGCCTGGGCATCGTCTCCTGCGCCAACTGGCAGGCCGGGTGGTTCGCGGCCTACCGCGGCCTCGCGGCGCGCAACGACCTGCACGCCGTGGTCCACCTCGGCGACTACGTCTACGAGTACGGCGCGGGCGGCTACGGCTACGGCCGGGACGACGTCGACATCCGCACCCACGACCCGAAGCACGAGATGGTCTCGCTCGAGGACTACCGGCGCCGCCACGCGCAGTACAAGACCGACACCGACCTGCAGGACGCGCACGCCAAGTTCCCCTGGATCATCACCTGGGACGACCACGAGGTCGCCAACGACCAGTACGCCACGGGGGCCGAGAACCACCAGGCCACCGAGGGCGACTACCTGCGGCGGCGGGCCCGCGCCCACCGCGCCTACGACGAGTGGATGCCGGTGCGGATGAACAGCACCACCAAGCTCGCCGACGGCGATCGGCTGTACCGGCGCCTCACCTTCGGGAAGCTGGCCGAGATCAGCATGCTCGACCTGCGGACCTACCGTTCGAAGCAGGTGTCGTCCGCGCTCTCGACGTCGTCCGAGGGCGGGATCGACGACCCCGACCGCACCATCACCGGCACCCAGCAGCTGGGCTTCCTCGAGCGCTCGCTGTCCAACCCCACGGCACTGTGGAAGGTCATCGGCAACCCGGTGATGATCACGCCGGTCACCTTCGCAGCGCTCCCCGGTGCACGGCGCGCGCAGGTCAACGAGGTCACCGGGCTGCTGCCCGACGACGGCCTGCCCTACAACGTCGACCAGTGGGACGGCTACACGGCCGACCGCCGCCGGGTGCTGGAGCACATCGAGGACCACCACATCCAGAACGCCCTCTTCGTCACCGGCGACATCCACTCGGGCTGGGCGGCCGAGGTGCCCTACGACACCGGCAGCTACCCGCTCGGCGGCACCGGTGCCGTCGAGTTCGTGTGCACCTCGGTGACCTCCAACAACCTCAAGGACATCACCGGCACCCCCGCCCACACCACGAGCACGGTCGTCGAGGCGGCAATCCTGGCCGCCAACCCGCACATCAAGTACCTCAACTTCGACGACCACGGGTTCTCCGTGCTCGACCTGGACGCCAAGCGGGCCCAGATGGACTGGTTCGTCATCGGCGACCGCGCCGACAAGGACACGCCCATCACCTACAGCCGCTCGTTCCTCACCCGCGCCTCGACCAACCGCGTCGAGGAGACCGACGTGCCGCTGCACCGCCAGGGCAGCCAGGGCAGCCAGCAGGACGGTGCCTGATGTGTGGCTGCGGTGACCGGCACGCGCCCGGCGAGCCCACGCCGTACGACGTCGGGCGCGACGCGCTGGTCACGGGGCGTCGCACGCTGCTGAAGGCGGGCGGCGGGGTCGCGATCTCGACCGCGGCGGTCGCGGCCGCCTCCTCCGCCGCGACCGCGGCCCCCACCCCGGCGCGCACCCGCAAGCGGGTCTACGTGCTGGTGGTCGACGGGTGCCTGCCCGAGGAGATCAGCGAGGAGCTGACGCCCCACCTCTACGCGCTGCGTGAGGGCGGCCGGCAGTTCGCGCAGGCGCGGTCCCAGCCGATCATGGAGACCATCCCCAACCACGTGATGATGATGACGGGCGTGCGTCCGGACCGGTCGGGGGTACCGGCCAACGCGGTCTACGACCGCGCGGCCAAGGTCGTGCGCGACCTCGACCGGGCCACCGACCTCAAGGCGTTCACCATCATCGAGCGGCTCAACCGGCAGGGCCTGCGCACCGGCACGGTCCTCAGCAAGGAGTACCTCTACGGCGTCTTCGGCACCCGGGCGACCGCGCGCTGGGAGCCGTTCCCGGTGCTGCCGATCACCGGACACGCGCCCGACGAGTTCACCATCCAGGCGGCGATGGCGATGGTCGAGGACGTCGACCCGCACCTGATGTTCGTCAACCTGGGCGACATCGACCGCTACGGCCACGCCGACGTCACCGGATCGGTGGGTGCCAAGGTGGCCCGCCGCCTGGCCCTGGTCAAGACCGACGGCTACGTCCAGCAGTTCGTCGACCGGCTCAAGGCGAGCGGCGCCTGGAAGAACTCGATGCTGATCGTGCTCGCCGACCACTCGATGGACTGGTCGACGCCCGACCGCGTCATCAGCCTGAGCGGGCCGCTCGACGAGGACCCGGTGCTGCGGGGGCGGGTCCAGATCGCCGACAACGGCGGGGCCGACCTCCTCTACTGGACCGGCCCCGCCGCGGGCAAGGAGGACGCGGTCGAGCGGATGCTGCGGATCGCGCAGGCCCAGAACGGCGTGCTGTCCGCCCACGACCGGCGCAAGGGGTTGCGCCTGGGCACCAACGCCGGTGACGTCGTCGTCTTCTGCCGGGCCGGCTGGCGGTTCAGCGACCCCGACCCGGTGACCAGCAACCCCATCCCCGGCAACCACGGCCACCCGGCCACCCGGCCGATCCCGTTCTTCCTCAGCGGCGGGCACCCGGCCGTGGTGAAGCGGTCCGCCTCCGCGCTGGTCGCCTCGACCGTCGACGTCGCCCCGACGGTGGCGCGGTTCTTCGGGTGCGCCACCCGACCGAAGGCCGGGTACGACGGCACCTCGCGGATATAGCGGTGCTGTCCGTGGTGGCGACTACGGTGACCGGCGTGCTGCTCTCACCTCCACGCCTCCGGGCCGGGCTCGCCCTCACCGTCGCGGCGGCGCTCACCGCCACCCTCCTCTCGCCGTACGCCGCCCCGCAGGCCTTCGCCGACCCGTCCGGACCGCAGGGCTCCGACGCGGCGGCGCGCACGGCCAGCCGGTCCGAGCGGGATGCGACCGCGGCCCTCGACCGGGCCCGTGCGGTCGTCGACGGGCGGGTGCGCGGCGACCTGACGATGGCCCTGCGCGACGTCGCGACCTCTCGTGAGGCCCTGGTCGGCGCCGACCGGGCCGCCGCCGACCGGCTGTTGGCCCGCCCCGGCGACAGCACCGGCGACGACCTCATCGACTACAGCGGCGAGACGATCGCCAAGCCGATCTGCTCCACGAGCGTGTGCGTCCACTACGTCACCACGGGCGCCGACGCCCCCTCGCTGGCCGACGCCGACGCCGACGGCAGGCCCGACTACGTCGAGACCGTGCTCGCCACGGTCGGCTCGGTGCGCACCAAGTACCTCACGGCCGGCTACCGCGCCCCCCGGCGCGACGGCGCGCTGGGCGGCGGCAGCAACAAGTTCGACGTCTACCTCGGCGACATCGGCCAGGGCGGCTACTACGGCTACTGCATCCCCGACGAGCCCAACACGTCCCACAACCGCGACCGCTACGACCGCTACTCGTTCTGCGGGCTCGACAACGACTACGCCGAGTTCGCCACCCACACCCCGCGCGAGAACCTGCAGGTCACGGTCGCCCACGAGTACTTCCACGCCACCCAGTTCGCCTACGACGCCTTCGAGGACGGCTGGCTGCTCGAGGCCACCGCGGCCTGGATCGAGGACGAGGTCTACGACACCGTCAACGACAACCTGCAATACCTCCGCACCAGCCAGCTCACCCGGCCCACGGTCCCGCTCGACACCTTCAGCACCAGCGGCAGCACCAACGGCTTCCACTACGGCACCTGGTCGTTCTTCCGCTTCCTCACCGAGCGCTACCCGACCCGCAAGGGCGGCCTGCCCAAGCTCGTGCTCGACGTCTTCCGAGTCGCCGACGGCGCCCCCGGCGGCGACGACGACTACTCGTGGCAGGCCGTCGACCGGGTCCTGCGGGCCAAGGGCACCTCGGGCGCCAAGATGCTGGCGAGCTACGCCGTCGCCAACCGGCGCGCCTCGACCCGCTACGCCGAAGGCGCGACCAACCACTACCCGTCGGCGCCGCTCGGCGCCAACAAGCGGGTCTCGCAGCGCACGGGCTACTCCCACACCTTCCGGCTCGACCACCTGGCGACCACCACCGTCCGGCTGACGCCCCAGTCCGTGGGCAGCCGCTACCGGCTCGAGCTCAAGCTGCGGCTGCAGCCGACGGCCCGGGGGTCCCTGGTCCGGATCACCAGCGCCAGCAAGGGCGGCCGCCTGACCACCACGACCGTCGCGCTCAACCGCAACGGCGATGCCAACAAGCGCATCGGCTTCTCCTCCGCCACGGTGTCCTGGGTCGAGGTCACCCTGGTCAACGGCAGCGGCCGGTTCCGGTGCTTCACCCAGACCGGCACCTCCTCGTGCCACGGCGACGCGCTCGACCAGCGGCAGCCGGGGACGCTCAGCGCCAAGGCGGTGCGCTGACCCGACCAGCCGGGGGCGTCATACGCCCCGGTCGGCCCGGCAGCCGAGCCGTATGACGTCCCGGAGCCGGGCCGTCAGCCCGGTCAGCCCGGTCAGCCCGCGCTGCCGGCGGCCGCGGCGAGCCGTGCCAGCGCCTTGCGGGCGACCTGGGGGTCGGCGGTGGTCCACATCGGCGGCAGGCTGGCCTTGAGGAAGCTGCCGTAGCGGGCCGTGGCCAGTCGCGGGTCGAGCACGGCCACGACGCCGCGGTCGGAGGTGGTGCGGATCAGGCGCCCGGCGCCCTGGGCCAGCAACAGGGCAGCGTGGGTGGCGGCGACCTGCATGAAGCCGTTGCCGCCGGCCTGGTCGGCGGCCTTCTGGCGCGCGCTCATCAGCGGGTCGTCGGGCCGCGGGAACGGGATCCGGTCGATCAGCACCAGCTGGCAGGTGTCGCCGGGCACGTCGAGGCCCTGCCACAGGCTGAGCGTGCCGAACAGGCAGGTGTGGGGGTCGCCGACGAACTGCGCCGCGAGCTCGGGCAGCTGCGCCTCGCCCTGGGCCAGGGTCGTGAGGTGGGGCAGCCGGGTGCGGACCTCCTCGGCGGCGGCCTCGGCGGCCCGGCGGCTCGAGAACAGCCCCAGGGTGCGACCCTCGGCGGCGTCGACCAGCTCGACGATCTCGTCGAGCTGGGCCTTGACCAACCCGTCACGACCAGGCGGCGGCAGGTGCCGGGCGATGTAGAGGATGGCCTGCTTGCCGTAGTCGAACGGCGAGCCGACGTCGAGCCCGATCCACGGCAGCACGGTGTCGGTACGCTCGCGCTCGCCCGAGGTCTCGCGCTCGGTGGGCTTGAGCCCGACGCTGGTCGCGACGGCCTCGAAGTCGCCGCCGAGCATCAGGGTCGCGGAGGTCATCACGACGGTCTTGTCGGTGAGCAGCTTGTCGCGCATCGGGCCCCACACCTGCAGCGGCGCGACGTGCAGGCGGGGCGGGGTCCGGTCGCCACCCTCGGACAGCCACAACACGTCGGCGTCGGACCCGGCCGCCATCCGACCGGCGTTGACGAAGACGTCCTGGACACTGCCCTTGGCCTGGGTGATGCCGGCGTCGCCGTCACCGCCTGCCGCGGAGCCCGCCTCGGCCTTGGGATAGGCCGACAGGCAGGCGCGGGCCGCGTCGCGCACGAGCACCAGGGCGTCGGCGAGGTCGTCGGGGACCTGGTCGAAGCGCCCCGGCCGGGCCTCGGCCATGGCGTCGCGCAGGGCGTCGGCGGCATCGGCGAGATCGTCGGCCTCGCTGCCCTCGACGTGGCGCTGGGAGCGCCGCGCGGCTCGCTCGACGTCGGCGGGCGCGAGCTCGTCGGTGGCGGCCTGGGTGACCCGGGCGACGAGCTCGTGCGCCTCGTCGATCACCGCGACGTCGTAGTCGGGGATCATCGGCACGCCCTCGATGGCGTCGATCGCCAGCAGGGAGTGGTTGGTGATCACCAGGTGGGAGCGGTGGGCCTTCTCGCGGGCCAGCTCGACGAAGCACTCCTGGCCGAAGGGGCACTTGGCCGCCCCGAGGCAGTCGCGGTGACCGACGCTGACCTGGCGCCACTCACGGTCGGTGTGACGTGGGGCGTTGTCGCGCTCGCCGGACCCCTTGGTCTCGGCCTGCTTCTCGGCCCACGACCGCAGCTCGAGGACCTTGCCGGCCATCGACCCCTGGGGGACGTCGACCAGCACGCCCTGGTCGTCGGGCACGCCCTCACGGATGCGGTGCAGGCAGGCGTAGTTGGAGCGTCCCTTGAGCACGGCGTAGGACGTGTCGAGGCCGGCGACGTCCTTGACGGCCTCGATCAGGCGCGGGAGGTCGCGCTCGACCAGCTGGTGCTGCAGGGCCAGGGTCGCGGTGGCGACCACCACGCGCTGGTCGTGCACCAGCGCCGGGACCAGGTAGGCCAGCGACTTGCCGGTGCCGGTGCCGGCCTGCACCAGCAGGTGCCGCTCGGCGGACAGGGCGTGCGAGACCGCCTCGGCCATCGCGACCTGGCCGTCGCGCTCGCTGCCGCCCAGCGCCGTCACCGCCCGGCTCAAGACGTCGCTGACGCTGGAGGCGCTGGTGGAGCTGGTAGCGCTGGTGGCGGTCTCGGGCACCCGAGCACCCTAACGACGTACGCCGACGACCCGCGGACCGGCGGACCCGGCTGTGGACAACCGTTCCACCACCTTGACGCACCGGTCGACGGACTTCGAACCAGGCGCGGGAGATCTTTTGTGCACCCCTCGACAGAAGCGGGTGATCGCTGTCACAGTGGCGGCACGGTCTCTCTCTCGGGCCGCACCTCTCCGGTCGCCCCCCTGGCACCGGACGACATGACGAGGAGATGCACATGTGCTTCGGTTTCGACGGTGAGGCAGCGCTGCGGCGCTCGCTGGAGGAGCGCGGCAGCTCGCGCCGCCAGATGCTGCGCGGCACCGCCGCGGGCGTCGGCGGCGCGGTGGGCCTGGCGGCGCTCGCGAGCGCGGCCCCGGCCAGCGCCAGCGCCGGCTCGCCCCAGCGCCACGGTCAGCACGGTGGCGGCCGTCGTCGCCACGAGGTCCCCGACGAGCTGATCAGCATCCAGCTCTACACGTTGCGCGCCGCCATGGGCACCCGTGAGGGCTTCGACCTGGTGATGAAGCGCCTGGCGCAGTACGGCTACCAGCGGGTCGAGCTGGCCGGCTTCGGCGACCGCACCGCCAAGGAGCTGCGCGACCTCCTGCGCGGCCTCGACATCTGGTCCAGCTCGAGCCACGACGGCATCAGTGCCACCCCCGCCGCCCTGCAGACCAAGCTGCAGAACGCCGCAACCCTGCGCCAGAAGTACATCAACGTGCCCTACCTCAACTCCACCAGCCTGTCGGAGTGGCAGAAGTGGGCCGACCAGATGAACGTCGAGGCGCGGGCGGCCAAGCGCTACGGCATCGCCTACGGCTACCACAACCACGCGCACGAGTTCACGATCGACCTCGGCGGCGGCAAGACGCCGTGGGACGTCCTCACCAACCGGCTCGACCCGCGCCTGGTCCACCTCGAGGTCGACCTCTACTGGGCCTACACCGCCGGGGTCAACACCGGTGCGAGCGACCCCGACCAGTTCGCGATCGACGTCGTCCGCGAGGCCCCGCAGAAGGTCCGCCAGTTCCACGTCAA
Organism: Nocardioides plantarum; assembly: GCF_006346395.1. Classification (NCBI taxonomy): domain Bacteria; kingdom Bacillati; phylum Actinomycetota; class Actinomycetes; order Propionibacteriales; family Nocardioidaceae; genus Nocardioides; species Nocardioides plantarum. Next base: position 1,037,255 of record NZ_VDMS01000001.1, read on the forward strand.
GGACAAGGACGCGACCACCGGCGACATGAGCGACCTCGGCACCGGCGTCGTCGACTTCGAGCGGATCTTCCGCGCCCACGACGTCGAGGAGTACATCGTCGAGAACGACACCCCCGACGTCTCGCCGCTCACCTCGGCCGCCGTCGGCCGGTGCTACCTGGACACCATCAAGTTCTGAGCACCGACTGACCGCCTGACGCAGGCGCACCCCGACCGACGACCGGGGCCTGGAGACCCCGGGCCCCGGTCGTTCGCCGTCTCAGCGCAGGTGGTCGGCGACGGCCGCGGCGACGAGGTCGCCGAACTGCCGGTGCCCGCGCACCGAGGGGTGCAGGTCGTCGTCCTGGTAGTCGACGTCGGCGCCGAGCATCGAGACGTACGTCGCCCCGAACCCGGTCGCCGTCCGCGCCAGCACGGCATCGACGCGCCCGACCCGGGTCGCCCGTACGGGTGCGGGCGCAGGCCCCACGACGACCACCCGGTGGCCGGCGAGGGCGCCCAGCAGCCGCACGAACCCGTGCTCGATCGCGCGATCGCCCTGGTCGACGTCGTTGAGGCCGCCCTCGACCACGACCAGCGCGTCGGGATGGCCGGCGATCGCGCGCGCCGCGCGGTCGGCGTACGACGCGCCGTGGCAGTCGCTGGCCGTCTCGCTGAAGCCCGAGCCGCCGAACCCGTCGACGTGCACCCGCCCGGGCAGCCGCACCGGCCACGACTCCCCCGGCCCGACGCCGGTCCCGACCGACCAGGAGTCGCCGATGACGACGATGTCGGGCGCGGACCGTCCGGGGCCGGTCGGACCGGTGTCGAGGGCGCGCCGCTCGGCGGCGTCGATCCGGGAGCGCTCGCAGCCCTGCGGGGCGTCGCCCGTGGCGCGGGCGACGCCAAGCGAGGTCAGCGCGACCGCGGCCACCACGGCCAGGACCCCGGCGCGTCGACGACCGGTCACACGGCGTACGGCGTGAGCTCGCCGGCCAGGTCGGCGTTGGCCCGGCCGCGGACCAGGGTGCCGTCGCCGGTGTGCTCCATCGTGTCGATCTCGCCGTGCTGGTGGAGCTTGTTGACCAGGTCGCCGCGCTCGTAGGGCAGCAGCGCGTTGAACTCGACCCCCGGGCGCGGCAGCTCGCTCTCGACGAGCCGGAGCGCGGCGGCGATGCCCTCCCCGGTCTTGGCGGACACGACGACCGAGTGGGGCTCGTGCTGGCGCAGCCGGGCCAGCACCAGCGGGTCGGCCGCGTCGGCCTTGTTGACGACGATCAGCTCGGGCACGTTGGCCGCGTCGACGTCGGCGAGCACGGCACGCACCGCGGAGATCTGACCCTCGGGGTCGGGGTGGGAGCCGTCGACCACGTGCAGGATGAGGTCGGCGTCGGCCACCTCCTCCAGCGTGGAGCGGAACGCCTCGATCAACTGGTGCGGCAGGTGGCGCACGAACCCGACGGTGTCGCTCATCGTGTAGACGCGACCGTCGGCCGTGGTCGTGCGCCGGGTGGTCGGGTCGAGGGTGGCGAACAGCGAGTCCTCGACTAGCACCCCGGCGTCGGTGAGCCGGTTGAGCAGCGAGGACTTGCCGGCGTTGGTGTAGCCCGCGATGGCGACCGACGGGATCTGGTGGCGCTTGCGGTCGGACCGCTTGGTGTCGCGGGTGCCCTTCATGTGCTTGAGCTCGCGGCGCAGCTTGGCGATCTTGTCGTTGATGCGGCGCCGGTCGGTCTCGATCTTGGTCTCACCGGGACCACGACCACCGATGCCGCCACCGTCGGCGCCGACCCGGCCACCGGCCTGGCGCGACAGCTGGCCGCCCCAGCCGCGCAGCCGCTGCTTCATGTACTGCAGCTGGGCGAGCTCGACCTGCGCCTGACCCTCGCGGGACTTGGCGTGCTGGGCGAAGATGTCGAGGATCAGCGCGGTCCGGTCGACGACCTTGACCTTGGTGCGGTCCTCGAGGTTGCGCAGCTGGCTCGGCGCGAGGTCGCCGTCGCAGATCACGGTGTCGGCGCCGGTGGCGGCCACGATCTCGGCGAGCCCCTCGACCTTGCCGCGGCCGATGTAGGTCGCGGGGTCGGGCGTCTGCCGGCGCTGGTAGATCGCCTCGAGTACCTCGGAGCCGGCGGTCTCGGCAAGCAGGGCGAGCTCGGCCATGGAGTTCTCGGCGTCCTGCACCGTGCCCTCGGTCCAGACCCCGACGAGGACGACCCGCTCGAGACGGAGCTGGCGGTACTCGACCTCGGTGATGTCCTCGAGCTCGGTGCGCAGCCCGGCGACGCGGCGCAGCTGGTGACGCTCGGCGAGCTGCATCGCGCCCTGGGTCGGGTCGGCCTCCGGGTCGGGCTCGTCGGCGTAGCCGGACACGAAGTCGTCGGAGTCGTCGGAGTCGTCGTCGGTCTCGGGCCAGGCCTCGGTCTGCTCGAGCTCGGCGTCGAGGGTGAAGTCGCGGGCGTGCGGTGCGTTGGTCATATGCCTCCAGGTTAGTTCTGACACAACGCTGTGACGAGCGGCTTTCATCCGTGCGCGGCTGGTCGAGCTCATACAGTCTTGTCTACATGCCCGCTCCCCCACCCGTTCGGTTGCTCGGCCTGACGGGTGCGCCCGGCGTCGGCAAGTCGACGTACGCCGCCTCGCTCGGCCGGCCCGTGGTGCCGATGGACGGCTTCCACTACGCCGACGTCGAGCTGGTCCGCCGCGGGCTGCTGTCGGCCAAGGGGGTGCCCGACACCTTCGACGCCCCGGGCTACGCCGCCCTCCTGCGTCGGGTCCGCGCCGGCGAGCCCGACGTGGTCGCGCCGTCCTTCGACCGCGTGCTGGAGCAGCCGCTGGCCGGGGCGATCGCGGTGCCGGCCACCGGCCCGGTGGTCACCGAGGGCAGCTACCTGCTGCTCGACGAGCCGCGGTGGCGGGCCGCACGCGCCCAGATCGACGTCGTCTGGCACCTGCACCTCGACGACGCCGTACGCCGCGAGCGACTGGTCGCGCGCCACGTCGAGTTCGGCAAGACGCCGGACGAGGCGCGGGCCTGGGTGTCCCGCGTCGACGACGCCAACGCCCGGCTCGTGGAGGCCGCGGCAGCCCGTGCCGACCTGGTGGTCGAGCTCCCGGCGGGATAGTCCCTGACGTAAATCAAGAGTCCGGGCGCCGAATCCTTGATCTACGTCAGGGACTATCCCGACGCAGCAACTGCGAGTCCGCATTACTTGCGTATCCGCAGTTTGTGCGGGTAGGTTCGGACCATGCCCATCGACCCCGTCCTCCTCCAGGCGCTGCGCGACGCCCTGGTCGCGGCCGAGCAGCGCGACGCCGACGAGGCGCTCCCCCACCTGCGGGAGGCGGCCGACCGGCTCGCCGAGCTGATCGACGCGCAGCTGGCCGAGGCGGTCGTGCACCAGCGGGCCTCGCTGCGGGCGGCTGGCCAGAAGGTCGGGCTGTCCGAGAACGCCGTGGGCCCGCGGCTGGCGCGCACCGCCGCACTGGCGCCGTACGCCAACGACGAGGGGCGGGTCACCGCCGCCGCCGTCGAGCGCGCCCGCTACGACGCCGAGACCGGCGCCCCTCCCCCGGCGGCCAAGCCCGCCGCCGCCCCCATGCGCTTCCAGGCGCGCCGTACGACCCCGCCCCGACCGACGAGAGGCTCCTGATGACCGACCAGACCCTGACCCACCTCTACTTCCTGCTCGACCGGAGCGGCTCGATGCAGTCGATCAAGTCCGACATCGAGGGCGGGTTCGCCGCGTTCGTCGACGAGCAGCGCAGCGCCCCCGGCTCGTGCCGGGTGACGCTGGCGCAGTTCGACGACCGCTACGAGGTCGTCTACGCCGACCGCGACGTCACCGACGTCCCGGCCCTCGACCTCCAGCCGCGCAGCCGCACCGCGCTCCACGACGCCATGGGCCGGATGATCACCGACGCCGGCGCCTCGCTGGCCGCGCTCCCCGAGGACCGACGCCCCGGCACCGTCATCGTCGCGATCATGACCGACGGCCTCGAGAACGCCAGCCAGGAGTGGAACGCCGCCTCGATCAAGGCACTCGTCGAGCAGCAGACCCAGCAGTGGGGCTGGACGTTCATGTACCTCGGGGCCGACCAGGACGCCGTCGAGGTCGGTACGTCGCTCGGCGTGCCCGCCGCGCAGTCGATGACCTACAGCCGCGGCAAGGGCCGCGAGGCCATGGGCAAGAACAGCGAGAAGATCAGCCAGCTGCGCGCGGCCCGGATGACCGACGCCGCTGCCCCCATGCCGGCGTACACCGCCCAGGAGCGCGCCGACCTGGCCGACTAGTCGGACGCCGACCCGTCGCCCATGGGCGACGGGTCACCGCTGACGCACGTGGGCACAGGCGCCCGGGCCACCCGCGAACGCGACCACAGGTCCGCGGCCAATGTCACCGTGGGGGCATCCGGATGCCGCCGTCGAGGCGGACGGTCTCGCCGTTCATGTAGGAGTTGGTGAGGCACTCGATCACCATCGAGGCGAGCTCGGCTCCGGTGCCGAGGCGCTTGGGGAAGAGCACGTTCTGGCCGAGGTTGGCCTTGAACGCCTCGGACTCGGGGCCCTCGCCGTAGATCGGGGTGTCGATGAGGCCCGGGGCGACGGTGTTGAGGCGGATGCCGGAGGCCGACAGGTCGCGGGCGACCGGGAGGGTCATCCCGACGACGCCGCCCTTGGAGGCGGAGTACGACGCCTGGCCGATCTGGCCGTCGAAGGCGGCGACCGAGGCGAGGTTGACGATGGCGCCGCGGCAGCCGTCGGCGTCGGGCTCGTTCTGGCTCATCACGGTGGCGGCCTGGCGGACCACGTCGAAGGTGCCGATCAGGTTGATGTTGACGACCCGCTTGAACCAGTCGAGGTCGTGGGCGGACTCGAGCAGGCCGTCGCGGCCGATCGTGCGCGAGGCGAAGCCGATGCCGGCGGAGTTGACCGCGGCGCGCAGCGGCGCGATCTCGGCGGCGGCCTTGACCGCCCCGGCGATCTGGTCGGTGTTGGTCACGTCGACGTGGGCGAAGACACCCTTGATCTCCTCGGCCAGGGCCTCGCCCTTCTCGGCCTGGAGGTCGGCGACCACGACGGTCACCCCGAGGGCGGCGAGCTGGCGGGCGACGGCGGCACCGATGCCCGACGCGGCGCCGGTGACGATGGCAGAAGATCCGGTGAGGTCCATGTCACGGAGCATACCGACCCTCACACCGATGGTGTCAGGGTCCGGCGACCGGGCTCAGAGGTCGGTGGTGCCGCGCGCGACGATGACGGCGGGGCCGCTCATCAGCACCCGGCCCTCGCGGTCGCGGGTGATCGTGACGGTGCCGCCGGGCTGGTCGACGCGGTAGGTCGCCGGGCCCGAGCCGGCCATCGAGGCGAGCGCCACGGCGCACGCGCCGGTGCCGCAGGCCTGGGTCTCGCCCGCGCCCCGCTCGTGCACGCGCATCGCCACGTGGCCCTCGCCGCGTCGTACGACGAACTCGACGTTGACGCCGTGGGGATAGACCGCGGCGTCGTAGGCAGGCGCCTCGAGCAGCGACCCCGCGTCGGCCAGGTCGTCGACGAAGGCCACCGCGTGCGGGTTGCCGACATCGACGTGGGTGGCGGCCCAGGTGTGGTCGCCGACCGACACCTCGGTCTCGCCGAGCACGGTCGGGACTCCCATGTCGACGGTCACCTGCCCCTCGTGCGCGTCGCCATCGACGGTGACCGTCTTGACCCCGTCGCGGGTGTCGACCCCGAATGGCTCGCCGGCGTCGGCGAGGCCCTCCTGCACGAGGTGGAGGGCGAAGACGCGGATGCCGTTGCCGCACATCTCGGCGATGGAGCCGTCGGCGTTGCGGTAGTCCATGAACCACCGGTCCTGCTCGCGCACCACCCGCAGCACCCCGTCGGCGCCCAGCCCGCCGCGCCGGTCGCACAGCGCGCGGACGCGGGCGGCGTCGAGGTCGCCGTGCACCGAGCCGTCGTGGTCGGGCAGCACGACGAAGTCGTTGTGGGTGCCGTGGCCCTTGAGGAACGGGTAGCTCACCGGTAGAGGCCCTGGCTGTAGCTGGCGGGGTCGTAGTAGGCGTCGAGCAGCTCGAGGCTCAGGTCGCTGGCCTCGACCGTGGCGGCGATGACCGCACGCCGGGGCACGACACCCTCGGGGTCCCAGGTCTCGGGCTTCCACAGCCCGGAGCGCAGGAACGCCTTGGCACAGTGGAAGAAGACCTCCTCGACGTCGACGACCACGGCCAGGATCGGGCGGTGGCCCTTGACGACCATCTCGTCGAAGAACGGCGCGTCGGAGACCAGGCGGGCGCGGCCGTTGACGCGCAGGGTGTCGCCGCGGCCCGGGATCAGGAAGTGCAGGCCCACGTGGGGGTTGACCAGGATGTTGCGGTAGCCGTCGGCCCGCTTGTTGCCGGGTCTCTCGGCGAGGGCGATGGTGGTGTCGTCGATGACGTGGACGAGCTGTCCGGCAGGGTCGCCCTTGGGCGAGGCGTCGCACCGGCCCTCGGCGTCGCTGGTCGCCATCACGCAGAACGGCGACGCCGCCAGCCACTGCCGGTCGACGTCGAGCAGGGCCGTGCGGCCCTTGTCGCGGGCGCGCTGGTTGGGCTCACCGAGCAGGGCGACCAGCGCCTCGACGTCACCGATCTCGGTCCAGGCACCCTGCGGGGATGTGCTCGTCACCCGTCGAAGATACCGGGCCGGATCGGTCACCCGGGCTTGACGACCCGCGCGGAGCCCCCACCACGGCGGGTCGGCTCGGCGACCACCGTCAGCCGACCGCCCGGGGAGAACTCGATCGCGGTGACCGCCCCGATCTCGGCGGCGCTGGTGAAGGTGTCGCCGGAGGGGACGAGCTCGTGGCCGTAGCCCTCGAGCAGCGTCTGGTAGCGATCGAGGAACGGCGGCTCGGCGCTCACGGTCGGGGTGTTGCGCTGCGAGGCACGTGGCGCCGCGACCGCCTCGGGGAGCGTCATGCCGCGGTCGAGGCGGTTGAGCAGCACCTGCAGCACGGTCGTGATGATGGTGGACCCGCCGGGCGAGCCGACCGCGATGAAGGGCCTGCCGTCGCGCAGCACGATCGTCGGTGACATCGAGCTGCGCGGGCGCTTGCCGCGCTGCAGCCGGTTGGGGTCGTCGGCGTCGTAGACGAGGCTGAAGTCGGTGAGCTCGTTGTTGAGCAGGAAGCCGCGCCCGGGCACCACGATGCCCGACCCACCGGTCTGCTCGATGGTCAGCGTGTAGGACACGACGTTGCCCCACCGGTCGGCGGTGGTCAGGTGGGTGGTCGAGATGTTCTCGTTGTCCTCCTGCGAGGTCGGCCGGGTCGCAGCGTCACCGCAGGTGCCGTCGTAGTCGTCGACGTCGCCGGCCGGGACCGGCTTGGTGGCCGCGGTGTCGGGGTCGAGGCCGCAGGCCCGCTCGTCGGCGAAGCGCTGGTCGAGCAGCCGGTCGACCGGGACGTCGACGAAGCGCGCGTCGCCGACGTAGGCGCCGCGGTCGGCGAACGCGAGGGCACTGGCCTCGAGGTAGTGGTGGAGGAAGTCGCCCTCGGACATCGCCGACAGGTCGTCGGCCTCGAGGATGTTGAGCGCCTCGCCCACGGTGGTGCCGCCGCTCGAGGACGGGCGCATGCCGACGACGTCGAGGCCTCGGTAGCTGGTGTGGGACGGCGCCTGCACCGACGCGCGGTAGCGCTGGAAGTCGCCGGTGGTGAGGTAGCCCGGCGGGACCGGCAGGTCGGTGCCGCCCTGCGCGATCGGGGGGCGGCGTACGGCGACCGCGATCTCGCGCGGGAGCGCACCTCGCGTGAACAGCAACGGGTCGCGGCCGAAGGCCCGGTAGGTGCGGGCCAGGTCGGGGTTGCGGAACTTCTCGCCGACGACGGGCGAGCGCCCGCCGCGCAGGTAGAGGCCCTTGGTGGTGCGGAAGGCCGAGAAGCGCTTGCGGTTGTCGTTGGTCTGGGACCGGAACGTGTCGTCGATGACGAAGCCGGCGTCGGCGAGCCGGGCGCTGGGCTCGAGGACCTGGGCCAGCGACCGGGTGCCCCAGCGGCTCAGTGCGGTGCGCCAGGTGGCGGGGGTGCCGGGGACGCCGACCGCGACGCCGCTGGTGACCAGGTCGGGGGTGAAGGTGTAGGGCTCGCCGGTCTCGGGATCGAGGAACGCGTCACGGGTGATCGCCCGGGGCGCGGTCTCGCGGCCGTCGATGGTCTGCACCTGGCCGCTCTTGGCGTCGTAGTAGACGAAGTAGCCACCACCACCGACCCCAGCACTGAACGGCTCGGTGACCCCGAGGGCGGCCGCGGTCGCCACGGCGGCGTCGACGGCGTTGCCGCCCTTCTTGAGGACCTCCAGGCCGATGCGGGACGCGTCGGCATCGACCGAGGTGACCCCGCCACCGCTGCCGAACGAGACGGCCGGCCGAGCCGGTGTCGACGGGGCGGACGGGGCAGACGGGGCAGACGGCGCCGGGACGACGACCGGTGGCGTGGCCGCACGGGCCACGGGCCCGGCGGCGACGGAGCCGCCGGGGACGCTGAGCGCCACGCACAGCGCGAGCACGAGGACGGACAGGGCGGTGAGACGACGATGCATGGATCCTCCCGAGATCAGGTGGTCACACAATCACGAACCACCGACAGGCGCGAGCGGCCTGCGCGGCCGCGGCGAGCCGCAGCGCTCAGTGCGCGGGGACCGGGGCCCCGTGCTCGGACTCGACCCGACCGGGCATCAGGAACGCCAGCACCAGCACGGCGAAGCCGAGGACCGCGCCGACCCCGAAGCCCCAGCGCATGCCGCTGACCAGGGCGTGCACGGCGTCGGCACCACCCTCGGCCTGCGAGGTGGAGCGGGCGGTGAGGACGGCGATCACGATCGCCGTACCGGTGGCGGCGGCGACCTGCTGCAGGGCGCCGAGCATCGAGCTGCCGTGGGAGTAGAGGTGCGGCGGCAGCGCCCCGAGGCTGAGGGTGAAGACCGGCGTGAAGACCAGGGCCAGCGAGACCATCATCAGCACGTGGACGGGGAGCACCAGCCACACCGACTGCTCGACCGTGACCTGCGTGAACAGGCCCAGCGCGACCAGGATGCCGAACGCGCCCGGGATCAGCAGCGGGCGGCCGCCGACGCGGTCGTAGATCTTGCCGACCTGGGGCCCGAGCAGTCCCATCGCGAGGCCACCCGGCATCACCATCAGGCCGGACTGCAGCTCGTCGAGACCGTGCACGTCCTGCAGGTAGAACGGCAGCAGGATCATCGAGCCGAGCATCGCCATGAAGGCGACCGACATCAGCAGCAGCCCGACGGTGAAGGTGCGGTGCTGCAGGGTGCGCAGGTCGAGCAGCGGGGTGCCGGTGCGCTGCAGGGAGAGCTGCCGCAGCACGAAGGCCACGATCGACGCGACGCCGAGGGCGAGCAGGAGCCACGCCTTCACGCTCGCCCCGTCGGGGCCGCCCAGCTCGGACAGGCCGTAGACCAGGGGTCCGAAGCCGAGGGCCGAGAGGACGACGCTGGTCCAGTCGACGTCGCCGGGCCGGGTCTCGCCGATGTCGGTGAGCTTGCGCAGACCCACCAGGCCGATGGCCACCGCGATCGGCAGCACCAGCAGGAACATCCAGCGCCAGGAGGCCACGTCGAGGATCAGGCCGGACACGGTCGGGCCGAGCGCGGGGGCCACCGACATGGCCAGGGTGACGTTGCCCATGATCCGGCCGCGGTCCTGCTCGCGGACGAGCGTCATCACCGTCGTCATCAGCAGCGGCATCATGATCGCGGTGCCGGCGGCCTGGATGATCCGGCCGGCGAGCAGCAGCTCGAACGACGGCGCGAGCCCGCAGAGCAGGGTGCCGGTGGCGAACACGGCCATCGCGGACCCGAAGGCCTGCCGGGTGGTCACCCGCTGCAGGAACCAGCCGGTGACGGGGATGACGACCGCCATCGTGAGCATGAACGCGCTGGTCAGCCACTGGGCCGTCGACTTCGAGATCTCGAGCTCGACAGTCAGGCGCGGGATCGCGTTGATCATGATCGTCTCGTTGAGGATCACGATGAAGGTCGCGGCGACCAGCCACCGCAGCACGCCGTAGTCGGCGGGGATCTCGGTGCGGGTGTCGTCAGGCTTCTGGGCGGCGGGCGTGGTCACGGGGCCGGAGGTCTCGGGCGGCGTCGTCATGGTGGGTCGACCCTCTCAGAGGACAGGAGTCATCGGCACGTCGTTTGCCACATCTCCCGGCCGCGACTCCCGGCCGCGACTCCCGGCCGCGACTCCCGGCCGCGACCGGTCCGCAGACCCGCTCACCCGTCGAGCCGCGCCACGGCACGCAGCGCCTGCTCGACGCGGTCCGGGGCGTCGTACGGGACCCAGACGATGCGCGGGTCCTTGGTCAGCCAGCCCATCTGACGGCGAGCGAAGCGGCGCGTCGCGAACACGGTGCGCTGACGTGCCTCCTCCAGGGTGAGCCCGCCCCCCAGCAGGGCCGCGGCCTGCGCGTAGCCGATCGCGCGCGAGGCGGTGCGCCCCTCGGCCAGCCCCTCGTCGAGGAGCCGCTCGACCTCGGCGACCAGCCCCGCGTCGTACATCTCGTGGACGCGCTGCTCGATGCGCGCGTCGAGGGTCTCGCGGTCGATCTCGACGCCGACCTGGACCGTGCGCGGCTCGGTGTAGGTGAGCTGGGGAAGCGAGGCGGAGTAGGGCCGTCCGGTGATCTCGATGACCTCCAGCGCCCGCACGGTACGGCGCCCGTTCTCGGGCAGCATCCGCGCGGCCGCCTCGGGGTCGGCCCGCGCGAGCCGCTCGAACAGCGCGGCGGGCCCGACGGCGGCCAGCTCGGCCTCCCAGCGGGCGCGGACCGCCTCGTCGGTGGCGGGGAACTCGAAGCGGTCGAGGATCGCGCGGGTGTAGAGCGCCGACCCGCCCACCAGCACCGGCGTCGTACGACGGCCGCGCAGCTCGGCCACGACCCCGCGGGCCCACTCCTGGAACAGGGCCACCGTCGCCGGCTCGCGTACCGAGAGCAGGTCGAGCAGGTGGTGCGGGATGCCGCGGCGCTCGGCGACCGGGAGCTTGGCGGTGCCGATGTCCATGCCGCGATAGACCTGCATCGCGTCGGTGTTGACGACCTCGCCGCCGAGCCGCTCGGCGAGGTCGAGCGAGAGGCCGGTCTTGCCCGCCGCGGTCGGGCCGACCACGGCCACGATCGGGGGCCCGAGCAGGGGGTCGCGGCGCTCGGGCATGTCAGTAGTGTGGCGGTGCTCGCATCGAACTCACCGACTGGAGGAGGATCTCGTGGGCTTCATGGACACGATCAAGGGCAAGGTCGGCGTGGCCGTCGACAAGCACGGCGACAAGATCGCCGGGGGGATCGACAAGGCAGCGGCCGCGGCCGACAAGAAGACCGGCGGCAAGCACCACGACAAGATCGTCAAGGCCACCGGCAAAGCCAAGGACGGGCTCGACCGGCTCGACGGCAAGAACGACGACATCCGCGACCAGCGCCCATGACGCAGCCGGTCCCCGAGGAGTCCAACGAGGCCTACGACCTCGACAGCCCACCCCCGGGCGAGCACGAGAGCGAGGCCCCCGGCGCCGACGACGGCGCCCAGGCCGAGGAGGCCGTGCAGGAGGAGAACGCCGGCACCACGCTCGACCAGCCGTCGCAGTGAGCTCGTCCCCCACCGCGGGCTCCGCCGGCACTGCGGCGACGGACGACGACGGCTACTCCGAGCGGTACGCCGCGGAGCACGGCCGGTTCGTGGTCGTGCCGGCGTCCTACGTCTTCCTGCTGCGCCCCGGCACCGACGACCCGAGCCGCACCGAGGTGCTGCTGCAGCTGCGGCGCGGCACCGGCTACATGGACGACCACTGGGCCGCCGCGGCCGCCGGTCATGTCGAGCGCGGCGAGACGGCGTACGACGCGGCCCGGCGCGAGGCCCTCGAGGAGGTCGGCGTGAGCAACCTCGACCTCGCCTTCGTCACTGCCATGCAGCGCACCCGGCACGACCAGCCGATCGACGAGCGCATCGACTTCTTCTTCACCGCCCGCAGGTGGACCGGCGAGCCCCGCATCGTCGAGCCCACCAAGTGCGCCGACCTGCGCTGGTTCGCCCTGGACGCACTGCCCGACCCGGTCGTCCCGCACGAACGGGTGGTGCTCACCGGTCTGCGCGACGACAGCATCGATCCCTACACCAGCGTCGGCTTCTAGCCGACGCGTCTGGAGGCACCATGTCCGAGAGCGACACCCACCCGACCCCGGACGACCTGGGTCCCATGCCCGAGGCCGAGATCGAGCCCGGCGAGCCCAACCCCGGCGGCATCGACGCCGTCAGCCAGCCCGACGGCACCGACGAGGAGGCCGAGCCGCTGACGCGCGACCTCGACCCCGACGACAACCCCGTCACCGGTGAGATCCCGCTCGAGGTCAAGCAGACCGAGGACACCTCGACCGAGGCGACCCAGGAGAGCGGCGACGAGGCCGCCGACGAGGACCCGGGCGACGGCGGCACCTCCTCTCATGAGTCGCCGGCATGAGCGGGGCCGACGACGGCACGGGCGCGAACCCGGACGACGAGATGACCGCCCACGCCGGCGCCGACGACGGTGTCGACCACGACCACCTCGAGCTGACCGACTCCGACCAGGACACCGCCGGCGACATGGGCGTCAGCTCCGAGCGGGTCGGTCCCACGGGCCCCGGCCAGGTGGGCACGACCGGCACCCGCGATGTCGGTCCGGCCGACCGCGACGCCGACGCCGACGTGCCGCCCGAGCAGGCTGCGGGCGGCCCCGAGCAGAACCCCGACCCGCCGGTCCCGCCGGTGGCAGGCTACTCGAGCAGCGACCCGCGCTCGAAGGGCGAGGAGCCCTCCCGGCCCCGAGCCGAGCGCGAGGTCGACCGGCGTCCTGACGAGGACTGAGCGGCGCGCGGTTCGGGCCGGTCGACTCGCGCAATCGAACGAGTTGGGGGCTCGTGGATGGGGTGGGAGGGACCTGACTCGTTCGATTGAACGGGTTGGCCGCGCTCTCGGCGCCCAGACGGGCCCAACCCGTTCGATTGCACGAGTTGCCGGGCCCGCTCAGCGCAGCAGCCGCGTCTCCAGCGTCGTCTCGACCGCGGTTCCGTTCGGCCCGCGCTCCACGAAGTACGCCGAGGCCCCGGCACGCTCCGAGAGCGCCTCGACCATCTCGGTGCCGCGGTAGAGCACGCCCGCACCGTCGTCGGTGGCGTAGCCGGCCGGCAGCGCCCCGGAGCCGATCAGCGACTGGAAGAGCGGGCGACGCTGCTCCTCGGAGTCGTAGTGCACGCCGTTGGAGTAGGGCAGGAAGCCCAGCCCGTTGGTGATCGGGCGCAGGTCGGGGCCGAAGGAGTCGGTGGTGCCGCCGAGGTGCCAGCAGATCGATCCCGCACTGACGCCGGTCAGCACGACCCCCGCCTCCCACGCCGCGCGCATCGCCTCGCCGACGCCGTGGAGCTCCCACATGGCCAGCAGCCCGGCGACCGAGCCGCCGAAGACCCACACCACGTCCTGGGCGAGCAGGTGCTCGGTGAGGTCGGGGACGTTGGGCATCATGAAGAGCTGCAGGTGGGAGCCGTGCCAGCCCTCCTCGACCGCCATGTCGTAGAAGTTGTGGATGCCCTCGGCCGAGTCGCCGCTGGCGGTGCCGAGGTAGCAGACCCGGGGTGCCCGGCCCGTGACACCCGACAGCTCCACCGCGTGGTGGGTCAGCGCCCCGACGGACCACCGGGTCCGGACGCCGTAGTCGATGCCACCGGAGGTGGCCAGGATCGTGGGAGCATCAGCAGGCACCGGGCGACCCTACGTGCAGGCAGGCGCCTCGGGAAGCCTGGCGGGCACCCCCACGGTCGGCATCCCGAGACCCACCCCGGCCACGACCGGGGCGGAGGTACGGCGTTCCCACGCGTCGCCCGAGCGCGTACGCCGCGTGGCCAGGACGCGGTCGGCGACCAGGTGGTGCGGGGCGGCATAGGTGATCTCGACCGTGGCCACGTCGCCGGGCCGCACCGGCTCCAGCGACGCGTCGGGCACGCTGAAGTGCACGAGCCGGTTGTCGGGGCCGCGGCCCGAGAGGCGCAGCGTGGCGGCGTCCTTGCGGCCCTCGCCCTCGGACACCATCAGCTCGACGGTACGTCCGACGAGGGCCTTGCTCTCGGTCCAGGCGACGTCGTTGACCACGGTGACCAGGCGGTCGTAGCGGTCGCGCAGCACGTCGGCCGGCACCTCCCCGGGCATGGTGGCGGCCGGGGTGCCGGGACGCTTGGAGTACTGGAAGGTGAACGCGCCGGCGAACCGCGCCTCTCGCACGACGTCCATCGTCGCGAGGTGGTCCTCCTCGGTCTCGCCCGGGAAGCCGACGATGATGTCGGTGGTGATAGCGGCCTCGGGGATGGCGGCGCGGACCCGCTCGATGATGCCGAGGTACTTGTCGCGCCGGTAGGAGCGCCGCATCATCCGGAGCAGGCGGTCGGAGCCGGACTGCAGCGGCATGTGGAGCTGGGGCATCACGTTGGGGGTCTCGGCCATCGCCTCGATGACGTCGTCGGTGAACTCCGCCGGGTGGGGGCTGGTGAAACGCACCCGGTCGAGGCCCTCGATCGAGCCGCAGGAGCGCAGCAGCTTGGAGAACGCCTGGCGGTCACCGAACTCGACGCCGTAGGCGTTGACGTTCTGGCCCAGCAGCGTCACCTCGGAGACCCCCTCGGCGACCAGCGCCTGGATCTCGGCCAGCACGTCGCCGGGACGGCGGTCCTTCTCCTTGCCGCGCAGCGCCGGCACGATGCAGAACGTGCACGTGTTGTTGCACCCCACCGACACCGACACCCAGGCGGCGTAGGCGCTGTCGCGCTTGGTGGGCAGCGTCGACGGGAACACCTCGAGCGACTCGAGGATCTCGACCTGCGCCTCCTGCTGGCTGCGGGCCCGGTCGAGCAGGGCCGGCAGCGACCCGATGTTGTGGGTGCCGAAGACGACGTCGACGTAGGGCGCCCGCTCGGTGATCGTGGCGCGGTCCTTCTGCGCGAGGCAGCCGCCGACCGCGATCTGCATCGCCGGGTTCTTGGCCTTCACCGGCGCGAGGTGCGACAGGTTGCCGTAGAGCTTGTTGTCGGCGTTCTCGCGCACCGCGCAGGTGTTGAAGACGACGACGTCGGCCTGCTCGTCGCCGGGCGCCGCGGTGTAGCCCGCGTCCTCGAGCAGGCCGCTGAGCCGCTCGGAGTCGTGGACGTTCATCTGGCACCCGTAGGTGCGGACCTGGTAGGTGCGGGGCGCGGCTGGCGTGGTTGGCATGACAGTCGTCAAGGGTACGGCGACCGCCCGGGCGCGTCGGAATCACCGGCCGGGATCACCCTGGATCGACAGCCCCACCCGCGTCGCCTAGTCATTCCGGGGGGTGGTGATGGCCCACTCGGACTATCTAAGGATAGGGTCCCCTCGCATGACGACGCTGGAGAAGGACCCCGACGCCGGCGCCGGTGGCGCGCCCGGCGACCCGCTCGTCGTGCTCGAGCACGTCGACAAGTGGTACGGCGACCTGCACGTCCTCCAGGACATCAACCTGTCCGTGGGCCGCCGCGAGGTGGTCGTCGTGATCGGGCCGTCCGGGTCGGGCAAGTCGACGCTGTGCCGCACGATCAACCGGCTCGAGACCATCGACCAGGGCTCCATCACCCTCGACGGCCAGCCGCTGCCCCAGGAGGGCAAGGCGCTGGCGGGACTGCGGGCCGAGGTCGGGATGGTCTTCCAGTCCTTCAACCTCTTCGCGCACAAGACGATCCTCGAGAACGTCACGCTCGGGCCGATCAAGGTCCGCAAGCAGTCCCGCAAGGACGCCGAGGCACGAGCGCGCGAGCTGCTCGACCGCGTGGGCGTCGGCCACCAGGCCGACAAGTACCCCGCACAGCTCTCCGGCGGTCAGCAGCAGCGGGTCGCGATCGCCCGGGCGCTGGCGATGGACCCCAAGGTCATGCTCTTCGACGAGCCGACCTCGGCGCTGGACCCCGAGATGATCAAGGAGGTCCTCGACGTGATGGTCGACCTCGCCGAGCGCGGCATGACGATGATCGTCGTCACCCACGAGATGGGCTTCGCCCGGACCGCCGCCGACCGCGTCGTGTTCATGTCCGACGGTGCCATCACCGAGGAGAACACCCCCGAGTCGTTCTTCACCAACCCCCAGAGCGATCGGGCCAAGGACTTCCTCGGCAAGATCCTCAAACACTGAAGGAGCACACCTCATGCGGTTCTCTCGGATCACCGCCACCCTGGCCGCCCTCGGCCTGTCCCTGTCACTGGCCGCCTGTGGCGGCGACGACGGCGACAGCGCCGGTGGCGGCGACAAGATCAAGATCGGCATCAAGTACGACCAGCCGGGCCTGGGGTTCCGCGAGTCCGACGGCAGCTTCACAGGATTCGACGTCGACATGGCACGCACCATCGCCAAGGGCCTCGGCTACGACGAGAGCGACATCGAGTTCGTCGAGGCGGTCTCGGCCAACCGCGAGACGTTCCTCCAGAACGGCACCGTCGACATGATCCTTGCGACGTACTCGATCACCGACGAGCGCAAGGACGTCGTCGACTTCGCCGGCCCCTACTACGTCGCGGGGCAGGACCTCCTCGTCTCCGCCGACAACACCGACATCACCGGCCCCGACTCGCTCGACGGCAAGAAGCTCTGCTCGGTGACCGGCTCGACGTCCGCACAGAAGGTCAAGGACGAGTACTCCGACGGCGTGCAGCTGCAAGAGCTCGACTCCTACAGCAAGTGCGTCGAGGCGCTGCTCGGCGGCCAGATCGACGCCGTCACCACCGACGACATCATCCTGGCGGGCCTGTCCAACGCCAACCCCGGCAAGCTCAAGGTCGTAGGAGCGCCGTTCTCGGAGGAGAAGTACGGCGTCGGGCTGCCCAAGGACTCCGACAAGCGCGACAAGATCAACGACATCATCGAGGCGTCCTTCACCGACGGCGGCTGGAAGAAGGCGTTCGACGACAACCTCGGCGACTCGGGCTACCAGCTGCCCGCGCCGCCGTCGGTCGACCGCTACTGAGTCACCCGCGTGGCGCGGCCGATCACCTGGCCGCGCCACGCGCCTGAACGACCGTCCCGACCGATGTCCTTCCCTCTCACGACCAGCCAGGAGCCGCCGTGGACGTGATCGCCGACAACTTCCCCGCGATCCGCGACTCGTTCTTGCTGTGCCTACAGCTCGCGTTCTTCAGCGGCGTCCTGTCCCTGGCGCTCGGCACGGGGCTGGCGGTGTTTCGGGTGAGCCCGGTCCCGGTGCTGCGCCTCATCGGGGCGACCTACGTCAACGTCGTGCGCAACACCCCGTTGACCCTGGTGATGCTGTTCGTGCTCTTCGGGCTGGCCTACCAGCTCGGCCTCACCCTCGACGACGAGCTGCTCTACCGCAACAACTTCTGGTTGGCCGTGCTCGCCCTGACGCTCTACACCTCGACGTTCGTGTGCGAGGTCCTACGATCGGGCATCAACACCGTCCACGTCGGGCAGGCCGAGGCTGCGCGGGCGATCGGGTTGACCTTCACCCAGAACCTGCGCCACGTGATCCTGCCGCAGGCGATCCGCGCGGTGATCGCTCCGATGGGCAGCGTCATCATCGCTCTCACCAAGAACACCACGGTCGCCGTGGTCATCGGGGTCACCACGGCCGAGATGGTCAACGAGCCTGCGGGCTTGATGCGCGCGCTCATCAACGCCAACGGCGACGTCGTACCGCTGCTGTTCCTTACCTTCGCGCTCGGCTTCGTGATCATCACCCTGCCGATGGGGCTGGCCACGACCTGGGCCGCGAGCCGACTGAGGGTGCGCCGATGACCTCCGTGCTGTACGACGAGCCCGGACCGCGCGGCCGGCTCGTCAACCGGGCTCTCTCGGTCGTCGCGCTGCTCCTGCTGCTCGCCGTGGGCTACTGGGTCTACGCCAAGCTGGACGAGACCGATCAGTGGGCCTCGGAGAAGTGGAAGCCGCTGTTCGAGGGCGAGGTTTGGTCCAACTTCTTCATCCCCGGTATCGAGGGCACCCTGAAGGCGTTCGGTCTGGCGTCCGTGCTCGCCGTGGTCTTCGGCCTGGTCTTCGGGATGGCGCGGATGTCGACCTTCGCCCCCGTGCGCTGGGTGGGCGGGATCGTCGTGGAGTTCTTCCGGTCGGTGCCGCTGCTGATCCTGATGTTCGCGATCTACTACCTGTGGAGCATCACCCTCGGCTACCAGGCCAACATCTACATGGCGGTCGTGCTCGGCCTGATGCTCTACAACGGCTCCGTTCTTGCCGAGGTGCTCCGAGCCGGCGTGGCCTCGCTGCCGTCGGGCCAGGCCGAGGCCGGTCTCGCGATCGGGCTGCGTCGCACGCAGGTGATGCTGAGCATCCAGCTGCCGCAGGCGGTCCGGGCGATGCTGCCGGCGATCATCGCCCAGCTCGTGGTGCTGCTCAAGGACACCGCACTGGGCTACATCCTCGCCTACAACGAGCTCGTCAACCAGGTCAACAAGGTCTCGCGCGGCAACACGCTCCAGGTCATCGTCGTGGTCGCGCTGATCTTCATCCTGATGAACTGCTCGCTCTCGGGCTTCGCCTCCTGGCTCGAGAAGCGGCTGGGTCGCACTAGCAGGTCGTCGGGAGGCGTGACGCCCGTCGACCCCACCGGGCTGGTGCCGGGTGGCGCCCTCGTCGGCCGGGCCACCTGAGCCTCAGACACGCTCGTAGACCGCGAGCGCGGTGCCGTCCGCACCGACCAGCACCAGATGGTCGTCCGGGGTGAGGCGGAGCTGGGTGGCGTCCATGACGCCGAACCCGCTCGGCGCGCATCCAGGGGGCGGGCACATCACGGCCGTGCCGTACATCTGCCCGCTCTCCAGGGTCCCGTCGGTCCTCACCCGGATCGCGACGCCATACCCGTTGGCATCGTCGGAGTACGTCAGGTCGAGGCTCGCCCGGCCCGCAGCAGCGACGTCGAGGCCTCGCTCCGCCCCTGGTGGGACCGGGCCTCCGTCGACCCGGACGACGGTCCACGCGCCGACCACGTCGTCGCGGTCCGTGACGAGACGGCTCTCCGGCACCGAGACGTCGTACGGCGTGGCTCGGCCGGTGGCCGGGTCGACCACCCAGCCCTCGGGCAGCGGCTGCAGGGTGTCGACGATCTCGGAGACGTCCTGCTCGGAGGCGATCTCCTTCAACCGCAGGACGACCTGGTCGGTGACCACCGTCCGCGAGCACCCGGGGTCGCAGACGAGGGGGGACGCCCCGAACGGGACGTGCTTGCCGGTCAGGAGCCCCACCGAGGGCGGCTCGTCCCCGGTGGCGTAGCAGTAGCTGGCGTCGATCTCGAGGTAGTAGAACCCCGGCCCCTCGTCCTGGACCGCGCCGATGCACCTCGTCGTGGTCCGAGCCCACTCCCCCGGTACGGCGACCATGTAGCCGCCCTGGGAGATCCAGCGCGTGCCGGCCGGCGCGACCGGGCCGGCCGAGGTGGGCGTCGCCGAGGTGGACGCGGCCGAGGTGGACGCGGCCGAGGTGGACGCGGCCTGCGCCGCCTCGTGCCGGCGCGTCGTGGCGCCCCCACCCGGCAGCGTGACCGCCAGCGCGACGACCGCGACGGCGGCGACCGCTCCCCCGGCGGCCAGCCGTCCTCGCACCCGCCGCCGGCGGGCCGACCGCGCGGTGTCGAGCAACCCGGCCGGCACCGGCGACGCGACGTCCCGGGCGAGCAGGTCGAGGTGGTCCTGGGCGTCTGATCGGGTCATGAGGGTCCTCCGGGTCGGAGCTCGGCGAGGCCGCTGTCGGCGGCGAGGGTGGCGAGCGCGCGCGAGAGGCGGCTCTTGACGGTGCCCGGCGCGATGCCGAGCACCTCGGCGACCTGCGCCTCGGTGAGGCGCACGTAGTAGGTGAGCGCGACGACCTCGCGCTGCCCCACGGACAGCCCCGAGAGCGCCCGCGACAGGGCGTCGGCGGCGTCGACGCGGGCGGCCTCGTCGGGACCACCGACCTCGGGCAGCACGTCCACGGACGTCTCGGGGCGGCGGCTGCGACGGCGTACGGACTCACGGAAGGTGTTGAGCAGGACCTGGGAGACGTAGGCGTCGCGGTGGGTGGCGCGGCTGACCCGACCCCAGGCGAGGTAGCACTTGACGAGCGTGGACTGGGCGACGTCCTCGGCCTCGGGCAGGGAGCAGCCGAGCGACACCGCCGCCCGCACCAGCGTCAGCCAGCGGGCGGCGGCGTACTCGGAGAAGTCGGTGTCTCGGTCCATCGCAGTCAGGATGCCGCCGGACCGCGGATGGTTCCCTACTTCTTCGTCGGCTTGGGAGTCACCCAGAGCCTGATGACGCCCTCGATGACGACGGTGCCGTCGTCGCGCACGCCTCGGACCCGGACCGGCACGTGCGGGTCGTCGCCGGTCCACTGCCCGGGGTCGGTCTCGGCGGTGCAGGTGATGTCGCTGGTCGCCTTGGCCGGGTAGGTGACCTCCATGCCCTGGGGGATCCAGCGCTTGTCGGCGGGGATCGTGGCCTCGGCCAGCGCCCCCATGGCGGCCTCGAGCCCGTTGCACAGCGCGATGGCGTGCACGGTGCCGAGGTGGTTGTGGACCCCGCGGCGCTTGGGGATCACGAGCTCGGCATAGTCGGGCCGGATCTCGACGAAGCGCGGCCTGATCGTCGCGAAGTACGGCGCTTTCTGGCTGAACAGGAGGGAGAAGACGCGCTTGCCGAGGCGGTCGCCGACGACCGGGAGGCCGCTCGCGGTGCGCCACAGGGAGAGGACCTGACTCATGCGTCCACCCTAGGGCCAGATGCTACCGATCAGTAACGTGGCTCACGCCGGCACGAGCAGCTCGACCCGGTTGCCGTGCGGGTCGCGGACGTGGACCCGCACGAAGCCGTCGAAGGTGTGCCGCTCGGTGTGGTCGACCTCGTGACCCGCCGCCGCGAGCCGGTCCGCGGTGCGGTCGAGCCCGGCCACGTCGTCGAGCAGCAGCGCCGGATGGGCCCTGACCGCCGGGCGGAACGGGTCCTCGACGCCGACGTGCAGCTCGGCCGTGACCGCGCCGTCGTCGTCCCGGGCGCGGAACCAGGCCCCGCCACGGGCCCGCAGCGCCTCGGGCTTGGCGACCTCGGTCAGGCCGAGCCCGTCGACGTAGAAGGCGCGCGCCGCGTCCTCACCACCGGGCGGGCAGCCGACCTGGACGTGGTGCAGCCTCATGCGTCGGCTCCCCTCGTGCGGGCGACCACGAAGATCCGCCGGAACGGCAGCACGACGGTGCCGTCGGCCCGCACCGGGTACGCCGCCGCGAGCCGACGACGGAACTCCGCCTCGAACGCCGGGCGCACGTCGTCGGGCAGGGCCTGCAGCGTGGGTCGGGCACCGGTGCCGCTGACCCAGGTGAAGACCGGGTCGGCACCGGAGAGCACGTGCAGGTAGGTCGTCTCCCAGACGTCGACCTCGACGACCCGGTCGAGCGCGGACAGCGCGTCGAGGTAGGTGCCGGGCTCGTGGCTGTCGGGCACGGCCACCCCGGCCGTGTGCGCGGCGTACGGCGCCTCGGCGGCCAGGTCGCGCCGGATCGTGTGGCTCGGCTCGTCGAAGTTGGCCGGGACCTGGAAGGCCAGCGAGCCACCGGGCGTGACGGCCTCGACGAGGCCGGACAGCAGGTCGAGGTGGTCGGGGAGCCACTGCAGCGTCGCGTTGGAGAGCACGACGTCGGCGCTCCCCCGCCAGGCGCGGAGGTCGCCGACCTCGAACTCGATGCCGGGAACCGCTGCGTGCGCGGTGGCGATCATCTCGGGACTGCTGTCGACCCCGGTCACCCGCGCAGCCGGCCAGCGCGCGGCCAGGAGCGCGGTGAGGTTGCCCGGACCGCAGCCGAGGTCGACGACCGCGGCGGGCGAGGTCGGGGCGACGCGGGCGAGCAGGTCGGCGAACGGCCGGCCACGCTCGTCGGCGTAGGTGAGGTAGCGGGCAGGGTCCCAGGTGTGCGTTGTCTTGACCATAAGTATCTTGATATCAAGATTCTCGACGTTTGGCTAGACTCCCGCCATGACGGAGCCGAGGGACGAGGTCGACGACCTCGTCGACGCGTGGGCGCGCGAGCGCACCGACCTCGACCTCGACCCCGTCGCGGTGTTCTCCCGGATCTCGCGGCTGGCCCGCCACCTCGACCTGGCGCGGCGCCGGGCGTTCAGCGCCCACGGCATCGAGTCGTGGGAGTTCGACGTGCTCGCCGCCCTGCGACGCGCGGGGGCGCCGTACGAGCTGTCGCCGGGGCGGCTGCTGCGCGAGACGCTGGTGACCAGCGGCACCATGACCAACCGCGTCGACCGGCTGGCCGCACGCGGGCTGGTCGAGCGCTACCCCGACCCCGCGGACCGCCGCGGCGTCATCGTGCGCCTGACCCCCGAGGGCAAGGCCGCGGTCGACGGGGCGTTCGAGGCCCTCCTCGACGCCGAGCGGGCGCTGCTGTCCGGTCTCCCGCCCCGCGACCAGGTCCGCCTCGCCACGCTCCTGCGCACCCTGCTCGCGCCCTTCTCCGCCACCGAGCCGGGATAGTCCCTGACGTAAATCAAGGATCCGGTCGCCCGATCGTTGATTTACGTCAGGGACTATCCCGCCGGCCGAGGTCAGCCGCCGAGGACCTCGGAGGCCTCGAGCCACTCGAGCTCGACATCGTCCTTCTCGGCCAGGACGGCCTGGAGGTCGGCGGAGATTGCGGCGATGGCGGCGTAGTCGGTGCCGGCGGCGAGGACGGCGGCGTTGAGCTCGGCCTCGCGGGTGAGGAGCTTCTTGAGCTGCTTCTCGAGGCGGGCGACCGCCTTGCGGGCGTTGCGCTCCTCGGCCGAGCCGGCCTTGGCCTTGCCGGAGGCGGGTGCGGCCGGCCCGCTGGACGACGCGGGTGCGGGGCCGCCGGTCGCGACAGGGGTGGTGGCGGTGACCGCCCGGCGCTCGAGGTACTCGTCGACGCCGCGCGGGAGCATCGAGAGCTGGCCGTCGCCGAGCAGCGCCCACACCGAGTCGGTCACGCGCTCGAGGAAGTAGCGGTCGTGGGAGACCACGACCAGGGTGCCGGGCCAGCCGTCGAGGAAGTCCTCGAGGACGGTGAGTGTCTCGATGTCGAGGTCGTTGGTGGGCTCGTCGAGCAGCAGCACGTTGGGCTCGGTCAGCAGCAGCTTGAGCAGCTGGAAGCGGCGCCGCTCGCCACCCGACAGGTCGCCGAGGCGGGCGGTGAGCTTGTCGCCGGTGAAGCCGAACCGCTCGAGCATCGAGGTCGCGGTGATCTCGCCGTCCTTGGTCACCGTGACGCGTCGGATGGCCTCGACCGTGGGCAGCACGCGGCCCATCGGGTCGACGTCGTCGAGGGCCTGGGTGAGGTGCTGCATCGCGACCGTCTTGCCGAGCTTCATCCGGCCCTTGGTCGGCGCCAGGGTGCCCGACAGCAGCGACAGCACCGACGTCTTGCCGGCGCCGTTGACGCCGACGATGCCGACCCGGTCGCCCGGGCCGAGCCGCCAGGTCGCGTCGGTCAGGAGCTTGCGCTCCCCGCGCTGGAGGTCGACCTCCTCGACGTCGATGACGTCCTTGCCGAGCCGCTGGGTCGCGAACTTCTGCAGCTCGAGCCGGTCGCGGGGCGCCGGCACGTCCTCGATGAGCTTGTTGGCGGCGTCGATGCGGAACTTGGGCTTCGCCGTACGGGCGGGCGCGCCGCGGCGCAGCCAGGCGAGCTCCTTCTTGGCCAGGTTCTGGCGTCGCGACTCGGAGGCGTCGGCCTGACGGGAGCGCTCGGCCTTGGCCAGCACGAAGGCGGCGTAGCCGCCCTCGTAGACGTCGACGGCGCCGTCGTGGACCTCCCAGGTCCACTGGCAGACCTCGTCGAGGAACCAGCGGTCGTGGGTGACGACCACGAGCGCCGAGGTACGCCGCCGCAGGTGGTCGGCCAGCCAGGCCACGGCCTCGACGTCGAGGTGGTTGGTCGGTTCGTCGAGGACGATCAGCTCGTGGTCGCCCAGGAGCAGCGCGGCGAGGGCACAGCGCCGGCGCTCACCGCCCGAGAGGCCGTGGACCGAGCGGTCGAGCTCGACGCCGGCAAGCAGCTCGGTCACGATGCCGCGCAGGGTGGAGTCGGCCGCCCACTCGTGGTCCTCCAGGCCGCGGAGCACCGCCTCGCGCACGGTGTGGGTGTCGTCGAGCTCGTCGCCCTGGTGCAGGTAGCCGACGAGCAGGCCGCGACTGCGCGAGACGCGGCCGGTGTCGGCCTCCTCGATGCCGGTCATCACCTCCAGCAGCGTGGTCTTGCCGTCGCCGTTGCGGCCGACGATGCCGATCCGGTCGCCCGAGGTGATGCCGAGGGAGACGTTGGCGAGCAGCGGACGGACGCCGTAGGACTTCGAGACGCCCTCGAGGTTGAGGAGGTTGGACATCAGATGGGCCTCTAGACGTGGCTGGGGACGAGGTGGGAGCCGGCCACGGCGCCGTTGGCGACGAGGACGACGGGATGGCCGGTGCGCATGAGCGCGCCGGCGAGGTCACGGGCATGGTCGGCGGACTCGCACAGGAACACGACGGTCGGACCGGAGCCTGACACGAGACCGCGCAGCGCCCCCTCGGACTCGCCGCGCTCGATGAGGAGGCCGAGCTCGGGGCGCAGGTCGATCGCGGGGTCCTGCAGGTCGTTGTGGAGGGTGCGGGCCAGGCTGAGCGGCTGGCCGGTGCGCAGGGCGTCGAGCAGCTCGTCGGCGCCGGGCGGCGTCGCGGGGGCGTCGGGGAACAACCGGTCGAAGTGGGCGTAGACCACCGGCGTCGACATGCCCTCGAGGCTGGGGACCAGCACCCACCACCAGGTGCCCGCGTCGGTCACCGGGTCGACGAGCTCGCCGCGACCGGTGCCGAGCGCGGTGCCGCCGATGAGCGCGAAGGGCACGTCGCTGCCCAGGTCGGCGGCCAGGCGCAGCAGGTCGTCGTCGCTGGTGCGCAGGTCGTGCAGGCGGTCGAGCGCGACGAGGGCCGCCGCGGCGTCGGCCGAGCCGCCGGCGAGCCCGCCGGCGACGGGGATCGCCTTCTCGACGACGAGTCGGCCCGTGAGCTCGCGGCCGTGGTGGCGCCCGAGCAGGGTGGCGGCCCGGTGGGCCAGGTTGCTCGCGTCGGTGGGGATGACGCCGGCGTCGACCCAGTCGGCGGTGGCGAGCTCGACGCTCAGGTCGTCGGCGGGGTGGGCGGTGAGGTCGTCGCACAGCCCGACGGCCTGGTAGACGGTCGTGAGCGGGTGGAAGCCGTCGGCACCGACCGCACCGACCCCGAGGTGCAGGTTGATCTTGGCCGGGGCCCGCACGGTCACCGCGGTCGGGACGGTGATCACGCGGCCCTCAACCCCTCGGCGATGCGCGCGAACTGCTCGACGGTGAGCATCTCGCCGCGCGCGAGCGGGTCGATGCCGGCGGCGTCGAGGGCGTGGTCGACCCGGCCGCCGTCGGCGAGGTTGCGCAGCGCGCCGCGCAGCGCCTTGCGCCGGTGGGCGAACGCGGCGTCGACGACGGCGAACACCTCCTCGCGCGTGGCGGTGGTCGCCGGCGGGTCGCGGTGGACCCAGGCCACCAGACCCGAGTCGACGTTGGGGGCCGGCCAGAAGACGTTGCGGCCGATCGACCCGGCGCGGCGCACGTCGGCGTACCAGGCGGCCTTGACCGACGGGACGCCGTAGGTCTTGCTGCCGGGGCCGGCCGCGAGGCGGTCGGCGACCTCGGCCTGCACCATCACCAGGCCGCGCCGCAGGCTCGGGAGCAGGGCCATCAGGTGCAGCAGCACCGGCACCGAGACGTTGTAGGGCAGGTTGGCGACCAGGGCCGTGGGTGGCGGCCCGGGCACCTCGGTGACGCGCAGCGCGTCGACGTGCACGAGCTCGAACGCGGCGACCTGGTCGGGCGCGTGCGCGGCGATGGTCTCGGGCAGCAGGGCCGCCAGCTTGTCGTCGATCTCGAGGGCGACCACGCGGTCGGCGACCTCGAGCAGGGCCAGCGTCAGCGACCCGAGCCCGGGGCCGACCTCGACGACGACGTCGTCGCCGGTGATACCCGACTCGCGCACGATGCGTCGCACGGTGTTGCCGTCGATGACGAAGTTCTGGCCCTTCTACTTGGTGGGACGCAGGTCGAGCGAGTCGGCCAGACGACGTACGTCGGCCGCCCCAAGAAGTCTTGGAGCGGCCGACGTCATGGTCGTCAGGCTAACGACGACGTGAGGTGCTCAGGTGGGCAGGCCCAGCTTGGCCGCGCAGCCCGGCCACGCGCCGTAGCCGCCGGAGGCGTCACGCAGTCGCGTGGCGACGGCGATCTGGGTCTCGCGCGAGTTGTCGCTCGGGAGGCCGGTGCCGCCGTAGGCCCGCCAGGTGCCGACGTTGAACTGCAGGCCGCCGTAGTAGCCGTTGCCGGTGTTGATGGACCAGTTGCCGCCGGACTCGCACTTGGCGAGCTGGTCCCAGACGGTGCTGCCACCGGCGAAGTTGGCCGGCGCCGAGGGCTTGCTCTTCGTCGACGACTCGGGCGTGGAGACCTCGGGCTCCGGCTCCTGGGTGCCGACCTTGATCAGCGCGGAGACGGGCTTGCGGGTGACCTTCTGCTTGACGACCTTGCGGGCGACGACCTTGCCGTTGATCACGGTGATCCGGTAGGTCAGGTCGCGCCGACCCGTCGTGCCCTCGCGGACCACGTCGGTCTTGCCCTGCTCGAGGGAGTCGTCGTCCTGCTCGACCGTGGTGAAGTCGATGGCCTGGCCGCTGACGCGCTTGGTGGTGTAGCGGACGTCGGTGAAGACGATCTTGTCGCCGGCCTCGACCTTGGCGGCGCGGGCCGGGGTGGTGCGGTCGTGACGGTCGAGCGTGACGCCGACCTGGCGCAGGGCGTCGGCGACGGTGGTGGCGGGCAGCCAGCGGACGACCTGCTTCTTGCCGGCCAGGCGGAACGTGAGCCGCTTGGACGTGACCACCTTGAGGGTGACGCCGTCGCGGCCGATGCTGAGCCCGCGGCTGGTGTCGAGGCGGGCGTTGTCGAAGTCGGAGCCGATCTGGCCCAGCGCGGAGGCCACGTCGGTGGCCGTCACCCAGTGGACCTCGGTCTTGCCGTCGACGGTGAGCTCGACCGGGCGACCGAAGCGCACGCTGATGCGGCTGCCGTCCTCGACCTCCTCGTCGAGCGAGGGGCTGACCAGGTCGTGCTCGCCCACCTCGATGCCCGCGCCGTCGAGGACCTCGGCCACGGTGTCACCGTCGGCACTGATCTGGCGGTCCTGTCCGTCGACGCTGACCGTGACGGACTTGTCGAGGGCTGCGTAGCCGAGCGTCGTACCGGCCACGGCCAGCACGACGCCGACGACGAGGGTGGCCAGGAGCTTCTTGCTGTGCAGCGAGCGGCGCAGGGTGCCGCCGAGGGAGGGGGGCTGGGTGCCGGGAGTGGCAGTCATCTGGTTCCGAACGTCGAGCTCCCCGGGCCTCGGGCGCCGGCGCCCCACGTCGCGACCCGGGTTCCGGGCCGCTCGTCTGCGGGTGTCGGGCCGTGCTCCAGGGTCTGGAACCAGGCCATGACGCGCGCCGGACGGGTCTTCCCGATCCCGGCCAACGCCGTCAAGAACAACGTGACCGCGACCAGAAAGCAAACTCCCGGCGGTGCGTGCCGCGGATTTCGTGGTCGGAATCACGGCTCGTCGCCCGTCGCGTCACTCGAGTCACACCAGCCTCATCGCCCGGGCTGACGCCCAGCTCACGACGGGCTACCAGCGACCGCCGAACGCGACGTCGGTGTTGGCGTCGATGGCGCGGCACAGGGTCTCGAGGTCGTCACCGCGGACCTCGGCCATCGCGCGGACGGTGAGGGGCACGAGGTAGGACGCGTTGGGGCGGCCCCGGTAGGGCGTCGGGGTCAGGAACGGCGCGTCGGTCTCGACGAGCACCCGGTCGAGGGGGGTCACCGCGAGGGCGTCGCGCTGCGGCTGGGCGTTCTTGAAGGTCACGGTCCCGGCGAAGGACAGGTGGGCACCACGGTCGAGACAGCGTCGGGCCAGGTCGGCGTCGCCGGAGAAGCAGTGCATCACCCACCGCTCGGGCGCCCCCTCCTCGTCGAGCACGGCCAGCACCTCGTCGTGGGCGTCGCGGTCGTGGATGACCAGCGTCTTGTCGAGCCGCTTGGCCAGGTCGATGTGGCGCCGGAACGACTCCACCTGAGCTGCCCGACCGTCGTCGCCGGTGCGGAAGTGGTCGAGGCCCGTCTCCCCCACCGCCCGCACCTTGGCGTGGGCCCGCGCGAGGTCCTCGATCTCGGCCATCGCCTCGTCGAGGCGCCCCGCGGCGGCCAGCAGCGGGGCCTCGTTGGGGTGCAGCGCGACCCCGGCCACGATCGCGTCGTACGACGCTGCCGCCTCGACCGCCCAGCGCGCGCCCGGCAGGTCGCAGCCGATCTGCACGATGCGGGTGACCCCGACCGCCGCGGCCGCGGCGAGGGCGTCGTCGGTGCCGAACCACTCGCCGTCGGCGATGTCGAGGTGGCAGTGGTTGTCGACCACCGGGTGCGGGAGCGGCTCGGGGGCCGGCGGGCGCTCGCGGTCGCGGCGCGAGCCGCTGGTCTCCTCGGTCGCGGCGCGGGCGCGGGTGGGCTCGCTCATGGGCTCGCTCATGCCGATGTCACCCGCTCGAGGATCGCCTCGGCGAGCGCCCCGGGCGCCTGGGTCGGGATCCAGTGGGAGACGCCCTCGAGCACGACCAGCTCGTAGGGCGCATCGACCCAGTCGGGCGTGAGGTCGATGCCCTTGCGACCGAGCGCGACGTCGCCGTCGCTCCACACCATGGTGGTGGGACGGGTGATCCGGGGCCGCTCGAGCGCGTCGCCGCGCAGGAACATCGCGCGGTACCACGCCAGCCCGCCCGGGAGCGCGCCGTCGGCGGCGATCTCGCTGCGGAAGCGGGCGACGTCGTCGGAGGTCATGCCCGCGCGGCGCAGCGAGGCCTCGAAGCGGCGCGGCGCTCGACGCTGGAGCAGCTCGGGCAGCCGCGGCACGTTGAACAGCAGCATGTAGGACGACTTCAGCCCCTGCGTCGAGCTCACCCACGACCGCAGGAACGCCCGCGGGTGGGGCACCGAGACGGCGGTCCAGGTGCGGACCAGGTCGGGGTGCTCGGCGACCGTGGCCCAGCCGACGGCCGCGCCCCAGTCGTGGCCGACGAGATGCACCGGCCCGCCGGTCAGACCGATCAGCGCCGCGACGTCGCCCACCAGGCGACCCAGGGTGTAGTCGCGCCGACGCGTCGGTCGCGCGCCCGGGGAGTAGCCGCGCTGGTCGGGCGCGATGGTGCGGTAGCCCTGCGCGTGCAGCAGCGGCGCGACCAGCCGCCAGCACGACGCGCGCTCGGGGAACCCGTGGAGCAGCACGACGACGTCGCCGTCGATCGGCCCCTCGTCGGCGACGTCGAAGGTCAGCCCGTCGTGCTCGTACGACGTGAGGCGGGCGCGCGCGGGCCCGTCGGTCGGCCCGTCGGCGGGCCCGTCGGTGGGGCCGGTCATGCCTTGTGCACCAGGTCGTAGACGTCGCGCTTGGGCACCCCGGACAGGAGGGCCACCTCGGCGATGGCTGCCTTCGTCGTCATGCCGCGATCCTGCCGCGTCGCGACCGCGGCGCGCAGCGACCCCTCGTCGGTCGAGATGGAGGGCGCCGGGTCGGCCCCGCCCACGACCAGGGTGACCTCGCCCCGGACCCCCTCGGCGGCCCAGGCGGCGAGCTCGGCCAGCCCCCCGCGGCGTACCTCCTCGTGGGTCTTGGTCAGCTCGCGGCAGACCGCGGCCGCGCGGTCGTCACCCCACGTCTCGGCCATCGCCGCCAACGTGGCCGCGGTGCGGTGCGGGGCCTCGAAAAACACCATCGTGCGCTGCTCGTCGACCAGCGTCGCGAGCCGACGCGCGCGCTCCCCCGCCTTGCGCGGCAGGAAGCCCTCGAAGCAGAACCGGTCGACCGGCAGGCCCGACACGGCCAGCGCGGTGAGCACGGCCGAGGGGCCCGGCACGGCCGTGACCAGGACCCCCGCGGCCACTGCGGCCGTGACCAGTCGGTAGCCGGGGTCGGAGACGCTGGGCATCCCGGCGTCGGTGACGAGCAGCACCCGCTCGCCGGCGAGCAGCGCCTCGAGCAGCACCGGGGTGCGCTGCTGCTCGTTGCCCTCGAAGTAGGACACGACCCGGCCGCCGAGGGTGACTCCGAGGTCGCCGGTCAGCCGCCGCAGTCGCCGGGTGTCCTCGGCCGCCACCACGTCGGCGCCGGCGAGCTCCTCGGCCAGACGCGGCGGCGCGTCGGCCACCCGGCCGATCGGCGTGGCCGCCAGCACCAGCACCCCGGCCGCGGAGGAGGAGTCGCTCGGGGAGGTCATCGACCGATCATGTCGCACGTAGGATCCAGCCTCGTGACCACGCTGCAGGAGCCCCCGCCGACCGGCGGGCCCACCGGGCAGGTGGGACTCTCCGAGACCGCCGACGGCCGCCCGGTCCCGACGGCGTGGCAGCGGGCCCGCGGCCGGCTGACCGAGGCCGACGCGCGGCTCCAGGGCCGGGCCGCGGCGTGGGGCGCCGCGATCGGGGTCGCCCTGCTGGCCTTCGCGATGCGGCTGTGGCACCTCGGCTCGCCCCACCGGTTCGCCTTCGACGAGACCTACTACGCCAAGGACGCCTGGGGCCTTCTCAACCAGGGCTTCGTGCGCAACTACCAGGACCAGGTCGGCGGCAAGGACATCAACGACGCCATCCTCGACGGCCGGACCCAGGGCATCTGGGGCGACGGCCCGTCGATGGAGGTGCACCCCGAGGTCGGCAAGTGGGTCATCGCCCTGGGCGAGAAGGCCTTCGGCATGGACCCCTTCGGCTGGCGGATCTCCGCAGCCGTCGTGGGCGCGCTGATGGTGCTCGTGCTGTGCCGCCTGGCCCGACGGATGACGGGCTCGACGACGCTGGGCTGCCTCGCCGGGCTGCTGCTGACGTTCGACGGCCTGCACTTCGTGCTCTCGCGCCTGGCGCTGCTCGACATCTTCCTGGCGTTCTTCCTGCTCTGCGGCGTCGCGTGCGTGGTCAACGACCGCGACTGGTTCCGGGCGCGCCTGGCCCGCAAGATCGACGAGGTCGGCGCGGCGTCGTTCGGCCCGGTGCGAGGACTGATGTTCCGCCCGTGGCTGGTCGCGGGCGGTGTCTGCTTCGGCCTCGCGATCGGCACCAAGTGGACCGCCGGGCCGCCGCTGGCGGCGTTCGGGCTGCTGGTGTGGCTGTGGAGCGCCGGGGCGCGCCGCTCCTTCGGGGTGCGGTGGGCGGTCGTCCGCTCGGCCCTCGTGGACGGCGTACCCGCGTTCGCTCAGCTCGTGCTGATCGCGTTCTTCGTCTACGTCGTGTCGTGGACCGGGTGGCTGGTGCACGCCGACGACTACGAGCAGACCCTGTCGTCGACGCAGTACACCGGGTTCACCCAGGACAACGGCTGCACCAAGAACGCCGACGGCACCAGGAGCCCCAACAACGAGAGCGACGACTCTGCCACCTGGCCCACGGCCACCGAGCCCGACGCCCACGGCCCCGCCGAGATCGTGCAGTCGCTGCGGTCGTTGTTCTACTACCACCAGGACGTCTTCACGTTCCACTCCCACTACCTCAACTGCAGCAGCCACCCCTACCAGTCGCAGCCGTCGGGCTGGCCGCTGATCAACCGGCCCGTCGGCGTGGCCACCGACCTCAACGCGCGACCCGACCAGCCAGGCTGCACCGAGGCGGACTCCTCCGGCTGCTACTACCGCCAGGTGCTGCTCATCGGCACGCCCCTGCTGTGGTGGGGCGGCGCGATCGCGCTCGTCGCGGCCGGCCTGCTCTGGATCGGCGCCCGTGACTGGCGCTTCGGCGTGGCCGTCGTCGGCAGCCTGTCGACCTGGCTCCCCTGGCTGAGGTACGACGACCGGCCGATCTTCTTCTTCTACGCGATCGCCTACCTGCCGTTCATGGTGCTCGCGATCACGCTGTGCCTCGGCACGCTCATCGGCCGCTCCCGCCTGCCGTCGGGACGGCGTACGGCGGGCGTCATCGTGGCCGGGTCGTTCTTCGTGCTGGTCGTGCTCAACTTCGCCTACTTCTACCCGATCCTGTCCTACGAGACGATCCCGAAGTCGGCCTGGAACCACCGCATGTGGTTCTCCCGATGGATTTGACCCCGAGGAACGAGGGGGCAGATCCACGGAGGGAGGTTGAGCGAGCGACACGGCTGAGCCCGCGAAGCCGTGCGAGCGAGTCGAAACCCCCGCGCCCGACCAGAGCCTCTCGTGGTCGTGCGGCGCGCAGGGCTCGCCCGGCTCGATCACCGTGGGGATAGCCTCGCCACGTGACCTCCTGGACCCCCGGATGGGGCGACTTCCCCGAGGCGCTGCTCGAGTTCTGGACCGAGCGGCACCTCCACACCCTCACCACCCTGCGCCCCGACGGCCGGCCGCACGTGGTCCCGGTCGGGGTCACGCTCGACCACGAGCGGCAGTGCGCCTGGGTGATCACCCGGGGCGGGTCGCGCAAGGTCCGCAACCTGCTCGCCGCCGGTGACGCGGGCGGCCAGGTCGCGACCTGCGCGGTCGACGGCGGGCGGTGGTCGACGCTCGAGGGCACCGGGGTGGTCGTGCACGACCCCGAGTCGGTCGCCCGGGCCTGCGAGCGGTACGCCGCGCGCTACCGCACGCCGAGCCCCAACCCGGAGCGCGTCGCGATCCGGATCACCGTCGACCGGTTCGTGGGGTCGGCCGGGCTGTTCTGACGAGCCCGGGTGCTAGGGACGTCATACGGAACGGTGGCTCGACCCACCAGACCGTATGACGCCCCGGCTGCCCGAGTCGTCAGACCCGCGCGGCGCGCGCGGTGAGCGCGTCGGTGAGCAGCCCCACGAGCGCCTCGGTCTGGATGTCGGCCGACGAGCCGACCTCCTCGTCGGAGCCGTCGAGGGCGCGGGCGGCGAGGCCGGCCTTGCTGTCGATGAGCTCGGCGACCTTGGTGTCGACGGTCTGGGCGGCGATGACACGCCAGGCGGTCACCGGCTGGTCCTGGCCGATGCGGTGGACGCGGTCGATGGCCTGGGTCTGCTCGGCATCGGTCCACGACAGCTCGGCGAGCACGACGTTGGAGGCGACCTGCAGGTTGAGGCCCACGCCCGCCGCGGTCAGCGAGCAGACCGCGATCGCGACGTCGGGGTCGTTGACGAACGCGTCGATGTTGGCCTGGCGCGTCTTGGGCGACTGGTCGCCGCGCACCGAGGCCGACTTGATGCCCCGCTTGGCGAAGAGCTCCTCGGCCTGGTCCATCACGTCGACGTGCTTGGCGAAGAAGACGACCTTGCCGACGTTGCGCGCCAGCTGGGCGGCGTAGTCGGCCGCGAGGCCGGCCTTGGCCTGACCGATGCGCCGCATCATGGTGAACACGTTCTCGCCGTCGGACTTGCCCGAGCCCGTGGTGTCCTCGCGCTCCCAGGTCGCGACGCGGCGTACGAGGTCGTGGTCGATGCCCTCGGTCGTCACGCCGGTACGACGGGTGGCCAGCGCCATCTCGTAGCGCTCGACCAGGCGGCGCGCGAGCTCGCGCTCGGCCTCGCGGATGGAGCGGCCGACCTCGCCCTCGAGCTCGACGGGCAGGTCGGCGACGCGACGCGCGGGGATGTCGGAGGCGACGTCGACCTTGCGCCGGCGCACGATGCCCATGTCGATGACCGCGGCGCGGGCGGCGGGGTAGAACGGCGGGTCGATCGGGGTGAGGCCGGTGTCCTCGAGGCGGTCGATGAGCGGCGGCAGCGGCTTCTTCTCGTCGATCCAGCCCAGGAACTGCCAGATCGCCCGGAAGTCGTCGATGTCGTTGATCAGCGGCGTGCCGGTGAGCGCGGTCATCAGCGGCCGAGCCGTGCGCAGGCGGATCGAGTCGGCGATCTGCAGCACGTGCTGGGAGCGCTGGGAGTTCTTGTTCTTGATGAAGTGGGCCTCGTCGACGACCATCCCGCGGAAGCCGTGGTGGCGCATCCAGCCGACGTGCCGGTCGAGGATCTCGTAGTTGACGATCACGATGTCGGCGTAGCCGTCGACGTCGTGGCCGTTGCCGTGCACGACGGTGGCGGTGCGGTGGGGGGTCCAGAGGTTGACCTCGCGCGCCCAGTTGGTCTTGACGACGCTCGGGACCACGACGAGCAGCGGGAACGCGTCGGCGGCCTGCGCGGCCAGCAGGGCCTGCGCGGTCTTGCCGAGGCCGGGCTCGTCCGCGAGCAGGAACGTGCGGTGGCCCGCGGCGGCGGCGGCCACGACCTGGGCCTGGTGGTGCATCAGCTCCAGGCCGGCGGGGGCCTTGACCGAGGAGTCCTCGGGCAGCGTCATGCACGAGACGGCCCCGCCCGCGGCGCGCTCGAAGGACTCGAGCAGGGGCTCGATCAGCTCCCACCCGGCCAGCTGCCGGGCGTGGGTCGGACGGGTCGCGCCGGAGAAGTCGGGTCGCAGGAACGGGTTGGCGAGCTGGTGGGACAGCACCGACCGAGGGACGACCTGGCGCTCGACGTCGAAGGTGGAGGCGACCGGCTCGGCCGCGACCTCCTCCTCGGGGGCCAGCTCGACGCCGGCGAAGCCGAGCATCTCGCGCTTGAGCTCGCGGGCCGCCTCGGACACCACGGCGTCCTCGGCGAGCAGCGACAGCAGGGAGGTGTCGCGGGCGGTCGTCTTGGCCAGGATCGTGCCGATGCCGTCGAGGCGCTTGAGCTGGTCGGCCCGCTGACCCTCGCTGATGTCGGGGTCGGTCTTGACGCGGGTGCGCTCCTCGCGGGCCAGCAGGGCCACGACCTGGAACTTGGTCCGGCTCGACGGCTTGATCTTGCCGCGCTGGGCCGCACCCTCGACCTCGCGCACCGCGCGGGCCAGGATCGGGATGATGCCCTCGTTGTCGAGCTCGCGCCCACGGCGCTGGCGCGCGGACTGACCGCCGGAACCGCCGGACTGACCGTTGCGGTTGCCGCCGTGCTGGCGCTGGCCTCCTCGAGCCAAGGAACTCCTCCTCCGGAGCTGCGACACCGCGTGTGGGTGTCGCGGGGTACGCCGGGGCCTGGCCGTGGACCCGGCGGCGTCGAGGTGGAAGACGCACGCGGGGCCGGGCTGAGCGTCACCGGCGATGGTGCTGCCACCGGCTTCGGGGGCCGGGTGGCGGGGACATCGGCTCTCACCACCGACGTGCGGAGAGCATACCTCTCCGTTCCGGGGCCCGTGGCATCCCGGTCGGATCGGCGCGTGGGCCCTCGAGCCGCCGCCTACGGCACGTCGGCCTCGACCTCGCGGGTCCAGGCGCCCTTGACCGCGCGCCACTCCTCGTCGTCGTGCCCGCGCCGCCAGTAGGGCGAGCACGAGAGGTGCTCGCGCTGGACGAGGCCGCGCTCGAGGATCAGGCGGCGTACGGCGCGGGTGGCGGCGGCCTCGCCGTGCACGAACGCGCTCACGGTGCCGGGCAGGGCGTCGGGCAGGGCGTCGAGCCCGGCGACGGCGTCGCGCAGCAGCTCCTCGAGCGGGGCGGTGGCGCCGGCGCGGTGGACCCAGACGACGCGCAGGTCGCCGGGCGAGGTCAGCGGGATCTCGCCGGAGGCGTCCTGCACCTCGACGACCGCCACGGCCGGCCGACCGGCCGGGACGACCTCGAGCGAGGCACCGATCGCGGGCAACGCGCTCTCGTCGCCGACGAGGAGGTAGGAGTCGGCGTCGGGCGCCGGCCGCCAGCCCCCGGCCGGGCCACGGAACTGGAGCCGGTCGCCCGGCTCGGCGTGCTGGGCCCAGCGCCCGGCGCGGCCGACGTCGCCGTGGACGACGAAGTCGATCGTCAGCAGCTGCTGCTCGGCGTCCCAGGAGCGCACGGTGTAGCGGCGCGGGTAGGGGCGCTGCTCGCGCGGCAGGTCACGCACGGCGTCGTCCTCGAACGGGACGGAGTACGGCGCCGCGTCGGGCACGAAGAAGGCGTTGACGTAGGAGTCGGTGCCGTCGGGCGCGGGGAGCCCGTCGAGACCGGGACCGCCGAGGACGACGCGGATGAGCTGAGGACTGAGCGTCTCGGTGGAGACGACCTCGCCGTACGGCATGGGTTCCTTCTTTCGTGGGGTGCGTTGCGAGATTACGTGCGGGAGGCGGACCAGGCCGCCCACAGCGTGGCGTAGGGGCCGTCGCCGGCGGCCAGCTCGGCGGGCGGACCGACCTCGACGACGCGGCCGTGCTCGAGCACGACGACGCGGTCGGCCTCGGCGGCGGTGGTGAGGCGGTGGGCCACCAGCAGCGCGGTCCGGCCCTCGAGCGCGCGGCGCATGCCGGTCTCGAGCACCCGGGCCCCCGCACTGCCGGCCTCGGCGGTGGCCTCGTCGAGCACCGCGACCTCGGCGCCGCGCAGCACGAGCCGGGCCAGCGCGAGCTGCTGGGCCTGGACCGCGGTGAGGCCCGCTCCCCCGCTGCCGACGCGGGTCGCGAGACCGTCGGGCAGGGCACGGACCCAGCCGTCGGCGCCGACGACGGCCAGCGCGGCGACCAGGTCGTCGTCGGTGGCCTCGGGGCGGGCCAGGCGCAGGTCGTCGGCGACCGTGCCGGCGAAGACGTGCACCTCCTGGCTGACCAGGGTGACGTGACGGGCGAGCTCGTCGCGGCCCAGCGCGGTGACCGAGGACCCGCCGACCTCGATGGTCCCGCCGCTCGGGGTGTGGATGCCGGCGACGAGCGCGGCCAGCGTGGTCTTGCCGGCGCCGCTGGACCCCACGACGGCCACGTGCTCGCCCGCGGCCACGTCGAGGTCGACGCCGTGCAGCACCTCGGCGCCGTCGGCGTACGAGAAGCGGACGCCGCGAAGCCGCAGGACCGGTGCGGCCGGGGCGGGTGCACCCTCGGGCTCGGGCTGCTCGAGCATCGCGATCCCGGCGAGCCGGGCCAGCGAGGCGGTCGCGCTCTGCACCTCGTCGAGCAGGGTGAGCAGGGCGCTGATGGGGTCGAAGAGGCGGAGGAAGTAGAGCGCGGCCGCGGTCGCCTCGCCGAGGGTGGCCGAGCCGTTGCCGACGAGGACCGCCCCCATCACCAGCACCGCGGCGGTGCCGGTGAGCTCGCCGAGGTGGATGCGGCAGAAGAACCAGGCGCTCTTGTCGACGGCGTCCAGGTGGGCGCGGCGTGCCGACTCCGAGCGCGCGGCGACGCGGTCGAGGTGGCGAGGGCCCAGGAGCAGGGCCTGGACCGTGGGCAGCCCGCCGAGGGTCTCGACCAGCTGCTGGGAGCGCTCGCCCTCGGCGGCACGGGCGGCGGCGTAGAGGGGCGGGCTGACCCTGACGTAGAGCCGGCCGGCCAGCACCTGGAACGGCACCGCGGCCAGCCCGGCAAGGGCGAAGCGCCAGTCGAGCACGCCGAGGCCCACGACGGTGAGCGCCACGGTCAGCGCCGAGAACAGGAACTCCGGGAAGCCCTGGCGCAGCGCGTCGCTGACCCGGTCGACGTCGTCTCCGACGCGGGAGACGAGGTCACCGGTGCCGCCCTGCTCGAGACGCTCCTGGGGCAGGCCGAGCGCCCGCTCGACGACGGTCTCGCGCAGGCGGGCGAGAGCCCCCTCGCCGACGCTGGTCAGCCGCGCCCGTCCGAGGGCGGCGAACAGGCCCTGCCCGACGACGGCGAGGCCCAGCACCACCAGCGGTGCGGTCAGGTCGCCGCTCGGGCCACCGGCCTGGCCGAGGTCGACCAGCCGGCCCAGGGCGGGCGGGATGACCAGACCGGCCACGGTCGTGGCGACCAGGAGCAGCACGGCGACGATCGCCCCGCGCCGGTCGGGGCGTACGGCGGCGGCCAGCTGGCGTCGGGCCTGCGCGGCGGTCGCGATGGGGAGGCGGAGATCCGCGGTCGTCGTCACGACAGCACCGCCGCGACGTAGCGCTCGTCGAGGACCAGCTCGGCGTGCGTGCCGGTGACCGCGGCGCGGCCGCCCTCGAGGAGCACCACCCGGTCGGCGACGGCGAGCAGGGCCGGGCTGGAGGTGACCACGAGCGTCGTACGACGCCCGGCGCGCAGCGCGTGCAGGCCGCGGGCGACAGCGGCCTCGGTGACGGCGTCGAGCGCGGTGGTGGGGTCGTCGAGCACGAGCACCGGCGGGTCGGCGGCCAGCGCCCGGGCCAGCGAGAGGCGCTGGCGCTGGCCGCCGGAGAGCGAGGTGCCGTGGTGGCGCGAGCCGGCGTCGGCGAGCGCGGCCGCGACGTCGGCGGCGCGGGCCGCGGCCAGGGCACGGTCGGGGGTCGGGCCGACGACGTCGACCAGCGGCTCGGTGAACAGCATCGCCTCGTGCGGCACCACGACGACCGCGCGGTGCAGGTCGTCGAGCGCGACCTCGGTGGAGGCGACGCCGCCGACCAGGACGGCGCCGGCCTCGGGGTCGCGGCGTCGGGCCAGCGTGTCGAGCAGCTCCCGGCGCGCGACGAGGTCGTCGCACACCACGCCGACGAGCTCCCCGGGGGCGACCACCAGGTCGAGTCCGTGGAGGTGCTCGGTACGCAGTCCGGCCACCTGCAGGCCCTCGCCGAGAGGCCGGTCGGACGGGGCGGGGGCGTCGGTGACGGCGTACGGCGCCTCGAGGACGTCGGCGATCCGCTGCGCCGAGGCACGCACGGTGGCGATGCCGGCCCCGGCCCACGAGAGTCGGGCGACGGGTCCGACCAGGAACTGCGCCAACCCCACCCCCGAGACGAGCTCGCCGGGGCTGATCGTCCCGTCGAGGGTCAGCCGCGCGCCGACGCCGGCGACCGCGACCAGGAGGAACCCGGCGATCACCAGCGTCACGCCCTCGAGCGCGGCCTCGGTCGTGCCGGCGCGCACCCGGGCGCGGCGCGCCACCTGGCTGGAGGTCCGGAACCGGTCGACCGCGTGACGCTGCGCCCCCAGCCCGTGCAGCACGCGCAGGCCCTCGACGAGGTCGACCGCGAGGCCCGAGCTGTCGGCGGCGGCCTGCTGCTGGGCGGCGCTGCGCTCCTGCAGCGGGCGGGCCAGGAGGGGGACGACGAAGACCGCGACGGCCACGCAGCCCAGGGCCACCAGCCCGAGCGTGACCGAGGTCAGCATCAACGCCGCCGAGGCGACGAGCAGGGCGACCAGGCCGCTCAGGCCGACGCCGGCGACCACGACGGTCTCGCCGACGCGCTCGGCATCGGAGCCGGCCAGGCTCAGCGCGGCACCGGTGGGTTGCGCCCTCGTGGTGCCGCGCGGGTCGAGCAGGCGCGCGACGATGCGCTGGCGCAGGTCGTGCTCGGCCCGGGTGGCGACCCGCGCGCCGACCGGACCCGCGCCGTTGCCGGCGGCCGACAGGACGACGTACACCCCGGCGAGCACGGCGACCCAGACCAGGACCTTCGGGACCGACCCGGGCGCGATCGCGTGGTCGATCGCGAGCCCGACGATCACGGGCGTCGCGGCCTCGCAGACCTGGTGGAGGCAGAGCAGCCCGGCGTACGCCGCGAACCCGCCGCGCGAGCGACGGAAGGCCAGTTGGACGACACCGCCTGCTCCCCTGTCAGCCACCAGGTAAGGCTAGCCTTAGTTGGCCGTCGGGCCGTCGCCGGGTCGGCCCCTTCGCCGAGTTCAGCCCTCGGCGGCGCGGGTGCTAACGTGTCGCTTCGCGTCGTACGACGCACTGGGGCTGTGGCGCAGTTGGTAGCGCGTCTCGTTCGCAATGAGAAGGTCAGGGGTTCGAATCCCCTCAGCTCCACCACCCGAACCGCAGGTCGCTGTTGACCTGCGGTTTCGTCATCCCCAGGCAGTCGCGGCGACCGGATCCCCTCTGTGGTTCGAGATCGACGAGCTCGCGCTCGCCCCCGAGGCCCGCCGGACTCCTCCACGCCTGGAGCCGTCGGATGGAGGACAGACGGAAGCTGAAGTCAAGCATCAGCCCGTTGTTCCGCCACGGAGACGACGGCCAGCTCCCAGCGCCGAGGCCCTCCGAGTCTGCTCGAGCTGACGAGCGAGGACGGGCAGAGCTAGGTAGACCGGTGTCTGTTCCCGAGTATCGCGGGCTGCGACGAGCTCGAGTCGTGCTGGGCGGGTGAGGCCTTACCGATGTTCACCTACGAGATCGCGGTGTGACTTCAGCGGTCGACTACCTTCGTGGTCGGTGCCGTGGGCGTGATGAGGGTCTTGTAGCCCGGACGGGTACGCACGATCTGGGCCGTCATACGTGCGCCGATGTCGGCGCGCACGAGCTGATAGGTCAGGGCATAGCTGATGGAGACGATGTGACCGTTGCGTAGCCATCGGACGCGGGTGCGTTCGGGGCTCGGGGTGACGGTCCCCGGGGAGGCTCGGAGGTGCGATCCGACGCGTGGTGTGCCGCTCACGGTCGGACGCCGGGTCACCCGGAACGAGCCAGGTCCGACAGCTCTAGCCGACGAGACCGCCCGCGCACTGGACCAGTCGGGTCGGGTGGCGGTCACCCGCA
Organism: Nocardioides plantarum; assembly: GCF_006346395.1. NCBI lineage: Bacteria > Bacillati > Actinomycetota > Actinomycetes > Propionibacteriales > Nocardioidaceae > Nocardioides > Nocardioides plantarum. Next base: position 1,077,728 of record NZ_VDMS01000001.1, read on the forward strand.
CCGTCACCTGTCGCCCGTTGGCTCGAAGCGGCAGCTTGAAGGTACGCCGGTAGGCGCCGGCTACCGGCTGACCGTGGATGTACCAGCGGTAGCTGTAGCTGAGGTGTCCGGGGGTCCAGCTGCCGGTCAACGCGGTGAGCGTCGAGCCGACACGCGCATGTCCCGTGATCCGCGGCCGGGATCGGTTCACGATGTCGCCCTCGACCGGCTCGGTCGGTGCCGAGGTGATGCTTCGTGTCCTGTGACCTGGACTCGATGCGGTGACTCGTACGCGGACGCGGTGGCCGACGACACCCTCACCCGGAGTGAAGGTCGACTTGGTCTCGCCCCCGGCGGGTCGATCGTCGACCAGCCACTGGTAGGTGAAGGTGGCCGCGTCGGGTGCCCATTCTCCGGGGCTGGCGGTGAGCCGCGACCCCAGCACGGGGTCCCCCGGGACTGATGGTGGGGTCACGTTGACGGTCCGAGGCAGAGCAGCGTCCGGCGCAGCCGTGCTCCATAGCTCAAGACCGTGGGTGCTGTCGCCGACGGCCAAGAACAAGTTGCCGCCGACGGCCGCGAGCTGGTCGACCTGCTCGTAGAGCGCTGGACTTCCTCGGCCGTCGGCCCTGTCGCTGACGTCGACGTCCTCGACGATGAACGGAGTCTCCGAGACGGCGTCGGTGCTCCACAGACTGCCACCATGGACGTCGTCGCTTCCTACGTAGTAGAGCCGGCCCCCCACCGCGGTGAGCTGTTCGGGCCGTGCACCAGGTAAGACACTCGAGTTGGGAAGCGGGTTCAAGCTCGTGACCAGCTCCGTTCCGGCCGTCGTGCCATCCGAGCGCCACAGATCGAAACTGACAGCGTCTTGCCGTGCGAAGAAGTAGAGATTGCCCCCCATCACCGTTTGGAACCCGGTCGACCGGCTCGGCACCACTGCAGACAGCGGCTGCGTTCCATCCGTGGTGCCGTCAGAGGACCAGAGAACAGGATCGCCACCGCTCACGGGGACCCAGAACAACGCGCGGCCACCCAAGGCATTGAGGTTGCGCCCCGCGAGAGACCGGCTCGTGGTGGCGTCGGCGGTGAGGTGCGTACCCGCGGGGGTGCCGTCGGAGACCCACGTCTCAGGGCCGTGGACCCCGTCGTCCGCCAGGAAAAAGACCTGGTCATCCGCAACCGTGATCTCCCGAGGGCCAGACGACGCCGGATACCCGCCGCTGTCGACGGCCGGGTTGATGTCAGAAACCATCACGGTCCCGGCGTCGGTGCCATCGGAGCGCCACAACTCGGTTCCGTGAAGACCGTCGTTCGCGGAGAACCACACTTCGTTCCCCACAGCCACCAGCGATTGAGGGTCTGAGGAGCCCGCGCCCGGCCGCAGGTCCGCCACCCGGCGCGTCCCGCCTACGGTCCCGTCGCTTGTCCAGAGCTCGCGGTCGGTCCCGTCGACGTTCGAGTAGCTGAAGAACAATCGGCCACCCACCGCAGCCAGGTAGGCCGGGGAGCCGCGCCCTCCCCCGTCGACCGCAGGAGTGTTTGTCAACGGCAGCGTTCCTCGAACGGTGCCATCGGTCACGAACAGCTCAGGATCCCGCCCCGGGGCTTCAGCGACAAAGAAGCCGAGACCACCCGCTGGCACCACGGCAGACGGACTTCTCACGTTCAAGTCCCAGGTTCCGGCGGCGGTGCCGTCAGAGCGCCAAAGTTCACGGTAGAGCCGACTTGGAGCCAATACGGAGTACAAGGCTTGACCGCCAAGATCAACGATATCCAGCGGCCTTGATGACGCCGCTCCGGGAATGGAGTCGGCGACCAAGTCGACGCCAGGAACCCCGTCTACGTGAACAGGTACGCGGTGTGCTGGGAAATCTGTCTGTCCCGGCTCAGCACTTGCCTCCGGCGACACCAGGGCTGTGACCACCAGGAGTGCCGCGACAGCGCAACTGGCCGCGAATTGAGCCGCGAGCCGAACCTCCAGATTGCGTACACGAATCGAACCGCGGCTCAGACCTCCAATATTCGTGCGAATGGCGGAACTCTCCCATCCTTTGCGGTCACGCCGCGAACACTCGTCAGGCATTCGACCCGGCTCGCCCCTCCACCACCGCCACCCTGAGGCTCTGGGTCCGCACGTCGAGTCCGGTCGAGGACGCTGCGCGTCGGTAGGCGTCGCGGGCCTGGTCGACCAGGCCGGCCTCGTCCAGCAGGTTGCCCAGGTCGAACCACATCTGTCCGGCACCGCGATCGGCGCCGATGCCGGTGAGGACCCGGATCGCCTCCACGTAGTGGGTGCGCGCACCGTCCACGTCACCGCTGCTGGCGGCGACCTGACCGAGCAACGTCAACCCGGCCATCTGGACGAGGGGCAGGTCGCCGGCCATCTCCAGAGCGCGTTGTGCGTGCTCGCGGGCTCGCTCGGCGTCGTCCTCCATGAAGTGGGCCCGCGCGAGCACGAGCGTGTTGCGGGCGTGGTCGACGGTGTTGGCCGAGCTCCACTCGAGCTCACGGCCGGCGAGGTCGAGCATCGACTTCGCCTCGTCGATGTGCGGCGGGTCGGCCCTGAGAAGAATGGTGCCCAGCTGGGTCCTCATCCGAGCTAGGTGGCGCACGCCGTCCTGGCTCTCCAGGAGATGAAGTGCCCGGCGCGCCAGGTCCAGGGCCAGGTCGATGGCGCCCGACTCTGCCTGGATGACGCTCATGTTCCAGTACGCCGCGGCACGAGCGGCCGCCGAGTCCAGGTTCTCCGCGACAGCGAGCGCATCGCGACAGATCGCCTGGGCCCCGGCTTCGTCCCCGGCCTCGAACAGGGCCGCGGCCAGGGTCACCTGCAGCTTGACCGCCTCGTCGATCCCGACCTCGACGGCGCCGGCCACGGCGTCCAGCGTCTGACGCGCGATCTCGATGGCACCGGAGAGGTCCCCGGACTCGCGGCGCAGGCTGCTGAGCGCCGTGGCGGCTCTCAACCTCGTCCTGGCCGAGACGTCCTCGGCGAGCAGCTCCTGGTAGTCGGACTCGGCGGACGGGTCGGCCAGCGCCTCCCGAGCGGTGGCGCTGATCAGTCGTGCGCGTTCGACGACCTCGCTCGAGCCCAGCGACGCTGCCTCGTCCACGATGGCCCGCGCCGCGGTGAGCGCCTTCTGGGGATTGCCGCCCACCAGATCGAGCTCAGCAAGGTCGACACGCAGCAGGACGGCACGACCGTCGACAGCATCGGCGCCCACGATGAGGTCGCGAATGGGAACCCGCAGGCGCTCAGCGAACTGGATGAGCACCTTCGTTGCCGGCCGACGCTCTCCCCGCTCGATGCGGGAGATGTGCGCCGCGGACACGGAGCCCTCGCCCAGCTCAGGTTGGGTCATACCCGCAGCCACCCGAGCCGTGCGGATGCGCTCCCCCAGCAGCTTGGGGTCTAGAGCCTCCAGTTGACGCACCAGTTCTCGATCCATCCGCACATCGTGCCCTCTCGGACCTGGCCGCACGGCAAGAACTGCTGCAACGCGCTCAAGAGATTTGCCAAGAGGTGTCTCTACACACTCCCCGACGGTCGCCGTCCCAGTCGCGCCGCCGCCGACCGGCCGACTTCGACGAGAGGGCCTTCAGCGACTCATCTGACCCACTAATTAACACGCGTCACAAATTGACATGATTTAGCACGTTTTGAACTTGTCATTGCTTGACTCCGGGCGTCCATTCCCACGAACCCCGGAGCCACAGCCATGTCCCAGCCCACTCGCTACCTCGTCGCCACCGTCGCCCTCCTCCTCAGCGTGGTCACCGCTGCCGTCGTCTCCACCCCTGAGCCAGCGCCGGCCCAGGCGAACGACCGCACCTGGTGCTGTTGAGCAGCGATGCCACCCACCACCGCTCTCGCCTCACCAGGAGGTGACGCTCATCCACTCGCTCCGATCGGGCAGGAGACGGCGCCATGGCCCTGCCTTGGTTCGATGTCGTCGTGCGGGACTTCCCCGCCATGAGGACGTGCGCCTCGCGCCCCGGCCCTGGAACCAGCGGTCCGGAGCGCCCGGACGGCCTCGTGGAGTCGGCGGAGTCCGCCTCTGGCTCGAGCCAGGTGCGCGCAGACCGAAACAGCGAGTGTCCGCGGGGCCAGTGAGTGGCGTGGACGGCCGATGACGGATCGGTGAGGTTGTCTGCGGTTGTCACCAGTCACCTCCACGTCGGTCACTGGCCCGGCAACGGATCGACCCTCGATATCGCCGGCAACCTGCCGGCGTCGTGCGGTTGATCGGAGGTCCTGACACCACGGGAGGGCCGGCGTGATGCCGGCCCTCCCTGGTGGTGCGTCCGGTTTGCCCCACCGCTCGACTCCGCGCCGGGCAACCGACACTCGACGACGTCAGCCACGGTGGCGAAGGTCGACGGCACCAATGCCGTGGGCCGGCCGGCCCTCGTCGTTCAGTCGTGGGCCAGGCCGAGGTACGTGACCTGCCAGCCGTAGGCGTTGTCGGAGGGCGCGAGGATCGCGTAGTAGGCAGCGCCCGGGTGGGCGTCGAGGGCGATCTCGCAGTCCATGGTGCCGCCGCCGTTGTCGCGGCAGGGCTCCGCAGTGCCGGGCCGTCCCGCGGCATAGCGAACCAGCTGGGTCCACTCGCCGTCGTCGATCACGTTCGGGTCGCGCAGGGCGCCGCGCTCGTCGGCGCCGGCCTTCGTGACCACGTCGGTCAGGGTCTGCTCCGGGCCGAACGTCACCGGCGGCGCGGTCTGCGCCTGCGGGTCCGGCGGTGTCGACGGCGATGAGGACAGCGACGAGGGCGGCGTGGTGGCCTGCTCCTGCGAGGCCGGCGATGTCGAGACCGGTGAGGACGGCGACGAGGGCGGCGTCGCGGTCTGCTCCTGCGAGGCCGGCGGCGTCGAGACCGGTGAGGACGGCGACGAAGACGACGTCGCGGTCTGCTCCTGCGAGGCCGGCGGCGTCGACGCCGACGAGGACGCCCAGGAGGGCGGCGTCGCCGAGCTACCACCCGGCTGACGCAGCAGCACGGTGAGGGCGCCGGCGACGAGGAGCACGGCGGCCGCGGCCAGGAGCGGGGGCAGCCAGGGCGCGCGGCGCAGTGGAGCGGTCGTCGCGACCGGCGACATCGCCGGTACGTGGATCGCGTCGGCCACGGCGTTCAGCTCGCGGGCCAGGGTGCGTTCGAGCTCGGTGGTCATCTCAGCTCTCCTCTTGATCTAGTACGTCGGGGCCGACCGCGGCTCGCAACGACGCGAGCGCGCGGTGCGCAGTGGACTTCACGGTGCCGGTGGAGCAGCCGAGCGCATCGGCGATCTCGGCCTCGCTGAGCTGCTCGTAGTAGCGCAGCACGATCACCGCGCGTTGCCGTGGTGCCAGGCTGGCGACGTGCGGCCAGAGCAGCATCCGGTCCTCGGGTCCGGCGCCGGCCGCCGTCCGTGGTTCCGGGGGAGCATCGGTCAGCACCTCGAGCCGGCGTGCCTGGGGCCGCCGCTGCGAGATGTACAGGTTGGTCAGCATCCGCCGCAGGTAGGCCTGGGGCCGGTCGGCCCGGCGTACCTTCCCCCACGACCGGTACGCCTGCAGCAGCGTCTGCTGGGCCAGGTCCTCCGCGTCGGCGTGGTTGCCGGCGAGCAGGTAGGCCGACCGGTAGAGCCACCCCCACACCGACGCGGCGAACTCGTCGAAGGTCGTCGCGTCGTGGTGCTGCTTGGTCGTCGTCAATGTCATCAGTGCCCCTTTCCACCCCACCTGACGACGGCGCGGTCCAGGAGGTTGCGTCGGCTCAGGAGGTTTCGGCGGTGGCCCTCTCGACCACGCGGGCACGAGTGCCCACCACGACGGGACTCCGGCCCCTACGGTGCGAGCCGGCGCCCGACCAGGCTGGGCTCATGACGATCCCGAGGAGCAGCCCGTGCCCGTGGCGTGGGTTGAGCGACGGCCAGACCCTCGACCACCTCGGCGTCGAGGAGTGCTGGAGGCTCCTGGGGTCTCAGTCGTTCGGCCGCCTCTCGTTCAGCGTCGACGACCGGGTGCAGGTCGCCCTGACGCCGTACGTCGCCCGCACCAGCCGGGTCTTCCTCCGCGCGGCCGCCTTCGGGTCGGTCGCGCGTCGTGTGGTGACGCGACCCGTCACCCTCCAGATCGACGACCTGAGCGGTGACCACCACGCCACGTGGTCCGTGACCGCCACCGGCACGGCTCACCACGTCGACGACGCGGCCACCCTGGCGGCCCTGTGGACCCCCGTCCGCCCCGCACCGTGGGGTGTCGGGCAGGAGTCGCTCTGGATCGAGCTACTACCGGACGAGGTCCACGGGCAGCGCATCCGCGACTGACCGTCGTCAGCCCCGGCACGCTCAGGTGGGCTGCCCGACGGGCATGGCGCTGACCTGGGTGCCGGCGGCACCCGAGATGACGTCGGCCGCCTCGGCCAGCGATCCGATGGCGGCCCGTCCACCGGTACCGGCCGCGAAGGCGCACGCAGCAGCGACCTTCGGGCCCATCGACCCGTCCGGGAACCGCTCGGCGCGCAGGTTGGCCGCACTCACGTGCCGGATGGCCCGCTGCTCGGGCGTCCCGAAGTCGATCATCACCGCGGGGACGTCGGTGAGCATCACCAGCAGGTCGGCGCCGAGGTCCGTTGCCACGAGCGCTGCGACGTGGTCCTTGTCGACCACGGCGTCGGCCCCGCGCAGCCCGTGCGGCCCCTCGACGACCGGGACCCCTCCCCCGCCGGCCAGCACCACGGTGGTGCGGTGCTGCAGCAGCACCCGGGCCGTCTCGACCTCGACGATCCGCACCGGCAGGGGCGAGGCCACCACACGCCGCCAGCGCGAGCCGTCCAGACGCACCGTCCACCCGTGCCGCTCGGCCTGCTCACGGGCCGTGGCCTCGTCGTACCCCGCCCCGACGAACTTGGTGGGGTGCGCGAACGCGGGGTCCTCGGCATCGACGACGGTCTGGGTGACCAGGGTGACGACCGGCGAGGTCAGGCCCGCGTTGGTCAGGGCCTGCTGCAGCCAGTAGCCGATCAGTCCCTGGGTCTCTGCCACCAGCTCGCTGAACGGGTACGGCGTGGTCAGGTCGGGATCGGCCGCCGACTCCAGCGCCAGCATCCCGACCTGGGGCCCGTTGCCGTGCACCAGCACCAGCTCGTGCTCGGCGGCCACCGCGGCCAGGGCCGGGGCCACCTCGGCGATGCGCTCGACCTGGATCGCGGAGTCCGGCCTCTCCCCGCGCGGCAGGAGGGCGTTGCCACCGAGGGCGACGACGATCCTCATCGGGCGACCCCCCGGGGTCGGTTCCTGAGCCTCATCCGTCCCTCTCCGCGGAGGGAGAGGCCCCCCGACGGTCCTCACCCAACCACCGGTGGGCCCGGCCGGATCAGGGTCGAAGGTCCCGCGGAGACCGGCGGGGGGGACCATCGGCCCTGTCGGGCGCTCGCCCGGACTGTGACCATGGACGGGTACGTCGTCCCACCCCCAGCCGCCGCGCAGCCGCGCAGCCGCGCAGCCGCGCGCCAGGAGCTCACCATCGAACCCAAGATCCGCGTCTACCTGCTCGACGACCACGAGGTCGTCCGTCAGGGCCTGCGCGCCCTGCTCGAGAGCAGCGGCGACATCGAGGTGGCCGGCGAGTCCGGCTCGGCGGTCGAGGCCACCCACCGCATCCCCGCGCTGCGCCCGGACGTCGCCGTCCTGGACGGCCGGCTGCCCGACGGCTCGGGGGTCGAGGTGTGCCGCGAGATCCGTTCGGTCGACCCGAGCATCCAGGCCCTCATCCTCACCTCCTACGACGACGACGAGGCGCTCTTCGCCGCGATCATGGCGGGGGCCGCGGGCTACGTGCTCAAGGAGATCAAGGGCAACGACCTGGTCACCGCGATCCGCCAGGTCGCCGCGGGCAAGTCCCTGATCGACCCCTCCCTCACCGCACGCGTGCTCGAGCGGGTCCGCAACCCCACGACCACCGCCCCCGAGCTTGCCACCCTGACCGAGCAGGAGCTCAAGCTCCTGGCGCTCATCGCCGAGGGACTGACCAACCGCCAGATCGGCGAGCGGATGTTCCTGGCCGAGAAGACCGTGAAGAACTACGTCTCCAGCATCCTGTCCAAGCTCGGCCTCGAACGCCGTACCCAGGCCGCGGTGATGGCCTCCAAGCTCCTGGGCCCCGGTCACTAGGAACGAGGAACGAGCAACAAGGTCCCGCTCAGGCCAGGTCGGTCTCGAAGACCCACTCCCCCGACGAGGTAGAGCGTCGTGGGTCCATCAGCAGCACGGGACACGCGGCGCGACGCGCGAGCGCCTGGGCCACCGAGCCCAGCGTCGAGCCACCCGGGTGGTGTCGGTGGTGGCGCCCCACGACCATCAGCTCGGAGGTGCGAGACGCCGCGCTCACCTCGGTGAGGGCGTCGCCCTCGACGAGGACCAGGTCGACCACGGCCGGGCCGGGCCGGGCGTCCAGCCGAACCAGCTGCGCCATCTGGTCGCCGATGAACCGGCGGGCCTCGGTGAGCTCGTCGTCCGGTCCCACGTGGAGCACCCGGAGCCCGGCGCCGCGGGCCACGGCTGCACTCGCCGCCACGCGCAGGAGGGGCCCGCACGTGACCGGGTCCTTGACCGCGACGGTCACCGTGCCCGCCCCCGGCGAGCCCGCCCAGAGCCGGGGGACGCACACGACGGGTACGCCGACCCGGGCGGCGACCTGGCGACCCACCTCGGCCCGGCGGCCCCTCACGTCGGGCTGGACCGCCTGCTGCAGGACGACGTACGCCGCGGTGTGTGCCGAGGCCACGATGCGCTCGACCAGGCCGCCGTGCGCCAGCTCGCTGGTCACGGCCACCGTCCCGGGGACCAGGTCGCGCGCGTGGACGACTGCGTCATGGAGCACGCGCGCACCCGCGGCGCCGGCCCCGTCGACCACCGGAACCAGCTCGACGACGTGGAGCACGTGGAGCGGACGCCCCTCACGCGCCGCGAGCGCCGTCGCCACGCGAACGGCGGCGGCGGAGCCGTCCGGGGCCACGGCCACGAGGACGGGGCGTGCGCGAGCATCGCGAGGAGGTGCTGGCTGCGTGGTGCTCACCGCTCGAGCCTGTCGGGATCCCTCGAGCGCGCCCAGGGCCGGAAGGACCCGGATGACCGGGACCTTCGCCTCCCCGGCTCGACGTCGGCGGGACTACGGCGCCAGCACCGACGCCGGCAGCGCCAGGTCCGGCACCAGCTCGACCACGAGGGCGCGGACCCGGTGATCCAGGTCGGCGACGACGCGTCGGACGGTGTCGTCGTCCTGGCCCTTCGGGTCGTCGACGGGCCAGTCGACATAGCGGACTCCGGGGACGTAGGGGCACTCCTCGCCGCAACCGAGGGTGACGGCGACGTCGCTGGCGGCGATCGCCTCGCGGGTCAGCACTTTCGGCCTCTCGCCGGAGGTGTCCAGACCCAGCTCCTCGAGCACGCGCGCGACCTCGGGATGGATCCGGTCCCCGGGCTCGGTGCCGGCGGACAACGCGGTGACGGCCTCCCCCGCGTAGTGCTGGGTGAGGAGACGCGCGATGACGGAGCGACCGCCGTTCTTGCGGCAGGCGAAGACGACCTGGGGCGGGGTGGTGCTCATCGGGCTCCTCGAGGTGCGGCGACAGCGGGGGTGGCCGCGGTGGCGGCGGTCGGGTAGAAGCGGCGGGCCCACAGGGCGACGTAGACCAGGCCGACGAGGACGGGGACCTCGATCAGCGGGCCGACGACCCCGGCCAGGGCCTGGCCGGAGGTGACGCCGAAGACGCCGATGGCCACCGCGATCGCCAGCTCGAAGTTGTTGCCGGCCGCCGTGAACGCCAGCGTGGCCGACCGCTCGTAGGTCATCTCCAGGCGGTAGGCGAGGTAGAACGAGCCGACCCACATCAGGGCGAAGTAGGCCAGCAGCGGCAGGGCGATACGGGCCACGTCCCACGGCCGGCTGGTGATGGTGTCGCCCTGCAGGGCGAACAGGACGACGATGGTGAACAGCAGGCCGTAGAGCGCGACCGGGCCGATCCGCGGCAGCAGGGTGGTCTCGTACCACGCGCGACCCTTGGCCCTCTCGCCCAGGAAGCGGGTGAGGAACCCGGCGACGAGCGGGATGCCGAGGAAGACCAGCACCGAGCGGGCGATCTCCCAGACCGACACCTCCAGCGCGGTCTGCTCCAGACCGAGCCAGCCCGGCAGGACCTCGAGGTAGAAGTAGCCCAGTCCGGCGAACGCGACGATCTGGAAGACCGAGTTGATCGCGACCAGGACCGCGGCGGCCTCGCGGTCCCCGCAGGCCAGGTCGTTCCAGATCAGGACCATGGCGATGCACCGCGCCAGGCCGACGATGATCAGGCCGGTGCGGTAGGCCGGGAGGTCGGGCAGCATCAGCCAGGCCAGGGCGAACATCAGCGCGGGCCCGAGGACCCAGTTGAGGAGGATCGAGGCGGCCAGGAGCCGCCGGTCGCTGGTGACCAGGCCGACCCGGTCGTAGCGGACCTTCGCCAGCACGGGGTACATCATCACCAGCAGGCCGATCGCGATGGGCAGCGAGACCGAGCCGACCTCGACGGCCGACAGGACGTCGTCCAGGCCGTCGACACCGCGGCCCAGGACCAGTCCGACGAGCATCGCCGCGACGATCCACACCGGCAGGAACCGGTCGAGGGTGGACAGCCGCCGCAGCACGGCGCCGTCGAGGTCGTCGGACGCGCCCGTCGCGGTCTCCTGCGCAGGGTCGCTCATGCGTGGGCTCCCGCCGGCTCGAGGAGCGTGGTCAGCGCACGGAGCGCCTCGGGACGCGCCTGGTAGTAGACCCACACGCCCCGCTTCTCCCGGCCCAGCAGGCCGGCGTCGTGGAGGACCTTGAGGTGGTGGCTGATCGTGGGCTGGGACAGCTCGAACGCCGGCAGCAGGTCGCACACGCAGGCCTCGCCGCCCTCGTGGGACAGCACCAGCGACATCAGGCGCAGCCGCACCGGGTCGGCCAGCGCCTTGAGCACCACCACCACCGACGCGGCCTGCTCGGCGCCGATCGGCTCGCGCACCAGCGGGGCACAGCAGGCCAGCGCGTCGGACCCATACCCGGAAGACATCGACATGTGTCGATAGTGACAGCCGTCTATGTCTCGGGCAAGTCACCGCTCGGACCGCCTTGTGTGCCACGACGGATCGCCCGGACCGACCTTGTGGTCATCGACGAACACGCTGGGGGCGGTGCGCTCCTAGCGTGACGGCATGACCGCACTCGAGGACGTCGACACCTGGATCGCCGAGCAGCTGCCCCTGCTCATCGAGAAGTACGACGTGCCCGGCGCCGCCGTGGCCGTCCTCGCCGGGGGCGAGGTGATCGACCACGCAGCCGGGCTGCTCAGCCGGACCACGGAGGTCGAGGCCACCGTCGACTCGGTGTTCCAGATCGGCTCGATCACCAAGGTGTGGACCGCGACGCTGGTGATGCAGCTGGTCGACGAGGGCGCGCTCGACCTCGACGTCCCGATCCGCACCTACCTGCCGGAGTTCGCGATCGCCGACGAGTCGGTGGCCGAGAAGATCACCACCCGCCAGCTGCTCAAGCACACGGCCGGCTTCGAGGGCGACATCTTCACCGACACCGGATCCGGCGACGACTGCGTCGAGAAGTACCTCGCCGTGCTGCACGAGGTGCCGCAGCTGTTCCCTCCCGACACGATGTTCTCCTACAACAACGCCGGCTACTGCGTGCTCGGTCGCCTGGTCGAGGTGCTGCGCGGCAAGCCGTACGACGTCAGCCTGCGCGAGCACCTGATCACGCCCCTCGGGCTCACCCACACCGCCACCGACCCCTACGAGGCGATCCTGTTCCGCGCCGCGGTCGGCCACCTGCAGCCCGAGCCCGACGCCCCGGCGCAGGCGGCGCCCGTGTGGGCGCTGACCCGCTCCAACATCCCCGCCGGGTCGATGCTGGCGATGCGCCCGCGCGACCTGGTCGCGTTCGCCCGGATGCACCTCGACGGCGGCACCGCCGCCGACGGCACCCGCGTGCTCGAGGCCGCCACGGTCGCCGCCATGCAGGTCCCGCAGGTCGAGCTGCCCGACCTGGGCCTGATGGGCACCCACTGGGGCCTGGGCTGGGAGCTCTTCGAGACCCCCGACGGCGTCCTCGTCGGCCACGACGGCAACACCATCGGCCAGGCCGCGTTCCTGCGGGTCGTGCCCGAGAAGGGCGTGGTGATCGCGCTGCTCACCAACGGCGGTGACGCCTTCTCGCTCTACCGCGACCTCTACTCCCACCTGCTCTCCGAGCTCGCCGACGTCACCCTGCCGGCCCTGCCCGCGCCGCCGACCGAGCCGGAGACGATCGACGCCTCCCGCTACGTCGGCACGTACTCCGCCGAGGTCTTCGACATCGACGTCACCCAGGACGACGCCGGCCGGATCTGGATGGACCTGACCCCGAGCGGCATCGCCGAGGAGCTGGGCGAGAAGGCCGAGCGCAAGGAGCTCGTGCACTACGCCGGCGACAGCCTGATCCCCGTCGAGGCCGACCGCGGCATGTTCATGCCCCACGCGTTCCTCGGCGACGACGGCGACGGCCACGCGCTCTACCTGCACGTCGGTCGCGCCGTACGCCGCGCCGGCGCCTGACCCTCCTGCCCCTCACCACCCATCCCACCCCGTCACCAGAGGACTTGCCCATGAAGCTGACCACCGCCGCCCTCGGCCTGTGCGTCACCACCGTCGTCCTGGCCGGCTGCGGCGGAGGAGGGTCGGGCTCCTCCTCGGGCGGCGGAGGCGAGGTGGTCGACGGCGGCACGTTCACCATGTCGCTGGCCTCCGACCCCGGCAACCTCGACCCGCAGATGGGCGCCGGGAGCGGCCTGTTCGCGACGACCCAGTTCGGCTACGACGCCCTGCTCAGCGTCAACGCGAAGGGTGAGATCGAGTCGGGCCTGGCGACCACGTGGTCCGCCGAGGGCACCAAGGTCGAGCTGACGCTCGGCGACGGCATCACCTGCTCCGACGGGACGGCGTTCACGCCCAGCGCCGCGGCCGACAACGTCAACTTCGTGGCCGACCCCGCCAACCAGAGCCCGCTCCTCGGGACCTTCCTGCCCGCCGGGGCCAAGGCGACCGGCGACGACGCGGCCGGCACGGTGTCCATCACGCTCACCACCCCGGCGCCCTTCGTGCTCAACGGCCTGGCCAGCCTGCCCATGGTCTGTCCTGGCGGCCTGGACGACCGCAAGTCCCTCGCGCAGGCCACCAACGGCACCGGCCCCTACGAGCTGACCGACGCCAAGCCCGGCGAGAGCTACACCTTCAAGATCCGCGAGGGCTACACCTGGGGTCCGAACGGTGCCTCCACCGACGTCAAGGGGATGCCCGACACGGTGGTCCTCAAGATCACCGAGAACGAGACCACGGCCGCCAACCTGCTGCTGTCCGGTGAGCTCAACGCCGCCCAGATCGTGGGCCCGGACGCCAAGCGCCTCGAGGGTGCCGGCCTCTTCACCGCCAAGACCCCCGCCCTGGTCGGAGAGCAGTGGTACAACCAGGCCGCGGGTCGACCCACCGCGGACCCGAAGGTCCGCATCGCCCTCACCCGGGCACTCGACCTCGGTGAGCTGCAGAAGGTCCTCACCTCGGGCACCGGCGGCCCGGCGACCACGCTGGCCGCGGTCGAGCCCACCACCTGCCCGGGCGACTCGGTGTCCGGTTCCGTGCCGTCGTACGACGCCGACGCGGCCGGGACGCTCCTCGACGAGGCCGGCTGGACCCTCGGCGAGGACGGCACGCGCACCAAGGACGGCAAGCCGCTCGAGCTGGTGCTGCTCTACCAGGCCAGCTCCGGGACCGGCGGCGCCGCGGCCACCGAGCTCGCCGTCCAGCAGTGGAAGAAGGTCGGCGTGAAGGTGACGGCGAAGAGCCAGAACGAGACCACCCTGACCGGGACCATCTTCAGCGGCGGTGACTGGGACGTCTCGTGGGTCTCCCTCAACGTCAACGCCCCCGACCAGCTGGTGCCGTTCCTCTCCGGGGCCAAGGCACCCGACGGGACCAACTTCGCCGGCATCGACAACGCCGACTACCAGGCGGGGCTGGCCGAGGCGTCGAAGACGCAGGGGGTCGAGGGGTGCGACGCGTGGCTCGCCGCCGAGTCGGCGCTGCTGAAGTCCGCCGACGTCGTCCCCTTCGCCAACAACATCGTGCGCACGTTCGGCGCCGGCGCGGAGTTCACGACGCCGGGCAACCTGGTGCCGACCAGCATCCGCATGATGGCGAAGTAGTCGGACGATGACGACGACGGCGAGCTCGGTCGCCGCCGCTCCCGCGACGGACCGGAAGGTCGGACGGGTCTCGGGGGCGCTGTCCCACCGCTGGGTGCGCTTCGCCGTACGGCGCCTCGCGCGGCTGGTCGGCTCGCTGGCGGTCCTGGTGACCGCCGCGTTCGCGATGATCCACCTCATCCCGGGCGACCCGGTGCGCGGCGCGCTCGGCCCGACCGCGCCCGCGGCCCTCGTCGAGGCGCGGCGCGAGTCCCTCGGGCTCAACGACCCGCTCTGGGAGCAGTACTGGCACTACCTCCAGGGCCTGTTCACCGGTGACCTCGGGACGTCGCTGACGATGCAGCTGCCCGTCTCCGACATCGTCGCGCAGCGGCTGCCCGCGACCCTGACGCTGGCCGTCCTGGGGTTCGTGGTGGCCGTCGCGGTGGCGGTCCCCCTCGGGGTCGCGATGGGCGTCGTCACCCGGCGCGGCCGGGGCCGGCGCAGCGAGCTGGCGTTCACCACCACCAGCGTCGTGCTCGGCACCATCCCCGACTTCCTCATCGGCGTCGGCCTCGTCTACGTGTTCGGGGTCAGCCTCGACTGGCTCCCGGTCGCCGGCAACGAGACCGCGGACGCCTACGTGCTGCCCGTCGCGGCGCTCGCCGTCGGTCCGGCCGCCATCCTGGCCCGGATCATCCGGGTCGAGATGGTCTCGGTGCTCGAGGCCGACTTCGTGCGCACCGCCCGCGCCAAGCGGCTGCCGGCCCGCACGGTCTACCTCGGTCACGCCCTGCCCAACGCGCTGACCGCGGCCCTCACGCTGGGCGGCCTGCTGCTCGGCAGCCTGGTCGCCGGCACCGTGCTGATCGAGAACGTCTTCGCCTGGCCGGGCCTCGGCAAGACCATCGTCTCCTCGATCCTCAGCAAGGACTACCCCGTGGTGCAGGCGATCGTGCTGGTCTACGGCGTCAGCGTGCTGCTGGCCAACACCGTCGTCGACGTCGCGCTCGCGCTGCTCGATCCCCGTTCCATGGTCGTGGAGGACTGACATGGCCCGCCGATGGTCCCGGGTGCTGCGCACCCCCCTCGGGCTGACCGCCAGCGTGCTGGTGCTCGCCGTCCTGCTCCTCGCGGTGGCGGCACCGGTGCTGTGGTCGGGCCGCGCCGACGCGGTCGACACCGACCACATCCTCACCGGCCCGTCGGCCCAGCACTGGGCGGGCACCGACAGCCTGGGCCGCGACATCCTCTTCCGCTCGCTGGTCGCCGGCCGGCTCTCGGTCGAGCTGGCGCTGCTCGCGACCGGGATCGGCGTCGTCGCCGGCCTGCTGCTCGGCACCGCCCCCCTGCTGGTCGGACGCCGCCTGGGCCGCCTGGTCACCACCGCGGTCAACATCGCGGTCGCCTTCCCGGGCCTGCTGCTCGCGCTGTTCTTCGCCGTCGTCTTCGGCGTCGGCGCCACCGGCGCGGTCCTGGCCATCGGCCTGGCCAGCGCGCCGTCGTTCGCGCGGCTCGTCGAGACGCTGGTCGCCGGGGTCGCCGCGCTCGACTACGTGTCCGCCGCGCGGGTGGCCGGCGTCGGGCGGCTGCGGGTGCTGACCCGCCACGTGCTGCCCAACATCGCCGAGCCCCTGGTCGTCAACGCGACCATCGCGGCGGGCGGGGCGCTGCTCGCCTTCGCCGGCCTGTCCTTCCTCGGCCTCGGCGTCCAGGGTCCGGCGTACGACTGGGGTCGGCTGCTGTTCGAGGGCGTCGGCACGATCTACGTCAACCCCGCCGCGGCCCTCGCCCCGGGCCTGGCCGTGCTGCTGGCCGGCCTGGCGCTCAACCTGTTCGGCGAGGTCGTGGCCAAGGGCCTCGGCGTCACCACGGTCGGCGGCCTCCCCGTCCCCGCGAGCACCGACCAGCACCCCGCCGCCGACCGGCCGGGCGCCGCCAGGGGCGAGCACCTCGCGATGGCCCCCTCCGACCTCGTGCTGGACGTGCGTGACCTGCGGGTGTCGTTCCCCGGGCCCGTGGGACCCGTGCGCTGCGTGCGCGGCGTCACCTTCTCGGTGCGCCACGGCGAGGCGCTCGGCCTGGTCGGGGAGTCGGGGTCGGGCAAGTCGCTCACCGCCCTGGCCGTCGCCCAGCTGATCGAGGAGCCGGGCCGCGTCGAGGCCTCGCGGCTCGAGTTCCGCGGTGCCGACCTGCGCGCCGGCGCCCGCGCCCACCGGCACCTGCTCGGCACGTCGATGGCGATGGTGTTCCAGGACCCGATGTCGTCGTTCAACCCGACCCGACGCATCGGCGGCCAGCTCGCCGAGGTGGCCCGCCACCACCAGGGCATGACCCGCTCGGACGCCCTCGCCCGCGCCGTGGACCGGCTGCGTGCGGTCCGGGTGCCCGAGCCCGAGCGGCGCGCGTCGCAGTACCCGCACGAGTTCTCCGGCGGCATGCGCCAGCGCGCCATGATCGGCATGGGCATCATGGGCAGCCCCGCGCTCATCATCGCCGACGAACCCACCACCGCCCTCGACGTGACCGTGCAGCAGCAGGTGCTCGACCTGCTGCAGGCCATCCGCGAGGAGGACGACGTGGCCCTGGTGCTCATCAGCCACGACGTGACCGTCGTGCGCGAGGTCTGCGACCGCGTCCTGGTGATGTACGCCGGCCGCATCGTGGAGGACCTGCCCGCGGCCCGGCTGCGCGGCGGCGCCCGCCACCCCTACACCCGTGCGCTGGTCGCGGCGGTGCCCGACATGGAGACCGACCTCGACCAGCCCCTGGCCGTCGTGCCCGGGCGCCCGGTCGACCCCGTCGACGTACCGGCCGGGTGCGCGTTCGCGGCCCGGTGCCCGCTCGCCGACGACCACTGCCGGACCGTGGACCCGCCGCTGGAGACGGCTCCCGACGGCAGCCAGGTCGCCTGCTGGAAGCCCGGCGTGCCGATGGCCCTCGACGAGGCCACCGGCGAGATCACCGGCGAGGTCACCGGCGACCGCGAGGCGGTGGACGCCCCGTGAGCGAGCTGCGCTTCGAGGACGTCACGGTCCGCTACGGCAGCGCACGACGTCCGTTCACCGCCGTCGACGGCGTCAGCCTGACCGTGCCCGACGGGCAGGTCGTCGGCCTGGTCGGCGAGTCCGGCTCGGGCAAGTCGACGCTCGCCCGCGCGGCCGTCGGCCTCGCGCCGCTGCACGGCGGGCGGATCCTGCTCGGCGGGGAGCCGGTGCCCCGGCGGGGCCGGGTGCGCCCGCTGCAGATGGTCTTCCAGGACCCGTTCTCCTCCCTCGACCCGCGGATGACCATCCGCGAGAGCGTCGCCGAGGCGATGCCCCCGGGCACCTCGCGCAACGAGCGGCGGGCCGAGGTCGAGCGGCTGCTCGCGCTCGTCCACCTCGACCCGGCCATCGGCGCCGCCCTGCCGGGGCGGCTCTCCGGCGGGCAGCGGCAGCGGGTCGCGTTCGCCCGGGCGCTGGCCGCGCGCCCCGAGGTGGTCATCGCCGACGAGATCACCTCCGCGCTCGACGTCTCGATCCAGGGCGCCGTGCTCAACCTGGTCCGCGAGCTGCAGCGCGAGCTGGGTCTCTCGATGCTCTTCATCTCCCACAACCTGGCCGTGGTCCGCTACGTCGCCAGCCACGTCGCGGTGATGTACGAGGGCCGGATCGTCGAGCAGGGCCCCGTCGCCCAGGTGCTCGTCGAGCCGCAGCACGACTACACCCGCCAGCTGCTCGCCGCCGTCCCCGGGACCCGACCCGTCCGGTCCGCCCCCTCCCTACGCAAGCCCTCTCCCGCCCCCACCGCCCCCACCGCTAGGAGCTCCTCGTGACCCGACGGATGCGCATCGACGACCTGACCGCCCTGGCGGTCCCCTCCCAGCCGGCCCTGTCGCCCGACGGCTCGCGGGCGGCGTACGTCGTCCGCACGCTGGACGTCGACAGCGACCGGCCGGTGGACCGGTTGTGGATCGTCGGCACCGACGGCAGCGGGGCTCCACGCCCCCTCACGAGCGGCCCCGGCGACACGACGCCGCGCTGGTCGCCCGACGGCTCGCGGCTGGCGTTCGTGCGGTCCGACGACGGCGTCGCGCAGGTCTGGCTGCTGCACGCCGACGGCGGTGAGCCCGAGCAGGTGACCTCGCTGCGGTTGGGGGCCGGCGCCCCGGTGTGGAGCCCGGACGGCACGCGGATCGCCTTCACCGCCCCGGTCGACCCGGCGCCCCGCGGCACCGGGCCGATCGTGACCACGCGCATCGACTACCAGGCCGACGGCGTCGGCATGCTCGCCTCGATCCGCACCCAGCTGCACGTGCTCGACCTGGCCGGCGGCACCTGCCGCCAGGTGACCGACGCACCCGAGCACGCCGGCGAGCCGGCCTGGGCCGCGGACGGCCGCACGCTCGCCTTCACCCGCCGCGTCGGAGCCGACAGCGACCTCACCTTCCGCACCGCGGTGCACCTGCTCGACGTCGACGACGCCGCAGCCCGACCCCGCGTCGTCGCCCTCGAGGACGGCGTCGCCGCCGCCGTCTCCTTCGCCGCCGACGGCAGCCTGCTCGTCGTGGGCCACCCCGGCGACCTCGTCGGCCACGCCCACCTGTTCCGCGTGCCGCTCGAGGGGACCGTCGGCGGCGAGCCCGTCGACCTGGCCGGCCACCTCGACCGCAACGTGATGCCCGGCGCCACGGCCTACCCCGGCGCCCGTCCCGTCGACACGCCCGAGGGCGTGCTGTTCTGCGTGCGCGACCGCGGGTGCACGCACCTGTGGCGGGCGGCCGACGACACCACCACGCCGGTGCTCGTCGGCGACGGCCGCGTCGTGTCCGGGCTCTCCGTCGCGGGCGGCGTCGCCGCGGTCGCGCTGGCCACCCCCACGTCGTACGGCGAGATCGTGGTCGTCGACCTCGCCACCGGCGCCGAGCGGGTGCTCACCGACCACGGCGCCTCGCTCGCCGACATCGAGCTCTTCGTGCGCCAGGAGCGCACCTTCACCAGCGCCGACGGCACCGAGCTGCAGGCCTGGCTGGTCCGCGACCCCGCGCTCACCGGCCCCGGCCCGCTGGTGGTCGACGTGCACGGCGGACCCCACAACGCGTGGAACGGCGCCGCCGACGAGATGCACCCCTACCACCAGGAGCTCGCCGCCCGCGGCTGGACGGTGCTGCTGGTCAACCCGCGCGGCAGCGACGGCTACGGCGAGGCGTTCTACGACGGGGTCAACGGCGCCTGGGGCGTCGCCGACGCCGACGACTTCCTGGGCCCGATCGACGACCTCGTCGCCGAGGGCATCGCCGACCCCGAGCGCCTCGCGATCACCGGCTACAGCTACGGCGGCTTCATGAGCTGCTACCTGACCGCGCAGGACCACCGGTTCAAGGCCGCCGTGGGCGGTGGGGTCGTCAGCGACCTGGTCAGCCAGTTCGGCACCTGCGACGACGGCACCTGCCTGAGCGCCTACGAGCTCGGCGGGATGCCGTGGGCCGAGCCGGAGCGGTACGCCGCGATGTCACCGATCACCCGCGTCGCCGACGTGCGCACGCCGACCCTGCTGCTGCACGGCGGCGCCGACCTCACCTGCGACCTCGGCCAGGCCCAGCAGTGGCACACCTCGCTGCGCCAGCTCGGCGTGCCGACCCAGCTGGTGATCTATCCCGAGCAGTCGCACGCGTTCGTGCTCACCGGCCGCCCGTCGTACCGGATGGACTACGCGCGCCGCACGGTCGACTGGCTCGAGCAGCACACGCTCGCGGCCGGGCGCCCGCGCATCGACGTCGCGCACTGGGAGCAGCGGCTCGCCGAGCTGGCCCGCCGGCACCAGGTGCCGGGTGCCTCGCTCGGCATCCTGCGGGTCTCGCCGTACGGCGAGGACGAGGTCGTGACCACGTCGTACGGCGTGCTCAACGTCGAGACCGGCGTGCCGACCACGCCCGACTCGCTGTTCCAGATCGGCTCGATCTCCAAGGTCTGGACCGCGACGGTCGCGATGCAGCTGGTCGACGAGGGGCTCCTGGAGCTCGACGCCCCGCTGGTCGAGGTGCTGCCCGAGCTGCAGCTGTCGGACCCCGACGTCACCAAGTCCGTCACGCTGCGCCACCTGCTCAACCACACCAGCGGCATCGAGGGCGACGTGTTCACCGACACCGGCCGCGGCGACGACTGCCTGGAGAGGTACGTCGACGTCCTGGCCGAGGCCGGCCAGAACCACCCGCTCGGCGCGACCTGGTCCTACTGCAACTCGGGCTACTCGCTGATCGGCCGGGTGATCGAGAAGGTCACCGGCACCACCTGGGACCAGGCCATGCGCGACCGGCTCTTCACGCCGCTCGGCCTCACCAGGACCGTGACGCTGCCCGAGGAGGCGCTGCTCCACAGCGCCGCCACCGGCCACGTCGAGCACGAGGGCGAGACCCTCGTCGCCCCGGTGTGGACGATGGCGCGCTCGGTCGGGCCCGCCGGGCTGATCACGGCCACGGCGGCCGACGTGCTCACCTTCGCCCGGCTGCACCTCGCCGACGGCGTGGCGCCCGACGGCACGCGGCTCCTCAGCGAGGACGCCGCCGCCGCCATGGCCGCGCACCAGGCCGACCTGCCCGACAAGATCGTGCTCGGCGACTCGTGGGGCCTGGGCTGGATCCGCTTCGGCTGGGACGGGCAGCGGCTCATCGGACACGACGGCAACACCATCGGCCAGGCCGCTTTCCTGCGGGTGCTGCCCGAGGCCGGCTTCGCGGTCACGCTGCTCACCAACGGCGGCCACGGCCGCGACCTCTACCAGGACCTCTACCGCGAGCTGTTCGCCGAGCTGGCCGGCGTCGCGATGCCGGCGCCGTTCACCCCGCCGGCGGACCCCGAGGTCACCGCCGACGTCGACATCACGCCGTACGTCGGGAGGTACGAGCGCCACTCCGTGCTGATGGAGGTGCTCGACGGCCCCGACGGGCCGACCCTGCGGACCACGCTGAGTGGCCCCATCGCCGAGCTGACGGCCGACCCGGTCGACGAGTACCCGCTGGTGCCGGTCGGACCCGCCCTGTTCGCCCTGCGCCCGCCCGAGGTCGAGAGCTGGGCGCCGGTGACCTTCTACGAGCTGCCGACCGGGGAGCGCTACCTCCACTTCGGTGCCCGTGCCACGCCCCGGGTCGACTGAGTGACCACCACGCTCCTGCCCGCGTTCCTGGACGACCTGCGCGAGCTGGTGGAGTGCGAGTCGCCGTCCGCGGACCTCGCTGCTGTCGCCCGCTCGGCCGAGGTGGTGGCCCGGCTCGGCACCGCACGCCTCGGCACGGCCCCGGAGACGATCGTGCTCGACGGGCGCACCCACCTGCGGTGGCGCCTGGGCGACGGTCCGTCACGCCTGCTGCTCGTCGGCCACCACGACACGGTGTGGCCCCTCGGCACGCTCGCGGAGCGGCCGTTCTCGGTGGCCGACGGCGTCGTGCGCGGGCCCGGGTGCTTCGACATGCTCACCGGCCTGGTGATGGCGTTCCACGCCCTGGCTTCCCTCCCGGACGTCGACGGGGTGACCCTGCTCGTCACCGGTGACGAGGAGCTCGGCTCGCCCAGCTCGCGGGGGCTGATCGAGGACGAGGCCCGGCTCGCCGGGGCGGCGCTCGTGCTCGAGGCATCGGCCGACGACGGCGCGCTCAAGACCGGACGCAAGGGCGTCTCCCTCTACGACGTGGGCCTGCACGGCCGCGCCGCCCACGCCGGGCTCGAGCCCGAGAGCGGCGTCAACGCCACCCTCGAGCTGGCCCACCAGGTGCAGGCCGTCGCGGCGCTGTCCGACCCGTCGGCCGGTACGACGGTCACGCCGACCGTCGCCACCGCCGGCACGACCACCAACACCGTCCCGGCGACGGCGTCGTTCGCGGTCGACGTACGGGTGCGCACCGTCGCCGAGCAGGACCGGGTCGACGCCGCGATGCGCGCGCTGGGCCCGGTGCTCCCCGGTGCCCGCATCGAGGTGCGCGGCGGTCCCAACCGCCCACCCCTGGAGGAGGCGATGTCGGACGCGCTCTGGGGGCGCGTCCGGTCCCTCGCCAGCGAGCTCGGCCTGCCCGCCCCGACCGCCGTGTCCGTCGGCGGGGCCTCCGACGGCAACCTCACCGCCGGCGTCGGCACCCCGACCCTCGACGGCCTGGGTGCGGTCGGTGGCGGCGCCCACGCCGACCACGAGCACGTCCTGCTCGCGCCGATCGCCGGGCGCACCGCCCTGCTCACCCGGCTCGTCGCGGACCTGCTGGCCCACCCGCTGGAGCACCCGTCGGGCGCGACCAACACGCCCCTCCCGACTCGTGGATCGCGACCATGACACACGCCGACGACCTGACCAGCATGGGTGCCGTGACCCACATGACCCAGGTGGCCCAGGTGGCCGCGCCCACCGCGCCCACCGCCACTGCCCCCGGCCTCGACGAGGCGGTGCAGGTGGCCGACGCGGCCGCCCGGGCCGCCGGGGTCACCGTGCGCGAGGTCGGCGACCTGGGCGAGCTCGGCGACGTCGTCGACCTGCTCGCCACGATCTGGGGCCGCGGCGTCAACCCGCCGGTCACCCTGGAGCTGCTCCGCGCGTTCACCAAGGCCGGCAACTACGTCGGCGGCGCGTTCGAGGGCGACCGCCTCGTCGGTGCCTGCGTCGGCTTCTTCCACTCCCCAGCCGAGGACGCCCTGCACAGCCACATCGCCGGCGTCTCCTCGACTGCGCTGGGCCGCAGCGTCGGGTTCGCGATCAAGCTGCACCAGCGCTCCTGGGTGATGCTGCGCGGCGTCTCGGACGTCGCCTGGACCTTCGACCCGTTGGTGCGCCGCAACGCCCACTTCAACCTGGTCAAGCTCGGCACCGTCCCGGTCGAGTACCTCCCCAACTTCTACGGCGCGATGCCCGACCGCATCAACGGCGGCGACGACACCGACCGGCTGCTCGTGCGCTGGCCGCTGCGCGACCCCGCGGTGCTCGCGGCGTGCGCCGGGGCCGGCTCGCGACCGGTGGTCGGCCCGGACGCCGTCGTCGCCCTCGACGTGGGGACCGACGGGCTGCCCGTCCTCGGCCGGCTCGACGCCGCGACGTCCCTGGTGCAGGTGCCCCACGACGTCGAGACGCTGCGTCGTACGGACCCCGCGGCCGCCCAGCAGTGGCGTACGGCGGTGCGCGAGGTCCTCACCACCCTGGTGGCCGACGGGGCGCGGATCGTCGGCCTCGACGCCACGCACGGCTACGTCCTGCACCGCACCGAGCCCGAAGGAGACCTGGCATGAGGCTGACCGGTGTCGAGCTGAGGTGGGTGTCGCTGCCCCTGGTGTCGCCCTTCCGCACCTCGTTCTCCACCCAGACCACCCGCGACCTGCTGCTGCTGCGGGTCGTCACCGACGAGGCCGAGGGCTGGGGCGAGTGCGTGGCGATGGCCGCGCCGCTCTACTCCGAGGAGTACGTCGACGGGGCGGCCGACGCGCTGCGCCGCTTCCTCGTGCCGGCCCTGGCTGCGGCACGCGGACCGCTCACCGGACCCGCCGTCGCCCGCGTGCTGGAGCCCTTCCACGGCCACCGGATGGCCAAGGCCGCGCTCGAGATGGGCGTGCTCGACGCCGAGCTGCGCGCGGCCGACCGGCCCCTGTCGCGCGAGCTCGGCGCGGTGCACGACCGGGTCCCGTGCGGCGTGTCGGTCGGCATCATGGACGACCTCGGGGCCCTGCTCGACGCCGTCGGCGGCTACCTTGACGAGGGCTACGTCCGGATCAAGCTCAAGATCGAGCCCGGATGGGACGTCGCTCCGGTCCGCGCCGTCCGCGAGCGCTTCGGCGACGACGTGCTGCTGCAGGTCGACGCCAACACCGCCTACACCCTGGCCGACGCGCGTCACCTCGCGCGGCTCGACCCCTTCGACCTGCTCCTCATCGAGCAGCCGCTGCCCGAGGACGACCTCTTCGGGCACGCGGACCTCGCCCGGCTGATCACCACCCCGGTCTGCCTGGACGAGTCGATCACCTCGGCACGGACCGCAGCGGCCGCGATCCGGCTGGGCGCCTGCTCGGTGGTCAACATCAAGCCGGGGAGGGTCGGCGGCTACCTCGAGGCGCGCCGCATCCACGACCTGTGCGTGGCGCACGGGGTGCCCGTGTGGTGTGGCGGCATGCTCGAGACCGGTCTGGGGCGCGCCGCCAACGTCGCCCTCGCCGCCCTGCCAGGCTTCACGATGCCGGGCGACACCTCGGCCTCGGACCGCTACTACGCCACCGACGTGACCGCCCCCTTCGTACTCGACGACGGCCACCTCACCGTGCCCACGGGACCGGGCCTGGGCGTCGAGCCGTTGCCCGACGCGCTCGCCGCCGTCACCACCGCCACGGAGTGGATCCCGGTCTGACCGGCAGCTCCCGGAGCCGTCCTCGTCGCGCCCGACCAACGCCGGGCGTCTTCTGGTCGTGCAGGACGAAGCACGCCCGGCGACGGACCCCTATCGTCGGCAGATGACCCCAGCGGCGACGCCCACGGCGGCCCCCACGGTGAACCTGCGTCCGCGCGCCAGCCTCGGGCGCGTGCTCGACGACCTCGGCGCCACCCTGCTCCAGCTGGTGGCCGGCGACGTCGAGGGTGCCCCCGAGATCGGGGGCGTGGTCATCCACGACCCGCTCGACGTGCCCGCGCTGCCGGCCGGCGCGCTGGTGCTCGCGGTCGGGCTCGAGGACGAGACCGACGTCGTCGCGCTCCTGCGCGACCTGGGCGAGCAGGGCGCCGCGGGGCTGGTGCTGCGCGCCCCCGCCCCGGTCAGCGACGACGTACGACGCGTGGTCGAGGCCACCGGGGTCTGCCTGCTGGTGCTGAGCCGGGGAGCGCCGTGGGCGCACCTCGCCACGATGCTGCGGTCCCTCCTCGCGGAGGGCGACATCGCCGTCGCCGGGTCCGAGTCGCTCGGCGGCCTGCCCTCCGGTGACCTGTTCGCCGTGGCCAACGCGATCGCCTCCCTGCTCGACGCCCCGGTCACGATCGAGGACCGCCGGTCGCGGGTGCTCGCCTTCTCCGGCCGCCAGGACGAGGCCGACCCGTCGCGGGTCGAGACCATCCTGGGCCGCCAGGTGCCCGAGCGCTACGCGCGGGCGCTCGCCGACCAGGGCGTGTTCCGCGAGCTGCACCGCACCGACCGCCCCGTCTTCGTCACCCCGATCCCGATGGACGGCGACACCTTCACCCGCCCGCGGGTCGCCGTGGCGGTCCGCGCCGGCGACGAGGTCCTCGGCTCGATCTGGGCCGCCGTCCCGGGCCCGTTGAGCGACGAGCGCACCGAGGCCCTCTGCGACGCCGCCAAGCTCGTGGCCCTCCACCTCCTGCGCGTGCGGGCCGGCGCCGACGTCCAGCGCCGGCTGCGCGCCGACCTGCTCAGCACCGCGCTCGAGGGCGGGGTCCAGGCCCAGGGTGCCCTGGACCGGCTGGGACTGGGCGGCGGCGTGCAGCTGATGGTGCTCGGGGTCGCGGTCACCGGGTCCGACGTCGGGGCGGGCCCGGACGACGACGCCGTGGTGGCCCACGACCGCGAGCGCCTGGGCGACGCGTTCGCCGTGCACCTGAGCGGCGCCCACCCCCGGTCGGCGGCGGCGCTCATCGGCGGCGTCACCTACGGACTGGTCCCGGTGCCGGGCGTCGTCGACGGCGCCGAGGACCGCGCCGCCCGCATCGCCCAGGAGTTCCTCGACCGGGTCGGCGACCGCCGCAGCGCCGTGGTCGGCATCGGCCCCACCGCGGGCGACGTCACCGCGCTCGCCCACTCCCGGGCCTGCGTCGACCGGGTCCTACGGGTCCTGCGCGACCGCCCCGGCGGCCGGCCGGTGGCGCGGCTGGCCGACGTGCACGTCGAGTCGCTGATGCTCGAGATGCGCGACATCGTGGCCGCTCGCGGCGACCGTCCCGAGGGGGCGCTGGCGCGCCTGGCGGCGTACGACGTCCAGCACCGGACCAACCTCGTGGAGACCCTACGGGCCTGGCTCGAGGCCTTCGGCGACGTGGTCGCGGCCGCCGAGGGGCTGTTCGTGCACCCCAACACCTTCCGCTACCGGCTGCGCCGCGTCGCCGAGGTCGGTGGGATGGACCTCGACGACCCCGACGTCCGCTACGGCGCGCTGCTCCAGCTCCGACTGCTGCCGCCGGCGGCCCCCGCGAGCCCGGCGGCCCCGGCCCCGGAGCACGCCGCAGGCGGATGACCGAGCGCTGCGCGTCACCTTCCGTTCAGACGGGCTCGCTAGGTTCGGCGCATGCTGGGTGACGTTCGCGAGTACATCGACCGACTGCACGTCGACGGCTTCACCATCGGCGAGGACCACGACGACGACCCGGTGCTGCTCGACGCCGACGGCCGCGCCGTCGACACCTGGCGCGAGAACTACCCCTACGACGAGCGGATGCCGCGCGACGAGTACGACGAGGCCAAGTACCTCCTGCAGGTCGAGCTGCTGAAGTTCCAGCGCTGGGCGTCCGACACCGGGACCAAGCACGTCCTGCTGTTCGAGGGGCGCGACGCCGCCGGCAAGGGCGGGACGATCAAGCGGTTCATGGAGCACCTCAACCCGCGCTACGCCCGCACCGTCGCGCTGAGCAAGCCCAACGACCGCGAGCAGAACCAGTGGTACTTCCAGCGCTACGTCCGGCACCTGCCGACCTCGGGAGAGATGGTGCTGTTCGACCGGTCCTGGTACAACCGCGCCGGGGTGGAGCGGGTGATGGGCTTCGCCTCCGACGGCGAGTACGACCAGTTCCTCGCCCAGGCCCCGCTGTTCGAGCAGATGCTCGTCGACAGCGGCATCTCGCTGAGCAAGTACTGGTTCTCGGTCACGCAGTCCGAGCAGCGCACCAGGTTCATCATCCGCCAGGTCGACCCCGTGCGGCAGTGGAAGCTCTCCCCCATCGACCTCGAGTCGCTCGACAAGTGGGACGACTACACCGAGGCCAAGGAGGCGATGATCCGGCGTACCGACACCGAGTGGGCGCCCTGGACGACCATCAGGAGCAACGACAAGAAGCGGGCCCGGGTCAACGCGATGCGCCACTTCCTGTCCCGCTTCGACTACGAGGGCAAGGACACCTCGATCGTGGGCACCCCGGACCCCCTGATCGTCCGGCGCGGCATCGAGGCCGTCGGCGACTGAGCCCGGGCCCGCCGGTGAACGTCCGGCGAACTCCGGCCGCAGGGGGTGCCCAGGACCCCCTCCAGGGAGCACCGTGGTCGGGTGACTGAGGCAACGCTGATCCTCGTGCTGGTGGTCGTCACGGCCCTGGCCTTCGACTTCACCAACGGGTTCCACGACACGGCCAACGCGATGGCGACGTCCATCGCGACCGGTGCGCTGAAGCCCAAGGTGGCCGTGACGCTGTCGGCCGTGCTCAACCTGGTGGGGGCGTTCCTGTCCGTCGAGGTGGCCCTGACCGTCACCAACTCGGTGATCAAGGTCCAGGAGAAGTCCGGCGCCCCCAATCCCGACCTCACCGGGGACCAGGGCTACGCCCTGCTCCTCATCGTGCTGGCCGGACTGGTCGGCGGCATCGTGTGGAACCTGACCACCTGGCTCGTCGGGCTGCCGTCGTCGTCGTCCCACGCCCTCTTCGGCGGCCTCATCGGCAGCGCCATCGCCGGCCTCGGCCTCGACGGCGTCAACTGGAACGGCGACGGGTCCAAGCTCGACGGCGTCATCGGCAAGGTGATCCTGCCGGCGCTGGCCTCGCCGGTGATCGCCGGCGTCGTCGCCGCGGTCGGGACCTGGCTGATCTTCCGGGTCACCGTCGGCGTGGCCGCGCGGTTCACCGAGAACGGCTTCCGGTGGGGCCAGATCGGCAGCGCCTCGCTGGTCTCCCTGGCCCACGGCACCAACGACGCGCAGAAGACCATGGGCGTCATCACCCTCGCCCTCATCGCCGGCGGCCGGTGGGACGACACCGAGGCCGTCCCCTTCTGGGTCAAGCTGTCCTGCGCCTTCGCGATCGCCGCCGGCACCTACCTCGGCGGCTGGCGCATCATCCGGACCCTGGGCAAGGGCCTGGTCGAGATCGGCTCCCCGCAGGGCATGGCCGCCGAGAGCTCCTCGGCCGCCGTCATCCTCATCTCGAGCCACCTCGGCTTCGCGCTGTCCACGACCCACGTCGCGACCGGCTCGATCATCGGTACCGGTGTCGGCAAGCGGGGCGCCGAGGTCCGCTGGGGGATCGCCGGCCGGATGGCCCTCGCCTGGCTGATCACGCTCCCCGCCGCCGGCCTGGTCGGCGCGGCCATGTGGTGGCTCGGTGACCTCCTCGGGGGGTACGCCGGCCCGCTCGCCGTCACCGCCGTCCTGATCGCGACCGCGGCGACGCTCTACGTCCGATCCCGGCTCCAACCGGTGTCGGCCCACAACGTCAACGACGACTGGGACGGCGCCGACCAGGGCGCCCGGTCGACCGACCGGAAGAAGGCCGTCGCATGATCGACAACCTCGGCTTCGCCCTCGACGGCGCCTGGCGCGTGCTGGTCTTCGGCCTCCTCTTCGGGGCCGGCCTGCCGCTCGTCTTCGCGCTCGGGATCCGCTCGCTGGCCTGGGGCAACAGCGGCGACGCGCTCGCCCCGGATGCCGGTGCCGCCGACAGCCACGACTCACCGCACCCGCTGGGCCGCGTCGTCGCCGGCCTGTGCCTGCTCGTGGTGCTCGCCGGAGTCGCCCTCGGACTGACCATCATCACCGCGACCGGGTTCGGCAAGACGGTTTCCTTCGAGCACGTCTATCCCACCATCGTCGCGAAGGAGGGCTGAGATGACCGCCCCGACCCCCGAGTCCGGTGGCAAGCTGCGCGGGATCCTCGACTGGCTGCGCGCGGGCTACCCGGCCGGCGTACCGACCAAGGACTACATCCCGCTGCTCGCCCTGCTGCGCCGCCGCCTGACCGAGGACGAGGTCGCCGAGATCGCGCGTCAGGTGGCCGCGCCCTCCCGGTCGGGTGAGGGGTCCGAGCCCGACGTGGGGGTCCTGATCACCAAGATCACCGACGCCCTGCCGAGCCCGGAGGACGTCGCCCGGGTCGAGGCCCACCTGACCGCGCACCACGCCTGGCCCGAGGACACCTCGCCGGAGGCCTGAGCTCGGCCTCAGCGGGCGTTCTCGAGCACCACGGCGAGGGCCTGCCCCACGCCGATGCAGATCGCGGCCACCCCCCACCGCTCGCCGCTCTCGACCAGCCGGTGGGCGAGGGTGCCGAGGATGCGGGTGCCGCTGGCGCCGAGCGGGTGCCCGAGGGCGATCGCCCCGCCCTTGGTGTTGACGATCGCAGGGTCTCTCAGCCCTTCGGCGGCCCAGGCGTCGACGCACGCGAGGGCCTGCACCGCGAACGCCTCGTTGAGCTCGACCGCCCCGACGTCGGGCCACCCGATGCCGGCCCGGCGCAGGGCCTTGTCGGCCGCCTCGACGGGAGCGAAGCCGAAGTCCTGCGGGTCGAGGGCGTGCACCCCCCGACCGGCGATCCGTGCGAGCGGCGCGAGTCCGAGAGCAGCGCTCTCGCTTCCCAGCAGGACGGCGGACGCGCCGTCGTTGAGCGGTGAGGCGTTGGCCGCCGTGATCGTGCCGTCCGCACGGAACGACGGTCGGAGGCCGGCCAACCGGTCGGCGGTCGACCCCGGGCGGATGCCCTCGTCGCGGTCCAGGTCGACACCGGGGACCGGCACGACCAGGTCGTCGTAGAACCCGGCGTCCCAGGCGGCCGCGGCCAGCCGGTGGGAGCGGGCCGCGAACTCGTCCTGCCGCTCGCGGGAGATGGCGAAGCGCTCGGCCAGCATCTCGTTGGCCTCGCCCAGCGCGACCGTCCACTCCGCCGGCATCCGCTCGTTGACCAACCGCCACCCCAGGGTGGTCGAGACCGCCTCGAGGTGGCCGGCCGGGAAGGCCCGCGACGGCTTGGGCAGCACCCACGGGGCCCGGGTCATCGACTCCACGCCTCCCGCCACCACGACGTCGGCGTCCCCGGACTCGATGGTGCGCGAGGCGACCATCGCGGCGTCGAGGGACGAGCCGCACAGCCGGTTGACCGTGGTGGCCGGCACCGAGGTGGGCAGTCCGGCCAGGAGCACGGCCATCCGGCCGACGTTGCGGTTGTCCTCGCCGGCACCGTTGGCGTTGCCCCACACCACGTCGCCGAGGCGGACCGGGTCCAGGCCCGGCGCCGCCGCCAGCACCCCGCTCAGCGCGAGCGCCGCGAGGTCGTCGGGACGGACCTCGGCCAGCGCGCCGCCGTAGCGGCCGAAGGGGGTGCGGGCGGCGGCGTACACGAAGGCGGTGGGCACGCTCCGAGCCTAGGGCTGGGGTCCGTGGGCCGGCGGAGGGTCAGTCGTCGTCGCCGTGGCCGGAGCGGTCGTCGTCGCGGCCGTCGTGGCCGGAGCCGTCGTCGTCGGAGCTGTCGTGGCCGGAGCGGTCGTCGTCGCGGCCCGAGCCGGACCGGTCGTCGTCGCCGTGGCGGCCCTGGTCGTCACCGGCGTCGTGGCGCGGGCCGTCGTCGCTGCGGTCGTCGCTGCGGTCGTCGCGGCCGTGGTCGTCACCCGCGTCGTGGCGCGGGCCGTCGTCGCTGCGGTCGTCGCGGCCGTGGTCGTCACCCGCGTCGTGACGGGGGCTGTCGGTGCTGCGGTCGTCGCGGCGGTCGTCGCGGCGGTCGTCGCGGCGGTCGTCGCGGCGGTCCTCACGGTGGTCGTCGCGGCGGTCGTCGCGGCGGTCCTCGCGGCGGTCCTCACGGCGGTCCTCACGGCGGTCCTCACGGCGGTCGTCGTCCGCACCGGTGGTCGGGGCGTTGGTGGGGGCGTTGGTCGGGGCGTCGGTGGGCTGCGAGGTCGGGGTGCTCGTCGTCGCTGAGTGCGACGAGCGGTGCGGGGCGGTGTCGGCCTGGGCGAGGGCTCCGACGCCGAGTCCGGCGGTGGGGAGGACGACGGCGGCGACGATGAGGGTCTTCTTGAAGGGGTTCATGTGATGAGGCTCGGTCCTGGCCGTGAGCCCTCCATGAGCCGCCGGTGAGAACGCTCTTACGCCGCAGGCACGGCGGGGTCCTCGGCCGACTCGTCGGCCGGCTCGTCGGCCGGGCGGTCGACGACGGCGGCGCCCAGCGTGAGCAGGGCCAGCACCAGCCACGAGAGCAGCACGGCGACCGGCCGCACCCCGACCGAGGTGCCGAAGAAGACATCCGCCCGGGTCAGCGAGAGCGCTGCTCCCGGAACGGTCCAGGGCACGATGTCGGGCCACGGCGACGGGAGCCCCGCGGGGTCGGTCAGGGCGAGCAGCGGCGCGAGGGCCGCCAGCGAGAAGGACCCTGCGACCGCGAGTCCCGCCAGGCCGAACACCGCCTCGGCTCCACGGATCAGCCAGGCGGTCGCCGCGATGGTGGTGGCGCCGACCGCGGTCGTGCGGAGGAGGCCGAGGTCGGTCGAGGCCGTCACCGTGGAGACGACGAGGGCGATCGCGAACGCCGCCACCACGCTGAGGACCGCGAGCACCAGCACGCGGGTCAGGGCCTGGCGCGTCGAGGTCACCCGCGACCCGGCCACCAGCAGCAGGCCGATCGCGAGCGCGACGCCGAGCACGATCCACGCCACGACCACGGCGTACGGCGTCCCGCGCCAGGCGTCGGGGTTGCGGACCGGTCGGACCTCGACGACCCGGACCACGCGGCCGTAGCCGAGGCTCACCGACGCGACCTGCGCCCGGACCGCGGCGACGAGGTCCGGGTCGGCCGTGGACGACACGCGCAGGACGTCGTACGGCTTGCCGAGGTCGATATCGACCGTCGCGTCGAGCAGGCCGCGGCGTACGGCGTCGGCGGGGTCGTCGTCCTCGGGCAGCACCACCACGCGGCGCGGCGCCCCCGGCAGGGCGGCGGCGCGCTCCACGACGCTCTGGGACACCACCACCGGTCCGACGACGCCCATCTCGACGGCATCGGGCTGCGGACCCTCGCTGCCCACCTGGAGTGCGAACATGAGGGGGGCCAGCACCAGGCCGGCCACGAGCATCACCACGAGCACGACCGGGAGGCCCGGGCGTGGGCGGAGCGTGGTCGGCGTGTCCATGTCGGGCTCGACGCTAGCGGGAGAGGAGGCGCACCGGATGAGGATTCCCTGGCGGGCCCGGGTCGTCGCGACGGTGGCGCCTGCGGCCGTGGCGCTCGGCGCCCTGCTCTGGACGCTGCCCGACGGCCCGGCCGTGCGCCCGGCACCGACCGTCGTCGGGGCGACCCAGACCCGCTGCCTGCCGACCCACGGCCTCGACACGGTCAGGGAGCTCGACCGGTTCGCGCGTGAGGTGCGGGGCAACCCGGAGTTCCAGGGCGGCGACGTCGGCGCGAGCGTCGCGCTGCAGGACGGTCGCCAGCTGTTCCTGTTCGGCGACACCCTGCGCGGCGCCGACTTCGACGGCCAGGCGTTCGTGCGCAACTCGATGCTCGTCTTCAGCCCCGCGTGCGCCCAGGTCCTGCTGCCGGCCGACCACGGCGCGATCCTGCCCGACCGGGCCGACGGCGTCGGCTACTGGCCGATGTCGGTCGCGCGCGTCGAGCGGCCCGGCTACGACCTGGTGGGGGTGACGGCCCAGCGGGTGCGCGACAACGGCGACCAGTCCGCGGGCATCTTCGCCTTCGACAACCTCGGCCCGGCCGTCGCGGTCTTCGTCGTCCCGCGCGGCGGGACCCCACAGCTCATCGAGCTCCAGGACGTCGGGCCCGACCGGGTCGACACGACCCGGCCCGTCTGGGGTGCCGCGTCGGCCGTCGTCGGCGACACGGTCTACCTCTACGGCACCGCCCGGCCCGCCGAGGCCGGGGTCTTCGGGTTCTCGCTGCAGGTGGCGCGGGTCCGCGTCGACGACCTGCTCGACCCCACCAGGTGGCGCTACTGGGACGGCCAGGCGTGGCAGCGCGACCCCGGCCGGGCCGCCGTTCTGATCCCGGCCGACGGTGGGGTGTCGCAGACGCTCAGCGTCTTCGAGCAGGAAGGACGGTGGTACGCCGTCAGCAAGCGCGACGAGGTGCTCGGCACCGACCTCACCGTCTGGACGTCGCCGGGGCCGACCGGCCCGTTCACGCCGAGCCCGGCGCTCGCGCAGATCCCGTCCGACGCCGCGACCGGGACCCTGCGCTACCTGGCCCTCGCCCACCCCGACCTGCTGCCGAAGGCGGGCACGATGGTCGTCTCCTACAGCCAGAACGACACCGACGTCGGCGACGTGCTGGCCGACCCCCGGCGCTACCGGCCGCGGTTCCTGCGGGTCACGCTGCCCCGCTGAGGTCGAACGGCAGCCCGCTGATCTCCAGGACGCGGGCCGCGAGGGTCCCCGAGCGGGTCACCAGCGTCACCTCGCCACCGCGGGTGCGACACCGACGCATGGCCGCCGCCAGGATGCCGAGGCCGATGCTGGGCAGGAAGTCGACCTCGCTGAGATCGACCCTCACCGGCACGGTGAGCTCGGCCGACGCGGTGGCGAGCGCGGACTTCATGTCGTCCAGGGAGAGCTCGTCGACGATGCCGCTCAGGGTCAGCGTCGAGGTCGACTCGTCGTACGACGCGTCGAAGGGCCGTCCACTCATGCCGAAATCCTAGGAGGTCGGCCTATCTTCCACCCGCAGGCCGTCTCACCGCGCCGCGACGGCGCGCTGCATGCGCGCCTGGTAGCGCTCGACGCGCCCCTGCCAGGTCAGCACCAGGAGGGGGCCGATGACCGGCACGAAGACCAGGACGATGAAGCCCCACACCCCGTGGGGCAGCCGCATCTTGCCCCGGAGCAGCTGCACGACCACGACCGCGACGAGGACGAGGTGCACGATGCTGACCACGGTGATGCCCACCTCCAGCGGCGACGGGGCCAGCGGGGGAAGCTCGTGGTCCTGCTCAGGCATGTCGTGCTCTCCGTACGTCGTGGCTCTCGGCCCCGAACCGTACGCGGCGCGGACCTGGACACGGAACTCGGCGTGCCCCTACGCGCCCCGGTCCCGGGCTGCGACGGGCAGCGGGAGGTGGAGCCCGTCGCCAGCGGAGAACGCTCTTCCTCAGGCTCTGAGGGCGCGCCACACTCGTACGTGCCCTGGGCGTCGACTCGTCATGGCGACCGGTACCCGGGTGCGGCGATGCGGTGAGCGACCTGCGGTGTCAGGTGCGGGTGGGGTCGTGGCCGGGTTGGTGGGCGCGTGCGTGGTGGTAGGGGCACAGCAGGCTGGTGGTGCGGAGGTCGGTGCCTCCGCCGTGGGCCCAGGGGATGTGGTGGTGGGCGTGGCACAGGTAGCCGGGGACGTCGCAGCCACTGTGGTGTTGGCAGTGGCGTTGCTCGACGATCGCGGCGAGGCGTTGGGCGGGGGTGTGGAACCTGTGCTTCCGGCCTAGCGCGAGGACCTCGCCGGATGCGTTCATCCAGGCCGGGATGACCCCGGCGCCGCAGGCCAGGCGGAGGTACTCGGTGGGGCTGATCTTGGTGCCGGTCTCCAGCTGGGCGGCCTTCATCTTCCCCTGCAGGAGGTCGTAGTCACCGATGACGATCACGGTGGCGGACAGGCCGCCGATCTTCGGTAGCTGGGTGGGGTCGTAGGTCTCGATCCAGTCCACGAACGCCTGGCCGAGGCGTTCGGCTGAGGGTCTCTGCCAGTCGTAGGACCCGGGCCCGTGTTCGGCGCGGACGTGCTTGGGGGCGGCCAGGGCGTGGAGCTGTTTGCGGAACGCATCGGCGGTGGCGGTGGGGATGGAGAACCGGCCGTGGGTCAGTCCGTCACCGTCGTCGCCCATGGTGAGTCGGGTGCGTCTGCGGGCGCGTTGTTCCTGGGCTTCCAACGCTTTGGCTTCGCGTTCGTCGGCGCCTTCGGGGTCCAGGCGTTCCCAGATCGCGTGGCCCATCGTCGCCAGGGCATCGGCGTCATGGCCACCGACAGCCTCAGCGAGCAGGAACGTCTCGGCGCGGGCCTGGTCGTGGGCGGTGACCTTCTCGTCGTCCAGCAGAGCGACATGGTTGGCGATGGCTTGGGCCTGCTCGGCATGGATCTCCCCGCGGGCCGTCGCGGTGCGGGTGGGTTCGAGGTCGCCCAGGCCTGCGGCGAGCTTGGCCTTTGCGCGAGCAGACCGTCCGGTCACCCCGGTGGTCTGCTGCACCCACCGGGCGACGTTGCGGCACTGCGTCTGGCCAGGCAGGTCCAGGACCTCGGCCTGTCTGATGGAGCGGGCTTCGAGCTCGGCCACACCGGCGGCGACCCGGGCACCCAGACCCACCACACGGATGGTGGTCTCTACATCCATCGACCAGGCCGGGACGTCGGCCAGACCCTTCAGCTCGTCGAGGAACCGGCACAGCACTGCCTTGATCGGGTGTCCCGATCCGGGGGTGTCGGTGTGCTGGGCCATGGGTCTATTCCAGCACCGACCACCGACAGTCCCGATCGACTTTCCCGCTCAACCACAGGGGTTGTGGACAACCCAGCCCCACCCCGTCCCTGTGGACGACTCGTGGTTGTTTCCACAGACCCGTGGGTCGGGTTGGGCGGGTCGGTGGCGGTGGCTTCGAGGCTCGTCGCTGGGGCTCCTCGCACCTCAGCCGACGTGGGGGCGGGGCCGGGGCGGCGTACCGGGTCGGGTCGCCGCTGGGGCTCCTCGCACCTCAGCCGACGTGGGGTTCGGCGGCGTGGCGCCGGGCCTCCTCAGCCGACGGCGGACAGCGGTACCGTCGATCCATGGGCGACGACTGGCGCGACGAGGTGGTGACGAGGGTGCGGGGCCTGGTGCTGGGTGCCGACCCGGAGATCGTCGAGGAGGTCAAGTGGCGCAAGCCGACCAACCCCGACGGGGTGCCGACGTTCTCTGCCTCGGGCCTGGTCTGCACGCTCGAGACCTACCAGGACAAGGTCAAGATGACCTTCGCCAAGGGCGCGGCGCTCGACGACCCGGCCGGCGTGTTCAACGCCAGCCTCGACGCCGGGACCCGCCGGGCCGTCGACGTCAAGGAGGGTGACGCCCTCGACGAGGACGCGTTCGTCGCCCTGGTCCGCGCCGCGGTCGAGCTCAACCGCCGCTGACGGCACGACCGGGCCCGCCGTCGTACGACGGCTCAGGGGTTGGTCGGGATGTGCATGACGGTGCCGCCGTCCATGACGAACTCCGCACCGGTGGTGAACGACGACTCGTCGCTGGCCAGGAACAGCACGAAGCTGGCGACCTCCTCGGGTCGGCCCGGGCGGCCGAGCGGGATGGGGATCAGGCCCTCGGGCATCTGGTCGGTGGCGGGGGTGCTGATCCGGCCGGGGTGCAGGGAGTTGCAGCGGATGCCGTGGGGCGCGAGCTCCATGGCGACCGACTTGGTGAGCCCGGTCAGCCCCCACTTCGAGGCGACGTAGCCGTGGGCCCAAGGGGTGCCACGCAGCCCCTCGATCGAGGAGGTGTTGATGATCGAGCCGCCGCCGGCGGCGATCAGCGCCTCGGTGGCGGCGCGGATGCCGAGGAAGGCGCCGGTGAGGTTGACGTCGAGCATCTCCTGCCACAGCGCCCGCTTGTAGCGCTGCAGCTGGCCGCCGTTGAAGATGCCGGCGTTGTTGAACAGCACGTCGAGCCGGCCGAGCTCGGCGACGGTGAGGGCGACGGCGGCCTTCCAGTCCTCGTCGCTGGTGACGTCGAGGTGGACGTAGCGGGCGACGCCCTCACCGAACTCTCCGCACAGCTCGTCGGCGAGCGCCCGACCCTCCTCGTCGAGCAGGTCGCCGATGACGACCCGGGCACCCTCCGCGACGAGCATCCGCGCGCTGGCGCCCCCGATGTTGCGAGCCCCGCCGCTGATGAGCACGACCTTGCCCTCGACCCGTCCTTCGCGTTCCATGCGCCGGACCCTACCGTCCGAAGTAGAACCTGTTCTAGATTCACGCCCATGTCTCCGCAGACGATCCGCGTCGCCCAGGTCGCCACCGGCAACGCCGGCAGGCTGACCCTCCGCCAGCTCATCGACGACCCGCGGTTCGACCTCGTCGCGGTCAGCACCTCGACCCCGGACAAGGTGGGCCGGGACGCCGGCGAGCTGGCCGGCCTCGCGGTGACGACCGGCGTCACCGCCGTCGGCGACCTCGCCGCGCTCATCGCGACGAGGCCCGACGTGGTCGTCTACTGCGCGATGGGCGACACCCGGCCGGTCGAGGCCACCCACGACGTACGCCGGCTGCTCGAGGCCGGCATCGACGTCGTCGGGTCGGCGCCCGGCACACTGCAGTACCCCTGGGGCACCATGCCGCAGAAGGTGATCGACAAGGTGGAGGCCGCCGCGCAGGCCGGCGGCGCGAGCGTCTACGTGACCGGCGTCGACCCCGGGTTCGCCAGCGACCTGGTGCCGTTGGCCCTGGCCAGCACGTGCCAGCGGATCACCCAGGTCAAGACCTACGAGCTCGCCGACTACGCGACGTACGACGGCGCGGAGGTGATGTTCGACCTGATGGGCTTCGGTCAGCCGGTCGACTCCACTCCCCTGCTGTTCCTGCCGGGTGTGCTCGCGATGGCGTGGGGCACCACGATCCGGATGACGGCCGCCGGGCTGGGCATCGAGGTCGACGAGATCGTCGAGCACTGGGAGGCCGCGCCGGCGCCCGAGGGCTACGACATCGCCGCCGGCCGCATCGAGCAGGGCACCATCGCAGCGCTGAGGTTCTCGATCAGCGGCCTGGTCGACGGCCACCCCGCGATCGTCGTCGAGCACGTCACCCGCACCCGCGACGACCTGCGCCCCGACTGGGCCCGCCCCGCCGCGGGCGGCGGGTCCTACCGCGTCGAGATCACCGGCGAGCCGTCGTACGTCGTCGACATCGTGCCGAGCAGCGAGCACGGCGACCACAACCACGCCGCGATCGTCGCCGCGTGCGGTCGCATCGTGAACGCGATCCCCGACGTGGTCGC
Source organism: Nocardioides plantarum (assembly GCF_006346395.1). Lineage (NCBI taxonomy): Bacteria > Bacillati > Actinomycetota > Actinomycetes > Propionibacteriales > Nocardioidaceae > Nocardioides > Nocardioides plantarum. The sequence continues at coordinate 1,115,801 of NZ_VDMS01000001.1, forward strand.
CGCCCGTCCCGGGATCCTCACCACGCTCGACCTGCCGTTGCCGACGGGCCGGGGCACCTACGTCGGCCCCGGCGGGCGCTGACCGCCGCGCCGGGCGACGCCCAGCCCCGCCAGACCCGCAGACCGACCTCAGCCCATCGACTTCCGGCCGTCGATCGTCTCGCGGATGATGTCGGCGTGCCCGGCGTGCTGGGCCGTCTCGGCCACCAGGTGCACGAAGACCCGCAGCGTGCTCCAGCTCGCGCCGGGCTCGAACCACGGCGCCGTCGGCAGCGGGTGACGGGCCGACAGGTCGACGGTGCGGACCAGCTCGTCGGTCGAGGCCGCCGCCTCGTCGTACGCCGCGAGCAGGCCGGCGAGCGTCTCGTCGTCGCGCATCGTGAAGCCGTCGAGGTGAGCGAGCACGACGGCCGGCGGGTTGCTCCAGTCGACGTTGGCCCAGTCGACATCGGGAGCCTCGTCCGGTCCGTCGACGACGAACGCGGCCCACTGCCGCTCGATGACGGTCACGTGCTTGATCAGCCCACCGAGGCAGAGCTCGCTGGCGGTCGGGGTCAGCCGGGCCTGGTCGTCGGTGAGGCCGTCGACCGTGCCGCGGAACAGCCCACGGTGCTTGGTCAGGGCCTCGAGGAGGTCGGCGCGGTCGAGGTCGGTGGGGTGCTGGGTGGTGGTCATGGCGTCAGGCTAGGACCGCTTCAGGTCAGTTTGCGGCCTGAATGAAGCGTTGGGAAATTCTCCGCCGGCGTGGTGAAACTCCCGCCTCGTCGACGACGTTTCGTCATAGGGGCGGGAGTTTCACCGCTGTGGCGGTGAATCTCCCAACGGGTCCCAGAACCCTCAGACCCCGCCCGCCGGCAGCGCCTCGAGCATGATCTCGGGGTTGTCGCGCGCGGTGACGTCGGCTCGCCACCGGTCGACGAAGAGGGCCATGGGGGTGCCGTCGGAGCGGCGCAGCACCTCGACGCCCCGCTTGCCGACCAGGGCGGCGGCGCCGTCGTCGTCGGTACGGCGGGCGACCTGGTAGTCGAGGCGGGAGAGTCGGATCGGGGAGTTGAACTCGTGGGTCATCCGCTCCTGGACGACCTCGAACTGCATCGGCCCGACCGCCGCGAGCACCGGGCTCTGGTCGCCGCGCAGGTCGGAGCGCAGCACCTGGACGACGCCCTCCTGGTCGAGCTGCTCGATGCCCTTGCGGAACTGCTTGTAGCGGCCGATGTCGGCGGCGGTCGCGACCTGGAAGTGCTCGGGGGCGAACGACGGGACGGGCGGGTACTCGATCGGGTCGCCGGTGTAGACCGTGTCGCCGACGCGCAGCGACGCCGCGTTGACCAGGCCGATGATGTCGCCGGGGGCGGCGGTCTCGATCGACGACAGCTCCCGACCGAAGACGGCCTGGGCGTACTTCGTCGCGAACGGCCGGCCCGTCGAGGCGTGGGTGACGACCATGCCGCGCTCGAAGGTGCCGGACACGACGCGGGCGTAGGCGAGCCGGTCGCGGTGGGCGGCGTTCATGCCCGACTGCACCTTGAAGACGAAGGCACTGAACTCGTCGTCGACCTCGCGCAGCGACCCGTCGACGCCGGGCGTCGTGTGCGGGGCGGGAGCCAGGTCGAGGAGCAGGTCGAGCAACTGGGCGACGCCGAAGTTCTGCAGCGCCGAGGCGAACATGACCGGGGTCGTCGTACCGGCCAGGAAGAGCTCCTGGTCGTGGTCGGCGCCGTCGGCCTCGAGCAGCTCGCTCTCCTCCACGGCGTCCTGCCAGACCGCGCGGTCCTCGTCGCCGACCTCGTCGGGCGACATCCGCCGCTCGGGCGCGCGGGTGGCGCCGCCGGCGGTGCGGGTGTACTTCACGAACTCGCCCGTACGACGGTCCAGCACCCCCCGGAAGTCGCCCGCCTCCCCGACGGGCCAGGTCAGCGGCGTCGGGCGCAGCTTGATCTGCTTCTCGATCAGGTCCATCAGCTCCAGGGCCGACAGGCCCGGCCGGTCCCACTTGTTGATGACGGTGATGACGGGGATGCCGCGCAGCGCGCAGACCTTGAACAGCTTGAGGGTCTGCGGCTCGAGCCCCTTGCCGGCGTCGACCAGCATCACGGCGGAGTCGACGGCCGACAGCACCCGGTAGGTGTCCTCGGAGAAGTCGGAGTGGCCGGGGGTGTCGACGAGGTTGACGACGTGGTCGCGGTAGTTGAACTGCAGCGCGGCGGAGGTGATCGAGATGCCGCGGGCCTTCTCCATGTCCATCCAGTCCGACACGGTCGCGCGGCGACCGCCCTTGCCGTGCACGGCGCCGGCCTCGGTGATGACGCGGGCGTGCAGCGCGAGCGCCTCGGTCAGCGTGGACTTGCCGGCGTCGGGGTGGCTGATGACGGCGAAGGTACGGCGGGGACGGGCGTCAGACACTCCGCGAACCTACCGTCCGTCCGGGTGGTCCCCCGACTCTGCGCCGATGGTGGGGTTGGCCCATGAACAACGCTCACGACCAGACGACGCAGGACACCCGCGAGAAGAAGGGCTTCCCGCTCTCCCCCAAGCAGGTCGTCGGCGTCGTCCTGCTGCTCCTCGTGGCCATCTTCTGCGCCCAGAACACCGGCGACACCACGATCAAGCTCTTCGGCGGCGAGACCGAGTCGCCGTTGTGGGTCTGGCTGCTCGGCGTCCTCGCCCTCGGCGTGCTGATCGGGATCCTGCTGCCGGTCGGCCGCAAGAAGGACTGAGCGCGACGCCGGCTGAGGTGCGAGGAGCCCCGGCGACGAGCCTCGAAGCCACCGCAGCCGACGTACCCGACTCGACCTCCGGTACCTGGTTTCGAGGCTCGCTCCGCTCGCACCTCAACCGACGTGAGTCACTCCCTGCGGATGCCGCCGTAGATCACCCGGCGCGCGATCACGTCCTGCATGACCGCGCGCGCCGTCCAGCCGGGGAAGCGCAGCTTCTGCCCCGACGGGAAGTAGATGTCGACGCCCTCGGGCTGCACGCCGGTCACCGAGCCCCAGCGCCGCCTCGTCGTACGGAACTGCTCGAGCGGGCGACCCGCGAGCTCGGCACGGATGTTGGCGGCCAGCACCTTGTCGGCCCGGTTGCGCGCCGAGGAGCGCAACGCGTCGGTCGCGGCGACGTCGCCGATCGCGAACACCCCCGGCATCCCGGGCACCCGCAGGTCGCGCCCGGCGCGGACGAACCCGTCGCCGTCGAGCAGCTCGGCCGGCAGCCAGGAGGTGTTGGGCCGGACCCGGCCGATCGCCCACAGCACCGCGTCGGCCTCGGCCGGAGGCTGGCCGGTGCTCCACGACACCGGGCCGGTGGTGATCTCGTCGAGCGCGAACCCGTCGGGTACGACGGCCCGGTGGCCCGGGTGGACGCCCACCCCGAGCGCCGCGAGGCGCCCGGACAGGTCGGCCCACACCCGACCGTGGTGGGTGGGCAGGCCGCGCTCACCCGGGAAGTAGAGGTCGACCCGGCGCCCGGGCAGCGCGGCCGCGAGGTTGACGGCACTGCCCACCGCGGCCGCTCCCCCACCGATGATCGCGATCGAGCCAGCGGCCGCCAGCCGGTCGTGGGCGGCGCGCAGGCCGGCCTCGACCTCGTGGGGCGTCTCCAGCCCGGGCCGCCGCCAGAACCCGTTGGTCACCCCGGTCGAGATCACCAGGACGTCGTAGGGCTCGTCGTACGTCGACCCGTCGGCGCGGGCGACGGTCACGGTGCGGGCGTCGTGGTCCAGGGCGGTGAGGCTGCCGTGCACCACCCGCAGCGCGTCGAGCCGCCGGTAGCGACCGAAGTCGACGAGGTAGTCACGGCGCCAGTCGTCGGGTCGGGCCAGCCGGATGCCGAGCTCCTGGCCGCTGACCAGCATCGGCTTGCTGGAGATGCCGACCAGCTCGAGACCCCGGTCGGCCCGCGCCAGCTGGATCGCGGTCAGCAGCCCGCTGTCGCCCAGCCCCGCGATGACGACCCGGGTCACGGCACCGCCGGCGCGGGCGGCGTACGGCGCCCCCGGCGCGGGGGCCGCGGCACGAACCTCGGCACCCGGTCGATCACGTCCTGGTAGCTCGGGCGGCGATCGAGGCTGCGCTCCTCCATCATCGGGATGCTCGCGCCGAGGAACATCGCCAGCATCGCGATCGCGCCGAGGAACAGGACCCACCAGTCGCCCGGCGACGCCGCGAGGCCGAACAGCGCGAGCGACAGCCAGAACCCCCACTCGCCGAAGTAGTTGGGGTGTCGCGACCACGCCCACAGGCCCCGGTCCAGGGCCTGGCCGGGCTGCTTGGTGCGGGCGAAGCGGTACATCTGGGTGTCGGCCACCCACGTGAGCAGGACCGACCCGAGCCCCACCACCGCGGCGACGACGTCGAGCCAGCCGACCGCGCGGCCGGGGCGGGTGAGGGCGACGTAGGCCGGCACCATCGCGAGGAACACCTGGAGCGTCGGGAAGACGTGGATCGCGAGCAGGTCGACGACCAGCTCGGCCCGGCCGGCCCTCTCGCGCAGCATGGGGTAGCGCCAGTCCTCGTGCTGCAGGCCGGGGAAGGCATAGATCCAGTTGCCGGTCAGCCGCACCGCCCACACCACGATCACGCCCAGGACGAGCACGTTGCGGGTGGTGTCGACGGCGCCGTCGGCCTGCGCCGCGATCCACCAGTACGCCGCCAGGTAGGGCGGCAGCACCGACCAGTAGGCGTCGTAGAAGCTCGAGTTGTGGTGCAGCCGGCTCGCGGCGAACACCACCAGCGTCGCCAGGAGGTCGGCGACCAGGGCGTCGAGCCACAGCCGGCCGGTGTCGGGCCCGCCGACCAGCCAGGCCGTCGCGAGCACCAGCGCGATCAGGTAGGCGACGCCGACGCGCGCCAGCGAAGCACCTTTGGTCATGGCCGCGAACCTAGTCGACCGGACACCTGTCCGGTGCTGGAATGCGTGACTGGCGTCACTCGTACCCGAGCTCGGCCCCCACGGTGATCGAGCCGACGGGCCGGCCACGGGCCGGCGAGTCGAGATCGCCGCAGGAACAGGCCAGGTGGGGCATCTCGGCTGCGGGCGTCTCGACTCGCGGTGACTACGTCCCCGCGGCTCGACGACCGTGAGTGTCAGGAACCGGCGGCGCGGCGCTCCGCCTCGGTCTGGACACGAGAGGTCTGGGCGCGGGAGGTCTGGCGCTCCTGGTCGGCCTCGCGGGCCAGGGCGGAGTCGGAGGCCAGCGGGCCCGAGGTCCACACGCCGGTGGCGTCGAGGTCGATGGTGCGCACCGAGCGGCGGACCGCGGCCGCCTTGTCGACGTACGTCGGCAGGGTGGTCGGCACCGGGTCCCAGCCACCGGCGACAGGCTCGGGCCCGGCCGTGTCGGTGTCGGTGTCGGCGGGAGCAGGGGTGTCGCGGGCCGCCAGGAACGCGGCCTCCTCGGCGAGCTCGACCTCGACCCGGACCGCGAGGATCTCCTCGGTCACCGGGCCGCTGTCGTCGAGGGGCGCGGGGTCGGCCGCGACCGGGACCCGCGCCGTGGCGCCGGTGCGGGCGGGACGGGCGGCACCGACGGCACCGACGGACCGCTCGCGCTTGACCATCAGCCGACAGGCGACCAGCCACGCGAGCAGGACGGCGGCCGGAGCGGCCAGCCAGATCCAGGCGACCACGCCGGCGACGGCGAGGCCGGCGACGACGACACCGGCGAGCAGGATGGTCAGGACGACGCGCAGCCGACGCCGGGCGGCGCGCGCGGCCGCGGCGCGGCGTACGGCGGGCGGGACGGTGGTGCGCTCGGCGCCGACCTCGGGGGCCGCCTCGACCGGCACGGCCGACGAGGCGGGCTTGCCGGGCTCGACCACGAGACGCGCCGACCGGCCGTCGACCGGCTCGCGCCGCGCGAGCACGCGCATCCGGGCCGAGAAGCCGACGACCTCGGCGCCGTTCTCGTGCTGGCGCAGCGCCTTGGGGATCAGGTAGGTGGCCCAGGCCACCGCCAGGGCGACGAAGATCAGAGCACTGAGGTCCACAGACCGAGGTTAGGAGCGTCACCGCACCCCGCAGCGGAGGCGGCCAGGTGTGTCGCCAGATTGCTGGAGTGACTCATGTGATCTGGAACCACGCTGACCCGTCGCCCGTGGGCGACGGGTCAGCGCTCGAGGCGGCTCAGGAGACCGTGCGGGACCTCTTCCTTGGTGATCGCGTAGAGGCGGTGGTCGCGCCAGTCGCCGTCGATGTGCAGGAAGCGCGGGGCGTAGCCGACCTCGTGGAGGCCGAGCTTCTCCACCACCCGCAGGGAGTTGGAGTTCTCGGGGCGGATGGCGACCTCGATGCGGTGCAGTCCGACGACCTGGAAGCAGTGGTCGACGGCCATGGCGACGGCGCGGGGCATGACGCCGCGGCCGGCGACGTCCTGGTCGAGCCAGTAGCCGACCGAGGCGAACTGCGCGGAGCCCCGCACGATGTTGTTGATCGTCAGCTGGCCGGCGAACCGGCCGTCGACCTCGACCGCGAACGGCAGCGTCGTGCCCTGCCGCGCCGCGACCGCCAGCCGGCGCACGAGGGTGCGGAAGGTGACCGGTCGTGGCGGGGAGCCGGGCGGGGCCGTGGCGTCCCAGCGCACGAGCCACATCGCGTTGCGCTGGCGCGCCGAGCGCCAGGCGTCGAGGTCGGAGCGGCGCAGGGGCCGCAGCGTGACGACGGGGTCGGAGCCGCTGGTGAGGGTCGCGGGCCAGCCGGTCGGACGCCGACGACCCCACCCACCGTTCAGTGGTCGCTCCCGACGACCTGCTCGACGGCGTGCACCAGGATCGGTCGCAGCACCGCGAGCCCGTCCTTCACGCCGCCGCGGGAGCCCGGCAGGTTGACGACCAGGCAGTCGCCGACGACGCCGGCCAGGCCGCGGGAGAGCACGGCCGTCGGCACGCCCGCCGCCGCGCCGGCCGCGCGGATCGCCTCGGCGATGCCGGGCACCTCGCGGTCCAGGAGCGCCCGGGTCTGCTCGGGGGTGCGGTCGGTCGGGGTCAGGCCGGTGCCGCCCGTGGTCAGCACGAGGCGCGCTCCCCCGGCCACCGCGGCGGCGATCGCGGCACCCACCGGGTCTCCGTCGGGTACGACGACGGGCGGGTCGACCACGAACCCGAGCTCCTGCAGCGCGGTGACGATGATCGGCCCGGTCTCGTCGGCGTAGACGCCGGCGGCGGCCCGGTTGGAGGCGACGACGACCTCGGCCCGCAGGCTCACGCCTCGACCTGCGCAGTCCGTGAGAAGTCGCCGCTCTTGCCGCCGGACTTCGTCTCGACGCGCACGTCGGTGATCACCGCGGCCTTGTCGACGGCCTTGACCATGTCGACGACGGTGAGCGCGGCGACCGAGACGGCCGTGAGCGCCTCCATCTCGACGCCGGTGCGGTCGGTGGTGCGGACCGCTGCGGTGATGTCGACGGAGGTGTCGGTGACCACGAGGTCGACCGAGACGGCCGAGAGCGCCAGCGGGTGGCACAGCGGGATCAGCGACGGGGTCTGCTTGGCGCCCATGATGCCGGCGAGCCGGGCCACGGCGAGCGCGTCGCCCTTGGGCACGCCCTCACCGCGCAGCAGCGCGATCACGGCCGGCGAGACGAGCACCCGGCCCGAGGCGGTGGCCTCGCGGGCGGTGACGTCCTTGGCGGAGACGTCGACCATCCGGGCCGCACCGGTCTCGTCGACGTGGGTCAGTCGGTCGCTCATCGTTCAGTCCTGGTCCAGGCGGATGACGGTGACGGTGTCGCCGGCGGCGACGGCCGTGACGTCCTCGGGCACGACGATCAGCGCGTCGGAGGCGGCGAGGTCGCCGACGAGGTGGGAGCCCGAGCCGCCGACGGGGGCGACCTCGGTGACGGTGTTGCCGTCGCTGCCGATCGTGACGACGCCGCGGAGGAACTGCCGGCGTCCGGCCGGCGAGGTGACGGCGTGCGTGAGCCGCGCACGCACCGTGGGCCGCGACTCGGGGGTCAGCCCCATCATCCGGCGCAGCGCCGGGCGCACGAACATCTCGAAGGACAGGTAGGACGACACCGGGTTGCCGGGCAGCGCGAAGAACGGGACCTGCCGGCCGCCGGCGGCCACGGCGCCGAAGCCCTGCGGCTTGCCGGGCTGCATCGCCAGGCCGCCGAACCACACGGTGCCGCCGGGGGTGAGCGCGGCCTTGACCACGTCGTAGTCGCCCATCGAGATGCCGCCGGAGGTGACGACGAGGTCGGCCCCGTCGGGCGCGCCCAGCGCGTCGTCGAGCGCGGCGAGGAACGCGTCGGGCCGGTCGGGGACGAGGCCGACGCGCAGGGGTACGGCGCCGGCGCGCAGCGCGGCCCCGGCGAGGAGGTAGGAGTTGCCGTCGTAGATCGCGTCGTCGTCGGCACCGGGCACCAGCGCGACGCCCGGCTCGCGCAGCTCGGAGCCGGTGGAGACGATGAGGACGCGCGGCCGCCTGCGCACGCGTACGACGGACCGCCCGACCGACGCGAGCAGCCCGAGGTGACGCGGCCCCAGGGTGGTGCCCACCTCGACCAGGAGGTCGCCCTCGGCGACGTCCTCGCCGGCGTAGCGGACGTGCTGACCGGCAGCGGCCGGCCGGTCGATGCTCACCTCGGCGACGCCGCGGTCGGTCCACTCGTAGGGCACGACGGTGTCGGCACCGGCCGGCATCGGGGCGCCGGTCATGATCTTGGCCGTGGTGCCGGGCTCGAGGTGGGTCACCGGCGTGGGCGACTGGCCCGCGCCGATGTCGCCGACGACGGGCAGGGTCACCGGGGTCGCGGCCGAGGCACCGGCGACGTCGGCGGCGCGGGCGGCGTAGCCGTCCATCGCGGAGTTGTCGAAGCGCGGCAGCCGCAGCGGGGCGTGCACGTCCTCGGCGCAGGAGAGGTCGAGCGCGTCGAGGAGGGGCAGCTCGACGTCGGGCAGCGCGGCGGTCGCCTCGAGCACCAGGGCGAGGTGCTCGTCGACGGTCCGCAGCGGAGCCCGCCGGTCACTCATCGGACTGCAGCACCGTCCCGGCGGCGATGCGGTCGGCTCCCCTGACGTCGAGCTCGACGTCGCCGATGACCTGCACGCCCTTGCCGAAGGTGACGTCGCCCTCGATGCGCAACGAGGTCGCCTTGGCCAGCGACGGAGCCCCCTCGGGGAAGTGCCGGTCGAAGTCGCCGACGAGCTTGTAGTGCTCACCGTCGAGGTCGATGAAGGGCAGCTCGGCCGACACCTGGTCGAGCACGAAGTCGGTGCCGATGTCGTAGACGTCGGAGCGCAGCACCAGCAGGTCGTTGGTCGTCTTGACCGGCACGAACCGGTCGCGGCCCACCTCGATCAGCACCGAGCCGTCGAAGACCTCGATGGCGGCACCCATGGCGGTCTCGACCTGGATCACCTCGGGCGAGGAGGAGTCGGCGGGGTCGACGGTCTTGACGTTGCGGATCAGCGGGAGCCCGAGGATGCCCTGACGCTGGTCGAGGGCGGACTTCATCGCGGCCAGGTCGAACCAGAGGTTGTTGGTCGACATGTAGCGGTGGCGCTCGAGGTCGGCCAACGCGCCCTGGTCGGCGGGCGGCACCTGGGCGCTCTCGCGGAGCACCAGCCGACCGTCGCTGCGGCGCCGGGCGAAGTGGCCGCCCTTGCGGTCCGAGGCGGTCCGGCGGACGGCCTCGATCGCGAACGGCGCACCGCTGCTCGCGAACCAGCCCGCGACCCGCGGGTCGGGCACCGCGCCGAGGTTGTCGGAGTTGGAGACGAACACGTGCCGGAACCCGCGCTCGAGCAGCAGGTCGATCAGGCCCGTGCCGCGCATCGCGGTGTAGAGGTCGCCGTGCCCGGGCGGACACCACTCGAGGTCGGGGTCGGCCGGCCACGAGACGGGCTTGAGGTCCTTGGCCAGCAGCTTGGGGACCTTGTTCTGCAGGAACTCCAGCGGCAGGCCGTCGATGGCGAGGCCGTCGTAGCGCCCGAGCGCGGCCATGGTGTCGGCCGAGGTGCGGAAGGAGTTCATGAAGATCAGCGGCAGCGTCGCGTCGTGCTGCTCGCGCAGGTGGAGCACCTGGCGGGCGATGATGTCGAGGAACGACAAGCCCTTGCGCACGCACAGCAGCGACTTGGCGCGACTCATGCCCATCGAGGTGCCGAGACCACCGTTGAGCTTGATCACCACGGTGTGGCGGATCGCCTCGGCGGCGACCTCGTCGTCGACCTCGGCCCCCGCGAGCGACGGCACGTCGACCGGGTCGATCGCCGACTCGGGGACCAGCCCCGTCTCGCCGTGCTCGAGCAGGCGGAAGTAGTGGGCGAAGGTGTCGATCGCGACCGGGTCGACGCCTGCGTCGACCATCTTCTCGCGCGCCTTCTTCAGTGCGGGACTACCCATGCGGCCGAGCCTAGGCTCCTGTCGTGCCGTCGTCACAACCCGCCCGGGGGGCGCACCCCGGCAAGCTCGCCCTGCGCGACCAGCTGACCACCGCCCGCAACCGGCTGGCGGTCGTCGAGCTCGGCCTGTTCGCGCGCGCCCTCGCGGGCCACCTGCTGGCCACCGAGGAGGTACGCCGGGCCGCCACCGTGGCGGCGTACGTGTCGATCGGGACGGAGCCGGGGACCTCCTGGCTGTTCGACGGGCTGGTCGCGGCGGGCAAGCGGGTGGTGCTCCCGGTGCTGCTGGCCGACGGCGACCTCGACTGGGCGGCGTACGACGGGGGCGCGGGGCTCGCCCCCGCCCGCCACGGCCTGCTCGAGCCGACCTCGCGCCGTCTCGGCGTCGACGCGATCGGCACCGCCGACGCGGTCGTCGTCCCGGGCCTCGCGGTCTCGCCCTCCGGCGTACGGATGGGGCGCGGCGGGGGGTCCTACGACCGCGCGCTGGGCCGGGTGCCGGTCGGCACGTTCACCTGTGTCGCGCTCTACGACGACGAGGTCGACCGCGCGGTGCCCGTCGAGCCGCACGACCGCGCCGTCACCGCCGCCGTCACCCCGTCGGGCCTGCGCCGCTTCTGAGGGATCTCGACAAGCTCGATCACCGATGTTGTCGGTCGAGCCTCGGTTGTCGAGCCTGTCGAGACCCGAAGCCTCGGTGGTCGAGCCTGTCGAGACCCCTCAGTCGGCCGGCACCAGCCTCAGCACGTCCTCGCCCGCATCCCGCACCGCGTCCTCAGAGAACGCCCACGGCAGCGTCTCGCCGTCGACCATCAGGTCGGTCTGGTCGGTGTAGTGCGGGTGGAAGGCGTGTCCCGAGACACCGGTGAGGTTGACCCACCGGGAGTCGTCGAGGTCGGCCAGCGACACGACCATCCGCATCGAGGGGGCCGTGGTGACCTCGAAGCCGCGACGTGCGTCCCAGCCCGTCGCGTCGACGGCCGAGGCGCCGCCGCCGACGTCCCAGCCGCCGCGGTCGAGCAGCCGCCCGACCGGGGCGAGGTCGGCGCGGCCCAGGGTCGAGCCGGTCAGCTCGAGGCGGTGCAGGCGACCCCAGGTCCACTCGGCCGGGTCGGGCGACAGCGTCGAGGTGAGGTCGTCGCGGGCCTCGAGCAGGGCGGTGCGCAGGATGTCGTCGCGGGTCTCGACCCGGTCGGTGGTGACGTCGTCCCACCAGGGGTCGTCGGGGCGCTGCAGCAGGTCGGTGACGGTCGCGATCCAACGCTGGCCGCCGTCGGCGCGCTGGTCGCCGGTGAGCTCGTCGTCGAAGGTCAGCCGCAGCAGGTCGCGCCAGACCGCGTTGAAGTAGGCCGCCGCAGCGCTCTGCGCCCCCTCGGCGGGCTGGGTGTGGTCCCAGTCGCGCAGCAGCCGCTGCCCGTCGTCGTCGTACGTCGGGTCGAGGCGCTGCCGCAGGAGGTGGGGCACCAGCACGGGGGCGAGGGGGTTGCGGTCGTCGAGCTGGGTCGCGAGGACGTCGTCCATCGACACGGTGCCGCCGTGTGCCAGCTGGGTGCCGAGCAGCTCGCGGATGCGCTCGGACCGGTAGCCGCGATCGAAGTCGTCGCCGAGGTCGTAGGTGTAGTCGGGTCCGACGACCCGTTGGTTGGCGGTGACGACGAAGCCCTCGCCGGGGTCGAGCACGCTGGGGAGCCCGTCGTAGGGCACGTACTCGCCGGTCCAGTCGTTGTCGGGGCGCCAGCCCGCCGCCGGGTAGCGGCCGTCGTTGCCCGACTTGCGGATGGGGACGCGTCCCGTCGCCTGGTAGCCGATGTGGCCGGCGCGGTCGGCGTAGACGAGGTTCTGGGCGGGGGCGGCGAGGTCGGCCGCCGCGGCCCGGAACGAGGTCCAGTCCTTCGCGCGGTCCAGGGCCAGGATCGCGTCGGCCGAGGGGGCGGGGGTGAGCGCGGTCCACGACAGCGCGACGGCGTACTCGTCACCCTTGGTCGTCCTGCCGGTCGTCCCCCCGGTCGTCCTGCCCCGGGACTTGTCGGCGTTGCCCGCGACCTCGGCGATCGAGTCCGCGACATCGCTGACGAGGGGGCCGTGGTCGGTCGAGCGCACCGTGATCGTCACGTCGTCACCGTCGGCGACCTCGATGGTCTCCTCGCGGACCTTCAGCGGCTTCAGCTCGTCGCCGTGGCGCCACTGGTCGCCGGCGATCCGCTCGACGTAGAGGTCCGTGGTGTCGGACTCGAGGTTGGTCAGGCCCCAGGCGATGTCGGCGTTGTGGCCGACGATCACCCCGGGCACGCCGGAGAAGGACGAGCCGGCGACGTCGTACGGGCAGGCCGCGCCGACGGTGCGGCAGTGCAGCCCGACCTGCATCCACACCCCGGGCAGCGACACCCCGAGGTGCGGGTCGTCGGCGAGGATCGGCTTGCCGGTGTCGGTGTGCCGGCCGGAGACGACCCAGCCGTTGCTGCCGATGCCGTCGCCGCGCCCGAGCCAGGACGGCATCCGCCGGGTCGTGCCGGCGAGGCTGCGCAGCTCGTCGGTGACCGGGCCGAACGGCGCCGGGCGGGTCGGCAGGCGGGTGCCGATGGTCCTCGCGTCCTGCTCGAACACCCCGTCGACGACCGCGCCGCGGCGTACGACCGGCCGGGTCCCCCGCGGCGCCGCCGGCCACAGCTGCTCGGTCCGCTCCCGGCCGACCGCGGCGGCCGTGAGGCTGCGGTCGATCTCGTCGGCCATGTTGCCGCGCAGGTCCCAGGCCATCGCCTTGAGCCAGGCGAGCGAGTCGACCGCGGTCCACGGCTCCGGCACGTAGCCGAGCCCCCCGGCGTTGAGCAGGGTGTACTCCAGCGCGATCTCGCTCGGCGACCGGTCCTCCAGGTAGGCGTTGACCCCCTGGGCGTAGGCGTCCAGGGCGACCCTCGTGTCGGGGTCGAGCAGCGGCACCTCGGCCTCGGCGACCCGGCGCCACCCCATCGTGCGCACGTAGGCGTCGGTCTCGAGGGTCTTGGCGCCGAACATCTCCGACAGCCGCCCGGCGGTCGCGTGCCGGCGGACGTCCATCTCGTAGAAGCGCTCCTGCGCGTGCACGTAGCCCTGCGCCCGCATCAGGTCCTCGGTCGTGTCGGCGTAGATCTGCGGGATGCCGTGGTCGTCGCGGACGACCTCGGCGGTCCCGGTCAGGCCCGGCAGCTCGACCTCGCCGGTCGTCTGCGGGAAGGACCGACGCACGAGCACCACCCCGGTCAGAAGACCGGCGACGATCGCGAGCACGACGACCACGGCGACGTACGTCGAGATCCGCAGCGGCCTCGGGAGCAGCCGGAAGCGGCGCCACCACCGGGGTCCGCGCGGGAGCGGGGCGTCGGCCGGGATGGCTGTCGTGGTGTCCGTCATCGTGCGGAACATTCTGCCGTGCTCTAGCATTGGCACTCGCGGGGCGCGAGTGCCAACACCTCCGCCCGAACGCCGAACCCTTGAGGGAGCTCTTGTGCCGACCTACCAGTACGCCTGCACCGAGTGCGGCCACGCCTTCGACCAGGTCCAGTCCTTCACCGACGACTCGCTGACCGTGTGCCCGCAGTGCCAGGGCAAGCTGCGCAAGGTCTTCAACGCCGTCGGCGTCGTCTTCAAGGGCTCGGGCTTCTACCGCAACGACAGCCGGTCCACGACGTCCTCGTCGACGCCGGCCTCGGAGAGCAAGTCCGAGAGCAAGTCCGAGAGCAAGTCGGACAGCAAGCCCGAGAAGAAGTCGGACTCGTCGGGCGGGTCGACGGGCGGTTCCAAGCCGGCCGCCAAGAGCGACTCGAAGCCCGCGGCCTCCTCGTCCTCCTGAGCCCGCAGGGGGCCTGTGGATGACCGCCGCAGGCCGGCCGCTGCTCGCCTAGCGTCGGGGGATGCCCCTCGACCTGAGTCGCCCCGCTGCCCTGCTCGGCGTCGTCCGCCGTCAGGTGCTGCGGCGGCGCCGCCTGCTCGCCGCCGTACTGACCGCGGTCGCGGTCGCCTCCGGGCTGGCCGCCACCACCCGAGGGCCGACGGCCTCGGTGCCGGTCGTGGTCGCGGCGCACGACCTGCCCGCCGGCGAGGTGCTCGACGCCGACGACCTGACGACCGTCGCCTTCGCCCCCGCCTCGGTGCCCGAGGGACGGGTCGATCGGCCCGCTGAGGTCTCCGGCCGCGTGCTCGCCGCCCCGCTCACCCGGGGCGCACCCCTCACCGAGGTCGCCCTGGTCGGCCCGGCCATGACGGGCAACCGCAGCGACCTGCGCGCCGTCCCGGTGCGTCTGCCCGACGCGGGAGCGGTGGCCCTGCTGCGGGTCGGCGACCAGATCGACGTGGTCGCGACCGACCCGCAGACCGGCCACACCGCGACGGTCGCCGAGGCGGCCGTGGTGCTGGCGCTCCCGGCCGCCGACCCGGCGACCGGGCCGACTGGGCTGTCCGGGCGCCTGGTGGTGCTGGGCGTGGGCGACGCCGAGGACGAGCCACTGGCGGGCGCCGGGGCCCGCGAGGTGCTGACGTTCTCGTGGTCGAGGCGCTAGCGTCGTTGCTCCCACTCCGGACTCCCGGATCTCTCAGGAGGAGCGCACGTGACCGGCTTCAAGAACTTCATCCTTCGCGGCAACCTGGTCGACCTCGCGGTCGCCGTCATCATCGGTACGGCGTTCGCCGCGGTCGTCACCGCCTTCACCGGCACCCTGCTCTCGGCCATCGCCAAGGTCACCGGCGGCAAGCAGCCCAACTTCGACGACTACGCCCCCGGCGACATCGAGGTCGGCCCGTTCCTGACGGCCCTGGTCGCGTTCCTCATCCTGGCCGCCGTCGTCTACTTCTTCGTCGTCACGCCCTACGTGAAGGCCAAGGAGCGCTTCTTCCCCAGCCCCCAGCCCGGCACCCCCGAGGACATCAAGCTGCTCCAGGAGATCCGCGACCTGCTCCGCGCCCAGCAGGACGGCGGCCGGGCCATCACCACCGACCCGGTCGAGTAGCCACCAGCCACCAACCCCCGCGCCTACGCCGGTCGAGGTGCGAAGGCCGCCAGGCCTGAGCCTCGAGACCCCCGCAGCCGACGTACCCAACGCACCCACCTCACCCGTGGTGCGGCGGCACCTGCGCTCGGAGCCACTCGTCGCCACGCGACCCGGAGTCGGGCGCCTCGTGGTCACGCTCGTCGGAGGTCGTGTCGGGGAGCACGTCCCCGAAGACCGCCTCGATCCGGCGACGCCGCTGCGCCGCGGTCTCCGGCGTCTCGACCGGCTCCTGCTCCGACGGCCCGCCGCTCACGTGCACAGCCCCGCGGACGCGCGCTCCTCGTCGCTGACGGCACCGCTGTCGGGGGTGCCACCCGCCGACGGGGACTGCGACGGGGAGCCCGACGGAGAGCCCGACGGCGACGCCGACCCGGACGGCGACGCCGACCCGCTCGGCGTACCGCCCTCGACGTCGTCGCCGGCCGAGATCACGCCGGTGGCGGCCTTGCCGGCCAGCGGCTTGTCGAGCTTGACGCGCTTCCAGAGCTGGGCGGCCTCGGGCAGCCACGCGACGCGGTTGGGGTCCTCCGGCGAGTACTGCCAGGGCACGGTGAGGAACTTGATGTTGCCCAGGCCGATGTCGCGGAACGACGAGCCGACCTTGGCCATCTCGCGCACCGACGAGAAGTCGGTCTGCAGCGAGCGGGTGGCGGCGTCGAGGAAGCCGAGGACCCGGTCGGGACGGGCCAGGGTCCCCTTGGAGACGAGCTTGCCGGCCATCGCGGCGAGGAAGGCCTGCTGGCGCTTGATCCGGCCGATGTCAGAGCCGTCACCGATGGAGTAGCGGGCCCGCACGTAGCCGAGCGAGTCGGAGCCGTCGAGCACCTGGGTGCCGGCCGGGAGGTCGACGCCGGCCTTGGTGTCGTTGATCGGCGCCGGGAGGCAGACGTCGACCCCGCCGATCGCGTCGACCATGCCCTTGAACCCGTGGAAGTCGACCTTGACGTAGTTGTCGAGACGGATGCCGGTGAGCTGCTCGAACTGCTGCATCGTGCACGCGGGTCCGCCGACCTCGAAGGCCTCGTTCCACATCACGTCCTGGGCCGCCGGGATGACGGTGCCGTCGTCGGCCTTGCACTCGGGGCGGTCGACGAGGCTGTCGCGCGGGATGCTGATGCCGTAGGCGAAGGTCCGGTCGGCCGAGAGGTGGAACATCAGCGTGGTGTCGGAGCGCTCGGTGTCGTCGGTGTAGCCGTCGACGGCGTTGCCCGCGCCCTCGCGGGTGTCGGAGCCCATCACCAGGATGTTGAGCGGCTCCTGCGGGCCGGTGTCGACCGCCACCTTGGCCGGGCGGTTGGTGAGCTGGTCGCCGTAGTCCTGGTACTTGATGTTGTCGTCGAGGTGCCGCAGGAAGTAGACCGACCCCAGGCCCGCCACGAGTGCGAGCACCGTCGTCGTCGCGAGCAGCGCCGTCAGCACCCGGTAGCGGCGCTTGCTGCGCCCCTTGCGCTTCGGGCGCGCAGAGGTACGCCGCGCAGAAGGCGCGTCGTCGCTGCTGACGGTCTCGGACGGCGTGGGCCGGTCGGGCTCGTGGGGCATGGGCACCTTGGCGTAGACAGCAGGGGCATCTTATTGTCGGTCGCCCGCCGGGACCCGCCAAACCGGCGACCCGGCTCGACTCCGCCCCTAGCCCGCGGACCCGGTAGCCTCACCGTCGCCGGGCACGAGCCCGCACGCCCCAGTAGCTCAGTGGATAGAGCAGCCGCCTCCTAAGCGAAAGGTCGCAAGTTCGACTCTTGCCTGGGGCACCACCGGCGATAGGACCGTCACGCACCGCTCTCGGAGCCGTGGGCGTCATCCGGCGATCCGTCCGGCGTGGTCGAGCCGGACCCGGAGGGCATCGAGATCTCCGCGACGACCGGCCACCGGTAGACCTACATCCGATCGGCGTACCGCACGATGGGAGTGACTCGACGCACCGAGGCTGTCCTCTGGTACCTCAGCCATGAAGGACGCCAGTCGTGACGAGAGGATGCACGACTGACGTCCTGGTGCTGCGCGTCCCGTACCGGCGGAGACGCCGGTCCCGGTCCGCGTCAGCGAAGCCAGCTGTCGCCGACCTTGCCGCCCCACCAGCGTCCGAGACCGAACGTGTCCCCGGCCTTGGTGAGCGCGAGGGCGATGATGGCCAACGCGTCGACCCAGTGGTCGTCGGTCAGGGGGTTGGTATAGGTGCCGGCGTCTGCGCCGACGGGGAACTCGGCCAGGTACATGAGGCCGAGGAGGGTCGTCGCAGCGATCGCGGTGATCTTCAGGCCGCAGCCGGTGATGAGGGCGACGCCGATCGCCAGCAGCCCGAACATGAACCCGTAGTCCGCCCACCGTCCGGAGATCGAGCTGAAGAAGTCGGCGAACGGCCCCTCGGCATGGGTCATGAACCCCTGGGCGGGTGTTCCGCCGTCGATCATCCCTGAGCCCGACGGGGTCAGGTAGCCGAAGCCGAAGAGCTTGTCGACGAAGGCCCAGAGGAAGTACCACCCGAGCACGATGCGCAGCAGTGCGAGGGTCATCCGCGCTGGGCCGGAGCGGACGATCTCGGTCTCCCAGGTGGCGGGAGCACTCGTGGAGGTGGGAGCTGAACTGGTGATGGTCATCGTCTTCCCCGATCGGTTCTGGTCGTGTGAGAGGTCTCCGCAGCGGGTCCTCGGGACAACTGTGGCTCCGGCGTGGACCGGGTCACCAGGGACATTGGTCCCAGGGGCAGGGGGTCCCCGGACACGCAGCGAGGCGCCCCTCAGCGGCGCCGGCCGCCCGTACCCGCGGTCGTCTCCGACGGCTCCACCACCATGACCGGGACCGCACTGTGTCGGAGCACGGTGCGGACGACTGCGCCGAGGTGGGACCCGACCGCCAAGGTGTGGTGTCGCCGGCCGAGCACCACGATCCCGGCCGAGTCGGCAGCATCCGTCAAGGCGACGGCGGCCGGCGCGTGGATCACGCTGACGCCCACCGCGACGCCCGGGTAGTCACCCTTCATCACCTCGAGCTCTGGGCCCAGCTCCTGCTCGAACTGCCGCTCCCTCTCGACCCGCATGGCGGCGTCGACGACGAGGCTGTCGTAGCCATTGGCGAGCCACCACGTGTGGACGACGTGCACGTCGACGGCGCGGTTGGCCGCCATCTCGAATGCCGCTCTCAGGACTCCCCGTGAGCGCCCGGGCTCGTTCACGCCCACCAGGACCGGTCGGTCGACCTCGACGGGCTGGCGCCACGACTCCGGCACGGACACGACCGGCGCGTGCGCGTGCGCCGCCACGCCGCTCGTCGTCGACGAGCTGGTCACGCGACGGACGCCCATGAGACGGCGGTGCTGCGTCAGGACCATGCGTGCGTCGGCGCTCCGTTCGACCAGCACCTCGACGGGGTCGCCCCTCGTCACGAGCTCCGCGGTGACCGGGACAGCACCGTCCACGCGTGCCTTCGTCGCGTCGACCACGTCCGCCACGACCCGGGCGCCGTACTCCTCGGCGGCCTGGTAGGCCATCGCGAAGGACTCCGGGAGGCTCGGCGGGGTCCGGACGACATGAACCAGGTGCAGGGTGCACCTGTCGGCCACGGCCTCGGCCGCAGCGAAGTCGAGAAGCGCTCGGCAGTCGCGATCCGCGACGGCGACGACGATGGGCTTGCTGGTGACGTTCAAGGTCTCCCTCTCCCGGTGCGGGTCGTGCCCCCAGTCTTCTGGAGACAAAGCGCCCGAAGCAGGGTCCAAGGGCCTGTGCCGGCGGGACGCCGAGCGCTCCGGATTCGCTCGACGACGTACCGGTTCGGGGTGCCGGGGGTCGTCAGGCCGGAGCGGACGCCGCCACGCGGCGGGCGCCCTCCGGTGCCGCGAGCAGGACCGGGCAGGCCGAGCGGCGCAGGACGGCGCGGGCGACCGGCCCCAGCCGCGATCCTGAGCGGAGCAGCGGGCTGTGGCGACCCAGGACGACCAGCGTCGACTCGCGCGAGGCCGCGACGAGCAGGTCCTCGGGGCGTCCACGGACCAGCTCGAGGGCGACGCCGCAGAGGTCGCCGCCGGCCTGGTCGATCAGGCGCCCGATCTCCTCGCGGGCCTCCCGGTCGACGCCCGGGTCGACCCGGGCGAGCTCGGCCGACCCGCTGCCGGGACGGCGCCAGGTGGCCGAGATGACACGGAGCACGGTGTGGTGCAGGAGCGCGGAGACGACGGCTGAGCGCAGTGCCACGTGTTGTCCGTGGGCGACGTCGAGCCCCATCGTCACGGTCCCGCCTCGCTTGCCGTCGGCCCATCCCCTCGGTACGGAGAGCAGTGGGCAGTCGGTCGCCGCGGCGAGCGCAGCCGTGAGGGAGGGCGCCGGGTGCAGCACGGCGCCCGGAGCCCGGCGCTCGGTGACCAGCAGCGCGCAACCGGACGCGGCCCGGGCCAGCTCAGGGACGGCGCTCCCCCGCAGCAGATGGGTGCTGACCTCGCCACCGTTCGTCCCGAGGATCTGGCGTGAGCGGGTCGAGGCGTCCACCAACGCCTCGCGCCCTACCTGCTCGGCCGGCCCCTTGCCGGCGCAGACGTGCACGAGTCTCAGGGGACGTCCGGTCCGCGCAGCGTCCGCCGCGCCCCGGCGTACGGCTGCGGCGGAGCCGTCCCGGTCGACGGCCACCACGACTGCCGCCGCGGCGTTCACGAGAGCCCCGCTGCAGCCAGGGCGGGAGCACCGACGACGAGCACGGGGCACGGTCCACGCTCCAGCACGGCCTGCGTCGTCGCGCCGAGTCGCCCGGGCCAGGAGAACGACGGTGTGCCGCGGCCGACGACGAGCAGGTCACTGCCCGCGGCGAGTGCCAGCAACGCCGACGCCGAGTCGCCCCGGGCCACGACGACCTCGCACGCGACCTGTGGGTGCGCGGCCAGCACGTCCGCGTACGACGTGGCGAGCCCGACGATGCGCAGCCCCACGCGGCGGAGCTCGGCCTCCTCCAGGGCCGCCCGGATCACGTGGGTCTCGGCCTCGGGCTCGGCGACCACCACGGTGACCCGTCGACCGCGCGACGTGCCGTCTCTCGGGTGACCGGCCGGCAGCACCAGCGTCGGGACCACCGACCGGGCGGCGACCCGAGACGCGACCGATCCCCGGGGGACGCCGCTGTCGGCGCCGACGACGACCAGGCACGAGCGCCTGCTCTCCGCGACCAACGTGGCGACCGCGGGCCCGCGGCACAGCTCGGTGCTGAGCGGCAGTCCGTCGCCGACCAGACGGCGCAGGCCGTCCTCGGCCGTGCGCAGCATCGCCCACCCCGCGTCAGGCTGGAGGCCACCTCCGGGAGGCACCACGTGGACGAGGTGCACGCCACGCCCTCGGCGCCGCGCCTCGTTCGCCACCAGACCCAGACGGGCCGGCAGCGGGTCATTGTCGATGGCCATGAGGATCTTCCTCGGTGTGGTCTCCCACATGTGCGACCTCCCTGTCGTGGCGCTTGTCGTGGCGCCTGTCGTGGCACCTGCACGATGTCGCGGCCGAGCGGTGGCAGGCAGGGCCGTTCGTCCTCATCGACCTCGACGTTCTTCCCCTGGACGCCGTGCGCCGTCGTCACCCCGTCGGGCGTCGGACCGTGGGTCACTCCGTCGCCCTCATCGGCCGGCCAGCCGTCTCCACCACGACGACGCGGCACGGCGCCAGGAGCGAGCACAGCTGATCGACCGCGAGCCCCTGGCGCGGCTTGCGCCCGTCCGAAGCGCCGACCACGAGCAGGTCGCACGGCGAGCAGCGGCTGACGAGTGCGTCCACCGGGTGCGCGTTGGCGACCGTCGTGACCACCTCGACACCGACGCAGTCCTCGCGCGTCACCTCCATCGCGTGCTCGAGGTCCGCGACCGCGCGGTTGCGCGGAGAGCTGAAGTGGCCTGGCACCTCGTGCACGAAGAGCTCGCCCGGGTCCGGCCAGCACGCCACCACCTCGAGCGTGCAGGATCGGGCCCGCGCCTGGGCAGCCGCCCAGCGCAGGACCTCGACGCCGGACGTCGATCCGTCGTACCCGAGCACGACCCGGGGGTCGGCTGCGGGGCAGGGACTCGAGGCAGCCTCGGGCATGGGCATCTCCGATCCTCGTGGACCTCAGTCGGTCAGGCGGCGCCCGGAGATGGTCGAGATCTCCAGCTGGAGCCGGAGCGGTCGCGGGCCGGCGGGCCACACGTCGACCTCCGGGGCGTCGACCCGGCCGAAGGACCAGTCGACGTCGAGCCGGCCGTGGGCGAGCACACTCCACCCGGTGCGGGTCTCGGGGTCGATGTGGTCGACCTGGAAGGTGATCGGGCTGTCGTCGGTCTCCCGGACGGCGGCCGAGTACGCCGTGGTCTTGACGACGATCCCGTCCGAGGTGGCCACGTAGTTGACCGGGACCACGGTGGGCCCCGCGGCACCGTTCCACGCCAACCGACCGACCGGCGTACGACGTAGGAGCTCCCAGCACTCGTCCACGTCGAGCTCCACGAGACGACCCGGCATCTCGTGCCGGTGACTCGTCAGCAGGTGGTCGACCCGTTCCTGGCTCATGTCGCCACGCTCCGACGAACCCGGCATCCACGACAGGGCGCGTCGACCCTGTCGACCTGGGACGTTCGTCCCGAGGCCTCGGACCGGCGGTGGACGCCGACGCGACGGCCCGTGACCTCGTCCGGCTGGATCGCGAGCACCAGGTCCGTGGCGTCCGAGGCCCACACGACGAGGGCCTCGAGACCGGGGGACGCGAGAACCGCGGGGTCCGACACGACCGAGCACGCACCGCGGACCAGCACGCTCCAGCCCGTCGGGGCCAGGGCGGCGTGGTGGTCGACCTCGAACACGACACCGTCACGGTGGCCGACCAGGTCGCCGAGGGCACCAGCGCTCGAGGAACGGAACAGCACGGTGCCGTCGACGACCCGGTAGTTGACGGGCCGGAGCACGAGTCCGTGCGGCCCGACGAAGGCCACCCGCCCGACGATGCTCGCGGACAGCAGCCCGAGGCACTCCTCGGGGGTGAGGAGCTCCGAGGAGGCAACGGTCCCGAGGTCGTTCACGTCGCAGTGCCCATCTGCTGACGACCGATGGACATGCTGTCGGCTGGTCCCGGCACCACGGCGACCGGGCAGGTCGCGTGCTCGAGCGCGCCGATCGCGACGGAGGCGTACAGCGTGCGTCTCAGACCTCTGGCCGGGAGATGACCGAGCACCAGGAGCGCCGCATCGCGAGCCGCCTCGACGATGGCGGCCGAGCCGCCGCCTTCGATGATGTCGACCTGGACGGGCGTGTCCGGATACTTCTCCGCGAGCCCTGCCATGGCCTCGGCGACGGTGAGCCGAGCGTCGTCCTCGACGTCCGGTCCGGCAGGGACCAGGGCCCACAAGCAGTGCACGACACGGACCGAGGTGTCGAGCTCGGCGGCGGTGCGGAACGCGAGCTCGAGCACCGGGAGCGAGGCCGCCGTGCCGTCGACGGCAGCGACGACGGGTGCGTCCGGCTCGGGCTCGTCCCCGGGACGGACCACGACGACCGGGCAGGCGGCGTGCCGGGTCACGGCCACGCTCACGGACCCGAGCAGCACCGTCGCCACCGGGCCCCGTCCGCGTGACCCGAGAACGAGCACGTGCGCCCGGTGGGTCGCCACGGTCAGTCCCACCCGGGGATCGAGGGTGTCGATGACCTCCAGCACCCGGAGGTCGCGGTGGCGGCCGCGGACGCCCTCGGCTTCGAGGTGCAGGGACGCCAGCGCGTCCCGGGTCGCAGCACGGTTCACCTCGGCCCAGTCCACCGGCAACCCGCCGGACGCGTACCCGTAGCTGGGCGACATCGGCACGCAGGCGTGTACCAGCGCCAGGGGTCGGCGTTCCCTCTCGGCGGCGCCGACGGCCCAGGCGAGGGCGCGCCTGCTGTGGTCGGAGCCGTCGAGCCCCACGATCACACTGCCTACCGGGATGTCCTGGATCTTCATGACTCCAGCGTCACCGGACCCGCCGGGAGTGCCCATGGTCGACCTGCCCGGCGCGACAGGACCTTCGTCCGAGCGTCGACCACGACGTCACCGACGTGGTCGGCGACGCACCGATGGCAGGTATCGATCTTCCCCACACGGGACCAACGGCCCGAGCAGACGGGAACGCCCACGTTCCGCTCGCTGCCGGGTGGGAGCCCCGTGCGCTGGGTGGTGAGCGCAGCCGGCTGCGGGACGACGCTACTGGGCGCTGTCGGTCTCGGGACGGCGCAGGACGAACGTGCGACCGGTGACCACCTCTGGCACGAGCTCGATGACGTCGTACTTCAGCGTCGGCACCCAGGGCTGGCGGGACTCGTCGTCGAGACGGTGCTGCTCGTCCTCCTCCAGCTGTCGCAAGCGGCCCCTCGCGACGACCGACCACGCGGCACGGTCGTCGTGCCAGTCGATCTCGAAGGCGACGTCGGAGTGCAGAGCGGCAGCGAGCAGCTTGTTGCCGGACGCGGTCCGGAACAGCAGGCTCCGCCCCTGCACGACGTAGTTGATCGGCACCAGGTGGACCTCGTCGACGAGTCGGAAGGCCAGGCGGCCGAGCTCCTCGTGCTCGATCCGTTCCCAACACTGCTCAGCCGTGAGCTCGTGCACCGGTCCCTCGGCATCCATGGTCGCCATGGATCCATCCGAGCGGCTTCGCGAGCCGACACGTAGGGCCAGAAGGCCTTGCCCGGTGGGCCTCCAGCCGATGTCCCGGTCGCGAAGGAGACCCACGCGAACGTGCCGAGGATCGCGCACTCGGCGTCAGTCGATCACTGAGCGCGGCGCCGGCACCGTCCAACGCACCAGCGTGCCCGCGCCAGCTCGACTGAGGAGGTCCAGGCTGCCCCCGTGCTGCTCGGCGCGGCTGCGCATGTTGCCGACCCCGCTCTCGCGCACGTCATCCGGCAGACCCCGACCGTTGTCTTGGACGGTCAAGCCGATCTCGTCCCCGGTGACCGCCAGCACGACCTCGACCGCGGACGCCCCCGCGTGCCGGCTGGCGTTGGACAGCGCCTCGCTCAGCACGGCGAGCAGGTCCGGTGCCAGGTCCTCGCGCACCATCGTCCGCACCGGTCCCTCGAACCTCAGCGACGGCCGGAACTTCAACGTGGCCTCGGCACGTTCCACCAGACGGGTCACCTCGGCCTGGATGTCGGCCGACGCCTCCATCGCGCCGAGCGCGAAGATGGAGCGGCGGATGTCCTTGATGGTGGCGTCGAGGTCGTCGACCGCCCGCTCCAGGCGCGCTGCGACCTCGGGCTCCTCGGCCAGGCGTGCGGTGCCCTGGAGTCCGAGCCCGACGGCGAACAGTCGTTGGATGACCAGGTCGTGCAGATCGCGGCCGATCCGGTCACGGTCCTGGAAGACCTCCAACCGTTGCTGGTCCTGCCGCGCTCGCGCGACCTGCAGGGCGAGCGCCGCCTGCTCGGCGAAGGCGGCCGGGAGCGTCGGGTCGAGGTCGTGGAAGCGTTCGCGGTTCTCGCGCGTCCAGGCCAGGGCGAGGACGCCCTCGACCCCGCCGGTCGAGGTACCGAGCGGCACGACCACCGTCGGTCCCAGCCTCGGCCAGCCCAAGACCTCGGAGACGTCGAGCGCCCGCGGGTCGGCTGCCAGGTCCTCGACCGCCACCGGCTCACCGGTCCGCACGACGCGGCTCGCCAACGACTCACCCAGGTCCAGCATGCGCATGGCGTCGACGTCGGCCGGCGCACCCGAGACGACCTGCAGGCTCAGCTCGTCGGCGTCGGCACCCGCGACGACCCAGGACACGTCGGCCCCCGCGACCTCGCGCGCGAGGTCGGCGACGGTCTGGAGGGGGTCGACGGCGGTCTCGGCGCTGGTCAAGAGACGGTTGATCTCGGCAGTCGCCCTGAGCCAGTGCTCGCGCCGGGTGGTCTGCTCGTAGAGGCGGGCGTTCTCGATCACCACACCGGCTGCGGCGGCGAGCGCGACGACGACGTCCTCGTCCTCCTCGGTGAAGTCACCACCGCCGGCCTTCTCGGTCAGGTAGAGGTTGCCGAACACCTGGTCCCTGATGCGCACCGGGACACCGAGGAACGAGGTCATCGGAGGGTGGTGCGGCGGGAACCCGAACGACTCCGGGTGGGCTGCGATGTCGTGCAAGCGCAGCGGCTCGGGGTGGTCGATGATCCTGCCCAGCAGTCCGTGTCCGGCCGGCAGCTCGCCGATCTCGGCCACCTGCCCGCGATCCATCCCGTGGTGGATGAACGTCCGCAATCGACGTCCGGGGCCGCCGCCGAGGACGCCCAGCGCGGCGTACTGCGCGTCCACTAGGGTGCTCGCGATCGACACGATCCGGGCCAGCACCCCGTCGAGGGTCAGGTCTGCGGCCATGGTCACGACCGCGTCGAGCAGGAGCCGGAGCCGCGCCTGCTCGTCGAGGACGCCCTCGACCCGCGTCAGGACCTCGCGCAGCAGCTCGTCGAAGTCCGCCCGGGAAAGTGGGCTCGGCATACCGCACCTCCCGACTCGTTCGAACACGCCCGACGCGCAGGGCGGGGCACCCTGGTGGGCACGCTAGCAACTCCAGCGGGACGGAGGCGTCGGCGCTGGCGTGGCGGTCGCGGCTACCGCTGGTGCTTGGTCGCGAAGATCGCGGCCTGGGTTCGGCTCGTGAGGCCCAGCTTCGCGAACATCGAGGAGACGTAGTTCTTCACGGTCTTCTCCGCGAGGTACATGCGCTCGGCGATCTGGCGGTTGGTCAGGCCCTCGCCGATCAGCGCGAGGATCCGCTGCTCCTGGCCGCTGAGCTGCTCGAGCTCCTGATCGACCGGCGGTCCGTTACGGACCCGATCGAGCACCTGAGCGGTCACCCTCGGGTCGAGCATCGACTGGCCGTCGGCCACTCGTCGCACCGTGTCGATGAAGTCGGTCCCCCGGACCTGCTTGAGGATGTAGCCCGCGGCGCCCGCCATGATCGCGGCGAAGAGCGCGTCGTCGTCGTCGTAGGACGTCAGGATGAGCGCCTTGATCCGAGGGTCGCGTGAGCGCACCTCGCGGCACACGTCGATCCCCGAGCCGTCCGGCAAGCGCCCGTCGAGGATCGCGACGTCCGGGCGCAGCGCCGGAACGCGACGTGCTGCCTCCGCCGCCAGACCCGACTCCCCGACGACGACGATGTCGCCCTCGCTCTCGAGCAGGTCCTTGATGCCGCGGCGCACCAGCTCGTGGTCGTCGAGGAGGAAGACGCGGATCGGTTCCGACCTGGATGCGGTGTCTGCCATGACGCAAACCTAGACAGACACGGGCGGGAGATCACCCGACCGAGGGCCTCAGGTCATCGGGACCTAGGTCCCTGCTCCGCTTGCGCTTGCTGAGCGACGGTGGGAGGACACCAGCTCAGGAGGCACCCATGCTCGTCGAGGACGTCATGACCACCGAACCAGTCACCGTCTCTCCCACCGCAACGATCAAGCACGCCGTCGAGCTGCTCGAGCGCCACCGCGTGACCTCACTGCCGGTGGTGAAGGGCGCGCACCTCCACGGCCTCGTGAGCGAGGCGGACCTGATCCGTGACCTCGTCAAGGCCGACCCTCGTACGTCGCTCCGCCCCCACCGCCACGCCGGTGACCACCCCCGCTACGTGGAGGACGTCATGAGCCGCCACGCCGTCACGGCCCGACCCGAGACCGATCTCGCCGTCGCCGTCGACCTGCTGACCTCCACCACGATCAAGAGCATCCCGGTCGTCGACGACCGAGGCCGCCTGCGCGGCATGCTCAGCCGCAGCGACGTCGTCCGCACCTTCGCCCGCAGCGACGAGGCGCTGCAGCGGGCGATCGTCACCTCCTTCGCCTCGGTCGGTCTCGCGGACTGGATCGTGGAGGTGCAGGACGGGGTCGCCGAGATCTCGGGGGCCGATGACGCGGAGACCGCAGACGTCACGGTGGCCCGGGTGATGGCCTCCAGCGTGCCGGGCGTGGTGGACGTCCAAGCAGGTCCCGGGCCGCAGTGACCACCATGCCTCGTCCGCCGGCGACCATGACACGCGCGGGCTCCGGTCTGGAGGTCGTCGCCACCGCGTGCCGCGCCCCCAGCATCCACAACTCGCAGCCGTGGTGGTGGCGCGTCTCCGAGGGGGCCATCGAGCTCCACGCCGACCGGACGCGCCGCCTGCCACACGCCGATCCCCTGGGCCGCAACCTCCTGATCAGCTGCGGCAGCGCACTGCACCACGTCCAGGTCGCCGCGCGCGGCCTCGGGTGGGAGCCGACCGTCGAGCGCTGGCCGATGGGCACGGACTCCGATCTGTTGGCGCGCGTCTCCCTGGAGCCGAGGGTCCGTACGACGGGCGACGCGGTGCTCCTCAGGGCGCTCCGCGCGCGACGCACCGACCGGCGACGCTTCACGTCGTGGCCGGTCCAGGGACGTCGGCTCGACCAGCTCGTCGAGGTCGCGACGTCCTGGGGAGCCGAGGCGACGTCGGTCGACATCGTCGACCGCGTCCGGATCGAGCGCATGGTCGCCCGCGCCCACGTCGTCCAGGCCGCTGACCCCGCACTGGTCGCCGAGCACCGGGAATGGACCGACCGCGGCAGCGAGGACGGGGTCCTCGCCGAGCTGGTGCCGCCGACCGAGGGCGAGGACCCGACCCGGCAGCCGCGCTTCCCGGAGGGCACCCTGGACGACCGCGACCACGTCGTGCAGGCCTCCGACGGGATCATCGTCCTGAGCGGCTCGACAGACGACCGCAGGTCGTGGCTCACCACCGGGGAGGCACTGGGGGCGGTCTGGCTGCACGCCGTCACGGACGGCCTCTCGATCGTCCCGCTGAGCCAGGTCGTGGAGGTCGACTCGACCAGGATGTCGCTCCAGCACGAGGTGCTGCTCGGTCAGAGCTACCCGCAGCTGCTGCTCAGGGTGGGATGGCAGGCCATCGGACGTGACGAGCTGAAGGCGACGCCTCGCCGTCCGCTGTCCGACGTCGTGCGCCCGTGAGAGCCGGGCGAACCCGGGACCAAGGTCCCTGCTCCTCGGGCAGAGAGCCCGTACGACGGCCCGCCACACGTTCCTAGCGTGGGCGTCGACCCGCCGTGCCCGACCGGGGCACGACCGATCCAGGAGCTCCCGTGGACCCGACCGACATCGCCCGGTGGCAGTTCGCCATCATCACCGTCTACCACTTCCTCTTCGTACCGATCACCATCGGCCTGACGGCGATCATCGCGGGCTACCAGACCGCCTGGCTGCGCACCCGCAACCCGCACTGGCTGAGGCTGGTGAGGTTCCTCGGGAAGCTCTTCCTCATCAACTTCGCCATCGGCGTCGTCACCGGCATCGTGCAGGAGTTCCAGTTCGGGATGAACTGGTCCGACTACTCCCGCTTCGTCGGCGACATCTTCGGGGCCCCGTTGGCCGTCGAGGGCCTGCTGGCGTTCTTCTTGGAGTCGACGTTCCTCGGACTGTGGATCTTCGGCTGGGAGCGGCTCCCGGAGAAGGTGCACCTGGCCTGCATCTGGCTCGTCCACCTCGGAACCGTCTTCTCCGCCTACTTCATCCTTGCGGCCAACTCCTGGATGCAGCACCCGGTCGGGTTCGCCTACAACCCCGACACCGGGCGCGCCGAGATGAACGACTTCGCCGCGGTGCTGCTCAACAAGGTCCAGCTCGTCACCTTCCCGCACGTCCTGCTCTCGGCGTACATGACCGCGGCCGCGTTCGTGGTCGGCGTCGCGTTCTGGAACATGCGGCGCCACCGGGACGGCACCGACGACCACCGCATGTACCGCTCCGCCGTCCGCACCGGCGCGCTGCTCGTCCTGGTCGCCGGGCTCGGGGTCGCAGTCACCGGCGACCTCCAGGGCAAGGTGATGACCGAGGTCCAGCCGATGAAGATGGCGGCGGCCGAGGGCCTCTACGAGACCGAGGCACCTGCGTCGTTCTCGTTGTTCCAGCTCGGCACCCTCGACGGGTCGAAGGAGACCTTCGCGATCAAGGTGCCCGACCTGCTGTCGTTCCTGGCCACCGGCGACCCGAAGGCCGAGGTCCAGGGCATCGACGACCTGCGTGCGGAGTACGAGGAGACCTATGGGCAGGACCCGGGCGAGAAGTACTACTCCGCCGGTGACTACACGCCGGTCATCCCCCTGACCTACTGGTCGTTCCGACTGATGATCGGTCTCGGCCTCCTCGCCGCCGCCGGGGCCGGCGTGATCCTGTGGTCGACGCGTCGCCGCGCTCGACGTGCCCCGGGCCGTCGGGTCCTCGCGATCGCGGTCGCCCTGCCGTTGCTGCCCCTGCTGGCCAACTCGTTCGGCTGGATCTTCACCGAGGCCGGCCGTCAGCCGTGGGCCGTCTTCGGCCTGATGACCACCGACCTGGCCGTCTCGCCCGGGGTGAGCGCGTTCGAGGTGATCGCGTCCCTGACCGTGCTGACCCTGCTCTACGGCGGCCTCGCCGTGGTCGAGGTCCGGCTGCTGCTGACCTACATCGGCCGTGGCGCCGACCCCATGCCCGAGCCTCCCGACGACGCGGCCGGGAGCTCGGACAAGCCCCTCGCGTTCGCGTACTGACCACCGCACCGAAGGAGCTCGTCCGCCATGGAACTCACCACCGTCTGGTTCGCCCTCATCGCCGTCCTGTGGGTCGGCTACTTCACCCTCGAGGGCTTCGACTTCGGCGTCGGCATGCTGCTACCGGTGCTCGCCCGCGACGACACCGAACGGCGCGTCATGATCAACACCATCGGCCCCGTCTGGGACGGCAACGAGGTGTGGCTCCTGGTCGCCGGCGGCGCCACGTTCGCCGCCTTTCCGGAGTGGTACGCCACGCTGTTCAGCGGGTTCTACCTCCCGTTGCTGCTCATCCTCGTGGCCCTCATCGTCCGCGGCCTCGCCTTCGAGTACCGCCACAAGCGTGACGACGTCGCCTGGCGCGCGCGGTGGGACCTGGCGATCGTCGTCGGGTCGGCGGTGCCCGCCGTGCTGTGGGGCGTCGCGTTCGGCAACATCCTGCGTGGCGTGCCGATCGACGCCGACAAGGAGTACGTCGGCGGGTTCTTCAACCTGCTCAACCCCTACGCCCTGCTCGGCGGGGTCACCACGCTGCTGCTGTTCCTGACCCACGGCGCGATGTTCATCGCGCTCAAGACCGACGGGCCGATCCGCCACCGTGCCCGCGCCCTGGCGACCAGGCTGGGGCTCGGCGCCGCGGTCGCCGCCGTCGCGTTCCTCGGCTGGACCCAGCTCGACACCGGCACCACCGCCTCGGCCGTCGCGTTCGTCGGCGCAGCCGTGGCGCTGCTCGCCGGTGTGGCCGCGGCCACGAGCGGACGAGAGGGGTGGGGCTTCCTCGGTACCTTCGTCGCCATCGCCCTCGGCGTGGCGGGCCTGTTCCTCGCCCTGTTCCCCGACGTGATGCCGACCTCGCTGGCCGACGGCACCACGCTCACCACCACCAACGCCGCGGCCACGGCGTACACGCTCCGGATCATGACGGTCGTCGCCGTCGTCTTCACCCCGGTCGTGCTGGTCTACCAGGGCTGGACCTACTGGGTGTTCCGCAAGCGGATCTCGACCCACCACATCCCGGCCAGCACGGATCCCGGCCGTACGCCGACCACGCCGACCGCGCCGGCTGGTTCGGCCACGCCGTGAGGCCGTCCGACCCGCGGCTGCGTGCGCAGCTCGCTCCCGCCCGAGCCCCACTGGCCGGCGTCCTCGGCGCCGGCGTCCTCGGCAGCCTGCTCGTCATCGCCCAGGCCTGGGTGGTCACGGGCCTGGTCGTCGCCGTCGTCCGCGGTGCGGACCTCACCGTCTGGGGCACCGCCACCGTCGCCGTGCTGGCCGGCCGGGCCGGTGCCGGGTGGGTCGGCGACGTGCTCGCCGCCCGAGCCGCGGCCCTCGTCGGAACCGCGCTACGTCGCCGACTGCTCCTGGCCGCCACCTCGCGCCCCGAGCAGGCGCCCACGGGTGAGATCGCCGTGCTGGCGACCCGCGGTGTCAGCGCCGCCGAGCCCTACCTCACGCGCTACGTTCCGGCACTGGTCCTGGCGTGCCTGCTGCCGCCCCTGACCGTGGTGGCCATCGCCACGCAGGACCTCCTCAGTGCCGTCATCGTCCTCGCGACACTGCCCCTGGTGCCGGTGTTCGGCGCCCTGGTCGGGCTGGCCACCCGCGACCGCGCCGCCCGACAGTGGCGGGAGATGGCCTCGCTCTCGGGCCACTTCCTCGACGTCGTGCGCGGACTGCCCACCCTCGTGGCCCACCGTCGCGCGCGCGCCCAGTCCGTGCGGATCGCCGAGATCACCGAGCGCTACCGGGCCGCCAGCATCCAGACCCTCCGGGTGGCGTTCGCCTCCTCCGCGGTGCTCGAGCTGGTGGCGACCCTCTCGGTCGCGCTCGTCGCCGTGACCGTCGGCGTCCGCCTCGCCTCCGGTGGCCTCGGTCTCCACACGGCGCTCGTCGTGCTGCTCCTGGCCCCCGAGGCCTACTGGCCACTGCGGCGCGTCGGCGCGGAGTTCCACGCCGCAGCCGAGGGAGTCGCCACGTTCGAGAGGGCCCACGAGATCATCGCCGCGGCCGACGACGCCGAGGGTGCCGCCGGGGACCGGGACGGCGCGCTGGTCGTCCGCCACCTCGGGGTGACCTACCCCGGCCGTGCCCGGCCGGCGCTCCACGACCTCGACGCCGTCATCGCGGCCCGCGGCGTCACCCTCGTCACCGGCCCGTCCGGGTGTGGGAAGTCGACCCTCCTGGCCGCCCTGGCCGGCCTGCTCTCCCCGAGCGACGGCGCCGTCCTGCGGGGCGGTGTCGAGGTCGCCGGTCCGGCCTGGCAGTCCCAGGTCGCCTGGCTGCCGCAACGACCGCACTTCGTCACCGGCACCGTCGCCGACAACCTGCGCCTGGGCGATCCCGACGCGGACGACGACCACCTGTGGGCGGCCCTGCGCAAGGTGGCCCTGGAGGAACGGGTGCGTGCCCTCCAGGGTGGCCTCGACACGGTCCTCGGCGAGGACGGCACCACCCTGTCGGCCGGTGAGCGGGCCCGACTCGCCCTCGCCCGGGTGGTGGTGGCCGCGCGTCCGTGGGTCCTCCTCGACGAGCCGAGCGCCCACCTCGACGACCTGACCGAGCAGGTCATCGCCGACACGATCGTCGACCTCGGCCGCACCTCCGGCGTGGTCGTCGTCGCCCACCGCCCCGCCCTGGTCGCGCTGGCCGACCACGAGGTGAGGCTCGATCACCCCGGCCCCCCGCACGCCGCGAAGGTCCAGCTGCAGAGCACGGGCAGCGGCGGAGCCGGGCCCAGGCCGCTCGTCCGGACCACACCGGCCGACGGGTCCACAGTCACGACCGCACCGGCCCGCCCCCACTTCGTGGTGAGCACCGCTCTCGGTGCCCTGGCCTCAGCCTCCGGCGTCGCCCTGACCGCCACCGCCGGGTGGCTGATCGTGCAGGCCTCGACCCGACCCGCGGTCCTGACGCTGCTGGTCGCGATCGTCGGCGTACGCACCTTCGGTCTCGCCCGCCCCGTGCTCCGCTACGCCGAGCGCCTGCGCTCCCACGACGGCGCGCTGCGCCTGCTCGCCAGCCGGCGGGTCCAGGTCTACGACGCCATCGTGCCGCTCACGCCCGCCCGCCTGGGACAGCAGCGCGGGGACGTCCTCACCTCGATCGTCGACGACGTCGACAGCGTCGTCGACCGTGAGCTGCGGGTCCACCTGCCGGTGCGCACCGACGTCGCGGTCGCGGCGCTCGCAACGATCATCAGCGCTGCGCTCCTCCCCGCGGCCGGGCGAGCAGTCGCCGTCACCTGCTTGATCGCCTCGGTGGGCGCCTACTGGCTCGCGCGCGCTGGCACCCGCCACGCCGAGCGCGACGGCGTCGAGACCCGAGCCGCCCTGTCCGCCGCGGTCGTCGACGCGCTCCACAACCGCACCGAGCTGCGGATGTGGCAGGCCATGTCCGCCGCGGTCGACCACATCGCCGCGATCAGTGACCGATGGGGACGGGGAGTCAGGTCCGCCGCCACGTGGGTGGGCGCCGGGCGAGTCGTCGTGCTCGTCGCCACCGCCGGCGGGGTCGTTGCGACGGCCGCGATGACGCGGGACGCCGTCCTCGCCGGGTCCTTGTCCGGGCCGATGGCCGCGCTCCTCGTGCTGGTGCCCCTCGCGCTGGCCGACGTGGCCCTGCCGCTGGCCGACGCCGGCGCGCTCAGCGTCCGCACCCAGGCCGCCGAGGCCCGCCTCGACCGGCTGGAGCGCACCGCCCCGGCCGTACGGGACACCGTGACCCTCCCGTCACCCACGACCTTCGACCTCGACGTGCACCGGGTGCGGGCGGCCTGGGACCGCACGTCCCCCATGACCCAGGAGGTCTCGCTCACTCTGCGGGCCGGCGACCGGATCGCGGTCGTCGGCCCGTCCGGGTCCGGCAAGAGCACCCTCGCCGCCGTGCTCCTGCGCTTCCTCGACCCCGGCACCGGCACCGTCACCCTCGGCGGCGTGCCCGAGCGTGACCTCGCGCTCGACGACGTACGCCGACTGACGGGGCTCGTCGACGACGATCCCCACATCTTCGCCACCACCCTGGTCGAGAACGTCCGGCTCGCCCGGCCCGGTGCCGGCGACCACGAGGTCGAGGACGCGCTGCGTCAGGCCCGGCTCGGCGACTGGCTCGACGCGCTGCCCGACGGCCTCGACACCTGGCTCGGCGAGGGGCACGCCCAGGTCTCTGGCGGCGAGCGCGCGCGGCTCGGCGTGGCACGCTCCCTGCTGGCCGGACAGCCGGTGCTGGTCCTCGACGAGCCCGCCGCACACCTCGACCACGCGACCGCGGTCGAGCTCGCGCGCGAGCTGCTCACCGGACCGCGCACCCGCAGCGTCGTGTGGATCACCCACGCCGACGTCGGCCTCGACCTGGCCGATCGCGTCCTGGACCTGGGCCGGGTCACCCCTACCGACGCCGCCGACCGACCGTCACGTGGCACGGCCGGCACCTAGTGGCACGGGGCCGACGTTCTTGGACGCTTCGCGCACTGAGGGCACGCCAAGCCATCAAGAACTCCGGCGCCGCACCACGAGGGTCGCGAGCTCGATGTGCTGCCGCGTCGGGAGGGACCTGAGGCCCGCGCGACGGGTGCCTTCCAGCGCCCCCGCTGAGCAGCGTCGTTGGCCCGTCCCTGCGGATCGGGACCTTGTCCTCTCCTGACGGGGCGCCGGCCGGCGTTGGCTGGCCGGAGGCAGCCGACGAGAGGAGGGACGGCAGTGAGCACCGTGGACCGTCGTGACACCCGGACGCTGGTCGACGACGTGGCGAACTGGCTCTGCGGAACCACGAACGGTGGCCACCTGTGGGAGGTCGAGGAATGTCGCGATGGCGACCGGAACGTCGTCCGCGCCGAGCTGCCCGGGACCGACCCCGGCCGGGACGTCGACGTGTCCGTGGGTCACGGGGTCCTGCGGCTGCGAGACCGACGACGTGGTGAGCAACGCGACCAGCGGCGCACCGGAGCCCACCACGACAGCCTCGAGCGCCGGGGCCGCCTGCCCGAGGGATCTACGACCGACGAGGTCGACGCCGGGTACGCCGACGGGGCAGGGCCGCCGGCCCCAGGCGCACCGTGACCACACCGGCGACCACGGAGACCCCGAGGATGCGGCTCCCCAGGTCGTCCGGGACGGCCTGCACGTGCTCGACCCCGTCTCCAGGGCACCACGCGGGGCACCCCTCCTCCGCCTCGACGATCCGGATCTCCCCGTGGCGCACGATCACCTCCACCTCGCCGCTGGCGGGAAGCGTGAAGGACAGGTCGCACGCACCGCCACCACAGGGCGAAGCGGTGACGACGACATCGGTCCCGCCGGCGGCGTGCGCCAGCTCGCGCAACGCGGCGACGAACGCACCGAGCTCGGTGGGCACGGGCGCGGAGGTGGGCGTCGATGAGCTCATGCCCCCATCGCACCTCCCGTCGGAGGGTCCGTGCCACCGGCAATAGTCCCGCGGTGCCGAGCGGGGAGTGCCGTCGACGGGGGCACAAGGTCCTGGACCGCCGGGGTCACGGTCCCTCCCGCTCGGTCGGCCCGTCGAGGAGCCTGGGTGCGTCGACAGCGATCCAGGAGGGACCCCCGAGGATGGTCGAGCTGATGGAACCCCACCTCGTCGTCGCGGTCGACGGGACCTGCCGCAGCGCCGGAGCGATCCGCTACGGCGTCCGCGAGGCGGGCGTCCGAGGCCTGTCCCTGCACGTGCTGCACGTGAGCCCCGGCGCCCTCCCGGTCTCGCCGGTCCTCCCCTTCGTCCGCGTCGACGTCGAGGCGACAGGTCAGGAGATCGTCGCCGCCGCTGCCGGCATCGCCCGCGCGCTCGATCCCGACCTCGAGGTCGTGGAGGAACTGGTCGTCGGCGCTCGCATCGCCGAGATCGTCCTCCGCACCGCCCACGCCGACCTCGTGGTGCTCGGTCGCGAGACCCGTCACGGCCTCGACCGCATCCTCACCGGGGCCACGGTCGCGTCGGTCGCGTCACGGGTGCGCTGCCCGCTCTCGGTCGTCCCGTCCGAGTGGACCTCGAGCCGCTCACTCGGGCGCGTCGTCGTGGGGGTGGAGTCCATCGACGACGCACCACCCCTCCTCGGCGTCGCCCTCGACGAGGCACGCCGGCGAGACGCCTCGGTCTCAGTGCTCCACGCCTGGGGCCTGCCCGACGCCTACCGCGAGGTCTTCACCGGGCAGCTCCACGACGTCGCGTGGACGGCCGAGGCTGCCAGGAGTCTCGAGGCGCTCGTGAAGTCCGCCCGCAAGACCCACCCGGACGTCCTGGTCGAGGTGCGGGTCGTGCACGACCAACCGGCACGGGCACTCGTGCGCGCCTCGACGGAGGCGGACGTCGTCCTCGTCCTGCGCCACGTCCCGCGCCGAGTCCCCGGCCCCCACCTGGGGTCGACCGCACGCGCGGTGCTCGGCTCGGCGGCCTCGGTGGTCGAGGTCGTGCCGGCGCCCACCTGAGTCGTCGCCAGCCGGACCGGCCGCTCCCCCCAGCCCTCCCGGTAGGCGGACGCGGCGCGGCCCCGCAGCCCCACCGGCGCCCGGGGGGTGGGCCGCCCACCGTGCCGATCGGGCCCAAGGTCCCACGATGGACGGGTCCGTAGCCCGTGTCCCGGTTCGCTGTCCCGCAGGAGGGTGGCGCCATGAGGATCATCGAAGCGCCGCACGGCACCGTCGTCGTCGGCATCGACGGATCGACGGCCAGCACCCGGGCCGCCGACTGGGCGGCCGACCTGGCCCAGCGCGACGGACGAGCCCTCACCCTGGCCCACTCCTCCGACCCGTTCACCTTCGAGGAGGGCGGCGTGTGGTCGGGCTGGGGCGACTGGCACGAGCTGCAACGTCGCTCCCGGGCCGAGTACGGCGTGGCTCTCACCACCGCCGTGGACCGGGTCACCGAGCGCTACCCCGGCGTGGTCGTGCACGTCGTCGAGGACTACATCGACCCACGCCTCGCACTGACCCAGCTCTCGGAGCACGCCCACCTGCTGGTGGTCGGGTCCCACGGGCGCGGTCCCCTCGCCAGCGCGCTCCTCGGCAGCGTCAGCGCGGCCGTCGCCCGCACCGCACACTGCCCCACCGCCGTGCTCAGACAGCACCCGTCGGGCAGCGACCGCGTCGGGGTCGTCGTCGTGATCGATCGCGAGCATCCCTCGACCGCCGCCGTCGAGCTCGCCTTCCGGCACGCGTCCACGACTCAGCGGCCGCTGCGCGCCGTGCTGTGCCACGACGAGCACGAACACCCGCGGCAGCACCCCGACGCCGCACAGCTCCGGCTCGAGCTGAGCGAGCTGTGCGCCGGTCTCGGGGAGAAGTTCCCGGACGTCCGCGTCACCCACGAGGTGGAGCGCGGCCCGCTCGCCGACGTGCTCGTCGGCGCCACGGTGACCTCGGACGTCGTGTTCATGGACCGGGGCCCGCACCGCCCGCTCGACCGCCTGGCCCGCAGTGGTCTCGCGACCACGGTCCTCGAGCACGCTCGGGGCCCGGTCGTCGTCGTACCCGAGAGAAGGAGCTGACATGGACGAGCACGTCGCCGACCACCCGGACACCATCGTCTGTGCCGTCGGGTACGACGGCTCCCCGGCCGCCGTCGATGTCGCCGCCGACGAGGCGGTACGACGAGGGCTGCGGCTCCACCTCGTCCACGTCGCCCCGAAGGCGGACGGAGCCCTGACCGACACCGTGCTCGACGGCGCCGTCGCACAAGCCCGCGCCCGGCACCACGACCTGGTCCTCACGCGCGACCCCATCAACCGGACCTGGGTGGCCGCCGGTCTGGCGGACGCCGGTCGTGACGCCGCGTACGTCGTCATCGAGCGCACCCACCGCCACCGCCTGTCGCGGTTGCTGTCCGGCTCGACCGCCGACGGCATCGCCTTCAAGGTCGCCGCGCCCGTCCTGAGCGTGCCGCACGGCTGGGCCCCGGACCCGTCGTCCCCCGCCGTCGTCACCGTGGCGGTCCAGGACGTCGCGGAGCTGCCGGACCTCGTGGGCCTGGCCGCCGCCGAGGCCCGCGCCCGAGGTGCCGACCTCGTCGTGCTCCACGCGGCCTCGGCCTCCTTCGGCCACGACGAGGCCCAGGTCGACGCGCACCGTGACTGGATCGACCGCGCTCACCTCCTGCTCGACACCCCGATCCGCGCTGCGACGGAGCCCTACCCCGACCTCGAGGTGCGCCTCGACGTCGTTCTCGATCGCCCGGCCGACGTCGTTGTGCGCGCCTCGACCGGCTCGACCCTGCTGGTCGTCGGACGCCGGCACCACGAGCACGCCTGGGGAACCCACCTCGGACCGGTCGTCAGACGGGTGCTCCTCGACGCCGTCTGTCCCGTTCTGCTCCCGCCCGACAAGCGGACCGGGACCACCGCGCCGCAACCCTTCGTAGGACACGAGCGGGATCACCAGCCCATCGCGGACGACGTCGTGGTTGCCGTCGGTGAGGACCAGGCGGACGGCTCCCTCCGGTATGCGATCGGGGAGGCCGACGCTCGCGGCGTGGGGTTGCACCTGGTGCACGTCGTGGAGATGCCCGCCGTCGACGGGGTGCCCCTGGCCGAGGTGTGGCACGACGCGGAGGCCCACGGCAGGATGCTGCTGAAGCGTGCTGCCGACACGGCCCGGACCGTGGGCGGACCGCACCTCCGAGTGACCCACCACCTGGTCGAGGGCGGCCCCGTGGTCCGAGGTCTCGTGGCAGAGGGCCGACACGCGAGTGCGATCGTCGTGCAGCACCGCCGACTCGGTCGCGCCCGCCGCCTGGTCACGCGCTCGGTCACCAGCGCGCTGGCCGCCCGCACCGACGTACCCGTCATCGCGGTCCCCGCCGAGTGGACGTCGAAGGACGGACGGCCCGGATACGTCGTCGTCGGTCTCCAGGACCCGGACGAGGCCTCCACGGTGCTGACCGTCGCCCTCGAGGAGGCGACCCGGCGAGCGATGCCCGTGCGGGTGGCGCACGCGGCGTCCCTCTCGCCCACGGAGCAGAGACGGTTCCTCGGCAGGGTCGAGGAGGTCCACCGCCGCTACCCCGCTGTCACGGTGCACCACGTCGTGAAGGACCTGGACCCCGTCGACCTCCTGGTCGCCGCCACGAGGTCGGCCGAGCTGGTCGTCATCGGCCGCCGCCACAGCACGTTGTCCCGACGCTCGCACCTCGGGCCCGTGGCGCGCGGGTTGCTGGAGCGGTCGACCGTGCCCGTGATGCTCGCGCCCCCGCCCGTCTCCGCGCCGGACTGACCATGTCCGCGGACACGCCTCCACGAGCCGACGACCCCGGGCTCGTCGAGCGCCAGGGATGCCTGGTCGCCGAGCCGTCCCTTCCGTCGAGAGGAGTGCGTCATGGGCAGCACGCCGTCCCCGTCCCGCGAGAGGTGGGCCACCTCATGACGCTCGGGTCGACGAAGCACGTGCAGGAGTACCCCACGAGTCCCCACGACCCGCAGCTCCACGTCACGCACTCCGGTCTCGTCCTGCTCAACGGCAGCCGGGCCTACAAGTTCAAGCGCGACGTGAACCTCGGGTTCCTGGACTTCAGCACCGTCGAGGCCCGCCGGGACGCGCTCGTACGGGAGCTCCGGCTCAACCAGCGACTCGCCCCCGACGTCTACCTCGGGCTCGGATCCCTCGAGGCCGGGACGGCCGCGCAGCCCGAGCCGTGCCTGGTGATGCGGCGCCTGCCGGACGACCGTCGCCTGACCGCCGTGCTGACGGCGCGGCCGACCGACCCCGACCGGTCGCTCGCCGTGCTCGACGCCGTCGCCCGCCAGGTCGCCCGCTTCCATGCGAGCGCGCGCCGTGGCGCCGACGTCGACCGCGACGGGCGCCGGGACGCGCTGCGTCACCGGTGGCGTGACAACCTCGCGTCGGTCGAGTCGTCGACCGGGACACTTCTCGACCACGGTGTCGTGCAGGAGGTCGCCGATCTGGTCGACGAGTACCTCACCGGCCGGGAGGCTCTGTTCGACGACAGGATCGCGGGTGGCCACATCGTCGACGGGCACGGCGACCTGATCGCCCAGGACGTGTTCTGCCTCGACGACGGGCCTCGCATCCTCGACTGCCTCGACTTCGACGACCGCCTGCGCCACGTCGACGTGCTCGACGACGTCGCGTTCCTCGCCATGGACGTGGAGCGTCTGGACTCCCCCGCGCTCGCCGAGCACCTGTGGACCCGCTACCTCGAGCTGACCGGGGACCCCGCACCGCCGTCCCTGAGGCATCACTACGTGGCCTACCGGGCCTTCGTGCGCGCCAAGGTCGGATGCCTCTCCGGCGCAGCCCACGACCGCCATCACGGCCACCTCAGCTCGCCGGAGGAGCACGCCGTGATGGCGTTGCGACACCTCCGCACGGCCCGGGTGCGGCTGGTCCTGTGCGGCGGCGGGCCCGGCACCGGCAAGACGACGCTGTCCGGTGCGCTCGCCGATCGCCTCGGTTGGGTGGTCGTGTCGAGCGACCGGGTGCGCAAGGAGCTCGCCGGCGTCGACCCCGAGAGCGATGCCTCGGCGCCCTACGGGGCCGGCATCTACACCCCCGGATGGACCGAGCGCACCTATCGCGAGATGGTGCGGCGCGCCGAGCTGCTCCTGCAACGGGGCGAGTCGGTCGTCCTGGACGCGACGTGGAGTGCCGCCGAGCACCGGCTGCTCGCGTCGCACGCTGCTGCGCGTTGCTCGGTGCCCCTCGTCGAGCTGGAGTGCCGACTGACCGACAGCGAGGTGGCGGACCGCATCGCCACGCGGGGTGTCGCTCGGACGAGCGGGGGCACTCGGACGATGTCGGACGCCGACAGTGCCGTCGCGGACCGGGTGCGTGCCACGAGCGATCGATGGCACTCGGCCCACGGGGTCGACACGAGTCGCCCCGTGGCCACGACCGTCGACGAGCTCGTCGCGACCTTCAGCTGGGGAAGCACCGTCCCGGCCCGAGCGCGGCCGCGCCCCCAGATGGCACCGGACTGAACGCCCCGCACCGAGCCAGGACCTCTCGGCGACCCGCAGTCGGCGCTGGCACCCCGAGGGGGCAAGCCGGTCACCCCACGTCAGGACCTTGGTCTCTGGGCCGCGCTTCGCCGGGCTCGCAGGATCGAAGGACAGAAGGCACGCAACCTCTCACTCCGAGGAGGAGCGATGACCCAGCTCACCGACGAGCGACGGCGCGTCCGGGACCTCGCCGAGACCCTGGCCCTGGAGTACGGCGGCGCGCTCCCGCCCGGGCAGGTGCTCGCGGTGGTGTTCCGCTCGAACCACGCGCTCGGCCCCGACTTCGATCTGACCCTGGCCCAACGCCTGGGGACGTGCGAGAGCATCGCCCGGCGGCAGCTGACAGCCCGGCTCGCGGCCCTCCAAGCCACGCCCACGTGCGCCGATCGTGCCGTCGCGCGCCACCCCTGATCCGGACCCCACGGGTCAGGCGGGTTGGGCAGGCCCGTCCACCACCTCCTCTCGGCGGCCATCGGCAGGACCCCGGGAAGTCGTCGCGCGAGGCGGGAGACCCGGATCCCCTGCGGGAGGGGCACCGGACACCTCGTCGGGCGGCTCCGCACCTGTGCCACGATGCACCGGTGTCCGTGGTGACGTCCGTCCACGTCGTCGCAGCAGTCCTGGCTGCTTTCACGGCCGCCTATCTCGCACTGGGGGCCCAGAGGCCCTACGGATCCACGCTCTTCCTGATCTGGGCGTCGTGCGGGACGGTCCCCTGGGCACTGTCGGTGGCCTCGGTGAAGGCCGAGGGTCTGCACCCGTGGCACCAGGTGCTGTGGCTGCCCACGATCGCCTTCTGCGGCGGGGCGTTCCTGCTGTGGGCGGGCGGCTTCTCCCGCTACGGCTGGCGTCCGCCGCGAGCGCTGGTCGTCATGTGGCTGGGCGTGCCCCTGTGCATGCTGGCGATACGGATCGGCTGGGGCCTGGACTCCCGGGACCCGCTGTTCGTCGTCAACACCGTCTACTCCTTCGGCGTCCTCGTGGTGGCCACCGCCTGGGTCACCCAGCGCGCGAACGACCCCACCCCCGCCGTACGCCTCATCGCGCGCGGCATCCTCGTGACGGCGGTCGGGGTGCTGATCGCGGAGTCGTTCCTGCTGAACATCACCGACCTGGTGGCCTCGGCGCTCCTCTTCGTGCTGGCCGTCGCGACGGTGCGCGGCGCGGACGCACTGCGCGTCCGCCCCAGTCCCGACGTCCTGATCGACGACCTCGGTGCCCTGCTCTTCGTCTTCGACCACGACCAACGCCTCGTGGACCTCAACGCGCCGGCACGGCTCTTCTACACGCTGCGGGGATCCGGCGCGCCCGACCCGGGCAGCACCGGGGAACGGCTCTTCGGCTCGGACCTGACCAGCCTGGACACCGTCACCGTGGTCCTCGAGGCCGGTGAGGACGCCGTCCGCTTCAGCGGCTACGTCCAGCGACTGCCGTCGCGCGGCTCGCCGTCACGCGGGTTCGTCTGCCTGCTGCGTCGCTCGACCGGCGACCTGCCCGAGGAGGACACCCGCACCGCGCGCCTGGCGGTCATGAACCGTCTGCCGGCCTACGACCCGACGACCCGACTGCTCTCCGCCCGCGCGTTCGACCAGGCGCTCTCCAGTGCGTCGCTGTACGACGGCGCGCAGTCGGTGCCCGCGTCCGTCCTGGTCGTGCAGGCAGACGACACCGGGACGCTGAGCCAGGTCGCCCTCGTCGTCGCCGGTGCCTGGGAGCACCGCCTCGAGACCATCGCGGTCGGCCGCTGCGGCGAGCTCCGGCTCGGGGTGGTCGCCCGCGACGTGCCCGAGGAGGTCCTCCGGTCGTGGGCCGAGCAGGTGCTGAGCGGGGCCCGCGCCCGGTCGGCGACCCGGAGCGGGACGGTCGAGGAGGCTCACGACCTCGTCGACGACGCCCTCGCCGAGCTCACCCGGGCGTGGCGCACCCGACCCACGTCCTGACCCGCCTGCCGGACGCGGTCCGTGTCAGCGCGGACGATCGACGGCCTCGCGCAGGGCCGCCAGCACGCCCTCCGGGTGGCCGCCGAGCGGGAGGACCCGGATGGTCAAGCCCCCCAGGCCCGCCGGTGACAGGGCCTCGAGGCGCGCCCGCGCGAGCGACGCCCGGGCCTCCCCGGCGACGTCGTCACCGGAGCCGTCGTACGGCGGCACGACGAGCGCCACGAGACGATCGGGGTCGTGGTCGGTCGGCTCCCGGAGCAGGCTGACGTGCTCGCCGGGGAGGTCGAGGAACCGCGCCAGCACCTGGGCCGCGCCCTGCAGCTGGTCGGCAGGTCCCAGGACCGAGGCGAGGTCCGAGGCCCCTGCCGGGCGCGGCGTGGCGGCCCGGACCTCGATGAGCTGGCTCGCCGCGACGCGGTCGGACGAGCCGGTCAGGCTCCACAGGTGGCTCTCCAGCTCGGCCCAGGTCCTGGTCACGACCTCGCCGGCCGCCTCGGCGGCGAGGTCCTGGTGCGTGCCCGCCCACGCCAGTGCGCACGCGCGCAGCACCGCTGGCGGAAGGTCGTCGGTCTGCCCGATGTCGAGCACCAGCCGGAGGTCGTCGAGAGCGGCCGACAGCGGCAACCCGTCGATAGCGGCCTGTCGGGTCATCACGACGACGTCGCGCACCAGGTCGTCCTCGAGGGAGTCGGGCGCGACCCCGCGAGACGACTCGCTCCCGGGGCCACCCTGCTCGCTCATCGGCCGGGCCCCGCGAGGAGGTCGGTCGTCGTCACCCACGAGGTCACCCCGTCGGTCGCAGGAGACGGACCGCGGCACCGGCCTCGGCGGTCGCGAGCGAGACGGTCGGCGGCGTCCCGGCCGCGAGCTCGGCGCACCTGGCCGTGAGCGCGGCGACACTCCCGGGGAGCGAGGGCGACTCGGCCACAGCGGCGACCACGCGGTCGTGGGCCGGCTGGGCGGCGACGGCCGCCCGCGGGAAGACCCGCCTGGTCTCGCGCACCACGCGCGACAGCTCCTCCGGCGAGAGCAGCGCTCCGCCGTGACTCGCCGCGGGCCAGGTCACGATCAGCAGACGCCTCGGCGGAACCAGGTCGCCCCAGGACGAGCCGACGTCGAGACGTCCCAGGAGCCGCTCCACCTCGGTGAGTGCCTCGGCGTCCTGGGCGGGGCGGGCCGCCGTACCGCCCGAGGACCCGACGCCGTCGAGGAAGGCGTCGGACCAGGCGACCGAGGAAGCCTCGATCATCCGGCTGGAGGTGCCGATGCCCACGACGGCGCACAGCACGTCGAGGTCCTCGAGGAGGTCCTGCAGCGTGCGTCCGGCACGCGCGTACCCGCGGCCCAGGACCGTGAGAGCAGCCTCGTCGACCGCCTGTCCGGGCCCGTCGGGCCAGAGCAGGGGAAGGTGGGCGCGCAGGTCGGGGGGCGTCGCAGCCGCCTGCGCCGACA
The DNA here is from genome assembly GCF_006346395.1 of Nocardioides plantarum. NCBI lineage: Bacteria > Bacillati > Actinomycetota > Actinomycetes > Propionibacteriales > Nocardioidaceae > Nocardioides > Nocardioides plantarum. Next base: position 1,160,003 of record NZ_VDMS01000001.1, read on the forward strand.
GCCGCGCCGGACGGGGCCGCGTGATGCGGCCCGCCAGCCATGTCCAGACCATCTCCACCGCCTCACGTCATCCAGCGCAATGCCGGCGGGGCCGGCGCCCCGCAGCGGCCCGGTACCTACGACGTGAGTAGCCTATCCGCGTGCTGAGTCAGCTGACGTCGAAGAGGCGCGACGCGACAGGTCAGCGACGACGCACCGCTGTTGCCTCGGCACGGTCCGCAGCAGACACCGTCGCAGCCGACCAGCGCGCATCGGACCGTCACCTCATCGAGCGCGCACGCACCGGCGACGCCGCCGCCGTCGCCGATCTGTACGCCGCCCACCACCCGGTCGCCCGCGCGATCGCGCAGCGCCTGTGCCGCCCCTCCGACGTCGACGACGTGGTCTCGGAGGCCTTCACCAAGGTGCTCGACCAGATCGCCCGTGGCGCCGGGCCCCAGGTGTCCTTCCGGGCCTACCTGATCACCGCCGTCCGCAGCGCCAGCGCCGACGTCGGCCGGGCCCGAGCGCGGTTGCTCCCGACAGACACCGTGGAGGACCTCCGGCAGGAGGAGACCACGCAGGCCGACGACGAGCCGCACAGCACCCTGCGATCCGACTCCGAGGTGCTGGCCCAGGCGCTCGCGAGCCTCCCCGCCCGCTGGCAGCTCGTCATCTGGTGGACCACCGTCGAGGGACGGTCGCTGGCCGACGTCGGTACCGAGCTCGGGCTCAAGGCCAATGCCGTGGCCGCCCTGGCCTTCCGCGCCCGCCAGGGACTGCGCGACGCCTACCTGGCGCTCCACGTGCGCCAGAGCACCGAGCCGGACTGCGACGCCGTCCGGGGTGACTTCCCGGCGTACGTCCGCGGGCGGCTCGAGGAGTCGCTCGTCGATGCCGTCGAGTCCCACCTCCCCGACTGCGCACCGTGTCGCGAGGTCCTCGACGAGCTGCACTCGCTCCTCGTCGTCGGCGCCGCTCGCTGACCCGCCGCTCGCGCCGTGGTCGCTGCGTGACGCGCACGCCTCAGGCACCGCCGCGGTCCCGATCCCTTCGGCGACGTGCGACCTCGAGCAGGGCCGCCAGGTCGGACGCGTTGGGAGCCCACCCGCGCGCCAGCTCGTCCCTCATCATGTCGTAGACGGCGCGACGTTCGTCGTCCGACATCTGGGCCAGCACGCTGTCGAAGCGCGACCGTGGACGGGCCCGCCCCGGCGTGCCGCGAGGACTGGACACACCGCGACCGTCGTCGGCAGCGGGGTGGGGTCGGATCACCTCCACCGGACTTCGAGGACTGCGACGTCTGAGGGTCATCTCACCCACCGGGAGCGTGGGCGGCGACGGACCCACAGGAGCAGGAGACCGAGTCCCACGAGCACGACGGCGAGGACCGGCACCCACGCCTCGACCGGCGACCCGGTGTCCGGCAGCGGGCCCCCGCCGCCACCAGCGCCGTCACCGTCACCGGAGCCACCGTCGTCGCCGGACGGGGAGACGACGTGCTCGGTGCACTGGTCCGAGCTGGCGGGGCAGCCGCCCACGACCCCGTCGAGGCCCATGGCGACCGCGTTGCGGATCATCGCGTCCCCGTCCCCGGACACCCTGACCGCGTAGGTGACGCGGACGACCTCTCCGGGCCCGAGACGGCCGCTCAGTCGGATCGTCGACCCCACCCGTTCCGCTCGCAGCCGCGGGCTGTCGACGGTCGGTCCGGAGACGAGGTCGGCGTCGTCCAGGACGTCGACGAGACGGTCGACCGCCGCCACCGGTGCCGAGGCGGCCGGACGGTCGCGCTCCCGGTTGCGGAGCGTCAGGGTGTAGGTGATGACGTCCCCCGCGGCGACCACGGTGCCGCCCGCGGGGTCGGCGGTCTTGCGCACGGTGACCGGTGACCGGGGGTTGCTGGTGCAGTCCGGTCGGTCGGGGTCGTCGGCGCGGCAGTCCCGCGGTGTCGCCTCCCCGGGGTCGAGGAGGTGGTTGCGCAGGTCGCCGTCCCCGTGGGCGCCGTCGAGCACCTGGACCGTGTAGCGCACCGTCGCTCGTGCGCCGGGCGCCAGGGCGCCGGTCACCCGCAGGAGCCCGGCCGCGGGACCTAACACGGTCAGGTCCTTGCTGGAGGACCGCGGCGAGCCGACCACCCGGGCGTCGTCCAGGACGCCACCGAGGTCGTCGATGCGGTCGACGGCGACGGCGGCCGTGCCGGTGTTGCCGAAGTGAAGGGTGTAGGTGACCCGTCGCCCGGGTTGCACCGACGTGCCCGACGGCGGATCGACGGTCTTCCAGTCCTCGAGCACGCCGACGGCGTTCGTGGTCCGCGACGGGTCGACCGGGCCGCAGGTGTCGACCGAGGGGCACGCCACCTGCGGCGCGTCCGGGGCCAGCACGTTGGACAGGTTGTGGTTGCCGTCGTCCGCTCCCCTGACCGTCACCTGGTAGCTCACGGTGACGCGGTCCCCCGGGTCGAGGGTGCCGGTGACCCGGAGGCGGTCGCCCCTCACGACCGCGCGCACGGAGCGGCTGGTGCTCGCGGGGGCACGGGTCAGGTCGGCGTCGTCGAGCACGTCGGAGAGGTCGTCCTCGGCGTCGATGCGACCGGCGACGGGACCGTCGTTGGTCCACGCCAGCACGTAGGTGACCAGGTCGCCGGGCTGGACCGGGCTCCCGCTCGGCGGGTCGACGAGCTTGCGGGGTACGACGTGGGGCAGCAGCGTGGTGACCGCGTCGGCGCAGTCGTCGGCGGTGCAGCCCGGCACCCCGGCGGCGTTGACGAGGCGGTGGTCCCCCAGGTTGGTGATCGTCACCCGGTAGGCGATGGTCGCCACGTCGCCGACGGCCATCGCGCCGCTCCAGGTCAGCACGTCTCCGGACACCCGGACCTCGCCCGTCGACGCGGTCGGCGTACCGGCCAGGACGGCGTCGTCCAGCACGTCGGAGAGGTCGTCGACGACAGCGGCCGGCTCCTCGGCCGAGAGGTCGAGCGCCCCGTCGTTGACGACGGTGATCGTGTAGTCGACGGTGTCGCCGGTGTCGGGCTCGGGGTCGGAGACCGCGGTCTTGGTCACCGTGAGGTGACGCACCGGGTTGCTCGTGGACTCGGGGGCGCAGCCGGCCGGCTCGCCGGGCTCGCAGCCCAGCACGTTGGTGAGCTCGTGGTCGCCCTGGGCCACCCAGTCCCGCACCCGGACGCGGTAGGTCACCGTGCGGGTGGCTCCGGTCGGCACCTGGCCCTCGATCTCGAGCCGGTCGCCGACGACCGTCGCGGCGAGGCCCGCATCGGCCTCGACGGCTCCGACCAGGTCGGCGTCGTCGAGGACGTCGCGCAGGTCGTCGCTGGTGTCGACGTCGGCGCTGGTGCCGCCGTCGTTGTCGAAGGTGAGCGTGTAGGTCAGCACCTGGCCGACCTCGACCGGCGTCCCGGTCGCGGGGTCGACGGCCTTGTCGTGGTGCAGGCCCGAGCCCGGCACGGACACGCTGCGGCAGGCCTCGGTGGGCTCGAGGGCCTCGGACGCCGGTACGCAGGCGCTGTTGACCAGCCTCTGGTCGCCGGCGCCGGTGTAGGCGACCCGGTAGGTGATCGTCGCCGACTGCCCGGCCGGCAGGGCCCCGCGCCAGGTCACCTCGGGGGGCTCGACGTCGGCGGTGCCGCTGCTCGCGGTGATCGCGGTGGGATCGTGCGTGTCGTCGAGGACGTCCGAGAGGTCGTCGACGAAGGTCGCCGGGCGGGCCGGGGTGTAGTCGCCCGGCCCCGCGTTGGTCACGGTGACGGTGTAGGTCACGGTCTGACCGACGGCGGGGAGCTGCGTGCGGTTCGCGGTCTTGGTGAGCTCGAGCCGGGGCAGCCGGAAGGTCTCGACGTCGCAGGGCGCGGCGGCGTCGCCGGTGCACGCCGGCGTGGTCGTCGGACCACCGGGGGCCGGCACGAAGGCCGTGTTGGCGGCGACGCCGTCACCGCGACCGGTGAGCCGGACCGTGTAGGTGAGCACGGCGGCTTCGCCGACGGCGAGCGGGCCGCTCCACGTCAGGCGCGGCTCCGCGTAGGAGGGTGCGTCGGCCGGCTGCCCGTCGACGGCCACCGCGGCGTCGCCACCGTAGACGGCGTCGTCGAGCACGTCGGTCAGGTCGTCGACCACCCGGGCGGGCTGAGCCTGCGTGTAGTCGTCGGTCCCCGTGTTGGTCAGGGTGACCGTGTAGGTCACGGTGTCGCCGGCGCGGGTCTCGGCTGTCGCGGTGGACGTCTTGACCACGCTGAGCCGCGGCACACGGACCTCGACACGGTGGTCCTCGACCTCACCGCCGGCAGCCGCGCCGGTCGGAAGCGGGTCCGGGACGGAGCCCGGGAAGAGCCGGAAGCGCGCGTACGTCGGCTGGGACCCGCTGACCCTGCCGAAGGTCAGGTCGAACGGCCGGGCCACGACGCCACCCGGCACGGCGACGACGACCCGCTCGTCGGGGTCGAAGCCGCCCGACCGGTCGAGGTCGATCCATCCGGCCAGGGTGGCCGCGGTCGCGGCGGAGTTGGTGACCGCCACCCTGGCGGTGGCCGGCAGGCCGGTCGTGGCGACCATCTCGGTGACGCCGTCCTCGTCGTCGGTGCGGTTGGTGTCGTCGCCGTCGGCACCCACGGTGGGCTGACCGTCGGCGTCGAACTCGGAGGTCGCTCCGAGGCGCAGGCCGGGGGTGATCGTGTGGTGCGGGCCCTGGGCGGCCAGGGTCGTGGCGTAGGTGTCGGGGGCGTCGCCGTAGTCGTCGCAGGACGCCTCGACCGGGACGTCGCTGTCGGCGTCGACGCCGAAGCCCGAGTTGGCGAACCCGTTCCAGGCGATCTCGGGGGCCGTCTGGTCGCGGAACCAGATCTGGAACCGCTGGCTCGGCTCCGCGTTGCCCGAGACGGTGCCGGCGAAGCGGACGTAGTCCGGGTCCTCCGCGACGGCCACGCTGCTGGCGGGGGTGACGGCGTACCCGCTCAGGAACGCGGGGCGGATGGCGGCGCGCTCGGTGGCGTCCATGTCACTGAAGGTCCAGACGCCGTTGACGGCGATCGGCGTCGTCGTCCCGGCCTCGACGAAGGAGTACCGCAGGGTGGCCCCGCCGCCCGGCAGGTTCCACGCGGCGTCGTCCGTCGTCCCCGGCGCGAGGCCGCCGAGGGTCGCGGACCCGCCGATCACCTGGAGTCGCATGTCGACCGGTCGGCCCCGGACGACGGCGACGTCGGAGTAGAGCCGCTGGGTGCCGGTCGCTCCCGTGCCGCCGGTCACCGGACCGACGTGCTGGAAGGTCATCGCGTAGTACGGCTCGTCGACGGGGCTGCACGCGGCCGGTACGACGAGCCGCTCGACCAGCACCCGGTAGTCCTCGACCTCGTCGCCGGGGGCGCCCCCGGTCGGTGAGTGGATCGTCGATGCGTCGGTGCTGTAGCGGACCCGGACGTCGGTGCGGATGTCGGCCGGGTTGTCGAAGCCGGGGAACGTGACGTCGTTGGCCCCGGCACCGACCGGACGGGCGTCGGCCACCCGCTCCGCGGCGTCGGTGAAGTCGCCGTCCTCGTTCCAGTCGACCCAGACGCTGGCGAATCCCTCGGCAGAGACGTCCAGCCGGACGGTGTTGGTGACCGGCAGCAGGGTGATCGGGTCGGTTCCGGTGCGGATCGTCGGGCCGGGGTAGCCCAGCGCCGGGTTGAAGGTGACGCTGTCCACCCCGTCACGCTCGGCCGCCACCGTCGGCCGACCGTCCGGCCGCTCCGCTCCCCGCGCCTCCGCCTCCGGGTCGGCACCCCCGTCGACCGCAGCCGACGGGAGCGTCGTCGAGCCCAGGACCAGGACGGCGGAGGCGAGGACGGCGACCAGCGGACAGCTGCGCCGCCGCCCCCACCGGCGCGTGACGGGCATCTAGGCGCCGGACACGGGTCGCCGCCGTCGTGACCTGAGGACCAGGCCGCCGGCGAGCAGCAGGAGCGCGCCGACCGGGAGCAGCCAGAGAGCAGGACCACCGGTGTTGGGCAGCAGGCCGCCGTCGCCGCCGTCCGCTTCGCCGTCCCGGCCGCCCACGGCACCGTCGACCACTCCCTCGTCGTCCCGGGGGAACGTGTTGGTCACGACGACCGAGGCGTCCGGATCGACGACGACGCGGCCGTCGCGCCGACCACCGTCGGCGGCCGTCGAGTCGGCGTAGCCGACCGAGGCCGCGTCGGGGACGTCGACCTCCTTCACCCGGCACTCGGCACCGACCGGGACCGAGATGGTCCGCGTCTGCCCCGCGCGCAGTCGGAACGCCGCGTCCGCCTTGTCCAGGTCGACCTGCCCCTGAGCGGTGGTGCAGGAGACCTCGAACGCGTAGGGACCGGCCGGGCCGTTGACGACCTTCTTGGTCACGGTCAGCTCGGCGGCGTCGAAGGTGTTCGTGACGCTGATCCGGTCATCGCCGGTGGGCGTCGCGGTCAACGGCTGCGTCGGGCCGGGGTGGCTCACCACGGTCGCGGTCGCCCCGCCGGCGTCGGTCTCCTCCGCCCAGCACTGCGCACCGACCGGGAGGTCCGGGACGACCACCGGGGTGCCGGCCACCACGGTGTAGGCCTGGGCGGTCAGGAGCGGGGTCATCGCACCGTCCTGCGGGAGCACGCAGGTCAGCGCCACGACGTACTCGCGGCCGGCGGCGTAGTCGGCGGCGTCGCCGTCGACCTTCTTGAGCAGGGCGATCGAGGTCAGGTCGAAGGTGTTGACGACCGCGAGCTCGAGCTCCTGGAGGTCGCCCGGGGTCCCCGCGGTGACCTCGACGCCCGTGTCGAACGAGTCGGCGTCGCTGGTGTGGCTGGTGGCGCCACCGGTCCGGGTCTCCTCGGTCCAGCACCTGGTGCCCAGCGGCAGCAGGACCGCATCGCCGTCGGCGTCGGTCAGCTCGACCCGCTCGCCGCCCTTGACCTGGATCGGCTCGGAGTAGAGCACGTCGGTGGCACGGTCCTTGGCGCAGGTGACCAGGACGGTGAAGGTCGCGTCCGTGGCGTAGTCGGCGTCCCGGCCCGCACCGGCGAGCACCTTCGAGAGCGCCACCGTCCCGGCGGAGAACTCGTTGGTGAAGGTCGCCTGCACCGTGTTGTCGGAGGCGTTCTCGACGATCGTCACCGTGACCGGGGCGGGGGTGGTGTCCGCGCCCCCGTCGTCGGTCTCGGTCACCGTGCACACGGCGCCGATGGGCAGCACCATCGGGACGTCCTCGACCATCTCGGTCGCGCCCGCGGGCCGGTCGACGGTCACCGTGACCGGCGGGAGCGTCGTGCCCTCGAAGGCGCACGAGACCTCGAAGTCGAACGGGCCCGTGGGCAGCGAGGCGCCCGCGCCAGTGATCTCCTTGCGGATCTGCAGGCGTCCGGCCTCGAAGGTGTTGGTCACGGTCAGCTCGAGTGCCGTCGGGGCGCCGGGGACGATGACGACCCCGTCGGCAGGTCGGACCGTCGTCGAGGTGGCGCCGCCGGCGTCCAGCTCGGCCGCGGTGCAGGTCGCACCCGTGGGTGCGTCCACGGTCCGGGTGTCGTTGCCGACCAGCTGCACGGTCTGCGGGAAGCCGGGCGCGGCCACGCCGCCGAAGGTGCAGGCCACCTCGACCGGGTAGGTCGTGTCGGCGCCGTACTGGGCCGCGGCACCGGTGACCGCCTTGGTGATCGACAGCGGCACCATCGGGAACGCGTTGCCGATGGTCACGGCCGACACCGCGGTCTGGGTGCCGAGCTGCGGGGCGATGGTGACCGTGGCCGGGTCGCTCTGCGGGTGGTCGCTGACGCCACCTCGCGCGTCGGTCTCCCAGACCTCGCAAGCCGCGCCGGCCGGGATGCCGGTCACGTCGGCGGACTCGCCGTCGCGGAGGGTGAGCGTGCCGGAGGCGGCGGTCTGCCGCGGGTTGCCGATCGGGTCGATCGTGCACCGGTAGGCGAACTCGAAGTCGAGACCGGAGACCGGCAGGTCACCGGGGTTCGACGTCACCTCCTTGGTCACGCGCAGGGTGCCGTACGCCGTGGCGACACCGACCTGGATCGGCTCGGTCGGCGGCAGCACGCGGGTGCCGCCGTTGGCGCGCCGGGTCGTCTCGGCGTGGCCGAAGGAGTTCCAGGCGATGGTCGGGTCGGCGACGCGGGCGACCTCGAGCGGGGTGTCCATCGAGAAGGTGACGCTCACCCCCTCACCGGGGGCCAGGGGCTGGTCCCACTGGACCCGCATCTGGGCGGCCACGACCCCGGGCCCGAACGGCGCGGACCAGTCGCCGGGCGCGCAGTCGTCGCCCATCGCCAGGTCGTCGGTGCACAGCGGCTCCGTGGCGGCGTACGACGTCGAGAGCGCGCCGCTGCCCACGAGCTGCGGGGCGGTGGCCAGGCGCGGTCGGTTGTCCCACTGGGTGCCACGGTCGGTGCCGCTGAGGACCACGCCCTTGTCACCGCTGACCGGGAACCGGTCGATGACCCGCATCCTCGTCGCCGGCTCGGTGCCGGCGTTGACGAAGCGGAGCAGGTAGTCGTAGCGGTCGCCCGGGTTGACCAGGGCGACGCAGGGGAACGCCGTGTAGGACCGGCCACCCTCGGAGCGCACCGGGCAGGCGTCGTCGCCCACCGGCACGAGCTCCTGGCTGCGGTTGTCCCACCAGCCCAGGCTGTCGTTGCCGGCGACCCACTTGCGGGCCTGGAAGGCGGCACCGGCCTTGGTGGTGACCGCCGCGGTGTCGGTGCACCACGTGCCGGCCCCGAGCGACCCGCCGGTCTGGGTGCCGCTGCCGGAGGCACAGGCCAGGTCGGGGTGCGAGGAGGTCGCCCCCATGAGGTTGGTGCTGACCTGACCCTCGGTCACCCCCGGAGCGAGGGTCACCTGGATCTCCAGGACGAGGGTGGTGCCCGGTCGCATCGTCCACGACCCGAACTCCCAGCGCAGCCCGCTGATCCGACCACCGTTGCCGGTGGTGGTGCTGAAGGTCGGTGTGGGGACCGGGGCGGTGCCGGCCGGGACCTGGGTGTCGACCAGGCGGTAGGGCTGGCCGCCGTCGCCGGCGAAGCTCTCTTCGAACGTGAGGCCGGCGGGAAGCTCGTCCTCGACCACCAGGTCGGGCAGGTCGGCGGTACCGCTGTTGACGACCTTGAGCCGGAACGGAGCCGTCTCGCCGGGGGCGATCGCGGAGTTGGGAGTCTTGTCCACCGCCAGCTGCGGGGCACCGCGCACGAAGCTCAGCGTGGCCTCCACCGGCGCCACCGGTTGCAGGGTGCCGGTGGTCTGGAGGCGCGTCTCGAAGCCTCCGCTGGCACTGTCGGTCAGGGTCACCCGGCCGAGGGGCTGGCCGTCGGAGCGACGGGTCTGTCGCGGGTGCACGTCGAAGGTCACCTGACCGGTGCACGAGGCGGGCGTGGGCGCGCCCTCGCAGGGACGCAGGGCGTAGCCGCCCGCGTTGGCGGTGAACGTGGCCCGCAGCCCGAGGACGTCAGCGGGCGCCACACCCGTCGGCAGGCCCCAAGGGGCCGAGCCGTCCGGCGTACCGGCGACCCAGCCGCCGGCCGTGAGCGCGTCGAGCTGGACCCGGTCGGCGCCGAGGGGGAACGTCACGCCGCTGACCTGGGCGAGGTCGACGGAGTCCCAGAAGTCGCGGACGCCGGCGGGCGCGGCGGGGTCGAGGTCCTCGTCGGTCAGGACCAGCCGGCTGGCGCTGGTGTTGCCGGTGTTGGCGATCGTCAGCCTCACCTGGGCCGTCTGCGTCGGCACGCCGGGGACCGGCTCGGCCAGCTCGGCGGGCTGGATGGCCTTGTTGATGACCGCGCCGCTGTCGGCGGGTCCGGTCCGCACGCCGGCCGAGCAGACGTCGTCGGCGAACCCCGTCCAGCCGTCTCCCGAGGCCTGGAAGCAGTTGGTCAGGGTCTGGCCGTCGGCCACCCCGTCGCGCCGGATCACGGTCACCCTCAGGAAGACCCGCTTGGTGGGGTCGAGCTCGCCGAGGACCCGGACGCGCACCCCGGTGGCCGCAGCGAGGAGCGCGGTGTCCGAGCCGCTGTAGGCCACCCAGGTCGAGACCCGGGGGTCGTAGACCTCGAGCGCGGTCGCGGGGGTTCCCGAGTCCTTGGTGACCACCGCGGAGACCAGGCTCACGAGGTCGAAGGGGTTGCCGGCGGCGCGGGGCGCTCCGCTGCCGTCGACCGGTGGGTCGACGATCTCCGGATCGACGAGCGGCACGTTGCCGTTGTTGGTCAGGGTCAGGTTGAAGTCGATCGGCTGCCCCTCGGGCAGGCTCGACTGCGACCTGGTCTTGACACCGGTGCCGGAGCTCCGCCTGGTCTCCACGGCCAGGGTCGCGCAGGCGCTGCCGCTCATCGTGCCGGTGCTGTTGGACGTGTCGGCGCGGGCCACGAAGGCGGCGCAGTTGCCGACTCCCGGCGAGGAGCCGTTGGGCAGGTCCGCGGCGTCGACCTGGCTGTTGAGAGTCCCGTGGACGTCGAGGTAGGCCGTGGCGTTCTCGGCGATGGACGGCGAGCCGGAGCCGTCGACCCCGGTGTAGGTCACCGACAGGCTCGTCACCCGGGTGCCGGCCTTGGTGACGTCGACGACCGAGTTGGAGGTGCGATCGAACGTCGCCGAGGTGCCATCGGCGTACTGGACGACGAGCTCGGCCGTGGTCGCCCCGCTCGGGAGGCGGAGGCGGGCGGTCGTCACGTCGAGCGAGTCGAACTCCGACTGCGAGGCGGGCGCGAGCGGGTCCGGCTCGGTGATGGTGATCGTGCGGATCGGGAACGCACTGGCGTTCTGGATCCGGACCGAGGCGGTGACCGGCGAGTCCTCCCCCACGACGGCGTACTCACCCGCGTCCTGGTCCCAGTCGCCGTTGGTGTCGGGGAAGAAGGTCTTCTGCGAGTTGACCAGGACCGTGTCGGGCAGGATCGCGAACGTGTCACAGACCGAGGTCCCGGCGGTGACCGCTCCCTGGTCGTCGACGGCGCGTGGCGCCGCACAGTTGGTGATCGTCAGCCGGGTCGTGGGGTCGATCTGGGTGCCGTCGCTCCGCAGCGTCGAGCGGAGCTCGAGTCCGGCGCGGACCTCGCCGCCGGTGCTGTCGAAGGGCAGGGCGTCGCCGCTCGCGTCGCGGAAGACGACGCGGAAGCCGGTGACGCCGGCGGGGTTCGGGACGGCGAACGCTCCCGGCGCCGTACGGGTGTCCACCGCCGTGTAGTCGGCGTCGGTGCAGGTGCCGACCGGCTCCCGGCACACCAGGAGCTGTGCGGTGTCCGCGCCGGCGGGGAAGCGGCTGAGCTCGACACCGGTGAGGTCGAAGTGCTCGTACGTCGCCGCGGTCGCGTCGGTCACGGAGAGCTCCTTGACGATGACAGGACCGGTGGAGGCGTTGCGGACGCCCAGGACGGCGACGGTGTCCTCACCGCTCCCGGCGATCGCGGACCCATCGGTCCAGCTCTTGGTGGCCACCGGCGCGACGACGCGCGGGACGTCGACCTCGACGAGGTTGGTGCTCGACGCCGGGTCGGCGTTGTCGGCGTCGGTCGTCGCGGTGTTCGAGATCCGGTCACCGTCGGCCATCGTCGTGCCGGCGGGCAGCCGGACACCCACCTCGATGACCCGGGTGGCGCCGTCGTTGAGCCCGACCGCGTCGGCCGGCTCCTGGAGCGCCTCGGTGAACCGGATGGTCAGCGTCCGGGTGGCCGGGTCGTAGTCGACCGTGCGTCCTCCCGTCGCCTGGGGCAGCGAGGTGACGTCGAGACCGGCCGGCAGGACGTCGGTCGCCGTCTGGTTGACGCAGCCGGCGGTCAGGCCCGAGCAGCGCACGGTGATGATGTAGAGGTACTCGTCACCGGGCTGCACGGGCCCGTCGTCGAGGTTGTTCTCCTTGGTGACACCCACGACCGACTGGGCCACGTCTCGAGGTGCGGCCGCGCCGCCCTCGTCGTCGGCCTCGTCCTGCTTCGAGGGCTGGGAGTGCGTGGACGGCTGGTCGTGGGGGGTCGGGGTCGCGGAGCCGGTCGGTGCGCCCGGGTCCGTCGGCGCGTCCGTCCCCTCGGCCGCGGAGCCGGTGGCCGACACCACGTCGGTCGGCTCGCCCGCCCCCGGATCGGTCGCGTACGCCGTACCCGCCGTCGTCAGGACCGTCATCGCCATGGCGCACAGCGCCATCCGGCGCCACCCGCGCACCGCGCGTGATGTGCGGCGCGACGTGCGCGCAGGCGCGGAGGAGGGATGAGGGGAGGAAGCGAAGAGCATGAGGCAACTTTCGTGAGGAGGAACTGCACGTCACCCGAGAGGAAGCGGGCGCCGGATGGGGCAAGGGACTGCGAGGCGCCCGTGGACGGGCGCGGACGTGACGAGCCACGCCGGGGACCGCGACGAGCGATCGGTCCGGGTGGCGCCACGCTGCGGGAGGTGCGGGTGGGGCTGGTGCTACGCGCACCGAAGGGGCACCACCGCTCGGGTCCCGCAGCGGTGGTCTCGGATCAGCCCCCGACCGGACCTGCCGGACCTGGTCGGGGGTCGTGCGTGCCGGGCGTGAGGACGGCCGGCTCGGCCCCGTGTCCCACGGTCGGTCCGGCGGTGCGGATCGTGTTGCTACAGGTGGTCATGACGTCCTGGACGAGCTGGGTGACGGTTGTCCCCCAAGAGACGGACACCGTCGCGATTCCTTACGCGACTCGCGAGCACCTCTCCTCGAGGGCCGGTCGCCGGGGACGGTCTGCCGCGCCCGTACGGCGATCACGGCACCGCCGGGCTGGCGTGACGGCACCAGGCCTCCGGGAACCGGGCGGGCCAGTGCCGTCCGCGCAGCACCGGTGGGAGCCGTGTCCGCACCCGGACCTGCCCGTCGATCAGCTCGCGCCAGGAGAGGGACTGCTGCACCTCGTCGCGCTCGACCAGCGTGCCCGGCAGCACCCGGTCAGGATCGACGCCGTGGTGGCGGAACCACGCTGCGACCGGGGTGGCCAGGTCCGGCGGGAGCTGGTCGAGGTCTGCAGGGAGCTCGAGCGCGGTGGGGCCGGCCACCTGCTCGGTGGGTACTTCGTCGTTGGTCGTGCTCATACCGTCCCGAACCGATCTGCGTGGGGTTGTCCCAGACAAGACGGGCGGGAGCCGATTCCCTTACGGGGTTTGCGGGAGCAGTTCAGCCACGGAAGGACAGGGCGTCGTTGCCGGGGCGCGGATCCTTGTTGCCAGGGGCACTCACCACGGCGTCGACCCTGAAGCCGTCGCCCGCGACCAGGTCGAACCCGAGGGGTCCGCGGGTGGACAGCACCTCGCACACGACGCGCGCGGGGGCGGGCTCTCGACACGACGCCACAGCCCAGGACGGCCCGGAGTGCAGCGTCCAGGAGTCGACGCCGGCGAGCCTCAGCTCCACCCGCACCTTCGACAGCGCACCGTTGCCGACGCCGACCTCGAAGTGCTGGAAGTCGACGAGGTCCTCGGACCTGGCGTTCGCGAGCCACAGGTCGGCGCGGGGTGTGGACGACGAGGGCGGGAGGGGGGTGACCGGCTCGCCGATCGGAGGCATGACCGACGGGTCGATCGGCGTCGGCGTGAGGTCGGGCGGCACGACAGGGACGATCGGGGGCGTCGTGGCCGTGAGCGGCGACGACGGAAGTGGCGTGGGGCTGTCCGGGGGTGTCACGGGCGAGGCGGTCGACGGCGCCGAGGGTGTCCCGTGCGGCGAGGGCGGCTGGGAGGTCGGGATCTCGATGGACGGCGCCGACGTCTGCGCCGTCCCGGGCGAGGCCCCGCCGCCGGGCGCGGAGGACTCGCGGTCGTCCCGGCCGGACTCGCGGCCGACCAGAGCCTGGACGCTGCCCGCGACCAGGACCAGCGCAGCCGCGACGGCGACCGCCACCAGCAGGTGGCGCCGGTCGCGCCTGCGGCCCGAGGCCAGCTCTGCCTCGGCGGGCAGAACCCCGCTGCCCTCGTAGGCCGCGGTGACGTAGGCCGCACCGGCGACCCCCAGGACACCGGGTCCCAGGAGGAGCCCGGTCCCGCGACTGATGCGACGCAGGTCGTCGATGGCCGCGGTGCAGGTCGAGCACTCCGCGAGGTGGGCCTGGACCACACGCTCCCGGCGACCGTGCAGACCACCGCGGGCGAAGGCCGCCAACGAGCCGCGGGTCGGCTGGCAGCCGGCGGGGAGCTGTCCCAGGTGTGCCGTCAGGTAGGCCTCGCGCAGTCCGTCGCGCGCACGGAAGGCCAACGCAGCCACGGCGTTCGCCTTGATGCCGAGCAGCCGGCCGACGGTCGCGTGGTCGTCGTTCTCGACCACGGTGTGCCACAGCACGGTCTGCCAGCGCTCGGGCAGGCTGTCGAAGGCGCGGGCGACCAGGCGTGCCTCGTCGCTCGTCTCGAGGGGTACGTCGGCTGCCGGGGCCGTCTCACGGTCCGTCGGCTCGTCCTCCCAGACGTAGCGACGGTCGTTGCGGACGTGGTCGACGTGCACGTTGCGCACGGCTCGGAGCAGGTAGGGCCGGAACGCCTCGTGCGGCCCCCTGCCCTCACGGAGGGACCGCAGCACGCGGGCGAACGCCTCGGCGGCGATGTCCTCGGCGGTCACCGGATCGGTGAGCCCACGCGCCAGTCGCAACGCGGCGTCGTGGTGCCGCTCGAACAGGACGGCCACGGCAGCGGTATCGGACATCCGGGCGCGCGCCGTCAGCTCGACGTCGCTGGCGTCACCCTCGCCATCGGCCCCCACGGTCATGATGGCGACATTGTGCATCAGCCGCCGAGGCGGGCCACGACCCCGTGTGGCCCGGGGATCGTCACCGGTCGAGCCGTGCTCAGCGGTCGACCGCCGACACGAGATGGCCGAAGGCCACCAACCTGTCGTCGGTGTGGAACAGCTCGGCACACGTGGTGAGCGTGATCAGCTCGGCCTCGTCCTCACGCGGGCCGACGCCGGCCGGGTCGGGGTTGACCGGCTCGGCCCCGACGACCCACCCCGCGGTGAACGGCACCCGCAGGTCGTCACCGTCCGTGTCCAGCACGTAGGTGTAGACGACGTCGCGGGTCTCCACGACGACCAGGTCGCCGACGTCCAGCGACTCCATCTCGCGCAACGGCTCGCCGTGGGTCACCCGGTGCCCGGCCAGCGCGTAGTTGCCCTTCTGGCCGGGCCCGGCGGAGCCCTCGAAGTGGCCGACGCCCGAGGCGAGGGCGGCGTCGTCGACACCCTCGAGCACGGGGACGGCGAAGTCGTCGCCCCAGGCCGGGACCCGCAGGATCGCGGACGCCGTGCCCTGGGCGGTGCCCACGTCGGCTCGGGCCTCGCCCTGCGGCTTGGCCCACTCGTCCTCGAGCCGCTGCACCGTCTCCTGGTGCCGATGCCTCGAGACCACGTTGGTGCCGTAGAGCTGCCAGCCGACCCACCCCAGGACCGCCAGTCCGGCCAGGACGAGGCCGATCCCCAGCCAGAGGCTCCAGCCCCGCCGGCAGTACGCCGTCCCGCGGCCGCCCGCGGCGGTGGCGTCGGGTCCGACGTCCTTCATGGCGCGCAGTCTGTCAGGACCCCTCGCAGCCTCGCCGACTCGCGGCCCGCGGCCGTCGACCACGTCGCAGCCGCCCGGCTGGTCCACACTGGACCCGTGCCGATCCGTCCCCTCGCCCAGACCGCAGCACTCGCCGTCGCGACGCTGGTCCTGGCCTCGTGCGGCGCGAGCGACGAGTCCGGCGACGGACCGACGGGCACCGGCGACGGCAACCCGTTCGCCGAGCGGGCGCAGACGGTGCTGGCCAACCCGCGGCTCACGGCCGCCGTCCGGCAGGCCGAGGCCGACGGCGACACCGACCGGGCCCGCGTGCTCGAGCGGCTCGCCAAGGTACCCACCGGCATCTGGCTGACCCCCGAGGCGTTCCCGGCCGGTCGGGTCGGGCCCTACGTCGCCGGGGCGGTCGGCGTCGCCGACGGTGCCGACGGCGGCAAGGGGTCCACGGTGCCGCTGTTCGTCGTCTACGGCATCCCCGACCGCGACTGCACCGGCGGCTTCTCGGCGGGCGGACTGACCGACGAGACCTACGTGCCGTGGGTCTCGGAGATCGCCGCGGCCGCCGGCGACCGGAGCGTCGTGGTGCTCGAGCCCGACGCCCTGGCCTCCTCGGTGAGCTGCGGTGACAAGGAGTCGCGCATCCGGCTGCTCAAGCAGGCGGTCGGGGTCCTCGACGCCGCCGGGGTCACGACGTACGTCGACGCCGGCCACTCCGCCTGGGTCCCGGCCGCCACGATGGCCGAGCTGCTGCGCGCGGTCGACGTCGGCTCGGTGCGGGGCTTCGCCACCGACGTCGCCAACTACCAGCCGTTGTCGCGCGAGCGGGCCTACGCCGCCCAGCTCAGCAAGCTCCTCGACGGCGCCCACTACGTCATCGACACCGGCCGGTCCGGAGCCTCCAGCGCCGCCGGCACCCCGGTCGACGACTGGTGCAACCCCGAGGGCCAGTCGCTGGGCGAGAACCCGGGGTTCGTCGACGACGGCACGGGTCTCGACGCCCTGCTGTGGATCAAGCCCCCCGCCGAGTCCGACGGCACCTGCCACGGGGGGCCCCCGGCCGGTGACATCTGGCTTGACCGGGCGGTTCGTCTTGCGGAGGACGCCGGGTGGTGAATCATGGGTCGCCACACCGCCGTACTCCCGCCCTTGTGAGACTGTCCTCCTCCCCCCTCGATAGGACCTCGTTGTGCCCCAACTCCGCCTTGCGGTGATCGCCGAGGACGACGCCGACGTGCGCGACCTCATCCACCTGGTGCTGTCACAGTCGGGCTTCACCGTCGTGCTCGCCAAGGACGGACCCGAGGCCATCGCGGCCGTCCAAGAGCACCAGCCCCTGCTGACGACCCTCGACGTCAACATGCCCGGGATGGACGGGTTCGCCGTCGCCAAGACGTTGCGCCAGTTCAGCCGCACCTACCTGATCATGATCACCTCGCTCACCAGCGAGGTCGACATCATCCGTGGGTTCGAGGCCGGAGCCGACGACTACCTGGTCAAGCCGTTCCGCCCGCGCGAGCTGCGGGCCCGCGCCGACTCCATGCTGCGCCGCGCGGCGTACGCCGAGCCCGAGGCCGGCTCCGCCCCGTCGGTGCCGCGCCCCGAGCCCGGGCTGGTGCCCGATCCCGAGCCCGAGGTGTCGTCGTGGGCGGCGTCGGCCGCCCAGGAGCTCCGCGACGCCTCCGGCACCCCCACCCCCTACGTCGGGCGCCGGGTGCGGCCCGTGGACGCCGAGCCGCC
Source organism: Nocardioides plantarum (assembly GCF_006346395.1). Lineage (NCBI taxonomy): Bacteria > Bacillati > Actinomycetota > Actinomycetes > Propionibacteriales > Nocardioidaceae > Nocardioides > Nocardioides plantarum. The sequence goes on from NZ_VDMS01000001.1 coordinate 1,177,194, forward strand.
GCCACCGGCCCAGCAGCCCGTCCAGCCGGCCCAGCAGCCGATCCAGCCCGTCCAGCAGGTGCCGCAGACCTATCAGCCGGCCGAGCCCGCCCAGCCGCAGTACCAGCAGCCGATCCAGCAGCAGCCGGTCCAGCAGCCGGTCCAGCAGCAGCCGGTCCAGCCGGCCGTCGTGCCGGTGAGCTCCGCCGCGTCGCACGACGCGATCGCCCACGAGCCGATCGCGCCGGGCCACGTGCTGCGCTTCGCCGACCTGGTGGTCGACACGACCAACGGGGTCGCCGCGATCGGGGGCCGCGCCCTGCCGCTGACCCAGCCCGAGGCCGAGATCCTGCTCTCCCTGCTGCGCACCGGACGCCGGGTACGCAGCAAGGCCGACCTGGTGCTGGCCGTGCGTGGTCAGCAGTACGTCACGTCGTACTTCGTCAACGAGGCGGACAAGAAGGCCATCGACGGGCACGTCGCCAGCCTGCGCCGCAAGCTCAACGACGACGGGCCCACCCCGCGCTACATCGAGACCGTCAAGGGTGTCGGGTTCCGGATGGCCGACGGCTGAGTCGACCACCCGGCCCCGGGGTCAGTTGGCGTTGATCGGGATCTTGCTGGCGACGGTGTCCTTGTCGGAGGGGAAGATCGCGATCGGCACGACCTGCTTGATCGTGCGCTTGAGGTAGGTCGACGACCCGACCTTGGCCTGCACGTAGACCACCGCCCGGAAGGTCAGCTCGACGCCGGCGGTGTCCTTCGACATCGGCCCGATGGCCTGGTTGCGCAGCTCGAAGGCCCCCTTCGGGGACGTGACCAGCATGCCGTACCTGGTGGTGACGGGCTGAGGATCGAACGTCGAGTCCGCCGCGGTCACGTCGAGCTCGTAGGGCTGCTCGGTCGCGCCACCGTCGGTCGTGATCGTCTCGGAGGTGACCTCGACCCGGTCGAGGTAGACCCGGCGCTTGGTGCTGAACGGGGCGCGCAGCTTCTTGGCCAGGTCGTAGGCCTGGAAGGTGAAGGTGAAGTACTTCTTCCCGCCGGGGTACCACTCGTTGGTGCGGGGCGTGGCCTTCGTGGGATAGATCGTGAAGACGAAGTCGACCTTGGTGGCCCCGTTGGTCGACAGGTGGGACTGGAAGGTCCCGTCACGGGTGAACTGGGAGTCGACCAGGTCGGTCGAGGCCGTGGCCGACGTGGGCGCCTGGGGCGCGGGCTCCTTGTCGTCACCGCCGCTCAGCACGCTGCAGCCGCTGGCCGCCAGCGCGAGCACCAGGGAGGCCAGCAGCACGCGGAGGGGGCCGGGAGCCTTGCTCGAGAGGCCCCTCATGCCCGGTAGCCGCGGTGACGCTTGGAGATCTTGACGAACATCCAGACGGTCTGCAGGGCCGTGATGAGACCGAGCACCGGCCAGCACGCGGCGAGGACGTCGGAGCGCGTGGCGATCGGCAGCTGGTACCAGACCACGCCGCTGATCACGAGGAACACGACGAGCGCGATGAACGGGTAGAGGAACGCGGTGCCCTTGCCGCGCTCGGCCTTGGCCTGCGCGGCCCAGTTGTCGGTCTGCTGGCGGCTGAAGAACTTCAGCCAGGCGCGCACGAAGTGGCCCATTCGGATCCACATGTAGAACTCGGCGGGGAACATGAGGATCCCGAAGAGGTAGTCGCGTCGGTTGACGAAGGCCATCGACTTGGCGACCTTGACGTTGAGCAGGACGGCCGCGATCGGCGGGATCGCCCAGTACCACTGGAAGACCAGCGCGTCGATGGTGATCGACCCGGCCAGCAGCATCAGGAACCCGAGCCGGGTGATGATGTTGACGACCATCGAGAGGTGCTCGAACCAGCGCAGGCGCAGGTTGGGGTGCAGCGGCTGGCCCTTGGTGTCGCCGCGCTGCCCGGGCCACATCAGGTCGATGGCGCCGAAGTTCCACTTGACCTGCTGGCCGTCGAGGGCGCGCAGCGTCTCCATGCCGCCGACGTGGGCGCGCGCCTTGGCGCTGATCTTGGTGAGGTAGCCGGCGCTCTTGATCTGCAGCGACAGCAGGGAGTCCTCGACCTCGCTGTCGCTGACCCACGGGGTGCGCTGGTGGCTCTCGCGCATCACGTCGCGCAGCGCCGCGGTCGAGAAGATCGAGAACTGGCCACCGAGCACCGCCATGTTGCGGCCCTTGAGCAGGTTCTGCATGTTGAACGCCGAGAACTGCGCGCGCTGACCGGCGATGAGCAGCTTGGGCATCAGCCCCTCGATGGCGCTGTCGTCGATCGAGTAGATCGCCGAGATGCCGCCGATGCGGTCGTCGGAGGAGATCTCGTCGACCAGCGCCTCGAGCGCGTCGGGCTCGGGGGTGGTGTCACCGTCGACGCCGAGCAGGAAGTCCATGTGCTCGACCAGCGAGTAGCCGTAGTTGAGCGCGCCGACCTTCTTGTCGGGGTTCTTGCCGATGTCGTGGACGTAGATCAGCGTGGACTGCTCGCCGGTCGCCGTCATCCGCGTCTGCGGGCCGGCGTAGTGGCTGGCGATCTCGACGGAGTCGTCGCTGGAGTTGTTGATGATCACGTGGATGACGTCGGGCAGCCGGCTCTGCATCAGCAGGGAGTCCAGCACGCCGGCGATCGTCTCGGCCTCGTTGTAGGCCGGGATGATGCATCCGACCGTGGCGCGCTGCTCCGGGATCGAGGCGACCTCGCCCAGGAACTGGTCGGCGTAGGCCTCCAGCTCCGGGTCGGGGAGGCGCACGAACGGCGAGGAGGTGACGGGCACCGTGGGGTCGAGGCCCGTCGCTGCGGTGGGGGGATGGTCGATGCTCACGGGAGGAGTCTCCTCGTCGGGGTTCCGGTTCGGCGCAGTTTCACCGCATGGGGGAGGAACAGTTTCTCAACGAATCCTCAAGAGTCGAGGACCGTGGATCAAGGTGTGGGTGTCGCGGTGGGTGTCGGCGTCGGCGCAGGCGTCCGGCACTGCTCGCCGTCCTGCGCCGAGTCGGGCTGGTGCTTGAGCAGGAGGTTGCCCGCGTAGGTGCGCTTCCCGGTCTGCAGGGAGACGGCGACCTTGGTGACGGCGTACTTGCAGTAGCTGGTGCTGTTGCCGCCGCTGCCGGGGCCGAGGTAGTCGCTGTAGGGGCCGGGACCGGCCACGACCCGCAGGCCGTACTGGGTCGTGAGCTGCCCGTCGAGCGTGTAGGCCCCGCTGGCCGACGACGTGGTGGTGTCGAGGACCTTGCCGTTCTTGTCGAACAGCCGCACGACCGCCTTGCTCAGGCCGACCGTCGGGTGGTTGGCGTCGACGATGCGTCCGGTGATCCAGCCGCCGCGCTTGGTGAGCCGGGCGCTGCCGAAGACCAGGCGCTGCGAGCGCACCTCGGTGCGGACGCTGACGGTGGCCGGCAGGTAGTTGCCGATGCCGGGGACCTGGACGCGGTAGCGGCCGGGGAACAGACCCTTGAAGGTCACCGATCCCTGGCGGACGCGGGCGGTCCAGAACTGACCGGTGCGCACGCTGACCGCGGTGACCGAGGCGGTGGTGCGGGCCGGCTCCTTGCCGGCGTAGACGTCGAGCAGGAGGTTGCCGGCCCGGGTGACCAGGCGCAGGTCGACCTGGCGGAACTTGCTGCCCTTGACCGAGCCGAGGTAGGTGCTGCGCGCGACCCAGGTCTGCTTGCGGTCGTAGGTGAAGACGGAGTACTTGCCCGCCGGCAGCCCGCCGAGCGCGTAGTTGCCCTTGCCGTCGGCGGTGGTGGTGAAGCTCTGCTCACTGGTGTTGGCGGCCACGACCTTGGCCCCGGCCGCGGCCTTGCCGCCGGCGAGGACCTTGCCGCCGATGGACGCACCGCGGCGCATCCGGACGTTGCGGACCGTCGTGCTGCCGGTGTAGACGGTCACGCTGACGGTGGCCGGGGCGTTCTTCGTGACGTCGTAGGCCGGCCGCTGGTCGACGAACTGCAGGAAGTACTTCCCGGGCTTGAGGGTCAGCGAGTAGCCGCCGGCGTCGGCCTTGCGGGTGCCGAGGTAGCGCCACCCGGCGTCGAACCAGAGCACGTTGGTGCGCGGGGTGCTGCTGCCGGACTGGACGATCGCGCCGCGCACCTTGCCGGTGGCGGTGGCCGCGGAGGCCGGGGTCGCGGCCAGGCTCAGGCCGACGAAGAGGGCCAGCAGGAGGCCGACCAGCAGGCGCACGGCGTACGACGAGGTCGTCCCAGCGGAGGGAGCACGGTGGTTCATGACGCCATCATGAACCGCGAACCTCAAGACCCGTGCGTCGAAGGCACCACGACCCCTCAAGTTCCGCCGTTAGAGCGCCGGACCCGGGTCGCGGGACCCTCCCTTCCCACGGGCGGCGGGGCCGCACATACTTCGAGCACCGCGGGCCCCCGCGCCACCGCCCTCCTCGACCCCGGAGCACCGCATGACTGCCCCCCGCCCCCTCCGTCTCCTGACCCTCCTCGCCGCCCTGGTCGTCCTCGTCGCCGCCCCGACGGCCGTCCCCGCGGCCCAGGCCGCCGGCGCCTCCTCGGCCGGCGCCCGCGACGCCGACCTGACGACGTACCGCAGCGGCATCTCGGTGCGCCGGGAGACCAACGTCAGCACCAAGCTGGCCAAGCTGCCCGCGGACTACCGGCGCGCCGTGCGGGCATGGCTGGAGAGGGCCTACCAGGAGGCCGGGGCCGACGAGGCGTGCGCCAACAGCCCGCGCCTGACGGCCTACGCCTACCACCGCGACGGCTTCGTCACCAGCAGCCAGGGCATCTCCCCCGCCACCGGGGAGCCCGACTCCTGCGCCCAGGGTGGCTACGCCTCCATCTGGTCCAAGCGGGGCGGCCCGTGGCGCGAGGTGATCAAGGGCCAGGAGCCGCCCTCGTGCCGCGCGCTGGTCTGGCACCGGGTGCCGCGGTCCATGGTCGACCGGTGCTTCGACGACCAGGGTCAGCCGGTCACCTACTAGGTCGTCCCTCTCACGCGCGGCAGCGCCCGCCCCGGACACGTCGGGGCGGGCGCTGCGGCCTCAGCCGACGACCTCGAACGTGATGCCACGCGCGCTGAGCCGGGTGATCAGGTTGTCGCCCATCGCCTGCGCGGTGGTGACGCTGCCGACGGTCGGCGGGTTGTCGTCGAAGGCCAGGCACAGCGCCGACTCGGCGAGCATCTTCGCCGTCTCTCCGTAGCCCGGGTCTCCCCCGCTCACCTTGGTGCGCAGCGAGCGGCCCTCGGACTCGGCCACGAACTCGACGGTGAACCACGACTTCGCGCGCTTGGCCTCGTCGGGCCCGTGGCCCTGCGGGACCCGCTTGAGCAGGAGGTTGCGCGCGGGCGGCACCTGCGCCGCGACCCCGATCACCGAGACCGCCGCGAGCCCACCGAGCGCGTAGCGCAGCGTCTTGGTGCCGGCGTAGTGGGAGTAGCGGAAGTCGGGGCCGTACGCCGCCAGCGCGGCGCCGCTGCGCGCGACCACCTGCGGGTCGATCGTCGGCATCGGCAGCAGCCAGTAGCCGAGGTCCTTGTCGCGGTGGGGCTTGCCCGCGACGGCGCGGGACTTCCGCCCGTCGGCGGGACGGCCCTCGGCCCGGCGGCGCGTCTTGGCGGCGGCCGACATCTGCTTGGCGCGCGAGAACGCGCCCATCGCGGAGTGGAAGGTGCCGCCGGACGCGCTCCCGGACGCGCGGACGACGCCGCGCAGCGTCACCGGCCCGGTGGCCTGCAGCTCCTTGACGGTGAAGTAGGCGCCGAGGTCGTGCGGGATCGAGTCGAAGCCGCACGCGTGCACGATCCGCGCCCCGCTGGCGACCGCGGTCTCGTGCTGGGCGACGTAGGTCGTGTCGACGAACTCCGGCTCACCGGTCAGGTCGACGTAGTCGGTGCCCGTCTCGGCGCACGCGGCGACCAGCGGACCGCCGAGCTGCTGGTAGGGCCCGACGGTCGTGACGGCGACCTTGGCCCGGCGTACGACGTCGGCGAGCGCGCCCTGGTCGCCCGCGTCGACGACGACGAGCTCGAGCTCGCCCAGGTCGGGGTGCGCGGCCGCCAGCCGGTCGCGGACCGCCTCGAGCTTGGTCCGGTTGCGCCCCGCCAGCGCCCAGCGCAGGCCGCTCGGACCGTGCTCGGCCAGGTAGTCGGCCGTGAGGCCGCCGGTGAACCCGGTGGCACCGAACAGGACGAGGTCGAGGTCGCGCGTGGTCTCCGCCATGGCGCCATCGTGGCACTTCGCCCACATCGGACCCGACGGGGTGGAACCTTCGAGACCTCACACCACGTCGTACGCCAGAACGCCGCACCACCCAGCCCTCCCCCAGCTCCCCCTGCTCGCCCTCCCGAGAAGAGACCCATGGACCACGACGCGGACTACGCGGCCTACGTGCGCGAGTCGTGGAGCACCCTCGTGCGCTCCGCGGTCTTCCTCGGCTGCCCGCTGCACGAGGCCGAGGACCTGGCCCAGACCACGCTGGTGCGCTGCTACACCGCGTGGCCGACCGTGGCCGCCGCCGACAACCGCGCGGCCTACGTCTACCGGATGCTGCTCAACTGCCTGCGCGACAGCAAGCGCCGGCGCTGGTGGGGCGAGCGGCCGGCCGAGCGGCTGCCCGAGTCGCGGACCACCGTCGTGCGCGACGACACCGCCGACGTCGACACCGCCGACGCCGTGCACCGGGCCCTGGCCGGGCTCACCAAGATCAACCGCGACGTCGTCGTGCTGCGCTACTTCACCGGCCTGAGCGAGCAGCAGACCGCCGAGGTGCTCGGCGTCCCGGCCGGCACCGTCAAGAGCCGGCTCTCCCGGTCGCTGGCGCAGCTCGCCCGGGACGCCCACCTGGCCGACCTGCGGCCCGAGTTCCAGCCCACGCTCCAGCCCGAACCCACCGAGGGAGCCACGTCATGACCGACCTGGAGAAGCACTGGGACGACCTGGCCGTCGGGCCCGCCCCCGTCGACGCGATCCTGCGCCGCGCCCGCCGTACGTCGCTCGGCCCGGCCGCGACCGGTCGGCGCCGGCCCGAGGACCGGCTGCGTCGCTCGCTGACCACCGTCGCCGTGCTCGGCGGCGTCGCCGCCGCCTTCGTGGCCGGCACGATCGTGCCCGACGCGGGCGGGCCCGACGGCCCGGTCGCGGGCGGTCTCGGCGGCAACGCGACCCCGGTCGCGTTCCACGGCGAGCTGCAGGCGAAGTCCTGCGACGGCCTGCTCGCCTCCTACGTGGACCGGAGCGTCGACCTGGTGACGAAGGACGGATGGGGCGACCCGTTCCTCGTGAACCGCGCGGCGAGCAACTGGGTGCAGGAAGACGGCCTTCGCCGGCTGGATGACTTCAGCACCGCCAGGGACAGCGTCATCCCCCGGAGCACCTCCCTCGACCAGGCCGCCGGAGCGACGTCCAACTTCGGCAAGACCTCGAACGCCAAGTCCTCCGACACCGGCACCAACGTCCAGGAGACCGGCGTCGACGAGCCCGACAGCGTCAAGACCGACGGCACGGTGCTGATCCGCCTCCGCGGCGCCGTGCTCACGACGTACGACGTCTCCGGCGACACCCTCGACCAGCTCGGCCGGCTCGACCTGGGCGACTTCCACGACGGCGAGATCCTCCTGGCCGGCTCGACGGTGGTCGCGGTCGGCAACGACGGCAGCCGCTACTCCCCCGACAGCGTCCAGGGGGCCGCCCTCGGCACCGGGGCCGGCAGCCCGTCGCCGCAGACCCGGGTGCTGAGCGTCAGCATCGACGACCCCGCCGCTCCCCGGCTCGAGCAGACCGTCGACTACGACGCCGCGCTCGTGGCCGCCCGCCAGCACGGCACCGACGTCCGCGTCGTGCTGTCCAAGGGCCTGCCCGACCTCGCCTTCGAGGACGGGGCGACCGCCGAGGAGAACCGCAAGCTCGTCGAGAGGACGACGCTCGACGACTGGCTCCCCCACGTCTCCGTCGACGGTGGTGAGTCCACCGACCTGCTCGACTGCGACCGGGTGGCCGTGCCGCGCGCCGACCTCGCCCCCGCCACGATGGCGGTCGTCGGCTTCGGCGCCACCACGCCCGGCACGACCGACGCCCTCGGGCTCGCCGGCGACGCGCCCCTGACCTACGAGTCGGACGACCACCTCTACCTCGCGGCCAGCGCGCCGGGCAGCAGCTTCGACGGCTGCTTCGACTGCCTGCGCCGCACGACGGCGTCCGGCTCGGCCACCGGCGCCTCCGACGGGACCTCCCACGTCTACGACTTCACCGTCGACGGCACCGGGGCGACCTACGTCGGCGCCGGTGAGGTCGAGGGCTCGATCCGCGACCGCTGGTCGATGGACGAGTACGACGGCGTGCTGCGGGTCGCGGTCGGTCCGTCGACCGAGACCGCCGACGCCAGCTCGATCGTCACCCTGCGCGCGCAGGGTGAGGAGCTGGTCGAGATCGGCCGGATCGACGACCTCGGCGCCAACGAGGACATCAAGGCCGTGCGCTGGTTCGACGGTCTGGCCCTGGTGGTCACCTTCCGGCAGATCGACCCCCTCTACGCGGTCGACCTCACCGACCCCACCAAGCCGGTCCTCGAGGGCGAGCTGAAGATCCCCGGGTTCTCCAGCTACCTCCACCCGCTCAGCTCCGTGCGGGTGCTGGGCATCGGCTCCGACGGCCGCAACCGGGCCCAGGCCGGGTTCTTCGACGTCTCCGACCTGACCGACGTACGCCGCCTCGACAAGCTGACCTACGCCCCGGGCACCCAGGCCAGGGCCGGTGACGACCCGCGCCAGTTCACCTGGGTCCGCGAGGCGCGCAGCGCACTGACCGTGATCGCCCGGGGCAACAAGGGCTTCGTGTCCGAGCTGCACATCGAGAACGGCCGGATGACCAACACGATGACCGAGGTCGAGTACGGCCGCGACGTCGACGCCGTACGGCTGGTGCAGGTCGGCGACGGCAAGGTGGTCCTGGTGACCGGTGAGGACGTGCGGTTCTTCCCGCTGGCCTAGGTCATGTCGACCAGGCCGGCGGGGCGATGACGCGACGTAGATTGGGCGGCATGTGCCGCAACATCCGCCCGCTCAACAACTTCGCGCCGCCGGCCTCCGACGACGAGGTCCACGCCGCCGCCCTGCAGTACGTCCGCAAGGTCGCCGGCACCACCAAGCCGTCGGCCGCCAACCAGGCGACCTTCGACCGGGCGGTCCACGAGATCGCCCACCTCACCCGCCACCTGGTCGACGACCTGGTCACCACCGCCCCACCCAAGGACCGCGCGGTCGAGGCCGAGAAGGCCCGCGCCAAGGCGCGCCTGCGGTACGGCGCGTGACGGCTGCGGCCCAGCCCGACCTCGAGGCCACCTACGAGGCCGCCCTCGAGCTGCTCGCCGGTCGGCCCCTGGTCCTGCTGACCGGTGCCGGGATGTCGACCGACTCCGGCATCCCCGACTACCGCGGCCCGGGCTCGAGCAACCGCACCCCGATGACCTACCAGGAGCTCGTCTCCGGGCCGGCCGCACAGCAGCGCTACTGGGCGCGCTCCCACGTCGGCTGGGGCCGGATGGGCGGTGCCGAGCCCAACGCCGGCCACCACGCCTGCGCCCGGCTCGACCCCGACCTGCTCATCACCCAGAACGTCGACGGCCTGCACGAGGCCGCCGGGTCGCGCCGCCTGGTCGCCCTGCACGGCCGCATCGCCGACGTCGTCTGCCTCGGCTGCCGCCAGACCACCTCGCGGCTCGCGCTCCAGGCCCGGCTCGAGGCCGCCAACCCCGGCTTCGCCCAGCGGTACGCCGATGTCGCGTCACGCCCCGACGGCGACGTCGACCTCGACGACCCCGCGACGTACGCCGACTTCGTGGTGCCGGCGTGCGAGACCTGCGGCGGGGTGCTCAAGCCCGACGTCGTGTTCTTCGGCGAGAACGTCCCCAAGCCCCGCGTCGAGCGCTGCTACGCCGCCGTCGACGCCGTGGGCACGGCCGGCGGCGCGCTGCTCGTCGTCGGCTCCTCGCTGACCGTGATGAGCGGGTTCCGCTTCGTCCGGCACGCCGCCAAGGCCGACACCCCCGTCGTGATCGTCAACCGCGGCGCCACCCGGGGCGACGACCTGGCGACGTACAAGGTCGAGGCGGGGTGCTCGGAGTTCCTGGCGGAATTGGCGCCGGCACCCGTTGGGAAATTCACCGCTGAAGCGGAGAAACTCCCGCCGCTATGACGAAGTTTCGTACCAGGAGAAGGAGTTTCACCGCCGTAGCGGTGAATCTCCCAACGCGTGTCAGAGCCGCTTCACAAAGATGTGCTCAGCCGCCTCGGGCACGATCTCGGCGGTCTCGCCGCCGGAGCCGATCAGCACGCCCTCGTCGGTGGTGATGGCGGTGATGGTCTTGTCGGGCATCGCGCCGACGCGGCGCAGGGCGCTCATCAGCGCCTCGTCCTTCTGCATCTCCTCGGAGATCCGGCGGACCAGGACGACGGCCTCGCTGCCGGTCGCGGCCTTCGAGAGGGGCTCGACGCCGGCCATGAACTCCTCGCCCAGCTCGCTCTCGCCGAGCTCGTCGAGGCCGGGGATGGGGTTGCCGTAGGGCGACTCGGTGGGGTGGTCGAGCAGCTCGACGAGGCGGCGCTCGACGGTCTCGGAGATGACGTGCTCCCAGCGGCAGGCCTCCTCGTGGACGAGCTCCCAGTCGAGGCCGATGACGTCGGTGAGGAGCCGCTCGGCGAGTCGGTGCTTGCGCATCACGCGGGTGGCCAGGCGGCGACCGTCGTCGGTGAGCTCGAGGTGGCGGTCGCCCTCGACGGTCAGCAGGCCGTCGCGCTCCATGCGGGCCACGGTCTGCGAGACCGTCGGGCCGCTCTGGTGCAGGCGCTCGGCGATCCGGGCCCGCAGAGGCACGATGCCTTCCTCGACGAGCTCGTAGACGGTCCGCAGATACATCTCGGTGGTGTCGATGAGGTCGCTCACGTGCCTAGTCTGACGCATCTCCGACGGGGTGGGTACGCAGGCGGTCCCCGCTGGCACAGTCGGGCAGATGACGTCCGTGATGTGGTTCCGCCGCGACCTGCGCAGCGCCGACAACCCGGCGCTCCTCGCGGCCCTCGCCGACGGGCCGACCCTGCCGCTGTTCGTCCTCGACCCGGCCCTGTGGGACCCCGCCGGGCCGTCGCGCCGCGCCTACCTCGTCGCGAGCCTGCGCGCGCTGCGGCGCGACGTCCCGGTCTCGGTCCTCCAGGGCGATCCCGTACGCCGCGTGGTCGAGGCCGCGCAGGAGGTCGGCGCCACCAGCGTCCACATCGCCGCCGACTTCGGCCCGCACGGCCGCGAGCGCGACGCCGCCGTCGAGCAGGCGCTGCGCGACGCCGGCGTCGAGCTGGTCCGCACGAGCTCGCCGTACGCCGTCGCTCCCGACCGGGTCAAGAACGGCAGCGCCCAGCCCTACAAGGTCTTCACGCCGTTCTCGAAGGCCTGGGGCGAGCACGGGTGGCGCGCGCCGGCGGGCGCGCTGCCGTCCGACGCGCGCTGGCGCCACCTCAAGGAGACCGTCGACCTGCCCGACGTCGAGCTGCCCGAGGGCCTCGAGCTGCCCGAGGCCGGCGAGGCCGCGGCGATCGACGCCTGGCACGACTTTGCCGACCGGCTCGCCGACTACGACGAGGCCCGCAACCTGCCCGGCGTACCGGGCACCTCGCGGATGAGCCACCACCTGAAGTGGGGCGAGATCCACCCGCGCACGATCCTCGCGGACCTCGGCGGCCCCCGGGGCAAGGGCCCGGCGACCTATCGCACCGAGATCGCCTGGCGCGACTTCTACGCCGACGTCCTCTTCCAGCGCCCCGACTCCGCCCGCGACTACTACCGGCCCGAGTTCGCCTCCATGCAGTACGACGACCCGGGCGCCGACCTCGACGCCTGGAAGGAGGGGCGCACCGGCTTCCCGATCGTCGACGCCGGGATGCGTCAGCTCCTGGCCACCGGGTGGGTGCACAACCGGCTGCGGATGATCGTGGCCAGCTTCCTGGTCAAGGACCTCCACGTCGAGTGGCAGCACGGCGCGAGGCACTTCATGCACTGGCTCGTCGACGGCGACCTCGCCTCCAACCAGCACGGCTGGCAGTGGACCGCCGGCAGCGGCACCGACGCCTCGCCCTACTTCCGCGTCTTCAACCCCACCAGCCAGGGGCGCAAGTTCGACCCGGCCGCCGACTACATCAAGCGGTGGGTCCCCGAGCTCGCCGACGTCGCCGACCCCCACGAGCCCAGCGCCGACGACCGCGACCGCGTCGGCTACCCCGCCCCCATCGTCGACCACCAGGCCGAGCGCCGGGAGGCCCTCGACCGCTATGAGGCCATCAAGTCCTGACGGTGGGTCTCGAGACGGTTGCTAGCGCAACCTCCTCGACCAGGGTGGGTCACGGTGGTCGAGGAAGGCGCGCTAGCGCCTGTCTCGAGACCACCCGCCGGCCGCTAGCGTGACGACCGTGGCCGACACGCTCGCTCCCCTGACCATCCCGCCCCGCTTCCGCGGGCCGACCTCGTCGGGCAACGGCGGGTGGACCGCCGGGGCGCTGGCGTCCTACCTGGCCCCCGGTCCGGTGCGGGTGATGCTGCGGGTCCCGCCGCCGCTCGACGTACCGCTGACGGTCGAGACCGTGACCGACGAGCGCGGCCACGACGGCGCCCGCGCGCTGCGCGACGACGTCCTGGTGGCCGAGGCTGCCCCCGCGGAGGCCGACGTGCCCCGGGTGGAGGCGGTCGGCGCGGACACCGCGCGGGCCGCCGGGGCGTCGTACGCCGGGCACCGCTTCCACCCCTTCCCGTCCTGCTTCGCGTGCGGCACCGACCGCGGGGAGGGTGACGGGCTGCGGATCTTCCCCGGCCGCGTCGCCGACGACGCCGAGGACCGGGTCCGGGTGGCCGCGACCTGGACCCCCGACCCGAGCCTCGGCGGCGACGCGGCCTCGTTGGCCGTCACCTGGGCCGCCCTCGACTGCATCGGCGGCTGGGCCGGCGACCTCGAGGAGCGGCTGATGGTGCTCGGCTCGATGACCGCCCAGGTCCGCGACCTGCCGCGCGTCGGCGAGGAGCACGTCGTGGTGGGCGGGGCCCGCGGGTCGAGCGGACGCCGTACGTTCACCGCTGCCAGCCTGTACGCCGCCGACGGGCGCCTGCTCGGCTCGGCCGAGCACGTCTGGTTCGCCGTGTCGCCGGAGGACTTCTCGTGAGCGCCCGCGAGTGGTGGCGCGACGCCGTCGTCTACCAGGTCTACGTGCGCAGCTTCGCCTCGTCCGGCGAGCGCGGCGGCGGGCCTGGCGTCGGCGACCTGCCCGGCATCACCAGCCGCCTGCCCTACCTGCGCGACCTCGGGGTCGACGCGGTGTGGATCACGCCGTTCTACACCTCGCCGCAGCACGACCACGGCTACGACGTCGCCGACTACCGCGACGTCGACCGGCTGTTCGGCACCCTCGACGACGCGGACCGCCTCCTCGCCACCGCCCACGAGCTGGGGCTCAGGCTGATCGTCGACCTGGTGCCCAACCACACCTCGAGCGACCACGTGTGGTTCCAGGCCGCCCTGGCCGCGGCGCCGGGCAGCCCCGAGCGCGCCCGCTACCTGTTCCGTGACGGCAAGGACGGCGCCGAGGGGCCGGGCAGCGAGCCGCCCAACAACTGGCAGTCGGTGTTCGGCGGACCCGCCTGGACCCGCGTGATCGACGACGGCCGGCCGGGCCAGTGGTACCTCCACCTCTTCGACTCCTCCCAGCCCGACCTCGACTGGCGCAACCCCGAGATCGGCGACATGTTCGAGTCGGTGCTGCGGTTCTGGCTCGACCGTGGGGTCGACGGGTTCCGGGTCGACGTCGCCCACGGGCTGCTCAAGGTCGAGTCGCTGCCCGACCAACAGCAGGTGCTGCCGCCGCCCGGGCCGGACTCCCCGCCGGCCAGCATGGTCGAGCGCACCCAGGACGACGAGCCGATGTGGGACCAGCCCGAGGTCCACGACGTCTACCGACGCTGGCACCGCGTGCTCGCCGAGTACTCCACCGACGGGGCAGCCGGGGCCGACCGGATGGCGGTGGCCGAGGCCTGGACCCGCACCCCGGAGTCCATGGCGCGCTACGTGCGGCCCGACGAGCTGCAGCAGGCGTTCAACTTCGGCTGGCTGCTCGCCCCCTGGTCGGCGACGTCGTTCGGCGACGTCGTGACCGGCACGTTCGCCGCGCTCGACCCGGTCGGCGCCACCCCGACCTGGGTGCTCAGCAACCACGACGTCGTGCGCCACGTCACCCGGTACGGCGGTGGCGCGCAAGGCCTGGCCCGGGCGCGGGCCGCGACCCTGACCATGCTGGGCCTGCCGGGCTCGTCGTACCTGTTCCAGGGCGAGGAGCTCGGCCTCGAGGAGGTCGACGTCGCGCCACAGGACCGGCAGGACCCGTCCTGGTTCCGCACCGGCGAGGTCGGCCGCGACGGCTGTCGGGTGCCCGTGCCGTGGTCGGGCGACGCGCCGCCGTACGGCTTCGGTCCGGGCGACACCCAGCCCTGGATCCCGCAGCCCACCGACTGGGCGCCGCTCACCGTCGCGGCGCAGACGGGGGTCGACGGCTCGACGCTCGAGCTCTACCGCGCGGCGCTGACCGCCCGCCGCGGGCTGCCGCCGGCCACGTCGGTGGAGGTGCACGTCGACGGCGACGTGCTGCTGATCGAGCGGGGCGAGGTCACCATCGCCCTCAACTGCGGGACCGCTGACACCACCCTGCCCGCCGGTGACGTGCTGCTGGCCAGCGGACCCTGCGGCGACACGCTGCCACCGGACACGGCGGTGTGGGTCAGACGGCGTTGAGCGCCGGGACAGAGGCTGTCTGAACGTCCGACAGCCATCCCGGCACCGCCAGTCCTGTCCCCTACTCGGCGTCGACCGCCTCCCAGTCGCTCTCGAACTCGTCGTTGGTCATCAGATGACCGTCGCGGCCGTACCTGTACTTGCCGACCATCCGACCTCGCCAGCACTCCTTGGGACCCAGCGGATATCGGTTGGCTTCGTCGTTCTCCTGGTCGAGCTCCTCTTGGGCGTACTCGTCTCCTACGACCGAGACGATGATCTCCGCGACGGACAGTCCGTCGACCTTCCCGCTGACCCTGCGAACGTAGACGTTGGCCGGGTTGAACCCGTGCACGTCGGAGACCACGAGGTCTCCGACGGCAATCGAGTGGTTCTCGTAGCCGATCTGGCCGACATACTCCGCGGGGTAGCGGATCAGACTCGGATACGTCCACGGTCGCGGGTCGTCAGTCGACGTCGCGAGCGTCAACCGCTCGGCAATCCACGCCGCAAGCACCGGGAGGGGAATCCCGCCGGCTGCCGCGGCTTCGACGGCATCAGAGGTCTCTCACGAGATCCGTGCGCATCGCCTCGACGGCCGCATCGAAGAAGTCAACGAGCGTGAGGTAGTTGGTCTCACCGCTCACGATGGCGTGCCTTGCTCAACGCGCCAGTCGATCGAGGGCATGCCGGTTGCGCTCTGCCGCCCGACGAAGGAGCTCACGGACGGCGTCGCGGCTGTCATCCCCCTCACGGCGGCCCGCCGTGGTCTGGGCGATGAGGGTCTGCTCGTCCTGGACCACCGACTTGTCGCCGTGGGGCGACCGCTGGGTCACGTCGGCGGGCGGGACCGCGGGAGAACTCATGAGGTCATGGTCTCACTCGATCGGCAGCCACCACAGCAGTTGCGCTGCGCCTGTGCACAACCCGGGTCGAGACCGCGACCGACGTCAGACGGCGTTGAGCGCCGCGTTGTAACGACCCAGCTCGGACACGAACGACGTCAGCTCGTCATCGGACCACTCCGAGAGCTTCTCGCCGAGCTGCTTCTGTCGGTGCTCGACGACGTCGGCCAGCCGGGTGTGGCCCTCGTCGGTGACCGACAGCAGCGTGGCGCGGGCGTCGGCGGGGTCCTTGGCGTGGGTCAGCAGGCCGAGCTCGACGAGGTGCTTGACCTGACGGCTCACCGCACCCTTGTCGACGTCGAACAGCTCGGAGATCGCCGAGGCGCGCACGGGCTCGCCCTGGGCGATCGTGGTGAGGATGAGGTAGGACGCGGGCTGCAGGTCGGGGTGGACCAGGCGGGCGCGGTCGCCGATCACCCGGCGTACGCGTCGGATGAGCACGCCCACCTCGGTCTCGAGGTCACGCAACGTGTCGGTCCGACTCATCGCAGCTTCGCCGCCGGGACGGGCACGGTCGCCCCGGTCTCGACGGGCTCGCCCACGAGCTCGTCACGGTCGTCGACGGTGGTCCGCAGGGGGACCTCCTTGATGAAGAGCACAGACACGAGGGCAAGGATCGCAAACGGCACGGAGATCAGGAAGATGTGTCCGATGGCTGTGCCGAACGCGTGCTCGTAGAGGTCGCGGACCGGGGCCGGCAGCGCCTTGAGGTCGGGGATCGAGCTGCTCTGGTGGCTGGTCTCGGTGATGCCCATCGCGGACAGGCCGGAGCGCACCTTGTCGGCCACCTGGGTGGACAGCACGGCGCCCAGCGCCGAGACGCCGATCGACCCGCCGAGCGAGCGGAAGAACGCCACGACCGAGCTGGCGGCACCCATGTCCTCGAGCTTGGTGTTGTTCTGGACCGCCAGGACGAGGTTCTGCATCGTGGCGCCCAGGCCGATGCCGACCAGGGCCATGAAGAGGGCGACGACGACGAGCGGGGTGTCGGCGTCGATCGTGCCGAGGAGCGCGAGGCCGACCACGACGAACACGAGGCCGCCGACGAGCCAGCGCTTCCACACGCCGGTGGCGCTGATGATCCGACCGCTGACGATGCTCGAGACCAGGAGTCCGCCGACCATGGCGATCGACATCAGGCCGGCCTCGGTCGGGCTCATCCCCCGGGCGAGCTGGAAGTACTGGCTGAGGTAGACGGTGGCGCCGAACATCGCGATGCCGACCATGACCGAGGCGGTGGTGGCCAGGGCGGTGGTGCGGTCGCGGAAGAGGCGCAGCGGGATGACGGGCTCGATGGCGACCTTCGCCTCGACGTACAGCGCGGCGGCGATGGTGAGCACGCCGGCGGTGACCAGGATCGCGGTCGTGGTGGAGGCCCAGGCGAACGAGGAGCCGGCGAGGGAGACCCAGATGAGCAGCAGGCTGACGCCACCGATGATGAGCGTCGCGCCGAGGAAGTCGATGTGCACCTCGCGCTTGACGACCGGCAGGTGCAGCTTGCGCTGCAGGACGAAGAACGCGGCCAGGGCGAACGGCATCCCGACGAAGAAGCAGCCGCGCCAGCCGAGCGGGCTGTCGACGACGAGTCCGCCGATGAGCGGGCCGGAGACGGTCGCGAGGCCGAAGACAGCGCCGATGTAGCCGGAGTAGCGGCCGCGCTCGCGCGGGGAGACCATCGAGGCGATGACGACCTGGACCAGCGCGGTGAGGCCGCCGACGCCGAGGCCCTGGACGACACGACCGCCGATGAGGACGCCCATGCTCGGGGCGAACGCGGCGATCAGCGACCCGATCGTGTAGATCACCAGCGCGCTCTGCACCAGGAGCTTCTTGCTGAACAGGTCGGACAGCTTGCCCCAGATCGGCGTGGTCGCCGTCATGGCCAGCAGCGTCGCGACGACCACCCACGTGTAGCCCGACTGCGACCCGTTGAGGTCGGTCACGATCCGCGGCAACGCGTTAGTGACCACGGTGCTCGAGAGCATCGCGACGAACATCGCGAGCAGCAGCCCGCTCAGGGCCTCGAGGATCTCGCGGTGCGTCATCTGTACGGCGGGCTGGTGGGACTCGGTCACGGTGTCTGGCTCCATGGGGGATAGAAGGTTGCCGAGGTCAACCGTATTCCCCGATGGTTGACACTGGCAACCATCGTGACCTGTCTCACGGAGCCGGGGTCCGTCGACCGCACCCGAAAAAGGGACAACCCGCAGGCGTGGTCTCCGTGGAGACCGCCCCCGGGGACATGGTCCGGGTTCGCCTGCGGGTCGGGTGACTGCGGTGGATTGACCAGCAGCCTCGTCGGGTAGTCGGGCCCGACGTGTTGCTGGGCTGCTAGTGCGCAGCCACCTCACTTGTCCTATGGGAATGCATTGTGTAGGACCACCTCCTTTCCGTGTACGGCGAGCCTAGGTCGGCGCGTGGGCCGCGACAAGGGAATTGAACCGACCCCGAGAGCGGGGGGACCCGGCCGGTCCGCGTGGCCCTCGGCCGACGGACCGCCGGATCCAGGGTCGTGTGCCTGACGACGACCTGTCCGACGTTCTCAGGCACACGACCCCCGACCGTGGAACCAAGGGCTGAGTCACACCCGCGCCGCACAAACCGTTCTCATTGTTGACGCTTGTTCGCGAATGTATACAATGAGATACATGCCCGCAGCGAGTCCCTCCACCAGCGCCGAGCAGAGAGCGGACCTCGAACGACTCGGGGCGCGCCTGCGCGAGCGCCGCAAGGCCCTGGGGGTCACCGCGGTGGCGTGCGCCGAGGCCGCCGGCGTATCGCGGGTCACGTTGCACCGCATCGAGACGGGCAATCCGTCCGTCACGATCGGCGCCTACGCCAACGTCGCAGCCTCCTTGGGGCTTCATCTGGTGGTGCCGATCCTCGAAGGACCTGGCACTGGCCGAGCCGCTGAGCGGACCCCCGTCCAGGTCGGTGACTATCCGGGCCTCCGCGCGCTGGCCTGGCAGACGGACGCAGGGACGACCATCACTGAGTCCGAGGCCCTCAATCTCTACGAACGCGGGTGGCGTCACCTTGATCAGCAGAGCTTGACCGACCGCGAGAGAGCCTTCATCCAGCACCTTGCTGACACCTACAGCCACGGGTCGCTCCTTGTTTAGGCGCCAGCACCACCAGCACGTGGCCGAGGTGCTGTCGAAGTTGGACGCACCCCTCTTGGCCGCGCACGACTGCTGGTTCGGGGGTGGCACCGCGATCGTTCTCGCCCATGACGAGTACCGGGAGTCGGTGGACATCGACTTCCTCGTCTCTGATCCGCAGTCGTACCGGGCGCTACGAGAACTCGTGCGGGACAAGGGCCTGCGAGGTCTGGCCAGACAAGACCTCGACGTGACACGAGCTCCCCTGATCGATGGGTACGGCATCAGGACAGCGGTCCTCGTGGCTGGCGTCCCCATCAAGCTCGGGATCATCCTCGAGGCCAGGATCGACCTCGATGCTCCGCCCCCCGGCGGGGAGATCTGCGGTGTTCGTGCACTGACCAGGACTGATCAGGTCGCCAGCAAGCTTCTCGCCAACGACGACCGCTGGGCCGACACCTCCACCTTCAGCCGTGACCTCATCGACCTGTCCATGATGAGACCGGACACCGTCACCCTCGAAGCCGGCGCACGCAAGGCAGTGGACGCATACGGCAGGTCGATCGGTGAAAGCCTGTTCAAGGCGATCGAGAGTCTGCGTGAGCGCCCGCAGCGGCTCGAGGAGATCGTTCGCGCCCTCAAGATGGATGCACCGCGAGCGGCGGTGTGGCAGGCCGTTCGCGACCTGGCGGCGACGTGCGAGAAGGTCGATGGCCTCGACCCGGCTGCGTTCCGCGCGAGCTGAGACCACGTCCAAGAGCGACCGTGGGCCCGCGCCGACGGGGACTGAGGCTCAGACCGGCGTGACCGGCTCGGCCGCCGCCGCGAACTGCGCCTGGTAGAGCCGCGCGTAGGCACCCTCGGCCGCGAGCAGCTCGGCGTGGGTGCCCTGCTCGACGATCGCGCCGGACTCCATCACCAGGATCAGGTCGGCGTCGCGGATCGTGGAGAGCCGGTGGGCGATGACGAACGACGTCCGGTCGCTGCGCAGCGCGGCCATCGCGTGCTGGAGCAGCAGCTCGGTGCGGGTGTCGACCGAGGAGGTCGCCTCGTCGAGGATGAGCAGCGCCGGGTCGGTGAGGAACGCGCGGGCGATGGTGACCAGCTGCCGCTCCCCCGCCGACAGGTTGGAGCCCTCCTCGTCGACCACCGTGTCGTAGCCGTCGGGCAGCGAGTGCACGAACCGGTCGACGTACGTCGCCCGCGCCGCCTCGAGCACCTCGGCCTCGGTGGCGCCGGGCCGGCCGTAGGCGATGTTGTCGCGGATGGTGCCGCCGAAGAGCCAGGTGTCCTGCAGGACCATGCCGATGCGCCCGCGCAGCACCGAGCGCGGCAGCGCGGTGATGTCGGTGCCGTCGATGGTGATCCGGCCGCCGTCGAGCTCGTAGAACCGCATCACCAGGTTGACCAGGGTGGTCTTGCCGGCGCCGGTCGGGCCGACGATGGCCACCGTCTGCCCGGGGCGGGCGACCAGCGACAGGTCGGTGATGAGCGGCTGCTCGGTGTAGGCGAACGACACGTGCTCGAAGGCGACCTCACCGCGGGTCAGCGTCCTGCTGCCGCCGTCGGCGTGGTCGGAGGCGGTGATCTCCTCGACCTCCTCCTCGGCGTCGAGCAGCTCGAAGACCCGCTCGGCCGATGCGACGCCCGACTGCAGCAGGTTGACCATCGAGGCGACGGTGGTCAGGGGCTGGGTGAACTGCCGGGTGTACTGCACGAACGCCTGGACGTCGCCGAGGCTCAGCGACCCGCTCGCCACGCGCAGCGCGCCGATGACGGCGACGATGACGTAGTTGAGGTTCCCGACGAACATCATCACCGGCATGATCAGCCCGCTGACGAACTGCGCGCGGAAGCTCACGTCGTAGAGCTCGGCGTTCTGCCGGTCGAACTCCTCCTGCACCGCCTCCTGGCGCCCGAACACCTTGACCAGCGAGTGGCCGGAGAAGGTCTCCTCGATGTGGCCGTTGAGCTTGCCCGTACGCCGCCACTGGGCGACGAACTGGCTCTGCGAGCGCTTCATGATCGCCCGGGTGACGAGCAGCGAGACCGGCACGCTGATCAGCGCCACCAGCGCGAGCAGCGGCGAGATGAAGAACATCATCCCGAGCACCGCGAACAGCGAGACCAACGAGGTCAGCAGCTGGCTCATCGTCTGCTGCAGCGTGGTCGACACGTTGTCGATGTCGTTGGTGACGCGGCTGAGCAGCTCACCGCGCGGTGAGCGGTCGAAGTAGCCGAGGGGCAGCCGGTTGATCTTGTCCTCGACGTCCTGGCGCATCCGGCGCACGGTGCGCTGCACGACGCCGTTGAGCACGTAGCCGGCCAGCCAGCTCAGCACCGACGCGCCGACGTAGATCGCGAGCACCAGCAGCAGCACCCGGCCGACGGCGTCGAAGTCGACGCCCGCGCCGGGTACGACGTCCTGACCCTGCACCGCATCGGGCAGGTCGGCCTCGGGGGTGCCGGCCGGGAACTGCCGGCCGATGAAGCCGTTGAAGACGAGGTCGGTGGCGCGACCGAGGAACAGCGGGCCGACGGCCATCATCGCGACGCTGGCGACGGAGATGACCACGACGAGCAGGGCCGGCCAGCGGTCGGGCGCCATCCGGCGCAGCACGCGCCTGGCCGACGGGCCGAAGTCCATGGCCTTCTGGGCGACCATGCCGCCGCCCATCGGGCCGCGGCCGGGGCCGCCGCCCGGCGCCTCGATCCGCTCGGTGGCCTTGAACTCCGTGACCTGCTTGGGCTTGCGGGCCTGCTGGGGGGCCTGCTGGGGGGTCTGCTCGCTCATGCCATGACCTCCTCGGCCGAGAGCTGGGACGCGACGATCTCCTGGTAGGTGGAGCAGGTCTCGAGCAGCTCGGGGTGGGTGCCGCGACCGACGACCCGGCCGTCCTCGAGCACGACGATCTCGTCGGCGTCGCGGATGGTGGAGACCCGCTGGGCGACCACGACGACGGTCGCCTCGGTGATGACGGGGGCGAGCGCGGCCCGCACCCGGGCGTCGGTCGCCAGGTCGAGCGCCGAGAACGAGTCGTCGAAGAGATAGATGCCGGGGCAGCGTACGACGGCGCGCGCGATGGCCAGCCGCTGCCGCTGGCCGCCGGAGAAGTTGGTGCCGCCCTGCACGACCGGCGCGTCGAGACCGTCGGGCAGCGCCTCGACGAAGTCGCGGGCCTGGGCGACGTCGAGGGCGGCCCACAGCTCGTCGTCGGAGGCGTCGGCGCGGCCGTGGCGCAGGTTGGTGGCGACGGTGCCGGAGAAAAGGTAGCCCTTCTGGGGCACCAGCCCGATCTGGTCCCACAGGACGTCGGGGGCGAGGTCGCGCACGTCGACCCCAGCGACCCGGACGGCGCCGGACGTCGCGTCGAACAGCCGCGGCACCAGGTTGACCAGCGTCGTCTTGCCGGCGCCGGTGGAGCCGATCACGGCGACGGTCTGGCCGGGACGGGCCCGCAGCGAGACGCCGTCGAGCACGGGCGCCTCGGCGCCGGGGTAGGCGAAGGTGACGTCGTCGAGGTCGAGCTCGCCACGGCGGGCCGGGTCGGGGGTCACGGGCTCGGGCGACGGCACCACGGAGGACTCGGTGTCGAGCACCTCGACGATCCGGTCGGCGCAGACCGCCGAGCGCGGCACCTGCATGAGCATGAAGGTCGCCATCATCACCGACATCAGGATCTGCATGAGGTAGCTGAGGAACGCGGTCAGGGCACCCACCCCCATCTGGCCGTCGTCGACGCGGTGGCCGCCGAACCAGATGACCCCGACGCTGGCGACGTTGACCACCAGCATCACCAGCGGGAACATCGTCGCCATCCAGCGCCCGGCGCGCACGGCGACCTCGGTGAGGTCGTCATTGGCCTGCCCGAACCGCTCGCGCTCGTGGGGCTCACGGACGAACGCGCGGACCACACGGATGCCGGTGATCTGCTCGCGCAGCACCCGGTTGACCTCGTCGATGCGGCCCTGCATCAACCGGAAGCTCGGCACCATCCGCGTGATGACGAAGCCGACGGAGACGAAGAGGGCGGGTACGACGACCGCGAGGATCCAGCCGAGGCCGGCGTCCTCGCGCAGCGCCATGACGACGCCACCGACCATCATGATCGGCGAGGACGCCGCGATCAGGCAGGTCATCAGCACCAGCATCTGCACCTGGGTCACGTCGTTGGTGCCGCGGGTGATCAGCGACGGGGCGCCGAAGTGCTGCAGCTCGCGGGTCGAGAAGCGCCCGACCCGGTCGAAGAGGTCGGCACGCAGGTCGCGGCCGAACGCCATGGCCGTGCGGGCGCCGTACCAGGCGGCGCCGACCGATCCGGTGATCTGGAGCAGGGAGACGGCGAGCATGATCGCGCCGATCCGGACGATCGCGCCGGTGTCGCCGACCGCGACGCCCTCGTCGATGATCCGGGCGTTGAGGCTCGGCAGGTAGAGCATCGCGAGCACGCTGACGAGCTGGAGCCCGACGACGGCGAGCAGCCAGGAGCGGTAGGCGGGCAGGCGTTCGCGCAGGAGGCGGAGGAGCATCAGTGGTCTTTCTGGTCTACGGGGCGCAGGAGGCCGTGCAGGACGGTGGAGACGATCTGCTCGGGGCTGAGCAGGTGGCCGTCGGCGATGTGCTCGTGGCTGCCGGCGAAGGTCAGCAGGCGCAGGGTGTGGACGAACTCGTCGACGGGGCAGGCGAGCCGGTCGGCGTCGGCGCCGACGACGCCGTGGAGCAGCAGCCGGAGCCGGGCCCGCCACTGCGCGGCGGCCGGGTCGTCGTGCACGTGGTCGGGCGGGCGGACCAGCCCGACCTTGCGCATCAGCGAGAAGGTCGCCCGGAACCGCTGCTGGAGGATGGCGACCAGCGAGAGGAGTCGCTGCTCGAGCGGGAGGTCGGCGTCGATCTCCTCGATCCGCTGGACCAGGTCGCCGGGCTCGAAGGCGCGCTGGACCGCCGCCTCGAGCAGCTCGTCCTTGGTGTCGACGACCCGGAAGATCGTGCCCTCGGCGACACCGGCCGCCTCGGCGATCTGCTTGGTGGTCACGTTGCTGCCGTGCTCGCGCATCAGCCGCAGGGTGACGTCGACCAGCGCCTCCCGTCGGGCGTCGGGGGCCATCGCGGGGGCTCGTGGGCTCACCGCGCCACTCTAAGTGAGTGAGCGCTCACTCACAACTGGTTTCGGTCTTGCGGACTACCGTGGCGCCATGACCGACGGCCCGAGCGAGAAGAACGTCGACCAGCGAGCCGAGCTGCTCCCCGAGGAGCGGGCGGCGGGCAGCGACGACACCGACGCCCAGGCCCGCGCCATCCTCGAGGAGTCGCAGGAGCGCACCGACGACCCCGAGGGCACCCGGCACGACTCCACGCAGACCCCGGGCGGCTAGGCCATCCAGACGGGTTGTCGACGACCGCGACACTCAATCAGGTCGGGGCGCCCCGGTAGGCGCCGAGGTCGCACGGGTGCATCGCGCGGCCGAGACCGAGTCGCGCGACGAGCCGCACGGGCGGCTGCTGCGGCTCCCGGTTCGAGTCGGCGTCGATCGACAACCCGCACCCGACGTCGAGCCCGTAGGAGGAGCGCAAGGGAGAGTCGACTGGCCTGGTGGTCTCGACGCGACGCTTCTCGGTCAGCAACCCTCGTACTCTCCATGGTCACTGCACAGCACGAACGACCACGGTACGTCTACGTCGAATCTCTTCCCGTCCGCCATGTATTCGACCACGACCGAATCGACGACCACCCCATCCCCGTTGTCAGTGTGCAGTTCAGTGAGCAACTCGATCCGACCTGCGCTCGGCGATGGTGGCGCACAACGACGTCGAACCTGAAACCCTTCCGGGTCAAGCTCCAGGTCGCCCGGAACCTGCCTTTGCACTTCGGGATTGCTCAGTTCACCGCGAACGGCCGAGAGCGGGGCCCACACGGCCGAATCCGGTCGTTGTCGCTCCTTCGCGACGGGGACAATCCTGATGGCGGGCTGGATCGTGGCACCGGGTGTTGCGCGCGACATGTAGCGAATCTCCGAAATCGTGACTGTCGGGCCGTCGGTGCACAGCAGCAACCCGCCGAAAACCGCACCTCGGTTGTCCTCACCCTCTAGCGACCCGAGGGTCCCACGACCACCGCTACCGTTCGACACGCTCAGTGGGCCGCCCGAGATGGGCTTAGAAGATCCACCGTCGCCGCCAGCTGTCGGTGAGGGCGGTGAGGTACACCCGCTCACGAAGAAGGTGAGTGCCATGACCACCCAAAGACGAGACATCAATTGCCCTCTCACTCTCGGCCGCGAGGCATGCAGAAGGACACATTGAATGCGAGTGGAGCGTAAGCCACCGCACGGAGAACCCCACGCATCCAGGCGACTGAGTCGTCGCTCAGCGGGACCCCTGCGCCGGCTGCCTTCATTCTACCCAATAGGGTCGGTCGACCATCTTGCCAGCAAGTGCCGGGTATTCGTCGTACCCGCAAAGCGAGTGCTTTGCGCTTCCAGCGAACTTGTACGAAAGCCTGTTTGACTTCGTGTAAGCCTTTTTCACCGACAGGTTGATGCCAATGATCTTGGCAAACTTGACCGCAGCGCCGTAACTGTAAGCCTTGCCCCTGTCGTCCGTTCGATCGAACTGGTAGTTTCTCGGCTGATTCGCGCAGTACTTCTTCCATCCGGGGCGGACTAGCCCGCTTGTGTTGTCCTGGGCACCGCCGGTTTCGACGTGGGGGCGCTGGTAGCGGGTCTCGCCCTTGCACCCCTCACCAAGAACGTAATAGTGGTAGTTCACCTGTATCTGGTAGCTGCGGGCGACCTTGAGGGGGTCCCAGGTCCCCGTCCATGAACCGCCCACAGTCCGCGTTCCGCTCGCTTTGTAGTCGAATCCGCTGCCACCAGAAGTCTCTACGCCGATTGCCACACCATATTCAGTCTCGTTGGAACTCCCTTGACTGTGCGCCATCCACGACGTGGTGTACCCGGCCGGGTACGAAGTTCCGATAATGGAGTACACGTTCCGATCGCCCTTGTATTTCTCCTTGAGACATTGCTGGGCGTCACGAGAATCCGTAGTCGGCACTTCAGCTTCGACAAACTGCTCGGGTGGTATGTCGACTCCGTCGAGTTCCTCGTCGTCCTCGTCGTCGCGTGTCACATCATCCCCCCTCAGCTGCGCCGAACTCTTCAGTACCGGATAACCAGCCGAAGTTCGCGACCCGCTCAATCGCGGGGATGAGTCCAAGACTGAAATCCAGCTGTAGTGAGACGTGGGCTGATTCGACGATCGAGCGCCGCTTCCTTCAGGCAAGGGTTGGAGCCCAGCGCGAGCCGACAGGAAAGTTGTCCACGTGTCACCGCGAGCGTCAGTAACATAAAGAATGAAGTCCACAACGCCGTCGGGCCGCCGTGCGGAGTCAGGAACATCCAAAGGACTAGCAAGCACCGAAAATTCCGAGCCTAGATCCCCGAGGGTAGCGGGAACCGGAAGGAGTGATTTAGTGGAGCCCACTAGCTCTTCACCTGTCGAGGGAGGCACAGCAAACAACTGGACCTTCCGCGCCTCTCCTGCGCTTGGGACGGACGCAATCACTAGAGGCGGCACGTCCCTCGGCGACGCAGCAAAAGACGACGTCTGTATCGGCGAAAACATAGACGCTACAAGCGTCAAGGAAATAGCGATCGCTAGTTGAACGCCGCGTCGCCAAGCTCGGGAACTGCGACGGCAAATTTTCTGCATGGCGTATTGACGCATGGGATCCACCATTGGTCAAAATGGCAAGCTCTCACTCTGCCCTCAAAGGCCCGTGGCGGCGCTCCGGGATGTAGTGCGGCACCACAGGCGGAGCGGCTTGCGCTGTCAACATGGCTCGACAACTGTTCGGACTGAGCCCCGTCCGACCGGACTTGTTCGCGGAGAAAAGTTCTTCGGAGTGGGTAAGTTCACCCCCTTTGATCCGTCGCGGCGTGCTATCGGGGTACACGCTTAGCGCCACGTCGGAGGTTTCGTTAATCCGGATGCCCAGGACGCGCGCAGGAGGGGGCAGCGTCGAGGGTCAGGACCCAACCGGGTGGTGTACTTCTATCGCGTCACCGTCCACGACGTAACAGGACCCACGTCGCGACTTCCGGCCGAGCTCCACGGAGTTCCGGTCCGCGACTGCGCGGCATACCTGCGAAGCCGTCTCGAGGTCCCGCCATCCGCTCCTCAGCCGGTCACCCCGGAACCCCCGGACACACGGCCCGAACCGCGAGCTGTCCGGCAGCGACGACACCGACGCCCAGGCCCGCGCCATCCTCGAGGAGTCGCAGGAGCGCACCGACGACCCCGAGGGCACCCGGCACGACTCCACGCAGACCCCGGACTAGCGGGGCTCACCGCCCCGGCGGAAGCATCCGGTCAGGTGGGGGTCGAACAGGCCGAGGGCCTCCATCAGCGCATACATCGTGGTGGGCCCGACGAAGGCGAAGCCGGCCTTCTTCAGCGCCTTGGACAGCGCCGCCGACTCGGCCGAGGTCGTCGCCATCGTCGCCGTGTCGTCGTACGCCGGGCGGTCGGCCGGGGCGAACGAGAGCACGAACGCCTCGAGCCCCTCGCGCTCGCGCAGGGCGAGGGTGGCGCGGGCGTTGGTGACGGCGGCAGCGATCTTGAGCCGGTTGCGCACAATGCGGACCTCGCCCATCAGCCGCGCCTGGTCGGCGTCGTCGAACGCGGCGATCCGCTCGGCGTCGAAGCCGCAGAACACCTCGCGGAAGGCCTCGCGCTTGAGCAGGATCGTCGACCACGACAGGCCCGACTGGAACGCCTCGAGCGTCAGGCGCTCAAGGTAGGCGGCCTCACCGTGGACGCGGGTGCCCCACTCGGTGTCGTGGTAGTCGCGCATCACCGAGGCGGTCGGGCCCGCCCACGGGCACCGGGTGACGCCGTCGTCGCCGAGCAGGGGTCCGACCATGGGCGTCATCCTGCCGGGTCTCGACAAGCTCGACCACCGAGGGACGGCTCGACCACCGAGGGACGGCTCGACCACCGAGGGACGGCTCGACCACCGAGGGACAGGCTCGACCACCGAGGGCCGGGCTCGACCACCGAGGGCCGGGCTCGACCACCGAGGGCCGGGCTCGACCACCGAGGGCCGCTCAGCGCCCGGGGTCGGCCGGCGTGTCTATGCTGCGCCGGTGCCCCGTCGATGTCGTGCCGCCGTGGTGGCGGCCCTCCTGGGCCCCGTCGTCGTGCTGGCCGGCTGCTCGGGCGGCGACGACGGCGCCGACACCGGTTCGGCCGCCACGCCGACCGCGGTCGGGGACCGGCCGCTCGTCGAGGTGCTCGACGCGGGCGCCGACGACCGACGGGTGCTGGCCTTCGACCCGGCGCCGGACTCCTCGTCGGAGGCGACGATCGAGGTCGCCCAGCGGGTCTCCCGCGACCAGGAGCCGACGGTGGTGCCCCCGGTCTCGATCCCGTTCACGTCGAAGGTCACCGGCGTCGACCGCGCTGACGGAGACAGCGACGCGACCCTGACGACGACGCAGACCTACGACCGGCCGACCGTCGATGCGACGGGGTCGAGCTCCTCGGCCGTCAGGGACGTCGAGCAGGCCCTGTCGTCCCTGGCCGGGACGACGTCCACGCTCGTCGTGCGCCCCGACGGCACCACGGTGGAGGCGGCGAGCGGTGTCCCGGCGGCGGATTCGGTCGATGCCCAGGTGCGCGAGCTGGTGGCGGTGCTGCCCTCCGAGGCGGTCGGGATCGGTGCCCGCTGGACGGCGACCTCGGTGGACCAGGTCGACGGAGCCGTGGTCGACCAGGTCGCGACGTACGCGCTGACCGCGCTCGACGGCGACGCCTACGAGATCGAGGTGACCATCGACCAGACCTACCGTCCGGGCCAGGTCGAGGAGGTCGAGGTCAGCTCGGGACGCGGCACCCTCACCGCCACGCTCACCGGGTCGCTGGACCGTCTCCTGCCCGACACCGCGCGGGGCAACGTCGCGTCCCAGGTGTCCTACGTCGTGGGCGGTCAGCTCACCGAGGTGCGCACCACCGCGACGCTGGGGCTCGAGGCCGGCGTGTCCTAGACCAGGCCGAGCGGCAGCACGAACGAGAAGGTGCTGCCCCGACCGGGTTCGCTCGCGACGCCGAGGACGCCGCCCATGAGGGTCGCCAGCTGGCGCGAGATGGCCAGGCCCAGGCCGGTGCCGCCGTACTCGCGGGTGATCGAGGAGTCGGCCTGCTGGAACATCTCGAAGATGACGGCCTGCTGGCCGGCGTCGAGCCCGATGCCGGTGTCGGCGACCGTGAAGCGCACGGCGACCTGGTCGTCGGTGACGTCGCCGGGCAGCTCGGCGCGCTCGGCCGCCGCGACCCGGACCTCGATGCCGCCCTCGTGGGTGAACTTGCCGGCGTTGTCGACGAGGTTGGTCAGGATCTGCCCGATCCGCTCCCGGTCGCCGACCAGCTGTCGCGGCAGGTCGCGGTCGACCGTGCAGACGAGGTCCAGGCCCTTGTCGTCGACGGTGCCGCGGACGACGAGGGCCGCCTCGTCGACGAGCTCGGCGAGCGTGAACGGCGCGTTCGTGATCTCGGCCCGTCCCGCCTCGACGCGGGAGAAGTCGAGGATGTCGTTGACCAGGCGAAGCAGGCGTTCGCCCGATCGCTCCATCAGGGTCACGAGCTGGTGCTGGTGGGCGGTGAGCGCGGTGTCGCCCATGAGCTCGGCCGCGGCCAGGACGCTGGTGAGAGGGGTCCGGATCTCGTGGCTCATGGTGGCCAGGAACGCCGACTTGGCCGTGCTCGCGCTCTCGGCGGCCCGACGGGCGTCGCGCAGCTCGCGCTGGAGCAGCCTGCGCTCGGTGATGTCCTCGGCGATACCGACGACCTCGACGACCTCGTCGCCGACGACGACCGGCAGCCCGATGATCTCGAGCTCACCGAAGGTGCCGTCGGCGCGCCGGAACCGGACGTCGAAGGTGCTGGGCAGGCGGTCGAGGAGCCGGGTGAAGTGGCCCACGACCGTCGGCACGTCCTCCTCGAGCAGCAGCGCCAGGAACGGCTGGCCGAGCAGCTCCTCGGCGGTGTAGCCGCCGCTCAGCAGCAGGGCCTCGCTGTTGACGGAGATGAAGCGGCCCTCGAGGTCGAGCGAGAAGATCCCGTCGGGATGGAACTCGGACAGCGACCGCAGCCTGGCCTGCGCGAGCTCGAGCGCACCGACCGGGTGGTCGGCGCCCTCGTGGTGCGGGTCGGTGGTCATCTGCGCTCCCGCAGCCGGACGTGGGGCAGCTCGGGCGCGGGGACCGGGGCCCGGTCGTCGCCGACCGGGATACCGAAGTGCCCGTCGGCGTACGTCGATCCGTCGGCTCCCCCGTGGACCTGCGCCTGCCACGCGGCGCGGAAGGCCACCACCTCGTCGTGGGTGCGGCCCACGAAGTTCCACCACATCACGACGGCCTCGCCGAACGGCGGGCCCCCCAGGAGCAGCAGCCGGACCGGCTCGTCGCCGGCCACGAGGTCGAGACGAGCCGAGCCGGGTGGCACGTAGACGAGGTCGTGGGTCGCCGCGTCGTGCCCGGCGACCCGCACGGTGCCGGTGTCGAGCAGCACGCCGTGCTCGAAGCCCGCGTCGACGTCGAGGGCGACGGCGGTCCCCGGGGCGAGCAGGAGCTCGGCACCGAGCAGGGGCGTGGCCGTCTCGACCGGCGAGGTCACCCCCAGCAGCGAGCCGAGGAACACGCGGGCCTCGAGCCCGTCGCCCCGCACCGGGTCCGGGGCGTGGTGGACGAACCCGGGCTCGCCGTGACGTGCGTGCTCGGGCAGCGCGACCCAGAGCTGCGCACCGTGGAGCGTCGTGCTCGCCGCGGTCGAGATCTCGGAGTGGCTGATGCCCCGACCGGCGGTCATCAGGTTGACCTCGCCGGGGCGGACGAACGCGTGGTGGCCGGCGCTGTCGCGGTGCTCGATCTCGCCGGTGAAGAGCCAGCTGACGGTCTGCAGGCCGGTGTGGGGATGCGGCGGCATCACCATGTCGAGGTCGTCGGGGCCGTAGTGGTCGACGAAGCACCACGCGCCGATCAGGCTGCGCTGCCGCGACGGCAGCGTGCGTCGTACGGTCATCGCCCGCGGGCCACCCAGCGGCACCTCGCGAGGCCCGAGCACCTCGACGGCGACGGCCGGCCCAGCGGCGCAGGTGACCTCGTCGGGGTGGGGGTCGAGCGCGCTCATCCGCCTATCGTGACACCGCCGCCGCCCCTCGGCACCGGTGGACGGGGTTCGTGACCCGCCCGCTCTCCTCGGCAATAGCCCGCTGAGGCCTGTCCCCCGACACCTCGGACGCGCTACTTTTCAGCGCCGACCGCGCCGACGCGGTCCCCGACCCTGTTGTTGCGACCCCGAGGAGCCCCCCATGTCCGACTACCCGCCGCCGCCGCCCTCCCAGGGCGGGTACGGCGCCCCGCCGCCGCCGCTCGGTCAGCCGCGGCCCGGTGAGCTGATGGACCGGTTCCTGGCCCGTCTCATCGACGGCGTCCTGCTCGGCATCGTCTACGTCATCCTGTTCGCGATCTTCGTCGCGATCCTGGTCAGCGACCGGACCTACAACTTCGAGAGCGGCGACTACGAGGGCGGCAGCCGCTTCCTGTTCGGGATCGTCTTCGGCGTCGTCGCCGGCGCCCTGAGCCTCGGCTACTACGCGTTCATGGAGTCCTCGCGTGGTGCCACCATCGGCAAGCAGGTGATGAAGCTCAAGGTCGTCGGCCCTGACGGGGTCAGCAACCCGACGATGGAGCAAGCCGTGAAGCGCAACATCTTCACGGCCGCGCCGATCGGCTACATCGTCCCGATCGTCGGGCCGGCCATCGCCGGCCTGGCCGCCCTGGTCGGCGAGATCCTGATCGCGGTCGGCATCAACAACGACCCGGTCAGGCGCCAGGCCTGGCACGACACCTTCGCCGGCGGCACCCAGGTGCTCAAGATCGGCTGAGTCCCCCGCACCCCAGCACGCACGGCGCCGGATCCCCCTGCGGGACCGGCGCCGTTCGTCGTCGGTGGCCACTACATTGCCGCCATGGGTCTGCTCACACCGCTCGCCGTGCGCATCGGTGCGCTCTCCTGGATGCCCCGGCTGCTCCCGCAGGTCGTGTGGGTCGACACCCGCCTGCAGCGGGCGTCGCGCGGCCGGGTCACGGTGCTCGACCTCGCGGGGCTGCCCAACCTCGCGCTGACCGTCGCCGGCCGCAAGAGCGGCCTGCCGCGCACCACGCCGTTGCTGTGCGTGCCCCACGACGGCGGCTGGCTGATCGCCGGCTCCTACTTCGGCGGACCCCAGGTCCCCCTGTGGGTCGGCAACCTGCGCGCCGCCACCACCGCGCACGCCCGCGTCCGCGGACGGATCCACGAGGTCACCTGGCGTGAGGTCGAGGGCGCCGAGCGGGCCGAGCTCTGGCAGGTCATGCTCCGGACCTGGCCCAACTACGCGACGTACGAGGAGCGCACGAGCCGGGTGATCCCGGTGTTCGTCCTACGGCCGGTCCGAGGTCAGTACGACGGCGGGGCGACCGGCGGCGGACCCGGCGGCATCGGCGGGTAGCCGGGCGTCTGGGGGCGCTGCGTGTCGGCCGCGACGACGTCCTTGTGGAAGCGCTTGTGCACGTAGATCGGCCGGCCCAGCGACTCGCACTTCCACCACAGCCCCGACGGGGGCCCGATCTGGACGGTCCGCGGCACCTCGGCCAGGACACCGGTGACCTTGGTCTGGCTCATCCGGGTCCCGTCGAGCACGAGGATGCGGCGGTCGGTCACCACGACCGTGCGGTAGCGGTTGGCGAACAGCACGATGAACGCCGACAGCAGGACCCACCACTGGGTGATCTTCTGGCCACCGAAGACCGCCTGGACCCGCTCGCCCGGTTGCAGGAAGGGCTGAGCCCTCGTGACCATCGTGTCGCGTAGCGCCATGCACCGAACCCTAGCCTGGGGTCGCCCCAGGAATCGGCGTCCGACACGGGGTCTGCGTCGCACGGGACCGCCGTCAGCGGTCGGACGTCGCGCTGCGTCGTACGAGCAGGTAGCCCAGCACGGTCGTCAATGCGGTGAGCAGCAGCAGCACGAGCACCGCGAGCACGAAGTGGCCGCCGCCGCCGAGCAGCGGGTCGCCGGAGAAGCGGTCGTCGCCGGAGCGGTCGAGCCCCATGGCGCTGCCGGCGGCGGCGTACGCCCAGCGCGAGGGGGCGAGCCAGGCGACCTGGGCGAGCAGCGGGCGGCCGTGGATCTGGAACAGCGAGGCCGACAGCACCAGCTGGACCATGATCATGCCGACCAGCGCCGGCATGGTCTGCTCGGTGCTGGTGACGACGGCCGAGAGGGTCAGGCCCGCGACCACCATCGAGGTCGCGAGCAGGCCGATCACCAGCGCGAGCCGGACGCCGCCCAGGCTGCCGTCGGGCCCGGGGAGACCCACGACGGCGATGAAGGTGACCACGAGGCCCTGCACGAACGCCGCCGAGCCGAGCACGATGATCTTGCTCGCGAAGTAGACGCCGGGCGAGAGCCCGACGGCGTACTCGCGACGAAAGATCGACCGCTCCCCCACCAGCTCGCGGATGGCCAGCGCGGTGCCCATCAGGCAGGCCGCGACGATGAGCACGATGAGGCGCTGCAACGACTCGGCGGGCGAGAACGCGAGATCGACCGTGCACGCGTCGAGCGAGCCACCGGGCGGGCAGACGAGCGAGCTCTCGAGCGAGAGACCGTCGCCGCCGGGGACCAGCCGGCTCAGCAGCCCGAGCACGAGCGGCAGGGCCAGGAGCATGGTGAGCAGCAGCCGGTCGGCCACGACCACCGCGAGGTTGCGGCGGACCAGCGTCGACAGTTGCTTGCCGAACGACTGGCGCGGCGCGACCGGCACCGGGGCGGCGGTCGCGCGCAGGGCGGCGGTCTCGGTGGAGGGTCGCGGTGCGGCGATGCGCGACCAGAGGTCGGGCTCGTCGAGCCGGTCGAACACCTCGGGGTAGCTCGCGACCCCGAAGTGGTCGAGGACGCCGGAGGGCGGGCCGAAGTAGGCGGTCCGGCCGCCGGGGGCCAGCACCATCACGTTGTCGCAGACGTCGAGCGCGAGCACCGAGTGGGTGACCACCACGACGACGCGCCCCTCGTCGGCCAGGGTGCGCAGCTGTCGCATGACCTCGAGGTCGAGGCCCGGGTCGAGGCCCGAGGTCGGCTCGTCGAGGAACAGCAGCGGCGGCGCGGTGAGCAGCTCGGTGGCGATCGAGACGCGCTTGCGCTGCCCGCCGGAGAGCTGGCTGCCGATGCGGTTGTCGAGCCGCTCCTGGAGCTGCAGCTGGCCCGCGACCGTGCGCACCCGCTGGTCGCGCTCCTGCGGCCGGGTGTCGGGCGGCAGCCGCAGCTCGGCGGCGTAGGCCAGGGCCTGGCGGACCTTGAGCTGGGGGTGCTGGATGTCCTGCTGCGGCACCAGGCCGATCTGGAAGCGCAGCTGGTCGTAGTGGGCGTAGAGGTCGTGGCCCTGCCAGACGACGCGGCCGTGGGTCGCCGGGCGCAGACCGGTGAGCGCCCCCAGCAGGGTGGACTTGCCGGCACCCGAGGGACCGATCACGGCGGTCAGCGACGACGGGGCGAGCGTGCAGGAGACGTTCTCGAGCAGCAGCCTGCCCCCGTCGACGACGACGGTGAGCCCGTCGGCGTAGAGGGTGAACTCGTGCTGCGTCGCCGACGACAGCAGCTGGGCGCCGTCCCAGCGGAAGGTCTGGTTGCCGACGATGACCTCGTGGCCGGGCTCGAGCGCGGCGGCGCCGACGACCCGGTGGCCGTTGACGAAGACGCCGTTGAAGCTGCCGAGGTCGTGGACGACCGCAGGACGCCCGAGCTGGAGCCGGGCGTGGAACCGCGAGACCAGCGGGTCGTCGAGCACGACGTCGTTGGACAGGTCGCGCCCGATCGTGACCGAGCCACCGGGGACGGCGTGCGCCGGCATCATGGTCCGGCCGTGGGTGAGCTGCCCGGGCGGGACGACCTGCTGGGCCACCACGGGCGCCTGGCCGGCGCGGGGCGGCGGGGTCGCGACGTACGGCGGCGGGGTGGGTTGGGAGGGCTGCTGCGGGGCTGTCGGGACCGGCGGGGGTGCCTGGGCCGAGGCTCGGTAGGGCGGCGGCGTCGGGGGCACGTACGGCGGCGGGGTGGGGGCCACCGGCGGGACCGGCACCGTCTGCCAGGCCTGCACCGCCTCGCCCTGGGGGTCGCCGAGGTGGAGCACCGTGGCCCCGGCGTGCAACGGCTCGCGTCCGATGCGCCGACCGGCCACGAAGGTGCCCCCGGAGCTGGCGTCCACGGCGTACCAGGACGCGCCCTGGCGCTCGAAGGTCAGGTGGTGCCGCGAGGCCCGCGGGTCGTCGACGACGAGGTCGCAGGTCTGCTCTCGTCCGACGACGACGCGCTCCTGGTCGAACTCGCGTCGCCCGCGCGCGGTCTGCACCACGAGGCGTGCGGGGTCGAGGTCGGTCATGGCGCAGTCACCCTAGTGGCCGCGATCTCAGGACCGGCGGAACGAGCGCAGCGCCACCATCGCCCGCACACGCCGCTTCCACGGGGCCGACCCGGTCATCAGCCGCCGCTCCTCGTCGACCATCGCCCAGAACTCGTCGGCGACGGCCGGGTCGGGGTCGCTGGGACCGAAGACGATGCCGTCGGCGGTGCGGGCGAGGTCGAGGGCTGCGGGGGTGGCGACGTGGGGGGCCTGCTGGCGCCGGGTCAGGCCGGCGCCGACCGGGACGGGCTGGCCCAGGTCTCGGGCGTGGTCGACGAGCTCGCGCCAGCCGCCGACGACCCGGGACGACGCCCGGGCGGCGGCCCGCCGGCGCCGTCGACGCCAGGCCTTGAGGCCGACGATGGTGCCGGTGACCAGCAGGACCAGCAGCAGCGGTCCGCCCACCCCGAGGACCACCCACCGCCACCAGCCCGACAGGGCGCCGGGCTGGTCGTCGTCGTCGTCGGCCGGGTTGACCTTGCGGTCGTCGAGCTCGGTGTCGTTCTGCTCGGCCAGGGTCGAGGGGGGCGGGATCGGCGCGGGTGGCGGGACGACGGTGCCGCTCATCTGCTGCTCGGTGACCGGCGGCTGCTCGGCGGGCCGGTCGAGGTCCATGAACGTCTCGGTCGGCAGGGTGCGCCACGACCCGTCGGCGACCTGCAGCTCCACCCAGGCCGAGACGTCCTTGCCGCGCACGACGCCGCCGGCCGGCACCACGGCGCCCATCACGACGCGGGCGGGGACGTCGACGCTGTTGGCGAGCAGCGCCATGATCGCGGCGTACTGCTCGTCGTTGCCGACGGGGATCGGCGCGTTGGCGAACTCGTCGCCGAGCCGCTTCTGGTGGTGGCCGGGGTGGTAGATCTTCTCGGCCTGCAGGACCCCGTCGGAGTACTTGCCCGCGGTCTTGAGGTGGTCGGCGATCTTGAAGACCCGGTCCATCGGGTCGGTGGCCCCGGCGGACCACTGCCGCGCCTGGGTGTCGAGGAAGGCCGCGGCGTAGCGGTTGTCGGTCACCGCGCTCGACGGGGCGTCGTCCACCTCGACCTCGTCGTCGGGCTGCACGGTCGTGAAGCGGTAGACGTCGCCCGGGCGGACGCCGGTCGGCACGACCGCGGTGGCCGAGGCGAGGTTGTAGCGCCAGGAGTCGCGCTTGGCGTCGGCGTCGCCGCGCTCGAAGTCCATCGACTGCAGGTCTCCGACGGTCGGGAGCCAGACGGCGGCGTAGCCCTCCCCCACCGTGACGGTGACGTCGAGACGCGCGCCCTCGACCGGGTTGTCGATGGTGCTCGAGACCCGCTGGAACGCATCGTCGGTCGTCGTCGGGTCGGTGTCCTCGGCGGCGCCCCAGACGATGCCGTCGTAGGAGTCGAGCGCCGCGATCCGCACGCGGGTCCCGGCGGGCACCCCCTGCACGGTCAACAACGTCTTGGTGAACAGGTTCTGCGGGTCGGCCGGCGCCGGCTCCTCGACGTAGCGGCGGAACGACGCCAGCGGCGAGGGGTACTGCCCGATGTCGAACGGCGGTCGGACCTTGCTGCGCAGCACGACCCGGCCGTCGTCGTCGCCCAGCGCGGCGGAGGTGACCGGGAGGGCCAGGACCCCGGCGACGGCGACCAGCACCAGCCCCGCCGTCGTACGCCGGGCGCGACCGGTCGCACTGCCCTCGACCGGACGCAGCCGCCGCCCCTCGCGCACCGCGAGCCAGCCCACGGCCAGGACCGCGAACCCGACGCCCTGCAGCCACAGCGACTGCGGACGGGTCACGCCGAGCAGGATCACCGCACCCAGCAGGAGCAGCGGGGCCAGGAGCGCGACGGCCGAGCGCAGCAGCACCGGACCGGAGCGCAGGGCGCGGGTGAGCCCACCGAGCAGCCCGGCGACCAGGCCGAGGGTCCACGGCAGGACCAGCACGACCCCCGAGCCCTCGACCGGTGGCAGCGTCGTGAGCAGGTCCTTCCAGCCGCCGACGACCTGGTCGGTGACCGGGCCGAAGGGCTCCTGGGCGATCAGCACCGCGACGCCCAACCACACGGGCACGCCGAGGGTGACCGCGGCGATGCCGGGCCAGCGCAGCGCGCGGACCAGCCCGGCCAGCAGCAGGCCGACGACGACGCCGAGCAGCGACACGACGAGGTAGCCGACGCCGGTGAAGGTGGTGCCGAGGCCGAGCAGGGCCACCGTGCACAGGGCCAGCAGGAAGCCGACGTCGACCAGCGCGGCCCGGGTCGGGGTCCACCGGGACGTGGCGGATCGAGCGGGCCGGGCGGACCGGGCGGACCGGGTGGAGGTGGCGGACGAGGTGGTCGTGCTCATCGCACGCTCCAGCGCAGCAGGCCGGCCAGCTCGTCCTTGTCGCCCAGGCGCAGCACCGAGAGCCCGCTGACCTCGCTGACGGCGGGGGTCGCCCCGTCGGACAGGAGCAGCGCGATCCGGCGGACCTCGGGTGGGAAGACCGCCGAGGCGCGCAGGACGGTCTCGAGTCCCGTCTCGCCCCCGCTGAGCAGGAAGAGCAGGCTGGTGTCGGGGGCCAGCTGGACCGCCTGGCGCGCCGCGCCCACCAGGCCGTCGTGGCCCCCGCCCAGCACGGCGCGGCAGACCGCGTCGAGGGCACGGTTGCCGTCGGTGCCGGTGGAGGCCGAGGACCCGCAGACGAACGACGTCTCGAACTCGTCGGTCACCGCGCGCACCAGGATCGAGGCGGCCACCGACATCGCGGTCTCGAACGCGTCGTCGCTGCCCCAGGAGGCGACGGCGTCGTCGACCACGACGGTGGCGTGGCTGCGGCGGGTGTCGAGGTACTGCCGGACGAGCAGCTGCGAGTCACCGGAGGCACCCATCGCCTTGGCCGAGGACCGCCAGTGCACGTGGCGCAGGTCGTCGCCGGGGACGTACTCGCGCAGCGCGTGGAAGGCCAGGTCGCTCGGCGACAACGAGTCGGTCGAGACGCCCTCGAGGTCGCGCAGCAGCCCGGCGCCCATCTCCTCCAGGGGCACCAGCGGCGGGCGCACCAGGATCTCCTGCAGCGGGGCCCAGACCGCGTCGCGCGAGAACAGGCCCAGGGCGTCGCCGCGCCGGGTGATCGCCGGGCCCACGCCGATGACACCACGGCGCTCGGTGCGCACGGTGAAGGACTCCTCGTTGGTCGCGCCCGCGGCCAGGGCGGGGACGCCGTAGCGGTGCAGCGACTCCCCGACCGGGACCTCGAGCAGGGTCGGCAGCATCCGGCGACCCGCCGTGTTAGTGACGTCGACCCCGCCGGACACCGATCCGCCCG
The DNA here is from genome assembly GCF_006346395.1 of Nocardioides plantarum. Classification (NCBI taxonomy): domain Bacteria; kingdom Bacillati; phylum Actinomycetota; class Actinomycetes; order Propionibacteriales; family Nocardioidaceae; genus Nocardioides; species Nocardioides plantarum. The sequence goes on from NZ_VDMS01000001.1 coordinate 1,215,713, forward strand.
CCACGACGCGCGAGGGAGCCAGGGAGATCACGACGTGCACGCGGGTGCGCCCGAGCAGGAACGGCAGGCAGAGGGCCAGCAGCAGCAGGCAGGTCGCGCCGAGCACGACGAGCTCACGCCAGTGGGTGCGGCTCGCGACGGCGAGCGCCAGCACGCCGAGCCCGAGCAGCAGCCAGCCGAGGGGACGGACCACCCCCAGCACCCGTCGTACGGCGCTCATCGTCACCTCAGGCCGTCGCCACGCGGTCGGTCGGCGGGGCGACCGCGTCGAGGAGTCGCGCGATCACGGTGTCGACGGTGACGCCGGTGAACTGGGCCTCGGCGTCGAGGAGGAGTCGGTGGCACAGGACGGGGACGGCCATGGCCCGCACGTCGTCGGGGACGACGTGGTCGCGACCGTCGGCCGCCGCCCACGTCTTGGCCACGCGGATGAAGGCCAGGCACCCGCGAGCGGACAGGCCGAGCTTGACGTGGGGCTGGCGGCGCGACTCCTCGGCCAGCTCGGCGACGTAGCCGATGACGGCGGGGTCGACGTAGACCTCGTCGGCCAGCTCGCTCATCTGGGCGATGGTCTGAGAGGTGATGACGGGGGTGACGAGCGAGGCGCGGTCGCGCACCTTGGCGTTGACGAGCAGCGCGATGGTGGCGGCCTTGTCGGGGTAGCCCACCGAGCTCTTCATCAGGAAGCGGTCGAGCTGCGCCTCGGGCAGCCGGTAGGTGCCGGCCTGCTCGATGGGGTTCTGGGTCGCGATGACCATGAAGGGGCGGCCCACGTCGTGCGGGTGCCCGTCGACGGTGACCCGGCCCTCCTCCATCACCTCGAGCAGCGCGGACTGCGTCTTGGGCGAGGCCCGGTTGATCTCGTCGGCCAGCACGATGGTGTGGAAGATCGGTCCGGGGTGGAAGTCGAAGGTGCCCTTGTGCTGGTCGTAGACCGTGACGCCGGTGACGTCGGAGGGCAGCAGGTCGGGCGTGAACTGGATGCGGGCGTGGCTGCCCTGCACCGTGTTGGCCAGCGCACGCGCGAGCATCGTCTTGCCGGTGCCGGGCACGTCCTCGAGGAGCATGTGCCCCTCGGACAGCAGGCAGGTCAGCGTCAGGCGTACGACGTGCCGCTTGCCGAGCACCGCCTTCTCGATGTTGTCGGTGAGCTGGTCGAAGGTCTGCTTGAACCACGCAGCCTGCTCGTGGGAGATCGTCACGTGTTCCTCATCAGTTGGGCCAGCGGAGGTCGTTGCTGCGGGCGAGCACGTTGCCCGAGGAGTCGCCGCACTCGGCGTGCACCGTCTCACCCGGGAAGCCGTAGTAGGGACCCGGCGACACCGTGCGGTTGGTCGCGACCTGGCGGTCGTTGATGTACTTCCCGGTCCGGGTGTCGACCAGGTCGCAGAACATCGGGTTGAACTCCCAGTTGGCGCTCTCGAACCGGATCTTGGCGCACTGCGGGACGTTGCACAGGGTGCCCGCGGCGGCGCTCCCGCCGCAGGGGTTGCTGGTGCCGTCGCGGCAGGCCTCGCCCTTCGAGATCGTCACCGTGGGGTCGGGCGGGTCCTGGGTGCGGTCCGACGTCGCCTGCCGCTCGGCGGGTCCCCGGGCGGGCGAGGCGTCGCTGAGCGTGGCGGTGAGCGTCTCGGTGTTGCTGTAGCCGATGTCGACCGCCTCCGTGCGGAAGGTGAAGGTGCCGGGACCGGGGAGCTCGAACGTCTGGGTGCCGCGCTGCCTGCTGCGCACGGTCAGCGTCGCCGGGTCGCCGTTGGCGTCGACGGTGATCGACCACCGCACGTTCTTGCCGTTGTTGTCCCAGGTCATGTTGGTGATGTGGCCCCGGTTCAGCGGGCCGTAGGTCTGCAGGTTCTGGACGTCGGAGCGCACGCACGCGCCCTTCTCGTTGCAGGCCTCGAGCTGGAACGCGTGCGGACCGTCGTTGTCGGGCGTCGCGATCGGCTCGGTGCGGGGCCCGGTGGCGTCGAACTCGGTGAGCAGCGCACCGTCGCGGTAGATCCGCACCCGGGACTGGGCCCCGTTGGTGTCGGGGATCGTGTAGCTCGTCGTCCCGGTGTTGTTCGCCCCCGTCGGCGCCACGGTCCACGGACCCCAGGGCTCCGGCTCGCCGACGGCCTGGAACGTCGTGGCGGGCCCCGTCGAGGTCTTGCCCTTGCCGTTCTTGTTGGTCGCGCGGACGGAGTAGGCGTAGGTGGTGCCGTCGTACTGGATGCCGGCGTTGGTGCACGTCGTCGCCCTGATGTCGACGCAGTTGACCAGGGGCCGGCCGTCGCGCAGCACGGTGTAGCGCATCGGGCCGGGCCCGTTGGGCGGGTCGACCGCCGGCCAGGTGACCTGCACGGCGGTGTCGTCGGAGCTGGTGCGGGCCTCGGTGAGCACGGGGGCCGCCGGTCTCGCGGGCGTGCCGAACGACTGGAAGCGTCCCGAGACCCGGGCCTCGCCGCGGAAGGTCTGGTTGACGGCGTAGACCGTGAACGAGTAGGGCCGGTTGTTGTCGAGACCGGTCACGGTGAGCCGGGGGCTCCGGGTGGTGGTCGAGCCGCCGTTCTGCCACGACACGACGTACTGCTTGATCTGGGAGGTCTCGGTGGCCGGCGGGGTCCAGCGGATCTTGACGAAGCCGTCGCCCTCCTGGACCAGCTCGATCGGGCCGACCCGCCCCGGACGGGCATCGGGCGTGGCGACCGCCGACGGCGAGCTCCACTCCGACCAGCCGACCGCGTTGTGGGCCCGCACCTGGAACCGGTAGTCGCGACCGTTCTGCAGCCCGCCCACCTCGCAGCTGGTGCCGCCGCACGACTGGGTGACGCCGCCGCTGCGCACCTCGTAGCGGTCGATCGGCGAGCCGTTCTGGGCCGGCTCGCGCCAGGTCAGCGCCACCTCGCGGTCGCGTACGGCGTTGCCCGGCACGGGGGCCGCGGGCGCGTCGGGCCGGTCGAGCACGTCGAGGACGAGGCGGCCCTCGACCTGGCGCTCGGGACCCGTCGAGCCGGTCACGTCGCTCATCACCACCAGGAACTCCGCGCGACCGTTGACCTTGTCACCGGTGCTCAGGCGCACCGTCGAGCCGTCCTTGGCGGCGCGGACGTCGAGCCCCGTGAGCTGCCGGACGGAGACCACGGTCGGCTGGGGGTCGATGACGCCCGCCCGCAGGTAGGGCGCCAGGTCGATGGTGCGCTGCTCCCCCGCGGACATGTCGTCGAGCCGGATCGGCGCGAGGGTCGGCGGCGGGGACTTCACGACCACGATCTCGAGGAGCCCCGGAGCGCTGCCGCCGGACGTCACCTCGAGGGTGGCCCGGCTGCCGGGCGCCGCGGCGCCGTCGGCGTTGACCTCGATCGTCGGGCCCTGGGGGTCGATGATGCCGAGCCCGTCGACCGAGGTGCGCCAGTCGGCGTCGAAGGACAGCCCGTCGACGGCGGCGGGGTCCGGTGTCCACACGTGGCACAGGGACGCGATGTCGAGGGTCACCGAGCGGGCCTGGGCCACCCGCACCGGCTCGTCCGGGCAGCGCAGGATCGGCTCGGCCGCCCCGACCTGGACCGGGACCGACAGCACGGCCTCGACGCCGTCGGGGTCGTCGACGGAGTCGCCGGTGGTCACCTCGAAGACGACCGCTCCCGGGCCGGCGTACCGCTTCGCGGCGGCGATCTCGAAGGCGCCCTCTCCCGTGATGCGCGGGGACAGCGCCGCGGACGGCGAGGCCGAGATGCGGTCGCGCAGGGTGAACGCGACCGGGCCGCCCGCCGGGTCGGCCACGTAGTCGGCGAGGTCGAGGTCGGCGGTGTCGCCCGGAGCGACCTCGATGGCCGCGCCGGGGATGACGTAGGGCGCACCGCCCTCGAGCGGTGGCACGTAGATGGAGGCGGTCGCTGAACCGCCGTCGGCGTCGGCCACGCGGAACGGTACGACGAGCGGCTCGCGGCCGCGCTCGACCACGACCTTGCCGCCCGACACCGAGGCCGTGACGCCCGGGGGCGCGATCACCTCGGCGACGCGCAGGTCGGCGTCGTCGCCGTCGGGGTCGTACGCCGTCTCGAGCACGTCGACGCTGACCGAGGAGGCGTCGCCCTCGCCGTCGACGTCACCGGAGTCGATCGCGCCGTCGCCGACGGACTCCTCGGCGGCGGGGGTGCCGTAGGCGTCGAAGACCACCGGCGGGTTGTTGAACGAGTCGGCCAGGCGCAGCGTCGCCGTCGACTGGGAGGAGTCGAGCCCGTTGGAGACGCGGTAGACGACCTCGACGTTGCGAGCACCGGTCGCCGGTGCGGTGACGACCAGCGGCCCCTGGGGCGACTCGAGCCGCACCCCGGGCTGCTTGACCGGCAGCGACAGCGTCACCCGGTCGCCGGCGGCGACGTAGTCGTTGGCGAGGACGTCCATCCGCGCGACGCGCCCGGGCTCGGTGGTGATCGAGTCGGCGACGGCGAGCGGGGGCTGGGGCGTCCCGGGGGCGGTGACCGCGACCCGGACCTCGCCGGTCGCCTCGGCACCGAGGGCATCGACGACGGAGTAGGTGAACTCGTCGGTGCCGACGCTGCCGGGATAGGCCTGGTAGACGAGCGACGTCGCTCCGAAGCGGACGATGCGACCCCTCGTGGGCGCCGAGGCGATGCCGACGAGCGTCACCGGGTCGCCGTCGGGGTCGACGCCCACCCCGGGCAGGCGCAGCTTGACGGTGTCGCCCGCGACGGCGCGGGCCTCGAGCACGGGCGGCTCCGGGGGCTCGTTGCGTCGGGTGGCCGGGACGACCTGGACCTCGAGGGTGCCGGGCGTGCGCTGGCCCGCCGCGTTGGTCGCGAGGTAGCGGATGGTGAAGGTCTCGGCGTCCTCGAGGGTCCGGGGCGCGACGTACCGGACGAACCGGTCGGTGACGAAGGCCTGCCCCGTCGGCACGGAGTCGTCGTCGCCGCTGCGTACGGCGAGGACGCCGGCGTCCTGGTCGGGCAGGTCGGACACGAGCTCGAGCTCGTCACCGGCCGGGCTGAAGTCGTTGTCGAGCACCGGGACCGACACCGCCCCGCCCGCGCGCACGACGGCGCGGTCGTCCTCGGTGACCGGGGTGTTGTCGGCCGGCGCCGGACGCCAGGTCACGACGACCTGCCCCTCGACGCCGGAGCGGCTGCCGTTGCTGATCGTGTAGCGGACGAGCTGCGGGTTGGGCCTCAGCTCGCCGGTACGGGCCGAGACGCGCAGCCACCGTCCCTGCACGACCGCCACGTCGAGGGAGTCGTCGCGGTCGGGCACGGCGCCCTGCACGACGAGGATGCCGCCGGTGGGGTCGATGTCGTTGGCGACGACGTCGACGAGCGTGGCGGCCTGGCCGTAGAGCGTGACGCTGTCGGGCATCGCCACCGGCGCCTCGGGCGGCTTGTCCGGTGCCTTGACGTCGACCCGGATCCGGCCGCGGTCGAAGCGGGCGTTGCCGTAGCGCAGGTCGTAGTCGAGGAAGTAGGTGCGCGGCTTGTCGGCGACGAAGCTGACGGTGCCGTCGACCAGGTCGGTGGTGACCTTGGCGCCGCCGACCTGGGCGACCTTGCCCGCCAGCTGCGACACCGCGGTCGGCGTCACCGGGTCGGAGCCCGGCAGGTCGTTGGCCAGGGGCCGGATCGTGATGGTCTTGCCGGCCTCGCCGGCCACGACGTCGGGCTCGGCGACGCCGGGGTAGGCCTTGCGGTCCTTGACGTCCTGGACCTGGATGGTGAGCTCGTCCGGCACCGGCTCGCCGATGCCGTCGGTGACGGCGTACTTGACGGTGACCAGGCCGCTGCGGGCCGGCGCGGTGAAGCGCACCCGGCCGGCCGAGGTGGTCCGGGCGACCGCGCCGGACCGGCCCCCACCGACCGCGGCCGCGGTGTCCAGCGCCAACGGGTCGCCGTCGGCCTTGTCGCGCCAGTCGGGCAGCACCGGGATGTCGAGGGTGCCACCGGCCGGGACCGTCCAGGTGCGGGGCTCGAAGCCCTCGCGCAGCTGGGGCGACGCGTTGGCGTCGGCGGCACGCGGGGTGACCCGCACGGTCGCGGTGTCGCTGACGCCGCTGCGGCCGTCGTCGATCGTGTAGTCGAAGCGGGTCGGCCCGGCCCCCTCGGGGAGCTCGATCTGCACCGTCTGCCCGTCGGGGCTGATGGTCACCTCGGCGTCTGGGTCGGTGAGGTCCTGGACGCTGGCGATGGCCAGCAGCCGCCCGGCCGGCGCGGTGTCGTTGTCGAGGGGGTGCAGCACGGTGGTGCGTCCGGGCCGGGCGCCGAGGTCGTCGTCCTCGGCCCGCGGCGGCCGGCGGTCGCCCTGGTCCTGGTTCTCGTTCTGCTCGTTCTTGTCGGTCTTGTCGGGCTTGAGCTGGAAGTCGTCCCAGTTGTCGAGGCGGGTGGGCTGGTCGGAGTCGAGGTCCCACACGGCACCGGTCGAGCGGTCGTTGAGGACGATCTCGCCGCGGTTGACCCGGAAGACCAGGTCGGCGGTGTCGGTGCCGAGGTCGGACACCCGCGGCTCCGCGCCGTCGCAGGCGGTGGCGACGGCGCCGAAGCCACCGGACCACGCGCCGTAGGAGCAGGCACCGAGACGCACCGGCGTCGTCGGCCGCCCGCCGATGGCGTCGCGCACGACGTCGGTCGACTCGCCGCTCGTCAGGTCGATCGCCACCAGCGCGGACGGGGTCGCCACGAGCACGGAGTCGGCGTCCGGTCCGGGCACCTGCAGCTGGGAGCCGGGAGGTACGTCGGCGTCGGGGCCGCCCACCACCTGCAGCACCCCCGACGCGGTGTCCAGCACCACGGCCCGGTCACCGACCGCCGTGACGGTGGTCCCGGAGCCGAGATCGGCACCCAGCGCCTCGGTCGTCGGGGCTCCCAAGCCGGCTTCGCTCACCGGGAACCGGCGGAGCCTGTCGTCCTCGCCCGAGGCGACGAGCACGGACCCGTCGAGCGCGACGGCGAGCCCGGCGTCGGAGGCCGTCCTCGCGGACGGGTCGGACTCGGTGTCCAGGGCGGAGACCGGGTCGACGCCCTTGCGGGTGTCGACGCGCTCGGCCCACAGGGTGCCCTCCGCCGGGTCGAGGACCGCCAGGGTGCCGCCGGCGAGCTGCACCTGGGGGGCCGCCGGCAGCTGGGCCGTCTCGCCGTCGGGGAGCGTCACCTTGCCGGGGTCGATCACCGACAGCACCCCGGCGGAGAGGTTGATGCCGAACACCGCCGCACCGTCCTGGACGACGTCGAGCTGGGCGTCCTGCTCGGCGAAGGCGACCCCGTCGAGCTGGGCGATCGGCTTGTTGATCCGGCCGTGGTAGCCGTCGTGCCCGTTGGTCACCCAGATGCCGCCGTCGTGCAGCTGCGCGTCGTGCTTGCGGTAGCCGTCGGCCTGGGTCGCGACCGCGACCACCCCGACCGCCGCGACGAGCAGCGCGAGGTTGGAGGCGATGGCGACGCGGTGGCGCTTGAACGTGCCCGGGACGGACAACGCGGCCTCCTGTGACTGGGGTGGGACGAGGGTAAACGACCTCCGGGCTGCGCCGAGCCACGAGGCCGGGTGAGAATGCCCCTGTGCAGGCGACCTACACCCCCGGTGACGGGCTCGTCGTGGGCGCTGGCTCGCGGTGGCTGCTCGTCACCCCGGCCCCCGGTGCCGCGGCGGCCGACGACCTCTGGGCGCTGCTCACCGGGCCGCGCGCCGAGACCGCGCTGGTCCTCGACACCGTGGCCGAGACCTGCGGGGCCGACGCCGCCGTGGTCCTGGTCGACCTCACCGTCGGCGCCGAGACCTCGGTGACCCGCGGCCGCGGCCGGCACCACACGCTCGACGGGGTGCACACCCTCGACCTGGGCGAGGCCGCCCCCGACGACGCACCCGTACGACGCCTCGTCGGCGGCGTCGTCGGCGCCGCCTCGCTCGTCCTCCGCCCGGCGGCGCGGGCCGTGCTCCCGCCCGTGGTCGCAGAGCCCACCCCGGCGCCGACGGCCGGCGGGCCCGGCGGGCCCGGCGGGACCGGTGGGACCGGTGGGCCGGTGGCGGGGCTGATCGACGGCATCCCCCCGGAGATCCTGGCCGCGGTCGCCCCGCCCCCGCCGCCTCTCCCCGAGGCGTCGGTCGTCGCCGTGCAGACCGACGAGCCGCCGCCCGAGGCCGTCCGCCTGGTCGAGCGGGTGGGCCTGACCAGCACCGTGCGCCGCGACCACCCGGGCGCCGCGCTCGACCCCGACCCCGACCACGGCCACGACTACGACCACGACGGGCAGACCACCTACCGCCCGGAGACCGCCGGTGGCCTCCCGCCGCCCCCTCCGCCGCCCGGTCACCTGCAGCACGCGACCCACGAGATGGTCCTCGCGGTGCACTGCCCGGCCGGCCACGTCACCGCGGCCTACAGCCCGCGCTGCCGGGTCTGCCACGAGCCGGTGCCGGCGCAGGAGCCCCACCGGATGCCGCGCCCGCGGCTCGGGACGCTGCACCTCCCCGACGGCGAGCGGGTGCCGCTCGACCGCGGGGTGGTCTTCGGTCGCCAGCCCGAGCCCGTCGGCGCGGTGGCCGACTGGCCCCACCTGGTGCGGCTGCCGGCGGACTCGACGTACGTCTCCCGCAGCCACCTGGCGGTCGCCCTCGACGGCTGGCTGGTGCTGGCGACCGACCTCGGGTCCCGGGGCGGCACCACGCTGCGGGTGCCCGGGCGACCGGCGCAGCGCATCCGCGGTCACGAGCAGTACGTCTGGGAGCCTGGGCAGGTGCTCGACCTGGCCGACAGCTACGAGATCGTCTACGAGGTCACCGAGTGAGCCCCTCGTGACCGGCGCCCCCGAGATCCCCGGCTACACCTTCCTGCAGCACCTCGGCAGCGGCGGCTTCGCCGACGTGTTCCTCTTCGAGCAGGAGTGGCCGCGCCAGCGGGTGGCGGTCAAGGTCGTGCGGCCCGACGTGTCGCTCACCGAGCGTGAGAAGGGCCTGTTCGCCGCGGAGGCCAACGCGATGGCCAAGCTCGCCGACCATCCCTACATCGTCTCGGTGATCACCGCCGGGATGACCGGCGGCACCGGGCCGGCGGCGGGTCGCCCCTACCTCGTGATGCGCTACTGCCCGCCGCCCGACCTCGGGGTGCGGGTGCGCCAGTCGCCGATGCCGGTCGCCGACGCCCTCAGCACCGGCATCAAGCTCGCCAGCGCCGTCGAGACCGCCCACCGCGCGGGCATCGTGCACCGCGACATCAAGCCCAGCAACGTGCTGGTGACCACCTACAGCGAGCCGGCGCTGACCGACTTCGGCATCGCCGGCTACCTCCACGAGATCGCCGCCGAGTCCGAGGTCCGCATCTCCTACCCGTGGTCGCCGCCCGAGCTGCTCGACGGCCGCTCCAACGGCTCGGTGGCCAGCGACGTCTACTCGCTCGGCGCGACGATCTGGAACCTGCTGACCGGCCGCTCACCGTTCGCGGTCCAGCACGGCGACAACACGCCGCGCGCCCTGTCGGCGCGGATCCTGCACACGCCGGCCCCCGCGACCGGGCGCCCCGACGTACCCCCGGCGCTCGAGGCGCTGCTGGCGCAGTGCCTGGCCAAGCCGCCCGAGCACCGGCCCGGGTCGGCCCTCGAGCTGGCCCGCGCGCTGCAGCGCGTCGAGTCCCAGGCCGGCTACGCCCGCACGGCCATCGCGGTCGAGGGCGACCGTCCGGCCGGCGAGGGCAGCGCCCCTCCCCCGCCCTCGGGCGACCCTGACGCGACCTACGTCAAGCCGATCACCGTCATCCCCGCCTCCGGGCCTCGGGCGGCGCGGATCGAGTCGGCCGTGGTCCCCGGCGGTGCCGCCGTCGTCGAGCACGGGTCGCGGGCCGCCTGGGTCTGGGCGGTCCTGGGGGTCCTGGTCGTGGCGGCGGTGGTCGTCGCCCTGGCGCTGCGCGGCGGCGGCGAGGAGGAGCCTCCCGCGGCGCCACCGCCGACCACGCCTGCGCCCGTCGAGGACGGGCTGGTGCAGCTGCCCCCTCAGGTCGACGGCGTACGCCGTGGCGCGCAGGTCGTCTTCACCTGGCGCGCCGCCGACGCCGCGCGCGGCGGCGACACCTTCGAGTGGCGACGTACCGACACCGACGAGGGCGCCCGCACCGCCGATCCGAGGGTCACGGTGAAGGCGGCGAGCCGGGTCTGCGTGCAGGTACGGCTCATCCGCGGGTCCGACGCGTCGGCGTTCACCGAGCGCTGCGTCGACTGAACCCGGAGCGTCCCGCGCGACGATCACCCGACGATCGCCCGACGACCCGGAAGTCTCCGCCCGCCTCCCTACAGACGGGGACCGTCCGACCGACCTAGCGTGCTGCCACGTCGTCACGTTGACCAGACGCGACGGAACGGGACAGCAGGAGGAGTCATGGCCGGACTCATCGGTGCCGATGTCGAGGCACTCGAGCGGCTCGCCGCCGACTTCGGCGACGGCGCGCAGGAGCTGCGCGACCTCAGTGCCCGGATCGCCGGCTCGATCGAGGCGGCCCGCGACTGGCACGGCCCCGACGCCGACCGCTGCAAGAACGAGTGGGGCACCTTCGCCCAGGAGCGGATGGCCGGCGTCAGCGACGCCCTCGCGACGGCCGGCAAGCTGCTCGCCCAGAACGCCCAGGAGCAGGAGCAGGCCAGCGGCAGCGGGGCGGCCGGTGGCGCCGCGGCCGGCTACGGCGTCATGAAGCTCCTCACCGACCTCAACACCATCAAGAACTTCCTGATGAAGCCGATCAGCGCGGTCCTCAAGGCCAAGTCCCTGGTCGACTTCCTCAAGCTGCTGCGGATGAAGGTCCTCGGCGAGCTGCTCAGCTCGGTCAAGGTCGCCGAGGCGCTCAAGGTGCTCATGCAGGGCGCCAAGGAGGGCGGCTTCCTGGCCAAGATCGGGCTCCCCGGCCTCGGCAAGCTGCTCGGGAAGGCCTTCCTGCCCCTCACCGCGATCTCCGGCGTGGTCGACGTGTTCACCGGCGGTGGCTACGACGGGTGGCGCGGCTGGGCCACCCGCGGGTTCGGGCTGGCCGGTGCCGCCGGGGCAGCGACGCTCCTGATCGGCGGAGCCGCGCTGGTCGCCTCGGCCCCCGTGACCGCCACCGTCGCGGCCGTCGCCGTGACGGCGTACGGGCTGTGGAGCGCGGGCAACTACGTCGTCGACCACTGGAGCACCATCCGCGACACCGCGACCCGCGTGACCACGCAGATCGGCGAGACCGCCGGCCGGGCGTGGGACGGCATCAGCAGTGGCTACGAGTCGGCGATCGGGTGGGCACGCGGCCTGCTCGGCGGCGGCGCCCGACCGGCAGGAGCAGGCGCATGAGCATCACCTACAGCGACGAGAAGGCCAGCCCCGCCGAGCCGGCCCCGGCGGCCCAGACCATCGCGCTCGAGATCCTCACCGACGAGGAGCTGTCGGTGCTGGTGCCGGCCCAGGGGGTCGTCGTGGCCCCGGTGCTCGACGCCGTCCCGGTGGCCGAGCGTGACGCCGTACGACGCACCGCGTTCCGCGGCCTCGTGGCCCGCGGGATCGTCGACCCGCCCGATCCCGCGGGGGTCGCGGCGGTCCTGGAGTCCTCGGCGGCCGCCACCGGCGGCGACGTCGGCATCGACCTGCGGGTCCGCAACGACGTGCTCTCGGCGCTGACGCTACGCCAGAGCGCATCGGCCGTCGTCGCGGTCGCGCGCACCACCTCGTCGGCCCAGGACTTCTGGTACGCCCACGTGGTCGAGGAGGTCGCGCTCCTCGAGGAGGTCGGCAGCGACGGGCTGCACCGCTTCGCCCTCGGGCACGCGCGCGACCTCCCGGCCCTGCTGGCCGCGGCGGTCGTGCACCCCGAGGCCACCGACGGCGCGGGCGACGACGTCGAGCTGGCCGTGGCCCCCGACTCCGAGGCGCCCGCCGAGCTGCTCGAGCGACTGGGCCAGGCCTACCTGCGCGCCGACGTCCTCGTCGTGACCCGCGAGACCGGGGCCCCCGTCGAGCGTCCCGACCTCACCGGCCTGTTCACCGGCCCCCTCGGCTCCTGGTCGGTGGTCTCGAGCCCGGGGTCCCAGCGGGCCTGGGCCCGCGCCGAGACCGTCGCGTCGGTCACCGAACGCACCGCCGAGCTGGCGCGGATCGCCGTCGAGCACGCGCGCACCCAGGCCGGCCGGACCACGGCGCGGACGGAGGTGCCCTCGTGATCTACGGGATGGACACCGAGAGTGTCACGGCACTGGCCACCACGATGGCCGACGTCGCCCAACGCGTACGCGCCATGGAGGCACGCCTCAGCCAGGGACTCTCGTCGACCGATTGGGTCGGCAACGACCGCAACCGCTTCGAGTCCGACTGGACCGCCCAGCACGTCGTCGCCCTGCGCCAGGCCGCCGAGGCCCTCGACGACGCCGCCCGCGTCGCCCACGACCAGGTCCAGCAGCAGGACCGCGCCAGCGCCTGAGCCCCGAGGGCTCACCCATCCACGCTGACCCGTCGCCCATGGGCGACGGGTCACCACCAGAACGACGCTGACCCGTCGCCCATGGGCGACGGGTCAGTCTCCGCCGTAGGTGACGCCGAGCGACTCGAGCATGCTCCGGCCGCCGTCGAGCGCGGTCAGGACCCAGGTGCCGCCGTCGGGCGTGAGGGTGAAGGTGTGCTCGTGGTGGGCCGCCCAGGACCCGTCGCGGGTCACGACGGTCCAGTCGTCGTCGAGGACGTCGACGTCCGCGCTTCCGAGGGTCACCATCGGCTCGACGGCCAGGGCCAGGCCCGGCACCAGTCGCGGCCCGCGGCCCGGCTTGCCGAGGTTGGGTACGTCGGGGGGCTGGTGCATCTCGGAGCCGATCCCGTGGCCGGTGTAGTCCTCGACGATCTCGAAGTCGCCCGACGCGCGCACGTGGTTCTCGACGGCGTGGGAGATGTCGGTGACGCGGCCGCCGAGGCCCGCGGCGGCGATGCCGCGCCACATGGCCTCCTCGGTGACCCGGTTGAGGGCGACCACCTCGTCGGGGACCTCGCCCAGGGCGACCGTGGTCGCGGCGTCACCGTGCCAGCCCTCGACGATCGCCCCGCAGTCGATCGACACGAGGTCGCCCTCGGCGAGCACCCGCCGGCCCGGCATGCCGTGCACGACCTCGTCGTTGACCGACAGGCACAAGGAGCCGGTGAACCCGTGGTAGCCCAGGAACGACGGGGTCGCCCCGAGCTGCCGGATGTGCTTCTCGGCGGCAGCGTCGAGCTCGCCGGTGGTCAGGCCAGGGCGCGCCAGGTCGCACACCATCTCGAGGGTGCGCCCGACCACCAGCCCGGCGCGGCGCATCAGCGCGACCTGCTCCGGCGTCTTGATCTGGACGCCGCGGTCACGCCATCCCATGACGGCCGCGGCTCAGGACTCGGGGATCACGTCGAGGGCCGCGAAGATGCGCGCGGTCACCTCGGAGACCTCGCCCATGCCGTCGACCTCGACGAGGATGCCGCGGGCGCGGTAGAGGTCGATGAGGGGCTCGGTCTGCTCGGCGTAGACCTCTTGGCGCCGGCGGATGACGTCCTCGGTGTCGTCGGCGCGGCCCTCGGTCTGGGCCCGCTGCAGCAACCGGGCGACGAGCTCGTCAGGGTCGACAGTGAGGACGACGGCCGCATCGAGCTTGTGCCCGGTGAAGCTGATCATCCCGTCGAGCTCCTCGACCTGCGCCGGCGTGCGCGGGTAGCCGTCGAGCAGGAAGCCGGGCACGGCGTCGGGCTCGTCGATGCGGTTGCGGACCATCTTGTTGGTCAGCTCGTCGGGGACGTAGTCACCGGCGTCCATGAAGCGCTTGGCCTCGACCCCCAGCTCGGTGCCCTGGGACACGTTGGCCCGGAAGATGTCGCCGGTCGAGATCGCGGGGATGCCGAAGTGGGAGGCCACCGTGGTGGCCTGGGTCCCTTTGCCGGCTCCGGGAGGGCCCATCAGGATGAGGCGCATGTGTTACCGCAGGAATCCTTCGTAGTTGCGCTGCTGGAGCTGGCTCTCGATCTGTTTGACCGTGTCGAGTGCGACGCCGACCATGATCAGGATCGAGGTACCGCCGAACGGGAAGTTCTGGTTGGCCTCGATGAGCACGAGCGCGACCAGCGGGATCAACGAGATCAGCCCGAGGTAGAGCGCACCCGGCAGCGTGATGCGGGACAGGACGTAGGACAGGTAGTCCTCGGTCGGCTTGCCCGCCCGGATCCCGGGGATGAAGCCGCCGTACTTCTTCATGTTGTCGGCCACCTCTTGGGGGTTGAAGGTGATCGAGACGTAGAAGTAGGTGAAGAAGATGATCAGCGCGAAGTAGGCCGCCATGTAGTACGGGTGGTCGCCCTTGACGAAGTGCGCGTTGATCCAGTTGATGTAACCGGGCGCGTCGGCGTTGCCCTGGTTGAACTGCACCGCCATCGCCGGCAGGTAGAGCAGCGAGGAGGCGAAGATAACCGGGATGATGCCGGCCTGGTTGACCTTGAGCGGGATGTAGGTCGAGCTGCCGCCGAACATCTTGCGTCCGACCATCCGGCGGGCGTACTGGACGGGGATGCGGCGCTGGGCCTGCTCGATGAAGATGACCGCGGCGATGATGACCATGCCGATCACGATCACGATGGCGAAGGTCCACCAGCCCTTGGTCTTGCCCACGGCCCACAGCTGGCCCGGGAAGGTGGCGACGACCTGGGTGAAAATGAGGATCGACATGCCGTTGCCGACGCCGCGCTCGGTGATGAGCTCGCCGAGCCACATGATGACGGCGGTGCCAGCGGTCATGGTCACGACCATGACGATGAACGTCGAGAGGCTGTCGCTGTGCAGGACGTTCGGGCAGTTCTGGAGCAGGTTGCCAGACCGCGCGAGAGCAACGATGCCCGTGGCCTGCAGGATTGCGAGACCGAGCGTCAGATAGCGGGTGTACTGGGTGATCTTGGTCTGGCCAGACTGCCCCTCCTTCTTCAGCGCCTCGAGCCGCGGGATGACCACGACGAGCAGCTGCAGGATGATGCTGGCAGTGATGTAGGGCATGATCCCGAGCGCGAAGATCGTCAGCTGGAGCAGCGACCCGCCGGAGAACAGGTTGATCAGGCTGTAGACACCGGTGCTGTTGGCGTCGTCACCGAGGCAGGACTGCACAGCAGTCACGTTCACCCCCGGGGCCGGGATCTGTGAGCCAGCCCGGAAGATCACGATGATGCCCAGGACGAACAACAGCTTCTTGCGAAGGTCCGGGGTCCGGAAGGCGTTCGCGAACGCGGTGAGCACTCGAAATCCTCTTTTCGTTAACTGATTACGAACGCTGGCCCAACGCGTCGGCTAAGCGCACTGGTTGACCTCATGACACATTCGCACACACCCGGTTGCCCCGGACTGCCTAGCGCTGAGCCCCAGTTCGGATCGCCGCGAACTGCTCGCGACGATCCGAACCGAGGAAGTACTCACGCCGCATCGCACCCCCATCGGGCCGACGCGATCGCTCAGGTCTGAAAGCCGTCCTCATCAGCGCACGCCACGTTTGCTGTTGTCGACATGACACAGAACTTGTACTGGATGAACTTGTTGTTCGTCACGGAGCAGGTCTTCGAGGTGCCGGACCCGCCACGGTTTTCGCAGACGTTGTACGTGGTGGCACCGTTGACCCGCCAGTAGAGTCGCTGGCCGAGTCCGTCCGCGGACTTGTCGGAAAGCTTCACGGTAGCGTCCGACTTCGCCGTGCTGCGCGCCCGCTCGTTGTCGTCCTTCTTCAGCACGTAGGTCTCTGAGCCTACGGATGCGAAGTAGGACTGACTCCATCCGGACGCCGCATGGGCCGGCCCACCGAAGGTGAGGGCCAAGGTCACGCCAAAGACAAGTACACCGAGCCGAGTTCCTAGCCGAGATGGCCGCATACGTCCTCCAGTTGGATCCACAGATTGTGCCGTGACCTTACCCCAGGCCGTGACACCGAGCGCCAGGTTGGCCTCAGCCCAGGGTGACCGAGCCGCCAGCGGCCTCGATCTTCTGCTTTGCCGAGGCCGAGAACGCGTGCGCGGTGACCGACACCTTGACGTCGATGTCACCCTGCCCGAGCACCTTGACCGGCAGGCCCTTGCGGACCGCACCCTTGGCCACCAGCGCGTCGACGGTCACGTCGCCGCCCTCGGGGAACAGGGTGCCGAGCTTGTCGAGGTTGACGACCTGGAACTCGACGCGGAACGGGTTGCGGAAACCCTTGAGCTTGGGCAGACGCATGTGGATGGGCATCTGGCCACCCTCGAACGCCACCGGGACCTGGTAGCGGGCCTTGGTGCCCTTGGTACCGCGACCCGAGGTCTTGCCCTTGGAGCCCTCACCGCGACCCACGCGGGTCTTGGCCTTCTTGGCGCCCGGTGCGGGGCGCAGGTGGTGCAACTTGAGCGTCATGTCACTCGACCTCCTCGAACGTCACCAGGTGACGGACGGTGTGGACCATGCCGCGGATCTCGGGCCGGTCCTCCTTCACGACCACGTCACCGATGCGCTTGAGGCCCAGCGAGCGCACGGTCTCGCGCTGGTTGGCCTTGCACCCGATGGTGGACTTCAACTGCTGGATCTTGAGCTGGGCCATCACGACACTCCTGCTGCTGCGGCGTCGAGAGCCTCTTGGCGCCCCTCGGCCTGGGACTTCAGCAGGGCAGCCGGTGCGACGTGCTCGACGGGCAGGCCACGGCGAGCCGCGACGGCCTCCGGGGTCTCGAGCAGGCGCAGGGCCTCGACCGTCGCGTGGACGATGTTGATCTGGTTCGACGAGCCGAGCGACTTGCTCAGCACGTCGTGGATGCCGGCGCACTCGAGCACGGCGCGCACCGGGCCACCGGCGATGACGCCGGTACCGGGCGAGGCCGGACGTAGGAACACCACGCCGGCTGCCTTCTCACCCTGCACCGGGTGCGGGATCGTTCCCTGGATGCGGGGCACCCGGAAGAACGCCTTCTTGGCCTCCTCGACACCCTTGGCGATCGCCGCGGGCACCTCCTTGGCCTTGCCGTAGCCGACGCCGACCATGCCGTCGCCGTCACCGACGACGACGAGGGCGGTGAAGCTGAAGCGACGACCACCCTTGACGACCTTGGCGACACGGTTGATCGCGACGACGCGCTCGAGGTACTGACTCTTCTCAGCACCCTGACCACGACCGCCGTCGCGGCCACGACCCTGACGGTCGCCGCCACCACGCTGTCCGCGCTGGGGTCCACTCATGAGTTCTCTACTCCCTGTTCGTGTTGGTCGCTGGCTCTAGAACACGAGCCCGCCGGAGCGGGCCCCGTCAGCCAGGGCCGCGATCCGGCCGTGGTACTTGTTGCCGGCGCGGTCGAAGACCACGGTGTCGACGCCCTGCGCCTTGGCGCGCTCGGCGACGAGCTCACCGACACGGGTCGCCTTGGCGCTCTTGTCACCGTCGAGGCCGCGCAGGTCGGCCTCCATGGTCGAGGCCGAGGCCAGCGTCTTGCCGACCAGGTCGTCGACGACCTGGACGGAGATGTGCTTGGTGGACCGGGTCACCACCAGGCGCGGACGCTCGGGGGTGCCGGAGAGCTTCTTGCGACCGCGCACCTGGCGCTTGAGCCGCGACTGCAGGCGCTTGGACGCGTGCTTCTGCTGCTTGATCTTGACGGCCATGGACTACTTACCAGCCTTTCCGACCTTGCGGCGGATGTGCTCGCCGGAGTAGCGGACACCCTTGCCCTTGTAGGGCTCGGGCTTGCGAAGCTTGCGGATGTTGGCGGCGGTCTCGCCGACCAGCTGCTTGTCGATGCCGACCACGCCGAGGCGGGTCGGTCCGTCGACGGTGAAGGTGATGCCGGCGGGCGCGTCGAAGATGATGACGTGCGAGTAGCCGAGCTGGAACTCGAGCTGCGTGGGGCCCTTGGAGAGCACGCGGTAACCCACGCCCACGATCTCGAGCTTCTTCTCGTAGCCGTCGGTCACGCCGACGACCATGTTGTTGACCAGGGTGCGGGTCAGCCCGTGGAGCGACTTGCTGATGCGCTCGTCGTCGGGACGGGTGACGTCGAGGACGCCGTCACCCTTGACCACGGCGATCGGTGCGGGGATGGAGTGGCTGAGGGTTCCCTTGGGACCCTTGACGGTCACCAGGGGGCCGTCGATGGCCACGTCGACACCGGACGGGACCGCGACGGGGAGCTTGCCAATGCGCGACATGCTGTGTTTCTCCTATCTCGGTCTCGGTTACCAGACGTAGGCGAGGACTTCTCCGCCCACGCCCTTCTGGTTGGCTTGACGGTCGGTGAGCAGACCCTGGCTCGTCGAGATGATCGCGATGCCGAGGCCGCCGAGCACCTTGGGCAGGCCCGTGTGCTTGGCGTAGACCCGGAGGCCGGGCTTGCTGACACGGCGCAGACCGGCGAGCGAGCGCTCGCGGCTGCGGCCGTACTTGAGGGTGATCGTGAGCGTCTGGCCGACGCCCTCGTTGTCGGTCACGTCGAAGGAGGCGATGTAGCCCTCCTGCTTGAGGATCTCGGCGACGCCCTGCTTGAGCTTGCTGTAGGGCATGGAGACGTCGTCGTGGAACGCCTGGTTGGCGTTGCGCAGACGCGTGAGCATGTCTGCGATCGGGTCGGTCATCGTCATGGAAGGTCGTTCTCTCTCTTCTGTGGTTTCCGCTCCCGCAGGAGCGGACCTTCAGCGGTTGGTGTGGCTGGTGGTCACCAGGAGGACTTGGTCACGCCGGGCAGCTCGCCGCGGTGAGCCATCTCGCGCAGGCAGATGCGGCACAGGCCGAACTTGCGGTAGACGGCCTTGGGGCGTCCGCAGCGCTGGCAGCGGGTGTAGCCGCGGACGGCGAACTTGGGCTTGCGGGCCGCCTTGACCTTCAGAGCAGTCTTGGCCATGTCAGTTCTCCTTGAAGGGGAAGCCGAGCTGCTTGAGCAGCGCGCGACCCTGGTCGTCGGTCGTGGCGGTGGTCACGACGGTGATGTCCATGCCGCGCTGGCGGTCGACCTTGTCCTGGTTGATCTCGTGGAACATGACCTGCTCGGTCAGACCGAACGTGTAGTTGCCGTTGCCGTCGAACTGACCGGGGTTGAGACCACGGAAGTCGCGGATACGGGGCAGCGCGAGCGACAGCAGCCGGTCGAGGAACTCCCACATCCGGTCACCGCGCAGCGTGACGTGGCAACCGATCGGCATGCCCTCACGCAGCTTGAACTGGGCGATCGACTTGCGGGCCTTGGTCACGGCCGGCTTCTGGCCGGTGATCGCGGTGAGGTCGCGGATGGCGCCCTCGATCAGCTTGGAGTCGCGGGCGGCCTCGCCCACACCCATGTTGACCACGATCTTGACCAGGCCGGGGACCTGCATGATGTTGGGGATCTCGAACTCGGCCTTGATCGCCGGCACGATCTCCTCGCGGTAGCGCGTCTTGAGACGCGGGGTGACCTTCTCGGCCACTGCTCCCTCGGTCATGCTCAGATCTCCTTGCCGGTCTTGCGCGAGATGCGCACGCTGCGCGTGCCCAGGTAGGTGGAGCCGTCGGGACGGCGCTTGGTGACCTCTTCGCGGCGGAAGCCGATCCGGGTCACGCCGTCACCCTCGACGAGCATCACGTTGGACACGTGGATGGGCGCCTCGGTGGTGATGATGCCACCGGTGTTGCCCGCCCGACCGCCCTGGTTGACGACCTTGGTGTGCCGCTTGATGCGGTTGACGCCCTCGACGATCACGCGCTGCTCCTCGCGGAGCACCTTGATGACCTTGCCCTCGGCGCCCTTGTCCTTGCCGGCGATCACCTTGACGGTGTCACCCTTCTTGATGTCGACCTTCGCGGCCTTCTTCTGCGTAGCCATCACAGCACCTCCGGGGCGAGCGAGATGATCTTCATGAACTTCTTCTCGCGCAGCTCGCGGCCCACGGGGCCGAAGATGCGGGTGCCTCGCGGCTCGCCGTCGGCCTTGAGGATGACGGCGGCGTTCTCGTCGAAGCGGATGTAGGACCCGTCGGCACGACGGCGCTCCTTGACGGTGCGCACGATGACGGCCTTGACGACGTCGCCCTTCTTGACGTTGCCGCCGGGGATCGCGTCCTTGACCGTGGCGACGATGACGTCACCGATGCCGGCGTAGCGCCGACCCGAGCCGCCGAGCACGCGGATGCAGAGGATCTCCTTGGCACCCGTGTTGTCGGCGACCTTGAGTCGCGACTCCTGCTGAATCACTGTTGTCTCCTTGTCGAGCCGGTTCTCCGCACCTCGCGGGCGAGGAGCCTGGCTGAACGGTGTTGATGAATGAGGGTGTTACTTGGCCTTCTCGAGGACCTGGACCAGGCGCCAGCGCTTGGTGGCCGACAGCGGGCGGGTCTCCATGATCAGGACCCGGTCGCCGGTGCCGCACTCGTTGTTCTCGTCGTGCGCCTTGAGCCGGCTGGTGCGACGCAGGACCTTGCCGTAGAGCGCGTGCTTGACGCGGTCCTCGACCTCGACCACGACCGTCTTGTTCATCTTGTCGCTGACGACCAGGCCCTCGCGGGTCTTGCGCGCGTTGCGCTGCACCGAGGTGTCGCTGGTGTCGCTGCTGTCAGGGGTGCTCATGCGGTTGCCTCGTCGTTCGTGCCGGGAGCGGTACGGATGCCGAGCTCGCGCTCGCGCACCACGGTGTAGATCCGCGCGATGTCCTTCTTGACCGTACGCAGCCGGCCGTGGCTCTCGAGCTGGCCGGTCGCGGCCTGGAAGCGCAGGTTGAACAGCTCTTCTTTGGCCTCGCGCAGCTTGGACTCGAGATCGATGTCGTTGAACTCGTCGAGCTCGTGGGCCTTGACCTCAGCCATCAGAACTCACCGGCCTCTCGGGTGATGAAGCGGCACTTCATGGGGAGCTTGTGGATGGCACGACGCATCGCCTCGCGGGCGGTCTCCTCGTCGACACCGGACAGCTCGAACATGACACGGCCGGGCTTGACGTTGGCGATCCACCACTCGGGCGAGCCCTTACCGGAACCCATGCGGGTCTCGGCGGGCTTCTTGGTGAGCGGGCGGTCGGGGTAGATGTTGATCCAGACCTTGCCGCCACGCTTGATGTGACGGGTCATGGCGATACGGGCCGACTCGATCTGGCGGTTGGTCACGTAGTGACCCTCGAGCGCCTGGATGCCGAACTCACCGAAGGCGAGGGACGTGCCGCCCTTGGCCGAGCCGCGGCGGTCGGGGTGGTGCTGCTTGCGGTGCTTGACGCGACGGGGCATCAACATGGGTCAGCCCTCCTGACCGGGGGTCTCGGCCGACGGCGTCGCGACGGCGGTGGTGCCGCCGGCGGGCGCCTCGGTGCTCTCGGAGCCCTCACGGGCCGGGCGCGTGCCACGGCTGGGACGCTCGCCGCCACGCTGCGGGCGGTTGCTGCCGCCGCGGCCGGGGACACCGGCGCGGGCAGCGGCCTGGGCCTGACGCTCGGCACGGGTGCCGGCGACCTCGCCCTTGTAGATCCAGACCTTCACGCCGATGCGACCGAACGTCGTCTTGGCCTCGTAGAAGCCGTAGTCGATGTCGGCGCGCAGCGTGTGGAGCGGGACGCGACCTTCGCGGTAGAACTCGGTGCGCGACATCTCGGCGCCGTTGAGCCGGCCCGAGCACTGGATCCGGATGCCCTTGGCACCCGAGCGCATCGTGGTCTGCATGGCCTTGCGCATCGCGCGGCGGAACTGCACGCGGCCGGCGAGCTGCTCGGCGACACCCTGCGCGACGAGCTGGGCGTCCATCTCGGGGGCCTTGACCTCCAGGATGTTGAGCTGCACCTGCTTGCCGGTGAGCTTCTCGAGCTCGCCACGGATCCGGTCGGCCTCGGCGCCGCGGCGACCGATGACGATGCCGGGACGCGCGGTGTGGATGTCGACGCGCACGCGGTCACGGGTGCGCTCGATCTCGACCTTGGAGATGCCGGCCCGCTCCATGCCCTTGGAGAGCAGCTTGCGGATCGCGACGTCCTCGCCCACGTAGGACTTGTAGAGCTTGTCGGCGTACCAGCGCGACTTGTGGTCGGTGCTGATGCCCAGACGGAAGCCGTTGGGGTTGATCTTCTGGCCCATCAGGCACCCTTTCCGTTCTTCTTGGCGACAGCGGCCGGCTGCACCACGAGCGTGATGTGGCTGGTCCGCTTGTTGATCCGGGTGGCCCGGCCCTGGGCACGGGGGCGCCAGCGCTTCATCGTCGGGCCCTCGTCGACCATGGCGATGGAGACGACCAGGTCGCTGGCGTCGAGGCCCTCGGTGGTCTCGGCGTTGGCGATCGCGCTCTCGAGGACCTTGTAGACGGTCTCGGAGGCGGCCTGCGGCGCGAACTGCAGGATCGACAGCGCGTCGTCGACGGGCAGGCCGCGGACGAGGTCGACGACCCGGCGGGCCTTCATCGGGGTGATCCGCTGGAAGCGGGCACTCGCGAAGGCGCCCGGCTGGTCGCCCAGCAGGGTGTCGCGGCGCGCGCTGATGCGGTGACGCTCAGTGGTGGCCATCAGCGACGACGCCCCTTCCGGTCTTCCTTGACGTGCCCGCGGTAGGTGCGGGTCGGGGCGAACTCGCCCAGCTTGTGACCGACCATGGAGTCGGTGACGAAGACCGGGACGTGCTTGCGTCCGTCGTGCACGGCGACCGTGTGACCGATGAAGTCAGGCGTGATCATCGAACGGCGCGACCAGGTCTTGATGACGTTGTGGGTGCCCTTGTCGTTCTCGGCGTCCACCTTCTTCTGAAGGTGGTCGTCGACGAAGGGGCCCTTCTTGAGGCTGCGAGGCATCTGTCTTCTTCCCTATCAGCGCTTGTTCTTGCCGGACTTGCGCCGGCGGATGATCTGCGAGTCGGAGGCCTTGCGCTTGCGCGTGCGGCCCTCGGGCTTGCCCCACGGAGTCACCGGGTGGCGACCACCGGAGGTCTTGCCCTCGCCACCACCGTGCGGGTGGTCGACGGGGTTCATGACGACACCGCGGACGGTCGGGCGCTTGCCCTTCCAGCGCATGCGGCCGGCCTTGCCCCAGTTGATGTTGGACTGCTCGGCGTTGCCGACCTCACCGATCGTGGCGCGGCAGCGAACGTCGACGAAGCGCATCTCACCCGAGGGCATGCGCAGCGTGGCGCGCGAGCCCTCACGGGCGACGAGCTGGGCGCTGATGCCGGCGGACCGGGCGATCTTGGCGCCGCCGCCGGGGCGGAGCTCGACGCAGTGGATCGTGGTACCGACCGGGATGTTGCGCAGCGGCAGGTTGTTGCCGGGCTTGATGTCGGCGCCCACGCCGGACTCGATCCGGGTGCCCTGGGTCAGGTCCTTGGGAGCGATGATGTAGCGCTTCTCGCCGTCGGCGTAGTGCAGCAGCGCGATCCGGGCGGTGCGGTTGGGGTCGTACTCGATGTGAGCGACCTTGGCCGGGACGCCGTCCTTGTCGTAGCGACGGAAGTCGATGATCCGGTAGGCACGCTTGTGCCCGCCGCCCTGGTGGCGCGTGGTGATCCGACCCTGGTTGTTGCGGCCGCCCTTCTTGGGCAGCGGACGCGTCAGGGACTTCTCGGGCGTCGTACGGGTGATCTCGACGAAGTCGGCGACCGAGGAGCCGCGACGGCCCGGGGTGGTCGGCTTGTACTTGCGGATAGCCATGTGTCTTGTCTTCCTTAATCAGGCGCCGGTCAGGAGACCGGGCCCCCGAAGATGTCGATGCGGTGGCCCTCGGCGAGGCTGACGATCGCGCGCTTGGTGTCCTTGCGCTTGCCCAGGCCGGTCTTGGTACGGCGCGTCTTGCCGACCCGGTTGAGCGTGTTGACCGAGGTGACCTTGACGTTGAAGATCTTCTCGACCGCGATCTTGATCTCGGTCTTGTTGGCCTCGGGGTGCACCAGGAAGGTGTACTTGTTGTTGTCGAGGAGGCCGTAGCTCTTCTCGGACACCACGGGTGCGATCAGGACGTCACGGTGGTCCTTGTGGATCGTGCTCACTTGTCGCCCTCCTCGGTCTTGTCGAGGCCGACGGTGGTGGCGGCGGCCTTGCCCTCGCGCGTGGCGTGGGCGATGAAGGCGTCGTAGGCACCCTGGGTGAACACGATGTCGTCGGAGTCGAGGACGTCGTAGGTGTTGAGCTGGTCGACCGCGACGATGTGGACCTCGTGCGCGTTGCGCAGCGAGAGCCAGGTGACGGTGTCGGTGCGCTCGAGGACCACCAGGAACTTGGTCCGCGACGAGAGCTCGGCCAGCGCCAGCAGGGCGTTCTTGGTCGAGGGCTTCTCACCGGTGACGATCGACTCGACCACGTGGATGCGCTCGTTGCGGGCCCGGTCGGAGAGGGCACCGCGCAGGGCGGCGGCCTTCATCTTCTTGGGGGTGCGCTGGTCGTAGCTGCGCGGGTGCGGGCCGTGGACGACGCCACCGCCGGCGAACTGCGGCGCGCGGGTCGAGCCCTGGCGGGCGCGGCCGGTGCCCTTCTGCTTGTAGGGCTTGCGTCCACCACCGCGCACCTCGGCGCGCGTCTTGGTGGAGTGGGTGCCCTGGCGGGCGGCGGCGCGCTGGGCGACGACGACCTGGTGGATCAGGGGCACGTTGACCTTCGCGTCGAAGATCTCGGCGGGGAGGTCGACCTTGACAGTCTTGACAGCCATGCTCAGGCCTCCTGCTTCTTGGCAGCCGAGCGCAGCATGATCAGGCCGCCCTTGGGGCCGGGTACGGCGCCCTTGACGAGGATCAGGCCCTTCTCGATGTCGACCGCGTGGACGGTGATGTTCTGGGTGGTCACGACGTCGGAGCCCATGCGACCAGCCATCCGGGTGCCGCGGAAGACGCGACCGGGAGTGGCGCAGGCACCGATCGAGCCGGGCTTGCGGTGGTTGCGGTGAGCACCGTGCGAGGCGCCCACACCGTGGAAGCCGTGGCGCTTCATGACGCCGGCGAAGCCCTTGCCCTTGCTGGTGCCGGTGACGTCGATGACGTCACCCGCGCCGAAGGTGTCGACCGCGAGCTCCTGGCCGACCGTGTAGGTCGAGGCGTCGGCGGTGCGGATCTCGACCACGTGACGGCGCGGCGTGGTGCCGGCCTTGTCGAAGTGGCCGGCCTGCGGCTTGGTGATCTTGCGACCCTCGATCTCGCCGTAGCCGACCTGGATGGCGTTGTAGCCGTCGGGCTCGGGCAGGCGGACCTGGGTGATGACGTTGGTGGCCGCCGCGATGACGGTGACCGGGACGACCTTGTTGTTGTCGTCCCACAGCTGGGTCATGCCGAGCTTGGTGCCCAGCAGTCCCTTGACGTTGCGTTCGGTAGTCATGGCTCTCCCGACCTCAGAGCTTGATCTCGATGTCGACGCCCGCAGGCAGGTCGAGACGCATCAGCGAGTCGACGGTCTTGGGCGTCGGGTCGATGATGTCGATGAGGCGCTTGTGGGTGCGCATCTCGAAGTGCTCGCGGGAGTCCTTGTACTTGTGGGGCGAGCGGATGACGCAGTACACGTTCTTCTCGGTCGGCAGCGGCACGGGGCCGGCGACCTTCGCACCCGTGCGGGTGACGGTGTCCACGATCTTGCGCGCCGAGGTGTCGATCACCTCGTGGTCATAGGCCTTGAGCCTGATGCGGATCTTCTGTCCCGCCATAGGTAGCTCGTCCTTCTCGCTCGTCCTGCGTCTGGGTCTTGGCTCCGCGTCCCACCCCCGCGGTCGGGCGTGTCGCCTGCTGTTGGAACAGACGATCCGCGCACGAACGCTTTCTGGCCCGTGGATCATGAGCCTGGAGGTGGTGCTGATCGGGTCTCCAGTGCGGTGCGGCTGCTGCCACCACCACGTCACGGCGCAGCCCGTGGGGCCGTGCTGGGAGACGCGATTCAGTAGTCAAGACCTGCCACACCCCGGCAACCCGCCGGAGCAACCTGGATATCTTGGCAGACATCGGCGCGTGGTTCCAACTTCACGCCGACGATGTGCCTCGAGCTTGCTCGCAGCACGTCGTCAGGGCGGGAGGTCGAGCGAGCACGGAGCGCCCGTCGCGAAGCGTCGGGCGGTCCGAGCGCAGTCGAGACCCGACGCCGCACCCGTGCCGCGAGCTTGCTCGCCGCCACTGACGGACTACCCCCGCGGCCGGCTCCGTCGTACTGTCGGCACGGCAGAACGAGAACACGTTCTACATGGCTGCGGTGCGGACGACGAAGGGACACCACATGAGGATCGACGTGCCCGAGGGCAAGGACCCCATCATGTACGTCTGGGGCGAGATGGTGCCGGGCATCGGGCCTGCCGCGGCCGGCTTCGCCCAGAGCGTCTACTCCCACGGCACCCTCGGGCTCCGCGAGTTCGAGGCCGCCCGGCTGCGGATCGCGCAGATCAACGGGTGCCTGTTCTGCCAGGACTGGCGCACCGAGCGCGACGGCGTCACGGTCGAGGACACCTTCCCCGAGGCGGTGACCGCCTGGCGCACGACGTCGGACCTCGACGAGCGCGCCCGGCTCGCCGCCGAGTACGCCGAGCGCTACGCCCTCGACCACCACGGCCTCGACGACGACTTCTGGTCCCGGCTCAGGGCGGCGTACTCGGACCGGGAGGTCGTCGAGCTGTCGATGTGCCTCGGATCGTGGCTGTCGTTCGGACGTCTCAACCGGGTGCTGGGCCTCGACGAGGCGTGCGTGCTCCCCCACGTCGCGACCAGATGACAGGATGTCCTCCCCGCCACCTGCGATGAGGACTCATGTCGGACTTCCCGCCCCCCGGCTCGCCCCCGCCGCCCGGAGCGCCACCGCCCGGTGAACCCGTGGGTCCGTCGCGCTGGGGGCCGGCGACCCCGGCACCGCAGCCCGGCTCCGTCGTCCCCCCGCCACCGGGGTGGGCGCCCCAGCACGGCATGCACGGGGCGGTCCACAAGCCCGGCGCGATGCCGCTGCGGCCGCTCTCGCTCGGCCAGATCTACGACGCGGCGTTCCGCATCATCCGGTTCAACCCCAAGGCGACCGTCGGCTCGGCGGTGCTCGTGGCCGCGGTCGCCATGGCGCTGCCGGTGCTCGTCGTCGGGGTGCTGACCTGGACCGTCGGGCTCACCTACGACCCGTCGGCGACGACGATCGACGACGAGGACCTCGTCGGCTACGTGGTCGCCTACGGCTCCTACGCCGTCGCCGCACTGCTGCAGGGGATCGGCCTGATCCTGGTCACCGGCATGGTGGTGCACGTGACCGCGGCCGCCGCGGTCGGCAGGCGGCTGAGCCTCGGGGAGGCGTGGGCCGCCACCCGCGGGCGCCGTTGGCGGCTCGTCGGTCTCGCGGTCGTCCTCGGGCTGGCGACGCTGCTCATCCTCGCGATCTACGCCGCGCTGGTGGTCGTCGTCGTGCTGACGACCTCGACCCTGGTCAGCGTCCTGGTCATCGTGCTGTCGGTGCCGGTGCTGATCGCCGTCATGGCGTGGTTCTGGATCCGGGTCTACTACCTCCCGGTGCCGGCGCTGATGCTGGAGGACCTCGGCGTCGTCGCCAGCATCGCCCGCGGCTACCGGCTCACCCGCGGCGGCTTCTGGCGCATCCTCGGCATCGCACTGCTGACGGTCCTCATCGGCGGCGTCGCCGGGCAGGTGCTCGGCGTCCCGTTCACCATCGCCGGCACCGTGGGCTCCCTCGCGGTGGGCGACGACCTCGCCCTGTTCGTCACGATCCTGTTCACCGCGCTCGCCCAGGTCGCGTCGACCGCCTTCGTGGCGCCGTTCGGCGCCACGGTCACCTCGCTGCAGTACCTCGACCAGCGGATGCGCAAGGAGGCCTACGACGTCGAGCTGATGCGGCAGGCCGGGGTGCTCTCGTCGTGACGGCACCGTGCCGGACGTGGTGACGGGCCTGCGGCTCGACGCGCCGCTCGACCCCTCCGGCGACGAGGCCCGCCGGCTGCTGCGGCGCGAGCTCGCCGATCCGGCGTACTTCCAGGACAACCTGCTCCAGCGCCTCCTCGACTGGCTCGGCCGCCAGCTCGACGGCAGCGTCGAGGGCGCCCGGGGCATCCCCGCCCTGACGTGGCTGGCGATCACGCTCATCGTGGTGCTGCTGGTCGGCGCCCTGGCGTTCCTGGCCTCGCGGGCCCGTCGTACGGTCCGCCGCGACGACACCGGCCCGGCCATCGTGCTGACCGGCGAGGTCGTGACGGCGGCGCAGCTGCGGGTCCGGGCCGAGCGCGCGCTGGCCGAGGGACGCCACGCCGACGCGGTCGTCGACGGCTTCCGCTCCCTGGCCCGCCGCCAGGTCGAGCGTGGTCGGCTCGAGGACTCCCCCGGCATCACCGCGCACGAGGTGGCGGCCGTCCTGGCCCACGAGTTCCCGCCCCAGCGCGAGCGGACCGCGACCGCGGCCGACCTCTTCGACGCCGTGATGTACGGCGAGCGCCCGGCCACCCGCGACCAGGCGCTCGCCGTGCTCGACCTCGACCTCGCCCTGGCAGGGGCCCGGTGACCGGCATCGGCACGCCGGACGCGCCCACCGGCCCGGCCGCGCCGGCCGCGCCGGCCGCCGCGGCGTCCAGGCGCCCCGGTCCGATCGGCTGGCTGCGCCGTCACCGCACCGCGCTGGTGATCGCGGCGTTCCTGCTCCTCGCCGTCGTCGTCGCGCTGCTCACCCGCGGCGGACCGACGGGCGAGTCGGCGTCGTACGACCCGGCCAACGCGGGCGGGGACGGCGCGCGGGCGGTGGCCCGGGTGCTCGACGACCAGGGCATCGACGTCGACGTCGTCCGCTCCGCCGACGAGCTCGCCGACGCCGGGGCCGACCGCCGCACCACCGTGGTGGTCACCTCCGCCCGGCAGCTGGGCGAGAGCACGGTCGAGCGGCTGCGCCGCGACGCCGGCGGCGCCCGTATCGTCGTGGTCGACCCCAACCCCGAGCTGCTCCAGCTGCTCGGCCGGTCGGGGTCCGACGGCGCGGCCGACACCGACGGTCCGATCGCGGCCGACTGCGCTCCCTTCGACGGCCTGGCGATCGCGGTCGACGACGCCACCCGGATGCCGGTCGACGACGGCACCGCCTGCTTCGACGCCACGCTCGTGACCAGTGACGACGTGGTGCTGCTGGGAGCGCCCCAGCTGCTCACCAACGACCAGGTCCTGCGTGCCGACAACGCCGCCGTGGCGCTGCGGCTGCTCGGTCAGCAGGACCGCGTCGTCTGGTACGTCGCGTCCTACGACGACCTCGTCGGCGACGACGGCGTCGACTTCTGGTCGCTGGTGCCCGACTGGACCGGTCCCGGGATCGCGCTGCTGGCGCTCGGCGTGCTCGCGCTCATCGGGTGGCGCGGACGCCGGCTCGGCCCGCTGGCGACCGAGCCGCTGCCCGTCGTGGTCAAGGCGATCGAGACGACCCGCAGCCGCGGCCGGCTCTACCGTCGAGCCGGCGACCGCACGCACGCCGCGGAGATCCTGCGCGCGGCGACCCGCGACCGGGTGCGCACCCGGTTGCGCCTGGGACCGATCGTCGACGAGGCCGCGCTGGTACGCGACGTCGCACGCCACGTGGACCGCCCCGAGGCCGAGGTCGCCGACCTCCTCGGGACGTTCGGGCGTCGCCCCGGCACCGACCGTGACCTGATCAACCTGGCGGCCGCCCTGGCCGCTCTCGAGGAAGAGGTACGCCGCTCATGACGTCGCTCGACAAGTCCCCCGACTCGCCCGACTCGCCCGCCGACGGAGCCGACAGGGCCGACGGCGCCGCGCGCGAGCGGCTGGTCGCCGTACGCCACGAGGTGGCCAAGGCCGTCGTCGGCCAGGACGCCGCGGTGTCCGGGCTGCTGGTCGCGATGCTCTGTGGCGGCCACGTGCTGATGGAGGGCGTGCCCGGCACGGCCAAGACGCTGCTGGTGCGCACCCTCGCGGCGTCGCTGTCGGTCGAGACCCGCCGGGTGCAGTTCACCCCCGACCTGATGCCCGGCGACATCACCGGCTCGATGGTCATCGACTCCCAGGCCGGCGAGCTGTCGTTCCGCGGCGGGCCGGTGTTCACCAACCTGCTGCTCGCCGACGAGATCAACCGGACGCCCCCCAAGACCCAGTCGGCGCTCCTCGAGGCGATGGAGGAGGGGCAGGTGTCGGTCGACGGCGTCTCCCACCTGCTGCCGCGCCCGTTCCTGGTGGCGGCCACCCAGAACCCTGTCGAGTACGAGGGCACCTATCCGCTGCCCGAGGCCCAGCTCGACCGGTTCCTGCTCAAGCTGGTGCTGCCGATCCCCGAGCGGGCCGCCGAGATCGAGATCCTCACCCGGCACGCGGCCGGGTTCGACCCGCGCGACGTGCGGGCGGCGGGGGTCACCGCGGTCGCCTCC
Source organism: Nocardioides plantarum (assembly GCF_006346395.1). Lineage (NCBI taxonomy): Bacteria > Bacillati > Actinomycetota > Actinomycetes > Propionibacteriales > Nocardioidaceae > Nocardioides > Nocardioides plantarum. The sequence goes on from NZ_VDMS01000001.1 coordinate 1,245,916, forward strand.
GGCGCCGACGTCGAGGCCGGGCAGCGTGCCGTGAAGACCGTGCAGGTCAGCCCGGAGGTGGCGACCTACATCGTCGACATCGCCCGGGCGACCCGCCAGTCCCCGTCGCTGTCGCTGGGCGTCAGCCCCCGCGGTGCGACCGCGCTGCTGCGGGCCGCCCGCGCGTGGGCGTGGCTCTCGGGTCGCGACTTCGTGACGCCCGACGACGTCAAGTCCCTCGCGCACGCGACCCTGGTGCACCGGCTCGGCCTGCGACCCGAGGCCGAGCTCGAGGGCGTCGACGTGGCGCAGGTGCTCGCCTCCGCTCTGGGTTCCGTGCCCGTCCCCCGCTGATGACGATCTCCGGACGGGTGCCGCTGCTGGTGCTGCTGGGCTTCGCCGCGGTGCTCGTGCGGCCGACCGGCAGCACCGTCTGGCTCTGGCTGGTCCTCGTGCTCGTCCTGTGCGGGGTCGACCTGCTGCTCGCCCCGCGGCCCACCTCGTTGTGCCTGGCGCGTCGACCCGTCGGCACGGTCCGCCAGGGCGAGCCGATCGAGTCGCTGCTGGCCGTCGACAACACCTCGACCCGGACGGTACGAGGCGTCGTACGAGACGCGTGGCAGCCCACCGCCGGCGCCACGTCCAACCGGCACCGGATCCGGCTCGGCCCCGGCGACCGCGCCGCCCTCGTCACGCCGCTCCTCCCCCGACGGCGCGGCGACCTGCATGCGCTCGGGGTCACCCTGCGGCTGCGCGGTCCGCTCGGTCTCGTGGCTCGCCAACGCACGATCGCCGTGCCCGGCACGGTGCGGTCGCTGCCGCCGTTCGACTCCCGCAAGCACCTGCCGTCACGGCTCGCGCGCCTGCGCGACCTCGACGGGCGCTCCGCGGTCCGGGTGCGCGGACAGGGCACCGAGTTCGACTCGCTGCGCGAGTACGTCCGCGGTGACGACGTCCGCTCCATCGACTGGCGTGCCTCGGCTCGCACCCCCCACGTCGTGGTCCGCACCTGGCAGCCCGAGCGCGACCGTCGGGTCGTGCTCGTCCTCGACACCTCCCGTACGTCGGCCGGGCGGGTCGAGGACGTCCCCCGGCTCGACTCGGCGATGGACGCCGCGCTCCTGCTCGCGGCGCTGGCCGCCCGGGCCGGGGACCGCATCGACTTCGTCGCCGGGGACCGGCGGGTCCGCTCGCGCCTGCGGTCGGCCGGCGCCCGCGAGGTGTCGGCGCGCCTGCAGGACGCGATGGCCGACCTGGAGCCGGTCATCGCCGAGGCCGACTGGGACGCCCTCGCCGGCGCCGTCCAGGGCCTGGGGCGGCAACGCGCGCTGGTCGTGCTGCTCACGCCCCTCGAGCCGAGCGCGATCGAGGAGGGGCTGCTCACGGTGCTGCCCGCGCTCACGCGCCACCACCGGGTGGTGCTCGCCTCGGTGCGCGACCCCGAGCTCGACCGGCTCGCCAGCACGCGCGACACCATCGACGAGGTGTACGACGCCGCGGCGGCCGAGCAGTCCGGCTCGCGTCGTCGTCGTACGAGCGAGCTGTTGACGAAGCTCGGTGTCGACGTGGTCGACGCCGACGCCGAGCGACTGCCCCCTGCCCTGGCCGACCACTACCTGTCGCTGAAGGCTCGGGGGTTGTTGTAGGTTGCCCGACCCGTGCGATCGAACGAGTCGGTCGGCCCGAGGAGCACCATCAGCCCGCCGACCCGTTCGATCGAACGGGTTGGTCGGCCCACCCGCCCGGTGACCCAGCGACGTGCCCTCAGGCCTGGGTGGCGACCTTGTCCTCGAGCAGGTCGGCCGACAGGTCGCCGGTCTCGCCCTCGGCGACGGCGCGCCGGCCCAGGACGAACACGTAGGCCAGGAACGCGACCTCGGCCAGGACGCCGATGGCGAGCCGTGCCCACGTCGGGAGCGGCGAGGGCGTCACGAACGCCTCGATGACGCCGCTGACCAGCAGCACCACGCCGAGCCCCATCGCGACGGTCACCGCGGTCCGGCCCTCGCGGGCCAACGACGCGGCACGGGACAGTTCCCGTGGCTCGATCCACGACCAGAACAGCCGCAGCCCCACCCCGCCGGCCACGAAGATCGCGGTCAGCTCGAGCAGGCCGTGCGGGAGGATCAGGCCGAAGAACACCTGGCCGCGGTCGGCTCGGATCATGATCGAGCCGATGATCGCGACGTTGAGGACGTTCTGGAACAGCAGGTAGACGACCGGCAGCCCCAGGATCCCCAGCGCGATGCACAGCGCGGCGACGCGGGTGTTGTTGAGCCACACCAGGCTGGCGAAGCTCTGGGCGGGGTTCTCGCTGTAGTAGCTCTCGAAGTCGCTGTTGACCAGCTGGTCGACCTCCTGCGGCGAGAGCAGCGTCTGCTCGACGTTGGGGTGGTCGAGCAGCCACAGCATGATCACCGCCATGGCGAGGACGTTGAGCGCCAGGCAGCCGAGCCACCACCACCGCAGCCGGTAGAGCGCCGCCGGGAACCGGTGGGTGAAGAACCGGCCGACCGACCTCCAGGTGGCGGTGCGGGTGCCGACCAGCTTGATCCGGGCGCGGGCCAGCAGCGAGGACAGGTAGGAGATCAGGTGGCTGTCGGGGGCGGAGGTCCGCACGACCGACAGGTGGGTGGCCACCTGCTGGTAGCGCTCGACCAGCTCGTCGCTGGCGGATCCGTCGAGACCGCGGCGCCCCACCAGCTCCTCGAGCCGCTGCCACTCGTGCGAGTGCGCGAGCACGTAGGCGTCGAGGTCCACGCCCACACCCTAGGGCGGCGACGTACGCCGGCGCGCGGCCCGACCGCGACCTGGGAGACTGGTGTCGTGGCCGGCCCTGGATCTCGAGACACGCCGCGCTCTCAGCCGCTCACGCGGCCGAGTGCGCCGGCGCCCTCGATCTCCCGGCCTGGTTCCTCGTCCGAGCAAGGTCGGCCGAGGGGCCGTGAGTTCGCGACGATCACCGGTGACGACCTGGTCACCGGTGAGGCCGTGGCGCTCGATCTGCCGCCGGCGAGCCTCGGCGCCCGGATCGCCTCGGGCCTGATCGACATCGCCGTCACCTTCGTGGCGCTGTTCGTCCTGCTCGTGGTGTTCGCGATCGCCTCCCTCGACACCGACCCGGCCTTGGCGCAGGCCGCGGTCATCGCGGTCACGCTCCTGGTGCTCGTCGTCGCGCCGACCACGCTCGAGACGCTGACCCGTGGCCGATCGCTCGGCAAGCTCGCTCTCGGGCTCAGCGCGGTCCGCGACGACGCCGGCCCCATCTCGTTCCAGCACGCGCTGGTCCGCACGCTCATCGGTGTGGTCGAGATCTACGCGTTCGCGGGTGCGCCGGCGTTCTTCTCGATGCTGCTGAGCAGCCGCGGCAAGCGACTGGGCGACTACGCCGCCGGGACCTACGTCGTCCGCACCCGGGTGCCGCTCGCCCTGCCGCCCCCGCCGCTGGTGCCCTACCACCTCGCAGGCTGGGCCGCCCGGGCCGACATCGCCTCGCTGCCGACCGGGCTCGCCCTGGCCGTGCGGCAGTACCTCGGCCGGGCCGCGGCGCTCGACCCCGCGTCCCGCGCCGACGTCGGGGGGCGACTGGCCGAGGAGGTCAGCGCCTTCGTCGCGCCGCTGCCGCCCCACGGCACCAGCCCCGACGACTTCCTCGCGGCGGTGATCGGGGCGCGCCGCGACCGCGACCTGGTCCGGTTGCAGCGCCAGGACGCCGTCCGTCGACGGCTCACATCGAGTCGTTGACCGCGACGTCGGCGCCCTCGTGGTCGGCGCCGGGCTCGCGCTGCGGCGGGATCATCAGCACCGCCCCCGCGGCCGCGATGCAGAGGACGCCGGCCGTCATCCAGGCGCCGTAGTAGTCACCGGTGCCCTGGCGGACCAGCCCGGCGTAGCTGGCCGCGACGCCCGCGCCGACCATGTGGGCTGCGAAGACCCAGCCGAACACCACCCCGGCCCGCTCGACGCCGAAGTGGGCACGGCACAGCGCGACCGTCGGTGGCACGGTCGCGACCCAGTCGAGGCCGTAGAACACGATGAAGACGAACAGGCTGGGGTGCACGACGTCGGCCAGCAGGTAGGGCACCGCGAGCAGCGACAGCCCGCGCAGCAGGTAGTAGACGAGCAGCAGGTAGCGGCTGTCGACCCGATCGGTGAGCCAGCCGCTGGCGATCGTGCCGATGATGTCGAAGACGCCGATCAGGGCCAGCAGCGAGGCGGCGGTCGTCTGCGGCAGCCCGTGGTCGTGCGAGGCCGCGATGAAGTGGGTGCCGATCAGTCCGTTGGTGGACCAGCCGCAGATCCAGAACGTGCCGAAGAGGATCCAGAAGACCTTCGACCGGGCGCTCTCGCGCAGCGTGTCGATCGCGGTGCGGGCCGCGCCCCGGGTCGGCGCGGCGGCGGTGGCATCAGCCGGGTCCGCCGGGTCCGCGGGGTCCGACCGGTCCGCGCCGTACGCCGTCGTGCCGACCGAGGCCGGCGAGTCGGCGAGCACGAGCAGGACCAGCGGCACCAGCAGCAGCGCGAACCCCGCCACCAGCCCGGCCGCCCACCGCCAGCCCGGACCGTCGGCGAGGTGGGCGATCCCCGGGAGGAACACCAGCTGGCCGGTCGAGCTCGCGGCCGAGAACACCCCGATCACGACGCCGCGGTGGCGCACGAACCAGCGGTTGGCGACGATCGCCCCGAAGACAAGGGCGAGCGAGCCGGTGCCGATGCCGATCGCGAACCCCCAGAGCAGCCACAGCTGCCAGGCCCGGGTCATCACCAGCGTGAGACCGGAGCCCGCGGCCACCAGGGTCAGCGAGGCCGCCACGACCCGGCGGATGCCGAAGCGCTCCATCAGCGCGGCGGCGAACGGCGCCGTGAGGCCGTAGACGATCAGGTTGAGGCTGACGGCGCCCGAGGTCGTGCCGCGTGACCAGCCGAAGTCGTCCTCGAGCGGCTCGAGCAGGGCCCCGGTCGAGGACCGGAAGCCGGCAGCCGCGATGAGCGCCGCCATGGTGATCGCCGCGACCCACCACGCCCGGTGGATCCCGGTACGGCGCGGGGTCTCGAGCGTGGTGGTCACCGGAGCAGCCTAGGAGGCCTCGGGCCCGGTGGCGTGGGGTTCGGCGGACCGCGGACGTCGATCTCCCGCCAATCCGGGGCCGCCCGCGACACGGCGGTAGGCGAGGTCGGTGATCGACCGGCCGACGGCCAGGCCCTTGCGCTCGAACTTGGTGACCGGGCGCTCGGGCCACCGCTCGACCACACCGCCCTCGAGCCGGGGCTCGGCGTCGAGAACGGCGACCATCTGCTCGGCGTACGCCGCCCAGTCGGTGGCCAGCCGCCAGCTGGCCCCGGGGCGCAGCCGCCGGGCCGCCGTGGCGGCGAAGGCCGGCCCCAGCAGGCGGCGCTTGTGGTGCTTGGCCTTGTGCCACGGGTCGGGGAAGAAGGTCCAGAGCTCGTCGAGCGAGTCCGGCTCGACGAGGTGCTCGAGCACCCAGGCCGCGTCGACCTCGCAGACCCGGACGTTGGTCAGTCCGGCCTCGGCGACGCGCGCGAGCGTCTCGGCGACCCCGGGACGCCATACCTCGAGCGCCAGCACGTTGGTCGCCGGACGTGCTGCCGCCAGCGACACGGTCGCCTCGCCGATGCCGCTGCCGACCTCGATCGCGAGCGGCGCCGCGCGGCCGAACCACGGCGACCAGCTGAAGCCGGGCTCGTCGACGGCCTCGTCGGGCACGACCCAACGCCCGTGGTGGGCCTCCCACGCCGCGGCCTGTCGTGGGGTGAACCGGCTCCCGCGCCTGCTGTAGCTCAGCACCTCGCGGACGCGACGGCCGTCGTCCATTCGGCTCTGGTGCGGTCGCGGCGGGCGGGTCCGCTCCTCCCCCGCTCCGGTGGCTCCTGGCGCGCTCACCGGAGGGGCGCGACGGTGGGCGCCAGGCCGTAGTCGTCGTCGAAGGAGCCCGGCACGGAGAGGGCGATCACGACGAACGCGACGACGAGCAGGAGGGAGAGCACGAGGATGATCGTGCCGACGATGCCGCAGATGCGGCCGGCGTTGACGGTGCCGCGGCCGCCGTAGCGACCGCCCGAGGCGTCGATCTCACGCAGGGTACGTCCGCCCAGGACCCAGGCCACGGGCGAGAGCACCTGGCACAGCACGAGGCCGAGGATGCCGAGCACCAGCACGGTGGACGCGCTCGGGTGGTCCGGCGGCGGACCGAACGGCACCCCGGTCGGACCGGTCGCGACGTACGGCGTGGGCTGGTAGGGGTGGTAGGGATTGACCGGCGGAACCCCGGGCTCCTCCTGCGGGCGCTTGCCGAGGTCGGGCGTCTCGCTCATGGCCGACATGTTTTCACGCACGGACGAAAAGCAGCGAAGCCCCCCTGCCTCGCGGCAGGGGGGCTTCGACGTGGTGTCAGTCGATCACTTGGTGATCTTGACGACCCGGCCGGCGCCGACGGTGCGGCCACCCTCACGGATCGCGAAACGCAGGCCCTCGTCCATGGCGATGGGCTGGATGAGCTCCACGGCCATCTCCGTGTTGTCGCCCGGCATGACCATCTCGGTGCCCTCGGGGAGGGTCACGACGCCGGTCACGTCGGTCGTACGGAAGTAGAACTGCGGGCGGTAGTTGTTGAAGAACGGCGTGTGACGGCCGCCCTCCTCCTTCGAGAGGATGTAGACCGAGGCCTCGAAGTTGGTGTGCGGGGTCGTGGTGCCCGGCTTGATGACGACCATGCCGCGCTCGATGTCCTCGCGCTTGGTGCCACGGAGCAGGAGCCCGACGTTCTCGCCGGCCTGGCCCTCGTCGAGCAGCTTGCGGAACATCTCGACGCCGGTGACCGTCGACTTCTGGGCGGTCTCGCGGATGCCGATGATCTCGACCTCCTCGTTGACCTTGACGATGCCGCGCTCGATGCGACCGGTGATGACCGTGCCGCGACCGGTGATCGTGAAGACGTCCTCGACGGGCATGAGGAACGGCTTGTCGGTCTCACGCTCGGGGGTCGGGATGGCCTCGTCGACCGCGTTCATCAGCTCGATGATCGACTCGCCCCACTTCTCGTCGCCCTGGAGCGCCGGGAAGGCAGCAACGCGAACCACGGGAATGTCGTCGCCCGGGAACTCGTAGTCGGAGAGGAGCTCGCGCACCTCCATCTCGACGAGCTCGATGAGCTCCTCGTCGTCGACCATGTCGCACTTGTTGAGCGCCACGACGATCGAGGGAACACCGACCTGGCGGGCCAGGAGCACGTGCTCCTTGGTCTGCGGCATCGGGCCGTCGGTCGCGGCGACCACGAGGATCGCGCCGTCCATCTGCGCGGCACCGGTGATCATGTTCTTGATGTAGTCGGCGTGGCCGGGGCAGTCGACGTGCGCGTAGTGGCGCGCCTCGGTCTGGTACTCGACGTGCGCGATCGAGATCGTGATGCCGCGCTGCCGCTCCTCGGGAGCCTTGTCGATCTCGTCGAACGCCGAAGCGGCGTTCAGGTCGGGGTACTTGTCGTGCAGGACCTTGGTGATCGCTGCGGTCAGCGTCGTCTTGCCATGGTCGATGTGACCGATGGTGCCGATGTTGACGTGCGGCTTGGTCCGCTCGAACTTCGCCTTAGCCACGGGGGCTCCTCCTGGTGTGGGTTGGTACTTGACTCGTACAGATGATGGATGGTGCGCCGAGGGCTGCGACGCGCAGGGTCTCCGTCAGGGAGGGGACCTACTCGCCCCGAACCTTCTTGATGATCTCTTCGGCGATGTTCGTGGGAACCTCGGCGTAGGAGTCGAACTCCATCGAGTACGAAGCCTGGCCGGAGGTCTTGGACCTCAGGTCGCCAACGTACCCGAACATCTCGGACAGGGGCACGATGGCGTCGATGACCATGTCACCGTGACGCTCCTCCTGTGCCCTGATCTGGCCACGACGCGAGTTGATGTCGCCGATGACCGTGCCGAGGAAGCTCTCCGGCGTGATCACCTCCACGGCGAACACGGGCTCGAGCAGGACCGGCTTCGCCATGCGGGCGGCCTCCTTGAAGGCCTGGTTGCCGGCGATCTTGAACGCCAGCTCGGAGGAGTCGACGTCGTGGTAGGCGCCGTCCTCGAGCGTGAACTTGACGTCGACCATGGGGTAGCCGGCGAGCACGCCGAACGCCATGGCCTCCTGACCGCCCTGGTCGACCGAGGGGATGTACTCCTTCGGCACGCGACCACCCGAGGTCGCGTTGACGAACTCGTAGCCCGCGCCGACACCGGTCTCGGGGTCGATGTTGGGCCCGAGCGAGACGACGACCTTGGCGAACTGGCCGGAGCCACCCGTCTGCTTCTTGTGGGTGTAGGAGTGCTTGGTGACCTCCTTGCGCAGGGTCTCGCGGTAGGCGACCTGCGGCTTGCCGACGGTGGCCTCGACGCGGAACTCGCGCTTCATCCGGTCGACGAGGATCTCGAGGTGGAGCTCGCCCATGCCGGCGATGATCGTCTGACCGGTCTCCTCGTCCGCCTTGACGGTGAACGTGGGGTCCTCGTCGGACAGCCGCTGGATGGCGGTACCGAGCTTCTCCTGGTCGCTCTTGGTCTTGGGCTCGATCGCGACCTCGATCACCGGGGCCGGGAACGTCATCGACTCGAGGATGACCTGGTTGCTGGGGTCGCTGAGCGTGTGGCCGGTCTTGGTGTCCTTGAGACCCATGACGGCGACGATCTGACCGGCACCGACCGACTCGATCTCCTCACGCTTGTTGGCGTGCATCTGGTAGACCTTGCCGATCCGCTCCTTGCGGCCGTTGACCGAGTTGACCACGGTCGAGCCGGCGACGAGCTTGCCGGAGTAGACGCGGACGTAGATCAGCTTGCCGAGGTGGGGGTCGGTCGCGATCTTGTAGGCGAGACCGGAGAACGGCTCGTCGTCGGACGGCTGGCGACGGATCTCCTTGGACTCGTCGCGCGGGTCGTGACCGATGATCGCGTCGATGTCGAGCGGGCTCGGGAGGTACTTGACGACGGCGTCGAGCAGGGGCTGGACGCCCTTGTTCTTGAACGCGGTGCCGCACAGGACCGGGTTGAGCTTGTCGGCCAGCGTCGCCTTGCGGATGGCAGCCTCGAGCTCCTCGACGGTGAAGACGTCGCCGTCGTCGAGGTAGCGCTCCATGATCGCGTCGTCGGTCTCGGCGACGGTCTCGACGAGCTTCTCGCGGTACTCGGCAGCCTGCTCGGCGAGGTCGGCCGGGATCTCCTCGATCTCGTAGTCCTCACCGATCTTGGTCTCGCCGCGCCACACCAGGGCGCGCATGCCGACCAGGTCGACGACGCCGAGGAAGTCGGACTCGGCGCCGATGGGCAGCTGCAGCACCAGCGGGGTGGAGTTGAGGCGCTCGACCATCATGTCGACGCAACGGAAGAAGTCGGCACCGGTGCGGTCGAGCTTGTTGACGAAGCACATGCGGGGCACGGAGTACTTGTTGGCCTGGCGCCACACGGTCATCGTCTGCGGCTCGACACCGGCGACACCGTCGAAGACGGCGACGGCGCCGTCGAGGACGCGCAGCGAGCGCTCGACCTCGGCGGTGAAGTCGACGTGCCCGGGGGTGTCGATGATGTTGATCTGGTGGTCCTTCCACCAGCAGGTCGTCGCGGCGGACGTGATCGTGATGCCGCGCTCCTGCTCCTGCTCCATCCAGTCCATCGTGGCCGCACCCTCGTGGACCTCACCGATCTTGTAGCTGATACCGGTGTAGAAGAGGATGCGCTCGGTGGTCGTGGTCTTGCCGGCATCGATGTGCGCCATGATGCCGATGTTGCGGACGACGTTGAGGTCGGTCGTGATGTTGACAGCCACTGTTGTCAGCGTTCCTTAGAGGTCTGAGAGGGACTGGGTGGGCGAGGGCGCCGAGTCGGCGCCCCCGCCGCAGGTCACCAGCGGTAGTGGGCGAAGGCCTTGTTGGACTCGGCCATCTTGTGCGTGTCCTCGCGCTTCTTGACCGCGGCACCCAGGCCGTTGGACGCGTCGAGGATCTCGTTCATCAGCCGCTCGTGCATGGTCTTCTCACGGCGGTCGGCGGCGTAGCCGACGAGCCAGCGCAGCGCCAGCGTGGTGCCGCGCGTGCCCTTGACCTCGATCGGGACCTGGTAGGTCGCACCGCCGACGCGGCGGGACTTGACCTCGATGGCCGGCTTGACGTTCTCGAGCGCACGCTTGAGCGTGACGACCGGGTCGGTGCCGTTCTTCTCGCGGCATCCCTCGAGCGCGGTGTAGACGATGCGCTGGGCGACCTGCTTCTTGCCGTCCTGCAGCACCTTGCTCACGAGCTGGGAGACGAGCTGCGACCCGTAGATGGGGTCGGTGTCGATCGGCCGCTTGGGGGCCGGACCCTTGCGGGGCATTAGCTCTTCTCCTTCTTGGCGCCGTACTTGCTGCGACCCTGCTTGCGGTTCTTGACACCCTGGGTGTCGAGGGAGCCGCGGATGATCTTGTAGCGGACACCGGGGAGGTCCTTCACCCGGCCGCCGCGCACGAGCACGATCGAGTGCTCCTGCAGGTTGTGCCCGACACCCGGGATGTAGGCCGTGACCTCGACGCCGCTCGACAGGCGCACGCGGGCGACCTTGCGGAGGGCGGAGTTGGGCTTCTTCGGGGTGGTCGTGTAGACGCGGGTGCAGACACCGCGTCGCTGGGGTGATTCCTTCAGGGCGGGCGTCTTGTTCTTCGACACCTTGTCCTGGCGGCCCTTGCGGACCAGCTGCTGAATGGTGGGCACTCGGCGGTTCCCTCTCGGTCTACTCTCAGTGCTCGGCGCTCTGCCGCACACGGATGTCACGTGATGATGCGTGCCCCGCGAGCCCGGCGACCCCGATCGACTCGACCTGGTGCGCGGTGGGCGGACGAAGGTGTCCGGACCTGCCGGACACACAAGTGTCGAGCCTACTGGCCGCCCCACCCCGCAGCAAATTCACCGCCGCGGGGGCAGCGAGCTCGCGCCGACGTGCGAGCGGGACCCAGCCCCGGGGGCTCAGGTCGCCTGGACGACCTCGGGCGCCAGGTCGTCGAGGCGCCGTGCGGGCGGCGTACGGGAGGCGGCGAGGAGACCGCGCCAACCACCGGTCATCCGCGCGTAGACGGCGATCGCCAGGGCGACGCCGAACAGGGTGACGAGACCCCCGACCACCAGGGTCCACCGCGCCCCGAAGTGCTGGCCGACGAAGCCGATGATCGGCGACCCGAGGGGCGTGCCTCCCATCACGATCGTCATGTAGAGCGCCATCACCCTTCCCCTCATCTCCGGGGCCGCGCTGAGCTGCATGGTCGCGTTGGCGGAGTTGAGCATCGTCAGGGTGCAGAACCCGATGACCGGGGAGAACAGCGCGAAGGCCGTGAACGACGGCAGCGCCGAGGCCACCAGCAGCGCCGCACCGAAGCCGGTGCCGGCGATCACGAGCAGGCGCAGCCGGACGCGCACGCGGCGCGCCGCCATCAGCGCGCCGGTCAGCGACCCGACCGCGAGCGCCGACCCGAGGACGCCGAACTCCCCCGCTCCCTTGCCGAACACCTGGGTGGCCATCAGCGCCGAGGTGATCATGAAGTTCATGCCGAAGGTGCCGGCGAAGAAGACCAGCACCAGGATCATCACCATGCGTGGCTGGCTGCGGACGTAGCGGACCCCCTCGAGCAGAGCCCCCGGTCGGCGTCCGGTCGGCTTGGGCGAGTGGAGCTGGGCCAGGTCCATGCGCTGCAGCTGGGCGATGATCGCCAGGTAGCTGACGGCGTTGATCAGGATCACCCAGCCGGTGGCCCGGGTGCCGTCGCCGAGCGCGTGGATCATGAGCCCGGCGATGGCCGGACCGAGGATCCGAGCGAGGTTGAAGCTCGCGGAGTTGAGGCCGACCGCGTTGGTGAGGTCGTCGGGCCCGACCATCTCGGACACGAACGACTGGCGCGCCGGGGCGTCGAACGCCGAGCCGATGCCGAACACGACCGCGATCACGTAGACCTGCCACGTCTGGGCCGCCCCACTGACGGCCAGCAGGCCCAGGAGCAGGCTGGCCACCCCCATCGCCGCCTGGGTCAGCTGCAGGAGCCGCCGCTTGGGGAACCGGTCGGCGATCACGCCGGCGTACGGCGAGAGCAGCAGCACCGGGAGGAACTGCAGACCGGTCGTGATGCCGAGCGCGGTGCCGCCGCCGCCGAGGGTCAGCACGAGCCAGTCCTGGGCGACGCGCTGCATCCAGGTACCCGTGTTGGACACCAGGGTGCCCGCGACGTAGAGGCGGTAGTTGTGGTTGCGCAGGGCGCGGAAGGTGGGACTCACGGGATGATCACTCGGCGTCGGCCAGTCTTTCCAGGATGGGGGCCGCCTCGCGGAGGACGGCACGTTCGTCGGGGGTCAGGTCGCGCAACCGGCGGGCCAGCCACTCGTCGCGTCGGCGACGGTCGGCCAGCAGCGTGCGGCGACCCAGGTCGGTCAGCACCACGACGACCTGGCGGCCGTCGGTCTCGTGACGGCGCCGCGCGACGTAGCCGTCGGCCTCGAGGAAGGTCACGGTGCGGGTCATGCTCGGCGGCTGCACCCGCTCGCGGGTCGCGAGCTCGCCGATGCTCAGGTCGCCGTGACGATAGAGACCGGCCAGCACGGCCATCGCGTTGAGGCTGAGCTCGTTGTCGGGGTGGCGCTCGCCAGCGAGCCGGCGGCGCAGGCGCATCACCGACATCCGGAGCTCGGAGGCGAGACCGGTGTCGGTGCGGGAGGCCTTCGCGACGGTGGGCATGTCGTTAGCGTAACTCATTACTCTTGCTAAGCATTCCCGGCGAGTGTTGGCTCTTCACGGTGCCGGTCCCACGGGGTCGGGGCGTCCGCGCGACCCGGAGATCTGGCGACGGGAGAGAATCCCGTGAACCTGGTTCACGACAATCGCTCCGGTCGAGCCACCGCCGAGGCCGGCGGTGCGTCAGCCACCGAACCCACCCGCCCGAGGCCCCAGAACGGTGGCTCACGCACCGCCCGACCCGAGCACCACGAGACCTGGGGACGAGAGGACGTCGCTGCAGACGGCAAGACGCTGCGGGGGTCTCGAGGCTCGGCGCTAGCGCGCCTCACACCTCGACCGACGTAAGGCCGGGACGGCGTACGGTGAGCGGGTGGAGTTCCGCGACGACCAGCCGATGCAGCACGAGTTCAGGAACAAGACCTACGTGCTGGCCGACGTCGAGCCGCTCGACGTCGACGGGGTGCGTACGGTCGAGGTCGGGACGGGGCTGTTCTTCCTGGCCTTCGTCGGGCTGCTGCCGTTCTACGGCCGGCTGCAGGAGGACGGGCACACCTGGGTGCTGTGGATGTGCCTGGCGGGGATGGGCCTGGGGCTGTTCGGGCTGGAGTACTGCCGTCGCCGGCGTCGCGCCCGCCACGAGCGCGACGCGGACGTCGGGTAGGTCAGAAGACCTCGTAGTCGTCGAGACCGAGGGTGTCGAGGACGTGGTCGGGCGTGGGCAGCGGCTCGTGCTTCTTGGCCAGGCGGACCTCGGAGTGGGCACCGCAGCCGTGCTGGAAGGCGACGACCCGGCCGTCGTCGTTGGCGTCGCCGTTGGCGCACACGCCGAAGGTCTCGGACAGCGAGCCGGAGATCCGCAGCAGGAACCCGCAGGTCGAGCAGGGCTCCGGGGCGCCCTGGGCCAGCGCCGACTCGGGGCCGCCGTCGCCGTCGTACCAGCGCTGGGCGGCGAGGTCGCGGCCCTCGGGTGACAGGGTGCGGACCCGACCCAGGCCGAGGTCCTTCGCGACGGTACGGATCTGTGCCTTGGCGTCGTCGTCGAGCGGGTCGTCGCCGAAGGAGTAGGTCGGCACCAGGCGGGGGTCGTCGTCGTCGACCGGCAGCAGGTCGCCGGGCGACATGTCGCCGGGCCGGATGCGCTCGCGGTAGGGCACCCAGGCGGGCGCGGTGATCGCCTCGGCGCCCGGGATCAGCACGACCTCGGCGACGGTGACGGGCTTCTGGCGGTAGGCGCGCACGACGGTGACGGCCCAGCGCCAGCCGGAGTAGCCCGGACGGCTGCACGCGAAGAAGTGGGTGACGGTGCGCTCGGCCTCGGTCTCGGCCTCGACGCCGAGGTGGTCGCCCACCTCGCTGGCCGGGACCTCCTCGAGGAGCGCGGCGCGCGCCACGTCGACGGCGCGGGCGGCCACGCTGTCGGGCTGGCTGCGTACCGAGGCGGTGAGGGACGTCGTCACGGGCGCAAGTGTGACCGATCCGGCAACCGGCTGTCAGGTCGGGGGCGGACAGCGGCAGGTCGCGGGCCACGCCGTCGGCGCCTCGGGGCAGGATGGACCCCATGACCTCCGGCCCCGGCGACGCCCCGCCTCCCGGCGGACACGACCCGCAGCCCGCCGAGGTGCACACCGCGTACGCCGAGCGCGACCCGTCCCCCGGGGGCTCGACCTCCACCGGCGCCGACCGGGCCCGTGCGGTCGGTCAGGGCCTCGGTACCGGCGCCAAGGCCACCGCCCGCGGGGTGAAGGCCTCGGCACGCGTGACCGGGCGCTTCGGGCGGTTCGCGGTGACCCAGGCCAAGCGGGCAGCCAACGCGCAGGGGGCCGAGCAGTCCGGCCTCAACCGCCTCATCTACCTGCACGCCGCCAACGCCGCCGGCGACGCCGCGGTCACCATCTCGCTAGCCACCACCGTGTTCTTCGCCGGCGCGACGAGCGAGGCCCGCGGCCAGGTCGCCCTGTTCCTGGCGCTGACGATGGTCCCGTTCGCCATCGTGGCCCCGCTGATCGGACCGTTCCTCGACCGGTTCAGCCACGGCCGTCGGTGGGCCATCGGCGCGACCTTCGCGATCCGGGGGTTCCTGTGCTTCGTGCTGGCCGGGGCGGTGGCCGACGACTCCGCGCTGCTCTACCCCGCCGCCCTCGGCGTCCTCGTGTCGTCCAAGGCCTACGGGGTCACCCGGGCCGCGGCGATCCCCCGGCTGCTGCCGAGCGACTCCACCCTGGTCAAGGCCAACGGCCGCGTCTCGCTCGCCGGTCTGGTCGGGGCGGGCATCTCCGCGCCGCTGGCCGGGGGCGCCGCCACCATCGGCCCGCAGTACTCCCTCTACTACGCGTTCCTCGTGTTCATCGTCGGCACGATCGCCGCGATCCTGCTCCCGGCCCAGGTCGACTCGACCGAGGGCGAGCAGCAGGTCAGCCTGCGCAAGGACACCTCCGGACCGCGCCGCGGCACCCAGATCCCACCCCAGGTGGCCTACGCGCTGCGCGCCAACTGCGGTCCGCGCTGGCTCTCGGGGTTCCTCACCATGTACATGGTGTTCCTGCTGCGCGACAAGCCGCTCGAGGGCTACGAGGACCGCCAGACGATCCTGCTCGGCATCGTCATCGGCGGCGCGGCCGTCGGCAACGCCATCGGGATCTTCCTCGCCTCGGTCCTGCGGCGGATCAACCCCGCCGTCACCGTGACGTTCGCGCTGCTCGCCGACGCGGCGATCGTGCTGGCCGGCACCCTCTTCTACGGACTGGCCGTCCTGGCCGGGCTGGGGCTCGTCGCCGGGCTGGCCCAAGCCCTGGCCAAGGTGTCCCTCGACTCGACCATCCAGAGCGGCGTACCGACGCACGTGCAGGCCAGCGCCTTCGCCCGCAGCGACACCACCCTGCAGCTGGCGTGGGTCGTCGGCGGCTTCATCGGCATCGCCCTCCCCCAGATCCCGCGGCTCGGCCTCGGCATCGCGTTCGCGGTGCTGGCGCTGTGGACGCTCTTCGTGCTGTCCTCGCGCCCCCGGGGACGTCGTCGCCCGCAGCCCGCACCGGCGCCGCCACCTCCACCCCCGGCCAGCACCCCGCCCTCGCTCCGCAAGGACTGACCGACCGCCTCAGACGACCACCACTCACACCAGGCACGCACGCACCCGAAGCAGACAGGCACGTGGGCACAGGCGCCCGGGCCCCACTCAAAGGCGACCACACGGCGCACGCCGAGGTCGGCCGGCCACCGCCCAGGTCGGCCCCGCGAGGTCAGGCCAGCGGCAGCGAGCCCAGGCGGTGCGGGGTCGCTGGGCGAGCCGGCCGAGCCTCGGCCAGACGATCAGCTCAGCTGGAGCTCGTCGGCGAGGGCGTGGAGCAGCATGGCGACGGGCTTGGCCGACTTGGGGTCGGGGTGGCGGCCGTGCCGGTAGGCCTCACCGATGCCGTCGAGGAGTCGGATCAGGTCCTCGACGATCGGGGCCATCTCGTCGGGGCGCTTGCGACGGGCCTGGGACTGGTTGCGGCTGACCGAGGCGGGCGCGTCGAGCACCTTGACCTGCAGGGCCTGGTCGCCCTTGCGGCCCTGGGCGATGCCGAACTCGACCCGGGTGCCGGGCTTGAGCGTGCCGCCGGCCGGGAGGGCGTCGGCGTGCACGTAGACGTCGGGACCGTCGTCCTGGGACAGGAACCCGAAGCCCTTGTCGACGTCGAACCACTTCACCTTGCCGTTGGGCACTGTTCCCACCTCTACGCGTGACGTGCTCGTCCGTCGGACGAGCGACCGTCACCTTATGTCACGTGGTCGTCGAGCCACGACGGGAAATCCTCGAGGCTGTCGAGCACCACGTCGGTGCCGGCGGCGATGAGCTCCGCACGGGTGCTGCCGCCGGTCAGGACCGACACGCTCAGCACGCCCGCGGCGCGGGCGCCCTCGACGTCGTGGACGTGGTCGCCGACGTACATCGTGGCGGCCTCGCGGCGCAGCACGTCGGCCTTGCCGACGCCCCAGACCCACCCCTCGAGGAGGTCGACGTCGAGGCCGAGGTGGTCGAGGTGCAGCCGGGCGTTGGGGGCGTACTTGCCCGTCACCACGAGGACCCGGCCCGCGTGACGGCGTACGGCGTCGAGGGCGAGCGCCGCTCCGGGCAGCAGCGGCACGGACGCGACGGCGTGCTCGGGGTAGAGGGCGCGGAAGCGGTCACCGGCCGCGGGG
The DNA here is from genome assembly GCF_006346395.1 of Nocardioides plantarum. Lineage (NCBI taxonomy): Bacteria > Bacillati > Actinomycetota > Actinomycetes > Propionibacteriales > Nocardioidaceae > Nocardioides > Nocardioides plantarum. The sequence goes on from NZ_VDMS01000001.1 coordinate 1,262,821, forward strand.
ATGGCGTCGGCCGGCAGGTGGGGGGCGAGCATCAGGTCCAGCGGCGGCCCCAGCGCCGCGGTCATCTCCTCGACCGGGAAGGCGACACCGAGCTCGTCGCCGAGCGCCCTCAGCACCGCCACGAACCCGGGCGCGGTGTCGATGAGGGTCATGTCGAGGTCGAATCCGACGACCAGCGGGGAGGCCACGACGCCACCCTATTCACGTGCGCCCCACCTGTCGGTGGGCTCCTTCGCGTGCGGTGGATCGCTGCGTGCGTCACAATCGACGATCCAGGAGGAGGGAGGACCAGCGATGCGACTGCCATCACGCCACCAGCGGCGCGCACGGCTGCGCTCCGTCGTCGCGTCCGCGGCCGTCGGCGTGCTCGGCTCCGGTCTCCTGGTCGCCGCCGTTCCCGCGGCCGTTCCTGCAGCCGTTCCCGTCTCCGCGGCGGCGTCCGCCGGCAGCGGTCGTCTCTACCTCGTGACGCTGCGGACACCGGGCACCTCCACGGCCCTGGGAGCGCTCAGCCGCACCCTGGACACCGCGCGGGTGATCCGCGAGCAGGACACCGTGCTCGACGCGCTCTCCGCCCTCGGCGCGCCGCCGCCGGTCTACCGGTGGACGACCGCGGTCAACGGCTTCGCGGTCCGCCTCGACGCCGACCAGGCGGCCGAGGTGTCCTCGCTGCCCCAGGTACGTGCCGTCGAGCGTGACTCGGTGCGCCCCCTGGCCGACGTGGCCGACGTGGCCGACGTGGCCGGTCTGCCGTCCCGGCTCACCCGCCGTACGCCGACGGCCGCGGTCGCCGGGCCCAGCCGCGGCGGCGCTGGCGTCGTCATCGGCGTGGTCGACACCGGTCTTGCCCCCGACAGCCCGGTCTTCGCCCAGCGGGGCTCGCTGCGCCCGCCCACGACGTTCAGGGGAGCCTGCGAGACGGCCGCCGACTGGGACGCCGCCGAGTGCAGCGGCAAGGTCGTCGGGGCCCGCACCTACGTCGACGGCTTCGGCACCGACCGCCTGCGGGCCGCCACCACCGTCTCCCCGCGCGACCTCGACGGCCACGGCACCCGTACGGCGTCCCTGGCGGCCGGCAACGCCCGTGTGCCGGTCGTGGTCGACGGCGAACGGCTCGGCACCTTCGGGGGGCAGGCCCCCGACGCCCACCTCGCCGTCTACAAGGCCTGCTGGAGCGCCCCCGACCCCGCTGACGACGGCTGCTCGACCGCCGACCTGGTCACCGCCGTCGACGACGCGACCCGCGACGGCGTCGACGTCCTCACCCTCGCGGTCGGCGGCCCCGGCGGCATCGACACGCTCGAGCGGGCGCTCCTCGGCGCGACCGAGGCGGGCGTCGTCGTCGTGGGTGCGGCCGGCAACGAGGGCACCGGCTCGGTCGCGCACACCTCACCGTGGGTGGTGACGGTCGGCGGCTCCGACGGCGACGTACGCCGGGGCGAGCTCGTGCTGCCCGGCGGCCGACGTCTCGTCGGTGCGATGCAGTCGCGGCGCAGCGTCGAGGCGACCCGGATCGTCCTGGCCGCAGACGCGGTCGCCGACGGCGCCTCCGTCAGCGACGCCGACGTCTGCACGCCCGGAAGCCTCGACGCCGCCCGGGTGGCCGGAGCCGTCGTCGTCTGCGAGCGCGGGCGGGTGGGCCGGGTCGACAAGTCGCGCGCCGTGGCCCTGGCCGACGGCGCCGCGATGGTGCTCCTCAACGGCGGTCCCGGCTCCGTCGACGCCGACCTGCACCGCGTCCCGACCGTCCACCTGGCGGCCGGACCGGCACGCCGGCTGCGCGCGTGGCTGGCCGCCGACCCGTCCGTCCGCGTCCGGCTGCGCCCGCTGGGCACCTCCGACCCGCTCCCCCGCGTCGCCGACTTCTCCGGGTCCGGAGATGCCGACGGCACCCGCAAGCCCGACCTGGTGGCCCCGGCGTCGAGCGTCCTGGCTGCGGTCCCCGACGCCACCGGCACCTGGGAGGTCGCCAGCGGTACGTCGGCCGCGACCGCCCGTACCGCCGGTGTCGCCGCGCTCCTGCTGGGCCGCGGCGCGAGCCCGGCCGCGGTGCGCTCGGCGCTGGTGACGACCGCGCTCCCGCTGCGTGACGGGGTCCTGCGCAGCGGTACGGGCCTGCTGCGTGCGGCCGCCGCCGACCACCCGGGGCTGGCCTACCTGGTCCAGGACGACGACTACCGCGCCTGGCTCGATCGTGGTCGCACCCACCTCAACACCCCGTCGATCACGCTGTCCAGCGGCCAGCTGACGGCCTCGCGCCGGATCACCAACGTCTCCGGGCGCCGTCTCTACTTCTCCTCCTCGGCGGCCGGGTTCCGCAGCGACGTGGTGGTCCGCCCGGCCGCCGTACGCCTCGGGCCCGGTGAGAGCGCCACCTTCAGCGTGCGCGCGTCGGGGCGCAGCGGCCGCGGTGTCGACGACGGCTACGTGGTGTGGCGCGGCGCCACCGGCACCATCACCCGGATCCCCGTCGTCGTCACCCGATGACCCCCGTGGTCTCGCTGCCGCTGCGCACCGAGCGGCTGGTGCTGCGCGAGGTCCGCGACGACGACGTCGACGCGATCCTCGGCTACTGCGGCGACGACGAGGTGACCCGCCACCTCCCGTTCGACAGCCTCGATCGCGACGGGGTGCTCCGACGCGTCGACCGCTGGCGCGCCGACCTGGCCCGCGACCCCGCCGACGAGCCCGACCTCGACTGGGGGCTGACCCTGGTCGTCGAGCACGACGGGGCCGTGGTCGGCGACGTGATGCTGCGGCTCAAGGCCGGCGAGGTGCGGTCGATGGCCGAGCTCGGCTACGTCTTCGCACCGGCCGCCGGCGGACGCGGCCTGGCCACCGAGGCGGCCCGGGCGCTCGTCGACCTCGCCTTCGAGGTCTTCGGGTGCCACCGCGTGTTCGCCCAGCTCGACCCGCGCAACACCGCCTCCGCGCGGCTGTGCGAGCGGCTCGGGATGACGCACGAGGCCCACCTGCGCCAGGACTGGTGGGGCAAGGGCGAGTGGTCCGACACCTCGGTCTACGGGCTGTTGCGCGACGAGTGGGCTGGCGCAGCCGGAGACGGTTGCTAGGTCGAGCTCGTCGACGAGGACGACCCGACCGGCACGACGGCACCCCTCGCCCACCTGGGCCGAGCTCGCGGCTCACGGAGACGGAGGCAGGTCCCTGCGTCTCGCCGGCCGCAGTCGTCACGCCAGGCCGAGCTCGGACGCGGAGCGCTCGCGCATCTCGACCTTGCGGACCTTGCCGGTGACGGTCATCGGGAACTCGTCGACGACGAGCACGTAGCGCGGGATCTTGTAGTGCGCGAGACGGCCGGTCGCGTAGGCGCGGACCGCGGCCGCGTCGAGCGGCTCCGCGCCGGCGCGCATCCGCAGCCAGGCGCAGAGCTCCTCGCCGTAGCGCTCGTCGGGCACGCCCACGACCTGGACGTCCTCGATGTCGGGGTGGGCGTAGAGGAACTCCTCGATCTCGCGTGGGTAGATGTTCTCGCCGCCGCGGATCACCATGTCCTTGATGCGTCCCACGATGTTGCAGTAGCCGTCCTCGCGCATCACCGCGAGGTCTCCGGTGTGCATCCAGCCGTCGACGTCGATCGCCTCGGCGGTCTTCTCCGGGTCGTCCCAGTAGCCGAGCATCACCGAGTAGCCGCGGGTGCAGAGTTCGCCGGCCTCGCCGCGCTCGACCGTCGCGCCGGTGGCGGGGTCGACGACCTTGACCTCGACGTGCGGGTGCACCCGGCCGATGGTCGCCGTACGCCGGTCGAGGTCGTCGTCGGCCCGGGTCTGGCACGAGACCGGCGAGGTCTCGGTCATGCCGTAGGCGATCGACACCTCGGCCATGTGCATGTCGTCGACGCAGCGCCGCATCACCTCGACCGGGCAGATCGACCCGGCCATGATGCCGGTGCGCAGCGACGACAGGTCGCGCTCGGCGAACGACGGGTCGTGCTGCATCGCGATGAACATCGTCGGGACGCCGTAGACCGCGGTGCAGCGCTCGTCCTCGATCGTCCTCAGCGTCGTGGCCGGGTCGAACGCCGGGCCCGGGATGACCATCGTCGCGCCGTGGGTGGTGCACCCGAGGTTGGCCATCACCATGCCGAAGCAGTGGTAGAACGGCACCGGGATGCACAGCCGGTCCTCGTGGGTCATCCCGATGGTCTCGGTCGTGAACCAGCCGTTGTTGAGGATGTTGCGGTGGCTGAGGGTCGCGCCCTTGGGAAAGCCCGTGGTGCCCGACGTGTACTGGATGTTGATCGGGTCGTCGGGCCCCAGCCCGGCCCCGCGTACGACGAGCGCGTCGGCCGGCAGGTCGGCGCCGGCCGCGACGAGGCCGGCCCAGTCGCCGTCGTTGTCGCCGTCGGTGTCGCCCTCGGTGTCGAGGAAGACCGTGCGCTCGAGCATCGGGGCCTCGGGCGCGACCTCGGCGATCATCGCGCGGTAGTCGCTGGTCCTGAAGCTGGACGCGGACAGCATCCAGCGCAGGCCGCTCTGGTGGACCGCGTAGGCCAGCTCGTGGGTGCGGTAGGCGGGGTTGATGTTGACCAGGACCACGCCGGCCTTGGCCGTGGCGTACTGGGCGATGGTCCACTCCGCGCAGTTGGGCGCCCAGATGCCGACGCGGTCGCCGACGGCCAGTCCCCCGGCGACCAGCCCCCGGGCGACGGCGTCGACCTCGGCGCCGAGCTCGGCCCAGGTCCAGCGGCGGCCGGTCGAGACCTCGACCAGGGCCTCCCGCTCGGGCCAGGCCGCGACGGTGCGGTCGAAGGCCGTCCCGATCGTCTCGTCGAGCAGCGGCTGGTCGGTCTCACCCCGGGCGTAGGACTCCATGGACCGAACGTAACTCGCGTCACACACCGGCGCGAGGCGCGCCCCGCGCGCAGGCCTCGGGCGAGCGTCGGGGTCGAGGTGTGCTGGCGTACATTCCCTGTCGTGCCCGATGACGACGTGCCGAGCCGGCCCGCCCTGGAGAACAACTCCTCCGACGAGCCGGCCGCCGTGCCGGTCGACGGCGACGGGACGGCGGCCACGGCCGACACCCGGGAGAAGCGCCGGGCACCGCTCTGGCTCGAGACGGCGGTGCTCCTGGTGGTCGCCCTCGGGATGGCGCTGATCATCAAGACGTTCCTGGTGCAGGCGTTCTACATCCCGTCGGCCTCGATGGAGCCGGGCCTGGTCGTCAACGACCGGATCCTGGTGCAGAAGGTGTCCTACTGGTTCGGTGGATCACCGTCTCGCGGCGACGTCATCGTCTTCGAGGACCCGGGCGACGCGACCCCCGACGACGAGGCCGACGACTGGCTCAACGGGCCCGAGGCCGGGCCCAAGACCATCCTGGCGCGGGGTCTGGCCAAGGTCGGGCTCTACCCGACCGGGGGTCACCTCGTGAAGCGCGTGATCGGCGTACCCGGCGACACCATCGAGTGCTGCGACGACCAGGGACACCTGATCGTCAACGGCGTCGCCATCGACGAGGACGCCTTCATCGCGCCGCAGCCCGACTGCGACGGGCCGATGGTCAACGCCTGCCAGAAGGACTGGAAGGTCACGGTCCCGCCCGGCCGGCTCTTCGTGATGGGCGACAACCGCGCCGAGTCGGCCGACTCCTCCGCGCGGCTCTGCCAGGACTCCCCCAAGAACTGCGACCCCGACGAGCCCTCGCTGCCCAAGGACGACCCCGACCGGCCCTTCGTGCCGATCGACAACGTCGTCGGCAAGGTCTTCACCCTGGTCTGGCCGCTCAAGCACGCCGAGTTCATCGGCCGGCCCGAGGTCTTCAAGGAGATCCCCGACGCCGACTGAGCGTCAGGCGGACTCGGCGGAGCCGACCAGCGCGGCCAGGGCGAGGGGCGCCTGCGCGGTCACCATCGGGCCGACGTCCTCGGCGCCGGGACCCTGGACGGTGGTGGAGACGGTGACCTCGCTGCCTCCGTCGGCCGAGGCGACGACCAGGTGGTCGATCCGGATCACCAGCTCGCCCATCGTGAGCTCGTCGACGTAGCGCTCGCCGGGGACGACCACCGCGAGCACGACGGGCACCTCGAACGGACCGGCCAGGGTCATCGTGCCGGTGGTGCCCTGCTCGAACGGACCGTCGAGGGTGACGCCGACGACCGCGGGGTCCCAGGCGGGCCAGCTGGACGGCTCGGACCACAGGGCCCAGATCGCGGCGGTCGGCGCGCTCGTCGACACCGTCAGGGAGTGCTCGAAGCCCATCAGGCGTCCTTGGCCACGGTCATGGTGCGGTCGCCGAAGCGGACGGTGTCGCCGTCGATCAGGGTGGACGGCCGACCCGCGGTCAGCGATTTCGAGACGCCCTGACGGATCACCACCGAGCCGTTGGTCGAGCCGCGGTCCATCACCACCAGGGCGCCGTCGGGCACGACCTGGAACTGGGCGTGGGTCTTGGACAGCGACATGTCGGAGGACCGCAGCGGCACGAGGTGCTTGACGGGCTCGTTGGCCCGGGGCTCGGGCCGACGTCCGACGAGTGCCAGGCCCTCGACGACGAACGTCTCGCCGGTGTCGAACGTGACCCGCCACCGGGTCGTCGCGCCCGAGGGGACCGGGTCGGGTCGTCGGGTCGTCGGGCCGTCGAGCGCCGACGGGGTCGGGACCTGCGGCGTGGCCGCGGGGGTGGGGGCCGGCGCGGCGGCCCGAGGGGGTACGGCGGCCGGCGGGGCGGGCACAGCCGGCGCGGGGGCGGCGGGGGGCACGGCCGGTCGCGGCGCCGGGACCTGTGCCGACGCCTGTGCCGGCGTCGGGTGCGGCGCGGGTACGGCGGGAGCCGGACCGCTCGGCGGCGGCGGCGAGACAGGTCGGTCGACGCGCGCCGGCACGGCGGGGTCGGTGGCCGCGGGCGGGGTGGGCATCAGCCGCATCGCGGTGAGGTTGACGATCGCCCGCGGACGGGGGTCCTCGGCCTCGGTGACGGGCGCGGGGCGGACGTCGACGACGACGGCGTCACTCATCCGGTCGTGGCCGCCGCGGCGGCGTCCGCCGGGGTCCATGACCGCGGTCCAGGCCAGGGTCGCCAGCCCGAGGCCGACGGTCGGCAGGGTGAACATGCCGAGCACGGCGGTACGGACCAGGGCCTTGGAGAAGCCGATCGGGCGACCGTCGTCGAAGCGCACCACCCGCAACCCGACCAGCGCCTTGCCCGGCGACACCCCGGCGACGCCCAGCAGGACGGCGAAGAGGACCGAGACCAGCACGACGGTCCCGACGATGACGCCGACGCCCGCGAGGACCCGGTCGTCGTCGAGGAAGAAGCGCCAGGCGAGGTAGGCGGCGCCGGCGAAGATGCCCCACGCCACCAGCCGGTCGATCACGAACGCGTAGAAGCGGCGGTCGAGCTCGGCGGCGGGGTAGGTCGTGTCCACGCGGGCCGGCGGGAGTCCGGGGGCTCCGGGGGTGCTCATGCGCGATCCATCAAGGGTGGGTGACCTGGATGGTGATGCCGTCGCCGAGGTTGATCGTCGCGCCGGGGATCAGCTGGACGGCGATCCCGGGCTTGAGCTCCTCGGGCGCGAGGCCGGGCTGGACCAGGACGGTGCCGTTGGTCGAGCCCATGTCGGTGATCACGGCGCTGCCGTGGTCGGCACCCGAGCCTGGACGGATCTCGACGTGGGTCGAGGAGATCTCGTGCAGCGGGCTCGGCACCGTGACCAGGCGGGGCTGGTCGGTGGTGGTGAAGCGCCGGGCCTCGGGGGCCCGACCGACCAGGATCACACGGTCGACGTCGACGGTCTCACCGTGGGAGATCACCAGGCGGGCGACCGAACGGCCCACCACGGGGGCCATCTGCTGGCCGGCGATGCCGGGCAGCGGACGGGCGAACTCGTCGGCGTTGACGCCGATCTGGGTCATCCCGTCGTGGTCGGCGACGTCGTCGACGTCCTGGGGGGCCTCGTGGGGGGCCTCGGGGGCGCCGTCGGCCGCCTCGTCAGCAGGCGCGTCGGACGCGTCGTCCGTCGGCAGCTCGAGGACCTCGGTCGGCACCTCGGTGTCGGCCTGGTCGACCGGCGGCTGCTCGGGCGGTGGCCCGCTCGGCGGCGCGATCGTGGGCGCGTCGAGGGACGGCGCGAACGGCGGCGGTGAGGTCGGCGGAGGGGGCGGAGGCGTGCTGCCCGGCCACGCGGGCGGCGACGGGGGCAGCACCGGCGGCGGCGGGATCGGAGGGAGACCCGGGGGCGGTGGCGGTGCGGCGATGCTGCTGGTGTCGTCGTCGTCGTCGAGCGGCGAGGACTCCTGGACGGCCTCGACGGCCTCGGCGACCTCGAGCAGCTCCATGTCGAGGGACTCGGCGGGCACGGCCCCCTCGGCCTCGTCGTACGTCGGCTCGACCTCGGTGACCGGCTTGTCCAGCGAGTACGCCGGACCGGTGGCATCGACGTCGTCGGCGTCGGCGTCGGCGTCGTCGTCGTCGTCGTCGAGCGCGAGGGCGGCGACCGGCTCCGGCTCGGCGTACGGCGGGTGGTCGACCCGGCCGACCCGCACCAGACCACCGTGGATGGGCAGGTCGCTCGCGTCGGGGTCGCCACCGTCGACGGTCACCGAGAGCGAGGTGACGTCGGGCAGGGTGCGCTCGACCCAGGTGGTGACGGTGGAGCCGTCGAGCTCGACGGTGCCGCTCGCCGTGGTCACGGCGGCGCGCACGGAGGCGCCGCGGACCAGGATCTTGGTCGGCCCCTCGCCGCTGCCGACCAGCACGAACCCGGGCAGCACGCCGAGGCCCGACTGCAGGAGCGTGTCGAGGACGGCGTCGAAGTCGGCGCCGTCGTCGATCGTGGACCACAGGTCGGCGACCCGGGCCTTCTCGGAGGCCGGGAGGAGCAGGGTGGTGGCCGCTCCGAAGACGCCGAACCACGATCCGGGTCGGTAGGACCAGGTGCCCGTGGGCCCTCCGGTGGTCTGTCCGGTGGTCTGCTCGGTCATGGCCGGGCTCCCAGCTTCTGCTCGAGACTCACCCGCTGCGCGTCGGAGTCATAGGGTCGGTCGTCGGCCAATCCCACCACATCGACGACGACCGCCGTGGCGTTGTCACGACCACCGGCCGCCACGGCCGCGGCGACGACCTCGTCGGCGGCGTCGCGCGGGTCGGAGGTACGGGTCAGGATCTCGCCGATCATGGCGTCGTCGATCATGCCGCTGACCCCGTCGGAGCAGAGCATCAGGCGCTCGGCCCCCGAGAGCGGGAGGACGAAGAAGTCGGCGTCGAGGCGCCCGCGACCGCCGATCGCGCGGGTGATCACGTGGCGCTCGGGGTGGACCGCGGCGTCGTCCGCGGTGATGACCCCGGCCTCGACGAGCTCCTGCACGATGCTGTGGTCGACGCTGACCTGCTCGAGCAGGCCGTCGTTGATGCGGTAGATGCGGGAGTCGCCCAGGTTGGCCAGCAGCCACTTGGGCTCGGTCGACTGCTCGATGAGGAGTGCGACGACCGCCGTGGTGCCGGCGGCGAAGTCGTGGGCGCCGCCGGCGCGCTGCTCGGCGTCGTAGTCGGCGATGCGCAGCTGGGCCTCGAGCAGGGTCTGCGCGATGACCTCGGGCCCGTGGGCGGGGTCGTAGCCGGTGTCGGCGAGCCGGGCGAACTCCTCGACCACGATCCGGCTGGCGACGTCGCCGCGGTCGTGGCCTCCCATGCCGTCGGCGACGACGAAGACCGGCGGGGCGACGAGGAAGGAGTCCTCGTTGACCGTGCGCACCCGACCGACGTCGGTGGCCGCGCCGTGGTGGAGCTCGACCCCGGTCATCCAGCCACCACCGGGTGGTCCGGCCCGACTACCGTGGGGCGGATGAGCACCAGGGACGGCGCGGGCTTCCGCTCGCTCGCAGACCAGCTGCGCAGCTGGAGCGACGATCGCCTCGCGGGGTTGCTGACGGCCCGCCCTGACCTCACCACACCCGCCCCTCACGACTTCGGTCAGCTCGCGTCGCGGGCCACGGTCCGGGCGTCGCTGGCGCGAGCACTCGACACCTTGACCCGGGTCGAGCTCTCGGTCCTTGATGCCCTGGTCGTCGCCGGTCAAACAACGGCCGCCGACGTGCGCAGCATCATCCACGCCCAGCCCGCGACTGTCGACGCCACCCTCCGCAGACTGCTCGACCTGGCCCTGGTGTGGGAGACCCGCGGCGGGCTGCGCGCGGTCTCCGGGGCGGCCGACGCGCTCGGCACCGGACCGGGGGCCTCCGGCCTGCGCCCGTGCACCCCCGAGGCGCTGTCGCCGCGCGAGGTCGTCCGGCGGCTGCGCGAGGTGTCGCCCGCGGCCCGGGCCCTGCTCGACCACGTGGCCGAGCACGGCGGCGAGGCCACCTCGGGCGCGGCCCGGCTCACGGTCCTGCCCGAGGACGCCGCGACGCCGGCCGAGGAGCTCGTCTCACGCCGTCTGCTCGTGCCGAAGCCCGGGGCGGCCGGGGTGGTCCTGCTGCCCGGCGAGGTCGGGATCGCCCTGCGCGGCGGCCGGACGACGACCGAGCCGGTCGACGTCGTACCCCCGCTCGCGACGACCGACCGGCCCGCCGCCCTGGTCGACCGGACCGCGGCCGGCGCGGCCTTCGAGCTCGTACGACGCGTCGAGCTGCTCCTCGACCACTGGGGCGACCACCCGCCCGCGGTGCTGCGCAGCGGCGGTCTCGGCGTCCGCGACCTCAAGGCCGTGACGACGCTGCTCGCGGTCGACGTGCCGACGGCCGCCCTGGTGGTCGAGGTCTGCTCGGTCGCCGGGCTGGTCGCCGGCCGGGCCGACGGCTCGGGCAACCCGGTGTGGGTGCCGACCGACGCGTTCGACACCTGGCTCGACCTGTCCCCCGCCGCCCGCTGGGTCACGCTGGCGCGGGCGTGGCTGACCAGCCCGCGGCTGCCCGCCCTCGTCGGCACCCGTGACGAGGCCGGCAAGGCCTGGAACGCCCTGTCGCCCGAGCTGTCGTCGTACTCCATGGCCGAGTCGCGCGCCGGCACCCTCGCCGCCCTGGCGACGCTGCCACCCGGCACGGTGCTCGCCGCGACGACCGGCCTGCCCTCGCTGGTCGAGCAGGTCGCGTGGCACCGGCCCCGGCGCCCGCGCTCGCGGGCCCAGCAGGTCGCCTGGACGATGACCGAGGCCGCCGTGGTCGGCGCCACCGGTCTCGACGGCCTGGCCTCCTTCGCGCGCACCCTCGTCGCGGGCGGCGACGCCGAGAAGGCACTGGCCGGTCTGCTCCCCGAGCCCGTCGACCACGTGCTCCTCCAGGCCGACCTCACCGCGGTCGCGCCGGGCCCCCTCGAGTCGGCGCTGGCGCGCTCGCTGCAGCTGGTGGCCGACGTCGAGTCGCGCGGCGGCGCGACGACCTACCGCTTCACGCCCGCCTCGGTGCGCCGCGCGCTCGACGTCGGGTGGACCGCGGTCGAGCTGCACGAGTTCCTGGCCTCCGTCTCGCGCACCCCGGTGCCGCAGCCGCTGACCTACCTCGTCGACGACACGGTCCGCACCTTCGGGGCCATCCGGGTGGGGGCCGCCGAGTCGTTCCTGCGCGCCGACGACGAGGCGGCGCTGAGCGAGCTGCTCCACCACCCCCGGGCGCGCGGCCTCGGGCTGCGCCGCATCGCCCCCACCGTCGTGGTCAGCAGCACCCCCGTCGACGTGCTCCTGCCGCGCCTGCGTGACCTCGGCGCCGCGCCGGTGCTCGAGGCCGCCGACGGCACGGTCCAGGTCACCCGTCCCGACGCGCTGCGCGCGCGGGCGCCGCGCGACCGGGGCCCGTCGGCGCGCTCGGTGCGCGAGTCGGCCCGCGTGTCCGCCGTCGTGGCCGCCGTACGCTCCGGCGACCGGGCGACCTCCTCCCGGCCGCTGGCTCCCACCACCCCGCTGACGCCCTCCGGGGCGCTGGCCGCGCTGCGTGAGGCCATCGAGGCGAGCGCGACCGTGCTGATCGGCTACGTCGACAACCAGGGGGTCTCCTCCGACCGGGTCGTCGACCCCCTGTCGATCGAGGGCGGGTCGCTGACCGCGCGCGACCACCGCGCCGACGACGTCCGGTCGTTCGCCGTGCACCGGATCACCACGGTGCGGGCGTTGGCTGGGGAGTAGGTCGCGCGGTGGCATGAATCCCCGGGTACCCGGGGATTCCTGCTCTTCTGCCCCGTTGCAACGCCCCAGAAGCGGATGAGCTCCCCCCGAAGCAGGGCAGCCGGGGGCGGCGCAGCGGCGGGCGGTACCCCGGCCCTCCGTAGACTCGGTCGGTGACCGATGGCCCCCTGATCGTGCAGTCCGACAAGACCCTCCTCCTCGAGATCGACCACGACCAGGCGGCCGACTGCCGCAAGGCGATCGCGCCGTTCGCCGAGCTCGAGCGCTCCCCCGAGCACGTCCACACCTACCGGCTGACGCCGCTGGGTCTCTGGAACGCCCGCGCCGCCGGCCACGACGCCGAGCAGGTCGTCGACACGCTGCTCCAGTACAGCCGCTACGCCGTCCCGCACGCGCTGCTCGTCGATGTCGCCGAGACGATGGCCCGCTACGGACGGCTGCGGCTCGAGAAGCACCCCGTGCACGGCCTGGTGCTGGCCAGCAGCGACCGGCCGGTGCTCGAGGAGGTGCTGCGCGCCAAGAAGATCGCCGGGATGCTCGGCGCCCGCATCGACGACGACACCGTCGCCGTCCACGCCTCCGAGCGCGGCAACCTCAAGCAGGCACTGCTCAAGCTGGGGTGGCCGGCCGAGGACTTCGCCGGGTACGTCGACGGCGAGGCCCACGCGATCGCGCTCGACGAGAGCGAGTGGCAGCTGCGCTCCTACCAGCGCGAGGCCGCCGAGTCGTTCTGGCACGGCGGGTCCGGGGTCGTGGTCCTGCCCTGCGGCGCCGGCAAGACCCTCGTCGGCGCGGCCGCGATGGCGCACGCGCAGGCGACGACGCTGATCCTGGTCACCAACACCGTGAGCGCCCGGCAGTGGAAGGACGAGCTGGTCCGTCGTACGTCGCTGACCGAGGACGAGATCGGCGAGTACTCCGGCACCGTCAAGGAGATCCGGCCGGTCACCATCGCGACCTACCAGGTGATGACGACCAAGCGGGGCGGCGTCTATCGCCACCTCGAGCTGCTCGACGCCCGCGACTGGGGCCTGATCGTCTACGACGAGGTCCACCTGCTGCCGGCGCCGATCTTCCGGATGACCGCCAACCTCCAGGCCCGTCGGCGGATCGGGCTCACCGCGACCCTGGTGCGCGAGGACGGCCGCGAGGGCGACGTGTTCTCGCTGATCGGCCCCAAGCGGTACGACGCCCCGTGGAAGGACATCGAGGCCCAGGGCTGGATCGCGCCGGCCGACTGCGTCGAGGTCCGGGTGACGCTGCCGACCTCGGAGCGGCTGGTCTACGCGACCGCCGAGCCCGAGGAGCGCTACCGGCTCGCGTCGTGCACGCACGAGAAGGTCCAGGTCGTGCGCGACCTCGTCGCGCAGCACCCCGGCCAGCCCACGCTGGTGATCGGACAGTACATCGACCAGCTCGACGAGCTCGCCGAGCAGCTCGACGCCCCCGTCATCAAGGGCGAGACCCCGGTCAAGGAGCGGCAGCGCCTCTTCGACGCCTTCCGCTCCGGCGAGGTCGGGCTCCTGGTGGTCTCCAAGGTCGCCAACTTCTCCATCGACCTGCCCTCGGCCGAGGTCGCGATCCAGGTGTCGGGGTCCTTCGGCTCGCGCCAGGAGGAGGCCCAGCGCCTGGGGCGGCTGCTGCGCCCCAAGGACGACGGCAAGTCCGCGCACTTCTACACGATCGTCAGCCGCGACACCGTCGACGCCGACTTCGCCCAGAACCGGCAGCGGTTCCTGGCCGAGCAGGGCTACGCCTACCGGATCGTCGACGCGGAGGACCTGCCGGCCTGAGCCCGGCCGTAGCCTCGGCCCATGTCGACGACTCCGGCCCGGCGCGGGCGACGTCCCGGCTCCCCCGACACCCGGGCGAGCATCCTGGTGCACGCACGGACCCAGTTCGCCGCTCAGGGGTACGCCGGCACCTCGGTGCGCAAGGTGGCCGCGGCAGCCGGCGTCGACGCGGCCCTGGTGCACCACTACTTCGGCAGCAAGGACGACCTGTTCCTGGCGGCGCTGGAGGTCGCGCTCGACCCGCGCGAGGTGCTGCGGCCGGTGGCCGAGGGTGGGCTCGACGGCGCCGGTGAGCGGCTGCTGCGGGTCTTCGTCGCGGTCTGGGACGACGAGACCACCTCGTTGCCGCTGCGCACGCTCCTGCGATCGGTGTTCGAGCCCGAGGGCGGTCGGTTGACCCGCGACGGGCTCATGCGGCTGGTGCTCGGCCCGCTGGGGACTGCCCTGGGCCTCGACCAGCCCGACCGACGGATGGCGTTGGTCGCCTCGCAGCTGGTGGGCCTGGTGGTGACCCGCTACGTGCTGGGGATCGAGCCGATCGCCTCGGCCCCGTCGGAGGAGCTCGTGGCGTCGTACGCGCCCACCGTGCAGCGCTACCTGGAGGACCCCCTCGGTTGACCTCGACCGCGTCCCGAGGTTAATTTCACCACATGATGAATTATGTGGTGGAGACCCGCGGGCTGCGCGTCGTGCGCAGCGGCCGGGTCGTCCTGGACGGACTCGACCTGAGCATCGGGTCCGGCGTGACGGGACTGCTCGGACCGAGCGGCTGCGGCAAGTCGACGCTCCTCCGCTCGATCGTCGGGGTGCAGCGCGTCGCCGGAGGTGAGGTCACCGTCCTGGGCGAGCCCGCCGGCAGCCGGAGCCTGCGCCGCCGGATCGGCTACGTGACCCAGGCCGCCAGCGTGTACGACGACCTCACCGTCGCCGAGAACCTGCGGTTCTTCGCGCGGGTGCTGGGCAGCCCCGTCGGCGAGGTGGACGCGGCCCTGGAGTCGGTCGACCTCACGGCGTACGCCGAGGCCGTCGTCGGCCGACTCAGCGGTGGGCAACGATCGCGGGCCAGCCTCGCCGTCGCCCTGCTCGGTCGTCCGTCGCTGCTCGTCCTCGACGAGCCGACGGTGGGGCTCGACCCGGTGCTGCGCCGCGACCTGTGGCGGCTGTTCCACGGACTGGCCGACGACGGGGTCACGGTCCTCGTCTCGAGCCACGTGATGGACGAGGCCGAGCGCTGCGACCGACTGCTGCTCATGCGCGACGGCGCCGTGCTGGCCCAGGGCACCCCGGCGGAGATCCGGGAGCGGGCCGGCACCGACGACGTCGAGTCGGCGTTCCTGTCGCTGGTCGGAGCGTCGTCGTGAACCCGCGCACCACCCTCGCGGTGGCCGGTCGGGTCCTGACCCAGCTGCGTCGCGACCGCCGGACGGCGGCGATGCTGATCGTGCTGCCCTGCCTGCTGATCACGTTGCTGTGGTGGATGTTCCGTGACCTGCCGGTCGACCCGTTCGACCGCCTGGGACCGGCCCTTCTCGCGGTGTTCCCCTTCATCGTGATGTTCCTGGTCACCAGCGTCACCACCCTGCGCGAGCGGTCCAGCGGCACCCTGGAGCGGCTGCTGGCCATGCCGATGGGGCGACTCGACTTCCTCCTGGGCTACGCCCTCGCGTTCGGCGTGGTCGCCGCCCTCCAGTCCGGCCTGGCGGTCTCGGTGTCGGTCGGGCTGCTCGACCTCTCGGTCGAGGGACCGGTGTGGCTCCTGTGCGTCGTGGCGACGGCCGACGCCGTGCTCGGCTCGGTCCTCGGCCTGTTCGTGAGTGCGTTCGCGCGCACGGAGTTCCAGGCGGTGCAGTTCCTGCCGCTGGTCGTGTTCCCGCAGCTGCTGCTCTGCGGGCTCTTCGTGGCCCGCCCGGACCTCCCGGAGGTCCTGGACGTCACGGGCCGTGCGCTGCCGCTGACCTACGCCGTGGACGCGATGGACCGGCTCACCGGCAGCAGCACCACCAGCGACGTCTGGCTCGACCTGCTCGTCGTCGGTGGCTTCGTCGTGGCCGGGCTCGCGCTGGGGTCCGTCACGCTGCGGCGACGTACGGAGTGAGGACCGAGCGTCACGACGTCGCGTCGACCACCGTCACGGTGCGGCGTACGCGCTTGTCGTCGATCCAGATCACCACGGACAAGGTCTCGGAGCCCTCGCGCACCCGGTCCTTGACGGTGGGGACGACCAGCCGGGCGGATCGCTCGCCCGGGTCGATCTGCGCGAAGCCGTAGA
Source organism: Nocardioides plantarum (assembly GCF_006346395.1). Lineage (NCBI taxonomy): Bacteria > Bacillati > Actinomycetota > Actinomycetes > Propionibacteriales > Nocardioidaceae > Nocardioides > Nocardioides plantarum. Next base: position 1,278,953 of record NZ_VDMS01000001.1, read on the forward strand.
CCTCCAGCTTGTAGAGCGGGCTGCGCGGGTCGCCCGCGGCCCCGCGGGACGCCAGGAACCAGCGCGGCACGTCGGTCCCGCGGAGCGGCCGGCCAGGGCTGCGCACGATCTGGAGGAAGGGCGACAGCGCGTAGCCGACCGGGCGGTCGGTGCTGACCGTGAACACGATCGGCGATCCCTCGCGGACCCGGCCCGGCGAGCTGACCCGCAGCGCCGGGGTCGGGTCGTCGTCGTCGATCCGCAGCATGCCGAGGTAGTCGTCGGTGACCAGACCGTGGACCGGCCACGCGGTGATGTCGGTCTGCAGGTCGTAGTCGTCGAGCCGGTCGGCGGTGTAGTCGATCGCGATCGTGCCCGACGTCTGGCCGGGCGCGAGGTCGACGGTCTGGCGCCCGGCGGTGCTGCCGTCGGCCCGGTCGCCCTCGTCGCCGCCGCTGACGAGGACGAAGCGGGCGGGCGCGGTGAGGGTCCCGCTGACGGTGAACGGCACCCGGGCGGTGCGGTGCGAGACGGCCCCGAAGCGGGTGCCGCCGGGGTTGCCCTCGTCGATCACGAGCTCGCCGAGGTCGATCTGCGGCAGACGCGTGGCGGGGACCGCCGCGAGGGCGTCGGGCGCGGCCGACACGTCGGCGAGCCAGATCCGGCCGCGGGCGTTGCCGGCGATCAGCTCGACCGACGTCACGTCGGTCAGGTCGAGGCCGGTCGCGTCGGTGGCGTCGACCAGCAGGGCCTGCGCCCACAGCTTGGTGACGGACTCGCCCACGAGCAGCGGCTCGGTCGTCGAGCCTCCCTCGGGCGTCAGCGTCGCGGTGGCACCCGTGCTGTCGGCGATCCGGACCCGCAGGTCGACCGGGCCGCGCCGAGGGTCGACGATCGTGCGCAGCTCGAGCCGGTCGGCGCTCAGGTCGAGCGGGGCGGTGAACCTCAGGCCACCCACCGCGCCGGCACGGAGCCACCCCATCTCGAGGAACTTCCGGGCGGGCTGTCCCTCCCACTCCGCCCGCCAGTGCGGGGCGACGACCTCGCCGAGGCCGCGGCCGCAGGCGCTCGCCCGCGCGTCGTCGTACGACGTCTGGCCGACGCACAGCCGGTTCGTGGCACCGCCCGCCGCGGGCGTGGGCGTGGCGTCGATGCCGGGCCGACGCGTGTCGCGCCCACCGCCGAGGGCGTGGGTGCGCACGTCGGCGCCGGCCGCGGACGGCACGCTCGTGCGGGAGCCGTCGACGAGCGGGAGGTAGGCGTCCTCGCCGGTGAACAGCCGGACGGCGCCGGCGACGTAGGCGCGGCCGACGGCGCGCTGGTGCCGGCCGTCGAGGCGACCGGGGTCGCGGCGACCGCAGGCCTCGCGGGACGGGCCGGACCAGTCGTCGGAGGACGGGGCGACCGACCCGGGGGTCCACTCGGTGTTGAAGTAGTTGTGGTTGGCGCCCATCACGAGCACCGAGCTCTTCAGCGAGGTGTCGTCGGCGGCCAGGTCGCGGCCCACGTCGGTGAACTTCTGGCCCTGCAGGTCGGAGACGTCCCCGTCGCAGTAGGGCAGCACCGTCACGGTCGGGACGTACGGCGCGGTGTGGGACGCGAAGTCGGTCGGGGCGAGCAGCACCTGGCCGACGATCCGGTAGGGCGCGTCGAGGGGGATCTGGATCGACGCGCGGTCGACCCCCTCGCCGCCTCGGCTGTGACCGACCAGCACGACGCGGGACAGGTCGACCTGGTGCGCGGCGGCGATGGTGGTCCAGTGGTCGAGGTGGCGGCGCACGATCGCGGCCCGCGCGTCGGCGCCACCGTCGTCGAGGCGGTAGTCCTGGGCGTTGATGCCGTTGACGCGCACCGAGACGGTCGTGAACCCCTGCGAGGCGAGGGTGCGCTGGATGTAGTCGTAGCCCAGGTGGCTCGGGATCTCCCGGAACGCGCCCGCGCACGGCCAGGTCTCGGAGTAGGCGCCGGGGTGACCGGGCTGATAGCAGACGCTGTGCCGCCCGTGGAGGAAGAGCACGAGCGGACGCGGGCCGGTCGCGGCGTCGGCCGCGGGCTCGACCACGTGGCCGACCATCTCGATGCCCCGCGGCATGCCCGGGAGCCGTACCGAGCGCAGCGCGTAGTCGCTGGTGACGACGGCGTAGGGCCCGGTGGCGCCCGGGTCGGGGGCCGCGAGCGGGGTGGTGGGCGGTGCGTCGCGTCGCGCTCCCCCGCCCACGTCGGTCCGGTCGGTGCCGCGCTCGTCGAGGCGGTCGCCGGAAAGCAGGACGTCGAGCTCGGCCGGGTCGGGCGCCTCGGTGGCCGTGACGACGCTCTCGACCGTACGGCGGTCCGCGCCGATCGTGGTGGGTCCCAGCTCCAGGCCGTCGCCGACGATCGTGGGTCGGTCCGACGTCGTCGGCAGCGGGTCGGCGGAGGTCCACGACACCGTGTACCGGCCGCCGCCGAGGTCGGTGACGCGCCACCCGGTCGGGGTGGTGTCCGGATCGGTCGCGGACGGGTCGGGAGTGCTCGGGTCGGGAGTCCGCGCGACGGAGGGGGCGGGGGTCGCGGCCTGCGCACCCGGGGCGACGCCCGTGGCGGCCGGGACGGCGAGGGCCGAGAGGGCAGCGAGCAGGGCGAATCGGACAGGCAGGCGGAGACGCAGGCGTGGGGACACACTGACAAGACGCGTCGACCGGGCGGTTGGTTGCCGGCGACGTGGGGCTGGCTAGTCCAGTCCGTCGGCCCTCAGTGCTGGTAGCGGACGGCGTCGACCAGGACGCTGCCGGCGCTGTCGAGGTACGGCTCGAGCTCGGCGTCCAGCCGGTGCCACGTGGCCGTGTCGACGACCACGCCCGGGCCGACCTGCTCCCGCTCCTCGACCAGCCGGATGCGCTGGGCGTGGCTGGGGTGGGAGTCGTCGATCCGGCTCTCCTCCTGGACGGCGTGGGCGCGACGCCGGAGCCGGGTCGTGAGGTCGTCGCGGGCCAGGGTCGTCCGGACCTCGTGCCACGCGTCGTCACGGCGGATCGCGGCCCGGCCCACGGCAGCCTCGACGGCGCTGCCGGCGAGCAACGTGTCCAGCAGCGCGAGGGCGCCGTCCGACCCCCCGGTGCTGATGGCATCGAGGTCGGCGAGGTACTCGCGGCTGCGCGACGACGACGCTGCGAGCAGGTCGAGGAGGTAGACGTAGCCGGCCAGCAACGCCCGGAACGGAAGGACCAGGACCCGGATCACGACGGTGACGATCCGCAGGCCGGTCCCCCCGTCGAACGGGTCGTCGCCGAGCTCGCGGAGCACCAGTCGCCACTGCTCGAGCGCCCGGTGGGCCGGCGCGGTCCAGGACGAGGACAGGACGTCGCGGTGAGCGAAGTGCCCGAGCTCGTGACCCAGCAGGGCCAGCCGCGCGTGCGGCGGCGCGGCGACCCACAAGGGGGCACCGAGGACGAGCACCCGGCGCCGACCGAGCGCGAACGTGGAGGCGTTGTAGTCGGGGTCGAACCCGACGAGGTGCGGCACCGGCCCGCCGTTGTGCTCGGCGACCCTGTCGAGAAGGGCGAACAGCTCGGGCAGGTCGACTCTCGTGTGCGCGCCCAGCTTGCGGACCGACCGGGGCCACGGGACCAGGAACAGCCCGAACAGGACGATCACCAGCCCGGGGACCCGCAGCACGAGGGACGGGGCGATCAACGTCAGCCAGGCACCGAGGACGAGGGTCGCGACGGTCGTCAGGTGCACCAGCCCGGCCAGGCCCCACACCGCGACGGTCGCAACGGAGGGCCGGCTGGAGTCGATCGCCTTGGCCGCCGCCTTCGCGCGGGAGCGATCGGCGTACCCGTCCATCAGCCGGCGGCGTCGGCGGGCCAGCCAGCCCTGGTCATCGGTCACGGCCGTGACACTACGGCCGCCGACAGGGTCGCGGCCGGGGATCACCCGGATCAGTCGGTGCCGCGGTCGTGCGGCCACCACCCGGGCAGCAGTCGCAGGTAGAGCGCGAGGAAGGCGTCGACGTCGAGGTCGTCGGAGCCGACCCAGGCCTCGATGGCGCCCACCGTCGCGGCACAGACGAAGTGGATCGCGGTGTCCTCGACCCGGACGCCGTCGATGCCCGCGACCTCGAGGTCGACCCGCAGGCGGGCGCGGGCACTCAGCAGCCGGCTCGTCTCGCGGAAGTGGCGGGCCAGCATGGGGTGCAGGCTGGCCACCCCGCTGTCGTCGGCCAGCCCGCGCCGGTAGATCTCGGCATGGCGTCGTACGTGCTCGAGGACGCCGCGGGTGACGCCGGTGACCGCCCGGTCGAGATCGGGGTCGCCGTCGACCAGGAGGCCGGCGCGCAGGTCGTCGAGCTCGGCGCGCAGGGCGCGCTCGACGAGATCGGCGGGCGAGCTCGCGAGCTCGTAGAAGGTCGAGCGGTGCACACCTGCCTCGCGGGCGAGCGCGGTCGCCGTGAGCGAGCCCACCGGCGCAGTCGCGGCCAGCCGGAGCGCCGCCGCGAAGAGCGCGGCCTGCGAGCGCTGCTGACGCACGTCCATCGGGTCTCCTCGGGGTCGGAATGAACTCCGACGACTGTAGGTTACCGACGTATCCGACACATGTCGGCGAACATGACGAAGGAGTGACAGACATGGCTACCTACGACGTGCAGGACCGTTCCGCGATCGTGACGGGATCAGGCTCGGGCATCGGCCGCGCGGTCGCGCGACTGCTGGCCGCCAACGGTGCCGCCGTGGTGGTGCACGACCTCGACGCCGCGGCCGCCGACCGCGTGACGGCCGAGATCGTGGCTGACGGCGGTGTGGCATCGGCGTTCGTCGGCGACGCGTCGGACCCCGAGGTCGCCGTACGCGCGGTGGCCGCCGCCGAGGCGCTCGCCCCCCTGCGGATCGCGGTCAACAACGCCGGCATCGGCGGGCCCTCGCTGCCGATCGGCGACTACCCGCTCGACTCCTGGCGCCAGGTCGTCGACGTCAACCTCAACGGCGTCTTCTACAACATGCGCGCCCAGCTGCCGGCGATGGCCGCCCACGGCGGTGGCGCGATCGTCAACATGGGCTCGGTCCTGGGCTCGGTCGGCCTCCCCGGCTCCTCGGCCTACGTCACGACCAAGCACGGCCTGGTCGGTCTGACCAAGAACGCTGCCCTCGAGTACGGCGAGCAGCGAGTGCGCGTCACTGCCGTCGGTCCCGGCTTCATCTCCACTCCCCTGCTCGAGGCCAACCTCGACGCCGACGCCCAGGCCGCGCTGGCCGCGAAGCACGCCGCCGGTCGCCTCGGCACCACCGAGGAGGTCGCCGCCCTGGTCGCCTTCCTGGTCTCCGACGCCGCCACCTTCGTGACCGGCAGCTACCACCTCGTCGACGGCGGGTACGCCGCGTCCTGATCGACGCCTCGCACCACCACGTGACGCGGGTGATCGCGCGGGTTCCACCCCATGGAGGCCACCCCGACCCCGGCTCCGCCCCTCACTACCCTGGACCCGTGAAGGCCCTGCTGCTCGAGAACATCCATCCCATCGCCGTCGAGACCCTCGAGCGGCGCGGCTTCGAGGTCGAGCTCCGGACGGCCGCGATGTCCGAGGACGAGCTGATCGCCGCGCTGCCGGGGGTCGCCCTGCTCGGCATCCGCTCCAACACCACGATCACGACCGCGGTGCTCGACAGCGCCCCCGACCTGCTGGCGATCGGCTGCTTCTGCATCGGGACCAACCAGGTCGACCTGGCCGCGGCGGCCGAGCGTGGCGTGGCGGTGTTCAACGCGCCGTACTCCAACACGCGCAGCGTGGTCGAGCTCGTCATCGGCGAGATCATCGCGCTGGCACGGCGGTTGACCGAGAAGACCGAGAAGATGCACGCCGGTGTCTGGGACAAGTCGGCCAAGGGCAGCCACGAGATCCGCGGTCGCACCCTCGGCATCGTGGGCTACGGCAACATCGGCACCCAGCTGTCCAACGTCGCCGAGGCGCTCGGTCTGCGGGTCATCTTCTTCGACACCGCCGACCGGCTCGCCCACGGCAACGCCCGCCGGACGTCCTCGCTCGACGAGCTGCTCGCCGAGGCCGACGTCGTCACGCTGCACGTCGACGGACGCCCGGGCAACGCCGGGTTCTTCGGCGCCGAGCAGTTCGCCGCCATGAAGCCGCGCTCGATCTTCATCAACGCCGCCCGCGGCATGGTCGTCGACACCGAGGCGCTGCGCGAGCAGATCCTGAGCGGTCACATCGCCGGCGCCGCGCTCGACGTGTTCCCCGTGGAGCCCAAGGCCCAGGGCGACGAGTTCGAGTCGCCGCTGCGCGGCCTCGACAACGTGATCCTCACCCCCCACGTCGGCGGCTCGACGCAGGAGGCGCAGGAGGAGATCGGCTGGTTCGTCGCCGGCAAGCTCGCCGGGTTCGTCCTCGAGGGTCGCACCGAGCTCTCGGTCGACCTCCCGGCCGTCCTGGCCCCGCGGCTCACGACCGGCTCGCGGATCGGCTTCCTGCACGTCAACGTCCCCGGCGTCCTGGCCGACCTCAACGCGCGGCTCGCCGAGCAGGGCGTCAACGTGACCGGTCAGTACCTCGCCACGCGCGGCGAGCAGGGCTACGTCGTCACCGACGTCTCCGAGCCGGTGTCCGAGGCCGTGGCGACCGCACTGGGTGCCTCCGACCAGACGATCTGGCTGCGTTCCTGGTCGGCCTGACCGTCTCCCCTCGTCGGTCGAGCCTGTCGAGACCGCTCCCAGGATCTCGACAAGCTCGATCACCGATCACCGATCACCGAGGACCGGAGGGGTGGGACCGGGGTCCGTAGGCTCGCACCGTGGACGTGACGAGCGTGACGAGCGGGGTGCGTGACCGGTTGGGGCAGGCCCTGTTCGAGCGGGTCGCCGGGCCCGACGCGCTCGACAAGCGCGACCGGATCCACTTCACGCAGGGCGCACGCTGGTTCGAGCCCGACAGCCCGATCTCGGTGGTGCACGGCGACGCCTCGATGTTCGTCGGCGGCATCCGGGCGCTCCTGCTGCAGACCCTGCACCCCGCCGCCATGCTCGCGGTCTCCGAGCACTCCGGCTTCCGCGGTGACATGTGGGGACGCCTGCACCGCACCAGCGAGTTCCTCGCGACCACCACGTTCGCGACCGCCGAGGACGCCGAGCGCCAGGTCGACATCGTCCGCGCCATCCACAAGCGGGTCGTCGGCACGATGCCCGACGGGACGCCGTACGCCGCCTCCGACCCGCACCTGCTGCGCTGGGTGCACGTCGCCGAGGTCGACAGCTTCCTGCGGGCCCACACCGTCTACGGCAAGCAGCGGCTCGACCAGGCCCAGCGCGACACCTACGTCGCCCAGGTCGGCGAGATCGCGACCCGCCTCGGGGCCAGCGACGTGCCGGGCACCGAGGCCGAGCTGGTCGAGGCGCTGGCGTCCTACCGCCCCGAGCTGCGCGGCACCTCCGAGGCACGGGAGGCCGTGCGCTACCTGCTCTTCCGGCCGCCGCTGCCGCTGGCCGCCCGACCGGCGTACGGCGTCCTGGTGGCCGCCGCGGTGGGCCTGATGCCCGCGTGGACCCGGGTGCCGCTGCGGCTGCCCTGGCTGCCGGTCACCGAGCGGACGGTCGTGCGCGCGCTCGGGTCGGCCGCCACCGGCACCATCCGCTGGGCGATGACCCCGGGCGCGTAGGCCACGGCGCACGTCGGGCGACGTACAGGGTCTAATGGGGCGATGCCCCCGCCTGCTGGTCCGTCCTGGCCCCTCGACGACGGTCTGGCCGTCCGCGACGAGCTGCTGGCGGCGTACGCCGACCCCGAGCGCGGCTACCACGACACGACCCACCTGACCGAGGTGCTCGCCCGCGTCGACGAGCTCGCGGCGGCCGGGGTGCCGTTCGAGCACCTGCCCGTCCGGCTGGCGGCGTGGTTCCACGACGCGGTCTACGACGGCGAGCGCGACGCCGAGGAGCGCTCGGCCGCCTGGGCCGAGCACGCGTTGCCGGGCCTGGTCGACGACGCGGTCGTCGTCGAGGTCGTGCGGCTGGTGCGGCTCACGGAGTCGCACCGCCCCGAGGAGGGCGACGCGAACGGCTGCGTGCTGTCCGACGCCGACCTCGGCATCCTGGCCGCGCCGGCCGAGCGCTACGCGGCGTACGTGAGCGACGTGCGGGCCGAGTACGCCCACCTCGACGACGAGACCTTCGCGGCCGGGCGCCGGGTGGTGCTGACCGACCTCGTCGGCAAGCCCCGGCTGTTCCACACCTCCTACGCCCTCGAGCGCTGGGAGGACGCCGCGCGCGCCAACGTCGCGGCCGAGCTCGGCTAGGGCGTGTCCCTCGGCCGGCGCGGCTTGCGGCGGCGCAGGCCCGCGGCGTTCAGGCGCGCCACGAGCTCGCGCGAGCTGACCGGGCTCGCGCCGGCGGCGACCACGACGTCGTACCACTCCGAGGGGACGTCGTAGTGGTCGCGGTCGAAGCCGCGCTCGGGGATGTCGAGGCGGCGCGCGAACGCGTGCAGCTCGTCGTACGACGTGTCGCTGGCCAGGTGGGACCAGCGGCGCCCCCAGCGCTCGACCGCGGGCGGGTCGATGAGGATCACGAGGTCACGGTGCGGTCGGCGCGCGAGACGGCCGGGCCGTCGAGCAGCAGCCGCCACGAGCGGACCAGGCCCGCGTCGACGAAGGCCCGCGACGAGCCGCCCGGGCGGACCTGGTGACCGACCCGGAACTGGTGGACGCCCGCGCGTGCCAGCCACGGCACCTGCTCGGCGTCGAGCCCGCCGCTGGCGACCAGGAGCCGGGCGACCGCGGGGTCACGGCCGGCGAGCGCGAGCAGGTCGTCGTAGCCCTGGGCCAGGCCCTGGGGCGAGCCGCCGGACGAGACGGCCGTCAGGCCCGGGAGGCCGACGACCCGGCGCCACGAGCGTGCGAGGTCGAGCGTCGCGTCGATGGCACGGTGGAAGGTCCACGGGACGCCCGGCAGCGAGTCGGCCAGCGCGGTCGTGGTGGCGACGTCGACCTCGAGGTCGACGTCGAGGAACCCGAACAGCAACCCCTCGGCGCCGAGCGCGAGGTACTCCTCGCCCAGGCCGATCATCCGGACCAGGTCGCCGCCGGTGGTCGTGAACGTGTCGTCGAGCCGCAGCATCACCCGCACCGGCACGTCGCCGGCCACGGCCGCCCGGAGCACGGCGGCCGCCGTGGGCACGTCGGGCGAGCGGCCGTCCACGTCGAGGGTGAGCCGGTCGGCGCCGCCCTCGACCGCGCCCGCGACGTCCTCGACGCGGTGCACGGCGACCTCGAGCAGGGGGTTCACGCCCCCACGGTAGGAGATCGCAGCCGCCGTGTCGGGGAGGTCGAGCGGTACCGCCCTTGGTGCGCCCGTTTAATAGGACCTGTGGACGACCAACTGCTGCTCGACGCCCGAGCGCGCGTGCTGGCCGACCTCACGGCCCGCCAGCTCGCCACCGCCGCCGCCGTGACCGCCCTCGACGAGGCGTGCGCGTCGCGGGAGTGGTGGGCCGCCCAGTGGCCCCAGGGCTCCGAGTACG